>NZ_JBDJAF010000001.1:609843-1772261 GCF_039652555.1 Parafrigoribacterium mesophilum
ATCGAAACCGCGGGCAAACCAAGGCTTCGATACGCGGCCTCGTCCCTCGCACCCCCGCGGGTTGAGTAGGCGAGCGTTAGCGCGAGCCGTATCGAAACCGCGGGCAAACCAAGGCTTCGATACGCGGCCTCGTCCCTCGCACCCCCGCGGGTTGAGTAGGCGAGCGTTAGCGCGAGCCGTATCGAAACCCCTGCCCAACGGCCTCGTAAGCCTACCGGTGGGTACCGGCGAGGTCTTCCAAGATCTTGATCACGAAAGCATCCGTGGGCATTGCACGTTCGGCGGCGAGGGTTCCCAACCGTCCGCTCAAGTCGGCCGGCAACGCGACCACCAATCCAGCGTGGGAGCTCGGGCTGCTCTCGTCGCGCAGGAATCTGCTGATCACCGGCACAACGATGGTGCCCAGTACATCGAGGATCGCAACCGTGCCCAGCACCCGCGCGTAAATCTCGGTGCCGATGTCGCCGTCCGTCGCGATGAGGGCGATGATCATCCCGGCCAGGACGGTGATCAAGCCGACGGTGATCCACAGAGTCGTGCGAACGACCGGGCGGCGGCGCTCTCCGAGCAGCAGCAGTAGATTGGCGTGTGCCAGGCTGGCGGCCAGCACGGTGGCAACACCGAAGGACTTCCAGAACGCCTCGCTCGGTTCCGCATCCGACCAGACCAGGTACAGCCCCATCACCAGGCCGACGCTGCCCGCGAGGATGCCGACGTATCCGCACCATTCGAAGCGGCGACCGGCCACCGCGAGATCTGCCAATGCCAGCACGCCGAAGGTTCCAATGACTAGCGTCGTCAGCATTATCCGACCCTGCACGTCGCCGAAATTCCCGCCGAGCAGAGTCGCGATGCCGATCAGCGCCGTGACCGACAACGACACGATGATGCAGATGACGGCGACGCGACGAATCGCACGCAGCCGTTCGCCGGCGATGCCCAACGCGCTAGGCGGACTTCTCGTGCCGGACTTGCTTGCGCGGCACGATCGTCGGCGCTGCGTTCTCGAGCACTGCCTTCTTGGTCACGATGACTCTGGCGACATCCTTGGTAGACGGCACCTCGAACATGATCGGCCCGAGCACCTCTTCCATGATGGCCCGGAGGCCGCGGGCGCCGGTCTGGCGCAGCACCGCGAGATCGGCGATGGCTTCCAGTGCCGCGTTCTCGAACTCGAGCGCCACACCATCGATGTCGAACATCCGCTGATATTGGCGCACCAGGGCGTTCTTTGGCTTGGTGAGGATGTCCATCAACGCCGCCTGGTCCAGCGGGGTCACGGTGGCCACCACCGGCAGGCGACCGATGAACTCGGGGATGAGACCGAACTTGTGCAGGTCTTCTGGCAGCACCTCACCGAACAGGTTGATGTCGTCGCCCTTGCTGTGCAGCGGCGCCCCGAAGCCGATGCCCTTCTTGCCGGCACGCTGCGAGATGATCTCCTCAAGACCGGCGAAGGCGCCCGCGACGATGAACAACACATTCGTCGTGTCGATCTGGATGAACTCCTGATGCGGATGCTTGCGTCCGCCCTGCGGCGGCACCGACGCGACGGTGCCCTCGAGGATCTTCAGCAGCGCCTGCTGCACACCCTCCCCCGACACATCCCGGGTGATCGATGGGTTCTCGGCCTTGCGGGCGATCTTGTCGATCTCGTCGATGTAGATGATGCCGGTTTCGGCCTTCTTCACATCAAAGTCCGCGGCCTGGATGAGTTTCAACAGGATGTTCTCGACATCCTCGCCGACGTAGCCGGCCTCGGTGAGGGCCGTGGCATCCGCCACCGCGAACGGCACATTGAGACGCTTGGCGAGGGTTTGGGCGAGGTAGGTCTTGCCGCATCCGGTCGGCCCGATGAGGAGGATGTTGGACTTGGCGATCTCGACGTCGTCGATGACGGCGTCCGCCGAGGTGATGGTGTTGCGGGCGCGGATGCGCTTGTAGTGGTTGTAGACGGCCACCGACAGGGCGCGCTTGGCGGGCTCCTGCCCGATCACGTACTCCTCGAGGAAGGCGAAAATCTCCTTCGGCTTGGGCAGTTCGAACTCGCCGGAGGCCTCTTCGCCGGCCTCCGCCAGGCGCTCTTCGATGATCTCGTTGCACAGCTCGACGCACTCATCGCAAATGTAGACGCCGGGGCCGGCGATGAGCTGCTGCACCTGCTTCTGACTTTTGCCACAGAAAGAGCATTTGAGCAGATCGGCGCTCTCACCTATACGAGCCATGCCCGCCTCCTCCTGGGTTGGTCGTTCCGCACATCTTTGTAGTGTCGAGCCTAACCTGATGCGGTGACACTGCGATGCACGCGGTCCAAATGAGACGCGGCGCGCCGCAAGCGGCAACCTAGACTTGACGGGAATCACAACGACAGGGCAACTCGGACACGGGAGCGCGGATGGGTACGAGGTGGGCGAGATTCGCCCGCGGATGGCTCGCGGCCGTGGTTTCCACCGCCGTCGCCGCGGCCTCGCATACCTTCGCCGGCGGCCCGCCGAGCTGGCTCGCGATCGTGCTGTCACTGGTCTTTGCCGGAATGCTCTGTGTCGGACTCGCCGGAAAGCGGCTGTCACCGTTACGCCTGGCGGCCTCCGTTGTCGGCAGTCAACTGCTCTTCCACCAGTTGTTCGCCTCAATCGGCGGCTCCGGATGGGCTCCGGCCGCCCATGTTCACGGCGCCGAAATCACCGGTGCCCTGGGCCTGACCGTGCCGACAGGATCGTCACAGCTGGTCTCGGCAGCTGATGCGACGTGGATGCTCGCAGCGCACGCCGCGGCTGCCGCGGTGACGTTCCTGCTGCTGTGCTACGGCGAGCGTTCGTTCTGGTCGGTGACAGCCGGTGCCCGCGCACTGCTGCGTGTCCTGTTCCCGCGCGAACTGCAGCCGGTGCCGCTCGATGCCGCTCGACCGCCGAAGAACCTTTCCCGCGTTCTGGTCCTCTCGCCCAAGGCGAAGCTGTCGGTGCTGCGGTATCGCGGGCCGCCGGCCGGGTCTGCGCGCGCGTTCGCTTAGCTCCTACGAGCTGGACCGGCGGGCGCCGGCGCCTGAACACTTTCTTTTCCGCCGATGTCGGCACAACTTTTACGAAAGAACTCTATGCACACGCACCATAAGACCAAAGCCTCTCTCGCCCTCGCTGCGGGTATCCTGCTCGCCCTGGGCGCTCCGCTCGCTGCAAGCGCCCACGTGACCGTCTCGCCCGGTTCGGCAACCGCCGGCTCGTACGCCCTGCTCACGGTGAAGGTTCCGAACGAGTCCGCGACCGCGGCCACCAGCAAGATCGAACTCTCCCTCCCCGAAGACACACCCTTTGCCAGCGTCAGCTACGTTCCGGTGCCCGGCTGGTCGGCCAAACTGGTCCGCAGCACGCTGCCCGCCCCGGCGACGGTGAACGGAGCGCAGATCACCGAAGCGGTGACGAGCGTGACCTGGACAGCGGAACCCGGCCACGAGATCACCGCCGGCCAATTGCAGACGTTCCAACTCTCGGTAGGCCCGGTGCCCGACACCGACGTCATCGCCCTTCCAGTCGTGCAGACCTACACCGATGGGACCGTGGTGAACTGGAGCGACTCGGGTTCCGGGGCGGAGCATCCCGCGCCGGCGCTCACCGTGGGCAACGCGCCCGCCGCATCCGGAACCAGTTCGTCGGCCGCCCCGGTCGTGGCGGTCTCCGCCGACGACACCGGCAGCGGTTCGTCGGACGTGCTGGCCAGAGGCCTGGGCCTCGGCGGACTCGTCCTCGGCGCGATCGCACTGGTTCTCGCCATCGCACGGCGTAGAACGTCGCAATCATGAGCCGGTTGTTCAGAGCCGTGGCGCTCGGTGCCCTGGTGGTGGCGGCCGGTGTGTTCGCCGTCGCCGCCCCGGTCCAGGCACACAACTACGTCGTGTCCACGATCCCCACCTCCGGCGAGGTGCTCACGCAGCTGCCCGAGCAGTTCTCTGTCACGACGAACGATAACCTGCTCAACCTGGGTGGGAAGGGCAACGGCTTCGTACTGCAGATTCGCGACGCGGGCGGCGTCTACTACGGGGACGGCTGCGTATCGGTGCAGGGGGCAACCATGTCCGCGAATGCTGCGCTGGGCGAACCGGGCAACTACACCATCGCGTGGCAGCTGATTTCCACCGACGGTCACACGGTGTCCGACACGATTCCGTTCACCTGGCAGCCGGATGCGACTCAGGCGGCACCGAGCGCAGGCTCGGCGACTCCTCCCGACTGTCACGGCACCCACTCGGCCGCCACGAGCACGTCGAAGCAGCAGCCCAGCGCGCCGCCGCGGGACTCAGCGGTGCCGCTGGGAAACGTGCTCTGGATCGGCGGGGCGATTCTTCTGGTCGGCCTCGCTGCGGGCGTCACCCTGCTGGTGGTGACCCGCCGCAGGAAGGTCTGAGCTGGACTCCCTTCGAGCCCTTCGAGACGCTCGCAGAGCTCGCTCCTCAGGGACCAACGGTCGCCACAGCGACCTCCTCAGGGACCAACGGTCGCCAGAGCGACCTCCCCAGGGAACGTTCCCTGAGTAAGGCGCGCCAGCGCCGCATCGAAGGGAGTGCGAGGAACGAGCCCGCGTCTCGAAGGGGCCTTACTTGACGAGCGCCGGCAGGTTCTTCCGGCTGGTCAGCACCTGGTCGATCAGGCCGTACTCGAGCGCCTCGGCGGCGTCCAGAATGTTGTCCCGGTCGATGTCCTTGTTGACCTGCTCGACACTGCGGTTCGAGTGATGCGAGATCGTCTCCTCGAGCCAGGTGCGCATCCGGAGGATCTCGCGGGCCTGGATCTCGATGTCCGACGCCTGGCCGCGGCCCGAGTCGCCGGTGGCCGGCTGATGGATCAGGATGCGCGCGTTCGGCAGTGCGAGCCGCTTGCCCGGGGAGCCTGCGGCAAGCAGCACGGCGGCCGCCGACGCGGCTTGCCCGAGGCAGACCGTCTGGATCTGCGGACGGATGTACTGCATCGTGTCGTAGATCGCCGTCATCGCGGTGAACGAGCCACCGGGCGAGTTGATGTACATCACGATGTCGCGGTCCGGGTCCTGGCTTTCCAGCACGAGCAGCTGGGCCATGACGTCATCCGCTGACGCGTCGTCGATCTGCACGCCGAGGAAGACGATGCGGTCCTCGAACAGCTTCGCGTACGGGTCCTGCCGCTTGTATCCGTAGGCGGTGCGCTCTTCGAAGCTCGGCAGGATGTAACGGGACTCCGCCGATGGGGCGGCGAGACCGGACGGCTGCCCGGTGAACATCGACGCTTGGGGGGTGGTGAATTCCATGATGAGTGCCTGTCCCTACTTCTTTGCCGTGTCGTCGTCGGTTCCGCCGCCACCGATGACATCCGTGGCGAACTCCCGGAGATGGTCGACGAAACCGTACTCCAGCGCTTCCTGCGCGGTGAACCAGTTGTCCCGGTCGCCGTCCTTGATGATCTGATCGACGCTCTTGCCGGTCTGCGCCGCCGTGAGCTCCGCCATCCGCTTTTTCATGTCGAGGATGAGTTTCGCCTGGGTCTGGATGTCCGCCGACGTGCCGCCGAATCCGCCGGACGGCTGGTGCAGCAGCACGCGCGCGTTCGGGGTGATGTAGCGCTTGCCCTTCGTGCCGGAAGACAACAGGAATTGTCCCATCGAGGCGGCCATGCCGATGCCGACGGTGACGATGTCGTTCGGGACGAACTTCATGGTGTCGTAGATGGCCATGCCCGCGGTGATCGAACCGCCGGGCGAGTTGATGTACAGGTAGATGTCGCGGTCCGAGTCCTCGGCAGCCAGAAGCAGAATCTTGGCGCAAATCTCGTTGGCGTTGTCATCGCGCACCTCTGACCCCAGCCAGATGATGCGGTCCTTGAGGAGTTGGTCGAAGATACTGCTGACCAATGCCGGTTGGGCCATGTGTCGCGCTCCATTTCAGTTGTCGCTTACGCAAACGAATCTATAGGAGGTAACGCGCCCGATTGGCTCTGTTCGCCGTGGGCAGAGTGCCGAGCAGGAGCGGCGGTCAGGCGAAGGTCGCGTCCAGGGCTGCGCTCAGGTCTTCGATCAGGTCGTCGACGTCCTCCAGGCCCACCGAGAACCGCAGGTGACCCCACTTCTTGAACTCATCCGGGTACGCGGCGACCCGTGGCCCGGTGGTGCCGACGTGCACGATGAGCGACTCGTCGTGACCGAGGGAGACAGCGGAGGTGATCACGCGCAGGTTCGCGACGAACCGGTTGTGCGCATCCGAGTCGCCCTTGATCGCGAACGCCATCATCCCGCCGAAGCCGTGCGGCATGGTCCGCACCGCCAACTCGTGCTGCGGATGCGACGCCAGGCCGGGGTAGGCCACGAACGCGACCCGCGGGTCGGCCTCGAGGAACTCGGCGATCGTCTGCGCGCTCGCGCAGTGCTGACGCATTCGCAGCGGCAGGGTGATGGCACCCCGGTTGATCAGCCACGCGTTGAACGGACTGATCACCCCGCCGACGTCCACCATGGCGTCGTTCTTGATCCGCCGGATCAGCTCGGCCGAGCCGACCACCCCGCCGCCCATCGCGTCGCCGTGCCCGTTGATGTACTTGGTCAGCGAGTGCACGACGAGGTCGACGCCCAGCTCCAACGGCCGGATCAGCAGCGGCGTCGCGAAGGTCGTATCCACCGAAACGAGCGCGCCGACCTCGTGGGCCAGGGCGGCGACGGCCTCAAGGTCGGTGATCCGGGTGGTCGGATTCGCGGGGGTCTCGGTGTGCAGGATGCGCGTGGTGGGCCGCAGCGCCGCCTTCACGGCAACCAAGTCGCTGGTGTCCACGAACGTGACCTCGACGCCGTACCGCTCGGGCAGCAGTTCGGTGAACAGCCGGAACACCGCCTCATAGCTCACGTCCGAGATGACGACGTGGTCGCCGGCGCGCAGGAACGTGAAAAACACCGAGTGCAACGCGGCCACGCCGCTGGCCAAGGCGACGGCGGCCTCGCCGTGTTCGAGCACGGCGAGTTTCTCCTCGAGGGCGAGCTGGTTCACGCCGCTGTTGCGGGTGTACAGCGGGATCTCGGTGCCCGACCAGCTGATCTCGCTGGGGTCGTCCGGCAGCGCGTACGAGTTGGCGAACACCAGCGGGGTGCGCACCGCCTTGGTTCCGGGGTCGATCGAGTTGCCGGCGTGCACCGCCTGGGTCAGCAGCCGGAGATGATTCGGGTCGTGTTTGTCTGGGCGCGCGCTCATGCATCCCAAACTAGAACCGGATGCGCCGGGGGGCTCTCAGGTTACGGCTTGTGTTACGCGCCTGACGCGTGTCGAGTGACTCGGGACTACTTCTCGTCCGGCTCCGCGGCATCCGTGTCAGCGCCATCCGTGCCTTCGGTCTCGTCCTGGGCGGTAGTGGCGGTGTCCAGCGGCACGTCGATGTACTCGGTGCCACCAGTGCTCGACGGCTCGCTGGATGCGGTAAAAGCCGACAGGTCGACGGGGTTGCCCTCGGTGTCCACCACCGTCGCCTTGCCCAGCACCGTGGCCAGTGCCTTGCCGCGGGCCACTTCGCCGACCATTCCGGGGATCTGCCCGTTCTCGTCGAGTACCTTGATGAATTCGCCGGGCTCCATGTTGTACTGAGCGGCGCCCTGCACGAGGTACTGGGTGAGTTCTTCCTGGCTGACCTTGACCTGCTCCGATTCGACGATCGCATCCAGCAGAATCTGGCTGCGGAACGTCTTCTCGCTGGCGATGGCGACCTCGGCGCGGTGCTCGTCGTCGTCAAGACGCTGCTCGTTCTCAAGGTGACGGTGCACCTCGTCTTCGACCAGCTGCTGCGGAACCGGGATCTCGACCGATTCGAGCAGCTTGTCCACGATCTGGTCGCGCGCCTGCGCGCCCTGTCCGAACACCTTGGAGCGGGTGATCTGGTCGCGGATGTCCGCCTTCAGCTCCTCGATCGTGTCGAACTGGCTGGCGATCTGTGCGAAGTCGTCATTGGCCTCTGGCAGCTCGCGCTCCTTCACCGCCAGCATCTTCACCGTGATCTGGGCGGTTTCGCCCTCGTTCTCACCGCCGAGCAGCTTGGATTCGAACACGGCGCTCTCGCCGGCGCTCAGTGAGTCCAGTGCCTCGTCGATGCCCTCGATGAGCTCCCCTGAGCCGATCTCGTAGGAGATCGCGTTGGCGGTGTCGACTTCGCGGTCGTCGATGGTCGCGACAAGGTCGATTTGAGCGAAGTCGCCGGTCTTCGCCGGGCGATCCACGGTAATCAGTGTGCCGAAGCGGGACTGCAGATTCTTCAGTTCGGCCTCGACGTCTTCGTCGGTGACCTCGATGCTGTCCACGGTGAGCTGCAGACCGTCCAGCGGCGGCATGGTGAACTCGGGGCGCACGTCGACCTCCACGGTGACCGTGAGGTCGCCGCTGAAGTCTTTGATGCTCGGCAACTCCGTGATGTCCGCCTCGGGGCGACCGAGCGGGCGGATGCTGTTCTCATCGACCGCCTGGCGGTAGAACTTGTCGAGTCCGTCGCTCACCGCGTGGTTGAGCACCTCGGCCCGGCCGACGCGCTGGTCGACAATGGGCGGCGGTACCTTGCCTTTGCGGAAACCGGGGACGTTGATCGACTCGGCGATATGCCCGTAGGCGTGGTCGATGCTGGGCTTCAGCTCTTCCGGCGTCACGGCGATGGTCAGTTTGACGCGGGTCGGGCTGAGCTTGTCGACGGTGGTCTTCACGATCTCGTTCTCCTGTTTTTCAGCGTTTGCAACTTACAATTTCGGGGTCTTGTCGGGGCGACAGGATTTGAACCTGCGGCCTCCCGCTCCCAAAGCGGGCGCTCTACCAAGCTGAGCTACGCCCCGGATTTCCTGCGGACAGCCTCCCAACGGACGGCGTCCGGAGCCTGTAGAAATTGGCCCCGGCAAGTCTAGCCGAGTTGATCCGGTCTCATCGCGCGCCGTCCCACCGCCCTACCCCCTCAATCGGGGGTATCCGGCGCGGTAAATCCCCCTGTGCGAGGGATGGAGTCTGCTGCGGCTGACCTGGACACTTTGGTGAGACAGAAGGAGCGCCAATGCGCATCCGGGCACCCGAAGCCATGATCGCCACTGCGATGGTTCTTCTGTTGTCCCTGTTTGCGGCGCCTCAGGCAGTCGCAACCGAGTCGGCAGCAACGACCGCGGACATCGCCCCAGCAGTCATTTCACCGGCGCCCGCCGCGTATACGAACGATTCCACACCCGCATTCGTCGGCGTCGGCACCGGCGTGTTGGCCCGGGTGAGTGCCGCGGAAGTGAGTCGGCCGCTGTGCGTCACACGGGTATCCAAGTCCCGATTCAGTTGCGTGAGCATCGCCTTGAAGGATGGGTCGTACTCGGTTGCGGTGACCGTCGAACCAGGCCCGCCACACCACTCGGTGGTCCAAACGCTCACCATCGACACGGTCGCCCCCGCTGCCCCACGGATCACCTCGCCAGGTTCACCGGGCGGGAACGGGATCAACGAGGCCACCTCGAGCGACCCGCGGCCGAGGATTTCCGGTTCCGGAGAGCCAGACGCAGTGGTCACGCTGTTCGACGGCACGCACGCTATCACCGGCGCGCACGGGCCCACCGTGTCGCCGTCCGGCACCTGGTCCTTCACTCCGACCGGCCCGTTGTCCCCCGGCGTGCACACGATCAGCAGCATTCAGACCGACCGGGCAGGCAACGTCTCTGCCGGCGGGCCGGCCACCCCGCAGTTGCGGCTCACGATCGGGACGGTCCCGCCGGCGGTCGTCCCGCCAGCCACGGCACCGTCACAGAATCAGCCGGCCACCGCCTCGCCGCACGTGGCGCCCGCGGTCACGACAACGCGTCCCGCCGCCAACCACGATGTCTCAGGACTGATCTTCCACGCGGGTCCTCCGATCAGCGCGGCACCGTTGCCGCAGTTGCCCACCCTGGCCTTGCCTGAAGTGCAAGACCGTCAGATCAGCACCCGGAACACACCGCGATCGGCACCTCCGGCACCATCGACTCCGTCGACACCCGGCCAGAGCGCCGTGGTGAACCGGGACGATTTCGGAGCTCCGTCGGCGTTGACGAATGCGCTGCGGACGCTGCAGCAGGTGTTGAGCAGTCCGGCTGTCCTCGTGACCGCTGCGGGGTCGGGCGCGGCACTGCTGCTGTTCGTGGCGTTCCCGGCGGAGTTGCTGAACGCGACGCTGGCCACGCAATACGAGCGGCTCTTCGGACGGTTGCGCACGCTCAGACTGCGCTGGCTGCAACGATTGCGAACCAAATTGGCCAACACGCCGTTCGTCAGTGGCGCGGCGATGATCGCCTTCTCGGCGCTTGCCTTCGGATTCGTCGATCCGAATTTCGGATTCGACATCACGTCCTTGCGGTTGGTGTTGGCCCTGGGCATCGCCTTGTTCATCGTCGGTTATCTGTCCAATGCGATAACGAGCTGGATCGTCCGCGAGAAGTGGCACATCGGGGCGTCGTTGGATGCAAAGCCACTCGCGCTCATCTTGACCGTCATCGGGGTGCTGCTGTCCCGTCTGATGGGGTTCTCGCCTGGATTCCTGATCGGGCTGATCCTCGGCATCTCCCTCACCAGTGCCGCGAGCGCGGTGCAGCGCTCGCGCATGGTGATGCTGCACACCGGCATCATCCTGACACTCGGCATCACCTCGTGGGTGGGTTACAGCGTCCTCATCGCCGGCACCGACGGCCAGCCAGACAGCTTCCTTCGCGCCCTGGCAATCGACACTCTGGCCGCGGTGACCGCTGAGGGAGTCACCGCGCTGCTGGTCGGACTGTTGCCCTTCCGATTTCTGGAGGGGGAGGAACTGTTCGCGACTTCGAAGCCCCGGTGGGCAGCGACCTATCTAGTGGTCCTGGTCGTGTTCTGCCTGATCGTCCTCCCCGATGCGGCGAACTGGGAGAAGTTGGGCGCGTCGCTGTGGACGTGGCTCGCCGTCCTGGTCGGCTTCACCCTGGTGTCCCTCACGATCTACCTGTACTTCCGCTATCGCACGTCTCGGGACGCATCCGAACATCCGAGCGCAGAACGCACCCCACAAGTCCCGATTGCACAAACCACGTCAACCGAAGCAGGAGACCAATCCGCATGAGCATTTCCGAGGCACCCGCCGCCGACAGCGTCGACGACCTGGCAAAATACCTGGCCAAGCGCGTCGCGGGACGCATTGCAACGCCCGCCGACAGCGACTGGGACAAGGTACGCGCGGCGTGGAACCTGTCGGTCGACCAGCGCCCCGCAATGGTGGCACTGCCGGAGAGCAGCACCGATGTGGCCGCCGTCCTCGACTTCGCCAGCGGTGCCGGACTGCGCGTCGCACCCCAGGGCACCGGCCATAACGCGTCCCCGCTCGGTGACCTTTCGACAACAATCCTGCTGCGCACCGACCGGATGCGGGAGCTGACCGTCGACCCTGTCGCCCGCTCGGTCAGGGTGGGAGCGGGCGTGTCCTGGTCGGAGGTCACCGAAGCACTCGCCCGGCACGGACTTGTCGGCCGCGCCGGATCCTCCGGCAGTGTCGGCGTCGCCGGATACAGTCTCGGCGGCGGGTACAGCTGGCTGGCTCGTCGACACGGCCTGGCCGTGAATTCGGTCACGGCCGTGGACCTGGTTACCGGCGACGGAGTTCTCCACCGCACCGATGCGCTCACCGAGCCCGAGTTGTTTTGGGCGGTGCGCGGCGGCGGTGCCAACGTCGGCATCGTCTGTGCGCTGGAGTTCACAGCCCTCGCTGTGACTCAGGTGTACGGAGGTGCGCTGCTGTTCCCGATCGAACGCGCCGCCGAGGTGCTCGCCGCATACGCAGAGTGGACCAGGGAGCTGGACGAGTCGGCAACGACGTGCGTGCGCCTGTTACGCCTTCCCCCGATGCCCGAGCTGCCCGAGCCGTTACGCGGCAAGTCGTTCGTCGCGATCGACGGGGCGATCGAGGCGGGCGCAGAGCCTGCGGGCTTGACGGATTGGGCCGAGCGACTGCTCGCACCACTGCGCGCCCTCGGGCCGGTGATGGACACTTTCGCCGTGATGCCCGCCGCCGCCCTCGGGCAGATCCACATGGACCCGCCGGATCCCACCCCGGCACGCGGCGACGGAATGATCCTCGAGGACCTGACCCCCGACGCGATCGCGGTGCTCCTGGCGCTCGTCGGCCCTGGAGTCGACTCCCCGCTTCTGGCGGTGGACTTGCGCCACCTCGGTGGCTCCGTCGGCCGGCCCGACCCCACCGGGGGCGCGGTGAACCACTTGCCCGGTCGATTCCTCCTCTACGCCGTCGGCATCACTCCCACAGCTGACTCGATCCACGGCGTCGAGGAGCACGTCGCGGCCCTCCGCGACGCGTTAGCCCCCTGGCAGGCGGATCGCGACTATCTCAACTTCCGCGACACCGCGGCGCCCGCGCATCGGTTCTACGACCAGCGGACCATCCGGCAGCTGCTTGAGGTGCGGAACCATCACGACCCGGACGGTCTGATCCGCAGCAATCACCCGGTGGAGGCAGTCTGAGGTTCCGGCCGCCGGCTGACTACCGGTATTGCCCGGTGAAAAGCCGGGCCACAAGCTCACCGCGACTGGCTACGCCGACCTTGGTGAAGAGGGACTTGATGTGGTCGCGCACGGTGAAGACCGACAGGCTCAACTCCGCGGCGATGCCGGAGGTCGAGATGCCGCGGGCAAGCAGGCGGCTCACCTCCTGCTCCCGCCGGGACAGGCCGTAAGCCGACACAACGATCGATTCCATCTCTGCGGACGTGGCGCCCGCGATGACCACGACCGTGGTGGCCTGCGCGACGTCGGCGGCCCGGAGGGTGCTCGCATCCACCACTGCCCACTGGCCGGAACGCAACCGCACCCGCAATCGTGCGGGCCCGCGTTGGTAGCCTCGGGCGACGGCGTGAGAGTACGCCAGTACGGCACGCACCGGGCTGGGAAGCGACTCGGGACCGCCTGGCACGTTGGGCATCTCCCGCAGCCAGCTCGCGGCGGCGTCATTAGACGATTCCAAGGTGCTGTCTGCGGTAAAAACCAGTACGCCGGGAGTGGCTGGGGCCGGCGTCGCCCCGCTCGGAGCATTCATCACCCTGGCTCGCAACAAGGTGGCGAGCGGCTCCAGTAGATTGGCGACGAAGTCCACCTCGGCATCGGAGAAGGGATTCTCGTCCCTGCCGCGCACTAACTCGATCAGGCCCCATGCGGTTCCCGAGGCTCGCATCACGGCTCGGAGCTCATCGCCATAGCCAAGGCTTGCAATAGCTTCTCGGAATCGTGAACTGCGGGCCAACAGGCCGGCGGTCTCCCCGTGCAAGGTCCCCACCGGCCGCTCCCGGGTAGCCAAATCGCGGAAGAGCAGCCGGTCCTCCACCGAGAACTCGCGCTCCCAATATCCCACGCCCTGATTGAAATCGACGTTGACGAGATGGATCGGCCAGGTCGGAAGAATGATCCCGGGGTCGGTTACCGACCAGCCGCTGGCGGCACTCGGAACAAAACGCGACACCGCGGCGCTGAGGGCGATCAGCATGGTGGAGGCATCCGTCGACCGCTCGGCGGCCGCGATCACGCCAGCGTGATGCCGACGCAATGCGCTAGCAGTCATTTCTGCGAGTCGGGGCGGATGAATCACACTTGAATGATGTCACTGGAGTCGCTTCGATGGTTACGCGGGAGCAGATTCTGCTGCGGATGCTGACGCACCGACGGCCGCCAGTCAGGTACAGTATTCATCGGCAGTCAGTCACCGGTCCGCGAGGGCAGAGCTGACGACGTCCGGGGATGTAGCTCAGTGGTAGAGCCTCAGTCTTCCAAACTGATTACGCGAGTTCGATTCTCGTCATCCCCTCCACCGCACAGCCCCATCCGGTTGACCCGTGTTCTGGGGAGGGACACAGCGAATATTCAGGATCTATAGTGCGGTCGTGCACTGGGAGACTGGGGAATCCGCATGTGTGACGCACCGACAAATCTTGCACCCGCCGGTTGGTACGCCGACACGAGCGACGCCGGGCAGGAGCGATGGTGGGACGGGAGCAGATGGACCGACCGCGTGCGACCGACGCCGCTCACGCCCGAGACCGCGACTGACACCTCGGATGCCGCCCTTCCGACGGACAACGGCACCCCGGTACAGCGCTACCGGCTCACCTACACGCCGCCGGACGACTCTCCCCGGACGAACACCCCGGCCACGCTCAGCCTCATCTTCGGCATCATCTCTCTGATCGTGAACCCCCTCCTCTTGGTCGGGATCGCGGCGCTCATCCTGGGCATCGTCGGCCTGCGCCGCGCCGGGAACTTCATCCCGCCGGTCGGCCACGGCAAAGCCATGGCAGGCGTCGTACTCTCCATCATCGGCACCCTGGTCAACGTGATCCTGATCATCGTTGTCGTCAGCGCGCTCATCGGCTCGGGCGCCTTCCAGTCCGGCCACCGCAACAGCTCGAGCGCGGTCTGGCAGGACCAGGGTGAAGTCCAGCAGCTAATTTCAACCGGAATCCACGAGCAGACCGGCGCGAAAGTCGACGCAGTCCAGTGCGCCGTGCCTGCTGCTCCCACTGCCGGCACCTCCTTCGACTGCATCGCCAGGATTGCCGACGCCCCGGACCTGCGTATCCTCGTTCGAGTCCAAGACAACGAAGGCCGTTTCGTCTGGCAGGTCACGGGGAAGGAACCCGAAGCCTCAGCCGGCGCCTAGACCGACCGCCCAATTGAGGGATGCGCCGCGCATCGCGCGTCGGTTTGCGTACGCCCTATGCACCTGGCTCACCCGGGCGCACACTGGCGTCATGCCCGAGGAGGCGCGAATCCCGCCTCGCAACGTCGACGAGGTTCCGGTCGGCGTGCGTGCGCAATTGCTCGCCACGGAGCACTGGAGTCTGCTCGCCTCCCGAAGCACTACGCAAGGCGAGGTGCTCACCCGCATCAGCATGTTCCTCACCCTCACCTCGGCCGGACTGGTGAGCCTGGCCCTGGTCGGTCAGGCCACCGATTTCAGCGGCGCATTCCCGACGTTCGCCATCGCGGTGCTGGGCATTGTGCTGCTGGTCGGTTTCCTCACTCAGCTGCGAGTGGCGAACGTGTCCATGGAGGATCTCGCCTACGTTCTGGCCATGAACCGTCTTCGAGCGGCCTACGCGGAACTCGACCCGGGAATTGCGCCATACCTGATGACCTCGCGATATGACGACTTCTCCGGGTCACGGCAGACCTACTATTTTCTGGGACCCAGCGGCGTGAGCCACCTGGCGGGTAGCAGCATGGTCTTCAGCATGGCGGTCAATGCCGCTTTGTTGGGTGTTCTGTGCGCCGGAATCAGCAGCAACCTCGCGGCACCCACGTTGGTCGCCATCGGCATCGGCGGCGTCTGCGGCATCGTCTATTTTGCGATCTCGCTGTGGTACGGCGCGCGGAGGTACTTCCGGTTCTGGAAGACCTACAGTCCGCAGTTCCCGACGCCGCAAGCCTCTTAGCAGCGAATCACCCGCATCCGCCTTCGAACGACGAGGATGGAAGCGCAGGCAGTTCAAGCCGTGGAGGTTTCCCATGCTGACGCACACCGTCGTGAATCAGGCGCCCCGCCGGGTGGAGGTCAACGAATTCTCCACCAACATTCCGCTCGTGGAAGCGGTGCGCCACTACGACGCGGGCTGGGCCCTCGGCAACCTCGAACAGATCGGCGCCCAGGTCGGCACCGAGGACTTCCAGGCCTGCGCCGAAACCGCGAACACCAACGTGCCGACCCTGGCCACTCACGACCGGTACGGGAACCGCATCGACGAGGTGCACTACGACGACGCCTACCACCGGATCATCGCCCAGGCCGTGGCGCACGGCGTGCACACCAGCGCGTGGGCCGACCCGAAACCCGGCGCGAACGTGGCCAGGGCCGCCGGATTCATGCTGTTCGCCCAGATTGAGCCGGGCCACGCCTGCCCGATCTCGATGACGCACTCCGCGGTGCCGGTGTTGCGGCTGCAGCCGGAACTCACCGAAGCCTGGCTGCCGCGGCTCTACTCCCGCGACTATGACGGCGAACTGCGACCAGACAAGCCCGGCGCCCTGATCGGCATGGCGATGACCGAGAAGCAGGGCGGCTCGGATGTGCGTGCCAACACCACCCGCGCGGTGCGCCGGTCGGGCGACGACTTTCTGCTCACCGGGCACAAGTGGTTCTGCTCCGCCCCGATGTCCGACGCGTTCCTGGTGCTGGCGCAGGTCGCGACAGCCGCGGGCGAGAACGCGCTGTCCTGCTTTCTGGTGCCGCGCGTGCTGCCAGACGGCATCCGGAACGTGTTCCGCATCCAACGACTCAAGAACAAACTCGGCAACCGGTCCAACGCGTCGTGCGAGGTCGAATTCGCCGACACCGTCGGGCACCTCATCGGCGACGTGGGCGCGGGCGTGCGCACCATCATCGAGATGGTCGCCCGCACCCGGCTCGACTGCGTCTACGGCTCGGCCGCCGGGATGCGGCAGGGGGTCGCCGAGGCCCTCTGGCACGCCCGGCACCGCAGTGCCTTCGGCGCGCGACTGGTGGACCAGCCGGCGATGACCGCGGTGTTGGCCGACCTGGCCCTGGAATCGGAGGCCGCCACGGCCACGGCGATGCGCCTCGCTCGTGCGCACGACGACGACGCTCCAGGGCAGGAGAAGAGCTTCCGTCGCCTCGCCACGGCCGTGGCCAAATACTGGATCTGCAAACGCGGGCCCCAACACGCCTACGAATCGATGGAGTGCCTGGGCGGCAACGGCTTCATCGAAGACTTCCCCCTGGCCCGCCGCTACCGGGAGCAACCGGTGATGGCGATCTGGGAAGGATCGGGCAACGTCATCGCACTGGACGTGCTGCGGGCGATGCGCCGCGAACCTGACAGTGTGCAGGCGTTCTTCCACGAGGTCTCATTGGCCGCCGGCGCGCACCCGCTGCTCGACGCGCACATCGCCGCAACGTCGAAGCTCGCCAGCGACATCGGCCAGACGGATGCGGCAGCGGCGCAGTCGAACGCCCGGCGGCTCGTGGAGTCGATGGCGCTGGCGCTGGAAGCGTCGCTGCTGGCGCGTCAGGCTCCGACCGCGGTGTCGGAGGCATTTGTTGCCGCCCGGCTGGGCGACGACCGCCGCCACGAGTACGGGTCGCTGCTGGCGGGCACCGACACCGCCGCCATCCTGGCACGGCACTAAGCGCCGGGAACCGCCGCGTGGGGTGTGCACAAATCACCCACGCCGTGCCCGACCGCCGCTAACCTGAACTGACAATCGTTCAGGGAGTGCCGTTGAATGGATGATCAGGGATCCGAGCCGGACTTTGCCGCGCATGCCGGCCTGGTGGCGTTCCCGCGCGACATCGCCGAATTGACCGACACGACGCTGTGCCCGGCCTGCTTCACGCCACTGTCTGGAACCATCTGCGCGGCTTGTGGCCTCGACCTGAGTCACCCCGCCGCGTTCCAACTGCTGCGCTACTCGCAGGATGCCGCACGACTGCTGCAGGCCCGGGTGAGCACCATCGGCCGGATGCGCTTCGACCAGGCCAAGACACCCGCTCGCACTGAGGTGCCGGCCGCCGTCGAGGTGCCAGTTAGGCCGACACACTGGCAACCCGTATTCCCCACCGCGACGGGTGGTCAGAACCCCAACGCACCTTCGGCGGAGCAGCCACCAGCCCGCCCGACGAAGCGACCCACGGCCAGCGCGACGCCGCCCGGCCCGCGGCGCTCCAGCGTCCAGGTGCTGTTGCTGCTCGTCGGGGTGTCGCTGCTGTCGATCGCCGCCATCTTCTTCCTGGTGTACGCGCTCATCACGTACGGCCTGGTCACCCGCTCGATCATCATCGGCGCGATCACCGTCGCCGCCTTCGTGGTCGCAGGCCTGCTACGGCGCCGAGGACTGACCGCGACGGCCGAAGGGATCGGCACCTTCTCCGTCGTACTGATCTACCTGGATGCGTTCGCCGTGCGCGCGAACGACCTGCTGGGCCTGACCTCGGTGCCGGCGCAAACCTACTGGGGCGTTACCCTCGTTGTGTCAGGGGTGGCGTTCATCGTCTGGCACCGCCGCACCGGTCCGCGATCGGCCAGCATCGCCGGGTTCGCGACCTTCGCGCCGGGCGTTGGGCTCGTTGTCGCCGGGGCGGCCCGCGGCCTCGACGACACGACCGGCGTGTTCCTCTCGTTTGCCGCGGTCGCCGCGGCGGGCGTCATCCATCGGGCCACCCGGGCCGGCGGCTTTGCCGAGCGCATCATCATTCTGTCGACGACCTCGCTGGCGCTCCTGTTCGGATTCCTTGCGGCGCTGATGCTGGACCACGACTGGGATTGGGCGCCCGCGTTCGGACTCGCCCTCCTCGCGGTGATCGGGCTGGCCCACGCCGGGGTCCTTGCCACCGACCGGCCCGACTCCGCTGCGGACACCGTTGTCGAGGGGCGCGCCGTCCGCCTGTACGGCGCCGCGTTCGCCGGGTTCGGCGGCGCGGCATCCGCTCTCGCCATGGTCGCGGTCGCGATCCGGGTGGGTGACCCATCGTTCGGCAGCTTCGCGCCGCCCGTGATCGGCGCACTGCTGGCCCTGCTGCTCGAGTTCGGCTCGCGTACGCTCAGAAGTCTCCGGATGCGCGCCCACGCCCTCGTCGGCGCGCGCGCCGCCGGGGTGGTCGCCATTATCGCGCTTCTCCTTCCGGCGTACCTGGCCGTGCAGAACACGGTGGCCGTCCTGACGACCAGCCTGTCCAGGCCATGGACCCTGACGCCGATGGACGTTGTCGATCCGAGTGTCGCGGGTGCCGGCTGGGCGGTCGCCGCTCTCGCCGTGGTTGGCGGGCTCGCCGGTGCGATCTGGCGGGCGGCGAAGCTCTCCGGCAGGCTGCGGCTCGTTCGCTGGTTTGAGGTGGGCACCATCCTCGTCGCGGTGCCGCTGCTCGGCGTGCTCTGGCTGGTGCTGGTGGGTTATCTGCTGCTCGCGGCGCTGACCCTGACCCTCGCGTTGCGCCGGGCGTCCGCCGAGGGCTACCGGGGACTGCTCCTGGGACTGTTGTCGGGGGCGCTGGCTCTGGGCTACCTGATCGGTTGGTCCAGCCAGTCAACGTGGTTGGCCGGCAGCCTGGGTCTGATCGCCGCGCTGCTCATCAGCCGGAGGGTGTGCCGCACGTCGTTCGACGCGGCATCCGTTCTAGGCGTGGCGGTGATCGCCGCCCTCATCGCAGCGGCGGCTGCCGCGCATCAACTGGCGCCGGACGCTGTCGCGGGGGCCTCGGCGGTGAATGTGGCGCGCTTCGTTGGGATCCTTGCCACGGTGTTCCTGCTCGGATCGTTGCTGTTGCGGTCGTTACTGCCGCGGTCGGCTGTGGCCGGGTGGCCGACCGTTCGTGGTCGGGCCGGTGTCTCGGTGCCCGATCGCCGCTCGGTGTTCTGGCTTTCCGCGGCAGCGGCCGGCGCCTGCGCTGTGATCGGCCATCAGGAACTCGGCGACCTGGCGGCGAGCGAGCGGGCGACACTCCTCCTGCCCGAATTCGGCACCAGCCTGGCGGTGAACGCCGCGCTGGTCGTGGTGCTCGCGCTGTGGGTGCTGGTACCGTCGCCGGAGTTACCGGCGCCTGGACCATCGTCGCCCGGGCCATCGTCGCCGGCGACACCCGACGAACGCGGTGCGTTGCGGATCGAACGCATCGCCGCGGGGTTGCTGGTGACGCCGGCGCTCTACCTGGTCGTTGACGCGCTCGCGCTCACGCTGCAACTCGATTCCTCGGCACGATCAGCGACTCCGGTCGCCGCGGCGCTGCTGGCCAGCGGCGGAGCCCTCGCCATCACGCTGCGCCGTCCCTCGGTGTCGCCTCGGTGGGCCCGGGAGGTCGGCATCGCGTTGGTCGGTGTTCCGGCCGTCGCCGTGACGTTCGTCGAGCCCAACCCGGCGAGCTGGCTCGTGCTGGTGCTCGGCGGGCTCACCGCACTGATCCTCGCCATCGACACCGACGGGTTGTTATCGTCCGTCTCGCCGCGTAAGCACCTCGGTTGGGTCGCACTGGCCCTGGCCACAGCGGGCTTCTGGCGCCGACTGGCCGGCGACAACGTGCACAACCTCGAGGCGTACGTGCTACCACTGGCCGGGGTGCTGCTGGTCATCGCCGTACTCAGTGTGGTCTCCGCGCGGCGCCGGGGCGCGGGAGATCCGATCGCCGCACCGCTGCTGGTGCTCGGCGGGTTGCTCATCGCGGTACTGCCGCTTTCGGTGGATGCGGCCTCCGGAGCGCCGATGCCGGCGCTCGTCATCGGCGCGGCGTGTGCCGTGCTGCTTCTGGTCGGAGGCTTCCTGCCGCGACCGGCTCGCACCTACCTGGACGCAGCGACGTTGGCCGGTGCCATCGGGGTTCTCGTCGTGGCCACCGGCCGGGCGTCGTTCCTCCTGATCTCGGGCACGGCCGGGCCGCTGCCGGATGCCTGGCTCGGCGGAGGCTTCCTGCTGCTGCTCATCACCGCCTTCGGCATCGCCCGGCTGCCCGTCGACAGGTGGCGTCGGCAGCGGATGCTCGCCAGCGAGGTGCTGGGCGTCGTGGCGATGGGTGCGGTGCTGGTCGTGGTGCTTGGTCTGGTGCTCGGTCTGGCGCTGGACGGCGCGCCGGTCGGTCGGCTCGGCCCGGTGCGGATCATCGCGTTGGCGTTCGCGTTTTCGGCGGTACACGTGCTGGCACTCACGCTGCGTACGCCTCCATTCACCCCTCGGGTGGGCACCGCCGCCATCGTCTTTGCCGGCGTCGCGGTGCTGGCGGGCTCACGCATCCTGGAGCCGATCGAGTGGGGCACGGTGCCGATCGCGTTCGCGCTGCTCAGCACCGGATTCGCGCATCTGAACGACACGCCGACGGCGCGAAGCTGGCGGTGGATCGGGCCGGGGTTTGCGGTGCTGCTGATTCCGTCGCTGGTCGCCGCGATCGGCGAACGTCCGCTGTGGCGGCTGGTGGCCATCGGCGTGGTCGGTGTTGCGGTTATTGTGCTCGGCGCGGTACGGAGGCTCCAGGCGCCCCTCCTGATCGGAATCGCGGTTGTTCTGATCCACGGCATCGCCACATTCGCGCCGCAGATCCGTGCGGTCTACGAGCTCGCGAACTGGTGGGTGTGGGCCGGCATCGGCGGGGTGCTGCTGATCGTGCTGGCGGCCCAGTACGAGAAACGGATCCAAAATTTCAAGAGCGTTGCGATGCGGATCAGTGCGCTTCGATAAAACTCCGAAATTGTCCCCCCTTCACGGTGCAAATGTACCCCGTTTCGCATTGTTGAGTCCCCCTAATGGCCGACTACACTGGCACTACCGCACCCGAAGTGCCCAGGCGGTAGGGCCCCTCACCCGCAGGAGTTACCCATGTCGACCGAAGTGAATTACGAGTTGGCCCCCGCCGGTTGGTACCCGGATCCGCTTGGTATGGATCAGGTGCGCTGGTGGAACGGTTTCGGTTGGAGCAACAACATCGAGCAGCGTTGCCCGGAGCTGTCGATTTCCGACGCTTACAAGGTTCGCCTGGTCGGTTCCCCCGCCTGAGCGATTCCTGGTCTGGCGGTTCCTGGTCTGGCTAACCCGCCTGATTCGTCCGCTTACCCACCGTGCGGTCGGCTGTGTTCCCGTGCAGTCGCATCCGTCCTGCGCAGCCCCGTTACCCGAGCGGGGCTGCGCAACACTCTGGTGGATGAGTGTTGACTAGCGTTGCAGCCACGACAGCACCGCGAGCACTCGACGATGATCGGTGCCCGAGTCATCCAAGCCCAGCTTCTGGAAGATCGACGTTACATTCTTCTCGACCGCGCCGACGCCGATCACGAGTTCTGCGGCGATCGCCGAGTTCGTGCGCCCGTTGGCCATCCGGGTCAGCACCTCGCGCTCGCGCGGTGTGAGAGTCTCCAAGGGATCGTGGCGTCGGCCAATGAGCTGAGCGACGACCTCGGGATCGAGCACCGTACCTCCGGCCGCGATGCGGGCGATCGCATCCTGCAATTCATCCAGGGACGCGACGCGGTCCTTGAGCAGATAGCCGATGCCGCCGTTGCCGGAGGACAGCAGTTCCTGCGCGTAGACGACCTCGACGTACTGCGAGAGCAGCAGGATGGCCAGTGTCGGCATCAGCGTTCGCGCTCGGATGGCGGTCCTGACGCCCTCATCGCGGAAGGTCGGCGGCATCCGCACGTCGAGCACGGCGAGGTCTGGGCGGAGTGTCGGCAGATCGGCCAGCAGACTGTCGCCGTCCCCGTAGGAACCGACCACCTCGAGGCCGGCCTCGACGAGCACTCGCACCAGACCCTCCCGCAGCAACAGCGAATCGTCGGCCACGACCACGCGCAGTCCTGGGGTGTCGGTCACTCGACCAGCCTAGGCCGGGACCACCGGCAGCGCGGTCGCGGACCGGGCACCGGGACCACCGGCAGCATGATCGCGCACTGGACACCGGGACCACCGGCAGCGCGGTCGCCAGCCGGTTTTACCTGCCGGCACCGCAGTCGGGGCCGAGACTCTAGAGTCGGATCATGGCATCCGCTACCGTGCGCGTGGACAGCTGGACCTGGGCGGTCCGGGTCTTCAAGACCCGGTCGGCGGCGACCGCCGCGTGCCGCGCCGGACATGTGCGGGTGAACGGCGACCGGGCGAAGGCGGCGCAGCCGGTGCGCATCGGCGACGAAGTGCGCGTTCGCGCGGCCGGCACCGAACGCATCCTCGTGGTGGCGCGTCTGGTGGTCAAACGCGTGGGTGCTGCTGTGGCCGCCGAGTGTTTCACCGACCTCACACCGCCGCCACCGCCGCGAGCGTCGATTCCAGCGGCGCCGGCCGTTCGGGACCGCGGCGCCGGCCGACCCACCAAACGCGAGCGTCGCGATCTGGACAAGCTGCGCGGCCGCTGACCCGTCGCATCCCATCCGATCCCATCCCATCCCGTCCCACCCCATCCCATCCCGTTTCACGGAGTTTTTGACTCCGGATGCCTGTGCCATAGGGATCCAGGCGGGTCGGAGACAGAAACTCCGTGAAACGGGAGCTGTCCGGTGAGTGGGAGGTGAACCGAGGCAGGAGGTCAGTAGGTGACCGGCAGGTGCGCGGTGACCGTGGTGGGGCCGCCGGCCGGGCTGTGCACCTGAAGCATGCCGCCGAGTCCGCGCATCCGTTCGTCCAACCCGGCAAGACCGTGTCCCGGCAACGTTTGGGCGCCGCCGGTGCCGTCGTCGGTGACCGACAGATCCAACCAGGTATCGTCCGGCCCGGGAATGCGACGCAGCGCCAGACGCAGCTCGACCCCGGATGCGCCGGAGTGCTTCGTGGCGTTTGTCAGCAACTCGGTGGCCACGAAGTAGGCGTTGCGCTCGATCTCCTGCGGAAGCGAGATTTCCGAGGCGAGTTCGTTGACGAACCGCACCGGAATGGGACTGCGCACCGTGAGCGACTCCAGCGCCGCCACCAGTCCCCGGTCCAGCAGGATCGGCGGTGCGAACCCGCGGGACAACGCCCGCAACTCCTCCAACGCCTCCCGCGACTGCGCCATGGCGCCGTCGATGAGGTTCCGTGCCGCATCCGGATCCGTGTCCAGTTGGCGGCCAGCGGCCGCGAGGTCCATTTGCAAGCGCACCAGTCGCTGCTGCGGGCCATCATGGATGTCGCGCTCAAGCCGGCGCAGCGCGGTGCCTTCGGCCGAAACGGCCGCGGTGCGGGAGGCGGAGAGGTCGACCACCCGAGCCTGCAGGTCGTCCGAGCGGAAACGCGCCAGCATGACGCGGGCGACGCCGTAGTGCACAAGCGTGAGGCCGCGGGTGATGAACGGCAGGGTGGCCAGGAATAGCAGGCCGAGCGCCAGTTGAAGGATGCTGTCGAGCGTGTCGAAGTCCAGGCCGCCGGCGCCGTCGCCGTCGCCGAACGTGTCGAACAGCCACCGGGACAGGAACCATGGGTTGTCGGATACGGGCAGGTACCGCCCCCAGATCCAGTAGGTGCTGCCGCCGAGCGCGATCGCCAACCAGGTCACGGTGATGACCCAGGTGATGAGGGACACCACGTAACCCACGATCATGGTGTGCAGCGCGTAGAGCCAGTAGTGACCGTTGCCGAGCACCGAGCGCAGCCAGTTCCAGAACCCCTTTTCTGAGTGCCATCGAGGCCGCTCGATGGCCGGCATCCGCGCCCAATCGAGCCGAATCAGTTCCAGGGTGCCGAACCCGCGCGCGAGGTACAGCATTCCGATCAGCAGGAACACACCGAGGAAGAAGGTGACGAGGGTGCCCACCCCGGCCGAGAACAGCGCCGTAGATGCTGCGAAGCCGGCGACGCCGATCGGCAGGCCCAGCAGGAGGAATCCGAGTTCGCGCGGAACGCCGCGCCAGAGCGCGAGGTATCCGTGGGAATCCCGAGGCGCGTTCACGGACTCTAGCGTGGCAGAGTTCGGGGCGAACCCGGCGGTGGTGGCGCTGGCGGTCTCGCGGTCAGTGGTGGTCATGGCCTTGTCCTTCACGGTCGGTGGAGCTGTTCTGGTCGTGCTTGGTGGGTGGTGTGCCTGCCGATTGTCCCGGCTTCACGACGACGAACTGGCCCATCATGCCGCGGTCCTCGTGCCAGAGCAGGTGGCAGTGGTACATGTAGGGGAAGTCCGAGTCGGTGTAGTCGGTGAAGCGCATCAGCAACCGGTATTCGGTGTCGGGCCTGAGGTAGATGGTGTCCTTCCAGCCGGCGAGTTCGGGGCTCGGCGGCCGACCGCCCACGCTCGCAACCTGGAACTGCACGTCGTGTACGTGGAAGCCGTGCGGCATGCTCATGCCGTTGGTCACGGACCAGAGCTCGGTGTCTCCCACCGTGACAACCTCGTCAATGCGGTCCATGCGCATCGGTTCGTTGTTGATCACGAAGCCCTCCAGCCGGAACTCCCGGCGCACACTCGCATCCGACTGCGCGATGCGGTCCATCGGAACCAGCCGGGCGGGGATGGTGCCGACGGAGGCGAGCGCGGCGGATGCCCGCAGCTCGAGTACGTCGAAGCTGTCGTTCCCGGCGTTGCGGCCGGCGATCGCGTCGGGGAGGCCGAGGTCGGGCCCAGTCGAGCGCAGCGTCACCGTCTCCCCCGGCGTCATCCGCACGAGCACCTCGGCGCGTTCCCCAGGCGAGAGCTGGATCTGTTCGGTCTCATAGGGCTGCTCGGTCAGCCCGCCGTCGGTGCCGATCAGGGCGAGGTCGTGCCCGTCACTCAGTCTGAAATTGAAGATACGGCCGGCCGAGGCGTTCAGCAGGCGCAGCCGAACGACATCCGTGGTCACATCCAGGTAGGGCCCCAGGGTGCCGTTGACCAGCAGTTGGTCTCCGATCGGGCCGATGAAGCCCCGGGTGTCGGTGGTAAGAGCGCCGTCCTCACCGAAGCGCGCATCCTGCACGATCAGCGGGACGTCATCGACGCCGTAATCGCGCGGGAGGGGCAGGGCGGCCTCGATCCGGTCATCGATGATGAACATACCGGCGAGCCCCATCGTTACGTGTTTTTCGGTCGCGCCGTGCGGATGCGGGTGGTACCACAGCGTCGCGGCGGGCTGGTCGATGGTCCAGCTCGGCGACCAATCGGCGCCGGGCTCAATCATCTGGTGCGGGCCGCCGTCCATCCTGGCCGGCAGGTGCATGCCGTGCCAGTGCACGGTGGTCTCCTCTGGAAGCCGGTTGTGCACGTTGACAACGACGTCCTCGCCGCGGGCGGCCCGCAATGTCGGGCCGAGGTACGACTGGTCAGCATCTTCGGAGGCAAATCGCCACGTGGTGGTGTCCTTTCCTGGCAGGAAGTGGCTCACTGCCTGGTGCGCCGTGAGGTCGAACACGCGGCGCCCGGAGGTGTCGATGGTCGAGGCGGCGAGCGGCGGGATGGCCAGTGGGGTGTCGAACTCGACGTTGCCGATCGTGTTGATGGGGCCCGCTCCCGGCAGGAGCCGCGGAATCGCGCCGCAACCGCTGAGCGCGGTCAGCGCGGCGGCCGTCACTGCCGTGACTGCCACGGTCATTGCCGTTGCGCGCGGGCGGCGGAATCGGGAGGAGAACTGGGCCATGCATCCAGCCTCGCGATTCCGGCAGAGTGGCGGCATCCGGCGGGCATCCCAACCGCCTCGGGGGTTATCCCCCGCCGCTCCACGGCGGGCATCCGCCGTAGCGCCCGCGCCGCCCTCGCACCCGCGCCGCCCTCGCGCCCGCGCCGCCCGAGCACGCGCGCCGCCGCCGCCCGAGCACGCGCGCCGCCGCCGCCCGAGCACGCGCGCCGCCGCCGCCCGAGCACGCGCGCCGTCCTCGCGCCAGCTCTAGACCCGTTTCACGGAGTTTTTGTCCTGGACCGGCCTACTCCCCGGCCGGCAGGACGCCGAAGGTCAAAATCTCCGTGAAACGGGTCCCGCGATTGCGACTGCGGGAGGCCCGCAAGGATGCCCGGGCTGCATCTCCGTGTCAGATTCCCAGCCGGGCTATCCGCTTGCGAGCGGCAACCTCGCTGCCGGACGCGCCATGCAGCACCTGCCCAATGCCCCACAGTGTCAGTCGCGTCGCCGTGATGGCCGGCCACCACGCACGTTTCAAGCCCAGCAGTTTGCGGTACTCGGGCCGAATAGACGCGACGGCTCCGGCGAACAGGATGCGGTAGGCCGGCATCATCGACCGCTTGAGTCCAGGCGAGCGGAGGAACCGCACCGCTTCGGATACCCGGTCATCGGACTTGAGCACGCCGGACTGTCTGAACCTGTCGAGCTGAGATTGCAACTCAGCCGCCGACCGCGGTGGGGACTGCACACCGACGAGTTCGCCCGCCTTAGCCCATTCGCACACGTACTGGTCGGCTCCTCCTGGAACGGCACCGCCCCAGATCTGATGGCAGGCGAGAAAGGAGTCGGTGAAGACGTCGTGCACCCAGGTGAGCAGCTCCGTGTCCAGGGCGCTGTACGGCCGGGCCGTGCCACTGGTATCCGTGTACTTCCCCACCACGCGTTCATGGAGCCGGTCGATGCGGCTCGACTCGCGCACGGCCATCGCGGTATCGGAGAACGTGACGACGACAATCCAACGCACCGTCCGCGACAGTCGCCCCAGCGGATCGTCCTGGTATAACGACCAGTCGTGCACACCAGCCATCGCACCAGGATGCAGGGTCTGCAGGAGCAAGGCCCGAATACCCGCGACAAAGGTCGGCAAAGCACCGTGCACCGACCAGGCCGCGGAATTTGGGCCGAAGAAGCCGGCATCATCGCCGAGCTCGAGGTCACGCACCCACTCCGGGCGGCCGTCCGGCGACCCGGTCAGCGCGGACAGCACCCGCTCACGGGATCGATCAGCGAGCCTGCCCACACCGCTACGCTAACCCGTCACCCTGAGCGTCTGCACGGCCCGCAGACACCAAATCTCCGGCGTATTGGCTGACGGTTAATCCCGTTTCACGGAGTTTCTGTCCGGGACGGGCCTACATCCCAGTGCGCAAGCATCCGGAAGTCAAATTCTCCGTGAAACGGGTCAGGCCGCGGGGTCGGGCGGGCCGAGTGAGGGTGGGCGGGGTCAGGTGCGGGTCGGGGCCAGATCAGAGTGAGCGGTGGGTCCAACGACCGGCCAACAGGGTGCCCGCCACCGGCATACTGCGGAGCCGCTCGCCCGATTCGACGAGCGGGTCGCGATCCACGATGGCAAGGTCCGCCGAAGAGCCGACGGCTACCGTGTTCCCGTTCGTCGAGGCGGCCAGCGCCTCCTCGACCGCGATGCGCTGCTCCGGATGCCACGGCTCGCGCCCATCCCGGCTGCGACTGACCGCCGCTGCGATGGCAAACCACGGATCCAGGCCGGCAACCGGCGCATCCGAACCGAACAGCAGGCTGGCACCGGAATCCAGCAGCGTACGCAGCGCGAAGGCGTGCCCGGTACGGCCGGCCCAGTATCGGTCCGCGACGTCGCGGTCATCCATGGCATGTTCCGGTTGCACGCTGGCGACGATGCCCAGGCGGCCGAAGCGGGCGAAGTCGGCCTGCCGAATCAGTTGGGCGTGCTCGATCCGGCCGGCACATCCGACCGACTCGAAGGCATCCAGCGCGACCCGGTTCGCTTCATCGCCGATGGCATGCACGGCGGGGATGATGCCGGCGGCGGATGCGCGGCGCATCAGCCGGGTGAGGTTGTCGGCGCTCACCGTGAGAAGTCCGTTGGCGCCCCGTTACTTTGTTCGTGGACCCAAACAGTGTGAACTGGGAGGGTGTTGGCCTGTCAGGTCCGGCATGATTGTTGCCCCCAGTCGTTGATGATCCGGGGGGTGTTGTCACTGGACCTGATTGGCGTCGGGTGATCGCTAATAGGGGCTCGATCGAGATGCTTTCTCTGGTCGTTCGTAACGTGGATGCCGAGACTTGACGCCGTGACTCAGGCCATTTGAGATCGAGCGGACGGAGCAGTCATGATCGAAAACTACGATGGCGTCAACGTATTCGTCGGTGTCGACGTCGGCAAAGGCGAGCACCACGCGGTGGCCCTGAACCGGGCCGGCACGGTGGTATTCGACCATGTGTTACCCAACGACGAAGCGAAGATGCGGGCGGTGTTGCGCAAGCTCAAGCAGCACGGCACCGTCCTGGTTGTCGTCGATCAGCCGGCCACGATCGGCGCCTTGCCGATCGCCGTATCGATCGCGGAAGGGGTCCTGGTGGGCTACCTGCCGGGGCTAGCGATGCGGCGCATCGCGGACTTGCACGCCGGGGAGGCCAAGACCGACGCCCGGGACGCGGCCATCATCGCTCAAGCCGCACGGACCCTGCCGCACGCCTTGCGGTCGATCCAGCTGGCCGACGAATCCGTCCACCCGGCGTTGGAGCGGGTTGTCGGCCCGCACCTGGACCATCCCGCGATGCTCGACCTGCTGCAGCACTACCCGTCGCCGGCGGCGATGACGGCAGCCGGCACCACCCGGATAGCAACCCGGCTGCTCAAGCTCGCCCCACGCATGGGGCGCCGTTGGGCCGAACAGATCACCCAGGCGTTGAGCCAGCAGACCGTCGTGGTCGTCGGCACGAACGCCGCCGCGACCGTGTTGCCACGCCTGGCCGAGCAGCTCGCGGGCCTGCGCCGGCAGCGCCGCGAGATTGCTGTCGTCGTCGAAAAGCTGGTCGAAGACCACCCTCTTTCCCCGGTCCTAACCAGCATGCCCGGAGTCGGGGTCAGGACCGCGGCGCGACTCCTCACCGAGGTTGCCGGCAAGCACTTCGAGTCCTCCGGCCACCTTGCCGCCTACGCCGGACTGGCACCCGTGACCCGCAGATCAGGCTCCTCAATCAGGGGCGAGCATCCATCTCGACGGGGCAACAAGATCCTCAAACGGACCCTGTTCCTGTCCGCCTTCGCGGCGCTGCGCGACCCGGTCTCGCGAACCTACTATGACCGCAAGATCGCCCAAGGCAAACGCCACAACCAGGCCCTCATCGCCCTCGCCCGGCGCCGATGCGACGTCCTATTCGCGATGCTCCGCGACGGCACACTTTATAAAACCGAACATCGACTCGCTGCTTGACAAACCACATAGGGGCACCCCCCCCCCGCTCATTCCCTGATACTTCTCGACGCACCAGGCGGTGCGGGTGTTGAGTGAACCGTCAATGATGATCTTGAACGGACCGACGCTCAGCAGTCCGCCTGTGCCGTCAATGATGATCTTGAACGGACCGACGCTCAGCAGTCCGCCTGTGCCGTCGATGATGTCGCCGGTGCGCGCCCCGGCGGCGATCGCCTCGTCGAGGAATGCGGTGTAGATGCCCGCGGCGATCCGGAGCTTGTCGAAGCCGTTCGCGAATCGGCGCGGCCACACCACGAGGTTCTTGACCATCTCGAAGTCGACGACGCCGACGACTCCGCGGGCGGCGGCCGCTGCCGCGGCATCCGTCACCCAACGGTCGAGGACTACGTCCGGCACGTCCTGCAGGTGTGTCGTCACCGCGAAACAGTCGTCTTCGCACAGGAGCCCGGTGGGGTGGTCAGGAAAGCCGAAGCGTGCGAGTGCCGCTGAGTTCAGCCAGCAGCTGTGCAGGTCCGCGCTGAGGACGACGATGGGGACACTTCCCGACCCGGCGTCCAGCAGTGCCCGGGACGGCGCATCCGGCCAGAGTCCGTCGTGGAAGCCGATTCCAACGATCGGGCCGCATTGGCGGCGTTGGCGGCAGTGGCGGCTTCCGCCATGATGCCCGCGACCTGGGCGGCGGAGGATGCGGCGGAGACGTCCAGGCGCTGGGCGGCCAAAGCGTGCTGCGTGAAATGTACGTGGTTGTCCCAGAGTCCGGGCAGAACGAACCGGCCGTCGAGGTCGACCACTTCGGACGACTCGAACGGCAGCGAGGGACCGATGGCCGCAATTGTGCCGTCCACGACCCGAAGGTCAGTGCGGCGACCGCCCAGCATCCGGGCATTGTGGAGCAACAGGCTCATGACCCGACTCCCGACGTACGCTCACGGATACTCCGCATGGCCACAGTCTTCCACTCAGCCGGCTGACTACGGGCGCGGCGGCGCAGCATCCAGCCCCATCCGGCCCGTCAGTCCCGTCTGGCCCGTCGGTCCAGTCCGGCCCATCCGGCCCCGTCCATCCACAACCCGTCTCACGGAGTTTCTGTCTCCAGTAGCCCTACTTCCCCGGGCACGAGTACCTCGAAGTCAAAATCTCCTTGAAACGGGGTGGGACTAGATGACTGCGGCACTCCAGTCGTCGGGATTGCCGAACCGATGCGCCGTGATGCTGACCGCCTGCTCACGCAGGAACGGCAACAACTCGATCCGCCCGGAGGAGGTCACCGGATCGGCGTAGATCGCCAGGTCCGGGTCACCCTTCACTGCTGCGGACAACTCGTAGGCGTCCCCACCGATCAGCCGCACCCGGCTGGTGAGGATTCCACCTTGCACGGCACGCTCGAGCCAGCGCCGGTCCGGTTCGACGGCCACGGATGCGACGTGCCGCTGCAACACCGCGAGCAGCTTCGGTGAGGGCTGCAGCGACGTACTGACGTGCACCGGTGCCCCGGCACGCAGTCCGGCCGCCACCATCCTCACCAAATCAACCAGGTCGGCTCCGTCGGCCAACCGCACCGTCACGCCGATCGGCAGGTAACGGAACAGGTTGCGTTCCAGGCCGAGCCCGGAGACATCCTTCGCCGTGCCGAACTCGCGCTCCCACTCTGACTGATCCGAGGCCGCGGCGCGGCGCACCCGCTCCAGCTCGGCGGGCTGGAGGTCGCCCTCAGCCGCCGCGAGCAGCTCGGAGATCCGAGGCGTCAACGGCGCGGCCACCGAGACGGCCGACAGCTCCGCCGGCTCCCAAGACCCGAGGTGCACCAGATAGTTGGGTCCGCCGGCCTTCGTGCCCGCCCCCACCGAGGACCGCTTCCAACCGCCGAACGGTTGACGGCGCACGATCGCGCCAGTGATGCCGCGGTTCACGTACAGGTTTCCCGCCTCCACGCCGTTCAGCCAGGTACGCAGCTCCTCCGCGTCGAGCGAGTGCAATCCCGCGGTGAGGCCGTACGCGCTCGCGTTCTGCAACCGGATCGCCTCGTCCAGCGTCGCGGCGCGCATCACCCCGAGCACCGGCCCGAAGAACTCGGTGAGATGGAAGTAGCTGCCGTCGGCAACGCCGGTGCGGATGCCAGGGCTCCAGAGCCGCCCGCTGTCGTCCAGCTGCTTCGGCTGCAGCAGCCACCGCTCACCGCTGTCCAAGGTGGTGAGCGCATCCTTGAGCTTGCCCTTCGCCGGCTCGATGATCGGCCCCATCTGCGTCGTCGGGTCGGACGGGTAGCCGACCCGCATCGACGTCACCGCGTCGACGAGTTGCCGCTCGAAGCGCTGCGACCGCGCGGCGGAGCCGACCAGAATAACCAGGCTGGCCGCGGAGCATTTCTGTCCGGCATGCCCGAACGCCGACTTCACCACGTCCGAAACCGCGAGGTCGATGTCGGCGCTCGGGGTGACGATGATGGCGTTCTTGCCGCTGGTCTCGGCGAGCAGCGGCAGCTCCGGCCGCCAGGAGCGGAACATCTGCGCCGTTTCGTAACCGCCGGTGAGGATGACCCGCTCGACCCGCGGGTCGGAGATCAGCCTCTGGCCGAGGTCGCGGTCTCGCAGGTCGACCAGCTGCAGCACGTCGCGTGGCACCCCAGCACGCCACAGCGCGTCGATCATGACGGCGCCGGAACGCTGCGACAGTTTCGCCGGCTTGATGATGACCGGGCTACCGGCGGCCAGGGCCGCCAGGGTGGAGCCAGCGGGGATCGCCACTGGGAAGTTCCACGGCGGAGTGACCACCGTCAGCGCGGACGGGGTGTACCTGGCGCCGTCGACGGCGTCCAGCTCCGGTGCCAACGATGCGTAGTAGCCGGCGAAGTCGATCGCCTCGGTGACCTCGGGGTCGCCCTCCGCGATGGTCTTGCCGGTCTCGTTTGCCATGACCTCGATCAGCTTGGCGCGGCTGGATTCGAGTTCGACCGCGGCGCGACGCAGGATCTGCGCGCGGCCGGCGCCGCCCAGCGCCGCCCAGGACTTCCCCGCCTCACGGGCGGTCGTGATCACCGTGTCGAGCTGGTCCGGGCTGTCGATTCCGGCGGCGGCGATGATGTCCACGCCGAGTGCGGAAGCGGCGGAGGCCTCGATGGCGCTCCGACCCCAGGCGCGGTTGGCGGGCAGCGCCGGATCGGTGTCCGAGGTGTTGTGGAACCCTTCGACAGGCTCAGGGCGGCGCCCTACTTCGACGGGCTCAAGGACCGAACTGGAAAACTCGGACGCCGCTGCCGTCCGGTTCTGGGTACGGTTGGAAGCCGGCACCGTCCCGTCAAGCTGGGCCAGGGAGGCGAGGAACCGGCTCTTCTCGCGATCCATCAACCGCTGGTTGTGGGCCAACTCGAACACTGCCGACATGAAATTGTCCTGGCTGGCGTTCTCCTCCAGCCGGCGCACCAGGTAACTGATCGCGACGTCGAACTCCTGCGGTCGCACTACGGGCGTGTAGAGAAGCAGTCCACCGACGGCCTTGCGCACCGCATCCGCCTGGCCCTCGGCCATACCGAGCAGCATTTCGAACTCGACGTCGGATGCGACACCGCGCTGCTGCGAGAGCAGGTGCGCGAACGCGATATCGAACAGGTTGTGTCCGGCGATTCCGACGCGCACGGCGGCGGTGTGCTCCGGCCGCATCGCCCAGTCCAGCACCCGCAGGTAGTTGGTGTCGGTGTCTTGTTTGCTCGGGTAGGTGGCCAGCGGCCAGCCGTGCACCGCGGCGTCCACGTGTTCCATAGCGAGGTTGGCGCCCTTCACCACGCGCACCTTGATCGGTGCGCCGCCGCGAGCGACGCGCTGCGTCGACCACTGTGTGAGCGCTTGGAAGGCGCCCAGCGCATCCGGCAGGTAGGCCTGGAGCACGATGCCCGCCTCGAGGTTCAGCAGCTGCGGCTGGTCCAGGATGCCGCGGAACACCGCCATGGTGAGGTCGAGGTCGCGATATTCCTCCATGTCGAGGTTGATGAACTTGGGGCTGGCCGAGGCTGCCGCCAACTCGTAGAGCGGCGTCAGCCGGGTGACCACGCGCTGAACGGTCTCGTCGAAGGCCCACATCGACAGTTGGCTGACGATCGAGGACACCTTGATGGACACGTAATCGACATCGGGGCGGGCCAGCATGGCCCGAGTGCCCTCCAGCCGGCGGGCTGCCTCGGCCTCGCCGAGCACCGCCTCGCCGAGCAGGTTCAGGTTGAGCCGGATGCCCGGCTTCTTGAGTTTGGCGATGGCCGCACCGAGCTGGTCGGGACGGGCGTCCACGATCAGGTGACCGACCATGCCGCGCAGCACCCGCCGGGCCACCGGCACGACAGCCCATGGCACCGTCGGGGCAATCGCCCCGCCGACGCGGACGGCGATGCGCATGTACCAGGGCAGGAACGCCGGGGTGTTGCGGGCCAGCAGGGACAGGTTTCTGGCCGCCACGGTGAGGTCCTCCGGGCGCACCACGCGGTCGACGAAGCCGACGGTGAAGTCGAGCCCGTGCTGGTCTTTCAGCGCCTTGGCCAGCAGTTTCGCCGAGCGGGAACCGTGGTCGTCTGCACCCAGTTTCGCCCAGGTGGAGGCCAAGTCGATCGCCTCGTCGGCGAGGCCGGCAGGAATGACCGGTGCAGTGCTGAGATCGTTCGTCATATCTCGACAATAGGCCTTTTTCGGACCGAATACTTGCCGACTGGCAACTATTCCTTTTTCAGCTTTTCGAGCTCGTCCAAACCGACGGTGAGGAGGCCCTCGAAGACGCTGCGGATGATCTCTGCGACCTTCACCGAGTCTCGTTCGTAGAGCCACTGCAGCTGCAATCCGTCGACCAAGGCGAGCAGCACGCGGGAGGCGACTTCCGGGCTGATCCCGGGCTTCAGCATCCCGTGCCGCTCCGCGACCTCGAGGTACGTCGTCATGGACCGGACCAGCGAACGGTAGAACTGGGCGTAGTACTCGTGCCCCGGATGGTCAGTGGCGGTCGCCTCCGCCGCCGCGGCGCTGAACAACTCGATGTGACCGGGCGCGGAGGCGTTGTATTCGGCGAGCGCGATCAACTCGCCGACGGCCATCCCGGTTGGATCGTCGAAGTGCCGGCGCAACCGCTCGTCACGACGGTGCAGCACGGCGATGAGCAATTCCTGCTTGCTCGGAAAGTAGTGCATCAGCGACTGGTGGGACACGCCGCACTTTCGGGCGATTTCCCGCAGCGTCGAGCCTTGGAACCCGACCTGACTGAAGACCTCGAGCGCCGCATCCAAGATCGCCTCGCGCTTGATCACGCCCTTGGCGTAGCGGCCCTGCGGCGGCGGGGTCAGCAGTTCGTCCTCGCTCAGGCCTGACATCGTGGGCACCAGTAGAGTTTGCGGGCGGCGGCCAGCTCCATGACGATGTTGGTCCCGCACACCCGGCACGGCAGTCCCTCGCGGTGGTACACCCAGTGCCGGTCCTCGCGGGAGGCGACCGCCTGCCGTTGCGCCGCCTCGGACAAGCCCTCCATCGTGAGCATGAGCCCGGTCTGCACGCCGACGGTGAGCAAGTGCGTCCAGTCCCGCCACAACTGCCGGACGATCTCCGGAGCGAGCAGCTTACCCGGCGTGTGCGGGTTCAGCTTCGCGCGGAACAGCAACTCGGCCCGATAGACGTTGCCGATGCCGCTGACCACCGACTGATCCATCAGCAGCAGTCCGATCGGCGTCTGCCTGCGCCGAACGGCGGTGACGAAACGCTCCTCGCCGGTCTTCGGATCGTCCACCAGCGGGTCCGGCCCCAGTGCGCCCATGCTGTGCGCGACCTGCTCGGCGGTGAGAACCTCGCACGCGGTCGGGCCGCGGAGGTCGGCGACGGTGGCCTCCGTCAGCAGTCGTACCCGCACCTGCCCGATCGGCTCGGGCGGAAACTGCTCGATCTCATCCACGACGCGTTCCTGCTCGGCCATCCGCAGCCGTGCCCGGCGCGGCGCACCCATGCTGCGGCCGAGCGCCTGCTCGGCGGTCGCATCCGCGGTGATGTCGCCCGCGAAATCCCAGGCGCCGTAGATTCCGAGGTGCACCCGCAGCCACAGACCATGGTCGAACTCCAGGAAGGTCTGCTTGCCGACCGCCGTGGACTGCACCATGGAGTGGCCGGTGAGTTGCTCGGCCCCCTGCGCGAAACGGCCCTGCGGGGAGGATGCTGCCACCTCGCGCCCCACGAAGTGCAGGTCGAACTGGCGGGCGATGCGGTGGACGGAGTGGCCTTCCGGCATGGTCAGCCGACCACCTTCCCGGCGATGGCGCCGGTGGTTTCGTACTCCGCCAGCTGGGCGATGCGACGGGCATGTCGCTCGTCGCCGCTGAACGCTGTGGCGATGAACGTGTCGATGAAGAGTTCCGCCTCGGCGAGCGTGTGCTGCCTGGCGCCGATGGAGATCAGGTTCGCGTCGTTGTGCTGCCTGGCCAGCTGGGCGGTGGGAACGCTCCAAACCAGGGCGGCCCTGGCCCCGCGCACTTTGTTCGCCGCCATCTGCTCGCCGTTGCCCGACCCGCCGAAGATCACCCCGAGCGCCTCGACGCCCGCGGCCTGATCGGCGACCACCGCGATCGCCGCATTGATACAGAACGAGGGGTAGTCATCCAGGGCGTCGTAACCGTCCGGCCCGTGGTCGACGACGTCATGACCGGCGGCGCGCAGGTGCTCCTGCAGTTCCTTGCTCAGATCGAGTCCGGCGTGGTCGGTCGCAACGTGGATACGCATGCTTCCAGCTTACGGTTCACCGGTTTCGGCTCGGTTTCAGTCGAAGATCGGCTTACGGGTGCGGGAACGCTTGAGCTCGAAGAATCCGTCGTAGTTCGCCGCGGCGACCACGCCATCCCAGAGCGCCAGTGCCTGCTCTCCCTGGGGCGCCGGGGAGATCACCGGGCCGAAGAAGGCGACGCCGTTGACGGAGATCACCGGGGTGCCGACGTCCTGACCGACCCGGCCGATGCCATCGAAGTGCGACGCCCGCATCGGTTCGTCGAACTCGTCGGAGTCGGCGTACCTGGCGAAATCGGACGGCAGCCCCACCTCGGGCAGCGCCCCGGCGAGCACCGCCTCGACATCGGTGCTGCCGCCGACGTGGATGCGCGTCCCCAAGGCGTCGTACAGCGGCTTGACGATCTGCTGGCCGTACAGTTCCTTCGCCGCCGCGACCAGGCGGGTGTAGCGCAGTGCCCGCGGCAGGAAGGCGCGGTAGTCATCGCTGACGTCTTTGTCCTCGTTGAGCACGGAGAGGCTCATCACGTGCCAGGTGACCTCCAGGTTGCGATGCCGTGCCACCTCGTCCACCCATCTGCTGGTCATCCAGGCCCACGGGCACGACGGATCGAACCAGAAATCGACGATGGTCGCGGCGGATGCGGCGGGGTCGGTCGCGGCGGCATCGGCTTCAGTTGCAGTGGTCATGGTGGCGTTGGTCATATCAGGGGCAACCAGGCTTGCCGGAGGAGAATTCCCCACCTGAGCGCAGGGTGCGAGACTCTGGTCTTTCCCGTCCGGTCAGCGCAGAATAGATACATTGGTCCCCGATGGACGTGAGGCGCCTCATGAAGAACATGAAAAGCGACCTGCCGGATCTGATGCCGGTCCTGTCGCGTGGAAAACATCGCACTCCCCGTAGCGGCGGATGCTTCATGGAGTTCGCCTCGTACCTGGCGGGCGAATCCTGGAGCGATCACCCGAACTGCACGCATCCGTTGCTCGCCTCCTTGGCCAGGATGGTCAACGATTGCAGCTCCGACTACGCCCGATCACGGCTCGTGCCGTTGATCCCCGACGTGATCGGACTGACAAGCGACGACCCGCGCAAGGGCATCATGGTGGCACTGCGCGCTGCCGCGTGCGCGCTGCCCGTGGTCGCCGCCGAGCGTCAACGCGCCCTGGCGGTGGGCATCCTGGCCTGCGAGCGGGCGCTGTCCGAACTGGACGGCGAGGTTCAGCCGTTCGCCAGCGAACTCATGGCCGGTGCGTTCCGCGGGGCGCCGGACACCGAACGCTGGGCACGCGAGTTCGTCTCGTCGATCGGATCGTGGGCTCGCACCGGGTTCACCAACCGCACGGCCGACGCGATCGTGTTACTGGCGGTGCAGGGCATCGCACGGGCCTGTGTCTCGGATGCCGACGAGCGGCTGCACGACCTATTGGTCGCGGCGATCCACGACTTCTCCTCCGACCAGACGCTGCCGATCACCACGACGGCCACGACGACGGTGAGGACACCGGCTCCGGCCAACGCCTGAGGAAGTGCGGGCTTACGAAGCAAGTCCGGGCTTTTAAGTCTGGGCTTCGCGTGGGGGTGTCCCCTGGCGGGTTCGCCGGATTGCGTCCAACTAGACTTTCGAGTTGGACACAATCCGTCAGCGAAGGAGCACACCCGTGCCAGGACAGAACCTCACCAGGACCGAAGCCGTCGAGCGCAAGCGCCACATCGAGGTGCAGGGCTACGACGTCGCCCTCGATCTGACCACCGGCGAGGAGACGTTCGGCAGCACGACGACGGTGCGGTTCACCGCTGAGCCTGGTTCCTCCACCTTCATCGATGCATTCACACGCACGGTGCACTCGGTCACGCTCAACGGTGAAGCCCTCGACCCGGCCACCGTCAGCGACGGGGTGCGTATCCAGTTGCCGCACCTGGCGGCCCAGAACGTGCTCACCGTGGTGGCGGATGCCGAATACACCAACACCGGCGAGGGACTGCACCGGTTCGTCGACCCGGTCGACGGCGAGGTCTACCTCTACTCGCAGTTCGAGGTTCCGGACTCCCGCCGCGTCTTCGCCGTGTTCGAGCAGCCCGACCTCAAGGCATCCTTCAGCTTCACGATCACCGCACCATCCCGCTGGCAGATCATCAGCAACTCCCCCACCCCGAAGCCCGAGGCGGTCGAGGGGACGAGCAACGCCATCTGGAGCTTCGAGCCCACCCCGGTGCTGGCCAGCTACGTCACGGCAATCATCGCCGGGCCGTACTCGGTGACCCGCAGTTCGCTCACCAGCAGCGACGGGCGCGAGATCCAGCTGGGCATCTTTGCGAGAAAATCGCTCACCGAATTCCTCGACGCCGACTACATCTTCGACATCACCCGCCGCGGCTTCGCCTATTACGAGGAGAAGTTCGACTACCCATACCCGTTTGAGAAGTACGACCAGCTGTTCGTGCCCGAGTTCAACGCCGGGGCGATGGAGAACGCCGGCGCGATCACCTTCACCGAGACCTACGTGTTCCGCTCCAAGGTGACGGACGCGATCAAGGAACGCCGCGTGGTCACGATCCTGCACGAGCTGGCGCACATGTGGTTCGGCGATCTGGTCACGATGAAGTGGTGGAACGACCTGTGGCTGAACGAGTCGTTCGCCGAATGGGCCTCGACGATCTCCTCCGCGGAGGCGACAGAGTGGACCCAAGCCTGGACCACGTTCCAGGCGATGGAGAAGAGCTGGGCCTACCGGCAGGATCAACTGCCCTCCACGCATCCGGTGGTCGCCACCATCAACGACCTGGAGGACGTGCAGGTCAACTTCGACGGCATCACCTACGCCAAGGGCGGATCGGTGATCAAGCAACTGGTCGCCTGGGTGGGCCGCGACGCGTTCTTCAGCGGTGTCGCCGCCTACTTCAAGAAGAACGCCTACGGCAACACTGAGCTGGCCGACCTGCTCTCTGAGTTGGAGACCACGAGTGGCCGCGACCTCACCAACTGGTCCAAGCTGTGGCTCGAGACCGCAGGAGTGAACACGCTGCGGCCGCAGCTGGACACGGATGCGACGGGAGCGATCACCTCGTTCGCGGTGCTGCAGGAGGCAGCCGAGGATTACCCCACCATCCGCCCGCACCGGCTCGGGATCGGCTTCTACAAGCTCACGGACGGGAAGCTGCAGCGTGACCACCGCGTCGAGATCGACGTCGACGGTACCCGCACCGAGGTCCCGGAGCTGGTGGGCATGACCCAGCCGGACCTCGTGCTGCTCAACGACGACGACCTCGCCTACGCGAAGATCCGGTTCGACGATGCGTCGCTGAAGATCGCGCTGGCCCATCTGAAAGACATCGAAAGTCCGCTGGCGCGGGCTCTGGTCTGGGGTTCGGTGTGGGATTCCACCCGGGACGGCGAGACCCCGGCCGGCGACTACGTGTCGCTCGTGCTGGACAACATCGCCTCCGAGACCGAGAGCACCACACTGCGCACCACCCTCAACCAACTGGTGCTCACCACCAAGCAGTATGTGGCCCCCGCGCGGCGAGGCGAGACATTGACCAGGGTCGGCGACGCGCTGTGGGCGCTGGCCGAAACCGCCAAAGCCGGATCCGACGCGCAATTCCAGTTCGTGAAGTTCTTCGCTCACCTGGCGAGCACCGAGGAGCACTTCACCCGGCTGCAGGGACTGCGGGACGGTTCCCTCGCCCTGCCGCAGCTCGTGATTGACACCGACCTGCGCTGGGAGATCCTCGAGGGGCTTGCGCTGGGGAACAAGATCACCGACGCGGACATCGATGCCGCGTTGGCCGAGGACAACACCGCCAACGGCCAGCAGGCGGCAGCGCGGGCGCGGGCGACGTTCCCGACCGAGGCCGCGAAGCAGGCCGCGTTCTCCTCGGTGGTGGATTCGGATGCGCTGCCCAACGCGATCGTGCGCGCTGCGACCATCGGATACCAGCACACCAACGATCCGTCGTCGCTTCAGCCGCTCGTCGAGCGATACTTCAGCAGCCTCACCGACCTGTGGGAGAGCCGCAGCTACCACATCGCCGCGACGCTCATCGTGGGCCTGTACCCGGCGCCCCTCGCATCCGCGCAACTGCGCGACGTCACCCGGGCCTGGCTCGACGCGAATCCTGAGCCGGTCGCACTGCACCGCCTCGTGCTGGAGAACCTCGCCGGCGTGGAACGCGCCCTGATGGTGCAGGCGCGCGACGAGTAGCCCCGCGCTCGATACGCAACCGAGGGGATTCGGGCTACACGCCGTTCTCGGCGCCACGACACGCCGGCGACCGCCAGAATCGCCTCGGTTACGTGCCGCTACAGGCGCAGGATCGAGTGCACCTGGTGACCGGAAAGTTGCGCGCGACCGCCCAGTTCGGTCAGCTCCAGCACCACACCGATCCCGCTGACGGTGTAACCGGCGCGCTCGATCAGGCGCGCCGCCGCGGTGAGCGTGCCGCCTGTGGCGACCAGGTCGTCGAGGATGAGCACGCGTGATGCCGGTGAATGACGTCGGGGCGCAAGCTCCAGCGCATCCGTGCCGTACTCCAGGTCATAGTGCTCGGTGAGCACGTCACCGGGGAGTTTTCCGGACTTTCGCACCACCAGCAGCGAGGTGCCGGAGGCGTACGCGGCGGCCGCCGCCAGCAGGAAACCGCGGGCTTCAACCCCGGCGACCGCGTCGAAGGTGCCGCGGAAATGGTCCACCAGGTCGTCGACGACCGCCCGGAACGCGGGCGCATCCGCGAAGACCGGGGTGAGGTCGCGGAACAGGATGCCGGGGCGCGGGAAATCCGGGATGCTGGCCAACAGAGCACCGACCAGATCACGCGGAGACGACGGCATCCTCCCAGACTACGGGCAGGTCACCGATCGCCGCGGAGCCTCGCAGGCGCTGCGCTGCTGCCGGCTCGGCGGCGCCGCGTGGGCCACCGGATGTTCAGGGCAGCCCTAATACACTGGACTGCGGCGGGCAACGAAGGGTGTAGCGGTGACGGCGTTCTGGACGTGGATTGAACAGCACTACCTGTCGATCCCGTTGACGATCGTCGCGATCATCGTCGGCGCGATCCTGGTCCGCTGGGTGCTGCTCATTCTCATCCGCCGGGTCGTCGATCAAGTCGTCACCGGCGTCAAGAAGAAACAGAACGTTCAGGACACGCAGGCATTGACCGCCTCCCCACTCACCGCGGTGCGGGTCGTGCAGCGCACCCGCACCCTGGGTTCGGTACTGGGCAACATCGTCAACGTCACTATCGTCGTGGTGACGATCATTGTGGTGGTCAACGCCGTCTCCCCCACGGTGATCGGCTCCCTGGCCCTGCTCACCGCGGCCCTCGGCGCCGGTCTCGGCTTCGGCGCCCAGAAGATCGTCATGGACATTCTCAATGGACTGTTCATGGTGATCGAGGACCAGCTCGGCGTCGGCGACATCGTCGACCTTGGACCGGCGACAGGAATGGTCGAGTCGGTCGGCATCCGCATCACCAAGGTGCGCGACGTCAACGGCACACTGTGGTTCGTGCGCAACGGCGAGATCGTGCGCGTCGGAAACATGTCCCAGGGCTGGGCCAGGGTCATCATCGACCTGGCCGTGCCGTACGACACCGACATCGAGGCGGTGCAGGAGCGGATTCTCGCCACTGCCGAGGAACTCGCCCAGATCCCGAAGTGGCGTGCACACGTGCTGGAGAAACCGGAGCTGTGGGGTTTGGAGTCGGTGTCCGACAATGCCCTGGTCATCCGCTTGGTGATGAAGACACGCTCGTCCACCAAGGACGACGTGGCCCGCGAACTGCGGATGCGCCTGAAACGATCGCTGGACGAGGCCGGCGTCACACTGCCGTCGCTGGCCAGTGTCGTGCTCACCGGCTTCGAGAGCGCCGCCTCGGTGCGCGGCGCCCGGCCGCCGCGCACAAAGCCGCTGCCGTCCACCCCGTCCCGACCCGCCGCACCCAGGGCCCCGAAGCGAAAATGATGTCAGAACCGACCAGGCGACCGATCCCGGTCACCGTGCGCCTCGGGGCGCACGGCGAGTCGGCGACCGGCAACTTCTTCGACGAAGTCGGCGGTCAGCAGACCTTCGACCGGCTGGTGCGCAGTTTTTATGAGCGGGTCAGAGAAGACCCGGTGCTCTGGCCGATGTATCCGCAGGACGACTATGAGGGCGCCATCCACCGGCTCAGCACCTTTTTGCAGCAGTTCTGGGGCGGACCGCGTACCTACATCGAGGAGCGCGGGCATCCGCGGCTGATCAAGCGCCACGCCGCCTTCAAGGTCAACCCGGACGCACGCGACCGCTGGCTCGGCCACATGCGGGCGGCGCTGGACGAACTTGCGTTGCCGCCTCTTCAGGATGCGACGCTGTGGGGCAACCTCGACAGCGAGGCCCACGCGCTGGTCAACACGTTCTCGCAGTAGCGAGCCATCCGTCCGCGCTACTTGCGGGTGCAGTGCCCTGCCGCGACAGGCTGGCTGAGGCCGGCGGCCTTGGCCACCACGGGGGCCAGTTCCTGGTTGGTCAGCGCGAACCCTTGACCGGATCCGTTCGCCGCCTTCGCGAACACGACCCCGGCGACGCGTCCGTCCGCACTCACCAGCGGCCCGCCGGAGTTGCCCTCCTGCACGTTGGCGGCCAGCGAGTAGAGCTCAAGCGGCGACGGGTTCTGACCGTAGATGTCGGGCACGCCCACGGTGGACACGGCCTGCACCTTCGCGGGGTTTGAGCGGAACGGCCCGCCGAGCGGATATCCGTCGAACACCGCGTTGTCGCCGGCCGCCAGGTCGTCGGCCAGCCGCAACGCGGGCGTGGACAATCCGGATACCTGGATCACCGCGAGGTCGCGTACCGGGTCGAAGTACACGACTTTGCCGGACAGCGCCGCGCCGCCGCGTACTTCCACAACCGGGCTTCCCACACCGGCCACTACGTGAGCGTTGGTCACCACACGGTTGGTGGCCACCACGAAACCGGAGCCGGACTGATTCTGCCCGCACTGATAGGCGGTGCCGGTGATCTTCACGACGGATCCGGCGGCCGCCTGCTGCTGCGCGGTCGGGGCGACCGCATCCGGAGCGGTCAGCGTACTCCCGGGCGCCAGCGAGTCGATGATCCGCACGCCGCCCTGAGCCACCAGGGCGCGCAGCTGCGCCTCGGCAGCTTCCACCGGCTCGGGCGTCAGCGTGTCGATCGTGGCGAGAACCCTGGATGAGGCGATCGTCTGGGAGAGGAACGGCACGCCGAGGGAACCGACGCTGAACGCCAGCATCGACAGCAGCGCCGAGGAGACCACCAGACTGATGGCCGCTCCGAGAATCCGGTCGACGATCCGCAGCGGCGACCGTTTGAAACTGCGCCGGACGACTCTGCCCAGGGCCGTCCCCAGACTCTGGCCCAGTACGACCAGTACCAGCACCGACAGCAGGATGGCCGGTACTCGCCATCCGCTGTCCGCCACCCACGTACTCACCAGCGGGATCGCGAAGAAGGCGGCGATGGCACCGGCGACCACGCCCAGGATGCCGCCAAGGCTGACGATGAGTCCGACCCGGTAGCCGTAGATCAGATAGGACAGCAACAACAGCAGCAATGCGAGGTCGAGGAGCCAGGGCACGGCATCCTCCTCATCCGGGCGTTGCGATGTAGCCTGCCCGCTGGCCTGCCATGATCGAGATTAGCCGTTCCCGCGAAATTCAGGAGGTTCCGTGCCGTCCTATCTGTTCGACCGATCCGGTTCCCGGTATCCGATCGACGAGCCGAGGTGGCGTGGCGACGACGGCTCGCCGCTCATGGTCGGCCCGCTGCCGGGGATCTCCGCCGAGCAGATCGACACCGGTGAGCGCTCGCACTGGCGCTACCGGGCCGCCCTGCCGCTGCCGACCGAGCGGATCTCGCTGGGTGAAGGATGCACGCCGCTGGTCTCCAGCACCGTGTTCGGGGCCGAGGTGCTCGTCAAGCCGGAATGGTTCAATCCCACCGGCAGTTTCAAAGACCGCGGAACCAGCGTCATGGTGTCGCTGCTCGCCGATCAGGGCATCGGCGCGATCCTCGAGGACAGTTCGGGCAACGGCGGAGCCTCGGTGGCCGCCTACTGCGCGGCCGCGGGCATTGAGGCCAGGATCCTGGCGCCGGCCACTACGTCGCCGGCGAAGCTGCAGCAAGCGCGCGCCCACGGTGCCGAGGTGCAGCTGGTGCCCGGATCCCGCGCCGACACGTCGCGGGAAGCCATCCGTCAGTCGCAGCAGCGGTTCTACGCGAGCCACAACTGGCATCCGTTCTTCCTGCAGGGCGTCAAACTGCTCGCCTACGAGCTGTGGGAGCAGCTCGGCTTCCGCGCACCGGACAACGTCGTGATCCCGGCCGGTGCCGGCAGCCTGGTGCTCGGCTGCGACCTCGGGTTTACCGAACTGCTCGCGGCCGGTCAGATCGACGCGCTGCCGAGGCTGCTGGTCGCGCAGCCGTCGAACTGTGCGCCCCTGGTGCGGGCGTTCGAGCGCGGTGACGACGCTGTCGGAACCGGTGCTGAGGCCCCAACGTGGTCGCTGACGATCGCCGAGGGCACGGCGATCGCCAGTCCGGTGCGCGACCGCGAGGTGCTCGCGGCCATCCGCCGGTCCGGTGGGGCGATGGCGGCGATCGGTGAGGAGGCGATCGCCGGCGCCACTCGGGAGCTCGCCTCCCGCGGCTGGTATGCGGAGCCGACCAGTGCGATGGCGGCCGCTGGCCTGAGGATGTTCCGGCAGCGGCAGGTCGACGGGCGCCCGCTGATCGGGCCGGATCAGACGACGGTGCTGGTTCTCACCGGGTCCGGGCTCAAGGCCGCGGGGGCGATGGCGGCGGTTTTCGGCTGACCGGGCTCAGGCCTGCGCCGGCACCAGAGCCTCGGCGAGTCCGTCGCGCAACGGAGTGGTGGCCCGGCCGATAAGTGCGCTCAACTGACCGCTGGTTCCGGCCAACAAACCGTCCCGCGTGTTGCCGTCGAGGGCGACCACGAAGTCGGCCTGAGCCGGTGGCACGCCAGCGTCGGTGAGGATCGTGCGGTGCTCCTGGGGCGTCACACGGTGGTAGACGACCTCGCGGCCGATCAGGTCGCCGATGGTGTCGGCGAGTTCGGCGTAGTCCCAGGAGGTGTCGCCGGACAGCTCATAGACCTTGCCGGCGTGGCCGTCGCCGGTGAGTACGACCGCCGCCGCCTCGGCGTAGTCTTTGCGGCTGGCGCTGGCCACGCGTCCGTCGGCCACACTCGAGATGATGAGTCCGGTGAGCCTGGCCTGCTCCAGCACCTGGGAGTAGTTCTCGGTGTACCAGCCGTTGCGCAGGAACGCGAACGGGATGCCGCATTCGCGGATGAGTTTCTCGGTGGCTTTGTGCTCCGGTGCGAGCACCAAGTCGGAGGTGTCGGCCGCCGGAGCGCTGGTGTAGGCGATGAAGCCGATGCCGGCATCCTTCGCCGCAGTCACCACGTTGCTGTGCTGGGCGATCCGCTGGCCCACCTCGCTGCCGGAGACGAACAGCAGACGATCGACGCCGCGGAAGGCCGTGGCCAGTGTGTCCGGCTGGGTGTAGTCGGCGACGCGCACCTGTACGCCGCGCTCCTCCACGTCGGCGAGCTTCTCTGCCGACCGGCCGACGGCCACGATGTCCTCCGGTGCGATGCCACGCTCCAGCATGGCGTCGATGGCGAGGCCTCCGAAATGGCCAGTGGCTCCGGTGACGGCAAAGATCATGACAGTCCTTTCGATGGGAGTGCGAACATCAACCCCAACAGAACATGCATCCGCAGGTATTCCCGGCGCGGCGGGCGTCGCATGATTCGTGAGTTGCGTCGAGGTGCTAGAGCACCCGGTGGATGAGCGGGACTCCCGGGCGGTAGGCCAGGTGCACATAACTGGGCGCGTCCAGGATGACCAGATCGGCCCGCTGGCCGACCGCCACGATCCCGACATCCTGCCGCCAGAGTGCCTTCGCTCCCCCGGCGGTGGCCGCCCAGAGCGCCTCGGCCGGCGACATCCGCAGTTCCCGAACCGCCAGGGCGATGCAGAACGGCATCGAGGAGGTGAAACTCGATCCCGGGTTGCAGTCGGTGGCGATCGCGACGGTGACGCCCGCCTCAAGCAGTCTGCGGGCATCCGGGTACGGCTGCCGGGTGGAGAATTCCACGCCGGGAAGCAGCGTGGCGACGGTGTCTCCCGCGGCCAGAGCGTCGACGTCTGCGGCCTCCAGAAAGGTGCAGTGGTCGACGCTGGCGGCGCCGAGCTCCACGGCGAGTCGCACTGCGCCGGAGGGGGCGAGTTGCGCGGCATGCATCCGTGCCCCCAGACCGCGTGCCTGCCCTGCCGTGAGCACCACGCGTGCCACGTCCACGTCGAACGCGCCCTGGTCGCAAAACACGTCGATCCACTTCGCGTGCGGGGCGCAGGCGTCGAGCATCGGTCCGATGACCAGGTCGACATAACCGGCCGGGTCGTTCGAGTATTCGACGGGCACCACGTGCGCGCCGAGATAGGTGGTGTCCGAGGTGAGGTCGGCGGCGAGGCGCAGGCAGCGGGCTTCGTCGGCGGTGGTGAGACCGTAGCCGCTTTTGATTTCGACGCTGGTGGTTCCCTGCGCCCTCATTTCGGCGACCAGTCGCGTCGCGCCAGCGAGCAGATCCGCGTCGGTGGCCGCACGGGTTGCCGACACCGTCCCACGTATACCGCCAGCGGCATACGGATGTCCGGTCATGCGGTGTTCGAATTCGGCGGCGCGATCGCCGGCGAAGAAGAGGTGGCTGTGGCTGTCGACGAAGCCGGGGATCACGCAGCGGCCCTCCGCGTCCACCCGGTCGTCGGCATCCGGTGCGGCGCCGGCGTCACCGACCCACCGGATGCGACCATTTTCGGTCACGACGGCGGCATTCGTACGCTCGGCGGTGAGGGGCCCCACGGCCGGGTCGTTGGTGACCAGCAGGCCGATATTGTCGATCACCGTGCTGGTCATGCCACGCCCACCTTCTCCAACGCCGCCGCCAGCAGCGATCCCACCTCGCCGAGCCGATGGCGCCCGCCGGCCACCACGGTGGATCCGCCGACCACCACGGTGCTGACATCCTCGGCCCCCGCGGCGAACCACAGTTGGTCGAGAGCCGCTCCCGCCGTGCGTCGACTGGTTGTCGCCGTCGCGACGAGGTCGCAGACCTCGCCGACTTCGACCGCGCCACCGGTCCAGCCGAGTGCCGCGTAGCCGTTCGCTGTCGCCGCCCTCAGCAGCGCACCGGGACTGAACACGCCGCGCGTGCCACCGGCAAGCCGTTGGTCCAGTTCCAAGCCGCGCAGTTCCTGGTACGGGTCGATGACCGCGTTCTGGTCGGTGCCCAGACACAGCCGCACTCCAGCGCGGTGCAGTTCGAGAGCGGGTCCGATGCCGTCACCGAGGTCGCGCTCGGTGGACGGGCAGAAGCACACCGTGCTGCCGCTCGACCCCAGCAGCACAATGTCGTCGCCCGTGAGGTGCGTGCCGTGCACCGCCGTGAATCGCGGACCGAGCAATCCCGCATCGGCGAACACCCGGGTCGGTGTTCGTCCGTCGGCGGCGTGCACCTGGTCATTTTCGGAAGGTTGCTCGGACACGTGCGCGTGGAGTGGTCCGGAGGAGACGAGGTCGGCGAAGGCAGGCATCAGTGCGGCATCGACGGCCCGCAGCGAGTGGATCGCCGCGCCGATGCGGGCCGTGGCGCTGCCTGCGGTACGTGCCGCCAGAGCATCGTGGCGGCGCTGCCAACCCTCCAGCGACCCGTCGCCGAAGCGGGCCTGCCGAGGCGACAGCGGCAGCGGCCGGCCGGAGCCATCCAGCCCGCCGCGCAGGTACAGGGTGTCGAGCAGGGTGATCCGGATGCCGGCACGACCAGCCGCCGACAGCACGGCATCCGCCATCGCATTGGCGTTGTCGTATCGTGAGCCGTCCGGCCGGTGATGCACGTAGTGGAACTCGCCCACGACGGTGATGCCGGCCGAGACCATGTCAGCGAACACGGCAGTGGCGAGTTCGTAGTAGTTGTCCGGGTCGAGGAGCGCGGCGACCCGGTACATCTGCTCGCGCCAGTTCCAGAACGATCCGCCGTCGGCGTGGGTGCGGCCGCGCAGAGCCCGGTGGAAGGCGTGCGAGTGGGCGTTGGCGAACCCGGGGGTGACCAGTCCGGCGAGACGCTCGTCCCGTTCACCGGCGGGAACGTCGGTGGTGACCGCGGTGATCAGGCCGCCGCTGTGCTGGATGCGCACGCCATGTCCGATACGCACGCCGTCGATACCCGGGCCCTCGATACGCGCACCGTCGGCGGCCGGCAACACCGCGTGCTCGCACCAGAACGCGTCGCCGTTCATGTCCGGCCGGCCCGGGCGGTGATCACGGCAGCCAGCGCGGCCACGCCGGCCTCGCAATCGGCGGCTTCGGCGAACTCCTCGGGAGCGTGGGAGATGCCCGTCGGATTGCGCACCAGGATCATCGCCGAAGGCACCCCGGCCAGCGCCAGCACTCCGGCGTCGTGCCCGGCTCCGGACGGGAGCCTCGGCAGGTCCTGCCCGGTCGCGGCGCGGAGCTGGTGGGCCAGCTCGCGAACCAGAGCGGTGTCGAACCGCGTCGCTGCCGTCCAGGATTCTTCGACTGTCGCCCGTGCGGTGCGCGCCGTCACGCCCGCGACGACGCGCCGCACCGCCTGGTCCTCGGCGGCGCGCGCGTCGATCCACGCGGATGCGCGGCCGGGGATCGCGTTGACGGCGCCGGGGTGCACCGCGACCTTGCCGACGGTGGCGAGCGCCCCCGCGGTCTCGGCGGCTTCCCGCACTGCGAGGATCACCTGCGCGAGGCCGATCATCGGATCGTCGCGGCCGGGCAGCGGTGTCGTGCCGGCGTGGTTTTGCTGACCGGTGATGTCCACCCGCCAGCGGCCGTGCGGCCAGATGCCGGTGGCGAGGCCGAGCGGCGACCCGGCTCCAGCGAGTCCGTCTGCTCCCGTGTCGGTGGGCAGGTGGCCTTGCTCGATGTGTAGCTCGATGTATTCGCCGATCCGGGCGAGCCGCTCGGGGTCGCGGCCGAGGTGGGCGGCGTCGGATCCGGCAGCGGTCATGGCCTCGGACAGACTGATTCCGTCGGCGTCGATCAGCCCTCGCGCCAACTCGGCGTGCAGGGCGCCGGTCATCAGGCGCGACCCGGTGCAGGCCACACCGAAACGGGCGCCTTCCTCGTCGGCGAACGCGACGATGGCAACGGGACGGGTGAGAACGATCCCGTCCCGCTGCAGGGTATCGATCGCCGCAAAAGCGGAGGCGATTCCCAGTGGTCCGTCGAAGGCGCCGCCGCTCGGCACACTGTCCAGGTGGGAGCCGACCACCAAGGCGGTGCCGGAGACCTCGGCGTGCCACCAGGCCCAGAGGTTGCCATTACGGTCGAGTTCGACATCCAGCCCCAGTGCATCCGCCTGTTGCCGGAACCAGGCGCGGCAGTCGGCGTCCGCGCGGGTCCAGGCGAACCGGTCGTAGCCGCCCGAGGCCGGGTTGCGTCCGACGGCCGCCAGCTGATCGAGCAGTGCCACGGTCGTCACGACTCCCGCATGGGAACCCGTACGTGCATCCCGTCGGCCACATCGACGGCCTCATCGTAGCCGGCGTCCACGTGGCGGATGACGCCCATCGCCGGGTCGTTGCTGAGCACCCTGGCGAGCTTTTCGGCGGCCAGTGGGGTGCCGTCGGCTACGGTGACCTGGCCGGCGTGGATGGAGCGGCCGATGCCGACTCCGCCGCCGTGGTGGATGGACACCCAGGTGGCCCCGGAGGCGGTGTTCACCAGCGCGTTGAGCAGCGGCCAGTCTGCGATGGCATCCGAACCGTCCTTCATGGCCTCGGTCTCCCGGTACGGGGAGGCCACCGAGCCGGAGTCGAGGTGATCGCGGCCGATCACGATCGGCGCGGAAATCTCCCCAGAGGCGACCATGTCGTTGAACTTGAGTCCGGCGCGGTCGCGCTCGCCGTAACCCAGCCAGCAGATCCGCGCCGGCAGGCCTTGGAAGTGCACGCGCTCCCCCGCGAGTCGGATCCACTTCGCCAGCGACCGGTTCTCGGGGAACAGCTCCAACACCGCCCGGTCGGTGGCGGCAATGTCTTTCGGGTCTCCGCTGAGCGCCGCCCAGCGGAACGGGCCCTTGCCTTGGGAGAACAGCGGGCGGATGTAGGCGGGGACGAACCCGGGGAACGCGAACGCGTCGGAGAAGCCGGCCGTTTTGGCCTCGGTGCGGATGTTGTTGCCGTAGTCGAACACCTCGGCGCCGGTCTTCTGAAAACCGACCATGGCCTCGACATGGATCGCCATCGAGTGACGGGCAGCGTCGGCGAACCCGGTCGGGTCTTTGGTGCGGGCGGCGTCCCACTGATCGAAGGAGTACTCCAGCGGCAGGTACGCGAGCGGGTCGTGCGCGCTGGTCTGGTCGGTGACGATGTCGATCTCGGCGCCCAGGGCGAGCATCCGCGGCACAACGTCGGCGGTGTTCCCGAGCAGGCCGATCGACAGCGCCTTCTTCTGGTCCCGGGCCGCGTAAGCCAGTTCGAGGGCGTGCTCGATGGAGCGCGCCTCGACGTCCAGGTAGCCGTGCTCCAGCCGGCGGGCGATCCGGCTCGGGTCCACCTCCACACAGATCACCACGCCGTCATTCATGGTCACCGCGAGCGGTTGCGCGCCGCCCATCCCGCCCAGGCCGCCGGTGAGGGTGATCGTGCCGGCCAGGCTCCCGCCGAACCGTTTGGCTGCGATCGCCGCGAACGTCTCGTAGGTGCCCTGCAGGATGCCCTGGGTGCCTATGTAGATCCAGGATCCGGCGGTCATCTGCCCGTACATGATCAGGCCGAGCTTCTCCAGGCGCCGGAACTCGTCCCAGTTCGCCCAATCCCCGACGAGATTCGAGTTGGCCAGCAGCACACGCGGCGCCCACTCGTGGGTTTGCAGCACCCCGACCGGCTTGCCGGACTGCACGAGCATGGTCTCATCGTTCTTCAGGGTCGTGAGGGTGCGCACGATCGCGTCGAAACTCGCCCAGTCGCGCACAGCCTTGCCGCTGCCACCGTAGACGATCAGCTTGTCCGGATGCTCGGCCACCTCCGGGTCGAGGTTGTTCATGAGCATCCGCAGCGCGGCCTCCTGCGGCCAGCCCAGGGTGTGCAGCTGGTTGCCCCGGTAGGCGCGCACCGGTCGCGGCCCGGCCTGCCGGGGGTGGGTGATGACGCTCATCGAAGTTCTCCTCCTGCTTGTGAGATGACGGATGCGGCGGCTGCGACCAGCGACCCGTCCAGCACCATGTCGTGGGCAGCGGCGATTTCCGGCGCGAGATACCGGTCGGTGCCCGGCCCCGGCACGCGTTCGCGCAGCTTGGCGACGACCGCCCGGCTCACCGGGGACGCCTGCACCGGGGCTCGCATGTCGATCGCCCGCGCCGCGGTGAGCAGCTCGATCGCGAGCACGCGAGACACTCCGTCGATCGAGCGGCGCAGCTTGCGGGCGGCACTCCACCCCATCGAGACGTGGTCTTCCTGCATGGCCGAGGACGGGATCGAGTCCACGGAGGCCGGTGCCGCGAGGCGTTTGAGCTCGCTGACGATGCCCGCCTGGGTGTACTGCGCGATCATGTGGCCGGAGTCCACGCCGGGGTCGTCGGCGAGAAACGCGTTAAGGCCGTGGCTGCGGGAGGCATCCAGGAACCGGTCGGTGCGTCGTTCGCTCATGCTGGCGAGATCCGCGGCGACGATGGCGAGGAAGTCCAGCACGTACGCGACGGGGGCCCCGTGGAAGTTTCCGTTGGACTCCACTCGGCCATCCAGCGTCACGACGGGGTTGTCGATGGCGGAGGCCAGCTCTCGAGAGGCGACCGTGGTGGCGTACCCGATCGTGTCGCGCACGGCGCCGTGCACCTGTGGGGCGCAGCGCAGCGAGTAGGCATCCTGCACCCTGGTGAACCCGGTGGGCTTGCCGATCATCGGTGAATCCGCCAGTACGGCGCGCAGGTTGGCGGCGGAGTCGCGTTGCCCCGGATGGGGGCGCAGCGCCTGCAGGTCGGCGGCGAACACCGCGTCGGTGCCGGTGAGTCCCTCGACGCTCATCGCGGCGGCGAGGTCGGCGGTGGTGACCAGGGCGCGCAGGTCGGTGATGGCGAGCACGAGCATCCCGAGCATGCCGTCGGTGCCGTTGACCAGCGAAAGGCCCTCCTTCTCCCGCAGTTCGATCGGCTCGATGCCGGCGGCGGTGAGCGCCTCTGCGGCCGGCATTAGTGTGCCGACGGCGTCACGCACCTCCCCCTCGCCGAGCAGCGCGAGCGCGCAGTGCGCGAGCGGCGCCAGGTCGCCGGAGCAACCGAGGCTGCCGTATTCGCCGACGACGGGGGTGATCCCGGCGTTGAGCACGGCGGCGTAGGTCTGCGCGACGAGCGGACGCACGCCGGTGCGCCCGGTCGCGAGCGTGGACAGGCGCAACAGCATCGTGGCCCGCACCACCTCGCGTTCCACCTCGGGTCCGCTGCTGGCGGCGTGGCTGCGCACCAGCGAGCGTTGCAGTTGGGCCCGTCGTTCCAGCGGGATCTGCTTGGTGGCCAGTGCTCCGAAACCGGTGGACACTCCGTAGTGCGGCTGGGTGTCGGAGGCGAGCGCCTCGATCACCGCTCGGCTGGCGGCCATGGCGCTTAGCGCATCCGGATTCAGTTCGACGACCCCATGGCCGCGAGCCACCGCAATGAGATCGGCGAAGCTGACAGCCCCGGTACCGAGTGACACCGTCGACTCGTCGGTGAGTGTATCCATGACTCTCATTAGAGTCGCAACCGGGGCGCGGCGGGGCGGTTTGCGCGATAAGGTGTCTGGGATCCCAGACAGGAGGAGCGGCGGTTGAGTTCTGTGCCGGCGGCGCGCGACACGCTGCGCATCATCAAGTACCTGGCCGGGCACGGTGGTCCGGTTCGCGCCTCCACGGTGAGCCGGGATCTGAACCTGCCCCGCTCCACCACCTACCATCTGATGAGCGTGATGCAGCAGGAGGGCTTTCTGCTGCACTCCCCCGAGAACCAGGCGTATGCCCTCAGCCCGCTGCTGGCCGACATCGGATCGGCGGTGCTCGCCGCAGGCGCACTGGGCCGAATGGCGAAGCCGATTCTCGAACGCCTGGTCGCCGAGACGAAGCTACCGATCGTGGCGCATCTCGGCGTGCTCCACCACTCGGATGTGGTCTACGCCTCGAAGGTGTCCGCGCCGCACGCGCCGTCGGTCGTCACGAGTATTGGGGTACGGCTGCCGGCGCATCTCACCGCGACGGGCCGGGCGATGCTCGCCGAGCTCGGTCGAGACCAGGTGCGCGCCATCTATCCGTCCGCCCAGTCGCTGGTCACCCGCTCCGGACCGGGGCCGACGACGATCGGGCAACTGAATGCCCTGCTGCAGGAGACCCGCGACCGTGGGTGGGCGGTGGAAGACGGCGATATCACCCTCGAATACGCCTCCGTCGCCGCTGCCGTGCTCGACCACAGCCGCTATCCGGCTGCGGCGGTGGGGCTCACGTTCCGAAGCAGTGCGGTCGACCCGCGCCAGTGGGACGGACTGGGACGGGCCACCCGCAGTGCTGCCGAGACGTTGAGCCAGCGGATCGGGGGACACGGCTGACCCGCCTGTCGCAGGTGGCGGTCAGTGTACCGGGGTACACTCGTCTGAGGGAATACTTCGGCCTGTTTCTGGGTTTTAACTGATGCCGCGGTACCCGCGAGATGCCCTGGGACTCTCCCATGGTGCACGGATGAATGCCGCGAGTGGAAAGCGTCGGCGCAATCGAAGTACGACAGAACTGCGCACGAACGCGTCTTGATGAAAGGGAACATTCCAGATGGTTATTGAAGTCGGCGAAACAGTCGTTTACCCACACCACGGGGCGGCCACGATCACCAAAATGACCACCCGAACTATCAAGGGCGTCGACACCAAGTACGTGAAGTTGAAGATGCACGAGGGTGACCTCGTCGTAGAGCTGCCGATCAGCAATCTTGAAGAAGTGGGTGTGCGCGACGTGATCGGTCTGTCCGATGTCGAAGCCGTGTACAACGTGCTGCGTTCCGACACCGTCGAAGAGCCGGGCAACTGGTCCAGGCGCTTCAAGGCCAACACCGAGAAGATGGGCAGCGGCGATGTGCTGCGCATCAGCGAGGTCGTCCGTGACCTCTGGCGCCGTGACAAGGAACGCGGCGTCTCCGCCGGCGAGAAGGCGATGCTCGCCAAGGCCCGCCGCAATCTGATCTCCGAGCTTCTGCTCGCCCTGCACTTGACCGCGGAGGAGACCGAGGTCGTCCTCGACGAGGTTCTCGAGTCCGCTCTGGTCAGCGCCTAAAGTACAGTCTGCGTATCGAAACCGCGTCAGCGGGTTGAGTGCGAGCGCCCGCGCGAGCCGTATCGAAACCGCGTCAGCGGGTTGAGTAGGCGAGCGTCAGCGCGAGCCGTATCGAAACCGCGTCAGCGGGTTGAGTGCGAGCGTCCGCGCGAGCCGTATCGAAACCGCGCCAGCGGGTGAGTAGGCGAGCGTCAGCGCGAGCCGTATCGAAACCCGGCCCGAAGGTTTCGATACGCCGTCCTCGTTCCTCGGGCGCCTACTCAACCCCCTGCTGTCAGCGGGTTGAGTAGGCGAGCGCCCGCGCGAGCCGTATCGAAACCGCGTCAGCGGGTTGAGTGCGAGCGTCAGCGCGAGCCGCACCGAAACCGCGTCAGCGGGTTGAGTAGGCGAGCGTCAGCGCGAGCCGTATCGAAACCCGGCCCGAAGGTTTCGATACGCCGTCCTCGTTCCTCGGGCGGCAACTCAACCCCCTGCTGTCAGCGGGTTGAGTAGGCGAGCGTCAGCGCGAGCCGTATCGAAACCGCGTCAGCGGGTTGAGTAGGCGAGCGTCAGCGCGAGCCGTATCGAAACCCCCGCCCCTGTGGACAACGCAAGCGCCCATCGGTACCCAGGCGCCATACTCACGCAATGCCTTTCACTTACATCCTGAAATGCGCCGACGACAGCTACTACATCGGAAGCACCCGCGACCTCGAACACCGAGTGTGGCAGCACTCCACCGGGCACGGGAGCGCCTACACCAGCCGCCGTTTGCCCGTGACACTCGTCTTCGCGCAGGAGTTTGACCGCATCGATGACGCGTACGCCTTAGAAAAGCGGATGCAGGGTTGGTCCAGGCGGAAACGTGAGGCCGTCATCGAGGGCAGGTTCAAGGACCTGCCAGGGCTCAGCAAGAAGGTGTTTCCGCCGAAGGGCGAGTGAGGGGCGCGGGGGTTTCGATACGGCTCGCGCTGGAGCGCTCGCCTACTCAACCCGCTGACGCGGTTTCGATACGGCTCGCACTCAACCCGCTGACGCGGTTTCGATACGGCTCGCACTCAACCCGCTGACGCGGTTTCGATACGGCTCGCACTGGAGCGCTCGCCTACTCAACCCGCTGAATGGGCTGGAGGCCGGCGCGACGGAGGGTGTGCTCGGCGTGCCGCAGCACCGGGCTGTCCACCATGTGCCCGCGGAACCGGAACACCCCGTTGGTGCCGACCGCGGCGGCGAGAACGTCCCGCGCATAGGCGACCTCAGCATCCGTTGGCGCATAGGCCGCTCGAATCGTCTCAACCTGTCCCGGGTGGATGCACGCGGTCGCGGCAAACCCGACGGCCGCGGCGTCCCGCGCTTCTGCGCCAAGTCCGTCGAGGTCAGCGATATCCAAATGAACGGTGTCGACGGCCGCTTTGCCATGAGCGGCCGCGGCCAACAAGACGGCCGACCGCGCGTGCCGTGCCACGTCACGGTAGGTTCCGTCGCCGAAGCGGCTCGAGGTACCGCCGAGCGAGGCGACCAGGTCTTCGGCTCCCCACATCAGCGCGACCACGCCGGGGTACGCCGCGAGTTCCGCCGCCGCGAGCACCCCCGCCGCCGTTTCGCACAGCGCGACCACCTCGAAACTTTCAAGCATCCTGAGCTGGTCCGAAGCTGCGGCCTTCGGCAGCATGACCATCCGGTACGGGGTCCTCGCCAGTGCCACCAAGTCCTCAGCGAAATCCGCTGAGCCGGCTTCGTTCACGCGCACCATGGTGGTGGACGGATCCAGCGGATGCTCGATTATCGCGGAGCGGGCGGCCGGCCGATCGGCGGGCGCCACGGCATCCTCGAGGTCCAGGACGACGGCATCCGCACGATCGGCGGCTTTGCCGTACCACTCGGGCCGGTCAGCCGGACAAAACAGCAGCGCCGGCCCGAGGTCGAACGTCATTGCCTGGCACGTCCCTCTGCCGCAGCGTGTGCGTCCTTGCACCACACCATCACCGACCGCACGGCAAGCGCCACGATATCTCCGTGTTGATTGAGCGCGGTGTGCGACAGCGTGATGATGCCCTGACCGGGCCGGGACACGGACAGGCGCTTGTCGTCCACAATGGTTTCCGAATACATCGTGTCGCCGTGGTAAAGCGGGTGCGGGAACCGTACTTCGGTGAAGCCCAGGTTCGCGACGATGGTGCCCTGGGTCAGTTGCGCGACCGAGCTGCCCACCATGGTGGCCAGGGTGAACATCGAGTTCACCAACCGCTCGCCGAACGGCTGAGTGGCGGACCAGGCCGCATCCAGATGCAAGGACTGCATGTTCATCGTCATCGTGGTGAAGAGCACATTGTCCGTCTCGGTGACGGTGCGGCCGGGGCGATGCAGGTACCGCGCATCCAGTTCGAATTCTTCGTAATACAGCCCGCGCTGTTCGATGGTCTTGCGGTCATCCGTCATTTGGTGGTCTCGAATTCTTCGATGTTGAGTGGTGCTCCTGTGGCGTTCACCACCTCGTCGACAGTGACGCCCGGTGCCAGCTCGCGAAGCACCAACCCGTCTGCGGTGACGTCGATAACGGCAAGGTTGGTGATGATTCGGTCCACGCATCCTTTGCCCGTGAGCGGCAGACTACACCGCTCGAGGATTTTCGGGCTACCGCTCCGGTCGACGTGATCCATCATGATGATGAGCCGCTTGGCGCCGAAGACCAGGTCCATTGCGCCACCCATGCCCTTGACCATTTTGCCTGGAATCATCCAGCTCGCGAGGTCACCGTTGGCGGCGACTTCCATCGCTCCGAGGACCGCGACGTCGACGTGGCCGCCGCGGACCATCCCGAACGACGTGGCGGAGTCGAAGAAGGCTGCACCGTCGTTGACGGTCACGGTCTCTTTGCCGGCATTGATGAGGTCGGCATCGAGGTTCTCTTCGGTGGGATAGGGACCGACTCCGAGGATGCCGTTCTCCGAATGCAGCACCACCTCCACCCCGTCCGGGATGTAGTTCGGGATCAACGTGGGCATTCCTATGCCCAAATTGACATATTGGCCGTCTTCGAGTTCTTCGGCGACCCGGGCCGCCAACTCATTCCGTGTCAGGCTCATGCGCCTGCCTCACTCATCGCCAGCGTCCGTTTCTCGATCCGCTTCTCACCATCCGCGGCGAGAACCACCCGCTGCACGAAGATGCCGGGCGTGTGAATCTGCCCCGGCTCCAGCTCACCGGGTTCGACGATCTCTTCAACCTCCGCAATGGTGATCCGACCGGACATCGCAGCCAGCGGATTGAAGTTCATCGCGGTGGCATGGTAGACGAGGTTGCCGTAGCGGTCGCCCTTGGCCGCGTGCACGAGGGCATAGTCGGCAACGATGGCGCGCTCAAGCACGTAATCCACGCCATCGAAGTCGCGGACCTCCTTGGGTTCGCTGGCCACCGCGATGCTGCCATCCGGCGAGTAGCGGCGAGGCAAGCCGCCCTCGCTCACCTGTGTGCCCACGCCGGCCGGAGTGTAGAAGGCGGGTACCCCGGCGCCGCCGGCGCGCATCCGCTCCGCCAGTGTGCCCTGCGGAGTCAGTTCCACTTCAAGTTCGCCGGCCAGGAACTGGCGGGCGAATTCCTTGTTCTCTCCCACATAGGAACTGATCGTGCGACGGATACGGTGGTCCGAGAGCAGGATGCCAAGCCCCCAGTCATCGACGCCGCAATTGTTGCTGATCGTCTCCAGTCGATCTGTGCCCTGGGCATGCAGCGCGTCGATCAGCGCCACCGGAATACCGCATAGACCAAAACCACCGACGGCAACAGATGCCCCTTGAGGAATATCTGCCACGGCCTCAGCGGCACTGGCCACCACTTTGTTGATCATCCTCGATCTCCTTCTCGTGTCTTAGCGTAATCGATCGCCTTGTTCCGGGATTCACGCGGTGGCAGCTACTTCGACCGGTTCCTCGCGAGGGGCAATCGTGGCCACGATCTGATCGAGCCCGACCACGTCTCCTGGGACGACGTTGATGCTGACGGTGCCCGAGACAGTGGCGGTGAGCTGGTGCTCCATCTTCATCGCTTCGACGATGAGCAGGGTCTGCCCCTGCTCCACCTGCTCACCCGCTACGACGTTGACCGCGATGACCGTGCCCGGCATGGGTGAGCGGATGTCCGGAGCCGCCGGACCATTCTCCCGGATGATGCCGGCGAGCTGGTCGGCGAGCCGGTCGGCGCGGCTGCGCAGCACGAGTTCGACACTGTGCCCGGCCGCCCCGACCCACAGCCTCGCCCCCTGGCGCGCCATCCGCAGTCGGTCGATCCGACCGTCAATCTCCACGCTGTAGCGGCCCTGGCCCGAGCGGATCAGTCCGGCGCTCATGGGCTCGGCGCCGTCGATGCTAATCGTCGACCGTTCGGCGGTTCCGGCGACCAGCACGTCGACGGTCTCGGTGGCGCTCACCGCGAGGCTGTAGCGGCTCGGAACCGCCTGCCCGCCGATGCGCCAGCCGTCCGGCTGCTGCCAGATCCCCTGGGCGGCCTCGGCACGTTCGGCATGCAGCACCAGCGCGGCCGCCGCGAGCAGACGCCCGTCCGGACCGTGGAACGACAGCCCTGGCAGCACCCGCTCGATCAGTGACGTGTCGAGATTGCCGGCTCGGACATCCGGGTCGGCGAGCAGGCCGCGCAAGAATTCGATGTTCGTGGAGACGCCGAGCACAACGGTGTCGGCCAACGCGGCATCCAGCCGGGCGAGGGCTTCCTCGCGGGTGCGCGCCCAGGCGATGACCTTGGCGAGCATCGGGTCGTAGTTGCCGGAGACCTCCAGTCCCTCGGTCAGCGAGCTGTCTACCCGGATGCCAGTGGCGCTGGCCTCGCTCAGCGCGAGAATCGTTCCGGTGGACGGCAGGAATCCGCGCTCGGGGTTTTCGGCGTACACGCGCGCCTCGATGGCGTGACCCTTGGTGCGCACCTCGTCTTGGGCGACGGTGAGCACTTCCCCGGCGGCGATTCGCACCTGCCATTCGACCAGGTCCATCCCGGTGACCATTTCGGTGACCGGGTGTTCCACCTGCAGCCGAGTGTTCATCTCCATGAAGAAGAAGTCGTCTGGTGCGTCTGCTGAGACCAGGAACTCGACGGTGCCTGCGCCGCTGTAGTCGACGCTGCGCGCCGCTTGGCAGGCCGCCTCACCGATCCTGGCGCGGGTGGCCGCATCCAGCAGGGGCGAAGGGGCTTCCTCGATGACCTTCTGATGCCGGCGCTGCAGCGAGCACTCCCGCTCGCCGAGGTGGATGACGTTGCCGTGGTTGTCGGCGAGAACCTGCACCTCGATGTGGCGCGGGTTGTGCACCAGGCGCTCAAGGAACAGCGTGTCGTCGCCGAACGCGGATGCCGCCACGCGGCGGGCCGTGCTGAGTGCGTCCTGGAGACGGTCTGGCCCGATGACTTCCTGCATCCCCTTGCCGCCGCCGCCCGCCGACGGCTTGATCAGGATCGGGTAGCCGATGTCGTCCGCCGCAGCGAACAACTGCTCGTCGGTGAGGCCGGGCTCGGCGATCCCGGGGATGACCGGGACCGAGTGGGAGCTGACGTGGTTCTTGGCCCGGATCTTGTCGCCCATGACATCCAGGGCGTGCACGCCCGGGCCGATGAAGACCAGTCCGGCGTCGGCGCAGGCCTGCGCGAACGCGACGCTCTCGGAGAGGAACCCGTAGCCGGGATGCACCGCCTGGGCGCCGCTGGCGAGCGCCGCGGCGATGATCGCCTGCACGTTGAGATAGCTGGCCAGCGGCGCGGCCGGCCCGATGCGCACCGCGGCATCGGCCTGGAGCACGTGTTTGGCGCCCCGATCCGCGTCGCTGTACACCGCGACCGAGCGGATGCCCATCGCGGCCAGGGTCTGGATTACCCGACACGCGATCTCGCCGCGGTTGGCGACGAGCACCGTGTCGAACATCGTGCGGGATGTGGTGGGTTCAGTCGACGTCATGACTCTCACATCCGGAACAGGCCGAAGGAGGTCTCCGGCAGAGGGGTTCTCGAGCAGACGTCGAGAGCGAGGCCGAGCACCGTACGGGTGTCGGCCGGGTCGATGATCCCGTCGTCCCACAGCCGGGCCGTGGAGTAGTAGGGGCTGCCCTGGTCTTCGTACTGCTGTGCAATCGGCGCCTTGAACTCGGCCTCTTCTGCCGCCGACCAGTCCTCGCCGCGCCGCTCGTGCTGCTCGCGCTTGACCGTGGCCAGCACCGAGGAGGCTTGCGCACCGCCCATGACGGAGATCCGGCTGGCCGGCCACATCCAGAGGAAACGCGGCGAATAGGCTCTGCCGCACATCGAGTAGTTGCCGGCGCCGAAAGAGCCGCCGATGATGACGGTGAGTTTGGGGACCCGGGTGCTGGCGACGGCGGTGACCATCTTGGCGCCGTCCTTGGCGATGCCGCCCGCTTCGGCGTCGCGGCCGACCATGAAGCCGGAAATGTTCTGCAGGAAGATCAGCGGGATGCCGCGCTGATCGCACAGCTCGATGAAGTGGGCCCCCTTGAGCGCGGACTCCCGGAATAGGATGCCGTTGTTGGCGACGATGCCCACCGGATGCCCGTGCAGCCTCGCGAAGCCGGTGACGAGGGTCGTGCCGTATTCCTTCTTGAACTCGTGGAATTCAGACGCGTCGACCAGGCGGGCGATCACTTCGCGCACGTCGTAGGCTCCCTGCACGTCGGCGGGGACTGCCCCATAGAGGTCGGCGGCGTCGGCCAGCGGTTCGCGGCTCTCGATCACGTCCCAGACCGGGGCATCCGGTGCTGGCAGAGTCGCGACAATGTCGCGCACGATCGCCAGTGCGTGGGCGTCGTTTTCCGCCAGGTGGTCGGTGACGCCGGACACGCGCGAGTGCAGCTCTCCTCCGCCGAGCTCCTCCGCGGTGGTGATCTCACCGATGGCCGCTTTCACCAGCGGCGGCCCGCCAAGGAAAATGGTGCCCTGGCCCCGCACGATGACCGTCTCATCGCTCATTGCCGGCACGTACGCGCCGCCCGCGGTGCAGGACCCCATCACCGAGGCGATCTGCGGGATTTTGGCCGCCGACATCCGCGCCTGGTTGTAAAAGATGCGGCCGAAGTGCTCCTTGTCGGGGAACACCTCGTCTTGCTTGGGGAGGAACGCTCCGCCGGAGTCGACGAGGTAGATGCACGGTAGGTGGTTTTCCAGGGCGATTTCCTGAGCCCGGAGGTGCTTCTTCACCGTCATCGGGTAGTAGGTGCCGCCCTTCACGGTGGCGTCGTTGGAGATGATGAGCACCTGCCGGCCGCGCACCATGCCGATGCCTGCGATGACTCCGGCTCCGGGACAGGCGCCGCCGTACAACCCTTCCGCGGCCAGTGGCGCGATCTCCAGAAACGGGCTGCCCTCGTCGAGCAGTGTGTCCACCCGGTCGCGCGGCAGCAATTTGCCACGGGCCAGGTGACGTTCGCGGGACCGCTCCGGTCCGCCGAGCGCTGCGGCGGCCAGGCGCTGCCGGAGTTCGTCGACCAGGGCACGCTGTGCTGCGGCGTTGGCAGCGAAGGATTCGCTGGACCGGTCCACGCGGCTGATGATGGTCTGCATAGACAACTTCCCGGGGGGATCTGGCGCGCAAAGGCAATTCGGGTTAGTGTTCACTAACTGGGATTAGGTTAGTTCCTATTAACTGACTTGTCCAGGGACGGTCTACCGCGAGTGATACCTTTTCGGACGAGCGTAGCCGCCGCGGCGGCATTTCTGGTCCGAAAAACTATCGCTGGCGGAAGGGAGCAGGGATGAGCGAGACCCCGACCCTGCGCAGCCAGGCAAAGGCGAACCGGCGTGAAGCGCTGCTGTCGGCTGCCGCGCGTCTATTCGCCGAACGCGGGTTCAACGGCGTGTCCCTCGAGGAGCTCGGGGCGGCAGCCGGCGTGAGCGGACCGGCGGTCTACCGGCATTTCGAGGGCAAGCAGGCACTGCTGGGAGCGCTCCTGGTCGGGGTGAGCCAGCACCTGTCCGACAGAGGCCGAAGCGTGGTGGAGGCGGCCAGGGACGACAACGACGCACTGCGCGCGCTGGTACGGTTCCACGTGGACTTTGCACTGAGCAATCCCGACGTGATCCGCGTGCAGGGGCAGGATCTCGGCAACCTGTCGGATGACGACCGCCATGCCGTGCGGGCGCTGCAGCGCACCTACGTGGAGTTGTGGGTACAGGTGCTCGGGCGCATCCACCCCCAGGTCGACACGGCCTCGTTGCGGATTCGCGCGCACGCCGCCTTCGGGCTGATCAACTCCACCCCGCACAGCGTCCGGACCGCCGACACCCGCGCCATCCTCGAGCAGATGGCACTGGCCGGTTTGGCGTCTGCGGGTGCGCACGCCCCGGCATCCTAAGTCGCGGCACCGTCGCAGCCGTCAGGGTCGATCAATAGTCGGGGTCGATCAATAGTCGTCGACGTCGCCGCGGATCCACGTGATGTACCGCTCCAGCGAGGTCTCGACCACCTCCCGTGCATCCACCTCCACGACCTGCCCGAATGAGCCGTAGAGCCGGTCGTAATCGTGCGGTTCCATGGCGTCCAGAATTTGCCGGATGGCGCGCTCGGGAAGCGGGATGAGGTTCGGGTAAGAGCGCATGGCACTGACCGTCCACCGGCTCGGGCCGACGAAGATGGTGTCCCCGGTCAGATAAACGCCGCGGCCATCCGCTCCGGCGGCCCAGTGCGCCATGCTGCTGCCGGGAAAATGCCCGCCGCACTGCACGAAGGCCACTCCGGGCAGAGGCCGCTCGATCCCACTCCAGAGCCTGATCGCGTCATCCGGCCTGGTGATCCAGGCTTGGTCCGCCTCGGCGGCGTACACCGGTGCGTGATCGAAGGCCTCGCTCCAGCTGATCGAAGCGCCGGTGAGATGCGGATGGCTCGAGGAGATGACCGCGACGCCGCCAAGGGCGCGTACCGCCGCCACCGTGGCGTCGTCGATGAACCCGGGCGGCTCCCACAGCAGGTTACCCGCCGCCGTCTGCACGAGCAGCGATTGCTGCCCGATGCCCACCCGTGGGCTCACGGTCATCCGGTACAGGCCCGGTTCGAGGAACTCGACATCGGCAGCGGTGCCCTTCAGTGCCAGAGACTCGGACGTGGTCCACTTCTGCCCGGCCAACGGCACATACTGCCGCTCATCGGTGCAGATCAGGCATTCCGCGGGAGGGCGGTCGGTACGCGGATACTCGACGCCGCAGGTTTGACAGATCCAGCCGCCGGTGAGCCCGGTCACGCCTTCGCGCCTAACGCTCGGAGGTGCAAATGCACAGTTCGTTGCCCTCCACGTCGGCGAGCACCCACCAGTCCGGTGCGTGTTCCGCAGTCATCAAGTCGCCTCCGGCCTGGATAACATCGTCGACTCGGCTCTGCGCGTCCTCCGTCGGCACATACACATCCAAGTGGATGCGATTGCGGTCGGTACGCGGCGGATCCATGTGCTGGAACCAAATCGTCGGCCCGATGCCGCGCGGGTCGACCAGTTGGGTCTCTCCGCCGTCGTCGCGCTCCTCGTAGCCGAGCGCGACCCGCCAGAAGTCACGGATGCCGTCGGCATCGACACAGTCGATCGCCATTTCGTAGCGAGTCGGCTGTACTTCACGTCCCTTGGCCCCCAGCGTGTCGGCCAGTTTCTGGATTTCGGCGGCCAGTTTCACATCCCGGCTGGTCACCCCGCCGGCGTCGTGCGAGCTGAGTTGGAACGACACCTTTCCCCAGCCCAGACTGATCTCCGGATGATGGTTCATCACATCCGCTGCCCGCGCCACCTGGGCGACGAGTTCGCTCGCGCTGGCGAAGTCGCCGGTGGTGAAGGTGGCGTACAGGGTGCCGTCGAGGTGAACGAAGCTGCTGCCCGCGAGTGGCTCGGCGGTGTCGGTCGGAGTGAGCAGATCAGAACTCATGACTCCACTGTCCCCTTCGAGATGGCGGGGGTCAAGACCAGACCGGGCGACAAGTGCTCCGAAGGTCACACCATTGTGAGAATCATGCCAGGTTCAGCGAGAATCGCGCCGATGTCGGCCAGGAACCGTGAGCCTTGTTCGCCGTCGACCAACCGGTGGTCGAAGGACAGGCTCAGCGTCAGCACCTGACGCAGTGCCACCTCGCCGCGATACTCCCATGGCATCGTGCGAACCGCGCCCAGCGCCAGAATGACCGCCTCGCCCGCGTTGAGGATGGGCGTGCCGGCGTCGATGCCGAAGACTCCGATGTTGGTGATCGAGATCGTGCCGCCGGTCAGTTGCGCCGGAGTAGTCGTTCCCGCCCGCGCGCTCGAGGTCAGTTCGGCCAACGCGGTGGACAGCTCGGTGAGACTGAGCCGATCGGCGTCCTTGATGTTGGGCACGATCAGCCCACGCGAGGTTGCCGCGGCGATTCCGAGGTTGACGTAGTGGTACTGGATGATTTCGGCATTCGCCTCGTCCCAACGGGCATTGACCGAGGGGTTACGGCGCACCGCGACGAGCAGCGCCTTGGCCACCACCGTGAGCAGGTTGATGCGGTAATCGGCGAAGGCCCGATTCGTCTTCAGCGAGGCGATCAGGTCCATCGTCGGGGTGACGTCGATGGTGAGGAACTCACTCACGTGCGGCGCAGTGAACGCGCTGGCCACCATGGCGGCGGCGGTGTGTTTGCGCACCCCTTTGATCGGCGTGCGGCTCTCGCGTTCACCGGATGCGCGCGCATCCGGCTCGGCGACCGTGGTGGGGGCGGATGCCGCCGCGCGTACGTCCTCCCGGGTGATCAACCCGTCGTCGCCGGTTCCGGTGACCTGGGTGAGGTCCACGCCGAGGTCGCGAGCGAGCTTACGCACCGGCGGGGTGGAGCGGGGACGCTCCGTTACCGCGGTGTCGACGGCCGGTGCCGCCGACGCTGGCGCCGACTCGACGACGTCCGGCGCTGCCGGCGGTTCGGCCGGTGTTTGCCCGGTCGCCGCGCGTCCGCGGGCCCTCCGCGTGGGGCGGCTGTCGCTTTCAACGGGTGCTCCGTAGCCCACGAGCACCGGATTGCGCTCGATCGGTGCGGCACCGTCCTCAACTTCGAAGGACATCAGGGGTGCGCCGACCTGTACCGTCGCACCGGCTTCTTCGTAGAGCTTGGCGACGACTCCGGCGAACGGCGAGGGCAGCTGCACGATGGCCTTGGCCGTCTCGACCTCGGCCACCACCTGGTTGAGGTCGACCGTGTCGCCCACGGCGACGTGCCAGGACACCAGCTCCGACTCGGTGAGTCCCTCGCCGAGGTCCGGCAGGGTGAATTGCTTGACCGATGACATCCTTATTCGCTCCAACCGGTGAGCGAGTTCTGCTTGCCCAGCACGCGGTCCACGGCGTCGAGCATCCGATCCAGGTTCGGCAGGAAGTGGTCCTCCAGCTTCGCGGGCGGGTACGGCACATCGAATCCGGTGACGCGGGCGGGCGCCGCCTCCAGGTAGTTGAAGCAGCGTTCGGTGATGCTCGCCGCGATTTCGGCGCCCAGGCCGCCGAACTGTTGCGCTTCGTGGCTGATCACCAGCCGCCCGGTCTTGCGGACCGACGCCTCGACGGTGCGGAAGTCGATGGGAGACAGCGAACGCAGGTCTATGACTTCGACGGAGACGCCGTCGTCTTCGGCGGCCAGCGCGGCGTCGCGGGCGGTGGTCACCAACGGGCCGTAGGCGACCAGGGTGACATCCTTGCCTGGCACCACCACGCGCGCTGATTCCATGGACACGGTGGTGGCGTCGAGGTCTTCGTCAACCTCGCCCTTGGCCCAGTACCGGCGCTTCGGCTCGAAAAACAGCACCGGGTCATCCGAGGCAATGGCCTGCCGGATCATGGTGTGGGCGTCCTGCGGGTTCGAGCAACTGACCACGCGCAGTCCGGAGGTGTGGGTGAAGTACGCCTCCGGGGACTCGGAGTGGTGCTCGACCGCACCGATGCCGCCGCCGAACGGCACCCGGATGGTGAGGGGCATTTTCACGCTGCCTCGAGTGCGGTAGTGCAGCTTGGCGACCTGGGCGACGATCTGGTCGAATCCCGGATAGATGAAGCCGTCGAATTGGATTTCGCACACCGGACGATAGCCGCGGAATGCCAGACCGACGGCCGTGCCGATGATGCCTGCCTCGGCGAGCGGCGTGTCCATCACCCGGTCCTTGCCGAAGTCCTTCTGCAGTCCGTCGGTGACGCGGAATACGCCGCCGAGTGTGCCAATGTCTTCCCCCATCAGCACGACCTTGGGGTCTTCTTCGAGGGCGCGGCGCAGCCCGGAGTTGATCGCCTTCGACATGGTCATTTCAGTCATCAGTTGCCCGCTTCAAAGCTCGCGAGGTAGGCGGCGTACTGGCTCTTCTGCCGCTGGAGCCAGGAGCTCGGAGTGCTCAGGACGTTGTCGAAGACGCTGAGCGGATAGGGGTCGGCCAGGGACAGGCATCCGGACCTCAGTCGCTCGGCCGCGTCGTTCGCTTTCGCGGTGACCTTCGCGGTGAATTCCTCGGTGACGAGTCCCCTGCCCTGCAGCAGCGCACCAAGACGCTCGATGGGATCTTTCGCGGCCCAATCCTCCCTGGCGACGCGGTCCTCGTAACGGCTCGGGTCGTCCGAGGTCGTGTGCGGGCCCATTCGGTAGGTGACCGCTTCGATAAAGGTCGGTCCTCCGCCGGTGCGGGCGCGCTGCAAGGCGCAGCGGGTGACGGCCATCACGGCGAGGATGTCGTTGCCGTCGACGCGCACGCTCGGGATGCCGAACCCGGGGGCCCGGTCGGCGATCGCGCGGCGGGCTTGCAGGCCGACCGGCTCGGAGATCGCCCACTGGTTGTTCTGGCAGAAGAACACCACAGGAGCCTGGAAGCTGGCGGAGAAGACCATGGCCTCGTTGACGTCACCCTGGCTGGTTGCGCCATCGCCGAAGTAGGCGATCGCGACCGAATCGACGCCGTCCTTCTTGCAGCCCATGGCGTAGCCGGTGGCGTGCAGGGTCTGCGCACCGATGATCACATTGGGGGTGGCCATGCCGACGTCGTAGGGGTTCCAGCCGGAAAAGGATGTGCCGCGCCAGACGCGCACGAGGTCGGTGAAGTCGACGCCACGGCAGTATGCGACGGCGTTCTCGCGGTAACTGGTGAAGGCGAAGTCGTCAGCGCGCAACGCGCGGGCGGAACCGACCTGCGCCGCCTCCTGGCCCAGCAGCGGAGCCCACAGCCCTAGCTGCCCCTGCCGTTGGAGGGCTGTCGCCTCGGTGTCGATCCGGCGGACCACCACGAGGTCTTCGTACAGAGCGGCGAGCTGTTCGCCGGTGACGTCGGCGACCCACGGGTCCCAGGTGGGGTCGGCGACCCGCTCCCCGGCGGGAGTGACGAGCTGGACCAGGTCGTCTTGCCTGCCCAGCAGCTCAGCCTCGTTGAACTCATTGGATACGGCTGTGTGCAACATATCTCTCCTGATCCGCTCCGATTTCGGTGGGTACACCGCTCTCGGCACGATCTCTGCCGCCTCGGCTCGTAGCCTTCAGCGGCTCCAGCATCCTTGCCAGAGTCATCACGACCATACGCCAGCCGACCAGGCAGCACAATCAATCGACCGGCCGGTGAGCAGAGTGCATTGTCGGTTCCGACTTCACCCTGCTACCGTTGTGCATTATGCGCCACTTGGATGAAACCGACGCTCGACTCCTGCTTGCACTCACCGAAGACCCGCGCGGCACCGTCGTGGCGCTGGCGGAGCGGCTCGAACTGTCCCGCAACACGGTGCAGGCGAGACTGGCCCAGCTGGAGGGAGCCAACGCGCTGTTGCCGCTGGATCGACGGGTCAACCCGGTGCCGCTCGGCTACCCGTTGACCGCGTTCATCTCCATTCATCTCCAGCAGCAGAAGCTGGCCGCGGTGGTGCGGGAACTGGCCGAAATCCCCGAGATCATCCAGGCGCACGGCCTTAGTGGCCCGGCCGATCTGCTGCTCACCGTGGTCTGCGTCGACGCGGCGGACCTGTTCCGCGTCAATGGGGAGGTGCTGGCTTGCGATGGCATCGAACGTGCGGAGACCTCGCTGTCCATGGGTGAACTCATCCCGTTCCGGATGCGGCCGCTGCTGGAGCGCGGCCCGGTCGCCCCAGCCTGACTGCCCGCATAGGCCGCTTGTGACGATGTCTCGCGCCGCTCACTAGCCACCGATGGCATCTCGCGAGAAGATGCAGAGATGACCACCATCATCGTTGGGGCAGGGCTGGCCGGATTGGTCGCCGCATCCGAGCTCATTGCCGCGGGCAAGCACGTCACGATCGTGGATCAGGAGCCGGAGACCGGTTTCGGCGGCCAGGCCTGGTGGTCGTTCGGCGGCCTGTTCCTGATCGACTCGCCAGAACAACGCGCGATGGGGGTGAAGGACAGCCTCGAACTCGCCCAACAGGATTGGGCGGGCAGTGCCGGATTCGACCGGGACGAGGATGCCTGGCCGAAGCGTTGGGCGCAGGCCTACCTCCGGTTCGCCGCGGAGGAAAAACGCCGCTGGCTGCGCGGGCTCGGTGTGAAATTCTTCCCGGTGGTGGGCTGGGCCGAACGCGGCGGCTACACGGCGACTGGACACGGCAACTCGGTGCCGCGCTTCCACATCGTCTGGGGTACCGGGCCGGGGCTGCTCGAACCGTTCGAAAACGCCGTTCGGGCCGCGGTGGGCAGCGGGGACGCGGTGCTGAAGTTCCGTCACCGAGTCGACGAACTCATCGTCGAATCCGGTGCGGTGGTCGGCGTGCGCGGCAGCGTGCTGCGCGCCGACGACGCCGCTCGCGGTGTGGCGAGCAACCGGGAGGTGGTTGACCAGTTCGAACTGCGGGGCAGCGCGGTGATCGTGGCTAGCGGCGGCATCGGCGGCAACCACGACCTGGTACGCGAATACTGGCCGGCCCGGATGGGCACACCGCCTGTCCACATGCTCTCCGGTGTACCGGCCCACGTCGATGGACGGATGCTCGCGATCAGCGAGCGTGCGGGAGCGCGCGTGATCAACCGCGACCGGATGTGGCACTACGTGGAGGGCATCGAGAACTTCGCCCCGGTGTGGGCCCAGCACGGCATCCGCGTTCTGCCTGGGCCGTCCAGCGTCTGGCTCGACGCGACCGGGCGGCGCTTGCCGGTCCCGTTGTTCCCGGGATTCGACACGCTAGGCACGCTGGAGCACATCATGACGACCGGCTTTGACTACAGCTGGTTCGTGCTCACCCAGAAAATCATCGAGAAGGAGTTCGCGCTGTCCGGCAGCGAGCAGAACCCCGACCTCACCGACAAGGACATCAAGCTCTTGATGCAGCGCGTGAAGAAGGGCGCGCCGGGACCGGTCGAAGCGTTCAAGAAGCACGGCGCCGACTTCATCGTCGCGGACAGCCTGGACGAACTCCTCACCGGGATGCAGCGTCTCTCCCCCGAGGTGACCATCGACGCGGCCCGGGTGCGCGCGGAGATCGAAGCGCGCGACCGGGAATTGGAGAACCGGTTCGGCAAGGATGCCCAGATCAACGCCCTGCGGCAGGCCAGGCACTACCGGGGCGACAAACTCATCCGGGTGGCCAGCCCGCACCGCATCCTGGACCCCAAGGCGGGCCCGCTGATCGCCGTGAAGCTGCACATCCTTACCCGAAAGAGCCTGGGCGGCATAGAGACCGACCTGTCCGGCCGGGCACTCGACGCCGCCGGCGTGCCCATCCCAGGACTCTACGCAGCCGGAGAAGCCAGCGGATTCGGCGGCGGCGGCATGCACGGCTACCGCAGCCTGGAGGGCACCTTCCTCGGCGGCTGCCTGTTCAGCGGCCGAGTCGTGGGGCGCGCGATTGCCACCGCGTCACCCGCTACGCCTTGAGACTCCACGATTTGCGCCGCACCAACACGTGCCCGCGGTGGGTGGTGAGCCTGGTCCACGGGCCGGTCTCACGCACCCTGGCCACGTCTTCCGAGGCGAGGAACCCGAGCGTGTACGCGGCGAACGCGGCACCGGCCGGCAGATATTCCAGCCCCGGGATCGGCCTGCTCCACACTTCGGAGCGCACCCGGCGCAGCAGCCGCTCCATGATGCCATCGGTGCTCGAGGCGGCGATCTCCTCGATGCCGGACTGTGCCGTTGTTTCCAGGATGCTCGCATCCACGGGGTCGAGTTCCCGCCAGCCGCCGCGCGGCGGAGAAATCTGGGTCCAGGTGACCGTGTTGACCTCGATCGGCAACGACACCACTACGGGGCTGGACGACTGATCGACCGTCGACTGGAGCCGTGCGATGCGATCCAACAGGGAGCGCACCGGCACCACAACATCGAACGACTCATCGCCGGTGAGAGCGAAGGTGCGAAGCCCCAACACCGTGGGGGTCTCATCCCTCAGCCCTACCGGATAGAAGACGGCCACGTACGCGGCGAGTACCCCCGAGTCGGCGATGAGCCGCACGGAGCCCTCTTCCACCTTGGCGGCGCGGCTGAGGTAGACGTGCAGATCGCCGAGCGCGAGCGAATCAACGAGAGAAAATGTACCGGTCATCTGCAATCTAAACTACCGTCAAGCTTCCAGTGAAAAGAAAGTATGCGGAGAAATGCATGAATGACCCCCTTGCCGGCCTGGTGACCGCGCTCGATCTGACGAATACCGGAGCGCGCACCAGTGAAGACATCTTCACCGGGGTCAGCCAGTGGATGCCGCTCGGCCGGGTGTTCGGCGGTCAGGTGCTGGCACAGTCCCTCGTCGCCGCGATGCGCACGCTCGACGCGGACCGCGTGGTCCATTCCATGCACGGCTATTTCCTCCGCCCCGGAGACGTATCGCTGCCGATCACCTTCTCGGTGGACCGGGTGCACGACGGCCGCTCCTTCTCAACCCGACGCACCCAGGCGTACCAAGACGGGGCACCCATCCTGTCGATGATTGCGTCATTCCAGACCGTGGACGTCGGATTCGATCATCAACTGGACATGCCGGAAGGCCTCCCGGAGCCGGAGTCCCTGCCGCCGGACGAGGTCGCGCTGAAACGCGTTGACCACCCGGTGGCGCAGCACTGGGCCACCGGCCGCCCGTTCGACATGCGGCACATCTCCTCCCCGATCTACTTCACCGTCGCCGGGGAGCGGGTCGCCCACCAGGCGATCTGGATGAAGGCCACCGGCACCCTTCCGGATGACCCGAACCTGCACCGCGCTGCACTGGCGTACGCCAGCGACTATTCGCTGTTGGAGCCGATCTTCCGTCGGCACGGCGTCACCTGGGGTTTGCCGGGACTGAAGGTCGCCAGCCTCGACCACGCCATGTGGTGGCACCGGTTCGGCCGGGTCGATGAGTGGCTGCTGTACGTGCAGGAATCACCGAACGCGATTGGCGGCCGCGGGCTCGCACTGGGACGGATCTACCGTCGCGATGGCGCCCTCATCGCGAGCGTGGCACAAGAAGGAATGGTGCGGGTCAAGCGCGAGAATCATCGACCGTGACGAAGTCGATCAGCTGCTCCACCCGGCCCAGCAGCACCGGTTCCAGGTCGGCATAGGTTTTCACACCGGAGAGGATGCGTTGCCAGGCATTGGCGATGTCGGCCTGGTCCTCGTGCGGCCAGCCGAGCGCCTCGCAGATTCCGTGCTTCCATTCGATCGACCGCGGTATGTCCGGCCAGCGCTGAAGGCCGACCCTGGAGGGCTTCACCGCCTGCCAGATGTCGATGAACGGATGCCCGACCACGAGTACGTCCGCACCGAACGGACCACGCTGCACCGCATCGGCAATGCGACTCTCCTTCGACCGCGCCACGAGATGATCGACGAGCACGCCGACCCGGCGGCCGGGTGTCGGCCGGAACCGGTCCAGGAGCGCTTCCAGGTTGTCGACGCCCTCCAGGTACTCGACCACCACGCCTTCAACGCGGAGGTCGGCGCCCCACACCCGTTCCACCAGTTCCGCGTCGTGCCGCCCCTCGACGAAGATGCGGCTCGCCCTGGCCACCCGAGCCGGCACATCCGCCACCGCGCGGGAACCGGACGCCGTGTAGGCGCGCCCGGTTCGCCGGGCCGGAGCCACAACCTCCACGGGTTCGCCCTCAAGCAACAGGCCCCGCCCGAACGGGAACACGCGCACCGCGAGGTGGCGGTCCTCCAATTCGATGCCGATCCGGTCGACGTTCACAACGGCGCCGCAGAAGCCGGTGGCGGTATCTTCCAGCACAAGTCCGTGCGTCGCCTCGACGACGCGCAGCTTGCGTGGGGCGGCACGCCGGGAGAACCCGGCGAGCGCGTCAGCACCATAACGGTCGGCTCCGAAATGAGCAGGGAAGTCGCGTGACACCCGTCGAGATTAACCGATGAGCACGCCGACCGGCGGTTGACTGGCCGAGGACGGCGCACACCGGCTCACTGGGGCGACACCCCCTCGGGGAGCACCGTTTTCAGAAGCACCCGTCCGCTGCTCACCGATCGCACGTCGACGCTCCCAATCGCATCCGTCTTCAGGCTCGTCGCCCCTGACAGCGTGACGGTGCTGCCCGGCGCCGCTGCCCAGGTCGCCACCTGGGCCGAGTTGCCGCCGCGGTCCGTGACGTACATTGCATAGTCGCGGGCCGGGGCCTGGGAGGCGGCCGGGCTTGCCGCGGTGTACCGGCAGGTCATCTCAATCGTGGTGCCCCAGTCGAGTGCGATCAGCCGGATGTTCGCACTCAGCGGGCTCGGCACCACCTGGCTGAGCGTGGCCTGCTCGGCCACCGGCGGCGCGGCAGCCGGTCCAGCCAAGGGGATGACGATGGCCAGGACGGCCGCCGCCGCCGCCGCGGCAACGGCGGTGCCAACGGCCAGCAGTCGGGAGCGGACCCGACGGCGGCGCGTTGCCCGTGCCAACTGCGGCAGCAGGTCAGGAGCCGGCGGTGGCACCGCGTCGATGTCGTTTTCAGACACCTTGGCCAGCAGACCGGGAAGGCCAGCCAGGTCCGCTACGGCCGCGGAGCACTCCGCGCAGGTCGCCAAGTGGCGCTCAAACTCGAGGCGCTCCTTCACGCTGAGTGCACCCAGCACGTAGGCGGCATCCCACTGAAGGTACGAGTCGGTCGCGCCGGTCATCGCGTCACTCCCCTTTCCTGCAGCACCAGCCGCAGCGCCCGCAGCGCGTAGTGCAGTCGGGACTTCACGGTGCCCTCCGGAATCTGCAGGTCCCCGGCGATCTCGGCGGTGGATTGCCCGCGGTAGTAGGCGTGCACGATGACCCGCCGGTGCTCCTCGGTGAGTTCCGCCAGCGCGTCGGAGATCAGCCAGGTATCCAGTAGTGCATCGGTTCCGTCCGAGCTCGCCCGCTCGGGCAGGGTGTCGGTGCCGAATTCGTGCCGCGATCTGGCGCTGCGGTGTTCGTCCACGACCAGGTTCCTCGCGACGGTGAACAACCAGGCTCGAGCTGACCCGCCGGACTGATCGAGGACGTTCGGACGTCGCCAGGCGCGCAGCAGCGTCTCCTGCACGATGTCTTCGGCCAACTGCCGATCCCCCGTCAGCCAGACGACGTAACGCCACAGAGCGGGCCCGTGCTCGTCGTGCAGCACACGCAGCAACTCCGCCTGCTCATCGGGCATGCGGCACCTCCAGCGTTAACAACGTACGCCGCGCCGGATTGGTTCACCGAGGCAGTCCAGGGATATTTCGTAGACCGCCGTCCGCTACCCGCGGCGGGTGAAGACCACCGGATCCTCGACGTAGGGCGCCCAGGCGGCACGTTCGAGTTCGTTGATGCGGCGGGGGCGTCCGGTCGAGGCGTTGACGATGACCATCGTGGTCGCCGCGCGCGCGTACAGAACCGCCGGCTCGCCGGCGTAGACCTCGTAGCTGACCTTCACGCTGGCGCCGCCGAGACCGCCGATCCACACCTGCACGTCGACCGGCTGGCGCTGATAGGACAGCGGCTTCAGGTACTCGATCTCGTGGTGCGCAATGAGGCTGTGCGTGTCTGCGCCGGCGTGGGCACCGGCATCCAGCACCGCCGTCGGCAGCTGTTCGTCGCCGCTCCCGGGCACCCAGAACATCCGCACCCTGGCTTCCTCCAACAGCCGCAGCATCTCCACGTTGTTGAGGTGGTTGTAGGCGTCGAGGTCGGCCCACCGCAGATGGATGGGAATATGAACGCGCATCGGGCTAACCGCGGGTGAGTTTGCGGTACACGGACCGGTGCGGCTTGGCAGCATCCGGTCCCAGGCGCACCACCTTGTCCTCCTCGTACGCGTCGAAGTTGCCCTCGAACCAGTGCCAGTGCGCCGGGTCGTCGTCGGTGCCCTCGTAGGCGAGGATGTGCGTGGCGATGCGGTCGAGGAACCACCGGTCGTGGGTGATCACCACGGCACAACCGGGGAACTCGATGAGGGCGTTCTCCAGGCTGGAGAGCGTTTCGATGTCCAGGTCATTGGTGGGCTCGTCGAGCAGCAGCAGGTTGCCGCCCTGTTTGAGGGTGAGGGCCAGGTTCAGCCGGTTGCGCTCGCCACCGGAAAGCACCCCGGCCTTCTTCTGCTGGTCCGGGCCCTTGAACCCGAACTGGGACACGTACGCCCGGGACGGGATCTCGGTCTTGCCCACCGTGATGTAGTCGTGCCCATCGGAGACGACCTCCCAGAGTGTCTTCTGCGGGTCGATTCCACTTCGAGTCTGGTCGACGTAGGAGATCTGTACGGTGTCGCCGATTTTCAGTTCGCCGCCGTCGAGCGGCTCGAGGCCGACGACCGTCTTGAATAGGGTGGTCTTTCCCACCCCGTTGGGGCCGATGATCCCGACGATGCCGTTACGCGGCAGGGTGAAGCTCAAGCCGTCGATGAGCACCCGGTCGCCGAAGCCCTTGACGAGCTTTTTCGCGTCCAGTACCTGGGATCCGAGCCTCGGGCCGACCGGGATCACGATTTCCTCGAAGTCGAGCTTCCTGGTCTTCTCCGCCTCTTCGACCATTTCCTCGTAGCGGGCCAGCCGGGCCTTGGACTTGGTCTGCCGGCCCTTGGCGTTGCTGCGCACCCATTCGAGTTCGCTGCTGAGCCGTTTCGCCAGCTTCTGGTCTTTCTTGCCCTGAATGTTGAGGCGCTCGGCCTTCTTCTCCAGGTAGGTCGAATAGTTCCCCTCGTAGGGGTAGAGGTGACCGCGGTCGACCTCGGCGATCCATTCGGCAACGTGATCGAGGAAGTATCGATCGTGGGTGACGGCAAGCACTGCACCGGGGTATTTCGCCAGGTGCTGCTCCAGCCACAGCACACTCTCGGCGTCCAGGTGGTTGGTCGGTTCGTCCAGCAGCAGCAGGTCCGGTTTTTGCAGCAGCAGCCGGGTGAGGGCCACTCGACGTTTTTCGCCACCGGACAGGTTCGCCACCTCGGCGTCTCCCGGAGGGGTGCGTAGCGCATCCATGGCTTGTTCCAGTTGGGAGTCCAGGTCCCAGGCGTCGGCCGCGTCGATCTCCTCCTGAAGCGTGCCCATCTCCGCCAGGAGCGCGTCGAAGTCCGCATCCGGCTCGGCCATCGCCAGGCCGATCGCGGCATGGCGGTCGACCTTCGCTTTGATTTCGCCGACGCCTTCCTGCACGTTCTCCAGCACTGTCTTGGATTCGTCGAGCTCAGGCTCCTGCATGAGAATCCCGACGCTGTAGCCGGGGCTGAGTCTGGCCTCGCCATTGCTCGGGGTGTCCAGACCCGCCATGATTTTCAGGATCGTGGATTTTCCGGCGCCGTTCGGGCCGACCACGCCGATCTTGGCTCCCGGCAGGAACGACATCGTGACGTCGTCGAGGATGAGTTTGTCCCCGACCGCCTTGCGGGCGCGGACCATCGAGTAAATATATTCGGCCATGCGTACCAGTCTGCCTTACCAGTCGATCGGTCGCGTCTTGCCGACCAGGCATCCGCCGGTGGCCAGCGCCGGCCCGACGACGCTGGTGTACTCCCCGCTCCCGCTTTGACCGATCAGGCAGTCGGCGCCCAGCTGCACCGAGAACTGGATCGAATCCGTGTTCTTGCCAGTGGGCGTGGTGTCGGGGGTGACTTGCATCGCGCTCTTGTCGAATCCGGCGGCCACGAGGCTATCGATGATGGTTCGGCCCGTCGCCTGCGGTTGATCCGTGAACAGGGCCTTATTGACCACATCGAAGTACGCGTGGTTGTCCTCGGCCGTGCCGCCCTGAACCAGGTGCGGAGCTGCCGGCGGGGTGGTCGTGGGCGTCGGCGCGGCGGACTCGACCGGTGCCGAGGTCGCGGTGGGTGCAACAGCCTGGGGGGATTCGCATCCGGTGAGGCCGATGACGGTGACCAGCACCGCGAACACGGCGAACGTGCCGCGGGGTCTGCCCATCGAGTCGCTCCTCAGAAGTCGCCACGGTCACGCGTGCGGCTGCAGCCGCCGACTTCGAGTCTACGGGCGCCGATGGTGAGCGGAATCACCGCGTTCACGGTGGTTCAGAACGTTTGGTGCGAAACGTGTGGCTCAGAACGGGGCCGCCACGTCGTCGGTGTTTTCGGTAGCGCCGGCGGGAAGCAGCTCTGACGGCGCCGCGGCCGATCCTGCAGACGCGTCGGTGGCGGTCTCGGCGCCGGGATCTTCTGCCCAGTCGGACTTGGTCGCGGGGCTTGCTGCGACCGGCGAGTAGGAGGTGCGTCCAAAGCTCAAGTCGTGCCCGATGGCGTTCGCGTTCACCTCGATGTTCGTGCCGGAGCGCCCCGACGCCTCCCAGTCACGGATGCGCACGCGTCCCGTTACGATCAGGCGATCCCCCTTTTCCACCGACTTCAGCACGTTGGTCGCCAGTTGGCGGAACGCGCTGATCGTGTAGAAATTGGGGTCGTCATCGATCCAGGCATCTTTCGCGCGATCGAAGTGGCCTTGGAAAGAGACCAGCCGGAAGGAAATCACCGGGAGGTTCCCGCTCGTTCCTTGTTGACGGGGTGCTGTGGCCACGAGGCCAGCCAGCGTAATGGTGTCGTTCATGTGGACAGTGTCGTCGCCTGGCGCACCAAATCGTGCTCGAGCCGTGCCATCGGTGCAGTACCTGGTTAGTCCCCTCCCCTGTGGAGGAGAAGCGCACAGGGTCCCTGCGCACGTTGCCAGGCCGCGCTAGTGTTCGCGGAACTGCGGCCGTTCCGAACCGGGTGCCAGGCTCGCGAACAGGGCGCCCTTGGCCGCCTCCAACGTGGGATATACGCCGCGGAAGTCGTCGTCGGTCAGCAGCTTGAACGTGAAGCCGTTCGCGACACGGTGCACCGAGCCGATCGCCCCTGACGGGCCGGACGCCACCCAGGTCTGTCCGGTCAACTCGTTTCGCGTTTCATCGGTTGTCATGAGAACTCCCACTCTCACTCGGGCAGTCGGACGCCGTGACGCGCGTCCCAGGATGATGCGTTACGCATTCGAGGCTACGCGCACGATCATAAACTTGGGTCTTATGACGTATGTTGCCGCTGCCGACCGATATCAGTCAATGGATTACCGCAGAACGGGACGCAGCGGCCTGAAGCTGCCAGCGATTTCGCTCGGCCTATGGAACAACTTCGGCTCCGACCGCCCGATCGACACGCAGCGCGCCATCCTGCGTCGGGCGTTTGACCGCGGTGTCACTCACTTCGACCTCGCGAACAACTACGGCTCCGAGGCCGGATCGGCCGAAACGAACTTCGGCAACATCTTCGCGCGCGATTTCCGCGGGTACCGGGATGAGTTGGTGATTTCGAGCAAGGCCGGCTACTACATGTGGGACGGCCCGTACGGCGAATGGGGCTCCCGCAAGAACCTCCTCGCCTCGCTCGACGCGAGTTTGCGCAGAATGGGGCTGGACTACGTCGATATCTTCTATTCGCACCGGCCGGATCCCGAAACGCCGATCGAGGAGACGATGGGCGCACTGGCCACCGCCGTACAGCAGGGCAAGGCGCTCTACGCCGGAATCTCCAACTACAGCCCGCAGCAGACCCGCGCCGCCCACGCGGCGCTGGCGGAGCACTCCATCCCGGTGCTGATTCACCAGCCCAGTTACAGCATGTTCGACCGCCACGTGGAGCAGGAGGGCCTGTTCCACGTGCTCGAGGAGTTCGGCATGGGCTGCATCGTCTACTCGCCGCTGGCGCAGGGACTGCTTACCGATCGTTATCTGAGCGGCATCCCGGCCGACTCCCGCGCGGCCAAGGGCCGATGGATGACCGCCGACGACATCGACGCCACTTACCTCGAGCGCACTAGAGCCCTTAACGAGATCGCGAAGCAGCGCGGTCAATCCCTGGCCCAATTGGCTCTGACCTGGGTGCTGCGCCAGCCCAGAGTGACCTCGGCCCTGGTCGGGGCGAGCAGCGTCGCCCAACTCGATGACAACCTGGACGCGCTCACCGGTTCGCCGTTGAGCGCCGAGGAGTTGGCGGCGATCGAACCGCTCGCGGTGCACGGTACCGGATCGCACTGATCCCGGCCCCGCGATCTTCCTCCACTGACCGATGTCAGTGGCCGACCCTAACCTGATGCTGTCCACAACCCACGGGGCCGGCCGCAGAACAGGAGAAGATCGTGACAACTCTCACCATCGTTGAATCCGCCGCGCACGCATCCACGACAGTGGTGTACCCAGGAGTCGCCCTCGCCAGACTCCGGGGCGACCTGTGGCGGGTCACCCGGCCCGTCGGAGATGTGCTCGGCTACGTGGAACGCTTTCCCACGCCGACCGGTGAACGATACCGGGCCAAGCGCCTTATCGCCCGCCAAGGTCGATTCGTGGTCGACGGCGAATTCTGGAGCATGGCCGACGCCATTGAGTGTCTGCGCTGATTGACTGTCGGCGCTGATTGAGTGTCTGCGCTGATTGAGTGTCGGCGCTGATTGAGTGTCGGCGCTGATTCGGGCAACCCCTGAGGTAATCTGCTCGCATGCAATGGTGGAACGATTTCGTAGACTGGCTCTTTTCCGATGACGGATGGCGGTTCCTCTCAACCGTCATACTCCCGTTCGTCGCCATCCTGGTCGCCGGCCTCATTGCGGCGGCGATCGGCCGAGGTTCGACCAAACGAGTGTTGTCCCTCAACGAGCGGCAGCAACGCGCGGCCGCCGTCACGGCGATGATCGGGTCGGCCCGCCGTGCTGCGGTGTGGAACACCCTGTCGGACTCCGAGCAACGGCACGCTGATTATTCTGCCCTGGAGGCCGACGTGCGGCTGCGCCTGCTCTCCGTCACCGGCGCGAACCTGGCCACCGACTGGTGCGCTCACGAAATCACCATGATGAAGAAGAACGCCGTCAGCTTCAGTTTCCAGGCCGAGCAGTCCCTTCTGGAATTCAGAAATCGCCTGATCGAGTGGCATGAGCGGCCGTCCCGCGCGAAGAAACTGTTCAAGAATGACCTCGACAGTTGGGCCTACGACACCTCAGTGGCTGATCAAGAACTTGTGTCGCAGCAGCAGGCCTGGGCGGCGCAGCAATCAGCGGTTCAGCCCGAGCCGGCCTCCCGGCGTGACCTTCACTCCGCCGATGCGACGGCCGACGCGCCGGCGCCCGCGGCACCGACGGCACCGGCGGTCGTGCGGCAGCCCTTCGCTCCGGCGTCGCGGCCGGTGGTACCCCCGGCGACCGCCCCCGCGACCGCCCCGGTGCCCGCTGGCGCGCAAGGGCCGACCGCCGCCCACGATGATGACGGCTCGCGGAACTCGGGCGCATCCGAGGTTGATGAGGACACCGATTCCGGTGAGGCGGAATTTCCTCCGGTGTCGGTAAGCCATGTGCGTGAACGGATCAGCCCGACTCCGGTGGCTAACGACGAACTGCGCTGATCTCGCCTTGCACTGGCTAGAATCGGTGGCATGACTGAGAGAGCGCCGAACGGGCCCCGCGGGATGGTTGTCCTCTACTCCTGGCTCGTTGTGGCCATCGCGGTCGTGGCTGCGGCCGGGTTCGTGTTCACGGTCTGGTTCAAGTAGCGGTCAGGGTCCTCCTGTCCGGCAGTGATGCGGGCGGGGAAGACGCGAGGATGGCTTGACGCCATCTCTTCGAGCACCCGGACCACTTGGCTGCTGTAGCCGAATTCGTTGTCGTACCAGATGTACAGCACGAGGTTCGACCCGGTGCTGATCGTTGCCAGGCCGTCCACGATGCCGGCGCGGTGAGATCCGATGAAGTCTGAGGACACTACCTCGGGTGAATCGATGAAATCGATCTGCTGCTGCAGCGTGGAGTCGAGCGACAGCCGTCGCAGGTAGGCGTTGACCTCCTCCTTGGTGGTCTCGGCGCGCAGATTCAGGTTGAGGATCGCCATCGACACGTTCGGGGTGGGCACCCGGATGGCGTTGCCGGTGAGCTTGCCGGTCAAAGACGGCAGTGCCTTCGCGGCGGCCGTCGCCGCTCCGGTCTGGGTCAGCACCATGTTCAGCACGGCCGACCGGCCGCGACGGTTGCCCTTGTGCATGTTGTCGATGAGGTTCTGGTCGTTCGTATAGGAGTGCACCGTCTCCACGTGGCCGTGCACAATGCCGTACGCGTCGTCCACCGCCTTAAGCACCGGCACAATCGCGTTCGTCGTGCACGATGCCGCCGACAAGATCGCGTCATCCGGGCCGATCGTGTCGTGATTGATCCCGTACACAATGTTCTTGATGTCGCCCTTGCCGGGTGCCGTCAGCAGCACGCGCGCTACGCCGCGGCTCGCAAGGTGTTGGGACAACCCCTCGGCATCCCGCCACCGGCCCGTGTTGTCGACCACTATCGCATCGTGGATGCCGTACTTCGGGTAGTCGACGGTCGCGGGGTCGTCCGAATAGATGACCTGGATGAGGGTGCCGTTCGCGAGGATCGTGTTGGCCTCTTCGTCCACGGTGATGGTGCCTTCGAACGGTCCGTGCACGGAGTCCCGACGCAGCAGGCTGGCCCGTTTCACCAGATCGTTGGCGGCGCCCTTGCGCACGACGATGGCCCGCAGTCGCAGGCCCTGGTCGTCACCCGCATGGGCGATGAGGATGCGGGCCAGCAGCCTGCCAATCCGGCCGAACCCGTAGAGCACGACATCGACGGAGCCCGTCGAGGCGGTGTCCGCGGCTCCGACCACCGGTGCGAGTTCCTCCCGGAGGAATTCGGTCAGCTCCCGGCCGTGACCCTTGGCCTTGTAACGGGCGAGCAGCTTCGCGAGGTCGACGGATGCGGCACCGAGCTGCAGCTCGACCAGAGCGACCAGTACGGGCAGGGTCTGCTCGATCGGCAGTTCGAGTTCGTCCACCTGGCGGGCGAATCGGTGTGCCTTGAGGATCTCCACGGCGGACTGGTTGATCAGCCGACGCCCGTAGATGGAGGTGACCACACCATGGTCGCGATACAGCGTGCCGATCAGGGGGATCATCGACTCCGCAATCGCCTGTCTACCGTTCCACCGTCGGAACTCCACATCGGACTGCGAGCCCATGTCTTCCTTTCACGCGCGCCGAAGAGAAGGAGGACTCGGCGGTAGCCCCAATTCTACCGGGGCGCCTTGCCCGGGTTAGCCGACCGGCCACACGCCTGAGCTGCCGCGCCGATGGCTCGCCACCAGGTGCGTGTCCACGATTCCCACGGCTTCCATCAGCGCGAACATGGTGGTCGGCCCGACGAAGGCGAAGCCTCTGCCCCGCAACGCCTTCGACAGCGCTTCGGATTCAGGCGACCGGGTGGGGATTTCTGCCAACGTACGCGGCGCCGGTGTGGTGGCCGGCCGGAATGCCCACACGAAAGCGGCGAGGCCACCCTGATCCCGCAACGCGATCGTGGCTTGCGCGTTGGTGATCGTTGCCTGGATCTTCCGGCGGTTGCGCACGATGGATGCATCCGCGAGCAGGCGTGCCTCATCGGCCTCGGTGAACGCCGCGACGGCATCCGGGTCGAAATTGCGGAATGCGGCGCGGAAGGCGGGTCGTTTGCGCAGAATGGTCGCCCAGGACAGGCCGGATTGGAACGCCTCGAGGCTGATCCGCTCGTAGAGTCCCTGCTCGTCGCGAATCGGCATGCCCCACTCGGTGTCGTAGTAGTCACGCAGTAACGGATCCACCGCCGCCCACACCGGTCGGGCCTTCCCGTCGTCGCCGATCACCACGGTGGCCGATTCCCGATCATCCATCCCCACAGTCTCCCAGGCCCGGAACTCATCAACTCACGAAGCGGATGCGGCTCTGCAGCCGTGAGCGTACGTCGAACACTTCGCCGATGCTGGTCCGCGGTCCGCCCGACAGTCCGTCGCGCAGAAGCTGCGGCAGCACCGAACGCCGGATCACGAGGAGGTTCGCGCGGCGCCCGCGGCCGGCCGCGATCATCGGCTCGGCGAGAGCGTCGTCGGGCACGACCATGAGTACTGCGGTGAATCGCACACCGAGCTCTCTGCCCAGCGACCGGGTGGCATGACTCAGTGAGCGCACCGGCTCCGTGCCGGCGGGCACCGCCTCGCCGAGGAGCTCGCCGCGCACCACGCGCACCTCGCTCCCCCAGTCCTGCGATTCCAGTGCGAACAGTCCAGCCGGTCCCAGCACCACATGGTCGACCTTGCCGTGGTGAGTGGCGACGTCGTTCCAGATGGTGAACCCGATGCCGAGCGCCGAAACCGTGCGGGCGGTCTCCTCCTCTGCGAGCGCTTTGGCCAGGGCATGGCGGATCTCCCTCGGCGCTGAGCGAACCAACGCCGGGTCATACGGGTCGGCAGGAGGTGTGCCACGACCGGCCCACTCACGCACCATGGCGAGAAAACGCTCCCGCGAGCGTCCGCCCGGATGCCCGTGGGATCGGGCGCGCAGCGCGGACCCTTCCGGCCGCGGCCTGGCCGGCGGCGCCGGCCGGGCGGAACTGGAACCCGGTTCTCGCACGCGAGAGCGGCCCTGGTCGTACGCCGCCCTCTCTGCGGGGTCGCCGATTCGCTCCCACGCCAGTTGCACGGCCGTGAAGCGGGCCGCGCTGCCGCCGGTATCCGGATGCGAAGCCCGAAGACAGCGACGATACGCCCGGCGGAGTTCGGCATAGCTGGCGGATGCCGGCACGCCGAGCACTTCGTACGGCGTCGGCGAAGCCGGGCTTTCGGGCATCCTGGTCGGTGTCTTTCTCGTGGGCACTCATGGGCGCAGTGGCCCAGCATCGACGATACCTACCTCTGCCCGGCATCGGCGACCGTGCTCACCCGGCGAGGACCGACAGCACGTTGCCTGCCGGGTCTTTGAACCAGGCGATGTCGGGGCCCATGTTCTGGGCGCGGCCGTGCAGAATGCCCTTCTCGTCGGTGGGCAGGTTCGGGTCGTCGTAGATCTTCGTCTGCACGCCCAGGCTGTTGAGTTCGTCGACCGCCGCATCCACATCGTCGACGACGAAGTTGAGGATGGTGAACGTCGCCGGCTCGTGGTCTTCCTTCGGATAGATGATCACCTGCGGTCCGGTGGGAAGGGCGAGTTGCAGCATTCCCATTTCGCCATCGCTGATCTGCAATCCCAGGGTGTCGCCGTAAAACTTCCTGGCCGCCTCGATGTCATTGACGCTGAATCCGCTGAACGCGTGCACCGGTGCAAACATGGTGTGCTCCTTTGCTGGGCCTGGTTGACGCGGTCAACGATGGCACATCGGGTGTCGGCCGTCCAGCGTTTTGCCGACCCGACGGCAATGAGCGGGCGCTGCAGCAGCTCCGGCCCGGGAGTGAGCCGGTGCCCCTGGGGAGAATCGAACTCCCGACAAGCGGATTAGAAGGCCGCTGCTCTATCCACTGAGCTACAGAGGCGTGAATTGTCGTTCCACGATACCTCAGCGCTCACAGTGCCCGCGCGAGCGCCACCAGCACCTGGTTCACGGTAGGAACGCCCTCGGCGCGGAACACCTCGTCACCGTTATCCGCCAGCACGATGGTGGTCGGCGTGGAACGGATGGACTGACGTTCCGCCTCGGCATTGTCGCGCACGACGTCACGTTCGAGGATGTCCGCAGCCGGGAGGATCTCGGACACCTGCTTGAGAACGGACCTGGTGCGGATACACGGTTCACAAAAAGAGGACGTGAACAACAGAACGTGCACTACTGGCGCCCACCGCGATCTTCGGGCGCTTCGACTTGTTCGCTGTCCACCGGATCGAATACGTAGGTGACTTGGTACTCGCCGCCCACTTCCCGCCAGGTGGAGGCGTCATAGTCGATTTGGGCCTCTTTGCCATCCACCGCGGCGGTGACGGTGATCGAGTCATCCCAGCCGCCATCGGTGCTGATGCGACGGTCGGTGCGACCGTCGTTGGGCCCTCCGCGGTAGAACACCACGTACTGGGTTCCGCGTGCGAGCGCGGGTCGGTCATCCGTCATGCTCTCTTATTACCACTCCGGCGTATCCAGTGCGACGGATGAGGCTACCTCCGACGTCTTACATAACCTAGCTATATAGTCCGGTTATATACTTGTGGGATGACCACCCCGCTCGATTCCCTCTGCGCAAGCCTTCTCGTCACCGCACACCGGCTCACCCGGATCGCGGCTCAGACGACAGGATCCACCACCCCGTCCGCGGTGTGGAACACACTGTCAATCCTCTCAACGTCCGAGCCGCTGCGAGTCGGCGACCTCGCCAACACCGCCCGAGTGACCCAACCGTCGATGACGAAGCTGGTACATCAGCTCAGTGACGACGGGCTCGTGCTGAAGATCGCCGACAGGAACGACTCGCGCGCCTGGCTCGTCACCATCACCGACCGCGGCCGGAACGCCCTGGAGGAATGGCGCCAAACCCTCGGACGCGCACTCGGCCCGATGTTCGCCGACCTGGAGGACTCCGACATCCAGACGCTCACCCGCGCCGTCGAACTGCTGCGCTCCCGCACCAGCATCAACCGGACGGCGGCGTGATGGCCGGCGCACCGAACGACACCAGAAGCATCCTGAAGCAGCCCAAGCAGGTCTGGGCGGTCAGCTTCGCCTGCGTGGTCGCCTTCATGGGCATCGGGCTCGTTGACCCGATCCTCCCGGCGATCGCCGAAGGGATGAAGGCCACCCCGACCGAGACCGAACTGCTGTTCACCAGCTACTTGCTGATCACCGGGCTGGCCATGCTGGTCACCAGTTGGATCGCCAGCCGGATCGGTGCCAAGCGCACCCTGCTCATCGGACTTGGGCTCATCGTCGCGTTCGCGTTGCTGGCGGGTCTCAGCGGCAATGTGGAATCCATCATCGCCTTCCGCGCCGGTTGGGGCCTCGGCAATGCGCTGTTCATCTCGACCGCGTTGGCGACAATCGTGGGCGCGGCCAGCGGCGGGGCATCTTCGGCCATCATCCTGTACGAGGCGGCCCTGGGCCTCGGGATCGCTGTAGGCCCGCTGCTCGGCGGATTGCTGGGTACCCTGCACTGGAGCGGACCGTTCTTCGGCACCTCGGCGCTGATGGCGATCGCCTTCATCGCAATCGTCGTGTTGTTCGACAAGGAAGACGTCGAGCGGCGGATGCCGACGAAGCTCTCGGCACCGCTGCGGGCCCTGGGCAATCCGGTGATCTTGGTGCTGGCCACCGCGGCGTTGTTCTACAACATCGGCTTCTTCATCTTGCTGGCCTACAGCCCGTTCCCGCTCGGGATGAACGCCATCGGCCTGGGGCTGGTCTTCTTCGGCTGGGGTGTCGCTGTGGCTATCACCTCGGTGTGGGTGGCCCCGCTGTTCACCGCCCGGATGCGTCGCACCACTGTGCTGGCCACCGTGCTTCCGCTGCTCGCGCTGGACCTTGTCGCCGCCGGAATCTTCGTCTCCTCGCAACTGGGCCTGGTGCTGGCTGTGATCGTCGGGGGCATGCTGCTCGGCGTGCTCAACACGGTGTTCACCGAGTCGGTGATGGAAGGCACGGATTTGCCACGCTCGGTGGCCTCGTCGTCCTACTCCGCTGTGCGGTTTCTCGGCGGCGCCGCGGCCCCGCCGCTTGCCACCCTGCTCGCCGAATTCTTCGTGCCTGCGACGCCGTACTTCGTCGGCGCGGCATCCGTGCTTATCGCGATGGTGATCGTCATCGCTGGTGCCGGCCGGCTCGGCGCGGTTAACCACCGGCCGACTCCCGACCTGGTCGAGGCGGAGGCGATCGGCATCGGCGACGCCTGAAGTCGGGACGTCACAGCCCGGCGATAGACTCGAGCAATGGCAAATGGCTCTGATCGACTCGTCTGGATCGACTGCGAAATGACGGGTCTCGACCTGAGCATCGATGAACTGGTCGAGGTTGCGGTGGTCGTCACCGACTTCGAACTGAAGGTGCTCGATCCCGGATTCGACGTCGTGATCAAGCCCAGCCAAGCGGCGTTCGACAACATGAACGACTTCGTGGTGAACATGCACACCGAATCTGCCCTCATCGAGGCGATCCCTCTGGGGGTGAGCCTGGCCGAGGCCGAAACCGCCGTGCTCGCCTACATCAGGCAGTTCGTTCCGGTGGCCGGTCAGGCGCCGCTGGCGGGCAACACCATCGGAACCGACCGCGCCTTTCTCGCCAAGTACATGCCCAAGGTGGACCACCATCTGCACTACCGCAACGTGGACGTGTCGTCGATCAAGGAGCTGTCCCGCCGCTGGTTCCCACGCGTCTATTTCAACGCGCCAACGAAGAACGGCGGACACCGGGCGCTCGCGGACATCCTCGAGTCCATCCGCGAACTCGTCTACTATCGCAAGGCCGTGTTCGTTTCAGAACCCGGGCCGACTACCGAGCAACTCCAGGCGATTTCCTCGGCGGTGGTTGACGAGTTCGGCGTGCGACTGTAGTTCCCTCCGGGATGTATTAGGATCATGGAGTCGACCGAACGTGCGTGAGCACGTGCTGGGACACATGGTGGTCGTAGCTCAGTTGGTAGAGCGCTGGCTTGTGGAGCCGGATGTCGCGGGTTCGAGCCCCGTCGATCACCCCAAGGAAGTCGGCGCCAGCGTCGGCGTGTCAGGCTGAAAGTATGCCCCAGACCCTAGAACACACTGACACACATCGCCTTGTCACCCCCGATGTGCCGTGGGTCACGCTGGTGTGGAACGACCCGGTCAACCTGATGTCCTACGTGTCCTACGTCTTTCGAACCTACTTCGGTTACCAGAAGGCGGAAGCCGACCGGCTCATGCTGCAAGTGCACAACAACGGTCGCGCGGTCGTCGCTACCGGGCCGCGGGAAGAGATGGAACGCCACGTCGAGGCCATGCACGACTACGGACTCTGGGCCACCGTGACCAAGGCGGACTCGTGAAAGCGTTCCGCCGCGATCGCGACGGAACGCTCAGCGCGCGGTTCAGCGCTCAGGAGCGCGCGGTGCTCCTGTCGCTTGCAGGCCAGGTAGCCGGGTTGCTCAGCGACCGCCACACAGCAGGAGGAGACCCGGCACTGAGCCGGCTGCTTCCCGATGCGTACCGCGGCGACCCGGACGCCGCCGCCGAGTTCCGCCGATTCACCGAGGATTCCCTGGCGGACCGCAAGATCCAGAACGCCATGGTTGTGGCAGACTCGCTGGAGGCGGCGACCTCGTCTGCCGTTCCGGTGGACGTGACGCTGGATGCATCTATGGTTCAGTCCTGGCTGCGCTGCCTCACCGACATCCGGCTCACCGTTGCGGCTCGTCTGGGAATCGACGCCGACGGCGACGAGGGCGGAGACGACGACGAGAGCCTGATGCTGAGGGACGTCTACGACTGGCTGGGATTCGTTCAAGGCTCACTCATCGAGGCGCTGGAGTCCTGAGCGCTATGCCAAGCTGGTCCGATGGAGGACATGACCGCCGAGGAGTTCGAGAAACTCGTCATCGACGAACTCGACCTGCTGCCTGACGACATGGTCGAGGGTCTCGAGAACGTGGTGTTCGTCACCGAGGACCGGCCGGAGGACGGCACGCTGGACACTCTGGGACTTTACGACGGCGTCGCTCTGACCGAGCGCGGTGAGTACGGCTTCGGGGAATTGCCAGACCGCATCGTGCTGTATCGGGAGTCGCTGCTCGCGTTCTGCGAGAACCTGGACGAACTCAAGCACGAGATCCATGTGACTCTGGTGCACGAGATCGCCCACTTCTACGGCATCGACGACCGGGAACTGCACGCCCTCGGCTGGGGTTGACCTCAACCCGTTTCACGGAGTTTCTGTCACGGAGGGCCAGACTCCCCGATGTCCGGGCCCGGGATTGACAGTTTTTCCTTGAAACGGGATTAAGGACGGGGACGGGGACGGGACGGGACGGGAGCCGAGATAGGCGAGGGACGGAGGGCGAGGGGGGTCAAGCGGTGCGGACCACACGGTCGGCCAGAGTCTGTGGATGCTCCCGGGCGATGAAGGCGGCCTCCTGCGCGGCCCAGCGGTCCCAGTACGGTGCGTAAGCGTCGCCGTCCCTGGCCAAGGCCCGCTGCTTGCGGGTCGCCGCATCCAACTCCACCCAGATGCCGACATCGGCCAGTGCCCGATTGGCGCGACTGAGCGCACCGCAGCCCTCGATGATGAGCGGCCGCGTCGGATCCACGTCGTGCCACTCGGACGGTGCGTCGGCACTCCAGTCCCAGCGTTGCCAGCGGGCGCTGCGGCCGGCGGTCAACGGTTCGAGCACATGGTCGTGGATGTGACGGCTTGCGGCGTCGAGGCCGTCCCACCCCGGATAGATGTCGTCGAGCCGGATGAGGGTGATTCCGGGAGTGCTCTCGGCGAGGTGGCGCGCCAGTTCGGTTTTGCCGGAGCCGGACCGTCCGTCGATGAGCGTGACCGTCGGCCGGCCCCGTCGCGATGGTGCGCTCGCCTGGTCCCGAGTCGCCCGGTCCGGAATCGCCTGGTCCGGAGTCATCAGCTATCGAGCACGAAGTGCCAGTTGCCGGTGGACACGGCCGCGAACACCGCGACCGCGGCGATCGTGGTGCCGATGCCGATGAGCGCCCACTCGCGCCGCCCGAACGTGGATGCCCTGGCCCAGGTGCGCGGCAGCTCCGACCCGAACCCCTTCGCCTCCATGGCGGTCGCCAGCTTGCTGCCACGACGAATCGAAATCACCAGGAGCGCGAACGCCTGGCTGAGCAGCCGTGACAGAGCGCTGCGGTCGCCCACTCCCCTGGCGCGCCTGGCGAGGGCGAGGGCGCGCCAGTCCTCGATGAACAGTCCGACCAGGCGCAGGCCGGCTAGCCCGCCCAGCACGAACCGGGCGGGAAGCCGCGCCACCTGGCTGAGCCCGTCGGCCAGGTCGGTCGGGTCGGTCGTGGCGAACAAGACGATGCCCGGCAGTCCGATGCACAGGATCCGCAGCACGATCGCCGCCCCCAAGGCGGCCGACCCTTCGGTGACCGACACGAACCCGAACTGCCACAGGGTGGCGCCGCTGTCCGCGCCGTAGAGCACCGTGGTGATCCCCGCGAAGGGCGCGGCGAGCCACAGTGGGATGGTGCGTATCCAAAACTGTCGGGGGCTGATGCCGCTGAAGAACAGCAGCACACTTTCCAGCAGCAGCGCCACCGAGGCGGACACGACGTCAATCGACAGCAGCAGCACGGCGCTGAGGATGAGGGCGACCGCGAGTTTGGCGACCGGGTTGATGCTCGCGACAGCCGACGGCCGAATGTCCGGGGTCATCAAGCTCACGCGGAGATCACCGCCTGAGTCGTCAGGTGCAGTTCGTCCGCGGTCAGCACGCGGGCGAGGTCCGGGTCGTGGCTGACCGCGACCATCGCCGTGCCAGAGTCGATCAGTTCCGCCAGCAGGTCGACAAGCTCCTGCCAGGTGCGGGCATCCTGCCCGAACATCGGCTCGTCGAGCACCAGGATCTGCGGCCGCGTAGCCAGCGCCGTGGCCACCGAGAGTCGGCGCTTCTCGCCGCCGGACAGCGTGAACGGATTGGCCGCGGCCAGGTGATCCAGACGCAACCGCTGCAGCAGTTCATCGACGCGAGCGTTCACCTCATCGGCGGTCAACTTCAGCGCGCGCGGGCCAATGGCCAGTTCCTCACGCACGTTGGAGGCCAGGAACTGGTGCTCGGGATCCTGGAAGACGACTCCGATGCGGGTGAGCAGATCGCGGGATCTCCAGCTGATCGGCCGGAGACCCGCGCCCCGGTCCAGTGCAGGCTGGGCGGCCAGGTCGCCGCCGATGGGGGGTATGAGCCCGGCGATCGTGAGGGCGAGGGTCGACTTGCCGCTGCCGTTGGCCCCGGTGACCACGACCGCGTCTCCGGCGGCTACTGCGAGATCGATGTCGCGGTTGACGGTCACCGGAAGGCGTTGGCCGAACACGGACCGGCCGATGTCCACGCCGGTGGCCGAGAGCAGCGGTGTCACCGACGGCCGCGCGGATGCCCGTTCGGGCACCCGCGGCGAGAATCCGGCCCACACTCCCGCGGCCGCCAGCTGGTCACTGTGGGCGGCTAGTACCGTCTCAGGTGCCCCGTCGGCCAGGACGCCGCCTGCCGCGTCGAGGATGATCACCCGGTCGATCAGGTCGCGCCAGACGGCGACCCGGTGTTCCACCACCACCAGGGTGGCTCCGGTCGCCTGCAGAGTGCGGGCGACCGCGTCGCGCACCTCGAGCACCGCCTGCGGGTCAAGGTTCGCCGTCGGTTCGTCCAGCAGCAGCAGTCGCGGCCGCATGGCCAGGGCCCCGGCGAGCGCCAGCCGCTGCTTCTGCCCGCCGGAGAGCATCGACGTCGGATGGCTGCGTGGCAGGTCGAGCCCCACCGCATCCAGTGCCGCATCGACCCTGTGCCAGATCTCCTCCCGCGGAACGCCCAGATTCTCGCATCCGAAGGCCACGTCGTCGCCGACCCTGGCGAGCACCACCTGCGAGTCCGGGTCCTGCAGCACCAGTCCCACACTGCCGCGCGCCTCGGCCGCCGGTCGTCCGTCGATGAGCAACTCGCCATGCTGCTCGCCCTCGTCCGGGCCCCCGAGCACGCCGGCCAGCGCCTGCAGCACGGTGGACTTGCCGGCTCCGGATGCGCCGAGCAGCAGCACGCGCTCGCCCGGCCGGATCTGAAAGCTCAGCTCCCGCGCCCCGAAGGAGGCTCTGGTGGCGTAGCGCCATCCCCATCCGCTGGCCCGGATGCCGACACCGGCCGACGACGTCACGGTGTCATGCCTGCACGGAGGCTTGCCTGCCGGAGGCGAACCGGCCCAGCGCTCCGGTGCCGGCCAGAGCGCGCACGGCCAGCCAGGACAGCAGCCCGGCCACGACGATCCCGGATACTACGGCGGCGCTGAAGTAGATCGCTTTCGCCGAGAACGCCAGCGCCGCGTAGCTGGTGAAGTTGGTGTCGAGCAGTCCGACCGCGACGCCGGCGCCGACGCCGGCGAGCAGGGCGGCACCCAGGCGCCAGTTGGTGTAGAGGAACAGCGCGAACACCAGTTCCGCACCGAGTCCCTCGATCACACCCCAGACCAGGGTGAGGAATGCCCATTGGGTGCCGATCAGCATGGAGACGACGGCCGCCATGATCTCGGTGTAGAGCGCGGCTCCGGGCTTCTGGATGACGAGCCCGCCCAGCACGCCGGCGAACAGCCAGCCGCCGGCGAGGATGCCCTCCAGCCCGGGAGTAAAGGAGAGCAGGGCGCTCAGCGGCGTCCAGGCCAGGCCCCAGGCCCAGAAGATGACACCGGATGCCACGCCGATCACGCTGGCGACGACGATGTCGACGACCCGCCACCGGTAGTTGCGGCGGATGGTGCTTGTTGTAGTACTGGTCACTTGTCGTGCCCTTTCGGTAGGGGCACGGGTTTCGAGATGTCTGCTCCCTGCGCTGGCATGATCCAGATCAGGTTCGACGGTCGAAGCTTGGATCAGCTTCCTCTCAGCCCGGCTCACCGGACTCCCGTGTTCGGTCCGATTCTACCCGCGAAATACCCGTTGTGACCGTCCTAAACTGGCGCACCGGGAAGGGGTGCTATTCCGCGGGCAGGTCAGCGGCGGGCGGCCTTGACGATCAGGGCGATCGAGCGTCCGAGCGCCCACAGCACCGGTGTCATCACGCCGATGAGAGCCACCGGATTCGGGTGGAACCGAGTGCTCGCGCCTCGCGTCACGTACACGCCCAGCGGAATGGCGAGCCCGCCCCCGCCCCCTCCGCCGTTGTTGTTGACGTCGCTGCCGCCACCGAACCCGTAGGTCACCAACGCGATCGGCACCATTGTGGCGTCACCGGCTTCGAACGGCTCACCATAGGCCAGCTCCACTCCGCGGGAGCGAACGGTCTCGGCCAGGGTCTGCGCAACGTTGCTCATCCGAAGGATGTTACGCCTGACCCGCAGCGAACGGCAGACCCTGCCAGCCGGCCACGTCCGGCGGGTCCTCGCCGTGCTCACGGGTGTATTCGCGGTGCAGGAGCCGCTCGTCGTCCATCCGTTGACTCAGCGTGGCGTAACGGTCGGTCAGCGCAGGCACCCTGCGGATGACGTCCATGACGAGCCGGAACCGGTCCAGGTCGTTCATCATCAGCATGTCGAACGGCGTCGTCGTGGTGCCTCGCTCTCGGAAACCGCGCACGTGGATGTTGTCGTGGTTGGTGCGCCGGTAGGTGAGACGGTGGATCAGCGTCGGATAGCCATGGAACGCGAAGATCACCGGGCGATCCGTGGTGAAAATCGCATCGAACGACGCGTCGTCCAGTCCGTGCGGATGCTCGGTGCTGTCTTGGAGTCGCATCAGGTCGACCACGTTGACGAACCGCACCCTGAGCTCTGGGATGTGCTGCTTCAGAAGTTGCACAGCAGCCATCGCCTCGATGGTGGGCACGTCTCCGGCAGCGGCGAGGACGACATCCGGTGGGACGCCCGGGACCTCTGTTCCCGCCCAGTCCCAGATGCTGACCCCTCGCCGGCCATGCGCCCTCGCCTCGGCCAGGCTCAGCAGGGTCGCCGTGGGCTGCTTGCCTGCGACGATGACGTTGACGTAGTCGTGGGAGCGCAGGCAATGCTCGGCGGTCACCAGTAGCGTGTTCGCATCCGGGGGCAAGTAGACGCGAACCAGCGACGCGCGTTTGTTCACGACCAGGTCGAGGAACCCGGGATCCTGGTGGGAGAAGCCGTTGTGGTCCTGGCGCCACACGTGCGAGGAGAGCAGGTAGTTGAAGGATGCGATGGGGCGCCGCCACGGCACCTCCGACGCGGATTCGAGCCATTTGGCGTGCTGGTTGAACATCGAATCGACCACGTGGATGAATGCTTCGTATGAGGTGAACACGCCGTGGCGTCCGGTGAGCAGGTATCCCTCGAGGAGTCCCTGCATGAGATTCTCGTTGAGCAGTTCGATGACCTGCCCGCGGCGGGCGAGGTGCTCGTCGGTGGGAAGGATCTGGCCCTGCCACTGTTTCGCGGTGACCTGGTACACGGCGTCCAGCCGGTTGGAGGCGGTCTCGTCAGGTCCGAAGATGCGGAAATTGTCCTGATTGTGGGAGAGCACGTCCCGCAGCCAGCGACCCAGCACCCTGGTGGGTTCTGCCACGGTGCCTCGTCCATCGGCAATCGACACTTCGTGCGGCGTCAGCCGCGGCAGCGAAAGCTCTTTGCGCAGGATGCCGCCGTTCGCGTTGGGATTCGCGCTCATCCGCCGGTCGCCGGCCGGACGATTCGTCTCGAGCGCAGGGGACGGCGCGCCGTTGCGGTCGAAGAGTTCTGCCGGCCGGTAGCTGCGCAGCCAGTCCTGCAGTTGCGCCAAATGCTCCGGCTTCTCACGCACCGCCGGCAGCGGCACCTGATGTGCTCGCCAGGTGCCCTCCACCGGTTGCCCGTCAACGGTTTTCGGTCCGGTCCATCCCTTGGGGGTGCGCAGCAGAAGCACCGGCCAGGCCGACTCAGGTGCGGTGCCGCCGACGCGGGCGTCCCGTTGGAGGTCGGCGATGTCATCCAGCGCGCGGCCGAGTTCCGCGGCGAATCGGGCGTGGACCAGCATCGGATCCTCGCCATCGAAGCCGCCGGACACCAGCCGGGGAGAGTAACCGTGGCCTCGGAACAACTCAAGCAACTGGCTCTCGGGGATGCGCGCCAGCACCGAGGGATTGGCGATCTTGTATCCGTTGAGGTTGACGATGGGCAGCACGGCGCCGTCGTCGGCCGGATTGAGAAACCGGTGCAGTTGCCAGCTCGCCGAAAGTGTGGAGGTTTCCGCCTCACCGTCGCCGATGACGCACGCCACGACCAGCTTCGGGTTGTCCAGCGCGGCGCCGTAGGCATGCACCAGGCTGTAGCCCAGTTCGCCACCCTCGTGGATCGAGCCCGGTGTCTCTGGCGCGGCGTGCGAGGGCACTCCGCCGGGGAAAGAGAACTGCCGGAACAGGGCGCGCAGGCCTGCGGCATCCGCCGTGATGTCCTGGTACAGCTGCGAGTATGTGCCGTCCAGCCAGGCGTTGGCCACCATGCCAGGGCCGCCGTGGCCCGGGCCTGCGATGTAGATCACGTCGAGGTCGCGCTGAACGATGGCGTGGTTGAGGTGCGCGTAGACGAAGTTCAGCGCGGGGGTGGTGCCCCAGTGCCCCAGCAGACGCGGCTTGATATCGGTGGCGCGAAGCGGCCTGACCAGAAGCGGGTTGTCCAGAAGGTAGATCTGCCCGACGGACAGGTAGTTCGCCGCCCGCCACCAGCAGTCCACCACCGCAAGGTAGTCGTCATTCGAAGAGGACATCGCCAGTCCAATCTCAGTGTCGTGATTCTACCTTTGGGCAGCCTTCCCTTGCTGGTGAGCGTCTGCGCAAGGAGGTAGGAATGAGACATGGGACGGGTGTGGATGACGCGCGCGAACCGGGCGGTGCGACGCTACCCGGTCGTCGCGGTCACCGTGCTGGTGGCCGTGCTGGGAGGCGCGGCCGCGCTGTCCGGGCACACCGCATGGGCCGCGTGGGGAATCAGCATTTTCGCACTGCTGATCGCGGTACTCCAGTTGCGCGACATGGTGCGGGACCTGATGCACGGTCGCTGGGGCATCGACGTGCTCGCGATCATGGCAATCATCGCCACGGTGCTCGTCGGCGAGTATTGGGCCAGTCTGGTGATCGTCCTGATGTTGTCCGGCGGCGAGGCGCTGGAGGACTACGCGGCCGGTCGGGCGAAGCGCGAACTCACCTCCCTTCTCGCGCGGGCTCCGCAGCAGGCCCACCGCTACGAAGGTTCCACCGAGCACGTGCAGGATGTCCCGGTCGGTGAGGTCGGCATCGGCGACACCCTCTTGGTGAAGCCGTCCGAGATCGTCCCGGTCGATGGCATACTGCTGTCGGAGGAAGCGACCCTCGACGAGTCCTCGCTCACTGGTGAAAGCATTCCCGTCGAGCGCAATACCGGCGAGCCGCTGCTCAGTGGCTCGCTCAACGGTGAACGCGCATTCACGATGCGCGTCAGCGCACGATCGGCGGACAGCCAGTACCAGCGCATCGTCGCGTTGGTGGCAGCGGCATCCGAGTCCCGGGCGCCCGTCGTGCGCCTTGCTGACCGCTACGCTGTGCCGTTCACCGCGGTATCGCTTCTTATCGCCGGGATCGCCTGGCTGCTGTCCGGCGATCCGCTGCGGTTCGCCGAGGTGCTCGTGGTGGCCACACCGTGTCCGCTGCTGATCGCCGCACCCGTCGCGTTCATGGGTGGCATGAGCCGCGCGGCCCGCGGCGGTGTGATCGTGAAGAATGCCGGCACCCTTGAGCTCCTGGCGGGTGCCCGAACGGTGGCCTTCGACAAGACCGGCACCCTCACCCACGGAGAACCTGCGGTCGCCGCGGTGCAGCCGACCAGCGCCATTAGCACGGACGAGCTGTTCAGCCTGGTCGCTTCGGCTGAGCAGTATTCCTCCCACGTGCTGGCCCGATCATTGGTCGCCAGCGCCCGTGAGGCCGGCGTGAGCCTCACTTCCGCCGATGATGCTCGGGAAGTCGCCACCAACGGAGTCACCGCCACCATCGGCGGGCGGAGGGTCGTCGTCGGCAAGATTTCCTTCGTCGCCGAACACGCTGCCGGCGTGGTCGAGGCGCCGTTGGCCGACGGACAGCTTGCCGTCTACGTTGCGGTAGACGGGGTGTTCGCTGGAACGGTCATCCTCAGCGATCGCATCCGTTCGAACGCCGTGGCCACCCTCGCCGGGCTGGCAGCGTTGGGCATCCACCACCGGCTGATGCTCACCGGTGACGCCGCGGCGACGGCGGGGCACGTGGCATCCCAGTTGGGGATCGACGACGTGCGCGCCGACCTGCTGCCCGCCGACAAGGTGCTGGCCATCCGCGGCATCAGCGTCCGGCCGGTGATCATGGTAGGCGACGGGGTCAATGACGCGCCCGTGCTCGCCGCAGCGGATGTCGGCATTGCGATGGGCGCCAAGGGGTCCACTGCCGCCAGCGAGTCGGCGGACGTCGTCATCATGCTCGACGATCTGTCCCGCGTCACGCACGCCGTCGGCGTCGCGCGGCGCACCATGCATGTTGCCATTCAAAGCATCTGGCTCGGGATCGGGATGAGCGTCGGGCTGATGCTTCTCGGCGCGTTCGGTTTCTTGCCGGCGATCGTGGGCGCGGCACTGCAGGAGGTCGTCGACCTCGCCACCATTCTCAACGCGCTACGGGCCCTCGGCGCCGGGCGACGCCCCACCAGCGCGGTGGATGCCGCGGCTCGCCGCGCCCCCAGCAGGTTCGCCGCACCCAACACTTCGGGCGCAGCGAACCGGTGACGGTGTAGGCGCAGGCTAGTCGGCGACGGGGTCGAGGACCACGACAGGGATGTCGCGGTCCGTCTTGGCCGTGTACACGTTGTAGTCGGGCCAGATCGAGGCCATCAACGACCACAGTGCCGGCTTCTCCCCCGCGGTGGCGGTGCGTGCTGTCGCTGCGAAGATGCGGTCGTACACCTGCACCCGTACCTCGGGGTTGGCCACGAGGTTCAGGTACCAGGAAGGGTGCGCCGGCGCGCCGCCCTTGGATGCCACGATGATGAACTTCCCGTCCCGCTCACCGAAGATGAGGGCCGTGCGCCGCCACTTTCCCGATTTGCGGCCCTGCGTGGTCAGTAGGAGCAGCGGTGCACCGCGTTGCGTGGATCCCTCGCGGCCGTCGGTGGCGACGTACTTGGCAATCTGCTTGGCAACCCACCCGGTGGGGCTGTCGATGGGGTGGCGCGGATCGGAACCAGGCTGTTCAGTCATGGTTCTTACGTTATCCCGACGAATTCGACTCCTCTTGGGCCCATTTCTCAGTGCGAGGGCGTCGCTTCGATGGACCCACTGATTCGGAGCGCTGCAACAAGGACGCTGGTCCGAGCAGGCCCTGTCCGAAGCGTTCGCTCACGCCGTCGATCGCCAGCTCCGCTTCCCGCCAGCCATCGTCGGTGTCCCACAGTCCGGGCTGCGTATCGCCGCTGGGCGAGAGTTGCTCCGCGCGAACCCCGATCAGCCGCACCGGCTCATGGGCGCCCACGCCGTCGTAGGCGGCGCGCGCCTCGTCATACAGGCGACGGCCCAGGTCGGTTGGCTCGGCGAGCGTTCGCGATCGGGTGATGGTGGTGAAGTCCGCATATCGCAGCTTGAGCACCACGGTTCGGCTGACCAGCCCGTCGGCGCGAAGTCTGGCCGCCACCTGCGCGGCCAGCCGCAGCAGTTCACGTCGCAGCACCTGAGCATCCGAGACATCGACGTCGAAGGTGATCTCGTGGCCGATGCTCTTGCCTTCGCTGTCGGGCGTGACCTGCCGGGGATCGATTCCCCTCGACAGATCGTGCAGCTTGGCTCCCACGGCCTTTCCCACGGCCCGTTGCAACTGCGCCAGCGGTGTGACGGCGATGTCACCGATCGTACGTAAGCCCCTGGAGGTGAGGGCCTGTTCGGTCGCGGAACCCACTCCCCAGAGGGCGCCGACCGGCAGGGGATGCAGGAAGCTCAGCGTGTCATCGGCCGGTACCACGAGCATCCCATCGGGTTTCGACCGCCCCGACGCCAGCTTCGCCACGAACTTGGTGGATGCCGCCCCGACGGAGCACGCCAGTCGGGTCTCGGCACGCACCCGGCGACGGATTAACTCCCCGATTTCCGCCGGCGTGCCGATCAGGTTGCGCGCACCGGCGACATCGAGGAACGCCTCGTCGATGCCGAGCCGCTCCACCAGTGGCGTCATCTCGTCGAAGATCGCCATGACCTGTTTTGAGTAGTGTCGGTATTTCTCGAAGTGCGGTTCGAGCACCACCGCATGGGGGCATAGTTGCAGTGCCCGCGACAACGGGATGGCCGAGCGCACGCCGTATTTGCGCGCCGGGTAGTTGGCCGCGGTGACCACCGACCGCGCCGACCGGCCGGCGACGACGACCGGTTGGCGTGCCAGTTCCGGGCGGTCGAGTAATTCCACCGAGGCGAAGAACGCGTCGAGGTCGACGTGCAAGATCGTTGCGGTGGTGCTGTCGACGGATGCTGCGCTCACCTGCCGTGAACTGCCGTCTTGCTTGCTCACCCGACCAGGCTACCTGCGGAACCGGCCGTCCAGCCCCGGTGGTCGAGCTTGTCGAGACCCGGGTCACGGGGAGGGGATCTCGACAAGCTCGATCACCGGAAACCCGATCACCGGAAACCCGATCACCGGAACCCGCTCACCGGAGGTGGACGGATGCTCAGCCGAGCCGGGCGTGCATCCAGGCCAGCGGGTCAACGTGCGTCGTTCCGACCCGGATTTCGAAGTGCAAGTGAGGTGCGGTGCTGGCTCCGGTGTCACCGACGCGGCCGACTACCTGGCCACCGGCCACCGAACTGCCGACGCGGAGATTCATCGAGCCAACCTGCATGTGCGCGTACCCGCTCACCACGACCTGCCCGCCGATGACATGCCGGATTGCCAGGTAGACGCCGTACCCGCCAGAATCCGTGCTGTTCGCCTCAACGACGACCCCGTCGGCGATGGCGCGCACCGGGGCACCTCGTCCCGCGCTGAAGTCGACCCCCAAGTGCATGGACGAGCATCCGGAACACGGCGAGCTTCGCGCCCCGAACCGGCTTCCCACCGGCGTGCCGGCGGGGACCGGCCACTGCAGCGCCGCGACGTGCTTGACCGCGGCTACCTGCACCGGCGCCGGGGGCGGCGGCGGCGGCAATGTCACCGTGTAACCGTCGCGAACAATCGTCTCATCAACCACTGCAGCCGGGATCGCCACCGACTGCGGCACGGCGACCGCGGCCGAGGCACCGAAGCCCCCGTTTTGCCCTGCCGCCAGGTTCAACGACTCGGAGTGCAGCGCGGCCGGCTGCAACTGCGCCGCCGAGGCGGGAGCATCAGCACTGATGGTCTGCGTCACGATGAACAGCCCCACGGCGAGCGCGGAGGTCAACTGAAGCGAAAGGGCGCGAGAACGGGTAAGGCGGAACGGCAAATCGGCTAGGTCTCTGTATCTGGGCGCACGGCGCGCCTGTCGATCGGGAAGGAGCAGGCAGAATGACGTGCGACGTTTCGGAGACGCCACTCCTGGACCGAACCTCGCGGAGCGGTCTGCGACCAAGCCTGCCGGTTGCACCTCCGTGTTTCCTGGCAACGCTCCTGCGGTTGATCCGGCGTCGGCACACCGGCCGGCAGCATGGCTCGTTCGGTTCCCGGACTAGCGTGGCCTTATGGAATTCAGATATCTCGGCAATAGCGGACTCAAAGTCTCGGAAATCACCTACGGCAATTGGCTGACTCACGCGTCGCAAATTGAACACGACACGGCGATCGCCTGCGTGCGGGCGGCGCTGGATGCCGGTATCACCAGTTTCGACACGGCGGATGCCTATGCCAACACCGGGGCGGAAAAGGTGCTCGGCGAAGCGCTGGCCGGGCAGCGGCGGGAGTCGCTCGAGATCTTCACGAAGGTGTACTGGCCGACCGGACCCAAGGGACACAACGACACGGGGCTATCGCGCAAGCACATCCTCGAGTCGATCAACGGCTCGCTGAAGCGGCTGGGCACAGATTACGTTGACCTGTACCAAGCGCACCGGTACGACATCGAAACGCCGCTCGAGGAGACCATGCAGGCGTTCGCGGATGTGGTGCGCGCCGGCAAGGCCGTCTATATCGGGGTGTCGGAGTGGAACGCGCAGCAGTTGCGGGCCGGTCACAAGCTGGCCAAGGAACTGGGCGTGCAACTCGTTTCGAACCAGCCGCAGTACTCAATGCTGTGGCGAGTCATCGAAGCGGAGGTCGTCCCGGCATCCAAGGAGCTGGGTATTTCGCAAATCGTCTGGTCACCCCTGGCGCAGGGCGTGCTCACCGGCAAGTACCAGCCCGGTGTGCCGCTGCCGCAGGGCACCCGCGCCACGGATCCGAAAGTGGGCGAGAGCCTGGACAAGCACTTCCTCGCAGAACCGGTGCTGACCGCGGTGCAGAAGCTGAAGCCGGTTGCCGATGAGGTTGGTCTCACCATGGCCCAGTTGGCGATCGCCTGGGTGCTGTCCAACCCCAACCTCGCGTCCGCCATCATGGGGGCGTCCCGGCCGGAACAGGTGACTTCCAATGTCGCCGCCGCGGGGGTGCACTTGTCTCAGGATGTGCTCGCGACGATCGACGAGATCCTCGGTGACATTCCGGTGCGGGACCCACGACGCACTCAGTTGCCGGCCAAGCGTCCCGCCTGATCGACGGACGCGTCAGGGGGCGGGGACCGGTGCTGGGATGGGGAAGATCAGCAGGGTGCTGCTGGCGGTGGCGATGACGCGCCCAGTGGCATCCGTCACGACGGCCTCGGCGAACGCCGCCCGGGAACCCGGTTTGACCACGGTGCCGACAGCGGTGAGAACGCCTGACCGAGTGGTGAGCGGCCTCAGATAGTTGACTTTGATCTCCAAGGACGTATAGCCCTGCCCCTTGGGCAGTGTCGTCTGCACGGCGCAACCGGCGACCGAATCGAGCACCGTGCAAACGAACCCGCCGTGCACCGTGCCGATCGGGTTGTAGTGGGACTCGTTCGGCTCGCAGGTGAAGGTGGCTGTGCCCACCTCGACGGCGGTGAGCTGCATGTTCATCAAGCTGATGATCGGCGGCGGCGGCACAGCGCCGGTGAGCAACGCCTGCATGTATTCCAGTCCCGACATGGTGGGTATCAGGGAAGCCCCGATCATCGGGTCTTCCCAGCTGATGGTGCGAGTGCGGTCGACGTCGGTGTCTGTCATGAGCTCAGCTTGTCACGAACGCAGCCTGGCATTTCGGAACAGCAGGTGGGCCAGGGCACGCCATCCGAGCAGCAGCACCCCGAGGACCACTGCGGCGACGATGATGAAGCTGACCGCAGTGCCGAAGCCGGCCACGAAGCGCAGCATCATGGCCGCCGCGACGGTGACGATCCAGATGCCGACTCCCGGCCGCACTACCGGCCACGGGTTCCGCCACGCTCGTGTGACCAGCCAGCCAACCGCCAACCCCGCGACGAACGGCCATGCCGTGATCACCATCGATCCAAAGCTCACGCCCTCCTCATGAAAGCCACGCCCCAGCCCGACAAAAACCAGCACCAGGATCAGGTCGATTGCCGCGGGCAGCACGAACCGGCGCAGGCCGGACGCACGGGTGATCACCAGCCAAGTCTAGGTGTGGCCCGCCTGGCGCAACGATCCGTTGGCCGGCTGCGGCTAGCATCAACACTGTGATGGCCACAGATTCCGGGGCGCGCTCTCAGCGCGCCGGCCTGCGACTGGCCATCATGCTGGTAGCGGGTGTGGCGGCCAGCATTGGTGTCGCCCCGTTGACCTCGTGGATCATCGCGCCGGTGGTCGGCTGGGCCGTTGCCGCGCTCGTCTACAGCGGCTGGGTGTGGCTGATCATCGGGCGGATGGATGCCGAAGCAACCGCCAGCCACGCTACGGAGGAGGACCCGTCCAGGGCAACCACGGATCTGCTGATTATCGGTGCCAGCCTCGCGAGCCTCGCCGCCGTGGCCGTCATCCTGATCGCCGGTCATGAGACGTCAGCCGCGCCGCAGGTATTGCTGGCCACGTTGGCGGTGGTCAGCGTTGCGCTGTCGTGGCTCCTCGTGCATACCCTCTTCACGTTGCGCTACGCGCGACTCTATTACCGCGGGGACGTGGGCGGGATCAACTTCAATCAGGCGCAGCCGCCTCAGTACAGCGACTTCGCCTACCTGGCGTTCACCCTGGGGATGACGTTCCAGGTCTCCGACACGAACATCGAGACCCATGCGATCCGTTCGACGGCGCTGCGGCATGCCCTGTTGTCGTTCGTGTTCGGCTCGGTCATCCTCGCGACGGTCATCAATCTCGTCGCCGGGCTTTCCGCCTGACCGGTCTGACCGCTATTGAACGGGCGCCAGCTCGAGCAGCCGCTCGGGAACCTTGGCGGAGGAGTGCGGGCCGCTGCCGTCCAATCCGGTGAACGGCTGCTCGAACTCGACGATCCAGGACGGGTCGTCCGCGGTCGGGGGCGCGTACGGTGTCTCGCCCAGCGTTCGACCAGGTGCGATGATGACTCCGACTGGATCTTCCTGCAGAAAACCGCGACCGTCGGTGCGGTCGAGGTGCACGATCACCTGCGCCCCCACGCCGAAAGCCGACGGCGACCGTTGCGCCGGTGTTCGCCGCTGATTCATCCGACCAGACTAGTGGCCGCGTCCGTGAGTCGTTGTAGCGTTGACGAATGGAATACACGCGCCTGGGCTTGAGCGGACTGCAAGTGTCATCGGTGGTCGTCGGCTGCATGAGTTTCGGCGACCCGGCCAGAGGCACGCATCCTTGGAGCTTGCCCCTGGCGGAAAGCCGTGTGGTCATTGCCCGGGCGCTGGAGCTGGGGATCACCACGTTCGATACGGCGAACGTTTACTCCGCCGGCTCGAGCGAGGAGATCGTCGGTCAGGTGCTGGGCGAACTCGCAAAACGCGAGGAGGTCGTGATCGCGACGAAGGTGCACGGGCGGATGCGGCCTGGTCCGGGTGGCGCAGGACTCTCGCGCGGGGCGATCCTGCACGAGATCGATCAGAGCCTACGTCGCCTGCGCACCGATTACGTGGATCTGTACCAGATCCACCGGTTCGACCCACTCGTGCCGATCGAGGAGACGATGGAAGCGTTGCACGACGTGGTGAAAGCCGGGAAGGCGCGTTACATCGGCGCGTCGTCGATGTTCGCCTGGCAGTTCGCGCAGATGCAGCACGCCGCCGCGATGAACGGCTGGACCCAGTTCGTCTCGATGCAGGACCAGTACAACCTGATCAGCCGGGAGGAGGAGCGGGAAATGCATCCGTTCTGCCTCGACCAGGGAGTGGGGGTGCTCCCCTGGAGTCCGTTGGCCCGCGGCAAGCTGACCAGGCCGTGGGACGCGGCGACCAGGCGCAGCGCCTCGGACGAGTTCGGCAAGACGCTGTATCGGCAAACCGAGGAATCGGACAGCCATGTTGCGGAAGCGGTTGCCCAGGTGGCCGCGGCGCGGCACGTGTCCCGCGCCCAAGTCGCCCTGGCCTGGGTGGCACAACAGTCGGCCGTGACTGCGCCGATCGTTGGCGCAACAAGGCCACAGCACCTTGAGGATGCTGTGGCCGCTGTCCAGTTGCAACTGAGTGACGAAGAACTCGACCGGCTAGAGCAGCACTACGTGCCGCACGCCATCGAGGGGTTTTAGCGCTTCTTCACCGCGTCGGAGGCGTCGGCGCTGCTCTTCGCCGCGCTCTTCGCGTGCTTGTCTGCGCGCTTCTCCTTGATCGACTTGCCCGCGGTCTTCGCGGACGACTTCTTCGGTGATTTATCTCCCATGGTGGTCTCCCTCGTATGGGAGCCATGATGGCTCCATGTCCCTGACAGTACGCCACAGGAATGTAAAAGTCCCTACTCGTCGCTGCGTGTGCGATCCCCCAGATATTCCAGCAGCTCTGGGTCGTCCGAGACCAGCCGGTCGACTTCCTGATCTCCTGTGCAGGTCATCAGTGATATCTCGACTGAGCCGGGGGTGCGAGACAGAAGACGCCACACGGCGCCGCCGCGCTCCCACCGCCGCAAAACCTCGACGGCGGGAGTGCCGGTGGACTCCGCTTCTTCGCTCAGGGGACCTTCAGCTCTCCTCTGGTGTGGTGCTGGTCTGCATCAGTTCGGCGATCATGTCCACGACGCCGGAGTCGGCCAGCGTGGTCACGTCGCCCAGCGGACGGCTCTCGGCGACATCCAGCAGCAGGCGCCGCATGATCTTCCCGGATCTGGTCTTCGGCAGCTCGGGGGTGAGCAGGATCTGCCGCGGCTTGGCGATCTTGCCGATCTTGTGCGCCACCTGCTCACGCAGGGTCGCAACCAGGTCGATCCCAGCCTGACCGTCGGTGTCGAACGAGGACTTGATCGTCACGAAGGCGACGATCGCCTTGCCCGTGATCGGGTCGCTGGCGCCGACCACTGCCGCCTCGGCGACCGCGTCGTGGGACACCAGGGCGTGCTCCACCTCGGTGGTGGAGATCCGGTGACCGGACACGTTCATCACGTCGTCCACCCGGCCGAGCACCCAGATGTCGCCGTCGTCGTCCTTCTTGGCGCCGTCGCCGCTGAAGTACACGCCGGGGAACCGCGACCAGTAGGTCTTCGTGAACCGTTCGTCGTCGCCCCAGATGGTGCGCAGCATCCCGGGCCAGGGTTCGGTGACCACAAGGAAGCCGGCTTCGCCGTTGCCCACCGGCGTGCCGTCGTTGTGCACGACGTCGGCGGAGATTCCGGGGAACGGTGTCATCGCGGCGCCCGGCTTGGTGCTGGTGATCCCGGGCAGCGGCGTGATCAGGATGCCGCCGTTCTCGGTCTGCCACCAGGTGTCCACTACGGCGGCCTTGTCACCGCCGATGTGCTTGTGGTACCAGGCCCAGGCGGCCGGATTGATCGGCTCCCCCACCGAGCCGATGATCTTCAGGCTGGACAGGTCATGGGCCGCCGGGTATTCCTCGCCCCACTTCATGAACGTGCGGATGGTCGTGGGCGCCGTGTAGAGGATGGTGACCTTGTGCTGCTCGATGATCTTCCACCAGCGGTCCTTGCCACCGGCATCCGGAGCGCCCTCGTACATGATCGAGGTCACCCCGTTGGCCAACGGCCCGTACACGATGTAGCTGTGCCCGGTCACCCAGCCGATGTCCGCCGCGGTCCAGAACACGTCGGTCTCCGGCTTCATGTCGAAAATGTACCGGGAGGTCGAGGACACGTGGGTCAGGTACCCGCCGGTGGTGTGCAGCACACCCTTGGGCTTGCCGGTCGTCCCGGAGGTGTACATGATGTACAGCGGATGCTCGGAGTCGAACGCCTCCGGCGTGTGCTCCGGGCTCGCCGAATCCACCACATCGTGCCACCACACATCGCGACCCTCGGTCCAGCCGACATCCTGGCCGGTGCGCTTGACCACCAGCACGTTGCGCACCCCTGGGCAGGTCTTCAGTGCCTCGTCCACCGCCGGCTTCAACGCGTTCTGGGCGCCCTTGCGCCAGGCGCCGTCCGCGGTGATCACGATCTGCGCATCGCAGTCGATGATCCGCGTGGACAGCGCCTCCGAGGAATACCCGGCGAAGACGACCATGTGCGGAGCGCCCAGGCGCGCGCAGGCCAGCATCGCGAACACCGTCTCCGGGATCATCGGCATGTAGATGGCGACCCGGTCGCCCTTCTTCACCCCGAGCGCGATCAACGCGTTCGCGGCCTTGCTGACCTCATCCTTGAGCTGGCGATAGGTGATGTCGCGGGTGTCGCCCTCCGGCTCACCGATCCAGTGGATCGCCACCCGGTCGCCGTGGCCGGCATCCACGTGACGGTCCACACAGTTCACCGACGCGTTCAGGGTGCCGCCGACGAACCACTTCGCGTGGGGCAGATCCCACTGCAGCACCTCGTCCCACTTCTTGTCCCAGGTCAAGAATTCGGCCTGCTCTGCCCAGAAGCCGAGCCGGTCCGCCTTAGCCTTGTCGTAAATCTCCGGCTGGGCATTGGCGGTTGATGCCAAGTCAGCCGGCGGGTCGAACCGCGACGTCTCGTGCAACAACACCGATAACTCTGCCGACTCGGTCACAATGAATCTCCTTTGGTTCAACATGCAATGGGTGGGTCACACGTCGATCAGGCTCGTGGCCAAGTCGGCATCACGGTAACTGAAGGTGGCGTCGCTCACTCCTGCGGACGATGCATCCCACGCTAGCAGCGCGGCCATCATCCGGCGACGAACCTGAGCCTGCTGGCTCCGAACCTCGCAATTTCCCTTGCCCGAAATTGGGGCGGATGATGGGAGGTATGAGCGAAGTCGTCGTCGAGCGTGTCGATGCCATCCACCACTACGAACTTCGAAGCGGCACCGAGGTGCTCGGGTTCACCAACTACCGTGATGACGGTCAGTGGCGCGTCTTCATTAATACGCAGGTGAGCGATGACCTTGCCGACGCGCTCATCGTTGGCGCTTTGAGCGACGTGAAGGCCTCGGGTAAGCGGATCGTTTCACTGTGCCCGACCATCACCGAATGGGTGATGACCAACAAACAGTTCGAGAACTTTGTCGACGGTCCGCCGGTTCTGGAGAAAGGCCGCTAAACCTGCCTGCGCACTCGCCGGCATGTGTACGCTGTCAACAATGACAGTCGGGAACCAGCGATTCGGGAGGCGTCCATGGCGGGCATCCGGGAAGCTCCGGTACGCGGCAGCTACCGCCACGGGGAGCTGCGCAAAGCGCTGATCGAGGCGGGACTGTCGATGGCGGCTGCCGGAGGAGGACCGAAGGCAGTCGTGTTGCGCGAGGCGACCAGGCGCGCGGGTGTCTCCCCGAACGCCGCGTATCGGCACTTCACCGACCGGCAGGCGCTGCTGGTGGCGGTGTCCGCTGCCGCGCAGGCGAAGGTTGCCGATCGCATCCAGCAAGAACTCGACCGAACCGACTCGGTCGATGATGCCACGGCGACGGCGCGCAACCGGCTGCGTGCCATCGGGCTCGGCTATCTCGCCTTTGCCCGCGAACAGCCCGGCCTCTTCCGGGTCGCGTTCACCGTTCCCGACGACATGAGCCGGGCTACCGATCCCTCGAAGGCAGGAACGGCGGGCTTCACCCCATTCCAGTTGCTTGCCGATGCCTTGGACGGGCTCGTGGCTGCGGGTGCGCTACCGACCGAGCGTCGGGCGAACGCCGAATTCCTAGCCTGGTCCGCAGTGCACGGGCTCGCCATGCTCGTGATCGACGGTCCGCTGCGGGGGCTCGATGACTCCCTGGCCGATGCGACGACGCAGCGCCTGTTGACCATGGTCGACCGCGGTCTCTGACGCATCCGGCCGGATGCGACGGGCCCTCGACGCTGTCCGGCGTGCGGCGTATCCTCTGCCGCATGGCTGACGATAACCACACTGACGATAACCACGCCGACGACAATCACACCGAGGATGTGGACCCGGACGACCCGGACACCGCATATAGCCCGGCCAGCGAGCGGGAGACGGAATCCCGCCAGGAACACCCGCGCAAGAGCCCTGCCACGCGCGACCCGGACATCGACGACGCCGCTGTCAAAGTGCTGCCGGGCACGGGTGGACCCGACGACCCTGGGGATGTCGACATCGACGACGACGATTTCGCTCCGCCAAGGGAATGACCCGGGCTGGAGGGATGACCGGGCCGACGCAATGACCGGGCGGCACGGCGCCCGTGCGGGTTCCGTTACGCGACGTCGTTCGGGATGAGGATCCAGAGTACGAGGTAGATGGCCACCTGCGGCCCCGGCAACAGGATGCTCAAAACCGAGAGAATGCGCACTGTTCGCACTCGCCATCCGAAGCGGCGCGCAAGGGCTGCGCACACGCCTGCGATCACTCGGTCGTGTCGTGGTCTGCTGAGATTCATGCTTCCAGCTTGCGCGGGTGGTACCCCGAGTGGCAATCGGGGAAACCCCCCAATCATCAGTCAGTTGCGGCCAGCGGACCGGCGTCGAGGTGTGCCAGCAGATCGGCCACGTCGTCGTACACCGCGACCGCGCCGGCCTCTCGCAACTCCAATGCGCCGGTGCCTCCCGAACACACGGCGACGCAGGGCACTCCCGCTCGTGCGGCGGCTTCGATGTCCCAGACGGCGTCGCCGACCATGATCGCCGCGGATGCCGGTGTTCGCGCTTTGGCAAGAGCGGCTTCGATGATGTCCGGTTCCGGCTTCGCCGCCTCCACATCGGACGCGGAGGTGACCTCGGCCACCGCATCCTGGACCTGCAACACCTGTGTCAGCACGTCCAATTCCTTCTCGGGCGCGGAGGTGGCCAACACGATCCGCAGACCGCGTGCACTCAGAGTTTGGATCAGGTCCCGTGCTCCGGCGAACGCCCGCAGTTGCGACGCGGCGTCGAGAAAGTACTGCTGATGAAGCTCCTTGGCGCGATCGCCCAGCTCGACGGCGTGTTCGTGCAGCAGCGCGTCGAGGAGCTTGGCGGAATCCATCCCGATGGCACGGTGGATGCGCCAGGAATCCACCGGCTCGCCCAGCTGTGCCAACGCCTTGCTCCACGCGGCAATGTGCGAGTAGTTGGAGTCGACCAAAGTCCCGTCTATGTCGAATAAAACGGCGGAGAGTGTGCTCACGGCCACGACGATAGGCGCCCGCGGCATCCGGCGCCACGCCGCGGTTCGTCTCGGCATTGCAATTGATGTGGACGCCGTATACATTGGTGCGATGTAGTTTTGACTCCGCGCGCTTCGGAATAACGCAGCCCGCGCGAACGCTGACCTGATGTGTCGCCTTGACCGGATCACGCCCGCCCGGCGATCGGCGGCATCAGAGCCCACACAATCTCTCCACAGTTCACCCATCCCGACGGGAATCCCATGCCAGAAACTGCCCAGTCGCCGGCGCTGCGCCGCGACGCCGTCGCGCCAGAATCCGAAACTCTGCACGCCCGCAACAAGCTCGTCATCACGCTGCTGCTGGTCTCCGCGTTCGTGGTCATCCTCAACGAAACACTCATGAGCGTGGCCCTGCCGCACCTCATGCGCGACCTGAACATCACCGCAAGCGCGGCACAGTGGCTCACCACTGCGTTCATGCTCACCATGGCCGTGGTGATCCCGATCACCGGCTACTTGCTGCAGCGATTCAATACTCGTCCGGTCTTCATTGCCGCGATGACGTTGTTCAGCACCGGCACGCTCATCGCCGCGCTGGCGCCCGGCTTCGAAGTACTGCTGTTCGCCCGGGTGGTGCAAGCTAGCGGAACCGCCATCATGATGCCGCTGCTGATGACCACGGTGATGACGCTGGTTCCGCCGGCATCTCGCGGCCGCACGATGGGCAACATCTCGATCGTGATCTCGGTGGCACCGGCCATCGGTCCGACGATCTCTGGGGTGATCCTCAGCGTGCTCGATTGGCGCTGGATGTTCCTGCTCATCCTCCCCATCGCCCTCGGTGCGCTGGCGCTGGGCGCAACGCGCATCACGAATGTGACGACGCCGCGCAAGAACCACTTCGATGTGCCGTCGGTGATCCTGTCAGCGTTCGGCTTCGGTGGAATCGTGTTCGGTCTCAGCAACATCGGCGCCGCCGCCTCGGGCGGAAACTCGCTCTCCGGATGGATTCCCCTCGGCGTCGGTGCGGTCGCGCTGACCGTGTTCGTGCTACGCCAATTGCGGCTGCAACGCCGTGACGATGCCCTCCTCGACTTGCGCACCTTCACCTCGAGCACGTTCACGTTCGCCATCTCCATGCTCGCCATCAGCATGGTCGTCCTGTTCGGGGTGATCATCCTGCTGCCGATCTACATGCAGAACGTGATGGGTCTGGACGTGCTGACCACGGGCATGCTGCTCCTGCCCGGCGGACTCACCATGGGTCTGCTTGCGCCGACTGCCGGCCGCATCTACGACCGCATCGGCCCCACAGCGCTGCTGACCACCGGATCGGTGATCGTCAGCAGCGTGCTCTGGTTCATGACGATGTTCACGCAGACCACGCCGGTCTGGTGGGTGCTCGGCGCCCACATCGCCCTGAGCCTCGGCTTGGCGCTGCTGTTCACGCCGCTGTTCACCGCCGGCCTCGGCTCGTTGAAACCGGAACTGTACTCGCACGGCAGTGCGATCGTCGGTACCGTGCAGCAGCTGGCCGGAGCGGCCGGGACTGCCCTGTTTGTCACGGTGATGTCCGCGCAGGCCGCAACACTGGCCTCCGGTGGCGCGTCCGAGGTCTCGTCGCTGGCGTCCGGCATCCGGCTCGCGTTCCTGGTCGGCGCGATCATCTCACTGCTGGCGATTCCCGTCGCGTTCCTGGTGCGCACCCCGAAGCCAGACTTGGCGCCTGCCTTGCACCCGGAATAATCCCGATCAACGACTGCGACTGCCACCTGGTAGCGCAGCGACGTGCCGGGTACCGTCTGCGGTATGGACGCGAACGACGAATTTGACACGATCCGCACGATCATTTCACGCTCGAAAGTGGCGCTGCTGACCACCGAAACCGCCTCCGGCGAACTGCACTGCCGGCCGCTGGCGGTGCTCGACCACGACTTTGACGGCTCGCTGTGGTTCTTCACACAGGATCCGAGCCCCAAGGTGAACGACGTCGCCGCCAACCCCAAGGTGAATGTCGCTTACACGGACGGCAAAGGGTATCTGTCGATTGCCGGGACAGCGACTGTTGAACACAATTCGACGCGCATCGACGAACTGTGGAACCCCATGGTGGAGGCGTGGTTTGAAAACGGAAAGGACGACCCGAGCGTCGCCCTGCTGCGGGTGGATGCGCGCAGTGCCGAGTACTGGGCCAGCGACAAACCGGCCGTCGCGCGGGCGTTCGAGATAGCCAAGGCGATGGTGACCAAGTCCAGACCCGATGTCGGGGAGAACCGCAGCGTCGAATTGTGACGACAGCCCCCTCCCCCGCAGGGTGCGAGGATCGAAGGGTGACCACACTTCGAAGCGCCGGGATTCTGCTGTACCGGTTCACGCCATCACTCGAGGTGTGGCTCGCCCACATGGGCGGCCCGTTCTGGGCGAGGAAGGATGACGGAGCCTGGTCGATCCCGAAGGGACTGTACGAGGCGGACGAAGGCCCGCTGACGGCCGCCCTGCGAGAGTTCGAGGAAGAGCTGGGCGCTCCGGCGCCAGCGGTCGAATATTGGCTTCTCGGCGAGTTCCGGCAGTCCTCCGGGAAGATCATCACGACCTATGCGGCCGAAACAGACTTCCAGGTCGACACGGTGGTGAGCAACACGTTCCCGCTGGAGTGGCCGAAGGGATCCGGGCGAATCCGGGATTTTCCGGAGATCGACGACGCCCGCTGGTTCCCGCTGAACCTGGCGCGGTCGAAGGCAGTGAAGGGTCAGCTGCTGCTACTGGATGCTCTGGAGAAGGTGCTGGAGCGCCAAACACCCGCGACCTGAACGCGGTTCGTGACCAGCGGGGTGCTGGCTACCGCGGCGAGGTGGAGGCCAGGGCGCCCACCCGGTAGCCCGCTCCCCTGTGCTCCTCTGGCAACCGGTCGCCGCGGCCAGTGAGCTTGTTGCGGAGACTGCCGGGGGCGTAGGCCTCCGGGTAAACGCCACGCTGTCGCAACACGGGAATGACGAACTCGACGATGTCCTCGAAGGTGCCGGGCGTGATGGCGTAGGCGAGGTTGAAGCCGTCCACGTCGGTCTCGGCGACCCATTCCTGCAGCTGGTCGGCGATCTGCTCGCCGGAGCCGACGATGAACGGGCCGAGGCCGCCGATGGCCCCCAGCCGGGCGATGTCGCGCACCCTCCACTCACCGCCGTCCTCGTTTGCCTCCTGGTAGTTGGCCACCACCGATTGGATCGCGTTGCTCTTCACATTGCCGATCGGCTCGTCGAGGTCGTACTGGGACAGGTCGATGCCCATCCAGCCGGACATGAACACCAGGGCGCCTTCCGCGCTGGCATAGGAGAGGTAGTCCTGGTATTTGGCCTGCGCCTTCTCGGGCGTCGCGTCGGTGATGACGGTGAGCAGTGTGTAGATCTTCGCCGCGTACCGATCACGGCCGGCCGCCTGAAGGGCGTCACGAATCTTGGTGACGGTCGCCTTCAGCCCGGCCTTGGTCGATGCCGCGACGAAGATCGCCTCCGCGTTGCCGGCGGCGAAGGCGATGCCGCGAGGGGAGGCGCCGGCCTGGTAGATCACTGGGGTGCGCTGGATCGACGGTTCGGACAGATGGATGCCGGGAACGGTGAAATGGGTGCCATAGTGGCCGATCTCGTGGACCTTGCTCGGGTCGGTGAACACGCCCGATTCGCGGTCGCGGATGACGGCGTCATCCTCCCAGGAGCCCTCCCACAGCTTGTAGAGCACCTCGAGGTATTCGTCCGCGACGTCGTAGCGCTGGTCGTGTTCGAGCTGGTCGTCGTTGCCCATGTTGCGGGCGGCCGAGGGCAGGTATCCGGTAACCACGTTCCAGCCGACCCGGCCGTTCGTGAGGTGGTCGAGGGTGGACATGCGGCGGGCGAACGGATACGGATGCTCGTACGCGGTGCCGGCGGTGACTCCGAACCCGAGGTTCTCGGTGACCAGCGCCATCGCGGAGATCAGCAGCACCGGATCGTTGACCGGCACCTGCGCGCCGTGGCGGATGGCGGCCTCGTTGGAGCCGCCGTACACGTCGTAGGTGCCGAGCACGTCGGCGATGAAGATGCCGTCGAAGGTGCCGCGCTCGAGCAGTTTGGCCAATTCGGTCCAGTAGGTGAGGTCCTTGTATCGCCAGGACTGGTCATCCGGGTGCCGCCACAGCCCGGAGGACTGGTGGGCGACGCAGTTCATGTCAAAGGCGTTGAAGCGAATTTGTCTGGGCATGTAGAACATGGTGCAACCGGTGCACCGCCGATCGCATCCGGCGGCGCAACACGGCGTCACAGTCTTACGCCGTGTTTCGTTGCGGCTCGCATTCGATGGCGCATCACCCTACCGTCGAACCATGTCCGAACCGCTGCCCGCCACTCCATTGCAGGTCGTCGCCGTGTCCGGAAGTCTGCACGCTCCGTCGAAGACAACGGCTCTCGTGAACGAGATTCTCGCGGCGTTGAGCCGAGAGCTGCCGATCAGCGCTCACTTGATCGAGGTGAACGACATCGACCCGCGGTTTGCCGGAACGCTGTGCCGCGACGAACTTCCGGCATCCGTGGAGGCCGAGTTGCTGCGGATTGAAAGCGCCGATGTGCTGGTCGTGGCCAGCCCGGTGTACCGGGCGTCGTTCACCGGCCTTTTCAAGCATCTGTTCGATTTCGTCGGCCAGTACGCGCTAGTCGACAGACCGGTGCTGCTGGCGGCGACCGGCGGTAGCGACCGCCACGCACTCATCATCGAGCACCAATTCCGGCCTCTGTTCGGCTTCTTCCAGGCCCTCACGCTGCCGCTCGGGGTTTACGCGAACGACTCGGACTTCACGAATAATCGGGTGTCGAGCCTGGAGCTGCACGAACGGATCGATCTGTCGGTGGCCCGTGCGTTGCCGCTGATCCGGGCCGGCGTCGTGGAAACCCAGTCGATCGCAGGTTAGCTACGAGAGTTCGAGCCGCGGAACGTCCACCGGCTCGAATCCCATGATCTGCCCATAGAACGATAGTTCTGCCTCGGTGGCACTCACGATCGTCTCGGCACGGCGGAAGCCGTGGGACTCCCCCTCATAGGCGATGTAGGCGTGCCGGATGCCCTTGGCCGCCAGCGCGTCGCGGAACAGCTCGGCCTGGGCCGGCGGCACGATCGGGTCATCCAGGCCCTGCAATAGCAGCACCGGCGTCGACAGCCGGTGCACGTTGTTCAGCGGCGCCCGGGTGTCGTACAGCTCCTCGGCGCCCGGAAGCGGCCCGATCAGCCCGTCCAGGTAGCGGGACTCGAAGTCGTGCGTGTCCTGGGCGAACTGCTTGAGCTCGGCAACCCCGAAGTAGGAGGTGCCGGCGGCGAAGACGTCGGAGGAAGTGAGGGAGGCGAGCACGGTCCAGCCGCCAGCCGAACCGCCGCGGATGCCGAGCCTGCCGCGGTCGGCCAGTCCCGCATCCGCGAGCCCGAGCACCGCGGCGATGGTGTCCTCGACATCGACGATGCCCCATTGGCCGCGTAGCCGCTCCCGGTAGGCGCGGCCGTAGCCGGTTGAGCCGCCGTAGTTCACGTCGACCACGCCGATCCCGCGGCTGGTGAAGTAGGCGATCGTGGGGTTAGCCGCTGCCGAGACCCGCGATGTCGGCCCGCCGTGCACGAAGGCGATGTAGGGTGGCCGTTCGCGCTCCGGTGCCGTGAAGTCGGGGTTGCGCGGTGCGTAGACGAACGTGTGCACCTCCCGCGGATTCAGGGCGGTGCCCGCGAAGGTCTTCGCCTCGGCGACCGGCAGGTAGGCGGCATCCGGCAGCGCGTCGACGGCCAGCCGCACGTCGTCGAGGGTTCCAGTGGTGAGGTTCAGCACGCGCAGTCCCGTGGCCAGGGTGGAGCTGCCGCCAGTGAGCAGCATCCGGTCGCCGTTGCGCGGGCCGAGAGCGATGGTGGTCAGCGGCGTCGCGAGCGGTTCGCCGTGCCCGCTGTGCGGGTCAAGCGTGACCAGGCTGTCGGCTCCGAAACTGCGCACGGCGAGCAGCCGACCGTCGTCGAGCACGTCGTACCAGCGGGTGCCGAGCGTCCACAGCGGTCCGCCGTATTCGGCCTCTTCCGGATGCAACGCGGTGACCGTTCCATCGACTGCGACGCGAACGAGATTCCACCAGCCGCCGCGGTCGCTGATCGCGGTGAGGCTGGCGTTGTCGGTCCACTCCGGCTGCAACACGGACTCGGTTTGCGAGCCGGCGAGCGTTCGCCAGGCGTCAACGATACCGCCGTGCAGGTCGCCGACGCGCAGCTCTGTGCCGTCCCACGGCATCTGCGGATGCTCCCAGGCGATCCACGCGAGCTTTGTTCCCTCCGGCGAGAACCGCGGGTAGGCCAGAAAGTGCGATCCCGAGACGATGGAGCGGATCGCCGTCTCGTCTTCTGCTGCGGCGCCGTCCGTCGGCACGGCGACGATGTCGCGGGTGACGTTGCCGCCGTCGTGAGTCTCGCGCACGGCGATGATCTCGTCGTCTCGGATGCTGAGTTCGGCGAAGCGGAAGCCGCCGCGTGCCGGGGTGAGCGGCGTCGGTGTGCTGCTGCCGGCATCCAGTCGATAGAGGCGCTGGTCGCTGAACTCGGCAAAGACCAGCGTCTGGTCGGCCGTCACCGTCCAGGCTCCACCGCCGTATTCGTGCACTCTGGTGCGTGCGTTCCACGGCGCCGGCAGGATGTCGACCGGCTCGCCGTCACTGTGGGTTCGCACCGCGTAGCGGCCCGCCTCCCCCGGTCGAGCTTCGAGCCACCAGATGTCCTCGCCGACCCAGGCGCCGCCGCTGATCGGATGCCCGCTCTCGGCGAGGTCGCGGGCGGAGATCGGCGAGCGCCAGGAGCCGTAGGGAGCGATGGTGGTCATGGAGACCATCCTGCCCCGCGCGCTGGACTTCCGGGAGGTTCGGGGCGCTGACTGGTGCGCAGAGCGAACTACCACGCAGTGGCGCGGAATCGGCCCGCGCCGCGTCTGTGCTGGTATCTATGGCCGGTGGAGTTCCGATCGCTCTTTCCTGCAATCGACCATATTTGCCAACACGCAAGAACGATGAAAAGCATCGATGCGAGCCCGGCAGGGTTCTTGAAAAAGGTTATCCAGTAGCCCAGTTCGGCAGGTGCGGCCACGACCCCACCGATTATTGCGCTGGTGTCGACGTGCCAAGGGTCAACCGTAGCGTTGGCGTCGCCTTTGGTATCGATGGTGCCGTCAGGACTGATGCCAACCAGTCGATGAGTGACCACGCCGCCATTCAGATAGAACGAGATCGGCTCGCCGATCTGATACTGGTTTTCTTGCACCACAACCGCACTTCTGGAGGGGATCGTCGGCATCATCGATCCCGTATGCACGACATAGACCTTGTAGGGAACCACCCCCGTGCCGACGAGGGCAAACATTGTGAGCGCCAAAAGCGGCAGAAGTAGGACGAGGCAAACTTTGAAGCCCTTCATGTCGCCTTTCCTTCATCGAGAAGTGCAGGGGTGTCGTGCCACTTAGTAGCGGCACGACACCCCAGACTGGGTGGCTATTGCACGTACGCAGTTACGGCTTAGTAACTCCAGCCGGTATGCCTACCTGAGTCGCCACGATCTGGTACGGGAGACCTGCACCGCTTCCATCAGCGGAGTTGATGTAATACTGGTCGTCCTTATTTTTCGCCGGGTCATTCTGGAATGACAGTAGCGAGTTCGGATACGTGTTGAAGGTCGCCGGGGGCGTGACCGTCTTCGCCGCAAGTGCGAACGAGAACGAGACAGAACCAGACGCACCGGGTGCGACTGCGCTCGCGACGCGGTACTGCTTAGTCAGCGGCCAGCAGCCATCCGATGCGAATGGACCACAGGTCTCCACCCGATCATTGAGGTTCGTCGAGGCGAAGATTTCCTTATCGTTGGCTGCCAGGTGAACTTCGCCATAGGTGCCCATGCTGTTGAGGGCGCTCAAGGCTGTGGCATTCGGGAAGACGATCCAAACATCCTCAGGGCTGTTGCCGGTGTTCTTGTACTTCACCGTGGCCGTCTGCGCCTCACCCGGCAACAACCTATCGAACGAGAAATCAATGCCATTGTCTCCCCCACCACCGTATGGACTTATCTGGATGGAGCCAACCGTCCCTGTAATGGTTCCGCTGTGGGTGTCGCTGAAGTACGCACCGGTAGTGCCGGCGGCGATCCAGACGGTACCGCCAAGTAAGGCAAGGGTGGCAACAAAGGCTACGCCCCTCGCTTTAGGGATTCCGAACATTCTTGACCTTCTTCGTTGAGGCGAAATACCGCTCCATAGAGGCATCCGCATAGTGGATTTGATCGCGCAGAATGCCATCGGGCGTGCGAGTACAACCGAATAGGGTCGCTCTTGCGTGGACAGATTCGGAAAGAGGCGGGTAGCGACGAATCAGTCCCACTGATGATGGGTCTCTGCCGGGGATCGGCCGTGGGGGTTTGAGGTTCGGAAATCGGGTAATCGACGAACCTCTCTTGTATTATTCGCCCCATTCCGAGAAAAGCGCAATAGTGCACGGCAAGCAATTTTGGTGTGCTGCCCGGAGAACCATCGACGGCCGATTAGAACTCGCCGACGCGGATGAGCACCTTGCCGACCGCGCCGTCTTCGACCGCAGCGTGGGCATCCGCGGTATGGGCGAGGTCAAACCAGTGCAGCGGCAGCCCCGCCTGCTCTCCCACTGACAGTGCGCCGTCGCGAACGGCGGAGGTGACATCCTCCGCGGCAGCATCAAGCGCATCCTGACCGACGGTGTAGAGCAGCAGGAACTGGTATCGCACGTTGCGAGAGAAGTGTTGACGCACGTCAAGGGTGAACGTGTCACCGCCGTTGTTGGCGTAGACGGCGATCGATCCGCGGTTACGGATGACTTCGAGATCCAGTGCGGCGTTCTGTGCCGGTGCGACCTCCACGATGAGGTCGACGCCCTCGGGAGCAAGACGCCGGATACTCGTAGCCGCGTCAGATTCGCGGTAGTTGACGACGTGATGCGCTCCCGCCGCCGTGGCGAGCGCAGCCTTCTCCGAGTTGCTCACGGTCGTGATCACGGTTGCGCCCGCCCAGCGCGCGAGTTGGATGGCGGCGTGACCGACCGCGCCGGCACCCCCGGCGATGAGTACAACCTTGCCGGCCAGCGCGCCCGGGGCCAGCCGGGAAGGTCCATCCTCGCTGACCGTCAACGCCCGGTGAGCGGTGACGGCGGGGACACCCAAACTCGCGCCGAGTTCGAAGCTTGCCGTATCCGGCAGCGGATGCACTCGGTCGGCCGGCAGAACGGTGAATTCCTGCGCGGTGCCGCCGCTGGGCAACTGGTGTGCGGCGAGGGCGAGCCACACGCGGTCTCCCACCTGGAATTGATCGACACCATGGCCAACGGCATCGACGATTCCGGCGCCGTCCTGGTTCGGAACCACCTCGTCGAAGGGCAGCGATTCGCCGGGCCGCGAGCCGCGCCGGGACTTCCAGTCCGTGGGGTTCACGCCCGAGACGACAATTCGTACGCGAACCTCTCCTGCACCGGGTTCTGTCCGTTCACGATCGACGAGATTGAGTACGGAGGGGTCACCGGTGTGGTGATAGAGAATTGCCTTCATGTTTCGGCCAACGCGCTGCGCCGTCGAATCCTTCCCTCGCGCGTTCACCGCCCCCAGTGGTCGAGCTCGTCGAGAGTTCGCAGGGTACCTCGCCGGATTTCGACGGGGCTCAATCACCGGGGAACAGGCCAAGCACCGGGGAACAGGTCAATCACCGGGGAACAGGTCAATCACCGGGGAAAAGGTCAATCTCCCAGGGGACGGGGCTCACTCGGCGGAGGCGGCGAGTTGCTCGCGCACCATGGGCGCAACCTCGCTCCCATACAGCCGGATGCTCTCCAGCAGTTGTTCGTGCGACATCGTGCCGTTGGAGTACTTGAGATCGAATCGGGACAAGCCGAGCCCCCTGGCGACCTTCACAATCTTGGTGGCGACTGTTTCGGGAGCGCCCACGAACAGGGCGCCATCCGGTCCCGCCTCGCGGTCGAACTGCTCGCGGGTCATCGGCGGCCAGCCGCGCTCGGCGCCGATGCGCTGCTGCATGACGGAGTATGGCGGCCACAGTTCGTCGCGAGCCTGGGCATCCGTCGCGGCGATGTGCCCTGGCGAGTGGGCGCCGACCGGCAGCAGGGCACGCTCGAACTGGGCCAATGCACGCTTGAAGAGGTCAACGTACGGTGCAAAGCGCAATGGCTCCCCGCCGATGATCGCGAGCAGCAGCGGGAACCCATAGCGGGCGGCACGGACGACGGATTCCGGGCTGCCGCCGACACCGACCCAGGTGGTCAGCGACCCGGATTCGGTCGGCGGATACACCGGCTGGGCGGTGAGTGCGGCGCGGGTGCGTCCGGACCAGGTGACCGGCTGCTCTTTGACCAGCTCGGCAAACAGGGCGATCTTCTCCTCAAAGAGCAGCTCATAGTCGGCGAGGTCGTAACCGAACAGTGGGAAGGATTCGGTGAACGAGCCGCGGCCCAGGATGATGTCGGCTCGTCCTTGCGATAGTGCGTCGAGGGTGGCAAAGCGTTCGTACACGCGCACCGGGTCGTCGGAGCTCAGTACAGTGACGGCCGAACCGAGCCGGATGCGCGACGTGCGGCCGGCGATCGCGGCCAGTACGACTTCTGGGGCGGCGACCGCGAAGTCGGCGCGGTGATGCTCTCCGACCGCGAAGATATCCAGGCCAAGCTCGTCGGCGAGCACTGCCTGCTCGACGACATTGCGAATGGACTTGGCGTGCGTGATCGGTGTGCCACTGGCATCCACGGTGATATCGCCGAAGGTGTCGAGGCCGAGCTGTAGCCGGTGCTCGGGGTGAGTCTCGCTAATGTCGCTCATATCGGCGTGCCCTTTCACGTTGTCGGACTATGCGTTTGCATCAACCTCATTCAACTGCAACGCGCTGCGCATCATTCCCTCCCGACGTACGCGGAGGCAAGTTATGCCCAACCTGATGGATGGCTGACCAGGACATCGTTAACGCCTCTCGAGTGATGTCGATTGCTGAGCGACAATGGGATGGTGATCACCGTGACGGAGCCGCAGGTCTGGGTGCTTATCGGTGTGTTTTCGGCTGCCATGTTTGGCATGATCGGCATCGTCACCACGAGTTTCAATCGCCCCCTCACGTCCGCGATCGGCGGTTTGCAAGACACGATGAACGCGAGGTTCGAGGCGGTCGACGTGAAGTTCGCAGCGGTCGACGCAAAATTCGAGACGCTCACCGTCAAACTCGAGGTTATGGATCGCGACATTCAAGCACTCACCCGACACATCTTCGGTGGGGAATCCCGCTAAACGGGTTTCGGGTCGCGCGGCAGTTGGTCGAGGTCGAACTTCCAGTCGTTGCAGCGCATCATGTGACCCGGTGGATACTCGAAGTCGCACTCCGACAGCAACATGAAGCCGACGCTGCGACACAAGGCGTTGGATGGCGCATTCTCGATAGAGGGGAACGCGTGCAGATACCGGCGGGATCCGACCTGTGCCGCATACTCGAGGGCTGCGGTAACGGCACGACGAGCGATGCCCCTGCCCTGGAATTCGGGCTGGATGCTCCAGCCGGCTTCGTAGACCAGCGTGTCGCGCCAGGTCTTGTCCCAGTAGCCGACCGCGCCGACGCCTTGCGGAACCCCAGGGATCACCACCCGAAACATCCGCGCAGTTCCGAGGCGCCAGTACTCCAGATACCGGGCATGTCGAGCGACCAGCTGCTCCTCGGTCTCCGGGCCGCCGAGGTAGGTCATCATTTCTGGCACATTGTTTCGCCGCAACAAGTCGAGGTCGAAGTCTGACCACGGCTCAAGCCGCACTTCTGGGTGATCCACCACGCGTCTCCTCTGCTGTGCCCGAGCGTAGTCGACCCGAGGCCGACTACAACGCGACGGAAGACGACTGGCGGTCCCGCGGCATCCGCAGCGCGTAGACGGACGCCAACAGCATGAGCACGACCGCCGAGCCGAATGCGACCTGGTAAGACACCGCGTCGAGCAGGGCGCCGGCGACGAGCGGTCCGACGATCGCGCCGAGGTCGGAGAACGCCGAGAAGATCGCGACCGGCTGACCACTGCGCGCTCCGGCGGCGTCGCCGACCGCGGCGGCCGGCGCAGTGCCCATGAAGGCCGCCGCGATGCCGTACACGCAGAGCAGTGCCGTAAGCATCCAGATGTCGCCGGCGAACGGGATCGCGACCATCACGGCGGCGGCGAGCGCGTACGCCCCGATGATGGCCGGCCGACGTCCGACGGTGTCGACAAACTTGCCGGCCGGCCCCAACGCCAGGGTCTGCGCGACCGCGGCAATGGCGAAGGCGATCCCGGTCCACAGCTCGGTGCGATGCAGCACCTCGACCACTAAGACGGGAACCAGCGCGCTGCGCACTCCGAGCGACGCCCAGCCGGAGGCGAAGTTCGCCAGACATGCCGCCCGGAACCGCGGGTCGGCGAGCACCTGTCGGAAGGGAATGATCGGGGCCGGCTCTGTCGCATCCACCACCCGCCCCGAGCGAGGTCGCAAGAAGGCCAGCCCCACGACGCCGGCGACGACGAGCGTGCCCGCGTAAAAGAAAAACGGGGCACGCAACGAAATGATGGCAAGAAGCCCGCCGAGCGCGGGACCCGCCATCCCGCCGATGAGGAACCCGCCCTGGTAGAACCCAACGGCGCGACCGCGCATCGACCGGTCCGTCGTTCCCAGCAGCAGCGTCATGGCCGAGATGGAGAACATCGCCGAGCCGATACCACCCGCCCCTCGTAGCAGTAGCACTTCGAGATAGCTCTGCGCGATTCCGACCATTGCGCTGGACACCGCGACGATTCCGATCCCGATCGCCAGGATGGTTCGTTCGCCACCCCAGTCGATGAGCTTGCCGCAAAACGGGCTGGCGACCAGGCGCATCAGTGCGAACGCGGAGATCACCGCGCCGACCTCGGTGTAACCGACGTGGAAGCTGCGCACGAACACCGGCAGGACGGGGATGACGACGCCGAAGCCGACCATGACGAAGAAGGCGATGAGGCCGAGCACGATAACCTCGCGGGAGAGCCGCGGTTTCACCCCTGGGTTCGACACCCCATCAGGCTACGGCCTCGGCGCCACGGCCAGCTCAAGATCGTGCCGGGAACGTCGTCGCGAGTCAGCCGCGGACTCACTCCGCGCGCATGGCCTCGGTGAACGGCAACATTTCGACGTGGTGAGGTGCGACCCTTCGCCTGCCCAGCGCGAATCCAACCCAACCCGACAACAGAGCAATGCCCACCGCAATGGAGATCTGGCCACTCAAGCTGAGTTGCCGAACCTGATGCGACAGGCCTCCACCGTCCTGTCCAATCCGCAAAGTGGGCGCGCCGGGCGCCAGCGCCGTTCCAGCCGCCAAGTCGTACACCGTCCACGACGCGGTAAGCGTCGACTGGGTCAGAAACACCACGAGCCCGAAGCACAGCGCGATGACGCCGAGTATCGGGATACACCAGCGCCGCAGGAAACGAGAGAGAGCCATCCGTCGAAAGTACTGTATTCCCGCCCCGGAAAGGCCGAGGCGCGCGTCTGCGAAACTAGGCCGCGCCGATGGTCCGCAGGGCGCCGAAGAATTCGATCAGGATTGGGGCCACCGCATCGTTCGCGGCCCGGTGATCCTGACCCTCCACAGTGCGCCGCACAGCACCGGGGACGGATGCGACAATCGCCTCGGCCGCCAAACCAGCCCAGCTCGGACTGGCGCCGCCTACCAGCAGCAGCGTGGGCGTGTCCACCGCCGCGAACCGCCCGGTGGGAATGGACCCGTCGTGGACCAGAGCCAGGTCGTACGGCAGGGTCGGCGCCAATTCCACCAAGCTCGACCAGAACGGGGACTGCTTCATTGCGTCGAGGCTGCCTGGCATCGCGTTTCCGATGAACAGCGCGAGCGCTTCTTCCGGTCGGCCCTCCTCCACCGCCCTGGAAACCAGGCCGTTGAAGTCGTCGTCTGGTTCGCCCGCAACCATGTACGGCGGTTCGTACGCTGCCAATCCCGCCAAGGGCAAACCCTGTTGCGCGGCTTCGAGGGCCAGCGCTCCCCCCGACGAATGCCCGTACACGAAACAGGGTTGGCCCGCCGCGACGACGAGGGCGGCGAGGTCTTCGATCTCGCGCTGAACCGAGTGGGGCCTCGTGTCACCGCTGTCTCCGCGGCCACGCCGGTCCCAGGTATAGACCGTGAAGTCGGGTGCCAGCAACTCCGCGAGGCCGGATGCTCCCTGTCGGGTGCTCAATGCACCACCGATCAAAATCACCGCCGGGCCGGTGCCGTTTCGCTCGAACGCAATGTTGGTGCCATCGGCTGATTGCACGGTCTCGACCATGAAACTCCTCTGCAGTGCGGGCGGCATCCCCCTCGCCAATGTAAGTCCTGCCTCCGGGACGCGTCAACGCATCCTTAGACTTTGTCCTATGCGAGCAACAGTGATCCACGGCGAACGAGACATCCGAACCGACGAGGTTGCGGATCCGGTACTGATGACGGTCACCGACGCGGTCGTCCGCGTGGTTGCCGCGTGCGTGTGCGGGTCCGACCTCTGGCCGTATCGCGGGACGATACCCACGCTCAGCCCGCACCGCATCGGACACGAATTCGTCGGCATCGTCGAGGCGATCGGCTCGGAGGTGCACAAGCTGCGGGTCGGCGACTTCGTCATCGCGCCGTTCTACTACTGCGACAACACGTGCATCAACTGCCGAAACGGCGTCACATCCTCGTGCCTGCACGGCGGATGGTGGGGCGCGGATGACCGCAACGGACGGTTCGTGGACGGTGCCCAAGGCGAGCGTGTGCGGGTGCCACTGGCCGACGGCACGCTGGTGGTGACCCCCTCGGTACCGGACGACGGCTTCATCCCGAGTCTGCTGACGCTGGCGGATGTCTGCGGCACCGGCCATCATGCCGCCCTGTCCGCAGGAGTGTCGGCCGGCAGTTCGGTGGTCGTGGTCGGCGACGGTGCGGTGGGGCTCTGCGGCATTCTGGCGGCCAAGCGCCTCGGCGCCGCGCGCATCGTGGCCATGTCACGCCACGCCGATCGACAGGCGATCGCCCGCGAGTTCGGCGCGACCGACGTGATCGAGGAACGCGGCGATGCCGGCGTCGACCGGGTCAAAGCCCTCTTCAACGGAATCGGCGCGGACTGCGTCTTGGAGTGCGTCGGTACGAAGGCGTCGATGGATCAGGCGATCCGTTGCACCCGCCCCGGCGGAACTGTGGGCTACGTGGGCTCCCCCAACGGTGGATCGGAACTGCCGGTGCGGCCGCTGTTCGACGACAACATCGGGGTGAACGGCGGAGTGGCGCCGGTGCGCGGTTACATCGAGGAACTGCTCCCGGACGTACTCTCCGGAGCCATCAACCCGGGCCGGGTCTTCGACCTGGAGCTGCCGTTGACCCAGGCCGCGGCGGCCTACGCGGCGATGGATGAGCGCCGCGCCACCAAGGTGCTGTTACGCCCCTGAATCCGAACGCTGCGCCTGCGGACGCTGTCGTCAGGACGCAGCCTCCCGGTGATCGAGCCCGTCGAAATCGGGCGACGGGTCTCGACAAGCTCGACCACCGGGGCTCGACCACCGGGGGATGCGATTGCGGCCACCCTCCCGGTGATTGAGCCCTCCCGGTGATTGAGCCCGCCCGGTGATTGAGCCTGTCGAAATCGGGCGACGGGTGCCTGCATTGCCATCGTCTTGCGGGTCGACAGTTATCCGCGCTCTGCCACGGCGAACCGCACGGAACCATCGCCGTCGAGTTGCGCGTCAAGCACCTTGTCGCTGAGCGCGGCAGCGGCCCGCTCCTCGAGAAAGACGCGAGCTCCGGAATCCTCCACGAGCTGATCGCTGGGCTCTGGGGTGGGTGTCAGTTCGACCTTGAGGCTGCCGGTTGTGTCATCCGCGGCGCTGATCCGAAGTCCGGCGTCGCCCGCAACAGCCGTCTGGTCGGTGAGGTTCTTGATGGCGGCGCTGGCGTTTTCGGTGAGAGTGAGCATGGGGTCTCCTTCAGGTTCTCGAATAGGAAGTGTTCGACTTTTCTCCTGATCGCGGTCAGATTCAAGCGCAATAGGCATTTTCTGCGGGAGTTCCCACGCCGGGTACCGGCATCTGTCAGGGTCGAGCACAAGGAGCCGGTGGTATCAAGGGCATGTGGGCAGCATGGCAAGCGGGCGCGCGAAACGGAAGCAGGTCGAGGCTGCCGCCCGCGACGCCACCAACAGCAGACCGGCCCGTGTGCTGGCCCGCGGCGGCTTCATCGCCAGTGGCGTCGTCCACATCCTGATCGGCGCTCTGGCGATCAGCGTGGCCCGCGGTTTGCGACGGCACGCCGACCAGTCTGGGGCGCTGGATGCTGTCGCGGATGCGCCGGGGGGAATCATCGTGTTGTGGATCGCGGTGGTCGCGCTGCTGGGGCTTGCGGTGTGGCAGTGGACCGGGCCGATGTCGCCCCGGCCGGAACGGGCGCTGCCGAGGAAGGTGCGGGACCGATTCAAAGCCATCGGATTCCTCGCCGTTGCGCTGGCTGCGCTGGTGTTCGCCTCGGGAGGTCACTCGAACACCGCCAAGTCGACTCACAGCTTGAGCTCCTGGCTCATCGGCCTTCCCGGTGGGGTCTTCGTGCTCATGGCGGTGGGAATGGCCGTCGGCTCGGTCGGTGTGACCTTCGCGTTTCGGGGCCTCTCCCGTCACTTCCGTGAGGACATCGACCCGCCGACCGGACCCGCCGGTGTGGCGGTGGTGGCGCTGGGTGTTGTTGGCTACACCGCTAAAGGCATCGCGCTCGTGATTATCGGGTTGCTTTTTGCTGGCGGCGCGCTGTTCGGCGATGCGAGCTGGACAACAGGACTCGATGGGGCGTTCCGGTTCCTCACCACGCTTCCCACCGGCGTGTGGCCGCTGTTCTTCATCGCCGGTGGATTCATCGCCTACGGCATCTACCAGGCGTGTCGGGCCCGGTACCTGCGCCGCTAGTGATGGCGTCCGCGACATTCGTCGTGTTCCAAGGATGCCGGATTAGCATCAAGCGCATGCCCGCCGCTGTAGTGTTCGTGCACGGATTGCGGACATCCGCGACTATGTGGCGACATCAGGTCGCGGCGTGCGAATCCCACGGCATTCCGGCCGTCGCCATCGACCTGCCGGGCCACGGCCGCCGCATGGGTGAGCGGTTCACGCTGAAGGGTGCCCGGCGGGCGATCGGCGACGGGATTGCCGCGGCGTCGGAGTCGGGCGCGAAGCCGTACCTGTGCGGATTCTCGCTGGGTGGCTATCTGGCGATCGAGTGGGCCGGAGCCCACCCTGACGCGATCTCCGGGTTGCTCGCGGCCAGCTGCGGAACCGAGCCGAACCGTCTGCTGCTGGGCGGTTGGCGGATGCTCGCCCGCGGCATCCACGCACTCCCCGACCACGGCAGGGCGCTGAACGACTTCATGCTGAGGCTGCTCGTTCCTCCGCCCGGTGCGCTTGACGTGCTCGCCGGCGGGGTGGCCCTGGAGGTGATGGACGACGTCTTGCGCGAGTTGCGGCCGGTGACACCGGCGCCGAGCCTCTCCCGGATCGACGTGCCGGTGACGTTCGTCAATGGCCAACTCGATCATTTCCGGATCCACGCCAGCCGTTATCTTGCAGCCACCCCGCACGGTCGCCTGGTGACCTTGCCGCGCGCCACGCACATGGTGAGCGTGGTGCGGCCGGAGGAATTCACCGGCATCCTGTTGGAGGCGCACGCCGAAGCCACGGCCCGGTCGGCCGCCGCCTGAGTTCCGGTGCAGTCACCCCGGTGTGGTCAGCGCCGAAAACGTATCCCGGTGATCGCGTCGACGGTAATGCGCACGTAATTCCACTTGTCGGTTGGATGCGTGGCATCCAGTTCGAGCACGCCGGACTGCTCGATGTCGCCGTCCAGCATCAATCGGTGCGCGCTGCCGTGCACGACGACGCTCCAGTTGAAGCCTCCGGTCTGACCGTCCGCCTCGAACGCGACCCTGTCGTTGGCGGTGATGTCCATGAGCTTGGCGCCGGGGCCGGTGCGGAAGAAGATCGCCCCCTCATGGACGAGGAAGTTGACCGGGAACACGTCGAGAAAAAGTTCGCCCGTCGCGGGATCGGCCACCGCCGTGGCGAGCCGGCCGAGCGGTGCCGCCGCGAGCAGCTTCCAGCACTCGTCAGCAGAGAGATCCTCCACGCGGCGCTCGGAGTGAGTGGTCATTTCTCTTCCGTTCTGGCTGCAGCCGCACGTCCCGGGTTATCGGGTCGTGGCCTGTACCAGGTTGAGGTCGATCAAACTCGTGGCGGTGGCGACGAGGGAGTCCTCGGGCGACCGCGGCTTCCAGTCGAGTACGCGCCGGGCTTTTTCGTTCGACGCGTTCATGCTGTGGCCCAGTCGGTGGGCGACGTCACTGAGCGACGGATCGAACCGGGCCGCGAGCCGCACCAGCCAGTTGGGCAGCACCCGGGTCGGCACGCGGTCGGCCGCGGCCCCCAGTCGGGACTTCAGCACCCTGGCCATCTCAGGCAGCTTCATGAAATCCCCGGCGACCGCGAGGAACCGTTCACCGCGAGCGGCCGGGGCGGTCATGGCCAGCAGGTGAAGGTCCGCGACATCGCGTACGTCGACCAGCCCGAACGATGTCTTGGGCAATCCCGGCATACCTCCCGACAGCAGCCGCCGGACCAGCTCGATCGAGGTGGACAGGTCCGGTCCCAGCACCGGACCGAGGATGCCGACCGGGTTGACTACCGCCAACTCCACGCCGCCGCCCTCGCGCTCGATGAAGTCCCAGGCGGCGCGCTCGGCGAGGGTTTTCGATTTCGCGTACGCGCTGACCTGCCCGTTGGGGTCCGTCCAGTCGGCCTCGGTGTATGCCGCGTCTTTGGCCGGGGCGCCGTATCCGATCGCCGCAAAGGAGGAGGTCAGCACGACACGCCGCACGCCGGCGTCCCTGGCCGCCCGCAGAACGCGCAGGGCGCCTTCCCGGGCGGGGACGATGAGCTCGTTCTCGTCTTTGGGCTGTCGCCCCGGGAACGGTGACGCCACGTGAAGCACGAACTCGCATCCGGTCACCGCCTGCCGCCAGCCGGCGTCGGAGGTAAGGTCCGCGGCGACGAACGACAGCGCGTCGCCGGGTTCGCAGCCGGCGGCGGCGAGCATCGCGCGCACCTCCGCTTCCCGCGCGAGCAACCGCACCGTGGTACGCACGCGGTACCCGGCATCCACGAGCGCGAGGATGCAGTGGGCGCCGACGAAACCGGATCCACCGGTCACCAGCACCAGTTCGCCGCTCATGCGTGCCTCCTGAGGTTTCGTGTGATCAACCTAGTTCATCACGGTGGTCACGCGGCCAGTATCGTCGCCTTAAACTCGACCGCTCGACCAGGATCCACGCGCGTGCGGGGTTGCAGGTCAGGCCAGACGGCCTCCGCCGTCGACGCCGATGATCTGCCCGGTGATGTACGAGGCCCGTGCGGACAGCAGAAACGCGACCACGTCGCCAAGCTCCCGTGGTCGGCCATAGCGTCCCAGCGGAATCGCGGCCGTGGCCGCGGCGCGCACCTCGTCGACCGAGCCGCCGGTACGGACCGCGGCTTTCGCATCCAGGTCTTCAAGCCGCGCCGTGCTCAGGCGCCCGGGCGCCACGCCGTTGATCCGGATCTGCGGGGCCAGTTCAACCGCGAGGGTGCGCACCAGTCCGGCCAGCCCCGGCCGGAGAACGTTCGAGGTGGCGAGGCCGCGGATCGGCCGGTGCACCGAGGACGACAGGATCACCGCAATCGACGGCGCGACCCCGGACCTCAACTCGATTATTGCGTGTTGCACGAGCCGGATGGTGCTGAGCAGCGTGCCGTCGATCGCGGCCTGCCAGGTCGCATCGTCAAGGTCCGCGAAACCGCCGGCCGCGGGGCCACCCGAATTGACCAGAACGCCATCGAGTCCACCCAGAGCCGCGGATGCCTGCTCAACGGCGCGCTGCGGGCCTGCGGGATCGGACAGGTCGGCCGGCACGGCCACGGCGCCCAGCCTTGCGGAGGCCTCCGCGAGTCGCGGTGTGTCTCGGGCGTTCAGCGCTACGCGCGCCCCCTCGGCCGCTAACGCCTCCGCGACAGCGAAACCGAGGCCTGAGCTGCCGCCGGTGACCAAGATGCGCTTGCCTGCTAGTCCCAGATCCATCGTGTCCCTTCGCCGTCGCCGTACGAGTCTGCTCCGACTTTATCTCCGCCAACCAACCGGCCTTGTCTCCCAACCAACCGGCCTTGTCTCCGCCAACGTACCGGCCTTATTCCCCGCCAACCCACCGGCCGGCGCCAAGACAGGGCACCATGTTGCTATGCACTCCAGCGCATTTGACGGGGCCCGTTGATGGCCGACCTGGCCGAGATCGCCCGTGAGCTCTACAGGCTCACTCCCGACGCGTTCACCGCGACCCGCAACAAGCGCGCCGCCGAGGCCCGCGCGGACGGCGACAAAGAGCTGGCAGCCAGCATCCGTTCACTGCAGAAGCCGTCGACGGCGGCGTGGGCGATCAACCTTTTCGTGCGCGAGCGCTCCGAGGAGATCGGGCAGGTGATCCAGCTGGGCCGGACACTTCGCGCGGCGCAGGCCGACCTCGACAGTGACGCGCTCCGAACTCTGAGCCAGCAGCGTCGGCAGCTGGTGGCAGCCCTGGGCAAGCAGGCGGCTGCGCTGGCGAAATCGTCGAGTCACCAGATCAGCGAAGCGGCAGTGACCGAGATCGAGCAGACCCTCAACGCGGCCATGGCGGATGCGCGCGCTGCCGCCGCCCTGAAAACGGCGCGTCTGACGCGGTCACTAGATTCGGTCGGGCTCGAACCGGTCGACCTCGTCGGCGCCGTGGCTGCCGCCGACGATGACGTGATCGAGGCGGCGGCCGAGGATGCGGTGGTGGTGGAAAAGGAGGCGCGGCCGCCGGCGCGGATCGGTCCGTCGAAGCGCCAGTTGGCCGACGCGCGGCAGAAAGCGGCGGATGCCACCGATCGCGCCGGGGATGCGACGGCGACGGTGGCGGCGGTGGCCCGCCGTATCGCCGTAGCCACCCGCCGGCGGGACGAGTTCGCGACGGAACTCGAGGAACTGAAGGCGGAGGTAGCGGCACTGGAAACCAGAGTGTTGGCCGCCGACCGCGAATTGCAACAGCTCGACCGGGAACACGATCAAGCCAGCCGGACTGCCGAAGCCGCCCAGAGTGCGGCGAGGCGGGCGCGGGATCGGCTGGACCGGCTCCAGGGCACGGAGTAGCCCGCCAGCGTCAGTCACGCGAGCAGAATGGGTGCCATGATCAACGGCTACACGGCGGAACAGGTGCGGGCGGCAGAGGCTCCACTGCTCGCCGCGGGGGTTCCTTTGATGGCACGTGCGGCCGCCGGCCTTGCCCGCGAGATTCGCACGCTGTTGCCGGATGCCGGCAGCACCGTTCTCGTGCTCGCGGGCTCCGGCGATAACGGCGGCGACGCCCTGTTCGCCGCTGCCGAAATGGCGGCCGACGGCTCGGACGTCGCCATCATCGCCACCGGCAGCCGCATCCACGAACCAGCCCTGGCTGCCGCCCTCGCGGCCGGCGCGCACGTTGAGGACCCCGCGGATGCAGTCCGGCTGGCTGCCGGGGTGGATGTGATCGTCGACGGCATCCTCGGCACCGGGACCAGCCCGAACCCGGCGCTGCGCGGTGGTGCGCGAGATGTCGTGCAGGCGATTCTGCCGGTATTGGGTGCGCCGCGGCATCCGCTCGTCGTTGCGGTGGACATCCCGAGCGGCATCAATCCCAATCCTCCGGATGCCGCAGAAGTCGCCGCCGGGGCCGCGGCTGACCCAGAATCCGCGGCCATCCTGCCGGCCGATGTCACCGTCACCTTCGGCGGATACAAGGCCGGATTGCTCATCCCGCCCGCCTCCGAGTTCGCCGGACGCGTGGTCCTCATCGACATCGGGCTCGGACCGGAGCTAGCGAAGCTCGAGCCGGTCATCCGCATGCCTGACGCACCGACGCGCGAGGGCCACACTGGTAAAAGCCGAACTTCCGTCGAACTGAGAAGAGTGTTGGATGCCTGAATCCAAAGAAGACCGTGTCGCCGTCTACATCGACTTCGACAACATCGTGATCTCCCGCTACGACCAGATCCACGGGCGCGGGCGCTTCCTCCGCGATCGCGTTCGCGCCGCCACCGCTGACTCGGTGCGGGCCAACACCGATCTGGCGACCCGCTTGGGCGATGCAACGGTGGACATCGGGGCCGTGCTCGACTTCGCGTCATCGTTCGGGTCCATCGTGATCAGCCGGGCTTACGCGGACTGGTCCATCGAGGTGAACGCCAGCTACAAGAATCAACTCACCGAGCGTGCCGTCGACCTGGTGCAGTTGTTCCCGACCGTGCGGTCGATGAAAAACGGCGCGGACATCCGCCTTGCCGTCGACGTCGTCGAGGACCTGTTCCGCCTTCCCGACCTCACCCACGTGGTCATTGTGGCGGGCGACTCCGACTACATCGCACTGGCGCAACGCAGCAAGCGGCTCGGCCGCTACGTCGTCGGTATCGGCGTGGCAGGCTCCACCAGCACCGCACTCGCCGCCGCTTGCGACGAATTCGCCGACTACGATGCGTTGCCCGGCATTTCCGATGCCGAGGAGGAACAACAAGCCGCAGCGGAACCAGATGCCGTGGCGACGCTGGAGCAACCGGATGCCGACGAGCCGGCAGCGACGTCACCCGCGACGACGAAGAAACAGTCTCCGCAACGCCCGTCCGGCGGGGGTCAAGGTAGGAAGGCGAAGCAGTCGGCCCAGCAGGCGGCGTCTCAGCTTCTCATTCGCGCGCTGCGCTTGCTGCACGCCAAAGACGACTCGGACTGGGTAGGAAGTTCAAATGTGAAGAACCAGATGCTGCGGATGGACCCGTCGTTTCAAGAATCCGCCCTCGGCTACAAGAACTTCAGCGACTTCGTGAAATCACGGGGCAACATTGCCGAGTTGCGTGAGGAAGGCGTGCAGCGCAAGCTGCGGCTGCGGCCGACTCAGGCGGCTCAGGCGGCTCAGAAGTAGACAAGCTCAGAAGTAGACAAAGGCCATCGCGGCTCGAGGTTCGTCCGCCTGTGTGAACCTCCGCAAAAGATTTTAGAAAATGCTTGCGAACTATCTTCGAATGTGTAAACTATGTTTGTGTCCAGTTCCGAGACTATCTTCGACTCATCGCTCAGTGCGGTGCTTTCCGCCATGGAGGCGTTGCCGACCGACCTGGCTCTCGTCAAACAGCTGGACGACCCGGCGTTGTTGGCGCAACAACGCCGGGTGGCCGAAGCGAGCAAGAAGCTCAACGCGTGTGCCTCGCTGATCGCCGGGGAGATCGGCCACCGCTCGCGGCGCGACCTCGGCTACTCCGGACTTGCTCAGCGGGAGGGTTTCCGCACCCCTGAAGCGCTCGTGCAATTCACGACCGGCTCCACGGCACGGGAAGCCACCACGCTCGTCCAGATCGGCACAATGGTCTACGACTCCATCATCGATGCAGCCACCGACACGACGGCGCCGGATGCTCCGGTGCACGAACCATGGTTGAGGGCGGTCGGGGCCGCCGTCAGCAGCGGCACTCTCTCCCTGGAGGCAGCTCGCGCGATCCGAGCGGGACTGGGCAACGCCACCGTCGACGCCAACAGCGGGGGTGTCACGGCAGTGCAGCTGGCCGAGGCGGCCAGCGCACTGTTGGAAGAGGCGGCGGAACTCAACGCCGATCAGCTGTACAAACGAGCTCGGGCTCTGCGCGACGATCTGGATGCCGCCGGAATCGCGAACCGTGAGAGAGCCATTTACCAGGAGCGGTCCTTCCGACGGGTAAAGCGCCCCAACGGACTGAGCCGGTTCATTCTCGACCCCGACCTGGAGACATCCGCCTACCTCGACGACGTCTACGACAAACTCACCTCACCGCGCCGTGGCGGCCCGCGCTTCATCGACGAAGCAGACAAGGCATGGGCTGAGACCGTCGCGAACGACGACCGCACGCTGGACCAGTACCTGCACGACGCCTTCACGGCGCTGCTGCGGCTCGGCGTCGGCTCCGATCAGTCCGATGCCCACCTCATCACCGGCTCCCGCACCCCCGCGGTACGCGTGCTCGTGACCGGCGAAACGCTCAGAGCACGCAGCGGGCACGGTCGCATCGAAGGCATCGACATTCCGGTGTCGATCGAGACGGTGGAGCGGAACATCTGCACTTCGGGGACCGTGGAAATCGAGTTCGGCACAAACGGACAGCCCCTGGACCTCGGCCGTGAGGTGCGCCTCTTCAACAATCGGCAGAAGATCGCCCTCGCCGTGCGCGACGGTGGATGCATGTGGCCGGGATGCGACCGGCCGCCCACCTGGACGGAGGCGCATCACACCAAGCAATGGGTACGAGACCATGGCGGCACCGATGTGGCGGATGGACTGTGTCTGTGTCGCCATCACCACATGCTCTTGCACGACAATCACTGGGAGATCATCCGCAAGGGCGCACAGTTCTGGCTCATTCCGCCGCCAGACATCGACTCCGCCCAGACGCCTCGCCCACTGGAATCCAAGAGTGCCATTCTGAAAGATCTGCAACGAGAGGCCACGAGACAGGGCGCATCACCGGGCAGCACCCGACAACGCAGCGACTTCTCACTCGCGGGACCACCGACTTAGCCGGGCCAGGCACCGCCGGCGTTCGGGCCGCGCCAGGAGCCCGCCGGCGTTCGGGCCGCGCCGGCGACCAATTGCAGCAGTTGCAGCAGTTGCCCACCGTGGCGACAGCGGACGCTTTGCGTGTCGCGGGCGGGCGACGTAGTCTCCCAAGGTGCCCCACAACTCCGGCAACGCCGCTGCCGACCCCGCCCCTGGACTGTTCAGCCGCGACTTCCTGTGGGCCACGATCGGCACCGTTTCGCTGTGCTTTCTGGCGGCGTTCGAGTCGCTGGCGGTCACGACGATTATGCCCGTCGTCAGTGCCGAACTGCACGGAGCGAGCCTCTACGCGCTGGCCTTCTCCGCGCCTCTGGCCACCGGCATCGTCGGCATGGTGGTCGGCGGCAATTGGGCCGACCGCATCGGGCCGACCGTGCCGCTCTACACGTCCGTCGCCACGTTCATCGCGGGTCTTCTGATCGCGGGAACCGCCTCCAGCATGGTCACACTCGTGGCCGGTCGCCTCGTGCAAGGCTTCGGCACGGGTGCCATGATCGTCGCCCTGTATGTGGTTGTCGCGCGCGCGTTTCCGGCACGACTGCATCCGTCGATCTTTGCCGGCTTCGCCGCCGCCTGGGTCATCCCCTCGCTGATCGGGCCGGTGGCCGCCGGTGCCGTCACCGAAGTGTGGAGCTGGCATTGGGTGTTCCTCGGCGTGGTCGGACTCGTGCTGATCGCCATGGCGATGGTCGTTCCGGCCATGCACAGCCTGTCCGGCCCGGCCCGATTCGGGGACGAGGCCGCGGCGGCCGACGCCACCGCGGTGCCGTGGTCGTTCGCTCGGATGCTGTGGGCCATTCTGGCTGCGCTGTCCGTGCTCGGTCTCGGCCTGCTCTCCTCGGTTCCGACGGTCGGCGGTGTGCTCGCCGCAGTGGCGGTGGTCGTGGCGATCGTGGCAGTGCGATCCCTGGTGCCGCGCGGCACACTCACGGCCCGACGGGCTGCCCACCGTGATCCTCACCCGCGGCATCATCGCGGCGGCGTTCTTCGGCGCCGAGGTCTACCTGCCGTACCTGCTTATCGACCATTACACGTTTTCGGCCACTGTTGCCGGTGCAGCGCTCACGCTCGCCGCGTTGGCGTGGGCGAGCGCATCCTGGCTGCAAGGCCGCCTGGCGAATACTCTCACGCACACTGGAAGCATCCGGATCGGCAGTTGTGTGCTTCTCACGGCGATCGCGTTCACCTTCGCAACGGCACTGTGGGGGCTGCCTCCGGTCGTCGCGATCATCGGTTGGGGAGCCGGTGGCGCCGGCATGGGACTGATGTACCCGCGCACGAGCGTGATGACGCTGGCCCTGTCCACCAGCGAGAACCAGGGCTTCAACTCGTCCGCGCTGTCGATTTCCGACTCGCTGGGCGCTTCGCTCGCGTTGGCCACCACGGGGATCGTGTTCGCCGGGTTCTCCTTTGCCGGCGTCTTCGCCTTCGCGGGTGGAATTGCCGTCATCGCCATTGTCCTGAGTTGGCGGATCGCACCGGCGCCCACTGCTCACCTTCGTGCGACTGCCGCCGAACCACGGGCCACACAAGCATGACACCGATGCGCCACGCACCATAAGGGATATCCCCCATGTGGGCCGGCGTCGTGCCGAGGACAGTGAACGGATCAGACCCGCTTCACGAAAGGCACGATCATGGTCTCGACTCACACCCGGTGGGCTGGCATGGCACTAGCCGCCATGCTTCTCGCTGTATCCACACCCGCGTTCGCCAGCCAGGACCCAGGAATCGCCAGCGGTCCTCAGCCGGCCAACGGCTCGACCTGCCCGCTCACACGTACCGGCACGCAGTTCATGCACTGCGACAACCTCACCGGCAACGGCGTGGCGGCACCGCCCTGGGTCCCGGAACGCTGACTCCTCCAGTGCGCCGCGTTACTGTCCTGCGCGCTCGAGCACCAGTTCGCGCACCCGGGCGGCATCCGCTTGACCGCGCATGGCCTTCATGACCGCGCCGATCACGGCACCCGCCGCCTGTACCTTGCCGTCGCGGATCTTCGCGAGCACATCGGGTTGCGCGGCCAATGCGGTGTCGATCGCGGCGATCAGCGGACCGTCGTCGGAGACCACCTTGAGCCCGCGCCCCTCGACCACCTCGGCCGGGGTTCCTTCCCCGGCGATCACACCCTCGAGCACCTGGCGTGCCAGCCGGTCGGTCAGCGTTCCGGCCTCGACGAGCACGATGAGTTCCGCGACGTGCTTCGGCGAGACCAGCGACGACGCATCCACGCCCTGCGCGTTGGCGGTGCGGGCGATCTCGCCCGTCCACCACTTGCGCGCCTTCGCGGGCGTCGCGCCCGCCGCGACGGTCTCTTCCAATTCGACCAGCAGACCGGAGTTGACGACGTCCCGGAACTCGAGGTCGGAGAAGCCCCACGCCTCCTGGAGCCTGCGGCGGCGGACGTTCGGCTTTTCTGGCAGTGCGGCACGTAACTGTTCGATAAGTTCCGCGGACGGCTGCACCGGCAGCAGGTCCGGCTCAGGGAAGTACCGGTAGTCATCGGCGTCGCTCTTCGGCCGGCCGGCGGCGGTGGTCCCGGTGTCTTCGTGCCAGTGCCGGGTCTCCTGGGTGATGCTGCCACCGGCCGCGAGGATCGCCGCCTGCCGCTGGATCTCATAGCGGATGGCGCGTTCCACGCTGCGCAGCGAGTTCACGTTCTTCGTCTCGGTGCGCGTGCCAAGGATGCCGGATCCGCGAGCGGAGAGGGAGATGTTCGCGTCGCAACGGAGGTTTCCGCGTTCCATTTTGGCTTCCGAGATCCCAAGCGAGATCACCATGTCGCGGATGGTCGAGACATACGCTTTGGCCAACTCCGGAGCCTCCGCTTCGGCGCCGTAGATGATCTTGGTGACGATCTCGACCAGCGGCACACCGGCCCGGTTGTAGTCAACGAGGGAGTATTCGGCGCCCTGGATGCGACCGGTGGCGCCGCCGATGTGGGTCAGCTTGCCGGCATCCTCCTCCATGTGCGCGCGCTCGATCGGGACCTGGAACAGCCGGCCGTCGGCCAGCTCGACCTCCACCTCGCCGTCGAAGGCGATCGGCTCATCGTATTGGCTGATCTGGTAGTTCTTCGCCAGGTCGGGGTAGAAGTAGTTCTTACGGGCGAAGCGGCTGGACGGCGCGATCGAGCAGCCGAGCGCCAGGCCGAGGCTGATCGAGTACTTGACCGCCTGCTCGTTGACCACCGGGAGGGAGCCGGGCAGCCCCAGGCACACCGGGGTGACGTTCGTGTTGGGGTCGCCGCCGAAGAAGTTCGGGGCGTCGGAGAACATCTTGGTGGCCGTGTTCAGCTCGACGTGCACCTCGAACCCGAGGACCGGCTCGAACAGTTCGATCGCCTTGTCGTAGTCCATCAGTTCTGCGCGGGCCATTAGCGGGTGCTCCTTTCGAGCTCCGGAGCTTCGGTGAGCAGGGCGTGACCCCACTTCGCTTCCAGCAGCGCCTCCAGCGTGGCACCCACCGTGTACAGGCGGGCGTCCATTCTCGCCGGAGCCATCAACTGGATGCCGGTGGGCAGTCCGTCTTCCGGCGCGAGCCCCATCGGTAGTCCCATGCCGGGAATGCCGGCCAGGTTCGCCGGGATCGTGGTGACGTCGTTGAGGTACATCGCCAGCGGGTCCTCGAGCTTCTCGCCGAGCTTGAACGCGGTGGTCGGCGCGGCCGGGCTGATCAGCACGTCCGCTTTCTCGAACGCGGCGGCGAAATCACGCTGGATCAGCGTGCGCACCTTCTGCGCGCTGCCGTAGTAGGCGTCGTAGTAACCGGCCGACAGGGCGTAGGTGCCCAGAATGATGCGGCGCTTCACCTCGGCGCCGAACCCGGCCTCCCGGGTGGCGGACATGACGTTTTCGACGGTGCCGCCGCCATCCGGGTTGACCCGCAGACCGAACCGCACCGAGTCGAACTTGGCCAGATTACTCGACGCTTCAGCCGGGAGGATCAGGTAGTACGCGGCGATCGCATAACTGAACGAGGGGGCCGAGACTTCGACGATCTCGGCGCCGGCGGCCGACAGCAGGTCGAGGGTCTCCGCGAAACGCTGACTCACCCCGGCCTGGAAGCCCTCGCCGCCGAGTTCCTTGACCACGCCGACGCGCACGCCGGCCAGCGATCCGGATGCGGCGCCCTCGCGGGCGGCCGCGGCGAACGACGGCCAGACATCCGGCAACGAGGTGGAGTCACGGGGGTCGTGGCCGCCGATGACGTCGTGGAGCAGGGCAGCATCGAGCACACTGCGAGTTACCGGGCCGACCTGGTCCAGCGACGAGGCAAGCGCGATCGCGCCGTAGCGGGACACGCCGCCGTAGGTGGGTTTCACGCCGACGGAACCGGTGACGGCCGCCGGTTGGCGGATCGATCCACCGGTGTCGCTGCCCAGGGCCAGCGGAGCCTCGAACGCCGCGACGGCGGCGGCCGATCCCCCGCCGGAGCCGCCGGGGATGCGGTCGAGGTCCCACGGGTTGTGCGTGGGTCCGAATGCGGAGTGCTCCGTGGAGGAGCCCATGGCAAATTCGTCCATGTTGGTCTTGCCGAGCGGGACGAGATCGGCCTCGCGGAGTTTGCGCACGACCGTCGCGTCGTAGGGCGGCACCCAGCCCTGCAGCATTTTCGAGCCTGCTGTGGAGGGCATGTCGATGGTGCAGAGCACGTCTTTGATGGCGATGGGGACACCGGCCAGCGGGCCGAGCTTCTCACCGGCGGCCCGCTTCGCGTCGACGGCGGCCGCGGTGTCCAGGGCGGCGGCGGACACGTGCAGGAAGGCGTGGATGTCGCCGTCCACTTCGGCGATGCGGTCCAGGTGTGCCTGGGTGGCCTCCACCGAGCTGACCTCGCCGGAGCGCAGTTTGTCGGCGAGGGCGGATGCGGTGAGTCGGGTGAGCGCCTCCATCACTGTTCCTCCCCAAGGATCGCGGACACTTTGAATCGGTTGCCGTCCCGGTCCGGTGCCCCGCTCAGCGCCTGTTCGACGCTCAGGGTCGGGCCCACCACATCCGGACGGAACACGTTGGCCATCGGGATCGGGTGCGATGTGGCTGGGACGTCCGCGGTGGCAACCTCAGACACCTTGGCGATGGATTCGATAATGACACCGAGCTCGCCGGTCAGCTTCTCGATCTCCTCGGCGGTCAGCGCGATGCGCGCCAGGTTCGCGAGATGGGAAACCTGGTGCGTGGTGATCGCGTGAGGAGATTCAGCGGGACTGGCAGACATGCAACTCCGAAGTTTGTTGACGCAGGGGGGACATGCCAATTCTATTCGAGCCGGGATCCGGCCCCGCTGGGTGCCGGCCGGGGCGGGAGTCAGGAGACGAAGGCGCCCTTGTCGATACCGATCAGCGCCAGGTTGCGCAACGACTCGCTGCCGACATCGAAATATTCGTTGTGTCCGTAGGAAGCGCCCAGTGGGCGGTGCGTAATCGGATCGGTTCCGCCGTCGACGCTCATCGGATGCGCACCGTACGAGGGCGCCCCGGGATCGCTGCCGTAGAAGGCGGTGTTCACCACCGGGTCCCAGGCGGCCTCGCCGACGTACATGTTGCCGTCGCGGACGTCGAGCTCGGACACCGACTGGGCGGCACTGCCCGGAGAGCCGACTACGGCGAACGCGTCGATCTGGAACGCGCGCCGCTGCAGAGCGATCATGGCAGCGGTTGACCCGTAGGAGTGTCCGATCACCGACACGAACGGCTCGTTGCCGCGGCGCAGCGACTGCAGGGCTTCAATGTCCTCGGTGAGGTATTCGGCGCCCTGATAGGCCAGGTCGAGGGAGCCGACGGTCAGCAGGTGCGGGGTCTCGTAGCCGATCCACGCGACCGTCGCCACGGTCTTGCCCTGAAGGGAGGCATCCGTGGCCGCGAAACGCTTCAGCCAGGCGACCTGTTCGCGATAGAGGTCGGTTGCGGTGTCGGCCCAGTCGCCGACCTGCCCGTCGATGGTGAAGAACATCCCGGGAACCATGTAGCTGACGTAATCGGCTGTGGCCACGTCGCCGATGACAATGGCGGCGCGAGGCGGTGAACCGGTATCGAGGGCGACCAGCGTTCGGTGCGGCTGCCCCGGTGCCACCGTGACCGCCTTGCTGATTTCATCCAGGGTGTGCAGATGTCCTCGAACTCCGGCACTGGCGGCGCGGCCGGGTCGTGCCGCCAGCTCGTGCTTCAGCTTCACCAGCGACTGTCTCAGGTATTGCCGATTGGCGGCGTCGCGCACCTCGAACGGGACACCACCGAGGTTGCCAACCACGTGAGGCGCCGAACTGAGCATCGTCTCTTGTCCGATGGTGGAAAGCCCGTTCCACCACGCCGTGACCTGCTTGGCCGGTATGGGGTTCTGCAGTAGCTGATTCAGGGTCGCGGGATGCGTGGAGACGAACGCGGCCAACGAGTCGGCATCGATAAGGCTGAGTTGGTCAAGAAGCGCGCGGCCGCCCAGCTGCGGCAGCAGTGTCGGGTCCACCCTCGACTGCGGCGCCGGCACTGAGAACTGCGGCGCATCCGGAACGGTGGTCGGCGAGATATCGACCTGCTGCACGTGGGAGATCACTTGTGCGTTGATTTCGTGCACCCCGAAGGCTTCGCTGACCCCGGTCAGGGACACCGAAGCGGCAAAAGCTGCGACGTCGAGCAACATCTAGGGCGGATCCAATCGCGACGGCGAGACCGAGGTTTCGCCATCGTCACGCGAAGTGATTGTGCCCCCCATCCTAGGGGCGCCGGATGCCAACATTCAAGAAAGTATCACGAAAACGCGGAAAGTACAGCTATTGCCCTAATCCCGCGGGCCCACGAGCCAGCAGTGTGGCAAATTGTGCGGCGTCGATGATCCGCACGCCGAGCGCTTCAGCCTTGCCTAATTTTGACCCGGCGCCCGGTCCGGCGGCCACATAATCCGTTTTCTTCGACACGCTGGAGGCCGATTTGCCGCCCGCGGCGATGATCGCCTCTTCCGCGCTCTCCCGGCTGAAACCTTCCAGGGCTCCGGTGACCACGACGGTCAGTCCGGCGAGGGTGCCGCCCCCGGCCGAGGCCGCTCCGGGGCCGGGATGCCCGGGGGTGGCCAATTGCACACCGGCGGCGTCCCACCGCTCGATGATGTCGGCGTGCCACGGCACCGAGAACCAGTCGATCAGGGCGTCGGCGATGATGCCGCCGACACCGTCCACGGCGGCCAACTCCTCTCTGGATGCGGAGCGGATGGCCTGGATCGAGCCGAAGTAGTCGGCGAGGGCGCGGGCGGCGACGGGACCGACATGGCGGATGCTGAGCGCAACCAGGATGCGCCACAGCGGCTTGGTCTTCGCCTTCTCGAGTTCGGCGACCAGCTTCTTGGCGGCGGAGGACGGACGCACGACGCGGATCTTCTTGAAACCCGCCTTGCGCCGGGCCGCGGCATCCAGTCCGGCTGCTTCTGGCGGGTACACCATGTCCACTTTCTGAAACGGACTTCTCCGCTTCAGGGTGCCGTCGTCCTCGAGCTTCAGCAAACCGGTCTCGGCGTCGCGCACCACCACCTCAATCGGCAGCAGGTCTTCAACAGTGAGGTCGAACAACCCGGCCTCGGTGACGAGCGGCGGCGTCTCCGGAAAGCTCGGCTGGGTTAGCGCTGCCGCGGCCACCTCGCCGAGCACCTCGATGTCCAGTGCGCTGCGGCTGCCGATGTGCTCCACGCGGCCGCGTACCTGTGCCGGGCAGCTGCGCGCGTTCGGGCAGCGCAGGTCCACGTCGCCCTCCTTCGCCGGCGCGAGCGCGGTGCCGCATTCCGGACAGTGCGTCGGCATCACGAACTCACGCTCGGTCCCGTCGCGCAGTTCGACGACCGGGCCGAGCACTTCGGGGATCACGTCTCCGGCCTTGCGCAGCACCACGGTGTCGCCGATCAACACCGCTTTCGCCTTGACGACATCCTGGTTGTGCAGCGTCGCCTGGCGCACTTCGCTGCCGGCCACCCGCACCTTCTCCATGACGGCGAACGGGGTGACTCGGCCGGTGCGGCCGACGCTGACGACAATGTCGAGGAGCTTGGTGTTGACCTGTTCCGGTGGGTATTTGTAGGCGATCGCCCAACGCGGGGCACGGCTGGTGCTGCCCAGTTCGCGGTGCAGTGCCAGTTCGTCGACCTTGATGACGATGCCGTCGAGTTCGTGCTCGACGCTGGAGCGGTTCTCGCCGAAATACTGGATGAACCCGGCGACGTCGTTCATCGAGGGGACCACTTTGTAGTGCGAACTGGTCGGCAATCCCCAGCCGGCCAGCAGCTCGTAGGTTTGCGACTGGCTGGCGACCGGCGGGTTGTCCCAGGCGCCGAGGCCATGCACGAGCATCTGCAAACCGCCCAATCGGGCGCGCATCAGCTGCACTTGCGCCGGCGTCTTGCCCTCGGTCTTCTGCCGCAGTGATCCGCTGGCGGCATTGCGCGCGTTGGCAAAGATGCGGTCACCCGCTTCGGCCTGCCGCGCGTTGAGCGATTCGAAGGCGGCGACCGGGAAAAACACCTCGCCGCGCACCTCGACCAGTGGCGGATGGCCGCTGCCGCGCAGTCGACGCGGGATGCTGGGGATGAACGCGATGTTCTCGGTCACGTCCTCACCAACGACCCCGTCTCCGCGGGTGGCGGCGGTGACCAGTCTGCCGTTCTCGTAGCGCAGGTTGATCGCCAGGCCATCGATCTTGAGCTCGCACAGATAGTCGACGCGGCGGCCAGCGGACTTCTCGACCCGAGCCGCCCAGGCGAGGAACTCCCCGATCGAGAAGACGTTGTCGAGGCTCAGCATCCGTTCAGCGTGTGTGACCGGGTCGAAGAGAGTGGTCTGCGCGCGACCGCCGACGGTCTGGGTGGGGCTGTCCTGCCCCTGCAGTTCCGGGAACATCCGCTCGAGTTCTTCGAGCCGGCGCATCATCGCGTCGTATTCCGCGTCGCTGGCGAGCAGTTCGTCGCGTTCGTAGTAGGCGTCGCGCAACTCGAGGATGCGCGTGGTCAACTCGTCGGCCTCGGTCTTTGCCGTGCCGAGCTCATCGTTGTCTACCACTCCACAAGTGTAGGCAGCGACGGCGACCCTGGCCATGCCGTCGGTCAGGCGACGGGGACCGCGGAAACCGTCCTATCGATGGTGCACTGGCCCAACACTCGGGTGCCGAGGTAGACCACCGCGGTCTGTCCCGTCGAGACGCCGTTCAGCGGCGTGCCCGGGGTGATCACCAGCTCACCGCCGCGCACCACCGCGACCGCGGGCACCGGATCGGCGTGCGCGCGGATCTGCACTTCGCAGTCGAACGGAATGCTCGCATCCACAGGCGGCTGGCCCGCCCAGCTGAAGCGGGCGCCGGCGATCTCCGCCAGGTCCAGCGCCTCGCGTGGGCCGACGACGACCTCGTTGGTGGCCGGTCGCACCTCCACCACGAAGCGGGGTCTGCCGTCGGCCGATGGTGTGGCCAGGGACAGTCCCTTGCGTTGCCCGACCGTGAACGCCGTAGCTCCCTGGTGCGTGCCGACCGGCGTCCCGTCGCGCTCGAGGATGCTGCCGGGGACGGCGCCGACGTGCTCCTTCAGCCAACCGCGGGTGTCGCCGTCCGGGATGAAGCAGATGTCGTGGGAGTCCGGTTTGGTGGCGACGCTGAAGCCGCGGGCGGCGGCCTCGGCGCGCACCTCGGCCTTCGACGGGGTAGCGCCGAGCGGGAACATCGCGTGGTCGAGTTGCTGGGCGGTGAGCACGCCGAGCACGTAGGACTGGTCTTTCGCCCAGGCGGCCGCGCGGTGCAGTTCGCGGTGCCCGTCGGCATCCGTGCGGATGTCGGCGTAGTGCCCCGTGGCGACGGCGTCGAAGCCGAGATCCAGCGCCTTCTCGAGCAGGGCGGCGAATTTGATCCGTTCATTGCAGCGCATGCACGGGTTCGGGGTGCGGCCGGCGGAGTATTCGGCGATGAAGTCGTCGATGACGTCGAGTTTGAAGCGTTGCGAGAAGTCCCACACGTAGTACGGGATGCCGATGATGTTGGCGGCGCGTTGCGCATCCATCGAGTCCTCGACGGTGCAGCACCCGCGACTGCCGGTGCGCAGGGTGCCCGGCATGCGGCTGAGCGCCAGGTGTACGCCGACGACCTCGTGGCCGGCGTCGACGGCGCGGGCCGCGGCGACCGCGGAGTCCACACCCCCGCTCATTGCTGCCAGAACTTTCACGCGTACCAGCATAGGTGTCCCGCCCTGCCGGTTTCCCTTCCTCCTGCCCCCTCCCTCCGTCCCGTACCACGTCCCGTACCGCTTCCCCTCCCGCTTCCCACCTTCCGCACCTTGAACCCGTTTCACGGAGTTTCTGCACTTCCGGGCCCCGGATGCCGGGAAGTAGGGCTGTCCCAGGCAAAAAGTCCTTGAGACGGGATCACCGGCTAGTGGCCGAGAGTGACCTCGCGGTCGGCATAGCCGGCGGAGGCGGCGCGCGCGTAGGCGGACGGAAGTGCCGCCAGCAGGGCGTCGACGTCGGCGTCGGTGGACGTGTGCCCCAGGGTGAAGCGCAGGGCGCCGCGAGCGTCGGCATCCGTGAGTCCCATGCCCAGCAGCACGTGGGATGCTTCGGGGATGCCCGCTTGGCACGCCGAGCCGGTGCTGACCGAGATGCCGGCCGCATCCAGCAGAAAGAGCAGCGAGTCACCCTCGCACCCGGGGAAGGTGAAGTGCGCGTTGCCTGGGAGGCGGTCGACCGGGTCGCCGCGTAGTTCTGCGTTGGGAACCGCCGCGCGCACACCGGCGATGAGCCGGTCACGCAGCCGTTTCAGGCGGGCGGCTTCAGCGTCCTGGTTGGCCAGCACCGCGGCGGCTGCGACGGCGAACGATACTGCGGCCGGGGCATCCTGGGTTCCGGAGCGCACCTGCCGTTGCTGGCCGCCGCCGTGGATGAGCGGCACCACGGTGGCGGACCGGGCCAGGGCCAGGGCGCCGATGCCGACGGGGCCGCCGATCTTGTGGGCGGACACCGACAGTGCCGCCAGGCCGGATGCGCCGAAATCGATGGGCAGCTGCCCGTACGCGCAGACGGCGTCCGCGTGCACCGGGATGCCGTACTCAGCAGCGAGCGCCACCACGTCGGCCACCGGCTGTACCGTGCCCACCTCGTTGTTGGCCCAGAGCAGCGTGATCAGGGCGATGTCATCGTGGGAGTGCAGCGACTCCCGAAGGGCCGGCATTTCGATGCGTCCGCGCGCATCGATCGGCAGCCAGTGCACGATGGCGTCTTCGCTGTGCTCGAGCCACTCCACGGTGTCCACGGTGGCGTGGTGTTCGCCGCGCGGCACCAGGATGCGGCGGCGGGGGCGATCTACGGAAGCGTTACGCGCCCAGTACAAACCCTTGACGGCCAAATTGATCGCCTCGGTCCCGCCGGAGGTGAACACCACCTCCACCGGATCGCAGCCCAGCGACACTGCGACCTTCTCGCGAGCCTCCTCCAGCATCCGTTTCGCGTTCTGTCCGTGGCTGTGGATGGACGACGGGTTGCCGACCAGCCGCAGGGCGCCGGTGAATGCCTCGATGGCCTCTGGCAGCATCGGCGTGGTGGCCGCGTGATCCAGGTAGACGACCATGGGCTCCTCGGCGGATCGTACGTACGGTTGAGCGTGCAGTCATTACTCTAGAATGATGCCCTCCGTCGATCCGCTTCGCGACCTCGGAGTGCGTTCGACCGCGGAAGGCGGCACCATTCGGGTCGCGTCGAACACCGCGTCCTCGATCGAGTTGTGCCTGTTCGACCCGAAGGACCTCACCTGGGTGACCGACCGCATCCCGCTGTCCCGCGACGGTGACGGTGTGTGGACGGCCTCGTCGCCGAAGCTGCTTCCGGATGCCCGCTACACGCTGCGCGCGGACGGCCCGGCTGCTCCCGCCAACCGGTTCGACCCGGCACTGCACCTCCTGGACCCGTACGCGCGTGGCCTGTCCCGCACGGCTACCGGGCAGTGGCGCTCCTGCGTGGTGGATGGTTCTTTCGACTGGGGCGGGGTGGTCAAGCCGGCGACGCCACTGGATAAGACCGTCATCTACGAAACGCATCCGAAGGGCCTGACCAAGCTGAACCCGGCGGTGCCCGAGGAGTTCCGCGGCACGTATGCCGGCCTGGCCCACGACACCGCCATCCGGTACCTGAAGGATCTCGGCGTCACCGCCGTCGAGTTGCTGCCGGTGCACCAGTTCGTGACCGAACCGCGACTGGCCAAACAGGGCCTGGTGAACTACTGGGGTTACAACACGCTGGCGTTTTTCAGCCCGCACGGCGCCTACGCCTCCAACACCGCCCAGGCCGCGGGTCCGGCCCAGGTGTTGCGCGAGTTCAAAGGCATGGTCCGACTGCTGCACGAAGCCGGGTTGGAAGTGATCCTTGACGTGGTGTACAACCACACCGCTGAATTGGGTGTCGACGGGCCCACCACGAGTTTGCGCGGTCTGGACAATGCGACGTATTACCGGCACAGCGCCGACGGGCGGTACATCGACGTCACCGGATGCGGTAACACCGTCAACTTCGCCCTCGACATACCGCAACGGCTCCTGTTGGATTCGTTGCGGTACTGGGCCAACGACGTGCAGATCGATGGATTCCGGTTCGACCTCGCCGCCGCGCTCGGCCGCGACGAGAACGTCAACTATCGCCGCGACCATCCGCTGCTGGAATCCATCGTGAACGATCCGGAATTGGCCGCAGTGAAGATGATCGCGGAACCCTGGGATGTCGGGGCCGGCGGATGGCAGGTGGGCAACTTTCCGCCGAAGTTCAGCGAGTGGAACGACGACTACCGCGACCGGGTGCGCGATTTCTGGCTCACCGACATTGCCGCGGCCCGCCAATCAGGCTCGGCACCGAACGGCTCCGGAGCGTTTGCGACGAAACTGTCCGGATCATCGAACGTGTTCGACGCCGAACGCGGGCCGCTGGCCTCGGTGAATTTCATCACCGCCCACGACGGCTTCACCGCGTTCGACCTCACCGCGTACAACCAGAAGCACAACCTCGGCAACGGGGAGAACAACCGAGACGGCACGGACAACAACCACTCGTTCAATCACGGCGTCGAGGGCCACACGGATGACCCTGCGATCAGCGCGGTGCGCCGCAAGGCGCTGCGCAACCTGCTCGGCACCTTGCTGCTGTCCGCCGGCGTTCCGATGCTCACCGCAGGAGACGAGGTCGGCCGCAGCCAGAAAGGGAACAACAACGCGTACTGCCACGACAACCCGCTCACCTGGTTGCCCTGGGAGCTGGAGGACTGGCAGAGCGACCTGTGGCGCGTGGTGCAGGAGCTGCTGCGGCTGCGACGGGAAAACCCGGCACTACGCCCGGCCCGCTATGCGGTACGAGGCGAAAACGTGGCATCGGCCAGTCGTATGGAATGGTTCAACGCCGCGGGCGAGTCGATGTCCATCGACGACTGGAATTCCTCGTCGGAGCGCACCCTGCAGTACTTCGCCGAATCGACGCCGGAGTCGGAAGGGCTCAATCGCATCCTGCTCATCGTGCACGGCCTGGAGACTCCGGAAACGGTCACCCTGCCGTCGCCGGAGGGGATCGGGCAGTACACGCTGCTGTGGAACAGCGCTCTGGACGACGTCGAGGTGATGGACCACCCGCCGGGCGTGACAGTGAACGTCGCCGGAACATCGCTGCAATTGTTCCGGGCGCACTAGGTGGGCACCGGCACCCCGGCCACGGTGGCGTTGACTGCCTCAGGCATCCGTTTCACCGCGCACTCCTATCGGCACGACCCCGCGAATCGGCACTTCGGTCTCGAGGCGGTCACCGAGCTCGGCCTCGACGCTGCGCGGGTCTTCAAGACCCTTCTGGTGGATGTCGACGGGCGGTTGGTCGTCGCCGTCGTGCCGGTGACCGGCTCGCTCGACCTCGGTGCCCTGGCCCGTGCCGCGAACGGCAAACACGCGAGCATGGCGGATCCCGCAGTGGCGCAGCGGAAAACCGGCTACGTGCTCGGCGGCATCAGCCCGATCGGGCAGAAGGTGCGGCACCAGACGGTGATCGACGAGACCGCCGAGCTCTACGACACCGTGTTCGTCTCGGGCGGTCGGCGGGGTCTCGACATAGAACTGGCACCGGCCGATCTGGTCGCCATCACCGCCGCGACGACCGCCGCTATCGCGCGGGAGTGAGAGCGGCAGGATGGCAACAGACGGTGTGCCCGGTCAAGGTCCAGGCCTGGTGCCGGAACTGCTTGTCGAGGATCTCAAGAACAGTCGCGACTTCTGGTGCGACCTTTGCGGATTTGAGGTGCTGTACGACCGCCCGGAAGAGGGGTTCGCCTACCTCGTCAGCGGTACGGCGCACGTCATGATCGAGCAGGCGGGCGTCGGCCGAAACTGGACCCCAGCGCCATTGCAGCGACCCTACGGCCGCGGCGTGAACTTCCAAGTTTCCGTCGCATCGATTGAACCGCTTGTCACTGCGCTGCGGTCTGCACACTGGAGCCTCTTCATGGAGCCAGAAACCAGGTGGTATCGCACCCGCAACGGTGAGGTCGGCGTCATGCAGTTTCTCGTTCAAGACCCGGATGGTTACCTCCTCAGGTTCCAACAATCATTGGGTTCGAGGTAAACACTGGGTTCGAGGTAAACACTAGGTTCGAGGTAAACACTGGGTTCGAGGTAAACACTGGGTTCGAGGTAAAACGGGCGCAATGCGTGGTCATCCGTGCGGGTTCGGCACCGTGGCCTGAAGGATCAAGCCGTTACCGTCCGGATCGTCGAACTGAACGAAGCGACCCCACGGAGCCTCCTCGATCCCATTCGCGGGACGCACACCGTGCTCGGCCAGACGTGCCAGGTCGCCGTCGAGGTCATCAGTCTCGAGCACTAGGCCCTTGAGAGTGCCGGCCGGCATGGTGGGGAACCAGGTGACCAGCGTGATCGCGGTTTCGGCACCGGGCGGGGCGACCATGACCCAGCGCATATCGGGCCCCATCATGGTGTCCATGACCAGCGAAAAGCCGAGCGTGTCGACATAGAACGCGCGGGCGCGGTCCTGGTCACTGACGGGTATTGACAGCAGCTGCACTTTGGAGATTGTCATCTCCTCATGATCGTCGGCGATGATCGACATGTCGAGGAAGCTCGGCGGTCGCTGCCGAGCCACGCTCAAGCAGGCTCACCGTCGAGCCCTTCCGGATCCCCGCTATTGTGCGAACGCGACCAGGCCCATCTCCGCCACCGAGGCCAGCATCGGATGCTGCGGCACCACTCTCACGTTGTAGCCGAAACTTCCCGCCCTGGTCAGCGGCAGGGTGCCAGTGAACTCCACCGTGTCACCCTGCGGGTCCCCTGCCGGGTCGAGGTCGATGCTCTGGGTGTCCAGCAGCACGTCGGTCTCATGGGTTCGTCCGTACACGACCTGAACTCGCACGTCGGACGGGACCAGGGCGCCCAGTTGCACGGGTACGCGCACGTGCAACTCGTCGCCGACCTCGGGAACGGCGTCGACCCCTCCCGATTCGACGTGGCCCACCGTCACCTGTGACCAGTTCGACGTGATGTGATCCTTCCACGCGGCGAACGCGTGTGCGGCGGCGTAGGAATCGGCGATGAGCAGGCGACGCGCCCCGGTTGCCGGGATGTACAGCCTCTCGACGTACTCGCGCACCATCCGGTCGGCTGACAACGCCGGAGACAGGGTGGTGAGGGTGTGCCGGATTGACTCCACCCACCGATGCGGCACCCCGTCCTCGGTGCGGTCGTCATAGAACCGTGGGGCGACCTGGTGCTCGATGAGGTCGTACAGAGCGCCCGCCTCGAGCTCGTCACGCTCATCGGCATCGCCTGCGGCATCCGCGGTGGGGATCGCCCAGCCGTTCTCCTCGTCGTAGAACTCCGCCCACCAGCCGTCGAGGATGGACAGGTTCAGCGAACCGTTCAAGGCCGCCTTCATGCCGGACGTGCCGCACGCCTCGAGCGGGCGCAGCGGATTGTTCAGCCAGACATCCGTTCCGGGGTAGAGCAGCCTGGCCATCGCGATGTCGTAATTGGGCAGGAACACCATGCGCGTGCGCAGTTCCGGGGCGGAGGTGAACTCGATGAGCTGCTGAATCAGCCGCTTGCCGCCGTCGTCGGCCGGATGCGACTTACCGGCCACCACGATCTGTACCGGATGTGTGGCGGAGAGCAGAATCGAGCGCAACCGGTCGGGATCCTGCAACATCAGCGTGAGCCGCTTGTAAGTGGGCACGCGCCTGGCGAAGCCGATCGTGAGCACGTCCGGATCCAGCAGGTCCCCGTACCACGCGGGCGGTCGCACCCGCGGGTAGCGCCGACGCCAGGCCGCGGTCACCCTGCGGCGGGCGTCGTCCACGAGCTGGGCGCGCAATTCGTTGCGCATCCGCCACAGGTCGGCGTCGGAGACGGCATCCGAACTCCAGTCGCACGCGGTGGTGTCGGCTTGCCCGAGTTTGTCCGCCGCGAGCGCCACCACCGCCGGATCGGTCCAGGTGGGGGCGTGGACACCGTTGGTGACCGAGGTGATCGGCACTTCGACGTTGTCGAATCCGGGCCAGAGCGCCCCGAACATGTCGCGGCTGACTTCGCCGTGCAATTTCGACACCCCGTTGGCCCGTTGTCCAAGCCGCAGTCCCATGACTGCCATGTTGAAGGTGTCGTGGGATCCGCCCTCGTAGTTCTCCGAGCCGAGCGCGAGCACCTGGTCGGCACTCACGCCGAGCAGCAGGTCGGTGGAGAAATACAGTTCGATCAGCGCGGCGTCGAACCTGTCAATTCCCGCGGGAACCGGTGTGTGGGTGGTGAACACGGTTCCGGACCGCACCACCTGAAGTGCCTCCTCGAAGGTGAGACCATCGCCAATCAGCCCGCTGATCCGCTCCACTCCCAGGAATCCGGCATGGCCTTCGTTGGAGTGATACACCTCAGGCAGCGCTGCGCCGGTCAACTCGGAGAAGAGTTTGATGGCACGGACGCCGCCGATGCCAAGGAGGATTTCCTGCAGCAGGCGGTGTTCGCCGCCACCGCCGTAGAGTCGATCGGTGACCGACCGCAGCGACTCTTCGTTGTCGGGGATGTCGGTATCGAGCAGAAGCAGAGTGATCCGCCCCACTTCGACCCGCCAAATCCTGGCGTAGAGCGCCCGGTTGCCCGGTAGCGCGAGGGTGATGCGCGCCGCCGTCCCATCCGGATGCCGCAGCACGTTGAGCGGCAGACCGTCCGGGTCGAGCACCGGATAGGACTCTTCCTGCCATCCATCCGGGGAGATCGACTGGGCGAAGTATCCGGACCGGTAGAACAGGCCGACCCCGATGATCGGAACGCCCAGGTCGGACGCGCTTTTCAGATGATCGCCGGCCAGGATGCCCAGGCCCCCGGAATACTGTGGCAGCGTGGAGGCGATCCCGAATTCCGGCGAGAAGTACCCGATCGCTGCGGGCGCGTCATCGGACAGAGATTGGTACCACCGCGGTTGCTGCAGGTAGGCGTGCAAATCGTCCCGCAACGCGTTGGCTCGGCTGACGAAACTCTCGTCGCGGGAGAGCTCTTCCAGCCTGGCTGGTTCGATGGATGCGAGGAGTTCGATCGGGTCGGTGCCCAACTTGCCCCAGATCACCGGCGAGATGTCGGCGAAGAACCGACGGGTGGGAATATGCCACGACCACCGGAGATTGGTCGCGAGTTCCTCAAGGGCCGACAGCGATGCCGGAATCGCTGTTTGGACTGTCAACCGTCTTATTGCTTTCACGACAGTACAGCCTAGGCGAGTGAACCTGGCAACTACTATGCCGTCAATCGGCCGGGACAGTCCTGCTTCGACCCCGCGCGGTGCCGGCCGTCACCCGACGTTTATGCCAGAGCGACAGCGTCGCTCCGAGAATCATGTACCCGGCGTAGAGGAACAACCCGCTGGCCACGCACGGCACCACCCAACTGCGGCCGGGCCCGTTGACGGCGTTGTTGACGTAGCCCAACAGGGGAACGCTGTACCAGACCGTGCCCTTGATCTGCGCCGCCGTGACCGGCTGGGCGTCGGGAGAGTCGTTGTTGTCGCCCTTGGCGATGAAGGTGATGACGCCGTTGGAACTCGCCGACCGGGAGAGCACCCGGTGGCTGACCACGGCGGGATCGCCGGACCGGACCTGGTAGGTCACCACGTTGCCGACGTGGATGTCTTTCACCGGGGTCGGCGTGACCACGATGAGAGTTCCCGGGGGCAGGGTGGGTTCCATCGAACTGGTCAGCACGGTCAACGGGACACCGCCGGCCAGAGCCGGGATGACGATCACGGCCGCCGCCAGGGCGACCATGAGTGCGAGCAGACCGGCGCTGAGGCCCACCCCGACATAGTGCATCAGGCCGCGCTGTGCGGGATCGCCTTGGCGTGCTGGGGTGGACTGCATCATGGCACCTCCGTCAGGGTGAACAGTTGCGTGCTGCTGGTCCCGCACGGTTGTTGCACCAGCAGCGAGACCGGGAGCGCGACGGTGACCGTGAGACACTGTCCGCTGGTCGCGGACACGAAGTGGTAGTTCCCCGCGGCGCCGACCGGATCGACGATCCAGCCCGGGCCGGGTGCGTTCTGGCGGAACACCGTGGCGAAATCGCTGCCATTGACCTTCCAGTTCAAGTTCTGACCCTGCACCGGCTGCACGGTGAACGCGCCGTCACCGTTGGGAATGAACAGCCATGCCTGGTTCTTCTTCGTCACAGGCAGATCGCACGGCGAGACCGCCAGCGCGGCACCGTCCGTCAGGATCGGCGCGCCGACGCACAGCATGCCGTCGGCGTAGCGCACCTGGTAGCCGGTCAGCTGGTCGGTCGTGGCGGTCAGCGCGGCGGAGAGGGCCGAGACGTTCCCGGCCGCATCCCGTGCCATCACCGTGTAGCGGTACGGGATCTTTGCGATGGTGGTGTTATCGGTGTAACTGGCGGAGCTCACCGAGGCGATCAGGACACCGTCCCGGAACACGTCGTACCCGCTGACAGCGACGTCATCGCGGGACCCGGCCCAGATCAGTGAGATCGAACCCTGGGTGGTTGACACTGCGACCGGGGTGCCGGGGACGGTGGGCGGCACGGTGTCGCCGACGGTGAGCGTGGCAGTGTCTACCGCGGTGGCCGCCCAGGATCCGAGCCCACTGGTGACGGTGAGCGTGGCGCTGGCGGCGGAGTTCGAGTTGGCCGTCAGTGAGACCGGGTTCAGGCCGGCGCGCAGGCAATAGGTGGCGGAATTTCCGGGGGCCAGGGACCCGGTCAGTGCCGGCATGGCGGCCAGGGTGCCGCTGGTCGCGCCCGGCGCCGGTATGGTGCAGTCATCCCCCGCGGATTTCGGCCACGCGTCGACGACGATGGCGGGAGCGAGGGCGGAACTGTCGGCCGTGAGCCGGGCCGTGTACGGTGCGTTGAAGTCTCCGGAATTGGTGACGGCGACCTGTCCGGTTGCGGTCGGCGCGGCCTGGGAGAAGGTGTGCCCCAACGAGGGGAACCCGCTCTGGGTCACAGCGATCCGACCGGCGGTCACCGTCCAGGAGCTGGTGGCCTTCGCGCTGAACAACGCGAGGCTCGTGCCGGTGCCGGCGAGCACAAGGAATAGCGCGAGGCCGAGCGCGATCGCCGCGCGGTGTCGGATCGGCCGTGTCATGAGCGGGGCACCTGCCCGGCGTCGATGGTGATGGTGAACGAGGCGGTGCCGCCCTGCACGGTGGCCGGCGCGGCGGCGGCCAGGGCGAGACCGAGACAGACGTGGGCGCTGGCACCGGCCGGGATCGTCCCCAGCTGGGTGCTGAAGCCGACCAGCGGTGCGGCCGCGGGCGCGACCAGCCCTGCACCGCAGGTCTCACCGTTCGCCAGGGGTCCGAGCGTCAAAGTCAGGTTGTCGGCGAGCGCACCGGTTTGGGTGTACGCGGTGGTGGTCGCCGTCACGATCACCGGTGCGGTGCCGGTGTTGGCGAGCAGGATCGGGGCGAACACCGGATTCTGCGGACCGACCGTGGCGCCCGCTGGCACCGTGTAGTCCTGGACTCCGTTGACGGTGAGGCTGGTGGAGCCGGCGCTGACGGTGCCGCCGTTCAGCGGGACAGTGCTGGTCCACAGCGCGTAGCTGGCGCCGGCGCCGGCCACCGCGATGGCCACGGATGCGCCGATCACGGTGACCGCCGACAGCAAGTGACGCGGGGCCTTGGCCAGGAGACCGTTCGGGTCGGTCTCCTGGCCTTCCGATGGCGCCGCACCTTGCGGCGCCATCGGCGGTGTGCGCCGGGCGTTGCCGGCTCTGGCGGCGAGCAACGCGAGTACGACCACGGTGCCGATGGCTGCGGCTTTCAGGCCGCACGTGGATGCTCTGGACACGGTGACCACCGCCTTCCGTGGTGATTCAGCATGGTCATGGCCGGGCTGATCGGCCCGGGCCGGCTTGCGCCCGCTGGGCGGCAGACGCAAGCCGGCGGCTGGTGGCTAGGCCTGCGAGAGCGTGACGTTCATGCCGCTCAACGACACCTGCCCGTCCTGCGAAGCGTTGTCGGCTCCGGTCGGGAAGGTGATGGTCACCGTCACGGTCACCGAGGTCGTTCCTGCCGGTACGACATAGCCGCCGTTTCCGTCGGAGGCAAGCCCGGTGGCGGTGAGCTCTGCGGAGTTACCGAGAGCGGCGGCCAAGGCGATGTCCGTGGCGCCCGCCGATGCCGGCGCGATCGATCCGTCGGTGAGCGACAGCGTGGCGGGCAGGCTGTGCCCGGATGCGGTGATGTCAAAGTCCTGCGTGAAGGTCAGCACATCGCCGGGTGTGATCCGGTAGGTGGACAGGTCGACGGCCCCGGTCGCATCCGACCAGGTTCCGGCGACGGCACCCGGCGCGATGGACAGGTTGCCCGCCGTGATGCCGGCGTTCGCCACTGCAGCCGACGCATTCCAGGTGGCGAAGGTTCCGGCGCCGCCGAGCAGCAGTGCGATCGCGGCGGCGGCGGCGACAGCGCCCTTGGTGAGCTTGTTCATGAGTTGTCTTTCTGTTCGGGTCAGAATCCCGGCAGGCAGCGCCGAGCAAGCGGCGGTTGACGTCGGGTCGAGTTGATTTCTACTTCCTCACGGGAATGAGGCGCGGCATCCATGCCAGGCAGAAGTAGTCCGGTAACACGATTGGGCATCGCGGCGGCTCTAGTGTGCTTCCCCCGATGAAGACTGTATGGTGTTGGCCATTAGGAGGACAAGACCTGTACCCCACCCAATACGGGGGTGGCCTTCGCAGAGGCCAATTCGGCGGCACCCAGGCGATTATGACCGATTGTCGCTACGGTCGAAGGGTGAGCCAGACGCAGGAATCCCCCGACTACCAGCCGCGAATCGGCCGGATCCCGATCCGCCTGCTCGCACCGCAACAGCCGGACAACCTGTGGCCGTCGAAGGCCTACGCGGGTGAAGTGGTGCCGTTCGCGGCCACCGTGTTCAAAGAGGGCCACGACCTTATCGGCGTGGAAACGGTGCTCACCTCGCCTGACGGGACGCGCACTACGCACCGGATGGTCGAGATCAACCCGGGCACGGATCGCTGGCACACCGAGGTGCTGCTCGAGACCACCGGCCTGTGGCAGTTCCAGGTGCAGGCCTGGGTGGACGAATGGGCGACCTGGCTGCACGACGCCACGCTGAAAATTCCAGCCGGAGTGGATGTCGCCCTCATGTTGACCTCCGGGTCGGAGTTGCTGGCCCGGGCGCTGCAGCGCGCTCCGGGCAACAAGACCTTGGCCGCCGCGGCGAAAACCTTCGCTACCCGCAGCCTCGCGCCCCAAGAGCGGCTGGCGGCGCTCACCCGGAGTGCCGTGACCGAGGAAATCGAGCGGAATCCTCTGGGCAACCTCCACACGATCAGCGCGCCGCTCCAACTTCGAGTGGAACGCACCCGCGCCGGGGTCGGAAGCTGGTACGAACTGTTCCCGCGCTCCGAGGGCGCAAAACAGCGGAAGAACGGCAGTTGGTCCAGCGGAACCTTTCGCACGGCATCCCGACGCCTGCCGGCACTGGCGAGGCTCGGGTTCGATGTGGTCTACCTGCCACCGATCCACCCGATCGGCACCAGCTTTCGGAAGGGAGCGAACAACTCGCTGACGGCCGGGGTGAACGAGCCAGGCTCGCCCTGGGCGATCGGGTCGCCGGAGGGCGGGCACGACGCCATCCACCCGGATCTGGGCACCGAGGCGGATTTCGTCGCCTTCGTCGACAGCGCCAAGAAGAACAAGATGGAGGTCGCCCTGGACCTGGCCCTCCAATGCTCGCCCGACCACCCCTGGGTCACCGAGCATCCGGAGTGGTTCACTCACCTGACCGACGGGAGCATCGCCTACGCCGAGAACCCGCCAAAAAAATATCAGGACATCTACCCGCTCAACTTCGACAACGACCCGGTCGGGCTGCGTGAGGAGGTATTGCGCATCGTGCGGCACTGGGTCGCACTCGGGGTGAGCATTTTCCGCGTCGACAATCCGCACACCAAGCCGCTGCCGTTCTGGGAGTGGCTGCTGCATAAAATCGCGCTCGAGCATCCGGATGTGGTGTTCCTCGCGGAGGCCTTCACCGCCCCTGCGATGATGCAGACCCTCGCCGGCGCCGGATTTCAGCAGTCCTATACCTATTTCACCTGGCGGAACACGAAGCTTGAGCTCGCCGACTACCTGACCGAGCTGTCCCAGGAGACCAGCGCATGGCTGCGCCCCAACCTGTTCGTCAACACCCCAGACATCCTTTCGGAGTATTTGCAGTTCGGCGGACCGCCGGCGTTCAAGATCAGGGCTGCCCTGGCAGCGACCGCGTCGCCGAGCTGGGGAGTCTATTCCGGATTCGAACTGTACGAGAGTGTGGCTCGCCCGGGGTCGGAAGAAGGCATCGACAACGAGAAGTACCAGTACCGTCCGCGCGACTTCGCCGCTGCCGAGCGCGAGGGTCGGTCACTGGCACCGTTCCTGAAGCTGTTGAATCGCATCCGGTCGGAGCATCCGGCGCTACGCCAATTGCGCAACTTGGACGTGCACTGGAGCGACGACGACTCCATCCTGGTGTACAGCAAATATCTCAACGGCCGGTTTGTGCACTCCGGCTTGAGCGACGCGATCATCGTCGTGGCGAACGTCGACCCGCATTCGGTGCGCGAGACGACGGTGCACCTGGATCCGACCAAGTTCGGATGCGTGTCAGACCGACCGTTCGAGGTTACTGACCTCATCACGAAACAGAAATTCACCTGGGGCACCGATAATTACGTTCGCCTTGACGCGTTCGTGGAGCCGGTGCATATTCTCAGCGTGGAGTTCTCCAGGGGTATCGCATGACTGCGGCACAGGCGCGGAGCACTCCCGACTTCCCGACGTTGGACGCAGAAGTGATCGCCGCCGCCGCTGCCGGGCGCTACGACCAGCCGCACAGCGTGCTCGGCGCCCACGAAACCGCCGGCGGCTGGGTGATCCGTGCGCTGCGCCCGCTGGCCCGCAGGGTGACCGCGGTGCGGTCCGACGGGTCCCGAGTGCGGCTGGGCCATCTCGCGGAGGGAATCTGGCAGGGCTTCGCCGCCGGCGCCGGGCAGTCGTACGCGGTGGAAACGGAGTACGACGACGGTGTGGTGTGGACCGCCGATGATCCGTACCGGTTTGTTCCCTCGGTCGGCGAAGTCGATCTGTACCTGTTCGGGCAGGGCCGCCACGAGCAGCTGTGGCAAGTGCTCGGCGCTCACTACCGCCCACACGAGGGCGTGGATGGCACCTCGTTCTCGGTGTGGGCGCCGCACGCGAGCGCGGCCAGGGTGATCGGCGACTTCAACGACTGGGATGGCGTGCGATCGGCTATGCGCCGCCTGGAAGGCAGCGGGATCTGGGAACTGTTCGTGCCCGGTCTGCCACCGGGCAGCGTCTACAAGTTCGAGTTGCGGACCGCCCAGGGCCGCTGGTTGCAACGGGCCGACCCGATGGCGCGGTACACCGAGGCGCCACCGGCCACCGCATCGGTCGTTGGGGTCTCGCAACACGAATGGCGTGACGCGGCGTGGTTGCGCGCGCGCAGCGCCCAGGACCCGCACGGCTCCCCTATGAGCGTCTACGAACTGCACGTCGGCTCCTGGCGCCCTGGACTGGGTTACCGCGAACTTGCCGGACAACTCGTGGACTACGTCCGGGAATTGGGCTTCACGCACGTGGAGTTCATGCCGTTGGCGGAGCATCCGTTCGGTGGCTCATGGGGTTATCAGGTCACCGGTTACTATGCGCCGACCAGCAGGTTCGGGCATCCCGACGATCTGAAATACCTCATTGACACCCTCCACGAGGCGGGCATCGGCGTGATCATGGACTGGGTGCCCGCTCACTTCCCCAAAGACGAATGGGCCCTGGCCAACTTTGATGGGCAGAGCCTGTATGAGCACTCCGACCCACGACGCGGAGAACAGCCGGACTGGGGCACCCTGGTGTTCAACTTCGGGGACTCGCAGGTGCGCAATTTCCTGGTCGCCAATGCCCTGTACTGGCTTGAGGAGTTTCACATCGACGGCCTTCGAGTTGATGCCGTCGCGAGCATGCTCTACCTCGACTACTCGCGTCAACCCGGCCAGTGGATCCCCAACAAGCTGGGCGGCCGAGAGAACCTGGAGGCGATCGCGTTCCTGCAGGAGGTCAACGCCACGGCATACAAACGCAACCCGGGAATCGTCATGATCGCGGAAGAATCCACGTCCTGGGGCGGAGTCACCGCGCCGACCAGCGCTGGCGGCCTCGGCTTCGGACTCAAGTGGAACATGGGCTGGATGCACGACTCGCTGCAGTATATGAGCCAAGACCCGATGTACCGCGCGCACCACCGTCACGACATCACCTTCTCGTTCCTGTACGCGTTCAGCGAGAACTTCCTGCTGCCGCTCAGCCACGACGAGGTGGTCCACGGTAAGGGGTCGCTGCTAAACAAGATGCCGGGCGACCAGTGGCAGAAACTGGCGAACCTGCGGGCTTATCTGGCGTTCATGTGGGCGCATCCCGGCAAGCAATTGCTGTTCATGGGGCAAGAGTTCGGCCAGCCGTCCGAGTGGAGCGAACAACGCGGCCTGGACTGGTGGATCCTGGACCAGCCGGTGCACCGGGCGCTGTCCCACCTGGTGAGCGACTTGAATCGCGTCTACCGGGCGGAGAAGGCGCTGTGGCAGCAGGATGACTCACCCTCCGGTTTCCACGAGCTCGAGTCGACGAATCCGGACGTGGTGTCATTCATGCGCTGGTCGGAATCCGGCGAGGCGATCGCGGTATTCGTGAATTTCTCCGGAATCCCGGTCGGGCCGTACCGCGTCGGATTGCCGGCGGCGGGGCGCTGGGAGGAGATCCTGAACACGGATGCCGAACAGTTCGGCGGGTCCGGTGTGGGAAACTTCGGCGGTGTCACCGCCATCGACGTGCCCTGGACACACCGGCCCGCGTCAGCCGAAATCACCCTGCCACCACTGGCGGCACTCTGGTTGAAGCTGCGCCGCTAACGGGCACAGCCGTTCAGCACAGCGGTCTACAAAACAGCGGTCAGTAAGGCAGCGGTCAGTAAAGCAGAGCGGTGAGCCTGCGCCGCGCCACTGCAACTCTGGGGTCCTCCGTGCCGGCGATTTCGAAGTAGTCCAGCAGGCGGGTTCGCACGAGGTCTTTGGCTGTCTGGTCCAGGCTGGGGAATACGCCCAGCAGACGGTCGAATGCGTCGTCCAGGTGCCCGCCGGCAACATCCAGGTCCGCTACGAGCAGCTGGGCGTTCACGTCGGCGGGCGCGGCTGCGGCGGCATCCCGCACGGACTGCGCGTCCACGCCGTCCAGCCGCTGCAGCAGTGAAACCTGCGCCAGTCCGGCTACCGCGAGCTCGTCGCGGGGGTTCTGTGCGATGGCCAGCTTGTACTCCGCGATCGCAGTGGCGTAGTCCTGCGCGGCGATCGCCTCGTAGGCCTCTTGATGGTGCGGTGGCAGCGGTTCTTCCACCGGTTCGGCAGCAGCCGCCGGCTCGGTGTCGTCAGACTGCGGCGCCACCGTGCCGGTCACGCCGTTCTGTTGAGCGAGCGCCGCCAGTTGGTCGAGCACCGCCCGCGTTTCGGAATCCGGGAGATCCCCCTCGTACAGCGCGATCGGACGTCCTCCGACCACGGCAGCCACCGTTGGCGTGTTCACCACGTTGAACGCGCGCGCCAATTGCGGGTTCGCCGAGGCGAGCACCGTGGTGAGCAGGAACCGGCCGGCGTACCCGCGCACCAAGTTCGTCAGGCCCGGGGACGGCGTGCCGGCGTGGAACTGCACGATCACCGGCACGGTGTTCGATAGCTCCAGGATGTTCGTGAAGTTCGTGTCAGTACCCTCCACGACGAGCGAAGGCACGCTCACGGCGGCGCTCTCGCTTCCGGCATCCGAAGCAGTGCGGTGCACCAGTGATGAAAGGTCGACGGCGCCACGCAAGTTCGCGGTGGGTGGTGGGGTGGTGGTCATGGCAACTCCTTCGCGGCAACCAGGCCGGTGTCCCAGCCCAGCAAGACGATTTTCTCATTGCTCCCGACGGCGGGCACCGAGAAGAGCAACTGATCGCCGTACGTCGCCGAGGTCCCCTTGGTTGTGCTCGTCACCTTTGAGAGTGACTTGACGGCCCCTTCGGCGTTGACGGACGCGCCGCCCTCGACGGGTTTTACAACCAGGTTCTCCTGCAGGTACACGGCGACGATCGCTCCCGAGCCGCTCGTGGCCAGCGCGACGGACTCGGCCGGCCCCTGGATGTTCGTGTACTCCATCTTCGCGCTGGCCGGCAGTTTGGCCTTCAGCGCGTTCCTGGATTCCAGTCCGATCTGCTTCAACAGCGGGTCGTCAGCCAGATTGAACTTGTCCGCGTAGCTGCTCTGATCTCCGGCGCTGAGGATGTCGCCGAATGCCAGGGCGAGTTCGCCTGGTTTCATCCCCAGCAGTGGGACGTCCTCCTGCAACCGCACTGCGCCGACGTTCGCTGGGGCGACCTTGGGCAACACGGCGCGAGCCTCGAGCTTGACGGCGTACTGCACCAGGTAGTTGGCTCGCGGATTCTCCTGCGTCAGCATCAGCGCGACCGGCTTCACCTCGGCGTCGTTCGCATCCTGAATCACAGTGAATACCGTCCGCGGCCAGGTCTTCGACTGCTGCGGGAGAGTGAGGGCAATCGGCTTGGCCGGAATCGGAGTCGGCGCCGCGTACGTACCATCCACACCGCGGATGGCATAGTTGGCCACCCGCAACTCGAGCGCGGGTCCGGCGAACCGGGTGGCAAGCAGGGTCGCGTCTCGGTCGGTGTCCGCCTTCGTGGCCACGGCACTGACGTCCGCGAGGATGTGTTCGACCTGGGGTACCGACACCACGGGAGGATCCAACTCGGCCGCGGCCGGGGTCGCGCTGACGGAGGGCGTCGCGCTCGGCTGGCCGATGTCCGTCGCATTGGGCCAGAAATCGGACGAGCATCCGCTGGTGGCGAGAGCCCCGATCAGGATCACCGGGAGTACGGCGACCATCCGTCCGATGGACCGGCGCCCCTTGGCCGCCACGATTACTCGTGGGCGGACTGCCTTATAGCTCTGGGGACGTGGCAGTTTGGGCATCTTCGGGGTCTTGGGTGGTTTTCTTCTCGGACCACGGGATCGACGCAACCCGATCAACGCCCAGAGGTAGAGGACGAGACCGACAAGCAGCAGGAAGGCGCCGCCGGCGATGAGTGGTCCGGACCACGGCGTCCGATTGTCCAGTGGCCAGGTGACGCTCACTGAACTGGGGGCGGGGGCCACACCGTCGGAGACAACGAGGAGGGAGATGCCGCGAGGAACGTTTCCGGTGAAGCTGAGGTCTCTTTTGCCGCTGTACTCACTGAGCCAGAGGTCTGAGCCGCTGGGGTCTGGGACCTCCTGTTCGCTGCCGGTGACGAGTTTGCTCGTGAGCGAGGTGGATTCCGCGTTGAAGGTGATCTTGTTATGACGCGCCTTACCAACCCAGGCCGCGACGTCTTCGGTGCGACCGTAGGCGGCGAACACCGCAGGCGCTCCGCCGATCTCGACCTTTTGCCTACCCGGCATCGCGGTCAACGCCGACCCGTCGATAATGGTCACCGGCGCTTTGGCGTCGACTTTCACGGAAGCAGTGACGTCGTCAGGGCCCCGAAGCACCGTTCGCTGTGCGATGCCGTAGCCAATCATCATGACCGCGATGACGAAACTGACGATGGCCGCGATGAACCGCAATACTTCTCCTTTCGTGTTGCCGGTTCCGACGGCAGGTCGACAACCCCGAGTGCCCTCCTGGGCAGCTGCGTTCCGTTAGTGACGTGGGACTTGAGGGCCCGGACACCTCTGGTCGGGAGTGGGCAACAGGCAAAGACAGTCAAGAATAGCGCGAACAGTCTGAAAGGTTCCTCACTGCACAGCATTGAGCGCGACTGGGCGGGCAAGGCCCTGCTTCGCGCTCGCGCTAAACTCTGATCGTTCGGACCGTGCTCTCGCTCTCGACGGTCGATTACTCATAGGGAGATCCCGTGTCTAGTGACGACGAATCATTCTCGACCGCAATGCGCGGTTATAACCGCGATGAAGTCGACAGTGCCGTCCAGGGGCTGCGGCGCGAACTGATCAAAGCCAACAGCGACAAGGTAGAAGCCACCAAAGAGGTCAAGCGTCTCAAGGCTACCGTCGAGGATCTGCAGGCGGAGATCGAGGAGACCGGGAGCCCTACTTATAGCGGGCTCGGCACGAAGCTGGAAAAGACACTCCGTGTGGCCGAGGAGCAGTCCACCCGTTTGATCAGTCAGGCGGACATCGACGCCGAACGGTTGCGCAGCAGTGTTCAGGGCGAGATCGAGGCGCTACGGCACGAGGCTGCCGATGCTGCCGAGCGCATCGTCGCGGACGCCAACGATGACGCGCAGACCATCCTCGAGCGCGCCACCACCGAGGCCGAGGAAATCCTCGCCCGCGCCCACGCCGAAGCAGAAACACTCACCAGCGACGCCCTCCGAGAAGCGGCCGCGATCCGGGGCGCCATCGCCACAGAAGCTGCCGAGGTGCGCACGAGTGCGAAACGTGAGGCGGCGGCGGTGCGTGCCGAGGGCGACCGCGAGGCAGCGGAGGTCAAGACCGTGGCCAGCCGTGAGGCAGCCGAGGCCAGGGAGCAGGCTGCCAAGCTTGCGCGTGAAACCGAACAAGCCAGGACGGAGTTCGTCAGCGAGAACGAGAAGCTCTGGGGTGACCTTGCCCGGGATACGGAACAGGCACGCACCGATGCCGAACGCGAGATTGCTGCGACACGGGCGGCGCTGGCGGCAGAGGCGGATCAGGCGCATGCCGACCTGGCCAGGGAACTCGACGAGGCGCGCACCGCACTGGAGCTTGAATCGGCCGCGACCCGCGCCCAACTCGAGCAGGAGCGGGCGGCGCAACGATCGGCTCTTTATCACGAGGCGGAACGCGCCCGGGCCGAATTGGAGCAGGAGATTACGCAGGCCAGGGACAGGTTTGAGGCCGAGATCGGCCAGGAGCGCTCCGAGTTGGTCCTGGACCTGGAGAAGCAGCGCACCGATCTCGCCAGGCAGATCGAGCAGGCCAAAGCGGATCTGACCCGCCAGAGCGAGAAGGTGCACGCCCAACTGACCTTCGAGGCCGACGAGGCGCGCACGAAACTGGCGCACGACGGGGAGCAAAGCCGGTTGGACCTCGAAATGGAACTCAAGGCCCGGCGTGACGAAGCCGAACAGGAATTCCTCAGCGGCCACCAAGAAGCCGTCGCACAGTCGCAGAAGTACCTTGATGAGGCGAACCGGCAGTTGACCGAGACGACGAAACGCGCCGCCGAGCAGCGACTGCAAGCCGACACGATCGCCGACCAGGCCCTGGCCGAGGCCAAGGAACTGCGCGCGAAGGCACAGGCCAGCGCAAAAGAGACGGTCAAGGCCGCCGAGGCTCGGGCGAAGGCGCTCGTCAAGGATGCGCAGAAACGTTCCGCATCGCTCGTGTCTGATGCCGAAGAACGCCTGGCCAAGATTAGGATTGAGCGCGAAGCTGTGGCCGGCTACTTCGAAAGCCTGCGTTCGGTGCTCACCGAGGCGGAGAAGATCACGGCGGATTAAGCGCGAGTCCGCGCCGAGAGGGGCTGTGTGAGAATCCAGAACGCATTCCGCTTCGGACTGCTGGGCGGACTCGGCGTTCTGGTCGCGCTCGGCATCGGCGCGGCGCTGGGTACGCTCACTACGATCCTGACCTATATCGGCGCGGCGCTCTTCCTCGCGCTCGGCCTTGACCCGGCGGTCTCCTGGCTTGAGCGGAAAAAATTTCCGCGCTGGTCGGCCATCCTCACCGTCATCGCCGGCGTGCTCGCCGTGTTCACCGGGTTGATCTTCGCCGTCGTGCCCGTCATCGTCGACCAGACCCAGAACCTGATCAAGGGCATCACACCACTGGTGGAATCCATCCAGGGCCAGAACTGGGTGGGAAACCTGCAAAAGAACTTGCCATCGTTCATCGATGTGCAGGCCGTGATCACCGGCGCGCTGGACTTCGTGCAGAACAACATTACGAAGATTGGCGGCGGCGTTCTCCAAGTGGGCATCGGCATCGCGAGTTTCGCGTTCGGGATCCTCATCGTGCTCATCCTCACGCTTTATTTCGTGGGGTCACTCAGCAGCATGAAGCGCGCGCTCTACCAACTGGTGCCGGCCTCGCGACGGGCGGGTTTCGAAGACATCGCCGAGCAGATCAGCACCGCGGTGGGCCGATACGTCGTCGGGCAAGCGACCATCGCGTTCATCAACGGAGTTGCCAGCTTCATCTACCTGTCGATCATCGGCGCCAAGTACGCCGCATTGTTCGCCTTCATCGCGTTTCTGTTCGCCCTGGTCCCGCTGGTCGGCACGCTGTCGGGCAGCATCCTGATCACACTCAGCTGTCTTCTTTTCGACGGTGTCCCGACCGCGATCGCCGCTGGAATCTTCTACCTCATTTACATGCAATTCGAGGCATACGTCTTGAACCCGAACATCATGAACCGCGCGGTGAAGGTACCGGGGGTGGTCGTGGTGATCGCGGCGCTGGCAGGCGGCACGCTGCTGGGCATCCTCGGCGCCCTGATCGCCATTCCGGTGGCCGCGGCGGTGCTGTTGATCGTGAACCAGGTGTTCATCCCCCGCCAAAACGAGTTGTAGTGCCGTGGCTGCCGATCAGGCGGCGTGATCGGGCCATTCTTCCGGCATGGGCAGGGCCGACGGGTTGACCCGCTTCAGGATCTCGGTCAGCACGCGGCGGGTCTGCTGCTCCCCGACCCAGAGGTGTTTACCTCCCTCAACTGCCACCACTTCGGCTTCTGGCACGACTGCGAAGCGTCTCGTGGCTTCTGCCGGGCGTAGGTACGAGTCGAACTCAGGGATCACGGCGACCAGGCGTTTTCCGCTGCCGGCCCACGCCGCCAGCTCTCCGTCACTGGTCCGCTTCAGCGGCGGCGACAGCAGGACCGCGCCGACAACCGGATAGCGCACACCGTACTGCAAGGCGATTTCTGTGCCGAACGACCAGCCGAGCAGCCACGGATTGGGAAGGTCGCGTTCGGCGACAAACGCCATCGCCGCCGCCAAGTCGTACTGCTCGTCGATCCCGTGCCCCCAGGTACCCTGCGAGGCGCCGCGCGGCGAACTCACACCGCGGAAGTTGAACCGCAGCACCGCCAGATCAGCGATTGCCGGCAGTCGGGCGGCGGCCTTGCGAATCACGTGCGAGTCCATGAACCCGCCTCCGGTGGGCAGCGGATGCAGCGTCACCAGTGTCGCCAGCGGTGACACGGTGAGCGGCGTGGCTAATTCCCCGACGAGCGTCAACCCGTCCGAGGTGCGCAGCTCGATGTCTTCCCGTCGCGCTGGAAGTTCCACCCCGCTTCTGATCTCCATCGGTTCCTACTTGATCTTCCAGCAGTGTGTGTGCCAGTGTCTCCTGGCCGCAATGTCGTCGGTTTCACCCATGATTCCGTCGGCGCGCCAGGCCACGATGTGCGCAGTCGCCGGGGGTATCTCGATTCCGCAGCCAGGGCAGGTGTAGTACTTCACAGCCGAGGTGGCGGCGAGCGATTGCACCGTCCAGAGGCCGTCCCGTTTGCTTTCGGTGCGCGGATGACCGAACAGGGCGCGGGTCAGGTCGACCTCGTCATCGTCGTCGCGGCTCGCCGCCGATCGGCGGGGACGATTGGACCTGGGCATACCTCCAGCCTATTCCGCCGCCCGTTTCAAGGAGTTTCTGTCCGCGCCAGCCCAGTTTTCCGGCATCCGGGCTGTCGGAGACAGAAAGTCCGTGAAACGGGACCCCCGCCGCAGGTCGGTTCGACCGGATGGGGATGCTAGGAGGGGTGGGGATGCTAGGAGACGAGTTGCGGAGTCATCGGAAGCGGCGGCGCCTGCAAGGTGCTCAGTACCAGCCCTTGGACTGCGACGATGCCCAGGCGCCGCAGGGTGTGCCGTAGCGGCCGCTGATATATCCGAGACCCCAAGTGATCTGGGTGGCGGGGTTCGTCTGCCAGTCAGCGCCGGCCGAGGCCATCTTGCTTCCCGGGAGCGCCTGCGGGATGCCATAGGCGCCGCTCGGGTTGTAGGCGTACACGTTCCAATGCGACTCGCGGTTCCAGAGCGCGACCAGACAGTTGAACTGGTCTTCGCCCCAGCCGCGGGCGAGCACCATCCCGTGCGCAATCGCCTGGGCTGATCCGGGGTTGGGCGTACCCGCGGCTGGCGCGCCCGACTTGCGTGTTGGCGCGGGCGGCGGCGGCGGCGGGACGACCTTCTTGGTGACGCCGTACGCGTCTCTGACCACCGTGGTAGCTTCTCCGCCGTCGGCGATCGCGAGGGTTTGGCCCTCGGAGGTACCCGCCTGGGCCCATTGAATGGCCGACGCCGCGTCGGCGGGATCCGGCACGATCATGTACACGAGGATGAAGACGAAGGCGATGGCGAAGGCGAAACCCGGCAGCGAGTACCTGCGGCGAAGTGGGGTCCTGAAACGGGTTACTGCCGCACCTGAGGGCGCCGACCGCACCACAACATCCGTATGCCTACCCACAATGTCCCGATATTAGCGCACGCCGGCTGCGAATTCACCACACTGGTTCATCGCACCGCCTGCATGACTTTGACCGCGCTGTCGAGCAGTAGGTCGACTTGAGCCTCTCGGTATCCGTGTTTTCGGGGGCGGAAGGCGACGGTGCGCACGTCATCGACGGTCATCACCAGCCGGTCCTCGAAGTACTTGAGCAGCCGGTTGGTGAACGCGTCGACTTCCTTGCGGTCATATCCGTCGGTCAGGATACCGGCCCGCTCGAACCGGTGCAGTGTCGGCCGGGAGAGACGGTCGACGATCTCTTGTGCGATCTGTCGTGCCTGGTCGTACCAGGCCTCTTCTCCCGCGGTAAGCAGCGCCTGCTCCCGCTCCCTGGTGGCAAAAGCGTCCTCGAGCCGCTCCAAGGCGGCATCCACGTGGCTCGGTGAATAACCGGCGCGCTGCAGGGAGAACGCCGTGCGCCGGATGCTCTCAGCGCTCACGGCGACGGGCTCACCTGGCGAGGTGGCGTAGGCGCGGCGGGCATCCTCGAGGAATTCCTCGACCTGTTCGATGTTGTAGCCACGCTGGGAACGGCGCGTGCGAGGGAAGGTTGTGCTCACCGGTCCATTCTGCCGCACGAGGTCAGCCTGGCCGGTGACAACGCTCACGCGAAGATCAAGAACAAGATGTAGGCGGCTAACGAACTGGGCAGAATGGAGTCCATCCGGTCAAGGAACCCACCGTGCCCCGGCAGCCAGGTGCTGATGTCCTTGACCCCCAGATCGCGTTTGATGAGCGACTCCATCAGGTCGCCAACCGTGGCGGTGAACAGCATCGTGGCGCCGAACACGAGGCCGAACCACGCCGGCATCCGCAACATGAACACCGAAAGCAGCACCGCCGCGATCAGTCCGACGGCCGCGGAGCCGGCGAAGCCTTCCCAGGTTTTCTTCGGGCTGATGCGCGGCGCCATTTTGTGTTTTCCGAACGACATGCCCGTCGCATAGGCTCCGGTGTCGACCGCCACCACCACGATGAGGAACGCCATCGTCCACCATTGGCCGGATGGTTTGGCGGTGAGCAGCACCGCGTAGCTGGCCAGGAACGGCACGTAGACCTGAACCAGGGTGCCGGCAGCGATGTCAGCCCATACTGCTCGCGCGCTGCCGCGATGGGCGGGGCGCATCAGGTCGGCCAGCCGCCACAGGGCCACGAACAGGATGCCGCCCAAGGTCACCAGCCACTTACCCTGATCGCCGAGATAGAACGCGGCGGGAACGGTCGCCAACGCAGCGATCACGGTGGCCCAAAGCGGAACTTCCCGCCCTGCGTGGCGGAGCGCCTTGGCCAGTTCGAACGCCGTGAAAACGACCAGAACTGCGGCCACGATCATGAACAGTGACTTGATCACCAGCAGGCTGACCAGCATGGAGCCGCCGAGCGCGAGGCCGATCAATATCGCCAGAGGAAGGTTCCGGCCTGTCCTGGCTTGGATCTTGACGTTGGCCTCGTCGAGCTGTGCCCTGGTCGCCTTCACTTGTGCGCGGATATCCGCAGTCGTGGCGTGGGCGCGCGCCTCGAGGTCGGCACGCCTCAGAAACCAGCGACGCTTCATCGGTCGAGACGGGCGGCCCTCCGGATCGTGCGCCATCTAAACCTCGAGGAGCTCCGCTTCCTTCTTGCGCAGCGCCTCGTCGATCGCATCGACCTGAGCCTTGGTGGTCGCCTCGAGCTCCTTCTCGGCGCGGGCCACTTCGTCATCTCCGACATCCGCTTTCAGCGCGTCAAGGTCATCCTTCGCTTTACGCCGGATGTTGCGAATCGCAACCTTGGCGTCCTCGCCCTTGCTGCGTACGATCTTCACGAATTCCTTGCGGCGGTCCTGCGTGAGCTCCGGCAAGGTCGCCCGCACGACGGTGCCGTCATTGCCGACGCTCGCACCCAGGTTCGTCGCCGCCACGATGGTCTTTTCGATCTCTTTGAGAGCGCCCTTGTCGTAGGGCGTGATCAGGAGCGTCCTCGCGTCGCTGTTGTGCAGGCCGGCGAGCTGGCTGAGCGGCGTGGGAGTGCCGTAATAGTCCACAAGCAACTTCTGGAACAGTGCCGGGTTGGCGCGTCCGGTGCGCACGCCACTGAAGTCGTCTTTGGCCACCTCCACGGCCTTGCGCATCTTTTCTTTGGCCTCGGCCAGTACATCGCTGATCACTGAGATCTCCTTAGGGGTCCGAGACGAGTTTAGCGGGAGGTCAGTTCGACACCAGGGTACCGATGCGCTCGCCGCGGATGGCCTTGGTCACGTTGCCGCTGGGCTCCATGCCGAACACCACCATGGGCATCTCGTTGTCCATGCACAGACTGAACGCGGTGGAGTCCACGACCTTCAGTCCCTGCACGAGTGCCTCCTGGTAGGTCACCTTCTCCAGCTTCGCGGCGTTCGAGTTGGTGCGTGGATCATCGTCATAGACGCCGTCGACACCGTTCTTCGCGACCAGTACCACTTCTGCGTCGATTTCCAGGGCACGCTGGGCGGCCACCGTGTCGGTGGAAAAGTATGGCAACCCGGCGCCGGCACCGAAGATCACGACGCGCCCTTTTTCCAGGTGCCGTTCCGCGCGACGGGGGATGTACGGCTCGGCGACCTGAGTCATCGAGATCGCCGATTGCACCCGGGTGGGCACTCCAGCCTTCTCGATGAAGTCCTGCAGCGCAAGCGCGTTCATCACGGTGCCGAGCATGCCCATGTAGTCCGCCCGGCCGCGGTCCATACCACGCTGGGAAAGCTCAGCCCCACGGAAGAAGTTGCCGCCGCCGACGACGATCGCCACCTCGACATCCACCGCTGCGGCCGCTATCTCCCGAGCGAGGGAGGCGATCACTTCCGGGTTGACGCCGAGAGCGCCCCCACCGAATGCCTCACCAGAGAGCTTGAGTAGAACCCGTCGCTTACGTTGTTCCGCCATGTCTGCTCCCTCGTCCGCGGCGTTTACAGGTTATTCGGCTCCCACCTTGAGACGGGCGAACCCTGTCACGGTGAGTCCCGCGTCGGTCAGCACTCGGCTCACGGACAGCTTGCTGTCCTTGGCATAGTCCTGATCGAGGAGCGCGATCTGCTTGAAGAACCCGGTCAACCGGCCTTCGACGATCTTGGGCAGCGCCGCTTCGGGCTTGCCTTCGTTCTTCGTCGTTTCGGTGATGATGGCGCGCTCGTGCGCAACGATGTCGGCAGGCACGTCGTCGCGGGTGAGGTACTGCGGGTCCGCGAAGGCAATGTGCTGGGCGATGCTGCGCGCGGTCTGCGCATCGTCGCCGGTGTAGGCAACCACGACGCCGACCTGTGGCGGCAGGTCCTTGCTCGTCTTGTGCAGGTAGATTTCGAACTTCTCGCCGGGCACCTTGGCAACCCGACGCAATTCGATCTTCTCTGCGAGCACCGAGGCGCCCTCGGTGACAACATCAGCCACCGTGGCGTCGTCCGCCTTGGCGGCGTTGCCTTCCTCGACGGTAGCGGCGCCTGCGGCCGCGACAGCGTCGAGAACTCGGTCGGCCAGTGTGATGAACTTCTCGTTCTTGGCGACGAAGTCGGTCTCGCTGGCAAGTTCGATCAGGGTCGCGTAACCGTCACTCGTCTTGCCGGTGACCAGGCCGTCCGAGGTGGTGCGGCCGCCGCGCTTGGCGACGCCCTTCAGTCCCTTGACCCTGATGAACTCGATGGCCTTCTCCACATCGCCGTCGGAGGCGACGAGTGCGTTCTTGCAATCGAGCATTCCGGCGCCGGTGCGATCACGCAGCGCTTTGACGTCAGCGGCGGAAAAATTCGCCATTACTTGACCTCTTCTGTTGCGGGGGTTTCGGACGAAGCGGGGGTTTCGGACGAAGCGGCGGCCTCGCCGGTGGCGGATGCCTCGGCAGCGTCAGCGGCCGGTGCGCTCGCTTCGGGGGTAGGAGCGGGAGTCTCCGCGGCAGGCGCGGCTTCTGCAGCCGGCGCGGCTTCTGCGGCAGGTGCGGCTTCTGCGGCCGGCGCTTCCTCGGTGGCGGCAGCCTCGGCAGCCGGCGCATCCGCCGCCGCGGCGGGTGCGGCCTCTCCGGCCAGAAGCTCAGCTTCCCAGGCGGCGAGCGGCTCGGATGGTGCGCCATCGTCCTCAGACTTCTGATGACGCTGGATCAGCCCTTCGGCCGCGGCATCCGCGATAATCCGAGTGAGCAGACCAACCGAGCGGATGGCGTCGTCGTTGCCCGGAATCGGATACTGCACCTCGTCGGGGTCGCAGTTGGTGTCGAGAATCGCAATGACCGGGATCCCGAGCTTGCGGGCCTCGTCGATGGCGAGGTGCTCCTTCTTGGTGTCAACGACCCAGAGCGCGGAGGGGGTCTTCGTGAGGTTGCGGATGCCGCCCAGGCTCTTGTGCAGCTTGTCGAGTTCGCGCTTCTTGATCAGAAGCTCTTTCTTCGTGAAGCCGGTGGTGGTGTCCTCAAAGTCGATTTCTTCGAGTTCCTTCATGCGGGCGAGGCGCTTGCTGACCGTCTGGAAGTTGGTGAGCAGCCCGCCGAGCCAACGCTGGTTGACGAATGGCTGGCCGACGCGCTGCGCCTGCTCCGCGATCGAACCCTGCGCCTGCTTCTTCGTACCGACGAAGAGCACCGTGCCTCCGTGGGCCACCGTCTCCTTGACGTAGTCGTAGGTCTTGTCGATGTAGGCGAGCGACTGCTGCAGGTCGATGATGTGGCTGCCGCTGCGCTCGGTGAGGATGAAGCGCTTCATCTTCGGGTTCCACCGGCGAGTCTGGTGACCGAAATGGACGCCGCTATCGAGCAGCTGGCGAATGGTGACAACGGCCATGAGCCGTCTCCTTCTCTGGGTACACACCGCTGAGCGGCGTGCATCCTGTTCTCAGTTGTTTATGGGCACCGGTCGGTGGCCATTCCTGGTGCCCGGCACGCTTCCGCCCCGATCATTCGCATGTGTCGGGGACTGGTGGAAGCTGTTGCCGCGTTGCAGAACGCACGCGGGCACGCGTAGTCACCCCGATCGCTCGGGATGCTTCGGAAACTATATCATCCGGTGCTGTGGTATCAGGGCTGTACCAATCGGGCGCTGTACCCCATCGGGCCTCACAATCGGTACTGGGTGCCTGTCCTCCACAGGCCCCGGCGCAGCCGGGCTTTCCCCGTTCGGCCGGTATCGCGCCTGCGCCCCGTTTCCAGCGTCGCAGAATGGGCGCATGCCGCTCCCGCGAACCCGACCGATCCGGTTTATCGGTTTGGCTGCCATGCTCGCGCTTGTGACGCCACTCCTGTGGTCTGCCACGCCGCCGGCCGCGGGAGCGGCACCCTCGGCCATCGGCTTCAATTGGCAGTGGCCGATCGATCCGCCATGGCTGGTCGTGAAGCCTTTCGTCGCGCCTGCAACGCCGTATGGGCCGGGACACCGCGGTATCGACCTCGCGGCGCCCGCGGGAGCCGCCGTGTACTCGCCGGCCGCCGGGGAAATCTATTTTGTCGGGACGGTCGTGAATCGGCCGGTGCTGTCGATCCGACATCCGGATGGGCTGCTGTCGAGCTTCGAACCGGTGACCTCACCGTTGACCGCCGGAGACGTTGTCCGACGCGGCGAGCGGGTGGGCACGCTGGAGCCGGGGCACTGCGCTGCCGTGTGCCTGCATTTCGGAGTGCGGCTGCACGGGCAGTACGTGTCGCCTCTGAAGTACCTCTCCGGCATCCCGCACTCGGTATTGCTGCCCGTGCGCCCCCTGTCCTAGTAGTCGCGCATCTACCGCACCCACCATTCCCCTCCCTGCAGACCGCCGGTGCCTTAACCCGTTTCACGGAGTTTCTGACATCCAGGCACATTTCCACAGGCATCCGAGGTCATCGGATACCGAATCTCCGTGAGATGGATCACACCGAGCCCGGTAAGCAAGCAGGCGAGTGTCGGTTCGTGGTGGCAGTAGCGACGCGGGCGGGTTAAAGGGCCTCGTCGAGTACGGGAAACCATCCGTGGCCACCTGTCGCTCCGGCCAGGTCCACAACCACCGGTCAGCCTCCCGCCCGCAGCCCGTTTCACGGAGATTCTGTCAAACATCCACCTGCATCCCAATCAGTCGGTGTGGGAATGACAGTTTTTCCTTGAAACGGGTTCAGGCAGCGGGCTGGGGGGGGTGGCGGTGGGGGCTGGGAAAAGGGGCGAGTTCAGGCGCGCGGATGCGCCAGCCGGTAGCTCTCTTTGAGCCGCTCCGTGGACACGTGGGTGTAGATCTGCGTAGTCCCGAGACTTGCGTGGCCAAGCATCTCCTGCACGGCCCTGAGGTTCGCGCCGCCGTCCAGCAGATGGGTCGCCGCGGTGTGCCGCAGCGTGTGCGGGCCGGACGGGCCACTGCCCGGGATGCCGACGAGCAGTCCCGACACGAGAGTGTAGACGGTGCGCACTCCGAGCCTGGCGCCGTGCTGACTGAGGAACAATGCGGGGCCCGGAGCGCTCGAATTCAGGGCAAGCACGGGCCGGCCGGAATCCAGGTAGGCGCCGACCGCACGGGAGGCCGGCACGCCGAATGGGACCACACGCTCCTTTGCCCCTTTGCCCAGAACGCGTACCGTCAATCGACCGAGGTCCAAGCTGTCCAGGTCGAGTCCGGTCACCTCGCTGACCCGCAGCGCCGAGGCGTAGAGCAGTTCAACGACGGCCAAATTTCGCAGCGACACCGGGTCGCCACCAGCTGCCCGGCTCATCAGTACGGAGAAGATAGATTCGACCTGCTCCGGAGTGAGCACCCTTGGCAGGTGGTGGCCGGCCTTTGGCGCCTTCAGTCGGACGGCGGCGTCTGTCTCTGTCTCCCCCCCGCGCGCCAGCCAGGAGGTCAACGCACGGGCTGCTGCCGAACGTCGGGCCAGCGTGGCAGAGGCGAGTGAAGCCTGGGAGCCCTGCCACAGCCAGTCCCGCAACAAGTCCAATGAAATTCCGTCGACGTCGTCGACACCGCACTCCTGGGCGAACGAGGCGAGAGCGACCAAGTCGGACCGGTAGGAGCGCACGGTGTGCTCGCTGAAACCCCGTTCCGCCCGCAGGTAGGTCGCGAAGTTCTCTATCGCCTGGGTCAACTGCACGTTCCCCATGGTCCCCCATCCAGGGTGGGAGATGCGGCGGAAGGTCAGCGCGCCGCGCATCCGGGGGTCGAATCCGCTGGCTTCACCGTCGTGCGCTCTGGTGCGAACCCTTCACCCAGCCCCTCTCCCGCTGCGCGATGATGCCGTCGATTTCTAGCGTCCCGAACACCGCTTTCACGGAGGCGACGGCCAGTCCGGCCCGACGGGCGACGTCGTCGACGTCCCGGGGCGAGCGGGCGCTCAGCGCATCCAGCACCCGGATTTCGTCCGTCGAGTATCCCGCGCCGACTGGCGTGGACGGCGACTCGTCGCTCACGGTGAAGTGCGGCATCAGCTCGGCCATTTCGTCAGAGTTCGTGACGCAGGTCGCACCGAAGTCACGGATCAACCTGTGGCAGCCAGCCGACATGGCGGAGGTGACCGGCCCTGGCACCGCCCCGAGCGGTCGGCCGAGTGTGGCGGCATGCCCAGCGGTGTTGAGAGAACCGCTGCGCCAGCCGGCTTCCATCACCACTGTTGCCTGACTGACGGCGGCAATGAGCCTGTTGCGTTGCAAAAATCTCCACTTAGTGGGCGCCGATCCGCACGGTAGTTCGGAGATCACCACCCCGGACTCGACGATTCTGGCGAGCAGCGCGTCGTGCCCGCTCGGGTAGAAACGGTCGACGCCGCCCGCGAGGATCGCCATCGTCTGTCCAGAACTGGCCAAGGCCGCGCGATGGGCCATCCCGTCGATCCCGTACGCTGCGCCGGACACGATGGCGATCCCGCGGTCCACCAGCCCCGCAGAGGCCTCCATGGTGATGCCCTCGCCATACCCGGTGGCCGCTCGTGCCCCGACCAAGGCGATCGAGTTGGAGACTGCGGCGAACGTGGAATGGTTCCCGCGCACCCACAGCGCCATCGGCGCGTACACGCCGAGGTCCGCAAGCCCCTCGGGCCAACCGGGATCTCCGGGGATGGCCAGCCGCGCACCGATTCTGGCCGCGAGCCGCAGAGCCGAGATGGTGGGGCCGGACACCAGCCTCGGCTGCCAGCGGGCCAGCGCCGTGGCGACCTCCTCGCCGTTCTCGTCGTCGCCGCCAGCGTCGGTGATGGCGGTGCGCACCCGATCAACGCTCCAACGCTCGATCACGGCCTTCAGAGCGTTGGCGGCACCGACGGCACCGACGAACACACCCGCCAGGCGGTCGCCGGGTTCGACGATGCCGGTCCAGGATGCGCGAGCGAACCGTTCGTCAACGTCTCCGGATGCGTCGTCGGACGTCACCGCCGCCATGAGCGGGGTGACCACTGTTTCTTCCAGCCCGAACATGGTCATGCGACCATCGCCTTTCTGAGATAGAGCGCCTGACCGACATGGTCGGCGCCAGGCCGGGCCGCGCCGTCGAGATCGGCGATGGTCCAGCTCACGCGCAACACCCGGTCGTACCCGCGCATGGTGATCCCGCCTCGCTCCAGCGCACGGTCGATCGCCGCCGTGTCAGCGGCGGAAAGCCGCATCCGGTGGCCGCGAAGCCAGGAGCCCGGGACCTCGGAGTTCAGCGACCAGGGAGTGCCGGCCAACCGTTGCGCCGCAGCGGCCCGAGCGGCCACCACCCGGCTCCTGGCGGCCTGCGAGCTGAGCCTCGGCGTTTCGTCGGCCAGTCTGAGCTGCGTAGTGGTGATCCGACGCACCCGGAACTGAATGTCGATGCGGTCGAGCAGCGGCCCGGAAAGTCTGGCCAGGTACCGCCGCCGGGCGATGGGGGCACAGGTGCAGTCGGAATCGCGACCCCCGTACTGCCCGCACGGGCACGGGTTGGCTGCCATCACGAGTTGAAAACGGGCCGGGAAGTGGGCGACCGCATTGGCCCGGTGGATGCTGATCGTGCCGGATTCCAACGGTTGCCGCAGTGCATCCAGCACGGTCGTGGCGAACTCCGGTGCCTCGTCGAGGAACAGCACGCCGTGGTTGGCGCGCACCGCGGCGCCGGGCCGAATCTGCCGGCTGCCGCCACCCACGAGCGCGGCGGCGGTCGCGGTGTGGTGCGGGCTCTCCAGCGGTGGCCGCGTCGCCAGAGAACGGCCGACCGGCAATCCGGACAGCGATCGGATCGAACTGACCTCCAGCGCCGCCGGCGGATCCAGGTCCGGCAGCACGCCCGGCAACCGGGCCGCCAGCATGGTCTTGCCAGCACCTGGTGGACCGACGAGAAAGACATGATGCCCGCCCGCCGCGGCGACGAGCATGGCTTCGACGGCGTCCTCGTTGCCGATGATCTCCGACAGGTCGCTGGTGTCCTGAACCGGCTCGGCGACTGCAGGACGGCGCAGCGGTTCGACGGGAACCGGTTGGAATGCTGCCCCGTGCCAGATCGCGGCATCGCGCAGCGACGCCACACCGACCACGCGCACCTCGGGCACCAGGGCAGCCTCATCCGCGTTGCCGGTCGGGACCATCACCGTGTCGAAACCCGCCCGCGCGGCCGCCAGCACGGCTGGCAGGATGCCATCGACCGGCCGGAGTCGTCCGTCCAGTCCGAGCTCGCCCAGATGCACGACTCGATCGACCGAATTCGCGTCGACGACCCGGTCGGCGGCCAGCGCAGCCAGGGCGATGCCCAGATCGAAGGCGGAGCCGTGTTTGGGCAACGCCGCCGGAGAGAGATTGACGGTGAGTTTTCGGCTCGGAAAGTCGCACCCGGAATTCGCGACCGCAGCACGCACCCGGTCTTTCGCCTCGCTGAGCGAGGTGTCCGGCAGGCCGATGATGACGAAACCGGGCAGTTGGCTGGAGATATCCGCTTCGATCTCGACGAGCGCACCGTGCAATCCGAGCAAGGCAACAGAATGTGTGCGCGCCAGTGCCATCAGAACACACCCTGCAGGTGGTCGAGTCGCGGCAGACCACCGGGAGGCGCGATGACCGCGATCGCGTCGATGCGGATCCGCCATGCATTTCCCGGGTGCGCCTCGCACCAGGCTCCCGCCAGCCGGCGCAGCCTGGCGAGCTTCGCTACGGTGATCGCTTCCAGCGGATGCCCGAAAGCCGTTCCGGAGCGCGTCTTGACCTCGACGAAAACGGTCTCATCGCCGTCGCGAGCGACGATGTCGATCTCACCAGCCGGACAGCGCCAATTGCGCTCGAGGATGACGTAGCCGCGCTGCACGAGGTGCTCGGTGGCGAGCTGTTCGCCCCGTGCCCCGAGGATGTCTTTCGCAGCCATGGCCACCTCCACGACGAGGATGACGCAACGGCGCACGAGCAAGACCGGATGATGCCCGAACGGGGCAGATCGACAACATCACCGTCCTGTGGAGGACAGGACGGGACAGTGGGTCTACTCGTCCAGCGCGAGTTCCTTGGGCAGTTCCAGCTCCTTGGAGGACAGCTCCTCCACGTTCACGTCTTTGAAGGTCAGCACGCGCACCGCCTTCACGAACCGGTCGGAACGGTACACGTCCCATACCCATACGTCGTGCATGGTCAACTCGAAGTAGAAATCGTGCTCGGTGTCCTGCCGCACGAGTTCGACCTCGTTGGCCAGGTAGAACCGGCGCTCAGTCTCCACCACGTACCGAAACTGCGACACGACGTCGCGATACTCGCGGAACAGTGCCAGTTCCACTTCCCGGTCGTAATCTTCGAACTCGTCCTCGTCCATTGAAGCCATCCTACGAGGGTTGCCGCCGGTCTGCTGATCGTCGGCGGCTGGGCGACATCCGCTGGTTTTACAGAAGAGCGGCCTGCAGCAGCTCTGGCTGCCTCAGCCAGCTGCGGCGGTGGAAATCGGTCGCGCCGAGCTGCTCGATCGCCGCGAAATGAGCGGCGCTGCCGTAGCCCTTGTTCTCGCTCCACAGATAGCCCGGCGTCATCGCATCCGCATCGATCATCAGATGGTCGCGATGCACCTTGGCGATCACGGATGCCGCCGCGACCGATGCGCACTCCTGGTCGGCCTTCACCCGGGTCTCCAGCCTCACCCTGGTGGCCAGCACCGGGTTCAGGTAATCGTACGAACCGTCCAGCAGCACGACACTTTCCTCGAGCACGACCCCGGCGCCCACCAGCGCCGCCAAGGCACGCTTGCCGGCCAGACCGAGAGCGATCGACAGCCCCAGTCGGTCGATTTCGCGTGGCGTGGCCAGCCCGACCGCCGAGTGCAGCGCCCACTTCCTGCTTTGCGGCGCCAAGAGCTCGCGATGCTTCTCACTGAGCATTTTGGAGTCCCGCAACCCCTTCGGGAAGCTCCGGATGCGACCGGCCACCACACACAGGCCGACGGCGACCGGTCCGGCGATGGCCCCCCGGCCGACCTCGTCACATCCGATCACGTACGTCACGCCGTCGCGGTGAAGTGCTCGTTCGTGTTTCAAGGTTGGGTCGACGACGACCATTCAGTTCCCCTTGTCCTCCACGCCGACAAAGACGGTGGGGTAATTGTCAAGCCAGGTCCAGTGGCTTGCCGGCCAGCTGACCAGGAACGCGCGACCCACCAGGTGGTCTATCGGCACAAAGCCCTTGCCCGGCTGATCGGTGTTGTACCGCGAGTCCTTCGAATCGTAACGATTGTCGCCCATCACCCACAGGGACTTGGGCGGCACGGTCACGGAGAAATCGTCGGCGGACACCTTGGTGACTCCCGCCGGTAGTTTCAGGTAGGGCTCGTCGAGCGATACGCCGTTGACCGTCATCTGTCCGAATGCGTTGCAACAGGCGACCTTGTCCCCCGGCAATCCGATGACGCGCTTGATCAGGTGGTCGTTGCTGTCCGGGGCGCTGAGGCCGACGACCGAGAGGAACCAGTCCAACCCGGCGGTAATCGGGTTCTGTACCACCGCCGGTTGGTGGGTGAGCCATCCGCCCGGGTCCTTGAACACCACGACATCGCCGTGCTCCAGGGGCACAACGTTCGGAACCAGCTCGTTGACGATGATGCGGTCGTCGACCTGCAAGGTGTTCTCCATCGACCCAGACGGAATGTAGAACGACCGGATCAGGAACGTCTTGATTCCCACGGAAATCAGGATGGCAGCAAGAAAGATGACGACGATGTCGCGGATGAACAGCTTCACACCTCTGGTGCGTCGCCGCTTGTCCTGCGACGCGCGTTCAACACGTGTCGGCGGCATTTCTACTGTCATGGGGCCCCCGGGTTCCTCACCATTTTAGATGCGACGTCACAGCGTGAGGCATCCGAGTTCGCTCCCGCTGGAGCGAAACCGACCAGTGGCGCCAGCCCGAGCTGTACGCCCGAGTGGGAGGTGGGCTCTAGTGGGAGGTGCGCTTTTCTTTGATCTTGGCCTTCTTGCCGTGGAGGCCGCGCAGGTAGTACAGCTTCGCGCGGCGCACGTCGCCGCGGGTAACGACCTCAATGTGGTCGATCACCGGCGAGTGCACCGGGAAGGTGCGCTCGACGCCGACTTGGAAGCTGACCTTGCGGACGGTAAAAGTTTCACGCAGGCCGTCACCGGAGCGGCCGATGACGACCCCCTGGAAGACCTGGACCCGGGAGCGAGTGCCCTCGACGATGTTGACGTGCACCTTGACGGTGTCGCCGGCGCGGAAGTCGGGGATATCGGAACGCAGCGATGCTGCGTCGACTGAATCGAGGATGTTCATGGTAGTTCGCTCTCTGTGACCGCCACAGGTCGATGACGGGGTCGGTGATGCACACGTGGATTGTGCCTAGAAAGGTGAAGCGACTCCCCTGTGGCAGAGTCATGCAACAGGCACAAGGGATAATTCTGCCATATCCGAGGGGCGGCTCGCGACAGCGGGGTCCGTCCGGGCCGGCGGGGTCAGCTCTTGGGATCGATTCTGATCACCGGGCCGCGTCCGGCGCCGTCGATCCTGCTCCCCGGCGCAGCCTGCCGTGTGGCCTGGTATTCGCCGGCCGGCACCGCGGTCAGCCCGGCGAAAGCCTGTTGCACTCGGCGTCTGGTCTCGACGTACAACTGCCAGATCGCCGCCCAGAACACGGCGACGGCGAGCATCACCACCAACACCGCCATCACCGGGTGCTGGGCAAATCCGGCCGCGATGATCGCCAGATACCAGGCGCTGAGAAGACCGACATCCAACCAGGACACCGCATGGCTGCGGCGCACGCTGCGGCGCGCCACCGTGAGGCCGACCACGATGAGCATCGCGACGGCCAGAATGGGGCTCACGAACAGCAGCAGCACGAACTCCCACCCGGTGCCGTCGATCACGATGCCGCGACCGATCAGCAGCCACAGTGGCAGAATCGGAACCGCCCCGAACTGCGCGTAGTACAAAGCTCGCCTTGCCACCATGGGGCCAGGGTACCCGGCGGTGCGTGAAGAATGGCTGGAAGAACGGAGATCGATGATCGAGCTGAGGACACCCGCCGAGATCGACGCTATGCGGCCGGCCGGCAGGTTCGTCGCCGACACCCTCGCGAAGCTGGCCCAAGCATCCGCCGTTGGTGTGAGCCTGCGGACCTTGGATGCTATGGCTGCGGAATTGATCCGCAAACGTGGCGCCACCAGCTGTTACGTCGATTATCACCCCTCCTTCGGCGCGATGCCCTTCGGCAAGGTGCTGTGCACCTCGGTCAACGATGCCGCCCTGCACGGCCTGCCGCACGACTACCGACTGCGGGACGGTGACTTGCTCAGCCTCGACTTCGCGGTCTCCGTGGACGGCTGGGTCGCCGATTCCGCACTGTCCGTCATCGTGGGGACGCCGCGCGAGGAGGATCTGCGACTGATCGCCACGGTGAACAGCGCTTTGACCGCCGGCATCGCCGCGGCGCAGCCGGGCAAACGGATGGGCGATGTCTCAGCGGCGATCGGAGCGGTGGCCAGGGCGGCCGGCTACGGGATCAACACCGATTTCGGCGGGCACGGTGTCGGCCACACCATGCACGGCGACCCGCACGTGCCCAACGACGGGCGCCCCGGCCGCGGCTTCCCACTGCAACCGGGGCTGGTCTTCGCGATCGAACCGTGGTTCATGCAAGGCACCGACCGGATCTTCACCGACCCGGACGGCTGGACCCTGCGCAGCATCGACGGTTCCAGGGCCGCACACGCCGAGCACACCATCGCGATCACCGACAGCGGTCCGGTCGTCCTCACCGCCCGCAGCTGACCTCCGCTTTCATCATTCAGGAGGTGGTGGTGCAGGAGTGCAGTCACGGGACGGATGTACTGCCCAGCAACCCCACTGGACACGGCAGTCACACACCCTCCTGAATGATGAAAGTCCGGGGAGCGGGGAGGGTGACGGGCAGGTTTACGGCAACAGGTCGGGCCGGATGGCGTGCGTGCGCTCGAGTTGCTGCTCGTGGCGCCACGCGGCGATGAGGCCGTGGTTGCCGCTGAGCAGCACCGGCGGAACCTCGAACCCGCGCCACTGCGCCGGTTTGGTGTAGCTGGGGTACTCCAGCAGCCCGCCGACGTGCGATTCCTCGACCAGGCTTTCCGGATTGCCCACCACGCCGGGGATCAGTCGCCCGATGGCCTCGATCATCGCCATGGCTGCCACCTCGCCGCCGTTGAGCACGTAGTCACCGAGGCTGACGGTGCGAACCCTGGCGCGGGTGGCGGCGTAGTCGATGACGCGTTGGTCGATGCCCTCGTAGCGGCCGCAGCCGAACACCAGCTGATGTTCGCCGGCCAGCTCAGCGGCAAGCGACTGCGTGAACAGCTCCCCAGCCGGGGATGGGAAGACGATCACCGGTGGTGTTTCGTTCTGCGCCTCGGACGCGTACAGGATGCTGTCGAGCACTTCACCCCACGGCTCCGGCTTCATCACCATGCCGGCTCCGCCGCCGTATGGCGTGTCGTCCACGGTGCGGTGCCGATCGAACGTGTAGTCGCGCAGGTCGTGCACTGCGAGGTCAATGAGACCGTTTTCGCGCGCCTTGCCCAGCAGCGAGACATCCAGCACCGAGAAGAACTCCGGGAAAATGGTGACGATGTCGATGCGCACGGCGGCCTACTCGGTGCTGTCCGGTTCGGGGCTGTCCGGTTCGGTGCTGTCCGGTTCGATGCTGTCCGGTTCGATGCTCGCGGGTCCTTCGGGGACTTCCTCGAAGAGGCCAGGCGGCGGGGTCACGGTGAGGGTACCGGCCTCGATGTCGACTGTCGGGACGATGGCGCTGACGAAGGGCACCAGCACGTCGCCGGTTCCGGTGGTGACCGTGAGCAGGTCCTGGGCCGGCAGGTGATCGATGGCGCTGATCGTGCCGATCGGGGCGCCGTCGCGCAGCACCGACAGGCCGATCAGTTGGTGGTCGTACCAGGCGTTCTCGGTGGAAGGTTCCGCGGGGTCGTGGTCGACCCACAAGATGGCTTTGACCAGCGTCTCGGCCACGGTGCGGTCGGGGACGTCTTTGAAGAACGCGACCGGATGCCCGTTGTACCACTTGAGCTCGTCGAGTTCGATGGTCTTGCCGTGCCAGGGTGAGCCGGTGGGCACCTGGAGCGTGAACACCGCCCCGGGGACGAAGCGCCGCTCGGGTTCGTCGGTGTACAGCTCGAGCTTGATGGCACCCTTCAGCCCGTGCGCCTTGGTGAGGCGCCCCACGCGCAGCTGAGTTTCTGCTGCCTTAGAAATCGGTGTCCACCACGTCCACGCGAACCTTGCGACCATCGGCCAAGGCCGTGATCAGACTGCGTAACGCCTTCGCGGTACGACCGGCGCGACCGATCACGCGGCCGAGGTCCTCGGGGTGCACCCGCACCTCGAGGACCTCGCCGCGCGCTGACTCCTTGGCGACAACATGCACGTCGTCGGGGTTGTCGACGATCCCCTTGACGAGGTGTTCCAAGGCAGCAGACAACATTGATTTAGGCCTTGTCGGCGTCGGTCGCGGCCACCTCAGCGGCAGCGGCGTCGGTCGCCGCGGCATCCGCCTGCGCAGGAGTGTCCGACTTGCCGGACTTCGTCGATGCGGCCGGCTCGTCGTCCTTCGACGCCTTGGGCTTCAGCACCGCCTTCTTCTTCTCGTCGGCGACGAACGCAACCTTCGCTTCCTTGAGCTTCACCGTGTTCTTCGGGTTCTTCTCACCCTTGAAGGTGCCCCAATCGCCGGTGAGCTTCAGCAGTGCCTCGACCTGCGGAGTCGGCTGCGCGCCGACTCCGAGCCAGTACAGCGCACGCTCCGAGTCGATCTCAATCAGCGACGGCTCTTCTGTGGGGTGGTACTTGCCGATTTCCTCGATGACCCGCCCATCGCGCTTGGTGTGCGCGTCGGCGACAACGACTCGGTAGAACGGCGCGCGGACCTTGCCCAGGCGCTTCAAACGAATTTTTACAGCCACAATTCTCCTGAATTTTCTTTGCGTGGTTGAACAGGTGGCCGTGAGCGTGGGGTGCACACTCGGCTCGAGCTCGAAAGGATCCGGTGTCGTCTGATGAGAGGGTCGGACGAGCACGGACTCGACTCACTATTCTGCCAGATTTTGTCGGGAGGCGTGACCACGGGGTGTGGCGTCACGTCGCCGGGAGACCGCGACGCCGACCAGGCAGATCGCACCTCCCACGATGGCCAGCACGGTGGGAATCTCGCTGAAGGCGAGAAACGCCATCACGATGACCATGGCCGGCACGACGTAAGTCGTGACGCCCAACTGCCCGGCGGGCATCCTGGTCAACGCGTAGGCCCACGTGCTGTACGCGAGCGCGGTGGGAAAAATGCCGAGGTAGACCATGCCGGCGATGCTGGAAACCGGTGCCGCCTGAACCTCATGGATGAGGTCTCCGATGAACGGGAGGCAGAAGATCCCGCCGATCACGCAGCCGAGCCAGGTGACCTGCTGCGACGGCAGGCCGCCCAGCACCGGTTTCTGGAACAACACCCCCGCAGCGAAGGTGAAGGCGGCCAGCAAGCACCACAAGATCCCGACACCATTGCCAACGCCCGTCGCGCCCGTGCTGACGCCAATCAGTACCACGCCGAGGAACGCGATTCCCCCACCGATAATGAGCCATTTCGCGATCCGCTCCTTCAAGAAGAACGCGGCGGCCGCAGCGATCAGAATGGGTGCGATGTTCACCACCATGGCGGCGGTGCCGGCCTCCAGGGTCTGCTCGCCAATGTTCAAGGCGACGTTGTACCCGCCAAACCAGCAGACACCGAATCCCGTGATGAGCAGCCATTGCCGTCGGGTCGGTGCGACCCATCTCCGGCCGATGAGCACGAGGCCCAGCGCCAACGAACCCACGATCAGCCTGCCCAGCGCCAGCGCTCCGCCGGAGAAATGGGGCGATACCCAGCGGATGACGACGAACGCGCTCGCCCACACGATGACGGTGACGATGATCGCCACCAAGACCCGCGGAGGCAACGTCGGGCGGGCGATGGCCGTTCTCGGAAGAGTCACGGTCTCACGGTAGCAACGAACGCCGCGCAGGTCAGCCGGCATTGTGGATGTCGCGCCAGGCGAGCCACTTGTGCACCGGCGCAAGATCGTAGGCGGGACCGGAGATGCCCACGGTGAACAGCGACGCACCGAGTTCGACCAGTTCGTCGGCTTCGGCGGCAGAGCGTCGGCGGATCTCGGTGGACACTTCGATCTCGTCCGTGTCGCGCCCGACGTCCCTGCCATGCTGGGCGAGGATGCTCAGCTTGCGCTGAAGCGTGGCCGCGTCGCTGAAGCTGTGCCAGATGTCGGCATGCCGGGCGACGATGCGCAGCGTCTTCTTTTCGCCGCCGCCGCCGATCAGCACCGGGATCTTCCTCGTTGGCGGCGGGTTGAGCTTCGCCCACCGCGCCTCGACCACCGGGAGGCTGGCGGCCAGGGCGTTCAGCCGGGTGCCCGGGGTGCCGAAATCGTAGCCATACTCGTCGTAGTCGTGACGGAACCAGCCGGCACCAACCCCGAAGATGAAGCGGCCGACGCCATCCGGACCCGCACTGATGTGGTCGATGGTTCTGGCCATGTCAGCCTGGAGGTTGGCATTCCGGTAGCTGTTGCAGCTGACCAGCGCGCCGAGTTGCACCCGGCTGGTCTGCTCGGCCATGGCGGCGAGCATGGTCCAGGACTCGAAGTGCAACCCGGCGGGGTCGCCGCTCAGCGGGAAGAAGTGGTCCCAGTTGAACACGATGTCGACACCGAGTTCCTCCAGCCGGGCCACGGTGTCACGGATTGCCTGGTAATCCGAGTGCTGTTGCGCGACTTGCACGCCGATCCTGATCGGCCGGGACTTTCTCATCCGGTAAGACTAGAACGAGCCGCGCTTCAGCCGGCCGATTTCATTGCCGTCCCGGTCGAACAGGAGCAGCCGGGCCGCATCGGATCCGGCGCGGTCGAAGCCGGCCGCGGTGGCCTGGGCGACCCAGGCAGGCACCGGTGCGCCCTCGCAGCCGATCAGGGTGGACGGGCCGGATGTCGTGAGCAACTCGCCGTCTCGACCCACCACCCAGCGGCCCTGTGCACCGTTGCAGCCGTCGGACCCGGTCCACCGGCCGTTGTCGGTGAACGTGACGTGCGGGTTGGTTTTCACCGCGTAGGCCACAGGCACCCAGGTGCCCAGCAGCGTCTGGACCGTCGCCGGCGTGAGCTGCGCGGCGAGTTTCGATGGCGTGCGCAACGCCTTCTGCAGCTCGGGGGTGATCCTGGGCGGTTTCGTATAGAACTCGGCTGCGGCGGGAATCGGTTGCGGCGCGCCGTCACCGGTGAGGGAGGCGAGAACTCGTCCCGCGGAATCGCTCAGTTTGAAGCCGCCGGCGGTGGCCGCGTATCCGGTGACGTCCTCGAGCCATGGCACGAAGGGCAAGCTTCCGGTCGCGCAGTCCCCCATCGCGCCCCACGCGGCGGCGAGGAAGAGTCCAGAGGACGCCTTCCACGAGCCGGTGATCATGCCGCAGTCCCGCCACAGTTGGAACTCCTGGGCGTCCAGGCGTAACCAGGTGTCGGCGGCCTCTCCCTCGGCGCCGGACACGCGCCACAGGTTCACCAGTCCGATGGCCGGTGATACTCCGCCCGGTCCTGGCCCGGCGACCGGCGGCGCTGCGGGGTTGTGGGGCGGCTCACCTCCGGGCGGGGTTTCACCACTGCGTGCGGACGCGCATCCGGCCAGCAACGGCACGCACATCAGCGCGGCAAAGATCGTGCCAACGAGGCGCTTCATGCCACCACGGTAGTGAGAACGCGGCCGCGGCATCACCCAACGTTTGGTGCGGCCCGGGCGTCTAGCGGCCGAGGAGCTTCTGGAATGTCGCGAGTTCTTCTTCGGTCGGTGTGCCGCCACGCCCCGCGCCGAGGCCGAAGCTCGACCCGCCGGCTGAGGTGGACGGTTTGACCCCCGCGGCCAGGGCCGCGTTCTCCGCCGCGCGCTTGGCCGGGTTCCCCGACCTCGACCCCTTCTTCTTGCTCTGCTGTTTGCCGCGCCCGCCGCCAAACGACCCGCCGGGCATCGGCCCCATGCCCGGGACCTGCGGCATCCCGCCCTTAGCCACCGTCTTCATCATTTTGGCGGCCTGCTCGAACCGGTTCACCAGGGAGTTGACGTCGGTGACCGAGGTGCCGGAGCCGCGCGCGATGCGCACCCGGCGGGACCCGTTGAGCAGCTTGGGTGTGCGCCGCTCGGCCGGGGTCATCGAGTAGATGATCGCCTCGGTGCGGGTGATCTCGCTCTCGTCGAAGTTGTCGAGTTGCTGGCGCATCCCCTTCATGCCGGGCAGCATCCCGAGCATGTTCTTGATCGAGCCCATGTTCTTCAGCTGCTGCATCTGGCCGAGGAAGTCTTCGAGCGTGAAGGTGTCGGTGGCGAACTTCTCCGCGACCTTCTTCGCCTCCTCCTCGTCGAAGTTCTTCTGCGCCTGCTCGATGAGGGTGAGGATGTCGCCGAGGTCCAGGATGCGGCTGGCCATGCGATCCGGGTGGAACGGCTCAAACTCATCCAACGACTCGCCGGTGGAGGCGAACATGATCGGCCGGCCGGTGATGGAGGCGACCGACAGCGCCGCGCCGCCCCGGGCGTCACCGTCGAGTTTGGTGAGCACGACGCCGGTGAAGTCGACGCCGTCCTGGAACGCCTTGGCGGTGGTGACAGCGTCCTGCCCGATCATCGCATCAATGACGAACAGCACCTCGTCCGGCTCGACGGCCTTGCGGATGTTGGCGGCCTGCTTCATCAGTTCGGCGTCAACGCCGAGGCGGCCGGCGGTGTCCACGATGACTACGTCGTACTGCTTGTCGCGGGCAAACTTCAGGGACTCTTTGGCGACCTTGACCGGGTTGCCGACGCCGTTGCCCGGCTCGGGCGCGAAAACGTGCGCGCCGGCCTGTTCGCCGACCACCTGCAACTGGGTGACGGCGTTCGGGCGTTGCAAGTCCGCCGCGACCAACAGCGGGGTGTGCCCTTCGCTGGCGAGCCACTTGGCCAACTTGCCGGCCAGCGTCGTCTTTCCGGCGCCCTGCAGGCCCGCGAGCATGATCACCGTCGGCGGATTCTTCGCGAACCGGATGCGGCGGGGCTGCCCCTCATTGAGTTGACCACCCAGGATCGCAGTCAACTCGTCGTTGACGATCTGCACGACCTGCTGCGCGGGGTTCAGCGCCTTGTTGACCTCGTCACCGAGCGCACGTTCGCGCACCTTGCCGGTGAAGTCCTTGACCACTTCGAGGGCGACGTCGGCATCGAGCAGTGCGCGGCGAATCTCACGAACGGTGCCGTCGACATCCGCGGGACTCAGTTTTCCTTTGCCGCGCAGGTTCTTGAAGGTCTCCGCAAGGCGGTCGGTGAGGTTTCCGAAGGTGGCCATAGTGCCACCAGTTTAACCGGACCGGCGGGGCGTCGCCTCTATCGGCGAAAGCATGGTGTCTACGCTCACCCCTAGAGTGACGGAATGAGACACGGCATCGTCATCCTTCCGCAACAACAATGGGCGGATGCCCGTCGCACCTGGCGGCAGGCCGAAGAACTCGGATTCGACCACGCCTGGACCTACGACCACTTGTCCTGGAGGACGCTGGCCGACCAGAGGTGGCACGCAACCATCCCGACGCTCACCGCGGCGGCATCGGTCACCTCGACCATCCGGCTCGGAACCTTCGTCGCGTCGCCCAATTTCCGGCATCCGGTGCCGTTCGCCAAGGACTTGGCAACGCTCGACGACGTGGCCGCTGGACGGTTCATCCTCGGCGTCGGCAGCGGTGGCACCGGATTCGACGCGCATGTTCTGGGACAACCGGAGCTCACACCGCGTCAGCGTCACGACCGCTTCGTCGAGTTCGTGCGCGGACTGGACCGGCTCCTGCGGTTCGAGGTGCCGGGCATCGGCGGAGTAAGTTTCCGTGGCGACTGGTTCAGCGCGGAAGCGGCCAGGATGGTGGGAACGCCGGCGCAATCCCCCAGGCTGCCGTTCGTCATCGCGGCCGACGGCCCCAAGGGCCTGCGGCTTGTCGCCGAGCTCGGCGACGGCTGGGTCACGCTTGGCCGGGAATCAGACACGCTCGATGAGTGGTGGCGGACGGTTGCGCAGCTCTCCTCACGGCTCGACGACACCTTGGCCGCCGCCGGACGGGCACCCGACAGCATCGAACGCCACCTCAGCCTGGATGCCGCACCACGGTTCGCGCTATCGAGCGTGGACACCTGGGAGGATGCCGTCGGCCGCGCCGCCGAGCTCGGCTTCACCGACGTGGTCACCCACTGGCCCCGAGCCGACGGCGTTTATGCGGGCAGCGAAGACGTTCTGTTCGAGGTCGCCTCCCGCTTCGCGCGCTAACTTTGGTGCATGACCAGTCTTATCGTGCCCTTCGACGGCAACCTCCCCGCGATCCACGACAGCGCCTGGATCGCACCGAACGCCACACTCGTCGGACGGGTGGCGCTCGGTGAGGCGGCCAGTGTCTTCTTCGGGGCGGTGCTGCGCGGCGATGTGGATCGCATCAGCATCGGCGCGCGCAGCAACGTGCAGGACAACGTCAGTGTGCACTGCGACTCGGGCATCCCCACCACGGTCGGCGCGGGAGTGAGTGTCGGGCATTCTGCGGTGTTGCACGGCTGCACGGTGGAAGACGATTGCCTCATCGGGATGAGCGCCACGGTGCTCAACCACGCGGTGATCGGCGCGGGCTCGCTGGTCGCGGCCGGCTCTGTCGTGCTGGAGGGCACCGTCGTCCCGCCGAACTCCCTGGTGGCCGGGGTGCCGGCTAAGGTGCGGCGGGAGCTCACCGAGGACGAGCACGCGAAACTGTTGTGGAACGCCGAACACTACGTGCAACTCAGCCGCGCCTACCGGAAACAGGGTTCTGCCGCCGCCGAGTGATGGCTCTCCGGACGAAATCGCCCGCCGCGGCGGGCTGTCTGGTCCGGAAAGGTATCGGTGGGGCCAGGACTCGACTATCGGTTGGGGCTGAGGCTCAGTCGTGCAGCCTGACCACGGCACCCGACCGGCTGGACTCGTACACCGCGCGCACCAGTTCCACGGCCGCACGGCCCGCCGCGGCCGCCACCGTCGGCGGCCGGTGCTGCTCGATGGCCGCCACGAAGTCCTCATACTGCGCTCGATGCCCCTCGGCGCTGGCCGGCAGCGGCACGGCCGCGCCGCCGCCATGCAGCATTTCGGCGCCGCGCAGCATTTCGGTGCCGTGCCGGGTGCCGGTACCGTACTGCGAATCGTCCCCGAGCGAGGCGAAGCGGGCATCCTCCGGCGCGCTGTGGTCGAACTGCCACAGCACCGGCGCGTCATCGACGAGGGTGACCGAACCGTGTTCACCGCGGATGTCGATGCGTCTGGCGCTGCCGGGATAGCTCGCCGTGCTGGCCTGGATGGTACCCAGCGCGCCGCTGTCGAATTCGAGCCAGGCGGTGAGGTTGTCCTCGACCTCGATGTCGTGGATGCGGGTCTGCGCCCTGGCGGACACCTCCCGCACGCCTCCGGCCAGCCACAGCAGCAGATCGACCGCGTGGATGCCCTGGTTCATCAGCGCGCCGCCGCCATCCAGTTCCCAGGTGCCGCGCCACTGCGAGCGCGCGTAGTACTCCGGGTCGCGCCACCAGAGCACCTGCGCCGAACACTGGGTGAGCCGGCCAAACCGGCCACGCTCGATCGCGGTCTTGAGGGCCAGCGCGCCCGGCGCGAACCGACCCTGGAAGATGGCACCGAGGCACACCTGCTGCTCATTGCAGGCCGCGATGAGCGCATCGATGCGTTCCACCGTGATGTCCAGCGGCTTTTCGCACAACACGTGCTTGCCATGCCGCGCCGCGGCGATCCCGATCTGCGCGTGAGTGCCCGAGGGGGAGGTAATCGCGATGGCGTCGCAGTCGCCCCTGGCCAGCAGGTCATCCAGGGACTCGGTGTACACGCAGCCGTGGTCGGCGGCGAACCGCGCTCCGGCGCGGACGTTGCGGGTATGGCATGCGACCAGCTGGGCGCCGGCGCAGTCTTCGATCGCCCGTGCGTGGATTTCCGCGATGCCGCCAACGCCGACGATGCCGAACCGAACGCTCACCAGTCGATCCCGCTCAGGTGGGCGACGGTGTTGTACTCCGCAACGCTCCAGCCATCCGCGGTGCGGATCAGCCTCGACACGGAAGCGTTTCGCAACGGGGAGGTCTTTTCAAGGGCCAGCACCTCGGCCTCGCTGAGCCCCTGGCAGGCGTAGCGGATCACAACGATGGGCGTGTCGTGGGAGACGATCAACACACGCCTGGCGCCGGCGCGGTCCAGGTCCGCGAGGAAGAAACGCACCCGCAGCGCGACATCCGCCCACGATTCGCCGCCGGGCGGGCGGTAGTAGAACTTGCCCAGACGACGTCGCCGCTCCGATTCCTGGGACCAGAGTCCCTGGATCTCGCCGCCGGTGGCACCGTCGGTGACTCCGGCTTCCCGGTCGCGCAACCGTTCGTCCAGGCGCGCCGGACCGGAGAGGCCCGCGGCCGTCATGGCGATTCGCGTCGTCTCGGCCGCACGGCGGTACGGCGACGACCACACCGCTTCCGGCGCCGCACCCGCCGGAAGCGTCGCCAGCCAACGGCCCACGGCGGCCGATTGCCGCTCACCGAGTTCGGTCAAGGCCACGTCGGGGTCGCGCACCGACCGGCGCGTGGAGGACGGCTTGGACGCCTGGGACGCATCCGCCGCATCGGCCGCATCGACGTTGGCGGTGCTCTGCCCGTGCCGCACCAGCACCAGCTCGCTCACCGACACCGCGGCGCCGCTATCCGACCAGGTTCTGCGCGAACACGTGCGGGGTGAAGCCGGTGAGGTCGCCGATCCCCTCACCCTGGCCGACGAGTTTGATCGGGATGCCGGTCTTCTCCTGGACGGCCAGCACGAATCCGCCCTTGGCCGAACCGTCGAGTTTGGTGAGCACCAGTCCGGTGACTCCGGCGTGCTCAATGAACGCTTCGGCCTGGGCGAGCCCGTTCTGACCGGTGGTGGCGTCGAGCACGAGCAGCACCTCGGCGATCTCGGCCTGCTTCTCGATCACCCTGCGGATCTTCGACAGCTCGTCCATCAGGCCGCTCTTGGTCTGCAGCCGGCCGGCAGTGTCGATCAACACGATCTCGATGCCCTCACGGGTGGCCTTCTCGACGGTCTGGAAGGCGACGGATGCCGGATCCTGCCGCTCCTGCTGCGGGCGCACGATCTGCGCACCACCACGTTGCGCCCAGGTGGCCAGTTGCTCGACGGCGGCGGCCCGGAACGTGTCGGCGGCGCCGACGACCACGCTGCGGCCGTGGTTCGCCAAGAACTTGGCGAACTTGCCGATCGTCGTGGTCTTGCCCACCCCGTTCACCCCGACCACGAGCACGACGGCGGGCCGGGCGGTGAGTTTCAGGGTGGGATCGAGCCTGGCCAGACGCTCCTCGAGGATCTCGCGCAGCATCCGCTTGAGGTCCACCGGGTCCGTCGTGTTGTACTTCTTCACCATGGCGCGCAGTTGCCCGATCACCCCGTCGGTGGTCTCCGACCCGAAGTCCGCGCCGATCAGGGCATCCTCGAGGTCCTCCCAGGTGTTCTCGTCGATCGTCGGCTTCGCGAACATGCCGCGCAGAGCGCCGGAGAGGGACCAGGGGGTGCGTTCTGCCATGAGAACAGGCTAGAGCAGGTGCGCCTCCCCCCGTTCGGGTGACATTCCCAGACTCGGGTGACATTCTCGGACGAAATGTCGAAAAACGGGAGCTGCCAGATGACCGTCGTCGGATTCCACGCCTCGCACGAGCAGATGCATCCTGCGGCGCTGCTGAGCGCAGTGCAGGAGGCGGAGCAGGCCGGATTCACCGCCGCGATGTGCAGCGACCATTTCGCCCCGTGGAGCACCCGGCAGGGGCATTCCGGATTCGCGTGGGCCTGGCTCGGGGCGGCATTGCAGTCCACGTCTCTGCCGTTCGGGGTCGTGAACGCCCCCGGGCAGCGCTATCACCCCGCGATCATCGCCCAGGCGACGGCGACCCTGTCGGCCATGTATCCCGGGAGGTTCTGGGTGGCGCTCGGCAGCGGCGAGGCGGTGAACGAGCACATCACCGGCGACCGATGGCCGGACAAGGAGCTCCGCAACCGGCGCCTGCTGGAATCCGCCTCGAGCATGCGCCGCCTGCTTGCCGGTGAGGAGGTCACCGTCCGCGGCGAGGTCACCTTGGACCGGGCGAAACTGTGGAGCCTGCCGGATGCCCCACCGCCGCTGCTGGCCGCCGCAGTCAGCCCTACGACGGCCGCGTGGGCCGCGGGCTGGGCGGACGGGCTGATCACCGTCGCGCAACCGGAGCCGGTGTTGCGGCGCGTGATCGAGGCGTACCGCGCAGGAGGCGGCCGGGGCCCGCTGGTGCTCCAGGTGCACTTGAGCTTCGCCGCGAGCGATGCGGAAGCGCTCGCAATCGCGCACAACCAGTGGCGCACCAACGTGTTCCCGCCGCCGCTGTGCTGGGATCTGGACTCCCCGGAATCCTTCGACCTCGCCGCCACGCACGTACCGCCGGAGGCGATGCCGAACACGGTCCAGGTCTCCGCCGACCTGGGCCGGCACGCGGACTGGCTGAGCGAGGCCATCGCACTCGGCTTCGACGAGCTGTACCTGCACCACGTCGGTCAAGAACAGTCCGCGTTCATCGACGCCTTCGGCGAGCGCGTGCTGCCCCAATTGACCGTCACGAGGAAGGACCCGGTATGAGGATCACCGACACCAGCGACCTGTGGTGGAAGAACGCCGTCGTGTACTGCCTGGACGTCGAAACGTTCATGGACTGGAACGGCGACGGACACGGCGACTTCGAGGGACTGGCGAACCGGCTGGACTACCTGTCCGATCTCGGCATCACCTGCCTGTGGCTGATGCCGTTCTTCCCCACCCCCGACCGGGACGACGGCTACGACATCACCGACTTTTACAACGTGGACGACCGGCTCGGGCACCTGGGTGACGTGGTCGAATTGGTCCGCAGCGCCACCGATCGAGGCATCCGCGTCATCGCCGATCTCGTCGTCAACCACACCTCCGACAAACATCCCTGGTTCCTCGCCGCCCGCTCGAGCAGAACCTCACCGTTCCGCGACTACTACGTGTGGCGCGACGAACCGCCGAAACACGCTGCGGCTTCGGTGTTCCCCGGGGAGGAGAGCGGCGTCTGGGCGTTCGAGAAGAAGACCAAGCAGTACTACCTGCACCGGTTCTACCGGCACCAACCCGACCTCAACGTCGCCAATCCACGGGTCCGCGAGGAGATCGGGAAGGTGCTCGGGTTCTGGCTCGAACTGGGGATCTCCGGTTTCCGGGTGGATGCCGTGCCGTTCTTCCTCGAGGACGACGCCGGGAGCAAGGACTTCGGCGACGGACACGACTACCTGCGGGAGCTGATGGAACTGGTCAGCCGGAGGCGTGGGGACGCCATCCTGCTCGGCGAAGTGAACCTGCCCTTCGCACAGCAGCTGACCTATTTCGGCGGCACGGACGGCGACGAGCTGACCATGCAGTTCGACTTCGAGTCCATGCAACGCCTATACCTGTCCCTGGTGCGCGGCGATGCCAGGCCGTTGGCACGGATGCTGGCGAAGCGGCCGAAGCTTGCCGTCCGATCGCAGTGGGCGAACTTCGTGCGGAACCACGACGAGTTGACCCTCGACAAACTCAGCGACGCCGAACGCCAGGAGGTGTTCGCCGCGTTCGGCCCGGAGGAGCGGATGCGGGTGTACAACCGGGGCATCGTGCGACGCCTGCCGCCGATGCTCGACGGCGATCCGCGGCGCATCCGCATGGTGTACAGCCTGCTGTTCTCGCTGCCGGGTACGCCCGTGCTGTTCTACGGCGAGGAGCTGGGCATGGGCGAGAACTTGGACGCCGGCGGCCGCTCGGCCGTGCGCACCCCGATGCAGTGGACGGACGGGGAACACGGCGGATTCTCCTCGGCACAGGCGTCGGACCTGCCGAACCCGGTGACCGTCGGCCCGTTCGGACCGGATCACATCAACGCCAACGCAGCGCGACACGACCCGGATTCGCTTCTGCACTTCATGCAGAAGCTGATCAGCCGGTACCGGGCCTCGGCGGAAATCGGCTGGGGCGAGCTCACGATCCTCAGCCAACCGCACACCGGCGTGCTCGCGCACCGGGTGACCGGCTCGTTCGGCAGCATGGTGGCGCTGCACAACTTCACCCCGGATGCGCTCACGGTGCCGCTGAAACTCGACGGCACAAACGGCGACACGAGACTGGTCGACCTGCTGCACGACCAGGTGACCACCGTGTCGGACACGGGTGAGGCGGACCTGACCCTCGACGGATACGGCTACCGCTGGCTGCGGGTGCTGGACCCGGGCAGTAGGCGGCTGTCCTGAGCGCGGCCCGCGAGGATCCGCTGCACCGTCCACGCCGAGACCACCGCGACGAGCAGCATGCAGGCGATGCCCAGCCCCGAGTAGCCGACCAGGGTGAGCACCGGGCCGGCCAGGGCGCCTCCGGTAGCGGCGGTGGCGTTCATCAGAAGGTCGGAGACACCCTGCACGCCGGGACGGTCGTCGACCGGCACGGACTCGGTCACCAGGGTGGATGCGGCGATCGTCGCCGCGGACCAGCCAAGACCGAGCAGGATGAGGCTGAGCCCGACCAGCGCATCTGATGCACTGCCCAGCCAGGCCACCACGAGAGAGGCGAACAGCAAACCCTGTCCGATGAGGATCACCTCGAGGCGGCCGAACCGGTCGGCCAGGGCGCCGAACACCGGTGACAGCGCGTACATACCGGCGATGTGCAGGCTGATCGTGAATCCGACGATGGCCAGCGTCGCGCCGTGCCCGTAGAGGTGCACCGGAGTCATGGACATCATTGCCACCATGGTGGCGTGGCTGAGCGCCACCGCCACCACGGAATACCTGGCCAGCGAATTGACCCGGAGGGTTGCCAGCCCCTTCCGCGGCGGGATGCCGGTGGGGGCCGGTCCATTCCCGGTCGCGGTGAGCAGCGGGTCGGGACGAAGCCCCAGAAAGTACACGGCCATGGCGGCCAGTTGCGCGGCGACGGTGAACAGGAACGGACCGGTGAGGGTGGGCAGGCCGATCAGTGAGCCGATCGCCTCGCCAGGCTCGATGAGGTTGGGGCCCAGTACCGCGCCGGCGGTGGTGGACCAGACGACGACCGACAGGTCCCGCGCCCGGTGGCTGGGCTGCGCCAGGTCGGTGGCCGCGAACCTGGCCTGCAGGTTGGTCGCGGAGGACGCTCCGGCCAGCGCAAGAGCCACCAGCAGCAACGGGAAGGATCCGATCGACGCGGCCCCGGTGGCGGCAGTGGCGCCGATCGCACCCAGCAGCGCCCCGCCAGCCAGGGCGATCCGGCGACCGCGAGCGGCGGCCGCCCGTGCCAGCGGCACCGCGAGCAGCGCCGCTCCGAGCGTACTCATGGTCGCCGCCATCCCCGACCAGGCCGGCGATCCTGACACGTCCGCGGCCAGTAGCGCGCCGACCGAGACGGTGGCGCCAAGGCCGATTCCGCCAAGAATCTGAGCCACGATGAGCATGCGGATAACCCGGTGCTGGAGGGTGGCGGTTTCACTCATCGCGCAAGTCTAGGGTGTGGCTGGCGCCGAGCCGCTAACCGGCTTTCTGTTCCGGGGTGGCCACGCGCTGCCCGACCACCGCGGAGATGCCGTCCTGGCGCATCGAGACCCCGTACAGGGCATCCGCGATTTCCATGGTGCGCTTCTGGTGGGTGATCACGATGAGCTGGGAGGACTCGCGCAGGTCCTCAAAAATCGTCAGCAGACGCCCTAGGTTCGCGTCGTCGAGCGCCGCCTCCACCTCGTCGAGCACGTAGAACGGACTGGGGCGCGACTTGAAGATGGCGATGAGGAACGCGGCGGCGGCCAGGGACCGTTCCCCGCCGCTGAGCAGGGAGAGCCGCTCGATCTTCTTGCCCACCGGCTTCACCGACACCTCGATGCCGGTGGTGAGCAGTTCCTCCGGGTCGGTGAGGTGGATGCTGCCGGTACCGCCGGGGAACAGCACGGGGAACACCTCGGCGAATGCCGCCCTGGTGTCCTCGAAGGCGGACTGGAAGATGCCGCGCATCTTGTCGTCGATCTCGCCGATGATCTGGGCCAGGTCCTTGCGGGTGCTGGTGAGGTCGGTGAGCTGCTCTGTGAGGAATTTGTGCCGCTGTTCCAGGGCGGCGAACTCCTCGAGGGCCAGCGGGTTGACCCTGCCCAGCTGCGCTAGTTTGCGTTCGGCGCGGGCCAGGCGGGCCTGCTGTTCGGCTCGGTCGAACCGGATGCCGCCGGGTGCCTCTGGCTCTGCACCGTCCGCGTTCGGCGGCAGGGCGGCATCCGCCGCGGCATCCGCCTCTGCATCCGTTTCGGGTGCGACGTCGGGCGGGACGAGCACGTCCGGTCCGTATTCTGCGACCAGCACGTCTTCGACCAGACCGAGGTCCTGCCCGGCCCGCTCGAGCAGTGTCGACAGTTGCAGTTTCTTCTCGTAGATCTGCATCTCGAGCCCGTGCACGTCGTCGCCGATGGCGGAGAGTTCCTCGCGCAGCACCGACTCTTCGCGGCGCAGTTCGGCCAGTTCCGCGCTGTGCTCCGAGCGTTCGGCCTCCCGCGCGGCCAGTTCGACTCTGGCTTCGGACAGGGAGCGGTCGACCGCGTCCAACACCGGCGGCAGCGATTCGACGACCGATTGCGCGGCCCGGGCCTGGGCACGGCGAATGACTGCCCGGCGTGCCGCTTCCTCGGCCGCGACCCGGTCCCGCTCCCGCTGACGCTCAAGACTCTCAGCCCGCAGCTGCTCGACCCGCACGCGTTCCTTGGCGGTCTCCACCCGTAGCCGGGCCTGAACCTCCCGCTCCCTGGCGGCGTCCAGTCCGGCCGCGACGCCGTCGCGGGACGACACGTCGAGGATAGGACGCGGCCGCGAACGCGCGGCGTCCAGTTCCGCGGTGGCCCGCTCGGAGTCGGCCAGCGCATCGCTCACGCTCTGGGTGATGGTGGCGTGCGCCCGCTCCAAGCGCTGCACCTCGGCGGCGGCGGATTCGGCCTGCACGCGGGCCAGTCCCAGTTTCTCGGTGTGCGCAGCGCGTTGCGCATCGAATTCGCGCAGCGCGGTCATCGCGGATGCCGCCCGGTCCTTGGCGTCCTTCAGCTCCGCGCGTTGCTGCGCCAGGGCGTTTCTGGAGGTTTCGATGAGTTCGGTCACCCGAGCGAGCGCGGTGTCCGCTGCATCCCGGTCCGCGACCAGTTCCAGCCGTGAGCGGCCCGCGCCAATGCCGCCGCGCACCACGAAGCGGCTGAGAACGTCACCTGCCTTGGTGATCACAGTGGGCGCCGTGCTGCCGTCGTCCCCGAGGCCTCGCCATACCGCGCGCGCGGCGTCGAGATCATCGACGATGAACACGTGCGCGAGCAGCCCGAGCACACCGTCCGGCGCGGTGATGACACTGCCGGCGGGCACCGCACCCTCGGGCAGCCGGCGCGTGGTCTCAGTGCGGGCACCGGCATCCGCCAGCAGCAGTTCCACACGGCCCAGCTCCTCGGCGTTGACCCGGTCGATGGCGTCGATGGCAGCGCCGCGGTTCTCGGCCAGGACGGCGTCGGCGAGTGTACCGAGGGCGGCGGCGATCGCGGCTTCGAAACCGGGCTGCACCTTCACGTGCTCGGCGACCAGTCCGCGGATGCCCGGCAGCTTGGACGCCACGAGGGCCGAGGAGCCGTCTTTCTGGTCGAGGGCCGACGACAGGGCGCTGGTCCGGGCGGCGAGCGCGTCGCGTTCGCGTTCCCGGATGTGCAGTTCCTCGCGCAGCGACTCGATGTCCGCCTCACGGCTGGTCACTTCAGCCCTGAGGGCCTCGTAGGCGGCGTCCAGGTCGGTACCGCCGTCGTCGTCGGCGGCGACGTCGGTGTGCAATTCGCCCAGCCGGGTGTCGGCATCCGATTTCCGCAGCAGTGCGGCGTCCAGCGCGCGTTGCTGCCGCAGCAACTCGCCGCGCACCGCCGCAAGCCGGGATGCCGCGGCGTCGGAGCGGCCGGCCAGCTGGGAGACCTCAAGGTCGTGCCGGGAGACGAGGGCGCTCTGGGACGCGATCTGCTCGTCCAGGCCGTCCAGGTCGGCCCTGGCGGCGACGGTGGCGGCGTGCGCCTCCTGCCAGAGTTGTTCCTCGGCGCCGACCGACTCGGCGAGCCGTTCCGCCTCCGCCGCGGCCTCCTCGACCATCGCGGCGGTCACCCCTGGGCCGGTCGCGGCGTCGTCCGTCTGCCCGCCCAACAGGGCAAGCCGTTGGTTGGCCAGCGTGTACAGGCCCCGCAGCCGCTCCTGCACCGACTCGAGGCCGAATGCGGTGCGGCGGGCCAGATCAACGGCGTCGCCGACCTGGCTCTGTTCGATGTGCTGGGCGCGGAGCCGGTTCTGGTCCAGTTGCTCCTGCAGCACGATGCGGTGCGTCTTCCGCTCCGATTCGCTGCGGGTGCTGATGGCCAGCGACGCGCGCAGCGTGACCACCTCATCGGCAAGGAGTCTCGCGCGCGCATCGCGAACCGCGGCGGCGATCGACTGGGCCTCCTTGGCGATTTCAGCCTGGCGACCCAACGGCTTCAACTGGCGTCGGATTTCGCCGGCGAGGTCGCTGAGGCGGGTGAGGTTCACCTGCATCGCATCGAGTTTGCGCAGTGTCTTCTCTTTACGGCGGCGATGTTTGAGGATGCCCGCGGCCTCCTCGATGAAGCCGCGACGTTCCTCGGGACTGGCGCGCAGCACGGCGTCGAGTTGACCCTGTCCGACGATGACATGCATTTCGCGGCCGAGCCCAGAGTCGCTGAGCAGTTCTTGGACATCCAGCAGCCGACAGTTGCTGCCGTTGATGGCGTAGTCGCTGGCGCCGTTGCGGAACAGGGTGCGGCTGATGGTGACCTCGGCGTACTCGATGGGCAGGGCGCCATCGGTGTTGTCGATCGTGAGGATCACCTCGGCCCGGCCGAGCGGTCCCTTCGCAGCGGTGCCCGCGAAGATGACATCCTCCATCTTGCCGCCGCGCAGCGTCTTGGCGCCCTGCTCGCCCATCACCCAGGCCAGTGCATCCACGACGTTGGATTTGCCCGACCCGTTCGGGCCGACTACACAGGTCACGCCAGGCTCGAAGGCGAAGGTCGTCGGGCGGGCGAAGGACTTGAACCCCTTGAGCGTGAGGCTCTTCAAGTACACCGCATCGCCCCTTCTACTCTCGCCGCACGATTCCAGCAACTACGGTACCGGACGCTGCGCCGCAGCCCGGGATGCTCGCGGGGGAACCGCAACTGCAGCAGCCGGTGGTCGAGCACCTGACTCCACTGAACTTGTCGAAGTGCCGAGGCCCCCGGCACTGTACTGTGGGTCGCGACACCCGGAGCCACGCATGAACGAGTTCACCATCGAGGACTTGACCGTCCCGGCGACGGCCGGCGCAGCGGATGCTGGTGACTTCGCTGCGATGACCCGCCTGCGAAACGAGATTGTGGCGCTTGCGCTAGGCACCGGGGAGTTGGCCTACGAGCCGGCGGAGTTGCTGCCGGAGTTCCATGACCCGTACCAGCCGCGGCGGATGCTGATCGCCCGCCTCGACGGGGCTGTGGTCGGCTGCGGCGGGTACGAGGCACCCCTGGAAGGTGGCCCCAACCAGGACGGCCCCGCCGAGGCGTGGCTGAGCGTCGAGGTGCTCCCACCGTTTCGGCGTCGCGGCGTCGGCGCGGCTCTGTATGAGCGCCTCGCCGAGCTCGCGGTGGACGACGCCCGTACCACGCTGCAGGCCGAACTTCTGCACACCGAGGTCCCGGGCGAGCGCATCGGCGCGCCGACCGGGTTCGGCTCGGTGCCGCGCGACAGCCCGGAATCACGGTTCTTGCGCTCGCGCGGCTTCCGGTTGGAGCAGGTGGAGCGGGTCAGCCGCCTGGCCCTCCCGGTGCCGGCCGATGCGCTCGCGGCCCACCTGGCGGCGGCTCAGGCGGCCGCCGGTGCCGATTACCGCACGGTGGTGTGGGAGGGCGACGGCGATGGCCGCTGGCTGAACGACCTGGCGCAATTGCACGCCGGTATGAGCACCGACGCACCGAGCGCGGGATTGGACTTCCCCGCCGAAACCTGGGACGCCCAGCGGGTGCGAACGGTCGACGAACTGAACCGTTCCAGCCCACGCCGAATGCTCCACGCGGTCGTCCAGCATGTCCCGACCGAGCGGCTGGTCGCGTTCAACGAACTGTCGGTCCCACCGGATCGGCATCGCAGCGTCGAGCAGCAGGACACGCTGGTGGTCAGCGAGCATCGCGGACGCCGACTGGGAATGCTGGTGAAGGTGGCGAACCTGCTCCACCTCGAGGCGACGCATCCCGGGCGTCCCAGTGTCACCACGTTCAACGCTGAAGAGAACCGGCACATGCTGGCCGTGAACGAGGCCATCGGATTCGTTCCGATCGGATACGCGGGAGGGTGGAAAAAGTCCGCTCAGGGACGCAACCGCTGGCAGAACGGGCAGAAGTGACTGCCGCGGTTCATGAACTTCTCGCGGACCACGGGGTGACCGCATCGGGGGCACGGCTCGCCCTGCTGCCCGTAGACGTTGAGGGACTGGGCGAAGTAACCAGACACGCCGTTGACGTTGACGTATTGGGTGTCGAAGCTGGTGCCTCCATCCTCCAGCGCGTGCGCGAGCACCAGCCGCAGCTGAGACAGCAGCGTTGTGGCGCGCGCCCGGCTGAGGCTGGCGGCGGGTTGGTCGTAGTGGATGCGCGCCGCCCATAACGCCTCATCCGCGTAGATGTTGCCGATGCCGCTGATCAGGTTCTGATCGAGGATGGCGCGTTTCACGGCGCTGTTACGGCGGGCCAACGCGGCGAGAAACCGGCGGTCATCGAAGTTCGGGTCCAACGGGTCACGAGCGATGTGCGACACGCTGGCCGGTATCCGCTGCCCGGGAAGGTCCAGCACCGGCACCAACTCGTCGATGGCCATGGACCCGAAGATGCGCTGGTCGGCAAAGTTCAACCGCAGCGCACCGTGCTGCGGATGTTCCAGATCGATGCGGATGCGGGTGCGCGGGTCGTCGGTGCCCGGGTCTCGCAACAGGACCTGCCCGCTCATCCCCAAGTGCACGACCAGTGCCTCATCCCCGCAGTCCAGCGGCAGCCAGAGGAACTTGCCGCGTCGGGAGGCATGCTGCAGAATGCGGCCGGTGAGCCGGTCGATGAAGTCCTCGGCCGGTCCGCGGTGGCGCCGCAACGACCGTTCGTCGTAGACGCTGACGGCGGTCACCGTTGCTCCGGCGACGGCGGGGGCCAGCCCCAGGCGCACCACCTCGACTTCGGGCAGTTCCGGCAACGTTAGTTGGCGCCGGCTTGGAGGATCGCCCAGGCGTCCAGGGCTGCGGCCATTTCGGCGTGTTTCTTGCTCGAACCATGGCCGGAGGCGATGTGTTCGCCGGCGAGCACCACGTCGGCCTGGAATGACTTGGAGTGGTCGGGGCCGCTTTCGGTGACGACGTAGCTGGGGGCGCCTCTCCCGAGTTTCGCGGTGAGCTCCTGCAGGCTGGTCTTCGGGTCCATGGCGACGCCGAACCGGCCGGGGTCGGTGAGCAGTGGCGCGATCAGCCTCAACACGAGCGCCGTGGCCGCTTCGCCGCCGGCGTCGATGTACGCAGCGCCGATCACGGCCTCGACCGTGTCCGCGAGAATGGATGATTTGTCCCGACCGCCGGTGAGTTCTTCACCGTGGCCGAGTCTGATGTGCTTGCCGAGGCCGATCCCCCTGGCGATCTCCGCCAGAGCGACACTGCTCACGAGGCTGGCGCGTCGCTTGGCCAGTTCCCCCTCTGGCAGGTCCGGGTACTCGGTGTAAAGCATCACCGTGACCGCTTGGCCGAGGATCGAATCGCCAAGGAATTCCAGACGCTCGTTGTGCGCGATTCCGCCGTTCTCGTAGGCGAACGAACGGTGTGTCAGCGCAAGCTGAAGATGCTCGGGGCTGATCGCGACGAGCAGCTGCTCGGCCAGATCGCCCGCGGCGGGTGCCACGGCAGCGGCCTCGACACTGGCTGCGTCCGGCTGAGGCGCCGAGGACGGGTCACCGTCGGCCACGTGTCGCCCCCATCCGTTGCTGCAGCCGACTAAACGTCCGCGACCTTGCGCCCCTTGTACTCGAGGTACAGCGGGGTGCCTGTGGAGTCTTCGACGACCTTCGCGCGGTGCGGGAGGCTGTAGGTGACTTTGCCGCCCTCGATGGTCTTCACCAGGGTGGGTGGGGTCGCTTTCCACTGTGCCCGACGGGCGCGCGTGCTCGCGCGGGACATCTTGCGCTTCGGTACAGCCATTACTTATCTCTCTCTCTTTCGACATCCGCCGCTTCGGCGACATCGTGTGCATCGGGGGCAGAGCTTCCGGTGGTGTCGGTCATCCCCGCCAATGGCGACAGGGCGGCCCACCGCGGATCGACCTCGACCTCGTGTTTGTGACCGGGATCATCCAAGAGCCGCACCCCGCACTGCGGGCACAGACCAAGGCAATCCTCTTGGCAGATCGGTTGGAACGGCAGCGACAACACCACCGCATCCCGTATGACGGGTTCGAGGTCCAGCGTATCGTTGCGGATCGCGTACTCGAAAGCTTCGGTCTCAGCGTACGCGAAAAGCTCCCGAATCTCGACTTGGACCGGCAGTTCCATCTCAATGAGGCACCGGCCGCACTCCCCGACGGCCGTGGTGTCGACGTCGGCGCTGGCCAGAAGGCCGTCGTGCAGGGCCTCCAACCTGAGGTCCACCTGCACCGCACCGCCGGCAGGTACGCCGATCATGGCGTTGCCGAAGCGTTCCGGGGTGATGATCTCGAGATGGTACTCGCGCATCTCGCCCGGTCGATACATGAGATCGTCGACGGCCACCGTGAACGGCGTCTTCTGGGGATGGGCCACGATCGCCCAGTTTACCCATGGCGTCTGGACGTTCCGACACCACATCGCGTCCCGCCGGCCGGCATCGTAGGATGATGCCAGAACAGACCCCGCGCCGGATATCGCGCGGTGTGTCGGCCCCGGATTGAGGCGACTGGTCGTGTCCCCCGTGTCACCCCACAATGTCCGCCGCTCCGGCTGCGACGCCAGCGCCCGGAAGCCCCGCTCGAAGGTCCGTCATGCTCAGCAGCCATTCTCCACACCGTCCGTTGTCCCGCCGCAGCACCGCCTCCCGAGTCTGCGCCCTCGCGCTGACCGTTGTGGTGTCCGCCGCTCTGGCTGGTTGCAGCGCGGGCGCGGTGGCACCGGCGCATCCTGGCCCCACGTCGGCGTCCGCCGTCTCGGTGGATAATTGCGGAACCCCGGTGCGGTTCACCACGGCGCCGCACCGCGTGATCACCATCAAATCGACCTCCACCGAGATGCTCCTGGCCCTCGGCCTCGGCGATCGCATCGTCGGCACCGCGTTCCAGGACGGCCCGGTGCCGCAGCGCTGGGCCGACGCCGCGGCCAAGCTTCCCGTGCTCGCCGAGCGGGTGCCCTCCCAGGAGGTGGTGCTCAACGCCAGTCCCGACCTGGTGTACGCCGGATGGGAATCCAACTTCTCCGCCGATGGCGCCGGCGCGCGCGCCGACCTCGCCGCGCTGGGGGTGGCCAGCTACGTGTCGCCGTCGGCCTGCCAGGAGCCGGCCTACAAACCCGCGAAGCTGGGCTTCGACGACATCTTCGCCGAGATCGGCGAGGTCGCGAAGATCTTCCGCACCGATGACGCCGCGCTGCTGCAGGAGCAACGCCGCGAACTGGCCGCGGTGGTGCCCGATTCCCGCGGACTGACTGCGCTGTGGTACTCGTCAGGCTCCGACACCCCGTACGTCGGCGCGGGGATCGGCGCCCCGGAGCTGTTGCTGAAGACGGTGGGCCTGAAGAACATCGCCGGCGCGGTCGCCGACACCTGGACATCGTTCAACTGGGAAGCGGTGATCGATGCGAACCCCGACGTGATCGTGCTGGTGGACGCATCGTGGAACACCGTCGCCCACAAGATTCAAGTGCTGGAGAGCAATCCGGCGACGGCGAATCTGGACGCCGTCAAGCACCACCGCTACCTGACGGTCCCGTTCGCCGCCAGCGAGGCCGGGGTTCGCACGGTTTCCGCGGCGACGGACCTGGCCAGGCAGCTGGCCCAGCTGAACCTGGACGAATGAGGGCCGACCAACTCGCCGCTTCCCACACCGGCTCACCGCTCCCGAAGTCTGCGGTGCCGGGAATCGGCATCGGGCGCGGCGACCGGGCCGGCGGCGGGCGCGGCGCTCTGTGGGGCATCGTGCTCAGTGTCGTGCTCCTGGCGTCGGTGACCCTCGCCATCACGATCGGCCCGGCGCAGATCACGCCGCTGGATGTCTGGGGCAGCGTGCTGCACCACCTCGGGGTCGGACACCAGCCGTTGAGCCTGCTGCGCGATGGCATCGTGTGGGAGTTGCGGCTGCCGCGGGTGCTCACCGCCGCGGCGGTCGGCGCGGGTCTGGCGGTGAGCGGCGCCGTGATGCAGGCGCTCACGCGCAACCCACTGGCGGACCCGTACCTGCTGGGCCTGTCCTCCGGCGCGTCGCTCGGCGCGGTGGCGGTGCTACTGCTCGGCGCGGCGTTGCTGCTGCCGCTCGCCGCGTTCCTGGGCGCGATGCTCGCCCTGGGCATGACGCTGCTGCTGGCGAACTCGCTCGGCCGGATCACCCCCAGCCGCACGGTACTGGCCGGACTGGCGGTGTCCGCCCTCGCCTCGGCCGCCACAAGCCTGATCATCTTCTGGAGCGTGACGGGCGACTCCTACCGGGAGATCCTCGGCTGGTTGCTCGGTTCCCTGGCCGGCGCGCGCTGGCCCGCGGTGGCGATCGGCTTCGCGGCGGTGGTGGTCGCCGGGATCCCGATCCTGCTCAGCGGGCGCATCCTCGACGCCTTCGCATTCGGAGACACCTCGGCGGCGACCCTTGGCGTCAACGTGCAGGGTGTGCGGTGGTCGCTGCTCGGCGCGACGGCGCTGCTCACCGGCGCGATGGTGTCGGTCAGCGGGTCGATCGGCTTCGTCGGACTGATCCTGCCGCACGCCGTGCGTCTGGTAGCCGGGGTGCGTCACCGCACGCTGCTGCCGCTGGTCGCCCTGGTCGGTGCGATCTTCCTGATCTGGGCGGACACCGCGGCACGTTCGCTCTTCGATCCTCGGGAACTGCCGGTCGGGATCATCACCGCGCTGATCGGCGCGCCGGTCTTCGCGGTGCTGCTGGCCCGGCGGAAGAGCCAGACATGAGAACCGCAACATGACCGGACTGGCGGTGTCCCGAGTCGACGTGCGCATCGACGGGACCCTGCTCCTGGACGGGGTGGACTGCACGGCTCCCGCCGGCTCGTTCAGCGCGCTCATCGGCCCCAACGGTGCCGGCAAGAGCACCCTGTTGCGCGCCATCGCCGCTGCGCAGAAAACCAGCGCCGGCACCATCGATTTCGATGGCGACGACCTGCTGGGACTACCGCGGCGACGGCGCGCGCAAATCGTCAGTCTCGTGGAACAGGATGCCGCCACCGAGCTGGCGCTGAGCGTGCGGGAGGTGGTGACCCTGGGCCGCACACCGTACCAGTCGCTGTGGGGCGACGACAGCCTGGGCGATCGCGACATCGTTGAGCAAAGCCTGGCCGCCGCCCAGATGAACGCGTTCGCGGACCGCGACTTCACCACGCTGTCGGGAGGGGAACGCCAACGCGTCCTGCTGGCCAAGGCGCTGGCCCAACAGCCCCGGCTGCTGCTGCTGGACGAACCGACGAATCACCTCGACATCAGCGCCCAACTGGCGACGCTGCGCCTGCTGAGCTCGCTTGCCGGCACCGGGGTCAGCGTCCTGGCGGCGCTGCACGACCTCGGACTCGCCGCCGCGGCCAGCGACCACCTCATCGTGCTGAAACGCGGCAGGGTGATCCTCGCCGGGCCGACAGCAACGATCCTCACTCCCGAGCTCATCCTCGACGTGTACGGGGTGCACGCGATCGTCATTCAGCACCCGAACACCGGCCGGCCGGTGATCGCATTCAGCCCGCTCGGTTGAACGGCGCGAGCATCCGGTCCCAAATCGAGCGCGGCAGCAGTGCCGCACGGAGGCGGGTGCGGACGTCCGAATGGGTGCGCAATTGCAGGAGTGCCCGGACTACGTCCCCGATGCCGACCACGCCCCTGGTGAGCGTGGTTCCCCCTGGCCTGGCGTAGGACTGCATCTCGACGCCGTGCACCAGCTGAGCCAGGCCGCCCTCCAGGTCGATGCGCGCCGCCGCCGCGAGACTTTTGGCGACCTCCCGCGGCGTCTGGGCGCCGGGGAGTTGCAGTTGAAGATCCTGCGCGCTGCGCAGCACCTCGTTCCACGCGTCGGTGGCCGTGCCCGGTCCGCGCCACAGCCGCAACAAACACCAAATACGTTGCCCCGCCCGCGTCATGGCCGGGATCAGCACGAGGAACAGAACGAGCAGCACACCGCCGAGCGCCGCCCGCCAGACGCCGGTGCTGTCGACGGCGACCGGATCGGTGGTCGATGCGCTCGGGTCATCCGGTGTCACCGCACCCGGGTCTTCCAAGTCGCGCGGGGCGGTACTCGGCGGCGCCGGGTCTGTGGCGGCGGGCGGCGGCGGTACCGGCACACCGGCCAAGCCCTGCACCGCGTAATCGGGCACTTCGCCGCGGCTCACCGTGGGTTCGAATCGTACCCAGCCGACGCCCTCGAAGTACAGTTCTGGCCACGTGTGCAGCTCGTGAGTGGTCACCCGGAAGATGGTTCGTCCCTCGGTGCGGTTCGTGGTGGCGATGCCGGGCAGGAATCCGACGGCCATGCGCGCGGGGATGCCCAGGCTGCGGGCCATCACCGTCATCGCGGAGGCGAAGTGGATGCAGTAACCCTGTTTGACCTCGAGGAACTTGGCGATGACCTGCATGCCTGAGCCGTCGTAGTCTTGCGCCACGGGCGCGCTTTCCGAGTACTCGAAGTCACCGTGCCGGAAGAACTCTTGCAGCGCCAGCGCCTTCTCATAGTTGGAGGCCGCACTGGAGGCGACACGCCTGGCCGTCGAGGAGATGACCTCGGGCATGCCTTCGGGCAACTGGAGGTAGCGGTTAAATTCGGTGGGCACAGTGGTTCCGGCCGTCGTGAGCTGCTCGGGTGTTGGCTCCAACACCAGACTGTCCACGGTGTAGTCCTCGCCCCAGCTCGAACGGTCCGGGCTGGCGACGGTGAGCGCGTCCTTGTCCCAGAACCAGTCGCCGTCGAGGCCGGTGATCGTGACGCTCGGGTAGGGCACCGGCAGCCACGGGCTGTCCAGCTGCTCCACTGTGACATGGGTGCGGTCCACGGTGGAGTCCACGTCCCCGGACAACCCGGGTGGCGGGGCGAACTTCCGGGGGGTGTTCTTCTTGTCGATGGCGACCTTGTCAGGGGTCCAGCCGTCGCCGCTGAAGTTCTGCAGACTCACCAGGCGCAAGTAGTTGCCCTGCCCGGAGTCGGTCGTGTAGGTCAGCGCGGTCTGAATGGCACCGCGCCGCAAGTCGTCGCCCAGGTTCACCACCGGATTGATCCCCGAACTGAAGCCGCCACCGCGGCCGCCGATCGACGGCGACTCCGCGACGGCCGGGAGGAGCACCGGCAGCGCGAGCGTCGCCGCCAGCATCCCGGCGCCGAGCGCCAGCGAGAATCTGACCTGATGCATCCGGCCGCGCCGCTGCAGAAGCCAGAGGTACATCGCAGCGGCCAGGAGGAAAATGACCACGTCGGTGAGCCCGGATGCCGTGATCGCCGGAACCGCGAGCACGACCAGCAGCGGCACCCCGGCCAGTGCGGGGCGACCCAGAGTGATCGCGAGCACATCCGCCAGCACCGCCACAGCACCGACGCCGGCACAGATCAGGAACACGATGGCCGTATTCGGGTCGGCCGGCACGGACTGGCGGTTGACCGAATTCACCGCCTCGCCGATCAGCGCGCCGAAGCGCCCGAAACTTTCCCAGGTCGGGATGATCGCGAGAAACCCGGTGCCCGGGGCGAAGAACGCGGTGAGCACCATCAGCAGCGCTCCGATGGCCGCGAGCGGGGGCGCACCGCGCCAGGAGACGAACGCCCGCAGAGCCGCCGCGGTGCCGAGCACCACGGTGACGACGGCACCGACCACCAACCACCAGGCCAGGTCGGTCAGGAGCACGTGCAGGCCGAGGGTGGCGATCCAGAACGCGAGCAACAGGATCAGGCTGGTGTGCGACCGGGTGTCCTCACCCTCGGCCTCTCGGACCGCCGCGTTACGCTCCTGCACGTTGCGCCTCCCGTGCTCTGGCAGCATCCAGCCACACCGCATCCAGACCGTCCCGTTCGTTGACGGACACGCAAACCCATCCCGCGGCACGCAGCGTCGAGGCAAGTGACGCATTGCGTCGGCTCACGAGGAACGCGATCGCGGTGTCGAACGCCGGCGTGGCGCGCACGAGACGCTCGACAACCTCGTCCTCAGCGTCGGACAGCACGGCGAACATCGACCCCAGCGACCGCGAGACACCCGGCGAAAACGACAGCGCATCATCGGCGATCGGCTGATCGGACAGGCTGACCTCGGCCAGGGAGGCGAGGAATTCCTGCGCCTGGTCCAACGTGGCGACCTGGCGGGGGCAGGTCTCCACGATGTGCACGGCGAACCCCCGCCGCCTCAGATGCAGCCCCAGGGACGCCGTGAACCGCACCGCCCATTCCAGCGAGTCGCTCTCGGGTTCGAAGTCGGCCGTTGCGTCGCGGTGTCCGGCCCTACGGGTGTCGAGCAGGATCCGCGCCTCGGCGTGGGAGCGCTGTTCCTCCTGTCGCACCATCAGGTCGCCGCGGTGCGCGGAGGCCCGCCAGTGTACCCGCCGCAGCGCGTCGCCGATCCGGTACTCCCGGGCCATCAGGTCGTCGACACCACTGGCGGTTTGGCGTTGTAGCGTGCGGCCGGACCCGTCATCCGCGGCGATCATGTGCACCGTGTCGGGCAGCGGGACCACGTCGGGCACGACGAGAACGGTGTGCTTCTCCCCTACCTCGGTCTCCCTCAGGGCGAGTCCGAACGGATCTTCGCCGGTGAGCCGCAGTGGACCGATGTCGAAGACGCCGCGGCGCGGTGGTGTTACCTGATAGCGCAGCACGTGGCCCCGGTGGGCGAACAACCGACCGCTGGGAGGGATCGGCGACAGGATCCCCGAGGGTGCCTCCGTCGAATACCACGGCCACCCGTCCCGCCAGGCGACCGCGGCGCTCCAGTAACGCGCCAGATTGTGCACCTCGACCGTGACAGTGGCGGCCTGCCCCGCGGTGAGCACGGCGGGGCTGAATCGGCGGTCGACACCGAAACTGACCGCGCGCACCCGGAGGAACACCAGAGCGCCCACCGGCAGCAAGATCAGCAGGCTGCCCAGATACACCAGCTCGGTGCGCCCGATCATGTAGGCCCCGAGGATCGAAATCACCCCGAGCACCAGCATCCACAGGCCGCGCCGGGTGAGCCTCATCGTCCTCATCGAGCGCCGGGCGCGCCGCCACAGCGACATGGCGGGATCAGCTCGGGCCGGAGCCGACCGGCACGGTGGTCGAGGCGACGATGCGCTGCACGATTCCTCCCACGGTCTCCCCCGGCCCACTCAGCGCGCGACGCACGGGGATCAGCCGGTGACTGAGTACGGCGACCGCCAGCACGTCGATGTCATCAGGCAACACGAAATCACGCCCGGCCAGGGCCGCAGTGGCCTTGGCCGCCCGCACGAGATGCAAGGTGGCGCGCGGACTCGCGCCCAGGCGCAGGTCGGGATCGTGGCGGGTGGCCTGCACGATCGAGACCGCGTACTGTTCGATGGCCGACGACACGTACACATTGCGCACGGTGTGCACCATCGACAGCAGTTGCGCGGTGTTCACCAGCGGGACGACGTTGTCGAGAGGGCTGACCAGCTCCCGCGACCGCAGCATCGCCATCTCGGATTGTTGGTCGGGATAACCCATCGAGATCCGGGCCATGAATCGGTCGCGCTGCGCTTCGGGCAGCGGATAGGTACCCTCCATTTCGGCCGGATTCTGGGTCGCGACGACGGCGAACGGCCTGGCCAACGGATAAGTGACTCCGTCGACGCTGACCTGGTTCTCCTCCATGCTCTCCAGCAGGGCGGACTGCGTCTTCGGGGAGGCACGGTTGATTTCGTCGCCGATGACGATGTTCGCGAAGACCGGTCCCGGTTTGAATTCGAACTGACGCTTCTCCTGGTTGTAGACGGAAACCCCGGTGATGTCCGACGGCAGCAGGTCGGGGGTGAATTGGATGCGATTGACCGTGCAATCGACCGACCGTGCGAGTGCGCGCGCGAGCATCGTTTTGCCGACACCGGGAACATCCTCGATCAGCAGGTGCCCCTCGGCCAGCAGCACGGTCAGCGCGGTGGTCGCCACCTCGCGCTTCCCGTCGATCACCGTTTCGATCGTGTCGACGATCCGGCGGCTCACGGCAGCGAAGTCCGCCAGCGGCATCCCTGTCACCGGTCGCGCCGCTGACGAATCGATCCTCGGGGCAATACTGTTCATGGTCGGCTCCGACTAAAAACGTAACAGGGTGTGAGTGGAGTCTGCCATTGTGGACGCCGGGAATCTACCTGGCATCCGTGGCGTCTGCCCGAGCGGCGGCTTGCGCGAGCCCGGCGGCGAAGCCTTCGGCCCGTGCCTCGGCGCTGCCCTGACGGAACATGTCGTGGTCGGCGTCGCGGATGATGGAGCGGGCACCGGGTGCGTCGAGACCGACGACGAGGTCACCGAGGCCCCGGACCAGCGCCACGGGCAGATTCGCCGATTTTCCCTTCACGAGGTCCGCGGCGGCGGCGATTTCGTCCCCGACGGCCCGGACGGTGACCTCGAGGGAGCGTCCATTGGCGTCGCGGCCCCCGCGCAGGTCGTCGAGCACGCGGATGCCGGCGGCACCGATCGCGGCATCCGTCTGGCCGACACGCCACGGCCGGCCCAGAGTGTCGGTGATGATCACTCCGACGGTCGCCTCGAAGCGGTCCCGGAATGCCCGTGCCAGGGCCAGTGCCGTCGCATCCGGATCCTTCGGCAGCATCAGTACGGTGCCGTTCGGCGTGTTGCTGGAGTCGACTCCGGCGGCGGCCATCACCAGCCCCAATCGGTTTTCCACGATCCGGGTCAGCCCGCCGGGGTATGCGCGGGTGGCCACGACGCGCACCGTCTCCGCGGTGATGGCGTCCTCGCGGGCCGGGGCGCGAACGGTGCGGCCCTCGGCCTTGGAGACGATCTTCGAGGTGATGGCGAGGATGTCGCCGTCCTGCAGCTGGATTTTGCTGCTCTTCAGCGCGCCGCCGATGATCGCGGCCAGGTCGTCTCCCGCGACGATCTCGGGGATGCCCACAATGGCCGACACACTGAACATGTTCACCTCACCAACTTAGGCAGCACGTCCCGGCCGAACACGTCGATCCAGTCGCGCTGGTTGGGGCCGACGTTGTGCAGGTAGACGCGGTCGAAGCCGAGGTCCAGGTAGCGCTGGATGTTCGCCCGGTGCTCTTCCGGATCTTCGGAGACCAGCATCCGGCCCTGAAAGTCCTCCGCCCGCACCAGCCGAGCCAGTTGCTCGAATTCGAATGGGGACCGGATGTCCGAACGCGGGAACCGCAGCCCGCCGTTCGGCCAGTCGGTGATCGCGTTCGCCGCGGCCTCCTGGGCGGTCGCGGCCCAGCTCAGGTGCAGCCGCAACACCTTGGTGCCCGGACCGCGGCCGGCGTCGCGGGCGCCCTGGTCGAAGCGGGCGAACAGGTCGGGGATCTTCTCGATCGGCGCGCCGTCGATGATGAGCCCGTCCACCGTGCGGCCGGCGCGTTTGGCAGTGACCGGACCCGAGGTGGCCACCAGCACCGTCGGCGCGGTTTGCGGCATGGTCCACAGCCGGCTCGATTCCAGCGTGAAGTATCGGCCGGAGTGCTTGGTGTCGCGCCCGGCACGGGAGGCGGCGAACAGTTTCTGAATCACCTCGATGGCCTCGAACATCCGGTTGATCCGCTCGGCGGTCTCCGGCCAATAGCCGCCGGCGGCGTGTTCGTCGATCGCCTCGCCGGAGCCGATGCCGAGCCAGTGCCGTCCCGGGTACATGGCCGCGAGCGTCGCGCTGGCCTGGGCGACCATGGCCGGATGCCAGCGGTAACCGGGCACGGTCATGCCGGTGCCGAGGTCTCCCGCGGTGGTGGTGCCCAGCGCGCCCAGCACGGTCCAGGCGAAGCTGGCCTGGCCCTGCCGCGGCACCCAGGGTTGGAATCGGTCGGCCGCCATGACCCCGCCGAAGCCGTGTTGCTCGGCGTAGGCGCACAGCTCCAGCACCTCGGTGGGCCGGAACTGGTCCAGCGCGGCAGCGTAGCCGACCCGCAAAGCTGTCATGAGTCGATGCTAGTTGGGGTCGGGCCGCGCAAAGACGTCCAGCCCCGCGGCGACGGCGACCTCCCGATAGGCGGCGCTGAGGTCGCCGAGACTCGAGTGGGCGTTCAGGCCGCTCGGGTTCGGCACCACCCACAGCTGTGCACTCGCGAGCCGCTGGGGTTGCCGGCCGACGACCGCCCTCTGGCGCTGGAACGCTGTGCGGTAGGCGGTGATGCCGAGCATGGCCACCACTGCCGGTTGCAGGACAGCCACCCGCGCGCTGAGGTTCTCGGCCCCGGCGCGCAGCTGTCCCGCGTCCAGCTCATCGGCCCGCCTGGTCGCCCCCGGCACCAGACTGGCGATACCGACGCCTCTGGCGATGAGATGCAACCGGTCATCAGGATGCATTCCACCGGAGGCGTCAATCACGCGGTCGGTGATCCCGGCCTGGAACAGCGCCTTGTAGAACCGGCCGCGCCGGCTGAAATGAGCCTGCATCGCCGCCGATTGCAGGCCAGGGTTGATGCCCACGATGAGCAGACGCAGCCCGTCACCGGTGAGGTCGGGCAGGCTCACGCCGCGGTATGCGTCCAGTTCGTCGCGAGTGAAAGCCACCTTCGCACTCTAAGACACCGGAGCGAAGACACCGCAGAGAAGAATCTGTGTGCGCGGGATGTCAGTGCGGGGCGAGGGCGCGCAGGCGCGGAGCCAGGTCGCGCTCGAACAGGTGCTGGAAGCGGTGTTGATCGGCGCCGGGTGCATGGAAGACAAGGTGGTTCAGTCCGGCATCGACATACTGCTTGACCTGTGCCACCACGTCGGCCGGGTCGTTTCCGACGATCCAGCGGGAGGCGATTTGTTCGATCGGCAGTGCGTCGGCCGCCTGTTCCATCTCGATGGGGTCGTGGATGTCGTGCTTCTGCTGGGTGCTCAGGGCCAGCGGTGCCCAGAACCGGGTGTTCTCCAGTGCGGTGTCGTAGGAGGTGTCGTAGGAGAGCTTGATCTCGATCATCCGGTCGATCGACTCGGCGTCGCGTCCTACGGCATCCGCACCCTCCCGCACGGCCGGCAGGAGCTTGTCGGTGTAGAGCTCCATGCCCTTGCCGGAGGTGCAGATGAAGCCGTCGCCGGCACGGCCGGCGTAGCGGGCCACCACCGGGCCGCCGGCCGCGATGTAGATCGGGATCGGCGTCTGCGGGCGGTCGTAGATGGAGGCACCGTGGGTGGAGTAGTACTCGCCGTCGAAGTCGACACGGTCCTCGGTCCACAGCTGTCGCATCAGGCGCACCGCCTCACGCAGGCGGGCAAAGCGCTCTTTGAATTCCGGCCAGGTCTGGTCGCCGGCGCCGCGGAATCCTGTGGCGACCTCGTTGAGCGCCTCACCCGTGCCGACGCCGAGCAGGATGCGCCCGGGGTACAGGCAGCTCAGCGTCGCGAATGCCTGTGCGACCACGGCGGGGTTGTACCGGAACGTGGGTGTCATCACCGAGGTGCCGATCTGCACCGTGCTGGTCCGTTCGCCGACCGCCGCCATCCAGGCCAGCGAGAACGGGGCGTGGCCGCCCTGATGGCGCCACGGCTGGAAGTGATCGCTGACGGTCACGCTCTGAAAACCGTGGCCTTCCGCCGCAACGGCGAATTCCACGAGTTCGCGCGGGCCGAATTGCTCCGCGGATGCCTTGTAGCCGAGCTTCAGGGGTAGCATGCCGTCCTTTCGTGCAGGATCAACGCTACTTCGGTGTGCTGCCGGAGCGGGGTGCTAGGGGGTCTGCAGGAATTCCGCGACGGCCCGGGGGACGTACGGCGACACGTCGCCGCCCAGCGAGGCGACCTGGCGGACCAGGCTGCTGGAGACGTGGGCATGCGCGGGATCCGGCAGCAGGAACACCGTCTCCACCCCGGCGAGGTTGCGGTTCACAATCGCCATCGGGGTTTCGTAGGCGACGTCGAGTTGGGAACGCACCCCCTTCACCAGCACGCTGGCGCCGACGTCCGTGCAGTAGTCGACGAGCAGGCCGACGCTCCACGAGGTCACGGTGATGTTGGAGGGTAGGTTCGCCTCTGAAATCGACCGTGCGATGAGCGAGACGCGCTGCGCCACCGGCAGCAGTGCCGCCTTGTCCGGGTTGTGCACGACCAATACATGCAGTTCATCGAATATAGCGGCGGCACGCTGGATGACATCGAGATGTCCCAGAGTGACCGGGTCGAATGAGCCGGGGACGACGGCGATCCTGTGCATCTCTTCAGAGTAGCGGTCGATCCGGCCTGTCCGCGGCGGACCTGCCGCGGATCGCTAGTTCTTCGCGAGGAAGTCCCTGGATTGGTCATCGAGGCGGCGAGCCAAGGCGTCGCGGAGCGCGGTGTGCGCGCTCAGCGGTGGATCGGCATCCAGTATCGCCTGGGCGATGGCGCGGGCGTCGCTGATCAGGGTCCCGTCCTTGGCCACGCGGAGCAGCTTGAGCGAGGAGTGTCCGCCGGACTGTGCGCTGCCGAGCACATCACCTTCTTGCCGCAACTCGAGGTCGGCTTGGGCGAGTTCGAAGCCGTCGAGCGTCGCTGCCACGGCCTCGACACGCTCCCGTCCCAACATTCCCGTTTCGGCATGCGTCACCATCAGGCAGAGTCCCGGCACGGCGCCGCGGCCGACGCGACCGCGCAGCTGATGGAGTTGCGAGACGCCGAACCGGTCGGCGTCGAGGATGACCATGGTGGAGGCGTTGGGCACGTCCACGCCGACCTCGATCACGGTGGTGGCCACCAGCACATCGATCTCGCCCGCGGCGAAGGCGCGCATGATTTCGTCTTTGGTTTCACCGGGAAGCCGTCCGTGCAGCGCCTCGATCCGCATCGACGCCAGCAGCGGATGCTGCCGGAGTTCGTCGAGCGTTCCAGTGACGCTGGCGCGGGGCAGCGGGATGCGGGCGCCGTCGCCCATCAAGTCCAGCGGCTCCTGCGCATCTTCTTCGACCAGCGCCGCGTCGATAGCGGGGCAGACCACGAACACCTGGCGGCCCTGGGCAACTTCCTCGGCCACCCTGGCCCAGATGCGCCCCGACCAGCCCGGCTTCTCGGCCAGCGGCACGACATGGGTGACGATAGGGACGCGCCCGGAGGGCAGTTCGGCGATGGTGGAGATGTCGAGATCGCCGAACACCGTCATGGCGACGGTGCGCGGGATCGGTGTGGCGGTGAGCACCAGGGTGTGCGGCGGCGTGCTGCCCTTGCGGCGCAGGGCCTCGCGCTGCTCCACCCCGAAGCGGTGTTGTTCGTCGACCACGATGAGCCCGAGGTCGTAGAAGCCCACCGACTCGCTCAGCAGTGCGTGGGTGCCCACGACAATGTGCGACTGCCCGGAGATCGCCGACAGCAGAGCCTTCTTGCGCACGGCCTGGGGCAATTGTCCGGTGATGAGCGTCGGCCGCAGTTCGGCGGCGAGATCCGGCCCTAGGACCTGAACGATCGAGCGCAGGTGCTGCGCGGCGAGCACTTCGGTCGGTGCGAGGAGGGCCGATTGTCCCCCAGAATCCGCCACTGCCAGCATCCCGCGTAGTGCGACGAGGGTCTTGCCGGAGCCGACCTCGCCCTGCAAGAGGCGGTTCATCGGCACCGCGGAGGCCAGATCGGAGGCTAGCTCGGCGCCGACGGTGTGCTGGTCCCCGGTCAAGGCGAATGGCAGCCTTTCATCGAACCGCTCGAGGAATCCGCCGGGTTCCGGCAGCCGGGGTTCCGCGGGTTGGGCGCGCAGCAGGGCGCGTTGCTGCAGTAGCGCCGCCTGGAGCAGGAACGCCTCCCGGAACCGCAGGGCCTTCCTCGCGGCGCCCCAGTCCGAGTTCTGCTGCGGGCGGTGGATGAGCTCGAGCGCCCGCCGGAACTTGATCAGGCCGCGTTCGGATCGCACCTCGTCGGGGATCGGGTCAGGTAGGTCCCCGAGGGTGTCGAGCACGACGCCGATGGACCGGTGCAGCTGCCAGCTCGTGACGGAGGATGTCGCCGGGTACAGCGGGATCGGCTGCTGCGCGTACTTCAACCCGGCGTCGTCGTCCATCTGGGCATCCGGTTCGAACAGTTCATAGTTCGGATGCGCGAGTTGCTGTTCGTGGTGGTAGGTGCCGATTTTTCCGGCAAAGATTCCGCGGACCCCCGGGCGCAGTTCCTTCGCGCGCCAGGTTTGGTTGAAGAAGGTGAGGGTGAGAAGTCCGCTGCCGTCGCTGATGCGCGCCTCCAGGATGGAGCCGCGCTTCGACCGCATCTTGCGCTCGCTGACCGCGACCACCTCGGCCACGATCGTGACGTTTTCGTCGAGTTCCAACTCGGACAGCGCGGTCAGTTCGCCGCGTCTGGCGTACCGGCGCGGGTAGTGGCCGAGCAGGTCGGCGACCGTGCTCAGCCCAAAGGCCTTGAACAGGGCGGCCGCGGTGCGACCGCCCAGCACAGTGCTGAGCTTGGCATCCAGTGCAGAGTCCACGTTCCGAGATTACTGTCGACCGCCGACCTCCGCCCGCCCCACCCACCGGGCCCGCCCCGCCCGACCCGGCCCCGCACCGCCGGTCTCCCCAAGCCGTGGTGGGTCCCGTTTCAAGGAGTTTCTGTGCTTCGGGTACCTGGCCGCGGGCATCCAGGGTCCTGGACTACAGAAACTCCGTGAAACGGGATCCTCCGGACCGGATCTCGGGGGGGGGCCGGATGTCGGGGGCGGGATGTCTGCGGGGCCGGATGCCGGCAGGGCGGACCGGGGCACGCGGCGCCGGGTAGCGTGGTGGGGTGACACGCATCATCGCCGGGTTCGCCGGATCGCTCGCCTTGAAGGTGCCCGGACGCGGCACTCGCCCGACCAGCGACCGGGTGCGGGAGGCAATCTTTTCAGCGCTCGACGCGCGCGGAGTCATCGCCGGAGCCCGGGTGCTCGACCTGTACGCCGGCTCGGGAGCCCTCGGACTGGAGGCGGCCAGCCGAGGGGCGAGGGCCGTGACCCTCGTCGAGCGGGCACCTGCCGCCGCGGCCGCGTGCCGCGCCAATGCCGCCACTCTCCGACGGAACGCGCCTGAACACTCCATCCCCGGCATCGAAGTCATCGCGCAGAGTGTGCAGAGCTTTCTGGCGAGCGCGTCCAGCACCTGGGACATCGTGTTCCTGGACCCCCCGTACGACCTGCCGCAGACTGAGTTGGCCGCCGCCCTGACGGCGCTGGCCGGGCGGCTCGCTCCGGATGCGACGCTGATGCTGGAGCGCAGTTCCCGATCGAGTGAACCGGTGTGGCCTGAGGGAATCACTGGCGTACGGCGCAAGAACTACGGCGACACGACGCTGTGGTGGGCGCGCGCGGACGGGCAACCTGAAGCGAATAACCCCGAAGCGATGACCCCCGAAGCGAATAGCTCTGCAGCAAAATCCCCCGAAGCGGAAGGCTAGAAGCAGCCCTACCGGCATTGGCCGGAGTCACAGCAGGCCCAGGCGCTGTAGCAGAGCCCGCCGCGATCCTTACCCTGCGGCGTTGTCCCAGCCGGAGAACGGGTCCCAGCCGCCGCCGGAGTACGGCTGCCCGTCGACGGTCAGTCCGTCGCCTTCGCGGATGCGGCCGATTGCGCGGAAACCCGAGGGCAGCACCGTGGCGGCAGGAAACGTTGCCAGCAGGGAGTGGTCCTCCCCGCCGGCCAGTGCGGCTCGCACATCCGGTCCGAGGGCCGCGGAGCGCACGTCGACGCAGACGCCGCTGGCGGCGGCCAGCCGGCGGGCGTCCAGGGCGAGGCCGTCGCTCAGGTCCAGCATGGCGGTGGCACCGCCGAGCGCCGCCGCCTTCCCATCGGCGATCGGTGGGCTTGGCGTGAACTGGGCGGCCATCAGCTCTGGCTCCTCGGCGCGCAGCGCCGCCGCCAGTGCGGCATCCGGATGCCCCGCCGCATCCAGTGCGTGTTCGAACAGCATCCGGATGCCCTCGCCTGCGGCCCCGAGAGCTCCCGACACCGCCACTATGTCGCCGGGCCGGGCACCCGAGCGCAACACCGGCGCCCGTCCCTCCAGGTCACCGAACGCGGTCACCGCGAGCGTGAGCGTCGGAGACACCGACAGGTCGCCGCCGACAACACCGCAGCCCGGAGCCAGTGCCGCACAGGCGAGCCGGAAACCATCGGCGATGCCCTCCAGCAGACTGATCGGGGAGGTCGATGGCGCCGCGATGGCCACCACCAGCGCCGAGGGCACCGCCCCCATGGCCGCAACGTCGGCGAGGTTGGATGCGGCGGCCTTCCAGCCCAGATCGTGCGGACTCGACCACGCCATCCTGAAGTCCGGGCCATGGATCATCATGTCCGTCGTGACGACGAAGCGGCCATCCGGAGCGGCGATCACCGCGGCATCGTCCCCCGGCCCGAGCAACGCAGCGGCAGCGTGCGGCAACCGCGGAAAAATACGGCCCAACACCGCGGCCTCGCCCAGTTCGCCAAGAGTGTCGTCGGAGCGGGCCTCGTGGCTTACTGTCATGCTCAAACGGTAGCCTGAAACCGATGAGACCACAGCACAGACCCGGCTCGCTGGCAGCGCTTCTCGCCCTCGCGCTCGCCGTCCTCACGGCGTGCGCGCCGATCGTCGCGCTCGACCCGGCACCGGATGCGACCAACCCGGACTGCGCCGCCGTGTCGGTACGACTGCCGAAGTCAGTCTCCGGCGAGCCGATGCGTGAAACTAACGCTCAGGCCACCGCCGCCTGGGGAAATCCGGCCTCGATCCTGCTGCATTGCGGCGTCACCGTGCCCGGTCCCTCCACGCTGGTGTGCGTCACCGTGCGCGGCATCGATTGGCTCTACGATCCCAGCGGCGCACCGAACTACGCCTTCACCACCTTTGGCAGGGATCCGGCGACCCAGGTGATCGTCAACGGCGACCAGGCGTCGGGCACGAACGCGCTGGTGGACCTGGCTGCAGCGATCGGAACCATCCCCACCACGCGGCAGTGCACCAATCCCGACGATGTGCTCGAGGAATCCCCCACACCCTCCCCCTGATCCTTTTCGGCGGGTAGCTTCGCGATCATCCGACAAGAGTTAAGGAAGCGCGATGTCCGATACAGCGATTTCCCACGATGAAACACCCCACGGCCTCACAGGTCTCCCGTTCTCGGCCATCGCGATCACCACACGGCGGCTCTGCCTGCGGCCGCTGCGCCGATCCGACCTCGACCTGTATGCCTACCAGAAGCGGGGGGACGTGGTGCGTTACCTGAACTGGGAGGTGCGTGACCATGACCAGTCCGCGGAGTACCTGGAACGGCGGCGGGCGATGACGCGCCTAACCCGGGACGGCGACGGCCTGATCTACGCGGCCGAACTGCCGGACCCGGCCGGCGGACACTCCAGGGTGATCGGCGACATGAGTGTGTGCCTCAAGAGCGCGGCGGATGCGCAGCTGGAGGTGGGCTGGGTGTTCCATCCGGCGGCGCACGGCCAGGGGTTCGCCACCGAAGCGGCCATGGCGATCTTCGATCTCTGCTTCGGCGCGCTGGGCGCGCACCGGGTGTTCGCGGAACTGGACCCGCGCAATGAGGTTTCCGCACGCCTCTGTTCCCGGCTCGGGATGCGGCAGGAGGCGCACCTGCGCGGAAACCAGACCTTCAAGGGCGAATGGGCCGACACCGCGTGCTACGCCATCCTCGACTCGGAGTGGGGCGCCCTCAACCGGTGACCGTGCCGCCGGTCAGCTCTCCGGCTGTGGCTCGTCCGTGCTCGAGGTGAGGTGTGGGGCGATGTCCCGGGGATCCATCGTGCCGGCGAGCACCTCAGCCACCTGCGAGACGATCGGCATGTCGACCCCGGCCGCCAGAGCGAGTTCGAGGATCGGCGCGACCGATGAGAGTCCTTCCGCCGTCTGCTTCATCTGCGCGATGACATCCATGTAGCTGTAGCCCTGGCCGAGCAGCCGGCCCGCCGTGTTGTTGCGCGAAAGCGGCGACTCGCAGGTGGCGATGAGGTCGCCGAGGCCGGCCAGACCAGCGAGCGTTCTCGGTCGGGCGCCGTAGCTGACGGCGAAGTCGGTCATCTCGACCAACCCCCGGGTGATGATGGATGCCTTCGTGTTTTCGCCGTAGCCGACGCCGTCGACGATGCCGATGGCCAAGGCGATCAGATTTTTCAGCACCCCACCGAACTCGGTGCCGATGACATCCGTGTTCACGAAGGATCGGAAGTAGGTGTTGGTCGCCGCCATCGCGACGATCCGCGCGGTCTCGATGCTCTCCGACGAGACCACGGCGGCGGTGGGCTGCTCTTTGGCGATTTCCAGGGCCAGGTTGGGTCCCGAGATCACGGCGACTTGGGCGGGGTCGATGCGTAATTCCTGGCCGAGCACCTCACTCATCCGCGACCGAGTGCCCATTTCGATGCCCTTCATCAGGCTGGTGACGATGGTGTCCGGTGCCAGCAGCTCCCGCACCTGTGCCATGTTCTCGCGCAGCGACTGGCTGGGTACCGAAACGAAGACGATCTCGGCGCCCTCCAGCACCTCGGGCAGGTTGGAACTCGACCACAGGTTGTGGGGCAGGTTGACGCCGGGCAGGTATCCGCTGTTGCGCTTGCTCTGGCAGATCTCCCTGGCGACTTCCGGGCGCCTGGCCCACAGTGCGACGTCGGATCCCCCGTCCACCAGGATTTTCGAGAACGTGGTGCCCCAGCTGCCGGCTCCCAGAACAGCCACCCGACGGGATCCTGGTGCGAACACTCGCACGGGCATCGTGTTACTCAAATCGTCCGGTCTCCCTCTGGTCGTGCTGGCTGGGATCCCACCGCTGTGCCGGCGCTTTTTCGCCGCGCAGGTCCGCCACCAGGGCGGTGATGTCGTCCATGAGTTTCGTGGTCGCATCGGCGAGCGCTGCGGCATCCAGGTTGCGTCCTCGGAAGGTGGACAGGTCGACCGGATCGCCGTATCGGATCACCACGTTCTTGCGGGGAAAGAGACTGATCCGTTTTGCGTAGCGCGGCAGGATCTGCTGGGCACCCCAGCTGGCCGCTGGAATGAGCGGCACCCCTGCTTCCAGGGCCATCCGCACCGCCCCGGTCTTCCCGCGCATCGGCCACAGGTCCGGGTCGCGAGTCAACGACCCCTCTGGATAGATGATTACGCCCAGGCCCCGCTCGGCGAGCCGTTCCGCCGTGTCGAGCGGCCCGCTGCCGCGCGCTGCGGTGCCCCGTTCCACCGGCACCTGCTCGGTCTTGCGCAGAAACCAGCCGAGCACCGGCACCGTGAACAGGGAGGCCTTGGTGAGGTACCGCGGCATCCGACCGAGCTTCCACATGGCCACGCCGATCACGAGCGGGTCGATCTCGCTGTAGTGGTTGGGCGCGAGCACGAACGGGCCGGAGCTGGGCAGTTTGTCGCCGTCCTGGATGTGGTAGCGCCCGAGGAGGTACATCGGGGGCAACACCAGCGACGCCAGAAGGCGGAAGATCCAGGTCCGCTCGGATCGCGGCGTGCCCGAGGTCTGCGCCGCGGGCGTTGTTGCATCCGGCACGATCAGCCCTCGTAGACGAAGTCTGCCCCCAGCGCGGCCAGCTTCTCGATGAAGTGCTCGTAGCCGCGGCTGATGATTCCCACGTTGCTGATGGTGGACTTTCCTTCGGCGGTCAGACCGGCGATGAGGTGGCTGAAGCCGCCGCGAAGATCCGGCACGCGGATGTCGGCACCGTGCAATTTCGTGGGGCCGGTGATGACGGCTGCCTGCTCGAAGTCGCGTCGGGCGACGCGGCGCGGGAAGTCCACCAGTCCGTCGGAGTGCACGACGATGTTGGCGCCCATCTTGTTGAGCGCCTCGGTGAATCCGAACCGGTCCTCGTACACGGTCTCGTGCACGATGGAGATTCCGTCGGCCTTGGTCAGGGCGACGACCAGAGGCTGCTGCCAGTCGGTCATGAAGCCTGGATGCACGTCGGTCTCGATGGTCACCGGGTGCAGCACGCCCCCCGGGTGGTAGAAGCGGATGCCGTCTTCTTCGATGTCGAAAGCTCCGCCGACCTTGCGGAAGACGTTGAGGAAGGTCATCATCTCGCTCTGCCGGGCCCCGGCGACGAAGATGTCTCCCTCGGTGGCCAGGGCCGCGGAGGCCCAACTGGCCACCTCGTTGCGGTCGAACAGCGCCCGATGCTTGTACCCGGTGAGATGCTCGACGCCCTCGATCAGGATGACACGGTTTGGCTCCACCGAGATGATCGCGCCCATTTTCTGCAGGATGGCGATGAGGTCCATGATCTCGGGCTCGATCGCCGCGTTCTTCAACTCGGTGACGCCCTCGGCGCGCACGGCGGTGAGGAGCACCTGTTCGGTGGCACCGACGCTCGGGTATGGCAGGTTGATGTCGGCACCGACGAGCCCGTGGGGGGCGGTGAGGTGGATGCCGGCGCTCTGCTTGTCGACGATGGCGCCGAAGCTGCGCAGCGCATCCAGGTGGAAGTCAATGGGCCGGTCGCCGATGCGGCAGCCGCCCAGGTCGGGGATGAACGCCTCGCCGAGTCGGTGCAGGAGCGGCCCGCAGAACAGGATCGGGATGCGGCTGGATCCGGCGTGGGCGTCGATTTGCGCGAAGTGGGCGCTCTCGACGTCACTCGGGTCCAGCAGAAGCTCTCCGGGAGCGTCGCCTTCCGCCACGATGACTCCGTGCACCTGGAGCAGTCCACGCACGACGCTGACGTCGCTGATGTCGGGCACGCCGCGCAGCACGCTGGGCGATTCGCCCAGCAGGGCGGCGACCATCGCCTTGGTCACCAGATTCTTGGCGCCACGCACGTCGATCCTGCCGCGCAGCGGAGTCCCGCCGTTGATGACGATCTTGTCCGACTTCAGTCCGACGCGCTCTCCCGCCTTTTGCGCATCCTTCTGCTGGGCATCCGTTGTCAATGAATTCACTCAGTCACCGCTGCCTGTTGCGCGGGTTGTGTCCGCGGTCGCCAATGTTCTCTGCGGGACTCGAAACTCGTGATCTCGGCCTCGCTCTTCAGGGTCAAACCTATGTCATCCAGCCCTTCCAGTAGACGCCATCTGGTGTAGTCGTCGATTTGGAAGGGGACGGTGACCTCGCCGACGGTCGCCGTTTTGGCGACGAGGTCGACCGAGGCGCTGATGCCGGGGTTCGCCTCGATGAGCGCCCACAGGGTTTCGGTGTCCTCCGGGGTGATCTGCCCGGCGAGCAGCCCCTGCTTGCCGGAGTTGCCGCGGAAGATGTCGCCGAACCTCGGGCTGAGCACTGCCTGGAATCCGAAGTCGCGAAGCGCCCACACCGCGTGCTCGCGGCTGGACCCGGTACCGAAGTCGGCTCCGGCGATCAGCACGGTGGGGTTCTGGTAGGCGGGCTGGTTCAGGATGAATTCCGGATCCTTGCGCCAGGCGAAGAACAGGGCGTCGTCGAAGCCGGTCTTGGTGATCCGCTTGAGGAATTCAGCCGGGATGATCTGGTCGGTGTCGACGTTGTTGCGCCGGAACGGCACCGCGATTCCGGAGACGGTGGAAACCTTGTCCATCAGAACGTGCCCCCCTGCGCGGCAGTGCCGGAGGCGAACCGCCCGTCGCGGGGATGCAGGTCGAGGACTTCCGGTGGCGTGAGCGCGCTGGACGGGTCCCAGCCCTCGATGTCCCACGGGCTCGAGAGCGTGCCGCGCACCGCGGTGGCTCCGGCCACCAGGGGCGACACCAGGTGGCTGCGGCCACCCTTGCCCTGCCGGCCTTCGAAGTTGCGGTTGGAGGTGGAGGCGCACCGCTCTCCGGCTGCAAGCTGGTCGGGGTTCATGCCCAGGCACATCGAGCATCCGGCGAACCGCCATTCGGCGCCGAAGTCGAGGAACACCCGGTCCAGGCCCTCGGCCTCGGCCTGCAGTCGAACCTTGGCGGAGCCCGGGACGACCATGACCCGCACGTCCTCCGCCTTGTGGTGGCCCTTGACCACGGAGGCGAACGCGCGCAGATCCTCGATGCGGCTGTTCGTGCAGGAACCCATGAAGACCACGTCGACCTTGATCTCCTTCATCGGCGTGCCCGGCTTCAGGTCCATGTAGGTGAGGGCGCGCTCTGCGGAGGCGCGCAGGTTGGGGTCGGCGATGCTGGCGGGGTCGGGAACGCGGTCGCTGAGCAGCACGCCCTGGCCCGGGTTGGTGCCCCAGGTGACGAACGGCTCGAGCTCGCCGGCGTCGAGGTACACCTCGGCGTCGAACACCGCGTCGTCGTCGGTCTTCAGGCTGTTCCAATAGGCGAGTGCGGCGTCCCAGTCCTCACCCTTCGGCGCGTGTTCGCGGCCCTTGAGGTAGGCGTAGGTCGTCTCATCCGGCGCCACCATGCCGGCGCGGGCGCCCGCCTCGATCGACATGTTGCAGATCGTCATCCGGCCCTCCATGGAGAGGGCTTCGATGGCGCTGCCACGGTATTCGATGATGTAGCCCTGGCCGCCGCCGGTGCCGATCTTGGCGATGATCGCGAGGATGATGTCCTTGGCCGTGACGCCGGGACGCAGCTGGCCGTCGACGGTGATGCCCATGGTCTTGAACGGCTTGAGCGGCAGCGTCTGGGTGGCGAGCACGTGCTCGACCTCGCTCGTGCCGATGCCGAACGCGATCGCGCCGAACGCGCCGTGCGTGGAGGTGTGGCTGTCCCCGCACACCACGGTGATGCCCGGCTGGGTCAGTCCCAGTTGCGGGCCGATGATGTGCACGATGCCCTGGTTCTTGTCGCCGAGGGAGTGCAGCCGGATGCCGAATTCCTTGGCGTTCTCCCGCAGCGTTTCAATTTGGATGCGGCTGGTGTCATCCGCGATCCGCTTGTCGATGTTGATCGTGGGGGTGTTGTGGTCTTCGGTGGCGATGGTGAGGTCGGGGCGGCGCACCTGGCGTCCGGCGAGCCGCAGGCCCTCGAACGCCTGCGGGCTGGTCACCTCATGGAGCAGATGCAGGTCGATGAAAAGGAGGTCGGGCGATCCATCGGTGCCCTTGACGACGACATGGTCGTCCCAAACCTTTTCCGCCAGCGTCTTACCCATGGCTATACCCTTCCCTGCCGGTGAAGCCTTCGAAAGCGGGCCCGTAGTTCTCAGCCGCGCGTGTCGCCATTCTACGTTGCGGCGGTGGGGACGGCTCTCAGAATTCGGCGGCCGTGTCACCTCGCCGCGCCTCGAAACGTGCGCGGATCAGGCTCGCGACGGTGGCGAGGGCCATGGTGCCCAGGATGACGAACAGGGAGGTCAACGTTCCGATTTCGGGTGCCCAGTCGATCGGCTGGCCGTTGTTGATGAACGGGAGTTCGTTGACGTGCATCGCATGCAGCACGAGTTTCACGCCGATGAACGCGAGGATGATGGCCACTCCGTGTTTGAGGTAGTGCAGTCGTTGCAGCAGACCGCCCAGGAGGAAGTAGAGCTGGCGCAGCCCCATCAACGCGAAAATGTTGGCGGTGAACACGATGAAGGGACTCTCGGTGATTCCGAAGATCGCCGGAATGGAGTCCAGGGCGAACAGCAGGTCGGTGGAACCGATCGCCAGGAACACGATGAGCATCGGGGTGAACACCCGGCGACCATCGACGACAGTGCGCAGCTTGCTGCCCTCGAACGTGTTGCTCAGCCTGACTCGACGGCGGATACTGCGGATGAAGAAGTTGTCCTCGCTCGCCCCCTCCTCCGGCTCGCCGGCGAACACCTGCCGGTACGCGGTGACCAGCAGGAACGCGCCGAACAGGTAGAAGATCCAGCTGAAGTTCTGGATCAGTTGCGCCCCGAGGAGGATGAAGACGCCGCGCAGCACCAGAGCGATGACGATACCGATCATCAGCACTTCCTGTTGCAGCTTCGCCGGCACCGAGAACCGGGCCATGATGATGACGAAAACGAACAGGTTGTCGATGCTGAGGCTGTATTCGGTGAGCCAGCCGGCGACGAACTGGCTGGCGTGTTCCGCATCCCCGATCACGAGCATCAGCACGGCGAAGACCAACGCCAGCCCGACGTAAAAGCCCACCCAGACGGCACACTCCCTGAGGCTGGGCACGTGCGGGCGGCGGATGACGAGCAACAGGTCCGCGGTCAGAATCAGCAGCAGGACGACCATCGAGCCGATTTCGAACCAGAACGGGAGAGCGAGGTGCATGGGAGCCTTTCAGGCGGAATCGGCGGGCGCGCGTGGAACCCGAAAGTCTCTCCCGCGGCGGCTCTGCTGGCCGTCGCCGTCGCATCCGGGGCACCGATGCTGCTGCCCGTCCTGACGGATGCGATGTGATGGGATACTCCCCTTCGCTTGCGCAATGTTACAGGATGAGAGCATGAGCGAATCGTGGACAGTAGTCGATGCCTATCTGAACGGTGTGCTGATCCCGGATGACCCTTCCGGGCAGTCCGCACTTGAGGCGAACGCCGCAGCCGGTTTGCCGGCAATCGACGTCACACCCACTCAGGGCAAGCTGTTGCAGCTGCTGGTACGGATCGGCGGCGCCCGTCGGGTGCTGGAGATCGGCACGCTCGGCGGTTACAGCACACTGTGGATTAGCCGGGGCCTGGGCGACGGTGGCCTGGTCACCTCCTTGGAAGTCAACGCGAAGCACGCCCGTGTGGCCCGCGCCAACCTGGACGCCGCCGGGGTCGGCGATCGGGTGACCATCCGCATCGGTCCGGCGTTGGAGAGCCTGGCGCGGCTGGTCGATGAGGGCGAGGAGCCGTTCGACTTCGTCTTCATCGACGCCGACAAGCGCAATAACGCCCGCTATCTTCGGTGGGCGCTGAAGCTGACTCGCTCCGGCAGCGTGATCGTCTGCGACAACGTCATCCGCGGCGGCGATGTCGCCGATCCGGATGTCACCGACCCGGATGTTGAGGGCACCCGGGAGTTCCTCGAGGCGGTCGGCTCCGAACCGCGCCTGGATGCGACGGCGTTGCAGACCGTCGGGGCGAAGGGCTGGGACGGCTTCGCGCTGGCCGTGGTGCGTTAGTCGCGTACGCAACCGAGGGAATACGGGCGACACGCCGGCTTTCTGGCCGGTTTTGCCGGTCGTGTCGCATTCCACCCTCGATGGTGTACCGCAACCACGACCAGCCTGGCTGCCGCCAGACGGCTCCATGCGAAAAGCCCGGTTGCCAACGAACGTTGGTAACCGGGCTAGCGTGACCCCAACCGGATTCGAACCGGTGTTACCGCCGTGAGAGGGCGGCGTACTAGGCCACTATACGATGGGGCCGTGAGTGGACAACTCATCGAGTATGCCACACCGCGGCGGGGCTCACCAAACGGCGCGGCTTCGGTGCTGGCGCCAACACGCGCAGCGCACCGGGAACGACCTCGACCTCGACCGGCAATGCCGACACTCGCTCGCCGTCGGCGTAGGCCACGACACCAGCCGCCTCGATGAGGATGCGACTGGCCCGGTGGATCGACACTCTGGGGTCGGTGACGTGGGTGCCCGCGAACACGCGGGGGAAGATTCGCAGGAACGCGATGCGGGACATCGGCTGCACCACGAACACGTCGAGCAGGCCGTCGTCCAGCCGCGCTTCCGGCGTGATCAGCATGCCGCCGCCGAACGAGGTGTTGTTCGCGACGGCCACCAGCAGCGCGTCCGTCACGGTGTCGACGCCGTCGAGCACAAGCCGGTAGCGGATCGGCTTCAGCACGGCGAGCTCGAGCAACAGTGCGAGGTTGTAGCGGCTACGGCCGCGCGGCCAGCGCATCCGGTTGGCGCGTTCGTTGACGATGGCGTCGAAACCCGCCGACAGCACCCCGGCGAACCACATGCGCTCCTTACCTTCCCGCACCACGGTGGCGGCATCGACCACCCGCGGTGGACGGCGGATCGCCTCGAGCAACGCGGCGACTGCTGCCGCGGGATCGCGGAGCGGGATGCCGAGGCCCCTGGCCATGTCGTTGCCGGAGCCGGACGGGACGATGCCCAGCGGAATCCCGGTGCCGGCCAGCGCATTGGCGGCAAGGCCCACCATGCCGTCTCCGCCGACCACGACCAGGGCATCCGGCTTCGGGATGATCGCCGCTTCGACAGCCGCGACGAGGTGTAGGTAGTCCGGCTCGGTCAGCGCGACGACGTCGTGGCCGGCTGCGCGCAGTTCCGCGATGACCATCGGCCCCACGGTGCGGCTCTTGCCGAAACACGCCTCGGGATTGACGGCGACGACAATGTGCAGCGTCTCCGTCGTCGTCATGACTCGATTATCCCGGTATTACGGCGCCCTCTTTCCCCCGCGCGCTATCCCGTCCCATCCCGCCCATCCCGTTTCAAGGAAAAACCGACACGTTCGGGCCTGGCCATCGGGGAATCCGGGGGTTGAGGACAGTAACTCCGTGAAATGGGATGGGCTGGGATGCGGGCGGATGCTCAACGAATGCCGAGCTTGACCCTCCGCAGCAGCTGCGCGTTGAGCGCCACCACGATCGTCGACAGCGACATCAGCACCGCGCCGACGGCGGGTGAGAGCAGGATGCCGGCCCCGGATGCGACGCCCGCCGCCAGCGGGATCGCGACCGCGTTGTAACCGGTCGCCCAGAACAGGTTCTGCTGCATCTTGCGGTAGGTGGCGCCCGATAGCGTGATGGCGTCGGCGACGCCGCGCGGGTCGTCCGACGCAAGGACGATGCCCGCCGACTCGATCGCCACATCCGTGCCCGCACCGATGGCGATGCCGAGGTCGGCCCCGGCCAGTGCCGGCGCGTCGTTCACGCCGTCGCCCACCATGGCCACCCGCGCGCCCTTCTGCTGCAGCCCGGCCACGACAGCGCCCTTGTCACCGGGGAGCACTTCGGCGAACACCTCGTCCAGCCCGAGCTGTGAGGCGACCCAGCTGCCCACCTCGTGGCTGTCGCCGGTGAGCATCGCCACCCGAATGCCGCGCCGCTTCAGGTTGTCGACCGCTTCTTTGGATTCGTCACGGATGACATCCGCCAGCGCGATGACGCCCAGCACGGTGTCCGCCTCGAGCAGGAACACGGTGGTTTTGCCCTCGGCAGCCTCCCGGCGCACCGCGTGCACCAGCTCGACATCGAGTCTGAGAGCGCGCTCGGTCACGACCCGCTGGCTGGCGACGGTGTACCTGCGACCGTCCACCTCCGCCTCCACGCCGCGGCCGGTGAGGGAGGTGAACTGGGTCGCACGCGCCACCGCGATGCCTCTGGATGCCGCCTCGCCGACGATCGCTTGAGCCAGCGGATGTTCCGAACTGGCCTCCACCGCTGCCGCGAGCGCGAGCACTTCGTCGGCGTCACGACCCTCGGCTGCGACGACATCCGACACGCCGAGGCGTCCGCGGGTGAGCGTGCCGGTCTTGTCGAACAGAACGACATCGACCCGGCGGGCCTCCTCCAGCGCGACCCGGCTGCGGATGAGCAGGCCGTGGCGCGCCGCGAGAGCGGTCGAGATCTGGGCCACGAGCGGGATGGCGAGACCGAGTGCGTGCGGGCAGGCGATGATAAGCACCGTCACGACGCGTTCGAGCACGAAGCCGGGATCATCCGGTCGGATCAGCCACCACGCGGCCAGCGTGAGTGCTGCCGCGGCCAGTGCCACGTAGAACAGCCACGCGGCCGCCCGATCGGCGAGGATCTGCGCCCCGGACTTGCTGGCCTGCGCTTCCGCAACCAGGCGCATGATTCCGGCGAGCGCGGTCTCGTCGCCGATCTTCGTCACTCGCACGGTCAGCGCACCGCTGCCGTTGATGCTGCCGCCGATGACGGTGGCCCCGCCAGACTTGGCCACTAGGGAGGACTCCCCGGTGAGCAACGCCTCATTCACCTCGGATTCGCCGTCGACGACTTCGCCGTCCACGGGTACGCTGGCTCCCGGCTTCACGAGCACGAGGTCGCCGACCGAGAGTGCGGACACCGCCACGGTCATGGTGTGGTCGCCGTGCAGTAGCTCGGCCTCATCCGGCAGCAGCTTGGCGAGCTCGCCCAGTGCATCCTGCGCGCCCATGATGGCGGACATTTCGATCCAGTGGCCGAGCAGCATGATGGTGATGAGGCTGGCCAGCTCCCACCAGAAGTCCATACCCTTGAGACCCAGGGTGACGGCGGCGCTGTAGCCGAACGCGACGACGATGGCGAGCGAGATCAGGGTCATCATCCCCGGCTGCTTGGCCCGCAGTTCCTGGATGCCGCCCTTCAGGAACACCGTGCCGCCGTAGAAGAAGATCGCAAGCCCGAACACCGCCGGAAGGTATTCACTGCCCGGGAACCGCGGTCCGCCGAGACCCAGGATGTCTTGCAGACCGTGCGAGAAGACCAGGGTGGGGATGGTGAGCAGAAGACTCAGCCAGAACTTACGCTTGAACGCGGCGGGGTCGTGGGCGGAATGGTCGTGCCCGGCGTGCTCGTGCCCGTGATCGTGCTCGGCGTGCTCGTGCTCGGCGTGCTCGTGCTCGGCGTGCTCGTGCGCGGCGGGGTCGTCTGGGGGCGCTTCCTCGGTAGCGCGGGCGTCGGTGTGCTCATGAGCCATGTGATCCATCCCCCCAATGTACCCCCAGGGGGTATGTTGAGACAAGCCTCCCGTCGTAGGCTCGCACCATGAAGATCACAAAGCACGAACACGCCTGTCTTCAGGTCGAGAGCGCTGGCAACACGCTGGTCATCGACCCTGGATCGATGACCACCGCGTTAGTCGGGTTGAAGAACGTGGTTGCCGTGGTGATCACCCATCAGCACGCCGACCACTGGACTCCCGAGCAACTTCATCGCATCTTGGAAGACAACAGTGCAGCGGTGATTTTCGGCCCTCCCGGCGTCGCAGCGGAGGCATCCGGATTCGACGTGACGGTGGTGAAGGACGGCGATGTGATCGATGTCGGCCCGTTCACGCTCCGGTTCTTCGGCGAAAAGCACGCGGTGATCCATTCCTCGATCCCGGTTGTCGACAATGTCGGCGTGCTGGTGAACGGTCAGTTGTACTATGCGGGCGACTCGTTCACCATCCCGGAGGGTGTCGCCGTCGACACGGTGGCAGTGCCAGCCGGCGCACCCTGGATGAAGATCGGCGAGGCGATGGACTACCTGCTTGCGCTGAAACCGCATCGCAGCTTCCCCACCCACGAGATGGTGCTTTCCGTGGCGGGCAAGGGACTGTCGAATCAGCGGCTGAAAGAAGTCACCGAGGTGAACGGCGGCGAGTACTTCCCGCTCGAGCCAAATGAGTCCCTCGACCTGTAGGCGATTTAGCCCGCGGTGTAACCTCCGTCGACGACGACCTCTGATCCGGTCATGAACGAGGACTCATCGCTGGCCAGGAACGCAATGACGTTCGCGACTTCTTCTGGTTCTCCGAGTCGGCCCATCGGGGTAGTGCTCGTCAGATAGTCACGGTCCGTGTCTCCGAGGATCGGCGTGTTGATGTAGCCGGGGTGAACGGAGTTCGCCCGCACGCCCTTCTTCGCCCAGCCGAGCGCGGTGTTCTTGGTGAGGATGCGCACGGCACCCTTCGCTGCCGCGTAGCTCGGGCCGCCGAGCCCGCCGACCAGGCCGTACATCGAGCTGATGTTCACCACCGACCCGTTGCCGGATGCTTGCAACGCTTCGCTGGCCGCCTTCATCCCGAGAAACGCGCTGGTCTGTGTGACGGCGATGACGTTGTCCCAACTGGCCAGCGAGGTCTCCTCGATCGGCAAAGTATCGCCAATTCCAGCGTTGTTGACCAGGGTCGTCAAACCGCCGTAGGTCTTGACGGCCTCGGCGACCGCGTTGTTCCAGTCGTTTTCGTTAGTGACGTCGAGGTGGATGTACGTTGCCGTGCCACCGCCGTCAACAATCTCCTGTACGACGGCCCGGCCGGTGTCGTCCTGAATGTCGGCAATCACCACATTGGCGCCACCGGCTGCCAGAAGCTTCGAGGCTGCCTTCCCAATTCCGCTTGCGCCTCCGGTGATGAGTGCAGTTTTTCCTGTGAAACGAGCCATTTTGGGTTCCTCTTTTACTCTCTGCGTTTTTACTCTCTGCGTTGTGCTTTCTTCACGATCCGAATGAATCGATTATCTATGCAAACGCATTGAAATGTGAAGGTATTCCCAACGCGACATCATGGGATGTCGCTCGGTCATGTGGAGAAGCGGGCACCGCCGAGAAGCGATCGGCTCGGCCTCGATGAGAATCAACGGTGAGCGACAGAACACGCTCAACCGCCGCGGACCATCCGAGACCTCCGTGGTGCGCACTGCCGCGTAAGGATCGCAACGCCTTCTCCAGTAATTTGCGGGGCTATACTCGCGCTTGTCGAGGTCGGCCATCGCTGACCGGGTGCTCGAAAAATGGGCACCAAGCCGAGCCACACGGTCGCCGCGAGACATATATACGGAATTTGTCCCGTCACTGTCTTGAAAGGCTTCTGCATGCCCACTGTTTCCGCTCACGTCGCCATCACCCTCGCTCGCCACGTCAACCATGTCTTCGGCGTGATTGGGAACGGCAACGCCTACTTCCTAGACGCGCTCGAACGCGAGACATCCGCCTCCTACACCGCAGTCAGGCACGAGGGCGGCGCAGTCGTCGCGGCCGACGCTTTCCACCGGGCCGGCGGGGGCCTCGCCGCGGCGACCGCCACCTACGGTGCGGGCTTCACCAACACCCTCACGGCCCTCGCCGAGGCCGTCCAGGCGCGGGTGCCCCTGGTGCTGGTTGTCGGCCACGAGCCGACATCAGGACCCCGACCCTGGGACGTCGACCAGATCGCCCTCGCCTCGGCGGTCGGCGCGCGCACATACACAGTCGGACGAGCGGATGCAGCGGCGACAACCGTCATCGCCATCGAGCATGCCCTCTCCTACCGGGTGCCCACGGTTCTCGCGATCCCCTACGACCTAGCTTCCCTCGACGCCGGCACCGTACCGTTTGTCCCCGAGCCGCAGGTAGGCATGCCTCTCACGGCGACCGGCGCTTCCGCCACGAGCGCCGTGAGCGAGGCAGCGGCTGCACTTGCAGGCGCCGACCGGCCGTTCCTGCTAGCCGGGCGGGGCGCTTGGCTATCCGGGGCGGGTGAGGCGCTGGGCGCCCTCGCCGAGGCCGCCGGCGCCATCACCGCGTCAACTGCTCTCGGCCGCGCCATCTTTCCCGATGCCCGCTACGATCTCGGCGTAACCGGCGGGTTCGGCGCTGAGGCCGCCATGGCACTCATCCACGAGGCCGATGTCGCGGTGGTGTTTGGCGCATCGCTGAACCAGTTCACGATGCGCTTCGGCGACCTTTTCTCCCCCGGCACACGCGTGATCCAGGTCGATGTCGCGCCAATGGCGACCCATGCCCATGTCGGTGGCTACATCCGCGGCGATGTCGCCGCCGTGGCCCACGCCCTCGTCGCCGAACTCGACGCTCGAGGGGCAACATCGAGCGGATGGCGCGAGTCGCTGGATCTCTCCACGATCCGCGATCGCGACCAGGGCAAGCCCCTTGCAGACGACGGCCGCCTCGACCCACGCTCGGCGGCGGGACGCATCGGCGAACTGCTGCCGCCCGACCGCGTGGTCGTCTCCGATGGCGGCCACTTCATCGGCTGGGCGAACATGTACTGGCCGGTCGCGTCGCCCGATCGCATGATGATGATCGGCACCGCATTCCAGTCGATCGGCCTCGGCTTTCCCAGTGTCGCGGGGGCAGCTATGGCAAAGCCCGAGGCAACGATAGTGCTGACCACCGGTGACGGCGGCGGCCTCATGGCGCTGGCCGACCTAGAGACAGCGGTGCGGGTCGCGGGCGGACGCGGGCTCGCCGTGGTCTGGAACGACGCTGGCTATAGCGCCGAGGTCACCTTGTACGGACTGAAAGGCCTCGCTGACGGGCCAATGCGCATTCCCGAGGTGAATTTCGCGGCGCTCGCCACTTCCGTCGGTGCCGAAGGTGTCATCGTGCGGGAGCTTGCCGACTTAGATGCGCTCGCCGAGTGGGCTAACCGTCCCGCCGCCGAACGTCCGTTCCTGCTGCTGGATCTGCGCGTCTCGGAAAGCGTCATCGCACCGTATCAGCACGAGATCATCCGCGTGAATAGCTGACGCCGGAACGGGCGTCGGCGAGTACCCTCCGGGATAGCCGCTTCACTCGACGCGCTCGTCGACGAGGAGCCTGCTCGTGGCACTGTGGGATCAGTTCGCCGGTTTGGGTCGCTCGCGCGGCGCCTGATCGACACGACCAATCAGCGATCTGCGGGCATATGGCGGGTGATATCCGATGGAGGGGCGCGCCGCGCATCGCTCGCTCCTCAATCGGATGGCAGGACTACAGGAACGGTGCGGATGCTGCGCGGCCCGTCCGACGTGGCTTGATTCGAAACGACATCGTCGCGGCTGTAACCTCCGAGTTTCTCGACCGCGAAGTCAAGCAGGGCGACGGCGCGCGATGTGAGGATCATGTCCTCGGGCCAGATCGCCACGACATGGGCGGACGTTGCGGGTGGGTCGAGAGGTCGAACAGCGATCGGCCGACCCTCGATGCTCACCGGCAGCACGTTGGGCCGCGACATGAGCAGCCCGTAGCCAGCACCGCGACCCACGAGCGCCTCGACGAGAATCACCTGAGTGACCCGAGCGTCAATCCTCGGCTTGAGGCCCCGCGCGGCGAATGCCTCGACTGTGTATGTGAGGATGTTCGGCAAATCGTAGTGGATGAGTGGCTCGTCGGCGAGATCGGCAAGGTCCACCGTGCCGCTAGCGGCAAGCGGATGGTCCGGATGCAAGTGCGCTTCAAGCTGGGCCGCGTAAATTTCGCGGCGCTGGTAGCCCTCGGGCAGGAACATATCGTATACGAAGACAACATCAAGGCGACCTGCCTGAAGTGCTGGGAATAAGTCTTCGTTGGTGCCAACCATGGTCTCGAGGTCCACTCCGGCGTGTCTCTGTGAGAAGCCTTCGAGCAGCTCCGGCACAACGCTCGACGCAAAGCTCGCAAAGCAGCCGAACCTCACGGGGCCCCGCAACTCCTCTCCCGCGCGAGCGTCCAGGACGAGCTCACGGGTGTCCGCAATGATTCGTCGGGCCCGCCGTGCAAAATGTTGGCCTGCTGGAGTCAGTGCCAGACCCCGTGCCTTGCGACGAACGCACAGCTGTTCTCCGACAGTTTTCTCGAGCCCCGTGACTGCCTGAGACAGCGCCGATTCAGAGATGTACAGGTGTGCCGCCGCTGCACTGAGCGTTGTGAAATCTGGCAGGGCAGCGAACAGTTCGAGTTGCCTCAGGCTCACATCAGCCATGCTTCACCTCAGTGTCTACAAAGCCTACTTAAGAAACACAGAACTACATTGGAGTACTTCTGAACTTTACCTTAAACATGGCCCACCTCATGATGGAAGCCAAGACCCGCGCTCGTGACAAGGACAACGTTGACCTCGACAGCCGCTAACCGCACCATCCCATCGCACAATCACCACCCAACAGTGTCGGGTTGCACGGGCGACTCTCATCGGCACCACGATCGAGTGGCACGACTTTCTTCCTCGCGGCCGCTCTCGTTGACCCGGCCGCGACGCTGTGCTTGGGTGACCCCCGCGGCACCCCGCTCGGCGCGGAACACCCGGCCGAGCAGGCAATTGACGCCAGGGTGTCCGGCTCAGGGAGCCTCCGCAGGGACATCACAGCGAACCGTTAGTGCAAGTGCTGCGCAAGATAGAAGGAGGAGCGATGGTAGATAAATCCACCAGGATAGCGGTCATCGGCGGGGGGATGGGCGGGCTCATGGCCGCGATTGCGCTGACGAGAATCGCCGGTGTCCAGGTCACGGTGTTTGAGCAGGCAAGAGTGCTGGGCGACGTGGGCGCGGGCGTCACTGTCGCCCCGAACGGCGCGCGCGTTCTCGACAAGCTCGGCATCCTCGAACCGGTCAAGCGCACAGGCGCGACCCCGGACGGACACGGCGTCTATCAGGACGCCATGGGCAATCTCGTGGCCGAAGCAGCGTGGGAAGACTCAGCGAAGCAGTATCAAAATATCGGCATGTACAGGCCCGACCTGGTCAACGTCCTTGCTTCGGAGGTCGCGGCCGACACGATCCGCCTTGGCCATCGGCTCACGTCGATTCACCCGCTGGATAAGGGGGTCCGGGTGGAATTCGAGAACGGCGTACAGGACAAGTTCGATGCGGTGGTGGGCGCAGACGGCATCCACTCGGTGGTGCGTGATTCGTTGATGCAACCCCCGGACCCGATCTACTCCGGATTCGTTGCATATCGTGGAGTACTCGACGCGACGCTCCTCCCCAAAGACTGGCCCATGATCAGTCAGGTATGGATGGGCGAGGGAAAGCACTTCATGTGCTACCCACTTCAGCAGCGCAAGCTGTTCAACTACATCGGCTTCGTACCGAGCGACAGACCGCTCAAGGAATCCTGGTCAGCTCCGGGGGACAAAAACGAACTCGCCGCCGAGTTTGAGGGTGAAAAGTGGGCACCGGAGCTACGCCATTTCATCCAACTCATCGACAAGACCTTCTGGTGGGGCCTCTACGACCACGAGCCCCTCACCAACTGGTCGCGAGGGCATGTGACGTTGCTCGGCGACGCAGCACACACCATGCTTCCGCACGCAGGCCAGGGTGTGAACCAGGCAATCGAAGACAGCATTACCCTTGCCTTCTTTCTCAGGGAGACCGAAGCCGTCGACGACATCGCGGAAGCCTTCAAACGCTATACCGCCGTTCGCATGCAACGCACGGCAATTCTGCAGAACAGCTCCCGCAGAAGCGGCTCCCAGTTCGACGCACAGAATGAATTCGAGGACATCAGGAAGCGTGATGCTGACTTGCGCGCAGGACGCGATTTCCGCCGAAGTGTGCTCTTCGATTTCGACGCGGTGGCAACCGCCGAACGGGCACTCAAACGATTCAGGAGGATCTAGTTCACATGACATCGATCAGCATCATTGGCTCCGGCAAGATGGGCTCGGCAATTGCCGAAGTATCGGCGCGAGCCGGAGCGAGTATCCAAATCATCAGGCGCAGGGCGGGGGCTGGCTCGTCCCCGGAGCGTTCGGATGCGAAGTATGGCGTGGTCGGCGATGAGCTTACAGGCGACATCGTTGTCCTAGCAGTTCCATATGCGGCGTACCCGGACCTACTCGACCACTATCGGGATCGACTCAGCGGCAAGGTCATCATCGACATCAGCAACCCCATCGATTTCACCACATACGATGAACTTCTGGTCCCGGCAGACTCCTCCGCCGCAGTCGAACTCGCCAAGCGCCTCCCTGTAGGCGCGACCGTCCTGAAGGCGTTCAACGTCAATCTCGGTGACACGCTCAGCTCCGGCACCAATGGCACAACGCGCACGACGGTTCTGTTCGCCGGAGACGATCCAGAAGCGAAAATCGCACTCACCGCCCTCATCGAGGCGGCAGGACTCCGGGCGGTCGACGCTGGCCCTCTTTCACGGGCGAGGGAGCTTGAGTCACTGGGCTTTCTTCAGATCATATTGGCAGCGATTGGGAAGACGCGCTATGAGTCAGGATTCGCTTTGCTGCCGTGAGCGCCAGCAGCTGTATCTCGGTGATCGGCATCGGAGGGGCTGTCTCGGGACTACAACTATCCAGCGAAGGATGAACTGAAGAACCAGATTTGGGAATTCATCGAAGCGAAGAAGGAGGTCCGCAACTCGTTAATCTCCATGGCATAGCGCACGACGAAGAAGTCCAATGTTGATCACTAAGTAAAAGAGGAACAGTTCATGAGAAAACGAGCCAGGCTCGGTGCGTTGTCGATCGCACTTGGGGCGTCTTTAGTGTTGGCAGCGTGTAGCGCGCAGGCAACATCACCAGGAAGTTCACCCGGAACGTCGTCCGGCAATGACCACTCGGAAATCACCATCGGCGTGATGACCTCACTCACCGGCGGATACAGCGTGCTCGGCGGCTTCGTCAAGAACACGATCGCCCTATTCGCCGAGCAGGCCAACGCTGCGGGCGGCATTGACGGACACAAGGTCAACGTGGAATACGTCGATGACCACACCGATCCAACCCAGGCGGTGACGGCGCTGCGCACCTTGCTGGCGAAGAAGCCGGTTGCCATTGTCGGCCCGATTCTGAGTTCGTCGTGCGGCGCCATCTTGGACGCCGTCGACCAGGCCAAGATCCCGATGATCACCACGTGCGCGACCGACTCCCAGGTCGAGCCGATCCACAAGTACACCTTCATGGCTACCCTGCCCACCCCTGGAATGGCCGAAGCACTGACGGACTATTTTAAGAGCATCAATAAGGAAAAGGTCGGGCTGCTTTATGACTCGGCTGACTTCGGTCAGTCTGGCTTCAAGGCGCTGAAGAAGCTAGGCACGGCAAACATCGTCGAGAGCGCGTCGTACCAAACGTCGTCCACGACTTTCCTGCCCCAGTTGACCAGCATCACGAAGAGTGATGCCGATGCCTTCGTCGTCTGGGGAGCCGGCCCGCCACTCGTGACGATTGCGAAGGAGTACTCGCAGCTCGGCTCGGATGTTCCCATCGCCTTCCCCGGATCGGCAGCAACACCGCTGTTCCTCGGTCCGGCCGGTGCGGCCGCGAACGGAGCGGTGATGGATTCGAGCATTGCAAACGTGATCGATCAGGTTCCGGACACCAACCCGAGCAAGGCCATCGTTCAAAAATTGGCGAAAGACTATAAGGCCAAGTACAAGTCGGATATGTCGCAGTTCACGGCTGATTCGTGTGGTGCCTGGTCGGTCATTGCCAACGGGATCAAGCTCGGTGGCACGGATCCGGTCAAGATCCGCGATGCTATCGAAAGCAACCCGACGGTCGGTTGCCATGGTACTTACAAGTACTCGGCCACGGACCATCGTGGGCTCACCGCGGCGGACGTCTGGGTTGTCACCGATCAGGACGGCAAACTGACGGCGACCGATTACAGCATCAACAAGGCGAAGTAGCGCCTGTGTCCAGCGATCAAGGCACGGAGCGTCGCACCTCGGTACTGAGGATTGAAGGTCTGACCCGGTCGTTCGCCGGTGTCGTCGCAGTGGACGGAGTCTCACTCGAGGTCACGGCGGGCAGCCTGGTTGGGATCCTGGGACCCAACGGTGCCGGAAAGTCGACGCTGTTTCATCTGATCGCTGGACATCTGCGTCCGGACGGAGGTCGGGTTTTCATCGGAAATCGCGATGTGACCCGCCTCCGTCCGTATCAACGCGCCGCCCTGGGAGTCGGTCTGGTCTTCCAGAAGCCGCGCCTGTTCGAGGGGATGACCGTCTTGCAGAACGTCATGGCAGGACGGTATCTGAAAGGCAATGCTGGGATGTTCGCATCCGCGTTGCGGTTGCCCCTGCATCTCCGTGACGAGGCGAACGCCGAGCGGGCGAGCCGGGAACAGCTCGCGAGGTTCGGCGTCGCCGACCATTACACCGATGATATTGTCGACGGCTTGCCGTTCGGGGTGCAGCGCCGGGTTGCCGTCGCCCAGGCGTTGGGGGTTGCCAGCAGTGTTCTGCTCCTCGACGAGCCCGCCGCCGGCCTGACGGGCAGCGAACGGGGCGAACTTGCCGGGTCGATTGCGGCGCTGAAGACTGAGGGAATGTCTGTTCTTCTGATCGAACATGATGTACGGTTCGTGGCGAGCATTGCGGACTCTCTGCTGGTGCTCGATCGCGGGTGTGTCATCGCCAAAGGCCCGGTGAGCGATGTTCTCGCAGACCCCAAGGTCATCGAGGCTTATAGCGGAGTCGGTGTCTGATGCTGAACGTCGAGAATGTTGTGGTTCGGTACGGGGCGCTGGAGGCGCTCCATGGTGTCAGCATCGATGTACCCTCAGGGGAGTTTGTGGCAATTCTCGGCAGAAACGGCGCGGGGAAGAGCTCGCTCGTCGGTGCCATCTCGGGGATGTTGCCATTGTCCGCCGGCTCGGTGCGCCACGACGGGGAAAGGATCGACGGCCGCGGTCCGACCCACGTGGTGCGCGACGGCATCGCAGTGGTCCCCGAGGGTCGCCAGCTTTTCGGCACGCTCACCGTGTCGGACAATCTGCGGCTCGGCGCCTATGGGAAGACGGCCCTTGGCCTGGGCGGCTTCGTGCGCTCCTTGCTCCCGAAGCAACCCGCGGTCGAGGCTTCCGTCATCCGAGTCTTGGACCTGCTTCCGGAGTTGAAGGAACTGCTCGCACGGGAAGCGGGAACGTTGTCCGGCGGCCAGCAGCAGATGGTTGCGGTCGGGCGGGCGCTGATGGCGGATCCGAGCGTGTTGCTGGTCGACGAACTCTCCCTTGGACTGGCACCGATAGTTGTACACCGACTCTTGGAACACTTGGAGTCGCTGAATGAGAAAGGGATGAGCATCGTACTCATTGAGCAAAACATCACCTTGGCCCTGCGCGCCTCGAGGACCGCTTACGTGCTTGAGGGCGGTGTCGTACGGTTCTACGGTCCGAGCGCGGAGTTGGCCCGTGACGGCAAAGTCCTGACCGCCTATCTCGGCGTCGAGGCAGCCGCATGATCAGCGGCCTGTTGCAATCGCTCTTCACCGGGCTGGCGCTCGGCGCACTGTATTCCATCGTCGGAATCGGCTTCGTGATCATCTATCGCGTCACGGGAGTTGCAAATCTGACTCAAGGCGCACTGGTCGCACTCGGGGCCTACGTCATGTCCAGCGTGACCGGAATCCTGCCGTGGGGAGCGGCCATCCTGGTCAGCTTACTGGTCACGGCCGTCGCGGCCGCTCTCGTCGGATTCGTGGTGCTGACGGGCCGTGCCTTGGGACACCACGCGCCTCTGATCATGACACTCGGGCTGGCGATCGCGTTCCAAGGCGTCTTCATTTTGCTCTGGGGCGACCTCCCGGTTTCGTACCCGCCGCTGATGTCCAAGGCGTTCAAGGTGGGCGGTGCCTTTGTGTTGCCTCAGCAGCTTCTCCTGCTTGGCGTTGTCCTGGTCTTGTTCATCCTTCTGCAATTGTTTTTCTCGAAGTCGTATCTCGGGAAGGCGCTCACGGCGGCATCCCTGAACCCGCACGCCGCACAACTCGTCGGAGTGGAACTCCTCAAGATGGGCACGATCGCATTCGCCGTCTCCGGCGCGGTCGCGGGCCTGGCGGGAGCGATATTCGGCGCGTTGGTACCGATGACGCCCGAAGCTCACATTGCGATCGCGATACCCGGGTTCGCAGCCGCGGTCATCGGCAACATGCATTCGCCCATCGGCGCCATGATCGGTGGACTCCTGCTCGGGCAGGTGACGAGTGCCGTTGCCGTTTTCGGGCTTCCGGAATACCAGCAGGTGGCTGCGCTCGGGGTCCTTATCCTCGTGCTACTTGTGAGAGCTGCGCTCGTGCGACGCGGAGGTGAACTCGCGTGAGCGATTCGAAGATGAAAATCGATCGTCGACGCGTCGAACTGTGGCGCGGCCCATTAGCCGTTCTCGTGATTATCGTCGTGGGCCCGCTCATTCTGCCGGAGGGACTGATCGGCGTCGGAGCCCTGTGCGCGCTCTACGTCATCGCGGGCGTCGGCCTTCAACAGATGATGGGCTACACCGCGCAGGTTTCGTTCGGTCAGGGCGCATTTTGGGCGATCGGCGCGTACGGGGTGGGCATTCTGACCGTCAAGGTGCATCTGCCGGTTGTGCCCGCGATCATCATCGGCGTACTCATCACCGGCTTCGTGGCGTTCGCGATCGGCTGGCCGCTCACTCAGCTGCGCGGACACTACCTGGCTGTAGCTACTCTGGCGCTGGCGATGATCGTAGCGGACCTCGCCAACAACCTCATCGATTTCACCGGAGGAAGCACCGGTCTTCCGGGTGTCCCCGCGCTCACCTGGTTCGGCGAGCCTCTTATCGGGACCTCGTTCTACGTGGTCTGTTGGGCGATCGCTCTAGTCGTATTGGTCGTGGCGTCGAATCTCTCGACGAGCCGGACCGGCCGGGCATTCCGCGCGGTGGGTCGCGACGACAGCGGAAGCCAGGCGCTGGGCATCCCATCGGCCGCCTACCGACTTCGGTCATTCATCTTCGCGGCGATGCTCGCCGGCGGCGGCGGAGCGCTGTATGCCACCTATCTCGGCTTCCTCTCCCCTGACGCGTTCAGCGTTCAGCTCTCGGTGCTCCTCCTCATCATCGTCGTCGTCGGTGGCCTGGCCTCACCGTACGGGGCGTTGCTCGGAGCGGTCGTGGTGACCGCATTGAGTCAATGGCTCAACGCCGTAGCAAGCGATCCGGCGGTACCGGTTGGCGTCGGCTCTGCCCTGGACCCCCTCTTGTACGGCGGTGCCGTGTTTCTCATTCTGCGGTTTCTACCCAACGGCCTGCAGCCGTTGTTGCGGCAGGTCACCGGCGCAGTAACGACGGGAGTGAGACGCCTACTGGGGCGGGGTACCGGACCCGACAATCACCATGACGGGAAGAGCGACGTCGGCTCCGTCGCCGAAGCCATCGTGGCCGAGGCCGACGCACCCGCGAGCATCGCGAAGGAGTGACCACGAAATGACACCCAGCCCGAGCACCAGCGACGCCAGGAACGCGGAGGACGTCATCCGGTTCCACACGAGCGGGGCCGGCGCGGTCGAGTTCGTGACGCTCGAGTCCACGCCAAGACCAAACCGCCGTCACGTCGGCCGGTTCCCTGGCAACACGGGACGGACTAAATGGACGTCGTAACGCAGCTGACCGAGGCCCTGCCCGGAAAGGTCGAGACCGCTCCGGCCACCCTCGAGCACTACCGCCGAGACCGATCGGGCCATGTCGCGGACGGGCTACCACTGGCCCTCGTCCGGGCAGCTTCCATTGACGACGTGCGAATCACCTGCCGCATCGCGTCGGCGACGGGAACACCGATCGTCAGTCGCGGTGCGGGGACGGGGCTCGCCGGCGGCGGAATTGCCGGGGCCGGAGAAATCATCCTCTCCACGGAAGGTATGACGCGCATCCTGGAAATCTCGCCAGCAAACCAATACGCGGTCGTGGAACCGGGAATACTCAATGGGGACCTGAACCGGGAACTCCGACAGCACGGACTGTGGTGGCCGCCGGATCCCGCGAGTAAGGACATCTCCACGGTCGGCGGGAATATCGCGATGAATGCCGGCGGCCTACTGTGCGCAAAGTACGGCGTGACACGGGAAGCCGTATTGGCGCTCAAAGTCGTCCTCGCCGACGGCCGCTTGATCTCGGTCGGCCACAAGTCGGTCAAGGGTGTGACCGGTTACGATCTGTGTGCGCTGATGATCGGCTCCGAGGGTACGCTCGGCGTGATCGTGGAATGCACGCTCAAGCTACGCCCGGTCGTGACGGGAACCGTGGTGACCATCGGCGCGTTCTTCGACTCGGTCGATCTCGCCGCAACGGCTGCGGCCCGTATCACGGCCGCCGGCCTGCAGCCGGCCATCATGGAAATCCTTGACCAGAGGACGCTCGACTGCGTCAGCCGATTCACCGGCAACGACCTGATCAGCAGGGGGAATTCCTACTTCCTCGTGCAATGCGATGGACACGCATCGGCCCAGGAGTCGAGCGCCGTCCTGGGCATCATCACCGACGCGGGAGGGACCGCTGAGGAGACGACGGACCCAATCGAGTCCGAGCGCCTGGTCGACGTGCGGCGGCAGGGGTTCCCGGCGTTGGAGGCGATGGGAACCATGCTGGTTGAGGATGTCGCAGTGCCGCGCGACCGAATGTCGGCCGTCTTCCGGAAGATCACCGAACTCGAGGGCAAGTACGCGATCACGATTCCCACCGCGTGCCATGCGGGGGACGGCAACCTCCATCCGTGTTTCGTGTTCCACGGCGATACCGTCCCGGAGGAGGTGTGGCACGCTGCCGAGGAGCTGTTTACGTTCGTACTCACGCTCGGCGGCACGCTATCTGGCGAACACGGTATCGGCGTGTTGAAGAGACGCTGGCTGCGGGATGAGCTCGGTGACGACCAACTCGAAATTCAGAAGCAGATCAAGGCCGTGTTCGACCCGCAAAACATCCTGAATCCCGGCAAAGTCTTCGACCCCGCGATGCCGGTCGCGAACGGCGTGGTCGACGCGACCGTCGGTGGGCTGAGGCGAGAACAAACCTTGTCGAGGCACGCACGGTTGTGAGAAGGCCGGTGCTTAGTCGAGGAAGGCCAGCGCCGCCTGTTTGAAGGATCGGGCACTCAGCGTGTTCACGTGGTTTCGGCCCGGGATGGACACGAATTGGGCGCCCAACACGGCGGCCAGGATCGCCGCGCCCCCGGCAGCGGTGTCGGCCTCACCGGCCACCACGAGAGCGCGCTGCGCCGGCGGGGTCGTCCTGAGGCCATGACCGCTCAGTCCTTCGACGCAGGAGAGCAGGGCCGCGGCATCGGCACCCGGCAAGGACATCGCACCGCTGAGAAGTCTCATCGCCAGCGGATCATCCACGGGCGTCCCGTCCTGGAGGAATGATCGAATGGAATCCACGTTCCAGCTCTGGAACAACTCCTCCGTGCCGATCCCGCCCAGTACCAGACGCGCCACGCGCTCGGGAGCCGACCGCGCGATGTCCAGTGCGATCCGGCTTCCCAGCGAATAGCCCACGACGTCGACGGTCGACAGGCCAACCATGTCCATGACGGCGACGACGTCGGCAGCCATGAGCTCCAGTGAGTAGGCGGCCGGTTCAGCGGGTTTGCCACTCATCCCATGGCCGCGGAGGTCCAACGTAAGAACGCCGCTCTGGGCCTCGGTCAGGGCGCGCACCCAGCCCGTGTCGACCCACGTCACCTGAGCATTGGAGCCGAATCCGTGCACCAGGACCACAGGACGAGGCCCGGCCGACCACTGAAAACGGATCGCGACGCCATCGGGACCGCTCGTATCCGGCATCGTCAGTCTTCTGGCGGCCGCAGGCGGACGCGATGCGCGGACTCTTTCTGAACCGGCACCGTGCCGACAATACCGGCTTGGTCATCATCGAATTCCAGCGTGATGAGCGGCTCGCCGACGTTCACGTGCCCGCCTGCCTCGGCATGAAACCGGGCCACCGTACCGGACTGGGGTGAGGGCAGCTCGACCGCGGACTTCGTGGTCTCGACCTCGACGAGCGCGTCGCCGCGTTCGACTTGATCGCCAACCGACACCAACCACTCCAACACGGTGGCGTCCAGAAGACCCTCGCCCAGGTCCGGCAGAATCAGTGTTATTTCAGCCACGTCGATACTCCAATACGCGTTGAACGGCCGTTAAGATCCGGTTGACGCTTGGTAAATACTGGTCTTCCAACGCTCCGGACGGGTAGGGCACGTCGTACCCGGCGACTCGTTGCACGGGCGCGCGCAACGAGTCGAAGCAGCGCTCGGTGATGATCGTGCTCACCTCGCCGCCGAGGCCACCGCTGAGTGGTGCCTCGTGCACGACTACGGCCCGTTTCGTACGGCTCACGGACTCCTCGAGGCCGGCCGCGTCGATCGGTTTCAACCAGCGCAGGTCGAGAACTTCGATCTCGACGCCGTCCTCCTCGGCGAGCTCGGCCGCCCGCAAACACTTCGCGACCATGGCCCCCCATCCGATGAGGGTGACGTGCTTGCCCGAGCGCACTACTCGGGACGTGCCGATGGGCAGATAATCGGAAATCGGCACGCCGGGTTCGAACGCGGCCTTGTTCCAATAGCGCGCCTTCGGCTCCATGAAAATAACCGGATCCGGATCCGCGATGCTCTGTCGGAGCAACTGGTACGCCTCGTTGGGAGTCGAGGGAGACACGACCTTCAGCCCGGGGACATGGGCCAGCAGCGATTCCAGGCTCTCACCATGGAATTCCGGCGCCCGGATGCCGCCGAAACTCGGCAGGCGCACCGTGATCGGCATGGGTGCGGCGCCGCGCGAGCGATAATTCATGCGTGCCATCTGAGTGATGATCTGGTTTATCGCCGGGTAGGCGAATCCGTCGAATTGGATTTCCGGGATGGGCCGGTATCCGTGCAGAGCGAGGCCGACCGCCATGCCGATGATGCTCGCCTCCGCCAATTGGGAGTCAAATACCCGCTCGATGCCGAACTTCGCTTGCAGGCCATCGGTCACGCGGAACACGCCGCCGAGTTTCGCGACGTCCTCCCCGAAGACGAGCGTGCGGTCGTCCTCGGCGAGCGCATGCTCCAACGCGAGATTCAGGGCGACCTGCATGCTCACGTCCGTCGATGGAGTCGTCGACACGGTGCTGTCCGACTCAGTCACGGGTACTCTCCTGCCACGCGTGCTTCTGCTCCTGCAGTACCGGCGTCGAATTCGCGAACACGAAATCGAACAGCTCCTCGCCCGGTCGACCGGTGAGCGCCACGAGGCCCGCACGGACGGTGTCGGCGGCACGCGCTGCTTCGGCTGCGGCGGCCGCGAAGAACTGCTCGTCGGCGATCCCCTCGGCGCTCAGCCGTTCGGCGAAGCCCGTGATCGGATCGCTGGCCAGCCACTTCTGTTCGTCATCGAGCGAACGATACCGGCCAGGGTCATCGGACGTCGAGTGTGGCCCGGCCCGATAGGTCATCGCCTCGATAACGGTCGGCCCGTCCCCGGCTCGGGCCCGATCCAGTGCCTCGCGGGTGGCTTGAAGCACGGCGACGACATCATTGCCATCGATCCGTACGCCCTCGATGCCGTATCCGGCGGCGCGTGCCGCGACAGAACCGCCGGCGATCTGGCGTTCGGCGGCAAGGGAAATCGCCCAGCCGTTGTTCTGGCAGAAGAACACGACGGGCAGCTTGTCGATTCCGGCGAGGTTCATCGCCTCGTGCACTTCGCCCTCCGAGCTCGCGCCGTCGCCAAAGTAACTGACGGCCACGCCACCGTCGCCCGAGAGCTGTGCGCCTTTGGCCCATCCCACGGAGTGCAGCACCGAGCCTGCCACCACCGCATTGATCGACCCGAAGCGCGAAGCCACCGGATTGTAGAGACCACCGTGCCAGATCCCGAGGTAGCTGGCCAGGTAGCCGACTAAGTCGACTCCCATCGCCACGGCGACCCCAAGTTCACGATATGTGGGAAAAGCGAAGTCTCGGGTCAGGTCGAGCGCGACGCCACTGCCGATCTGCGCCGCTTCTTGGCCCCGCAGCGGCGAATAAGCCAAGATGAGGCCCTCGCGCTGCATCGCGATTCCGCTCATGTCGATCTGCCGCGTGATGAGCATCTTCGTATAGAGATCTTTGAGCAGATCCGTGGACAGTCCTGCATCTCCGTCAAGCCGTGCCGACGCCTTTGTAGACAAACTTCTTACTCCTCACGCTCAGCTCCGAGGACCCGACCCCGGGGAGGTCATCACACCGGCAGAAGCCGGCCTTGCCACCATGTTCCGGCGAAATCGCGTTGCTCATGGGCTGTTCGGGAAGCGCGTCGGCTCACCCTCAGCGGCATCAATGTCCGGGACATCGCGGCTTGAAACGTGCTGAAGCTGTCCATTTCGGGCGTGGCCACTCCGGGGAGCGCACGCGCCGTGTCCGGCTGGCTCATCATGAAATATCGCCTCGCTTCGACCGTCACGTCAGCGTGAATCGGTCCATTGTTGGCGACTGTAGCAGACACACAACGGCGAAGCGAAACGTGCCGAGCTTACCTCACGGCGGAAGTCCCTCCCCCAACCCACCGCAATCAGGCATCCTCGCCGTCGGCGCCGCTCAACTCGTAACCACTGGTCGGAGACGGCGAACATGTCGTCAGGTCGGTGATGCGCTGCACCCTCTACCTTGACCAATCCCGAGGCGTGCTCGCCGTCCGGTGTCGAACGATCTGGACGATATACGATTTCGTATGTTATGGTTCAGAAAGACGGATTCGACAGCAAGGGGCGATAATGACCGCGGATATCTGGCGCGATGCGGCCTTGGCGCCGACGAAAATCATCGCGGTCCACATCAATTACCCATCTCGCGCGGCGCAGCGCGGCCGCACGCCCGCGTTGCCGTCGTACTTCCTCAAGCCGACGACGTCTGTGGCAGCCAGTGGCTCGAGCGTGGAGCGGCCGGCCGGGTGCGAACTGTTGGCGTTCGAAGGCGAGATCGCGCTGGTCATCGGCACGCGCGTCCGTCGCGTGAGTCTCGAGGATGCCTGGGATGCTGTCAGGTTCGTCACTGCCGCGAACGACTTCGGCGTGTATGACCTGCGCTACGCCGATAAGGGTTCGAACCTGCGCTCCAAGGGTGCCGACGGGTTCACACCGGTGGGGCCGATGTTGCTGCCTGCCGACGGGCTCGACCCCGCCGCGCTGCGCATCCGTACCTGGGTCAACGGCGAACTCGTACAGGAGGACACCACTGCCACACTGCTGTTCCCGTTCGCGCAACTGGTGGCAGACCTTTCCCAACTGATCACCCTGGAGGAAGGCGACATCATCCTCACCGGCACGCCGGCGGGTGCCTCGGTGGTGCAACCCGGGGATGTCGTCGAGGTCGAAGTCGACGGCGCCGGGCAAATGACAGGGAAACTGACAAGCACGATCACGCAGGGCACCGTGCCGCTGACCGGGGTGGGCGCGCTGCCGAAGGCTGACGATCAACAGCGGGCAGACGCGTACGGGACGGATCTCGACAAGCTCGATCAGCGCGGACGGTTCGCGCTCACCGACGAGCTCAAGCGAAAGATCAACAGCGTGGGCACCGCCACCCTGAGTTCCCAGCTGCGCAAGCACGGGCTGAACAACGTGAGCATCGACGGACTGACCTCCACGAAGCCGGGGATGCGTCTGGTCGGGTTGGCCCGCACGCTGCGTTTCGTGCCGAACCGGGAAGACCTTTTCGCCGCCCACGGCGGCGGCTACAACGCGCAGAAGCAGGCGTTCGACGCTCTGAATCCCGACGACGTGCTGGTCATGGACTGTCGCCAGGATCCCGGCGCCGGCACCCTCGGTGACGTCCTCGGCTTACGCGCGCAGGTGCGCGGCGCCGCGGGCATTGTCACCGATGGCGGGTTGCGCGATGTGGCGGCGGTCACGGCACTGGACATTCCCACCTACTTCGGCGGAGCGCATCCAGCGGTCTTGGGCCGCAAGCACGTGCCGTGGGACATCGACCAGACGGTCGCGTGCGGCGGGGCCACGGTGCAACCGGGTGATGTGATCGTCGGCGACGACGACGGCCTGCTGGTCATCCCGCCGTCGATGATCGAGGAGATCGTGGATGCCGCCATCGAGCAGGAACGCCAGGAAACCTTTATCGCACAGCAGGTCGGTCGCGGTGAAAAGGTGGATGGCCTCTACCCGATGAACGAGGCGTGGAAACAGAAGTACCAGGAGTGGGACGGGCAATGACCGACACCGCAACCCTCAGCAAGTCTCAACTGGCCTATCAATTTGTGAAGGCCAGGATCTCCGACGGCACCTACACTCCCGGTTACCGCTTGGTTCTCGGGCAGATCGCGGCCGAACTGGGCGTCAGCGTCGTGCCGGTGCGCGAAGCCATCCGCCGGTTGGAAGCCGAAGGTCTCGTCACCTTCGAGCGCAACGTGGGCGCCCAGGTCGCGATGCTCGACCCACGTGAGTACGAAATCACCATGCAGACCCTCAGCCTGGTCGAGGGTTTCGCCACCGCGGTCTCGCTCCCCTTCACGACGGCGACGGCGCTGCAGCGTGCCCGCGACCTCAACGACGAGATGGCGCAGAGCCTGCGGCACTTCGACCCCGCCGCCTTCACCCGGCTCAATCTTGAGTTCCACAGCGTGCTGTTCGAGAACTGCCCCAACCCGCACATCCTCGACCTCGTGCATCGAGGCTGGGCGCGGCTGCGGGTGCTGCGCGCCTCGACATTCAGCTTCGTTCCCGGCCGCGCGCAGGAGTCCGTGGCCGAGCACGCCACGATTCTGCGACTCATCGAGGACCATGCCGGCCCGCTCGAGGTGGAGTTGGCCGCCAGGAACCACCGGCTGGCCACGTTGAACGCATTCCTGGCGCACCAGGCCGGAAACGGTCATCAAGGTGACGCGGCGTGAGCAGAACAGGAGCCGCCCCTTCGAGACAGGCGCTAGAGCGCCTTCCTCAGGGAACGAACGCCCTCCGGCCCCTGAGGAGCCAGCGAGAGCGCCTTCCTCAGGGAACGAACGCCCTCCGGCCCCTGAGGAGCGAGCCGCTAGGCGAGCGTCTCGAAGGGCCCGCAGGCAACTGCCACTACAGCGCTACAGAAGGAGCACCCCATGAGATTTCGCAGTGACCCGCACCAGATCCGTGGCTCCATCGCCGCCCTGATGACCCCATTCGCTGCCGATGGGTCGGTGGACCACGAGAGCCTCACCAACCTGGTGAACTGGCAGCTCGCATCGGGCAGCCACGGCATCTCGATCGGCGGATCGACCGGGGAGCCCAGCTCCCAATCGATCGACGAACGCGCCGACGCCATCCGCACCGTCGCGGCCGCGGTGGGCGACCGGGTGCCGTTTCTGCCCGGGACCGGAACCACGAAGCTGGACGAGACGCTGGAGCTGACCGCGGCGGCTCGGGATGCCGGCGTCGACGCGGCCCTGATCATCACCCCGTACTATGCCCGGCCGACGCAGCAGGCCCTGTACGTCTGGTACAAGACCGTCGCTGACGAGTTCCCGGACCTGCCGATCGTGGCCTACAACGTGCCTAGCCGCACCGCGGTGGACATCGCCCCGGAGACGGTCGCCCGCCTGTTCCGGGACGTCGACAACTTCATCGGCGTCAAAGAGACCACCAAGGACTTCGAGCACTTCTCCCGCGTGCTGCACCTGTGCGGCAAGGACCTGATGGTTTGGTCCGGCATCGAGTTGTTGTGCCTGCCGCTGCTCGCTCTCGGCGGCGCGGGATTCGTGTCCGCGACGGCGAATATCGCGCCCGCCGCCAGCGCCCAGATGTTCGAGGCGTGGGAAGCCGGTGACCTTGAGCGGGCCCGCGAACTGCACTACGGCCTGCATCCACTGGTCGATCTGTTGTTCGTGGAGACGAACCCGGCACCGGGCAAGTGGGTGCTCGAGCAGCGCGGGCTGATCGCATCCGGGCACGTGAGGCCGCCGCTCATCTCGCCGACGGATGCCGGGCTTGTGAAGATCAAGAAGCTGATGGCCGAGGGCGAGCGGTATCTCACCCCGGCCGACGGATTCACTGTAGGAGGCAACTGATGCACTACATCCCCGAAGGGCTCCCGGAGAAGATCCAGCACTTCATCGGCGGCGCGTTCGTTGACAGCGTCGACGGAACCACGTTCGACGTGCTCGACCCGGTGTCCAACACCACCTACGTCACGGCGGCCGCCGGCAAGCAGGCCGACATCGACCGCGCCGTCGCCGCGGCGACCGACGCGTTCCGCAGCGGCCCGTGGCCGCGCATGAAGGCGCGCGCCCGCGCCCGCATCCTGAACAAAATCGCCGACCTGGTCGAGGAGCGCGATTCTCGGCTAGCCGAGCTGGAGACCTTCGACACAGGCCTGCCGATCACCCAGGCGCTCGGACAGGCACAGCGCGCCGCCGAGAACTTCCGCTTCTTCGCCGACCTCATCGTCGCGCAGGCCGACGACGCCTACAAGGTGCCCGGCGTGCAGGTCAACTACGTGAACCGCAAGCCGGTCGGCGTCGCCGGACTGATTACCCCGTGGAACACCCCGTTCATGCTGGAAAGTTGGAAGCTCGCCCCCGCGCTGGCCTCCGGATGCACGGTGGTGCTGAAACCGGCAGAGTTCACCCCGCTGTCGGCAAGCCTGTGGCCGGAGATCTTCCGCAAAGCCGGCGTGCCCGACGGCGTGTTCAACCTGGTCAACGGACTGGGCGAGGAGGCCGGAGACGCGCTGGTCAAACACCCAGGAGTGCCGCTGATCTCTTTCACCGGGGAGACCACGACCGGGCAGCTCATTTTCCGGAACGCCGCCGAGAAACTCAAGGGTCTGTCGATGGAGCTCGGCGGCAAATCGCCGGCGATCGTGTTCGCCGACGCCGACCTGGAGGCCGCCCTCGACTCGACCCTGTTCGGCGTGTTCTCCCTCAACGGCGAACGCTGCACCGCCGGCAGCCGCATCCTGGTGGAGCGCAGCATCTACGACGACTTCGTCACCCGCTACGCCGCCCGGGCGAAGAACATCGTGGTCGGTGATCCGCACGACCCAAAAACCGAGGTCGGCGCTTTGGTGCATCCGGAGCACTACGCGAAGGTGATGTCCTACGTCGAGCTGGGCAAATCCGAGGGCCGCCTGGTCGCCGGCGGCGGGCGGCCGGCGCAGCTGCCCGACGGCAACTACGTGCAGCCAACCGTGTTCGCCGATGTGACACCGGATGCCCGGATCTTCCAGGAGGAAATCTTCGGCCCGGTGGTGTGCATCACCCCATTCGACACCGAATCCGAAGCGTTGCAGCTGGCCAACGCGGTGAAGTACGGCCTGGCCGCATACCTGTGGACCAGCGACCTGCGCCGCGCGCACACCTTCGCGCAGAACATCGAGGCCGGCATGGTCTGGCTCAACTCGCACAACGTGCGAGACCTACGCACCCCGTTCGGCGGGGTGAAGGCCTCCGGACTCGGCCACGAGGGTGGCTACCGCTCGATCGACTTCTACACCGAACAACAGGCCGTGCACATCACCCTCGGCGACATCCACACCGCCCGATTCGGCAGCACGTCGGCTCCGCATGAAGCCCCGCACGTTACCGCGAACCCCTGACAGCAGGCCCAGCCACAACCGTTCCCGTTTCGGCTAACTGTTCCCGCCCGGCCGGGCACACTTAGCCGGTACGGGAACTAATAGGAAGGCACCAACATGACCACCCCGCCCGACATCATCCGCTCCGCCTACGCGGAGTACATCGTCACCGACCTGGCCGCGTCTCGCGCCTTCTACGTCGACGTGCTGGGCCTCGTCGTCAGCTACGAGGACGAGAACGCGCTGTACCTGCGGGCGTTCGAGGAATACCTGCACCACTCGATCATCCTGCGCAAGGGCCCCGTCGCCGCCCTGGCGGCACTGGCCTACCGGGTGCGCTCCCAGCAGGAGGTCGAGGTCGCCGCCGAGTACTTCCGCGAGCTGGGGTGTCGCGTGGAACGCCGCGCCGCCGGCGCCACCCGCGGCATCGGCGAGGCGGTGCGCGTCGTGGACCCACTCGGATTCCCGGTCGAGTTCTTCTACGAGGCCGAACATGTCGAACGCTTCACCCGCAGGTACGACGTGCAGGGCGCCGGCGCGATCTCCCGACTCGACCATTTCAACGTGATGACGCCCGACGTGCCACTCGCGCAAAAATACTATGAAGGGCTCGGCTTCCGGGCGTCCGAGGACATCCGCGACGAGGCTCAGACCGTGTACGCGTCCTGGCTGTTCCGCAAGGCCACCGTGCACGACATCGCGCTCACCGGAGCGGACGGCCCGCGGATGCACCACACCGCGTTCTCCACGCACGAACGCTCCCAGATCCTGCACATCTGCGACCACCTCGGCGCCATCCGGCAGTCCGACCGGATCGAACGCGGACCCGGCAGGCACGGCGTCTCCAACGCGTTCTATCTCTACCTGCGCGACCCCGATGGACACCGGATCGAGATCTACACGCATGACTACTACACCGGCGACCCGGACAACCCCATCGTCACCTGGGACGTACACGACAACCAGCGCCGCGACTGGTGGGGCAACCCGGTCGTCCCCAGCTGGTATGCCGAGGCCTCGCTCGTGCTGGACCTGGACGGGCAGCCACAACCGATAGTGGAACGCACCGACACCGAGGAGGCCGCGATCACGATCGGCGCCGACGGGTTCTCCTACACCCGGCCAGAGGAAGCCGGGTTCAAACTCGGCAGCCAGGTGTGAACGCGAACTAATGGTTCGACACGTCAGCGCCGCACTTGAAGCTACCGGCGGATGATCGCGCCAAGCCCCACCCTCGCATCTGCAACCACGGCTCAAGCGAACCGGTGTACCCGAACTACCTCGATTATTCCGAAACGGCACTCCCTACTGCGGACAAATTCGTTCACCTAGTCGGGCGTGCATCAGCAAAAGCTGCACCACGACCGGCCGAGCCTTGATTCGTTAGTCAGGCCCGGGCACGTTGCCTGCTCGCCGTTCTACTTCGTGCCAGTCACAGTGTTCAGATTCGCAATGACGTTGGTGGCGAACTACATACCAGAAAATCCGACGAACGGATTGTGACACTGGCGGACTGGGCGCTCGAGGTTCTAAACGCCGGGCGCTGAAACCGGCCAAAAACGATCTGCTTTCCCAAACGGGAAAAGGCACCCCGCTGAGGTTTAGCCCCATCCAGAGCACTCGCCAGACGAGTCTTACTTCGCCGGAAACTCGGGCCCTGACAAAGAAATACCCCTGGATTCCCGGGGCTAGTTCATTCGTAGAACATACTCACAAGCTGGGGTACCAGGATTCGAACCTAGAACAAAAGAGAGCCACCTGGCTCTCCCGAGCGAGGCACCGAATCGGCCGAATTCCCTGTAATCTCAGGGATCTCACGGCATCGAGTCTAACGCCGACTACCGACAACTACCCAGCGATTCGGGCTGATTCGTGCCTCTCAGGAGGGTTCCTGGTCACCAATCTGGTCACCGGACTTCTACGAGGTCGCGCTGTCAGAATCGGGCGAACTAGAGTAGCGCAAGGAGCGGGCGGTCGATCTCGCTATACCTGAGATCGACCGCCCTCGCCTGTTCCCGGTGCTACTTGCCGTTCTCCGTCACGCTGGTGTTCGGGTGGCGGGCGGCCGCAGGTCCCGAGATGTAGCGACCGGAGATTGCGGACCGGTGGTGGGCGCCACTGAATGCGTTGCTTCCGGATTCGGTGATGCTCGTCTTCGGGTGACGAGCGGCCGCGGCATTCGAGATGTACCGGCCGGAGATTGCAGAGCGATGAGCCATTCCGGCTCCTTCCTCATCAGTGTTCCCTTCGACATCATCGGAGGGCGTCGCCGTGTTTCGGCGGGCATCAGGGGTCTTGACGAGCGAGAGCTTGGGCTGCGGGTCGTCGATGCTCGCGAGCTGGCGGATGCGCTTTGGTGCCAGATGGAGTTCGGCAGCGATGTCCACGAGGCTGATGCCGACAGTATCAAGAAGCTCAATTGCGTTCTTGAGTAGTTCTGGCTGCCGTCGTAGTCGCGGATCGGCTGCGCACGGCGGGGCAGGCTGTTGAGTGTGATGTATCCGCGACGATACGTCGATTCGGAGACGAGATCCAGTTCGCGCAGCCTGTAAAGGAGTGAATGGACAGACACCCCCCACCACTGGCTCAGCTCCTCCAGCTTGTTGACGTTCATGCGCCTGGGCAGCTGGCTATTGATGACATCGCGCGGCGTAAGGAACTCAGCCGCGAACTCGTTAGCTTGACGCTCCATCTGACTATCGGCACCCTGCCTGCCGTGATGGAGTCTTCCCGGAACCGTAAGGCCCGAAGTAGAAGAAGTTCACCGGCTTCAGCGGGCGATGTCTGCACCGGATGCCGGGTCAAAGACGGGGGCCGCGCAGCCGAAGGTACTGAAGCATCGCCGCCGAACCGCCTTACGCTTTCGAGCCTGAGGGCTTGTTGCCGGCGCGCGCGTCGATGACAACGATGGATTTCTCGCCGCGGAGGTCCAGCTCCTTCAGCACCGCATCGACCTTCGCCACGTCCGCCTCCGTGTAGCAGACGATCATCTTCACCGAGGTGCGCGTGCCGTTCGCCTTCTCGTAAACCTCGACCTGGTTCTGGAGGTTCCGCTTCAATTGGCTGTTACTGGCGAGCTTGATCTCGATCAGCGACTTGTCGACGGCCCCCTTGCTTACCTTGAAGTCCACGGGACCACGCCCGTTGTTGACCTCGCGGTTCACATCGAACTCGCTGCCGAAGAAGATGAGGCCGAAGAAGAGCTGGACCTCCTTCTCCGTGGCGAGGGGGCGTTCCTGGCCGGGCTTGTTGAGGAGCCGATAGCCGTCCTGATTCTCGACGTACTGCTTGAAGCCGTTCGCGCGAGCCAGCGCCTCGTCGTAACTGTTGACCGGCGTCAGGTACAGCGAGGTGTTGGCGCGGATGTCTTCGACGACTTTCTGCACCATCTGCACGAGGATCTCGAAGACCTCCTGCCGCCGTCTCGCGCTGAGGCCGACCGCCTGCTCCCCGGTGTCCTCCTTCTGACGGATGTAGTAGTCGATGACCTCGGGGAACTGGAGGATCGCGGCAGCCGCCAGATCGGAGTACTCCTTCTTCGTCGGGTTCTCACTCAGCTTCTTGAAGAGGTAGTTGTCGACCTGCGCGCGAAGCTGATCATCCTCGATTGCATCGGGGATGCTACTGAACTCACGCACCAGGTCGGAGCGACTGATCCAGGTGTCGTCCTTGGTGAGCATGTCGGCTGGGGTAAGGAGAACGTAGTCCCCGCGGAGCGCGGGCAGTTCGTACTGGCGCGATTCCCAGGTCTCGGTCTCGTAGTTGAAGACCGCGCGGGCGACAGAGAACGCGTCGCGCCGGTCGGGGGACAGATGGGCCTGCGCGAACGCCTGGGTGTACTCCAGCAGATAGCCCTTGATGAGGTTCGTGGTGAAGTCGCTGATGTTGTCGCGCCCGACACCCTCCTTGATGAGCGCGAGCTTCTCCAGGTGGGCACCTTTGGTGATCGACTCCGACCCAAACCCTTTCAGGATCGAGCCGAGGGAGCTGTGGAGCGCGCGGGCGAAATCCTTGCCGAGTCCGCTCCCCGAGTTGCCGAGGACGGTGAACCCGAGCCAGTTCTGCTTCACCTCCTGGAACATGTACCAGGACTTGATGAGTCCCGGGTCGAGATCGGGAGTAGCCCGGTCACGGAGGAAGACGAGGTAGCGGATCATTCCGTCGTGGAGATCACGGTACTCCTGCTTCTTGCTGTTGAAGAGCAGGAAGGGGTCGACGAAGAGCGGCAGATCGGAGACGAGGCTGACATCGAACGCGCCGTAGTCCTCCAGCACCTTCGGCGATACCCGGAAGTGCTGAGAGAAATACAGCTCGATGACCATCGTCGCTACGCCCCCACGAGCTGGAGCAGCGAATCGTAGCTGTCGACGACGTCGTACTTCACGCCGTCGTTCGCGGTCGTGCCGTTGAGCGAGGCGAAGAACTTGCGGGCGCACTCAATCTTGGCGTTCTCGACGCCCTTGAGCTGGAGGGTCGACATCGAGCCCTTCGTCTCGGCGACGAAATAGACGTGCTTGATCTGCGTAACGTCGTCGCGGAAAGCGATGGCCCAGTCGGGGTTGTAGTCGCCGACCGGAGTCGGGATGAAGAACCCGCGCGGCAACTTTGAGTAGACGACGACCTCGTCGCTAACATCGAGCTTCTCGACGAACGACCGCTCAATTTTGGAGTCAGTAACGACGTACTCGTAGACGCTCTTCTTCAGCTTGTCGCCCGCCTTCGACAGGTCTTGCGCGGTCTGGTTCTCGGTGAAGATCGAGGAGTCGTATCGGTTATCGAGCGGGTCATAGCTCAGGTGCTCGACGATGACGGTGGCCTTCTGCTCGTTGATGAGCCGGGCGGCCTCGGTGATGAACTGCTCGGGATTTTGCTTGAACTTCGCGAACGTGCCCGGGTTGATGCCGGTGAGGATCGCGGCGCAAGTGCGGCGGGTGAGCTGTGTCTTCTCAGCAATTTCTCCGAGCAGGTCGTACTTGACGGTCGATCCCGCCGAAACGGCCGAGTGCTCGACCTTGGTCTCGGAGACCTTGAAGCCGGTGCCGGCTTCAAGCTGCTCGACTTCGAGGCCGACAACCTGCTTGCCTGCCTCGACTAGGTACTGCATGACGGTGACGTTCAGGGACGTGTCAAGCGCTCGGATGCAGTTGGCGATGAGTTCGGCGGAGTCGAACTCAACCTGGTACACGGCCTTGTGGTTGATGCGGCCCCACAGTTCCTGGAACTCGCGCCTCTTGAAGTTCGCCTCGTTAAACGGGATCTTCTTCGGCTTGCGGCCGTTGGTCGGCTTGGGCACGTCGAGGTAGAGCGCGTCGACCAGGGGCCATACGAAGTCGATAACCGACTTGAGCACGACGGCGGTCGGCGCGGCGAGCGTGCCGTCGGCGCGGGCAGCCATGTACTCCTGTGTGACCAGACCGTCGTCGTCGATGTAGTTGTTGCGGATGAGGTGGTTGTACAGCGCCTGAGCGACCGCCTTCTCTATAGCGCTCGTCGACCCGTCGCCGAGCGTGATGTGCTTGCCGACGAAGTAGTCGACGTTCGCCTTGCGCGGCCGGGCCGTCAGCGACTCGATGATCTCCTTTTGGAGGGCCGCGACGAACTCCGTGTACGACTCGTCGGTCACGACGGTCAGCTCGTTGATGTCGTGCACGGTGACGGGGTTATCCATCCGCTCGCCGTGCTGGTCGACCGACAGGCGCAGGCCGCGCCCGATCTCCTGTCGCCGTGTGGTGGTGTTGTCGCTCTTCTTGAGCATGCCCATCACGAAGACGTTCGGGTTGTCCCAGCCCTCGCGCAGGGCCGAGTGCGACCAGATGAACCGAACGGGTTCCTCGAAGGAGAGCAGCCGCTCCTTGTCCTTGAGGATCAGGTCGTAGGCGTCGACGTCATCCGACTGGCCTGCGAAGTCACCGCGCGCGGCGATCTTACCGTCGATCGACCGGCCGGTCTTCTTGTCAATCGAGAAGTACCCCTCGTGGGTCGAGCGCACCGGGATCGCCTCGACGTGCCTGCGGTATCGCTCCGCGGCCTCGTCGAGGTCAAGCTGGCTGAGGTAGTCGGCGAGCACCGCCTCGTACTCCTCCTCGAACACCCGGGCGTACTCGCCGAGAGCGTCCTCGCGGTCGTAGTCACGGTACTTGGCGACCTCGTCGATGAAGAACAGCGACAGGGTCTTGATTCCCTGCGCGAACAGCTCACGCTCCTTGTCGAGGTGGGCGCGGATGACCTCGCGAATCTGGATGCGCCGCTTCTGGTCCTCGGCCACGTCCTCGGTAACTTCACCGGCGCCGATGATGTCGCCGTTACTCAGCTCGATGATGTCCCGGTTCGCATCGACATCACGGATGAACAGGCCCCTGTACGCCTCGATTCCACCCGAAATATCGTGCAGGTTCATGCCCTGCGACAGGCGCTTGACCTGCCGCTTGATGCCCTGGGCCGTCTGCACCTCCAGCTCGACCCTGGCCTTCGGGAAGTCCGCGCCCTTGCCGACCTCCAGCGCGTCCACGTACAGGTAAGCGGTGCTGCCGGCCAGGTGCTTGACCGTGATGCCGCGCACCGCGATCTTCTTTACCAGCTTCTGGTTATAGGCGTCCACCGCGTCCAGCCGGTGCACCATGGTCCGCTTGATCTTGTGGGTTGCCGAGTACCGCAGCGCGAACAGGGAGTTGAAGCGGGCGAGCGCCTCAAGCGACTTTGACGGCTTCTTCGCGTCGCCCTCGATCTTCTGCGGCTCGTCGATGATGAGGATGGGGCGGTTCGCCGCAATCACGTCGATCGGCTTGCGGGACTGAAAGTCGTCGAGCACCTCGTAGATGCGACGGGCGTCCTTGCCTGTGGCGTTGAACGCCTGAACATTGATGATCATCACCTGCACGCCTGCGTCAGACGAGAACCGCTCGATCTCATGCAGCCGCGATGAGTTGTAGACGAACGTGCGTGGTTTCGTGCCGTAAAGCTGCTGGAAGTGCTCGGCGGTGATGTCGAACGATTTCTTCACACCCTCGCGGATCGCAACCGACGGCACAACCACGATGTACTTCGACCAGCCGTACCGCTTGTGCAGCTCCATGATCGTCTTGATGTAGACGTAGGTCTTGCCCGTACCGGTCTCCATCTCGATATCGAGGTTCAACGGTGCCGCGGACTTCTTGACCGGGTCCTTGAGGTCCTTCGACAGCTCCAGCCCCCGCGCTTGCTGCACGCCGTGCACGCTCGTCAGGAGCTGCGGTGGCGTCAACGCAATCTCGGCGTTGCGCAGGCCCGCGTCATCCAACAGGGTCGGTGCCGCATACTTTCCGGGATCGACGCGGTACTTCACCCCGTCGGCGTACGGCTGCCCAGTGAACACGTCGACCACGGCATCGACGGCCTCGGTCTGGTACTGCTGGACCTTGAACTGGAGCTTCATTGGATCAGATCGCCCTTACCTCTGTCTCGGGTGACACCTCGCGGAAAATCTGGTCGGCGTTGATCCGCGCGGCGTCACTGGCGAAGCCAGAATCTAGAAAAACGGCGCGAAGCGGATGCCGTCCGGCCATCTCCTGCACGACTGCCTCAGTGACCTCATCCGCAAAGCACGCGATCAAGGCGGCTTCGGCCACCGCTAGCACGCGACGCCCGGCAATCTCCTCCACCGTGATGCGCTCCGAAAGGTCGAGTCCCCAGTCGAGGAGCACCTGGAACAGCAGATCCTCGTCTTTGCGGTCAGGCTTCACACTCTCGATCACACCGGCAAGCGCAGACTGAACAGTCCTGTCAGGTGAGGTGGTGACGTCAACCATGTTTGTGGTATCGACCAGTAGAGATCGAAACCCAAGATCCATCGACGGGTCTTCCGCAGTCAGTTGAGAGGACTGCTCTTCCTCGATGCGGCCAGCGGCGAGAGCGACCCGACGGCGCGCAATGTCGGCGATCGATCTGTAGCCCGCCTTGTACGCTTCGGACGACTCCTCCGTCGGCTCCGCGATCTGAACAAGTACAAACCGTCGCTTGCCGCCATCGATGGCGTTCTGCGCAAGCACAGCGTGACCTGTGCTTCCTGAGCCTGCAAAGAAGTCAAGCACGATGTCGTCGGCCGATGTCACCTGTTCAATGAGCATCTGGAGCAAGGCGACAGGCTTCGGGAAGTCGAACACCTTGTCACCGAAGAGGTCACGCACTTCCCGAGTCCCCGCATAGTTGTAGCCAACCTCGTCGGCCAGCACCCACGTCGAGAGCCCAGTTACGCTGGATTGAAGCTCACGGAGGAACTTCTTTTCCCGCGGGCGTCCAGTCGGTGACGACGGCCAAAGGATGCGTTCCTCCGCAATCAGACGGTCCGTCGTCTCTTTCGCCTTGGCCCATCCCCTGCTCGGGCTAGGCGGGTAGCTGATTCCGGTTTCGGGGTTCACCAACGGGTAGTGAAGGTTGGGGCGCGCGCTCGGGTCGGCGAGCCCGGTCAGGTTCTCGCTTGTCCATGGGCCGCGGGGGTCGCCATCCGGATTCCGGTACTTCGACTCATCGATGCCACGCCCCTTTACCCGCGCCTCTTCGGTTCGCCCATACAGGAGCACGTACTCGTGGTCGGTCGATACGCGGCTGAAGTTGCGGCTATCCGCGGTCGGTCGCCGTCGCCACGTGAGCGTGCCGAGGAAGGCACCGACACCCAGCACCTCGTCGCACAACGCGCGAAGTCGCACGACCTCGTGATCATCGATCGAAACCGCGAGGATTCCATTGGACGTGAGGAGATTCTTCGCCAGCTTCAAGCGCGGGTACATCATGCTTAGCCAGTCGGAGTGGAAGCGGCCGTTTGCCTCCGAGTTGGCGACGAGGCGCTCACCGCTCTCGGCCTGCTGTCCTGAGCGCTCAAGGTAGATCGTCGTCGACTCGGCGAAGTCGTCGTCGTAGACGAAGTCGTTGCCCGTATTGTAGGGCGGGTCGATGTAGATGAGCTTGACCTTGCCGAGGTACGACTCCTGTAGCAGCTTGAGCGCCTCCAGGTTGTCACCCTCGATGAAGAGGTTCTTCGTCGTATCGAAGTCAACCGACTCCTCACGCATCGGACGCAGCGTCTTCGCTATCGGCGCGTTCGCCGCGAAGGCCGCGGCGCGCTTGCCTGGCCAGTCGAGCTGGTACCGCTCCTGCGGGCCCTCGACGACATGGTCGCAGAGTTCTTGGCGGAGCAGATCGAAGTCAATGGCGAGGGTCACATTGCCCTCGGCATCCCTCGACTCCGTGACGACCTGCGGAAACAACTCGGCGATCCGCTCGATGTTTCGAGCCGTCAGGTCGGGCGAGTGCAGTGCGCGCTTCTCCATTACGCACCACCGCCCAGAACAGCGAGGTCATACGGTCTTGACCTCCGTGCCCGGCGATAGCTCGCGGAAGAGCTGCTCGGCGTTGATACGATCCGCGTCCGTCTTGAAGGCCGAGTCGCGGAATACGGCGCGCAGCGGCTGACGCTTCGCGATCTCGGTGACCACATCAGCGAACACCTCCTCGCTGAAGCACGCGATGAGCGCGTCGTCGGCGACGCGGAAGTACATGGTGGGCGGCGCCGTCTCTCTCTCTCTCTCTCTCTCTACCTCTCGTTGGATGGGCAGGCTCAGGTCGAGGCCCCAGGCGAGGAGCACCTGGAAGAGCAGGTCTTCGTCTGTGCGGTCAGGCTTCACACTGTTGATCATGCCGTCCAACTCTCCTTGGCGCAGCTCGTCGACTGCCGCACTGACCTCGGCCATATTTGTCGTGTCGACACGCAAGGCACGGAAGCCGAAGTCACCACCGAGGGTTTCACCCGCACGCCGGATTCGGTCTCGCGCTAGATCAGCGATAGACCTGAAGCCACCTTCACTCGCAACGCTTTCGGCGGGCACGGGCTCGGCAACTTGGACCATGATGAAGCGCCGCTCGCTGCCGGTCGTTGAGTTGAGGTGGAGCACGGCATGAGCCGTAGACGCCGATCCTGCGAAAAAGTCCATTACCGTGTCGGAAGCGCCGGTCAGATAGTCGACCAGCCGCGCGATGTCCTTGAAGTTCTTCGGGTTGTCGAAGACCTTGCCGTTCATCAGCGCCTCGAAATCAAGGGCAGCCGTCTGGGCATAGCTGTAGTGGACGGAACTCATGACCAGCCCCTCGCTCTCGAAGAGGTACCGAATTGGTCGCGGCATCGTGGTCTCGTCGACGCCAAAGACAATGTGCCCGTCCGCGGCGAGCTCATCGAATCGAGCTTTGGTCGGGTACCTCCACCCACCTGGGGGCATCTTGCATGGCCTGCCAGTCGTCGGATGAAATACTTCGTACTTTGGTCCGCCACCACCGGGCCAAGCGATGTCGCCATCGTCGCGGAACGGCCCTCGGAGGCCGACCTTAGAGAATCGGCCCAGCTTGCGGCGTTCGTCGTCCTTCGGGAACGCAGCCGTCCACTTCCGCCATTCTGCCTGAGTCGTCGCCCAGTCCTCGCCGTTGCGATTCACCGCCGCGGCGAAAAACTCCCGGGCCTCTGTAATTCCCGCCTGCGGCTCGCGCAGGCGCGTGCCGCGCTCAGTCAGGATCGTCTTGTCGCGTGCGTAGACGAGCATGTACTCGTGCCCGACAGAGAAGAACCGCGCGTCGTTCTTGCGGTTGCGATCCCACACGAGCACCGCGAGCTTGTTTGAAGCCCCCATCACCTCGTCGAGCAGTAGCTCTATCGCCGAGAACTCGGCGTCGTCGATGCTGACGACGATGTAGCCGTCTTGCGTGAGAAGCGACTTCGCTAGCTTCAGCCGTGGGTAGATCATGTCGAGCCAGTCGGAATGGAACCTGCCGTTAGAGTCGGGGTTGGAGCGGAGCCGCTCACCGGCGTCGTTAACCTGTCCGGACCGCACGAGATGCTCGCCCGCTCCTTCGGAGTAGTCGTCTGGATAGACAAACCCGTCGTTGCCCGTGTTGTACGGCGGGTCGATATAGATGAGCTTGACTTTGCCGAGGTACGACTCCTGGAGCAGCTTCAAGGCGTCGAGGTTGTCGCCCTCGATGAAGAGGTTCTTGGTCGTGTCGAAGTCAACCGACTCCTCCCGCACCGGGCGCAGCGTCTTCGCAATGGGCGCGTTGGCGGCGAACGCGGCAGCCCGCTTGCCCGGCCAGTCGAGCTGGTACCGCTCCTGCGGCCCCTCGACCACATGATCCGCAAGTTCCTGGCGGAGCGCGTCGAAGTCGAGCGCGCGGACGGGGTTGCCGTCGGCGTCGAGGGTCTCGGTGACGACCGTGGGGAACAACTCGACGATGGCGTCGATGTTGCGCTGGGTAAGATCCGGCGAGTGCAGCTTGAGCTTGTCCACGGTCATCCCTTGTTGCTCGGTGCGGGTTCGGTCAGCTCGGTGAGCACTGCCGTACGTTCCTTGAGCTGCCTGCGGAGTTCGAATTTGCGGTTGAGCTGCGGTTCAGTGCGCAGCTTCTTCTCCAGCACGGCAATCTCGCGCTGGAGTTTTCGTGCCCGGTCCAGTCTTTCGGTCGCCTCCGAAACTGTCTCCCCGGCGCGCGTGCCCCCTGGCAAAAAAGCACTAAGGATCGCCTCGTAGAGACCTGACAGGTCAAGCGCAGTAGGCAGCGGACGGCGCGGGGCGTCGGCGGGCAGCCAGCCGGTGGTGATGTACGCGCCGACCGTCGGGGCTTTCCCGTGCAGCGACTTGTGGGTGGCGACGGCGCGCACCCGATCGCCGCTGGCGACCTCGAAGATGATTGGGTAGTGCACCGACTTGTCGATGGCGGTGAGCACGTCGTCTGAGACATCCGCGCCCTTCGTCTCGACGGTGAAGACCTGAATCTCGGGCACCGCTGCGCTGGCGCGCAGGCGGACGGTGTCGTCGGCGAGCTTGTAGGCCCAGGTGATGCGCTGGATGTCGCTCGTGAACTTCTCACGCAGGGCGGTGCGCACGTTGCCATGCTCGTAGAACTTCGACTTCGGCACGGTGCGGCCGAACGCGGCAGCCGAAGGCCAACGGAAGAGGACAGGGGTGGTTTCGACAGGCTCAGCCAACGGGAGGCGCTCAGGCATCTGTCGGCTTCTCGACGATGGCGAGGAAGGCGATCAGCTCGAAGTCGTCGAGCCCGGCGATGGTCTGCACGAGGGCGGTGGTGTGGCCCGGGCTGAAGAGGCTGTCGACGTCGCGCTCCTCGGTGACGTCGATCATGGAGCGGATCGCCTCGGTGAGCAGGTGGCTGTACTGGCCCATGTCGGCGCCGTCCCGGGTGACGGCATTGAAGACGCGGCACACCTCCCAGGCGGGCTCGTCGCGGTTGCGGCAGCCGGCACGGATCAGGTCGAGCAGGTGCTTGACCTCTGTGTGATCAGCGATCACCTGGTCCTCATCGTCGAGGTATACGAGGTAGTACGGGTGCAGGCGGTTGCCACTGTTGAGGTGCTCGTCGGCGTTGATGTTGCGCAGCACGAACAGTGCACCGGGTTTCAGTCCCTTGTCACGGTCGGCGGGCACGACGGCGTGCAGGCCCTTGGGGGTGCCTGCAAGGTCGCCGTATTCCTTGATGTAGCCAAGCAGGTCCATGCGGAAGTCGTTCAGTCCCAGGTCGGTGATCGATACGCCGGTACGGACGTCTTCGAGTTCGATGACCTCGTCCTGAAGCTTGCGGAGCTGTTCCTTGCGAAACGCGGCGTCACTGGCACCCGGGTCGAGGATGTTGTCGTCGCCGGTGCCGCCGAGATTAGCGGCGACCATGCGGTTCTCGACACGCTCCTTGAGGTTGATGTATTCGTCGAGGGAGATATCGGGCCAGAAGTTCACCAGCTGGATACGTTCGTTGGTCGAGCCGATGCGGTCGATGCGGCCGAAGCGCTGAATGATGCGGACCGGGTTCCAGTGGATGTCGTAGTTGACCAAGAAGTCGCAGTCCTGGAGGTTCTGGCCCTCACTGATGCAGTCGGTGCCGATCAGAAGGTCGATCTCCGAGGACTCCTTCGGCATGACGAGGTGTCGTTGCTTCGAACGCGGCGAAAACAGGGTGAGTGTCTGTTGGAAGCTGTAACCCTTGCCGACCGTCGTGGACGGGTTGCCCTGGCCGGTGACGAGCGCGCTGTCGTAGCCACGCCGTTTCAGTGCTGGGGCGAGGTTCTTGTAGAGATAGTCAGCGGTGTCAGCAAAGGCGGAGAAGATCAGCACCTTGCGGTTCCCGGGATTCAGTGGTTGCTGGAGCTTGCCCTCGATCAGGTCGCGCAACGCGCCGAGTTTGGAGTCATGCTCGGGAGTGATGCCACTGATCGACGCCAGGAGCTGCTGGATGACCTTGCCGTCGTTGACGAGGTCACGGTTCCAGGACTCTAAATCCATGTCTGCCAGGTCGATCTGCACTTTCCGGCCGACCGTACCGCGGGTGGGGAACTCGAAGTCGTCATCGTCGGCATCGAGGTCGGAGAACGCGGAGACGTCAGCGATGTTCGCCGCGTGGTCATCCACGGCCTCGATTGCCTCGGCGACCGTGTCCTCCAGCCGGTTCAAGGTGAGCCGGAACGCCTCGATGCTGCTCTCCAGCCGCTTGAGTAGGTTCACGGTCATGAGCTTGCGGATGCCCTGCTCGCGGCTGGCGGCACCGAGATTGGCATTTGAACCGCCCATGTAGTTCTGGCCGGCCGATGTGCCGTAGAGATCTTCGTACCTCTGCCGTCGGCTTGGGAATACGTACGCCAGCGGGGTGTAGACAGCGAGGGTGAGGAGCTGGAGTTGTTCGAAGATCTCGTTAAACGTCGGCGCGTCAGCAAGGTCAGTCAGTGGCGGGCGTAGCGAGGTGGGCTTGAGCCGCTCGGGGAACGCGCCGATGTCGGCGGTGTCGTAAAACGCCTGTATATGTTTGCGGCTGCGGGCTATGGTGACGGCGTCGAGCAGCTCGAAGAAGTCGAAGTCCAACCGGGCGAGGATTGCATCGGTCGTGCGATCCTCTGGCGGCAGGTCGGACCACTCATTGAACGTGCGTTGAGCCTGCCGGAATGCCTCCTCGACAGTGGTCGAGATGTTCAGCTTTGCGGAAAGCTGTGCTGAGTCGCCCTCATAGGCCAGGGCAAGTTGATTGCGCAAATCATTGAAACGGTTGTTCACCGGCGTCGCCGATAGCATGAGTACTTTGGTCTTCACGCCCTCGCGGATCACCTTTCGCATCAGGCGCTGGTAGCGGGTCTCGCGTTCCTGGACGTAGTCGGCGTTGCGGAAGTTGTGCGACTCGTCGACCACCACCAGGTCGTAGTTGCCCCAATTGATCAAGTCCAGGCGTTTGCCCAGTGACTCGCCGCCGTCCCGCGACAGGTCGGTGTGGGCGAGCACGTCGTAATTGAAGCGGTCCTTGGCGAAGACGTTCGTCGTGTAGTTGCTGTTGTAGTTCGTCCAGTTGTCCGCGAGCTTCTTCGGCGCGAGCACGAGCACAGTCTTGTTGCGCAGCTCGTAGTACTTAATGACCGCCAGCGCCGTGAATGTCTTCCCCAGGCCCACGCTGTCGGCGAGGATGCAGCCACTGTAGGTCTCGAGTTTGTTGATGATGCCGGTCGCGGCATCCTCCTGAAAGTTGTAGAGCGCCTTCCAGACTTCGGTGTCCTGGTACCCAGTCAGGTCGTTCGGTAAGACGTCCTCGTTGATGTCCTCGAGGAACTCGCTGAACAGGTTGTAGAGGATCAGGAAGTACACCCGCTGCGGCGAGTTCTCCGCGTACGCACTCGCGATGTGCTCGCGCACTGCCTCGGTCACGTCGTCGAGTTGGTTGGTGTTGTGCCAGATCTGGTCGAACAGCTGGATGTACTGCTGCGTGAACGGCGAGTCGTCGATCTTGTGGACCATGTTCGACACCGCAGGCCCTCGCTCATAGCCAAGGTCTGCCGTCGTGAATCCCTGGAGCGGGGCGTAGGCGACAGTGTCATCGACGACGGCGAACGACTGCATCGGTGCGCCGGTGTGGTTCGAGCGGAATGTGACCTTCTGCCGCACCCACTCCGCGCACTCGCGCGCGATCGCGCGCTGGGTCAGTTTGTTGCGCAGGCGGATCTCGAACTCGGTGCCGTACAGCGCGGCATCCCGATTCTTGTCGCTCGGGATAAAGAACTGCCGCTTCTCCGGCGCAGGCTTATCGGTCGCCTTGGCCGTCGTGAACGACGGCGCGGTGAAGACGAACTCCAGCTCCTTAATCGACTGCAACTCACGCTTCAGTGCCTCGAACGCAAAGATGGAGAACGTGCTCGCCGCGATGCGCAGCTTTGAGCCGGGCTTGATCGACGCCTTCAGATCGTCACCGAGGAACTCGTTGAGGTTGTCAATAATGCGCATTCGTCAGCTCACTCGGATATTCCCGCTGACGAAGTCCCGCCACCGCGCACCCACTCATCCACTTCGGAGACCTGGAACTTCCAGAGACGCCCCACCTTGTGCGCCGGCATGTGCTTGTCCGCGATCCAGACGTAGACCGTCTCCTTCGTGATGCCGAGATGCGCAGCGATGTCCTCGGCAGACAGCCAGGGCTCACTCACAAGAGCACCGCTTTGAGGGATTCAGCCGAGATCATAACTCAGATCCTATCGACAGGAGGCCAGTCTTTATCGGTTTCTCCCGGTTTACTGTCGTTCGGCTCTACTCCTGCGCCGGGGTCACTGCCTACGTCAGAGCCCCAGCGACTGCCCGTCACGGTACGGGGAGTGCCCTCGGTCCCGTTCATGCAGCGGAGCGTCGAGCTGTGCGGCGCGCGCTCCCGCTGCTTTGCGCGTTTCCTCGGCGGTGAGGCGCTGGGTCTCGGCGTGTGCTGCTCGCTCTCGGACGACTTGCGCGGCTTCCCGGGGCGAAAGTCCGTCAAGCTGTGCGAGATATCTGCGGTCTTGGGCGGTCTGCTTGCGGAGCTTCTCGACGCGAGCAGAGACCACGCTCGGCTGGCGGGCCCCGATGACACGCTGATACAGCGCCATGTACTCTCGCGTCTGGCGCGCTGAGATCATCTCGGCGTCCGCGTGGGCGCGCTTTGCCGCCTCGCGCGTGTCGGCCACCTCGGGCATCGCATCCGCCGCGCGCCGAGCGACGACCTCCGCCCAAGCGGACAGGCCGGCCTCGCTGTCCGGGAGGCTCTCCCAGCGCTCCCGTATCGCCTGCTCGGTCTCGGCACGGTGGGCATCGGCTTCTTTCGCGATTTGGGCGGCGGAGCGCTTGCGGAACCTGCCCACGGATGCCTGGGCTCGGTGCGCCGCGTACGCCTCTTCCTGCATGGCAATGAATGCGGCACCGTCCGCGGTCGCCTTCTGCACCCGCGGGGCAACAGACTCAGCGAGGAGCTCGGCGGCGCGCGCATCGGCGGCAGCTACCAGTTCGTTCTGCTGCTCGCGCTCGGCCTCGTGCCGCTCGAACTGGTCGTGCAGCCTGGTGAACGCCGATACCCAGTGGTCCCTTTCGCGTTCGCCTTCCTCGATCCGCTTGGTAATCCGCTCGCGTTCGGTGTTCACGATGGACATCGGGCCGTCGGCGACGAGTCCTGTGATGGCTTCGCGTGCGCGTTCGGTCGCATCGGCTAGGCCACGGTCGGCGCGGTCGCGGGCCAGCGCGTCGGTGAACTGCTGCTTCGCGTCGCTGAGGTCGGCGGCGACGATGTGAAGGGTGTTCCGCTCCCGTCCGCGGGTCATGCCGACGTAGACGCCTGCCGCGTCGAGCGCGCCGCTGAGCACCGTGTGCGACACGTCGAGCGTCGCGCCCTGGACTCCGTAGGCGGTGACTGCGTAGGACAGGTGCGCGTCTTCCGCCACGTACTCCGCGGGCAGGGTCACGGTGTGCTGCCGCTTTCGACCGTTGACTGTCTCGACGACACTTAGCGCGCCGTCGCTGGCTACGTGCTGGACGGTCCAAGTCTGGCGGTTCGCGATGCCGAGCGTGCTCTCGTTGCGGCGGGTCTGGATCACGTCCCCGGCACCGATAGGAAGCCCGTCGCTGCCGAACACTGTGCGAGCGTCATCGACATCGCCGCGGTCGACGCGCTCGGCGCGGATGCGCTCATTCAGTTGCCGTACCTCGTCGTTCGTCGCCGCGGTGATCGCATCCTCAGCGGTCGTGGTCTTCGCGACGGCCTCCTGCACGGCCTCGTCGGTGTCGTGCAGTTCGATCAGGCCGAGCGCGTTGAAGCGGTCGAAGATGATGCCCGGGTTGCGGCCGTACCGCAGCTCAAGAGTGAGCGCCGCGTAGGCGCCGTCGGCGAACCGATGCAGGCTCGTCATGTCCACAACGGTCGGGGTGAGGCGAGTGGCGATGTCGAGCACGCCGCCGCGCCCGACCGCGGGGAGCTGCGCACGGTCGCCGATGAGCGCGACCGTGGCCCCGGCCTCGTCCACAACCTGCAACAGCGCGAGAGCGGAGTCTTGGTCGAGCATCCCGGCTTCATCGACCACGATCCGCTCACCTCGTGCGAGTTTCGCTTCCTTCGTGGGGCCGCGGTAGATGCCGCCGGTCTCGGGGTCAACGTCGCCGGTGCGCAGGCGCGTCCAGACGCCGTCCGTGTTCCACCGGAAACCGTACTTGTACACGAGCGAAGCCACGGAGTCAGCGGGGACGCCGAGGTCCCGGGCGGCGACGTCAGCGCCCTTCTTCGTCGGCGTCACCACCCGCATCGACCGGCCATCCTCCGCAGCGGCTTTGATCGCCGTCTTGAGCATCGTGGTCTTGCCCGACCCGGCGGCACCTTCCACTACGACGACCGGGTTGCGAGATGCGACGACGGCGACCGCACGCTCCTGGTCATCATCGAGTCCGGCGCGCGCTGGGAGGCGATGCACGTCGGGGCTGCGCCGGTCGGACTTCTCGGTGCGTGCGGTGAGCAGGTCGCGCAATTCCGTCTCTGCTGCAAGGACGTGTAGCGACGTGAGGTGTGCGACGTGCTCGGGTGCGGGTGAGCTGGGCGAGAGCACGGAGAAGCAATCCTCCGTTGCGAGTTGCACGGCCAGTTGCACGAACTCCCGCAACTCCACCGGTTCGGCCTGCACGCAGTGCTCCGTCGTGATTCGGGTGACGTGCTCCCGCAGCGTATGCACCGTCCACGTCGATGCGCCTGCGGCGCACCGGTCGAGCGCACGTGATGCAACCTCCTCGATATGCAGCTCGTCCAGTGTGACCGGTACCGCACGCCGTGCGCGTGGCACGTCCGGGGTGTAACCGGCGGCTTCGAGTTCGGCGCGCCACCCGGCTTCGCTGCCGAGCACGGTGGGCTTCTTCCTCGACCGCTCGTGTTCCCACGCCTTCGCCTTCAGTCGCGAGCGCACGACCGGGCCGGGCTCTTCGCCCGGATGCGCGGCTTCCCATTCGGCCTCGAACCGGGCGAGGTTGCGTTCGACCTGCGCACCGCGCTTCGACATGACGGCGTTGTACGGCTCCAGCTCAGCAACCTCCCCGGTTACGGGGTCGAGCGTCAGGCCGTGCGCGTCGAGCACCTGCGCGAGTTGCGGGTGCGCGGCGATGACTGCGGTGCCGAGCGCGCGGATGGCGCCCTGCTGCTTGAACATCGCCGCGGTGTCCAGACCCCGCCATTTCCCGCCGGCGTAGACGCGGGTGCCGATCTGGAAGTGGATATGCCGGTGGGGATCGCCTGCACGGCTCGTCTTGTGCGCCACAGCGAGGGTCTGCAACTGCTGCACCGGGACCACCTCCCGCGCATTCCGCGGCCCGACCCGCGTCACCGAGTGCTGCGCAAGCCACCGACGAATCTCCGCGGCGGCGTCCTGCTGCGCCGCGTCGAGCGCGTCGGAGACCTCGACATGCAGCGCAGCAGCGATGGAAAGGGATTTCGGCGCGTTGATGACCATCTCTGCAAACCTCGGTGAGCTCCGCATGCGCTCACCCGCGCCGCGGGGCGTTCCCATCGAGGTGCCCGTGATCGGGTCGATCCAGTCCACCCAGGCCGCATACTCCTCGGGGTCGAGCGTCCGGGTGTCCAGAACTTCGCCGTGGTCATCGGTGACGGTGAACGCCGCAAGCGCCGTTCCAGCTTCGAGGTAGTACTCGTCCGCGGTCGACCGATCCGACTCCAGGTAACGACGCGCGGCCGTACCGGTACCGCGGAACAGGATAACGCCGCCTTTCACCCCGGGCCTCCTCATGAGTCGTCTCATGAGGAAGGTGCGCACACCCCACCAGCGGTGGCATACGTCCATTGATGTAGTGAGGTGAGCGGTGTACTGCGTTGATGGAACACGCTGCGTGGCGCTCGTTGAGGGCACGACGCAGCGTGCCCTTCGGCCGGATTGTGCTTGACAGTATCTGGTTGTGTCGAGCACAATAGAGAGATGGTGGACATCGGCATCGAGTGGGACGACCACGCTGTCGCGCACATGTTGGCATCCCACGGCGTCACGGTCACCGAGGCAGAGGAGGCACTCACCGACCTCGAACGCATTGCGCAGATTCCCGACCCAGCCAGCAGATCAGGCAACTCTGATCGCTACATCGGCTGGAGCACGAGCCGCAACGAGCTCCTCGTCGTCATCGTGGTCCACGACGGCGACATTCTCTACGGCGGAAACGCCTGGCCCGCCAACGCCAAGGCCCAACGCATCTACAACGAGAGAAAGGACACCTGATGAACAGCAAGATTCCCGCCCAAGTCAAGGCGGCGCTCGATGCCGAGATCGCTGCCGACACCGACGACGAAGCAGGCCAGGCGTATCGCGACGGCCTGCCCGAATCTGCGGAGTGGGTCAAGCCGGCTCGCGCCGGTCGCCCGTCACTTTCCGGCGGCTCCACGCGCTCGCCACAGATCGGCGTGCGCCTGCCCAGCGACCTCAAACAGCGCCTGGAGGAGCGCGCCGCCCACGAAGGTGTACGCGAGTCGGACGTGGTGCGCGAGGCACTCGAAGCGTTCCTGTCGGCGTGAGAACCTGCCAGCAACAGCACTTCAACGGCCACCGACTACGGTGGTGCCAACTGTGGCCCCACCGTCGGACCAGGGATTTTCTTGCGACACCGAGATATCAGGATCGATGACGGTGGTGCCGAAACCATCACCGGCAACCGGCATGGTTTCTGTTCAGCGGCGTGTCAGCTCCCCAGGATCGCATCGAGAATGTCGGCGGTGACGGCATCGACCTGTTCAGCGGTGATGACGTAGCTGTTGCGGGTGACCATCTCGTTCGCATGGCCGAGCAACCGCGATGCGATCGTGAGCCCCGCGACGCGCTCCACGAGGGTCGCGGTGGTGCGACGGTAGATGTGCGTCGAGTACTCGTCCACCTCCACACCGAGCCGAACAAGCGCATCACGGTTGTCGCCAATAAAGGAGCGCAGCAGCCGCTCGTAGTTGGACACGCTCATCGGCCTGCCGGTCTTCGTCGGAAACAACAGCGCCTCCGGCCCGCTCGCCGCCCGTGCGAGCCGTCGCCGCACTGCGTCCGCGGCAAGTGCAGGGAGGGCGACGCGGCGGCGCTGGCGAGTGCGCTTGGGCGCGTCCTTCCGTCGGATGCCCTGCGTCTTATTCTGGATGATGGTGCCGTTGATGAGGATCGTCGGTGGCGCAGTGGTCATGTCGACATCGCAGCGGCGCAGCCCGATGCACTCGCCCACGCGGGCGGACGTGCCGAGCATGATGTCCATGCCGTCCACGAGGGCACGCCAGTTCGGGCGCGGCCCCATGCCCTCCGTTTCGCGCCAGCGAGTCATGAGGCCGCGGGTCGCCTGGATCTGTTCCGGGCTGAGCATCGCGGTCTTCTTCTCCGGTGTCGGCAGCCGCGAGACGTCGCGCACAGGGTTGGTCGGGATCGCGTCATCGCGTACAGCGAACCCGCAGATCAGCGACAGCACCGACCGGGCCTTTCGCGCCGCGGAGAGGCCGCGCTCAGCCAGGAGGTTCTGAATGATCCGGTCGCACCGCCCGACCGTGAGCGCCTCCAGCTTCACGCCGCCGCAGACGGGCACGAGGGTCAGGCGAACGGTGCCTTCGTAGTTCTCGTACGTCGACCACGACAGCATTCCGTTCTGCGCGCGCAGCTTCACCGTCGGCAGCCAGGCCGCCGCGGCCTCGGCGGTGGTCGAGGAGCCGGTCACGATGGACTTCGTGTGCGTTGTCAGCGCCTTCGCCCGCGACAGCAACTCCTCGCGGGCGCTCACCTCGGTAGCGCCCTCGGCGCGGAGCTGCACCAGCTCGCCGGCATCGCTGCGCATCCGGGCACGTGCCCGCCACTTTCCGTTCGCGAGCTGCGTCACCTGCACCTGGCCGACCTCGCCCGCGGCGATCTTCGGCCTAGCCATGACGCTGCTCCCGCGCCCACGCGAGCACGTCATCCCCGTCGTACTTGACGTGCCTGCCGAGCTTCAGCCACGGCGGTCCGCACTTCGTCAGCCGCCATCCCTCCAGCGTGCGCTCGGGCACGCCCAGCAGGACAGCGACCTCGGCCTGGGTGAGGAACGCGGGCTCGACCTCGACGTGTGCATGAGCTTCCATGCTGGACAGGTGCGTAGCGTGTGCCAGCGCGAACCTGCGGGGACGAGTGCGTACCTCATCAGCGGAGACGACTGCGAAGTGTGCCCGTAGGGGGTTTCTGGTCACCAATCTGGTCACTAGACGCCAAATCGGGCTACTCGGGAGAACGAGGAGGGAGCCGAACTTGCTAGGGAACTCTAGCGATTCATGGCTGGGGTACCAGGATTCGAACCTAGAACAAAAGAATCAGAATCTTCCGTGTTGCCAGTTACACCATACCCCACCGAACCAGGCAGAAACCGGGCCGACAAACCACTCTAACGTACGTGCTGAGGCTCACCCAAATGCGCGGCCCGGCGCAGCGCACCCCGGATGCTCAGCGGCGCGGCACACCGATCATGTCGCGGTTGATCGTGGCCGCCACTCGCGCGCCCATGCCCGCGGCAACGATGAGCTGCTGTGGCCCCGGCGCCGTGCAGTCACCCGCCGCGTACAGGTTGGTCACGTTGGTGCGGCCATCGGCATCCGTGATCAGCAGTCCCCATCCGTCGACCGCCAGCGCCAACGCTGCCGCGAATTCCACTTGTGCGTGCCAGTGGGGTCTCACAAAACCGCCATCGATCGGGATGGTGACGCCGTCCGCGAGCAGCACGCCGGTCACGGTCAACCCTTCACCGACCACATCCGCGACCTGGCGGCGCTCCACGCGCACACCGTGCTCGCCGAGTAGCGCCTCCTGGGCAGGGCCGACTACCCTCGCACCGTTAGTGAACACCGTGAGGTCGGAGCTCCACTGGGCGATCTGGAGCGCGCGGGACGCCAGATCCGCGGTCTCCCCGATGAGAGCGAGCCGTCGATCGTTCTGCTCGTAGCCGTCGCACTCGATGCAGCTGAAGACACCTATGCCGTAGAAGTTGCTCATGCCCGGCAAGTCGGGCAGGGACTCGCTGAGTCCGGTGGCGATCAGCACGCTGTCCGCGGTGACGGCGCGATCCGGGTGACCGTTGAAGCCGGTCGCCTCGACCCTGAACGTTGTCTCTACACGGCTGACGCGTTGCACCACCGCAAGCTGATGCTGCGCGCCGGGGTAGGCCAGTAGTTCTTCGAGGCCGAGCCGCCGCAGTTCGTGGGGTGTGATTCCGTCCCGGGTGAGAAAACCATGCGCGAGGAGCGTGGCCGAGTTCCTCGGACGGTTGCTGTCCAGCACGAGCACACGCCGCCTGGCCCGCACGAGATTCAGCGCGGCGGAAAGTCCCGCCGGCCCCGCTCCGATGACGACACAGTCGTAGTGCTGCTGCGGGTCCCCGGCCGGCGTCACTGCGTCAGTCTCGCCGACAATCGTTCGATGCGCGCGATGGAACTTGTCTTGCCGAGGATCTCCATGGATTCGAACAGCGGAGGACTGACGCGCCGACCGGCGATCGCCGTGCGCAGCGGTCCGAACGCCTTGCGCGGTTTCAGCCCAAGCCCGTCGACGAGCACCGTGTTCAATGTCGAGTGGATGACGTCATACGTCCAGTCGTCCACGGATGTCAGTGCCGTCGCCGCCGCATCCAGCACGGCCACGGAGTCGGGCGTGAGTTCGGCCAGTACCGCGTCCTCGTAGTCGAGCGCGTCATCGGCGGTGAACAGGAACTCCAGCAGACCGCGCGCCTGGCCGAGCAGCTGCATCCGCTCCTGCACCAGCGGGGCGGCCGCATCCAGGATCGCTCGTTCGGCATTGGTCATCGGATCGGAGATCACGCCGTCGAGGTACGGGATCAGCCGCTGTGTGAACTCGGCCAGCGGCAGCATCCGGATGTGGTCGCCGTTGATGGACTCGGCCTTCTTGAGATCGAAGCGGGCCGGGTTCGGATTGACGTCGGTCACGTCGAACGCGGCGACCATCTCGTCGATGCTGAACACGTCGCGGTCGTGGGTGAGCGACCAGCCGAGCAGCGCCAGGTAGTTGATCAGGCCCTCGGGGATGAAACCGCGTTCGCGGTGATGGAACAGGCTCGAAGACGGATCACGCTTGGAGAGCTTCTTGTTGCCCTCACCCATCACATAGGGCAGGTGGCCGAAGCGCGGGATGGCCTTCGCGATGCCGATCTCGATCAGCGCGTGATACAAAGCGATTTGACGCGGGGTGCTGGAGAGCAGATCCTCGCCGCGCAGCACGTGGGTGACGCCCATCAGCGCGTCGTCGACCGGATTGACGAACGTGTAGAGCGGGATGCCGTTGGGCCGTACGACGACGAAGTCGACGAAACTGCCCGCGGGAAAGGTGATCTCGCCGCGCACGAGGTCCTCGAAGCTGAGGTCGGTGTCCGGAACGCGAAGTCGCAGTGCCGGCATCCGCCCTTCTGCGCGGTAGGCGGCGCGCTGCTCGTCGGTGAGGTCGCGTTCAAAGTTGTCGTAGCCCTGCTTGGGGTCGCGGCCGTTGGCGCGGTTGCGTGCCTCCATCTCCTCGGCGGTGACGAAGCTTTCGTAGAGCCGGCCGGATGCGCGGAGCTTTTCGATGACCTCGGCATAGATGTCCGCGCGCTGCGACTGCCGGTAGGGGCCGTGCGGTCCGCCGACGCCCTCGCCTTCGTCCCAGTCGATGTTGAGCCAGGCCAGCCCGTCGAGCAGCTGGAGGTAGCTCTCCTCGCTGTCGCGCGCCGCATCCGTGTCCTCGATGCGGAAGATGAGTTTGCCGCCGGTATGCCGAGCGTAGGCCCAGTTGAACAGGGCGGTGCGGATGAGGCCGACGTGTGGAGTACCGGTCGGGGACGGGCAGAAGCGCAGTCGAATATCGGAACCGGACGCGGTGGTGAAGGAGGCAGACATTGATTCCGATTCTACCGAGAGCCGCTCTCCTGCCGTCGGCCGCCTAATGCGCCCGTTCGTCACCATTGCGGCCGGGCGCCCGGCGGCATTCGTAACGGGCGGGCTCAGAAGGGCGTCTAGCGCCCGAGCGCCCGCCTCGTGCGACCCTGGGCCCGCCAGAGCAGCCAGATGCCGACGACGACGTTGACCAGAATCGTGAGCAGGAACATCCCGCGCATCCCAGGGAATCCTCCGGTTTGAAGATCGAGGGTGAGTGCGGTGATGAGGCCCGTCAGCGCCACCGCCGCGAACGGAGTGAGAGTCGCGACCCACTTTTCCCAGGCGCGCCAGCTCTTCGACAACCAGACCAGTGCGATGCCGACGATCCAGCCGATAATCGGAATGACCACACCGCCGAATGCGACCAGAAGGGCGGCCAGAACCACGTACCAGCGCGCATCACCGGATGCCGGCGGGGCGGGTTACGAGATCTCCGGCGCCGTCGCGTCGGCGGTACCTGGCACCGCGGCCTCCGCGCGCGCCTCCGCCGCGATGAACGCCGGATCGCCGAGCGCCTCGATCCGCGCCGCGGCATCCGGTGCCGAAAGCCCTCGGAGCTCCTCGGCGACCCCGGCGACGATATCGCGTCGGACATCATCCGACACGGCCGCGAGCGCCGCATCGAGTTGGGCCAGATACGCGCGCACCACTTGCGGCGAGGTTGAACTATCCATCGTCGTCCTCTGTGATCATGTCGGAAACCGTGCTCGTGAACGGCCCCCACTGCTGCCGGAAGCTGTTCAGGTGGTCGTTCCCGGCATCCGTGACCCGGTAGTACTTGCGGGATGGGCCGGCATCCGACGCCTGGTCGTAGCTGGAGACGAGGCCGCGGGCACGGAGTCGGCTCAGTACCGGATAAAGCGTGCCGATGCTGGCGATCATCCCGCGCGTCTGGAGTGCGTCGGAGAGCGCCCAGCCGTACATCGGCTCGTGGGAGAGCAGACCGAGCACGCAATACTCGACCACTCCCTTGCGCAATTGCGCACCGACATCCCCTGTCATGCATTGCACACTAGCTTGCTTGACAAGCTAGTGCAATCAAAATGCCTAGAGGTTCACGGCGACAAGCGCGAGCACCGCGATGAGCACCCAGGACAGCAGCCCGACCCCGAGCGCCCTGCCGCCGGTACGGACTAGCGTGCCGAAGCGCACCGCCGTGCCGAGGCCGAACAGGGCTGCCGCGAGCAGGACGGCCTGCGTAGCATCCGCGCCGGCGAGGGCCGCCGGCGGTAGCGGAACTAAGGAGCGCAGCAGCACGGATACGAGGAAGCCGGCGACGAACAGCGGCACGATGGGCGGTCGTGCTACCGCATCCAGCCCGACCGCGCCGAGCCGATCACGACGGCGCAGCACCATGCCGGCGCCGGCAACCATGGGAGCGAGCATCAGCACGCGGGTGAGCTTCACGACGACGGCGATCGCGAGCGCGGCCGAGCCGGCAGTCTGCGCCGTCGCCACGACCTGGCCGACGTCGTGCACGCTCGCCCCGACCCAGTGTCCGAACTGGATGCCGGTGAGTCCGAGTGGTGCCTGCAACAGCGGCAGCACGCCGATGGCCAGGGTGCCGCAGAGGGTGACCAGCGCGACCGGGGTCGCCTGCTCCTCCCGGCTGCTGCGCGTCACCGATCCCATCGCCCCGATCGCCGAGGCGCCGCAAATCGAGAATCCGGTCGCCACGAGCAGCGCCTGCGTGCTCGGCAGCCGGAAGAGCCGGCCCAGCCAGTACGTGCCCGCGAACGTCACCAGCACGATCCCAACGATCATGAGGATCGCCAGCACTCCCAGGTGGCCGATGTCAATGACACTCAGCTTGAGCCCCAGCAGCACAATCCCGGCACGCATCAGTGTTTTGGCGGCGAAGCGCAGACCCGGCGCCAATGGGCCATCGAGCCAGAATCGGATCGCCGGCAGCTGCGCCACGAGAATGCCGAGGCCCACGGATGCGGTCAGCACCGGAACCGCCGGCAGCGCGGCATGCAACGCCCAAGCAATCCCGACGGCGAGGACAGCAGCACCCAGACCCGGCAGGACCGGACTGGCGGCTACGGATAGGCGAGGTGCGGTGACGCGGCGCGGCGCGGTGTTGTGGCCGAGTGCTCTGTTTCGGTGGGATGCGGTATTGCGGCGGGGTGCGGGCACCGGACGAGACTACCCGAGGTGTCGCCGCCTGCGGCATCCTCGTCACACCGCATCCTGATCCCGTTTCACGGAGTTTCTGTCCTGGACCGCCATCCTGGCCGAAGCACAGGCACCGGAATGTCAGTTACTCCTTGAAACGGGTTCGCACGGCCCGAGTGGGCGTGGGTTGCGGGAGCCGGTGGTGGGAGCGGGTGGCGACGAAGCAGGGCTAGTCGCGGTTGCGGGCGGGGTTGCTGAGGGTACCGATGCCAGTGATGGTGACGTCCACGGTCTGACCGTCAGTGAATCCGCCAAGCCCCGCCGGCGTGCCGGTGAGAATGACGTCCCCCGGCAGCAGCGTCCACACATCGGAGGCGAACTCGATGATCTCCGGAATGCCGTGCAACATCTGGCCGGTGTTGCCCTGGCGACGCGGCTCCCCGTCCACGAAGGTCTGGATCTCCAGGTCACTCGTGTCCAGCTCGGTCTCGATCACCGGGCCGAGCGGACAGAACGTGTCATAGCCCTTGGCCCTGGCCCACTGACCGTCGGCGAACTGCTCGTCGCGCGCCGACACGTCGTTGCCGATCGTGTAACCGAAGATGTAGTCGGTGGCATCCGCTGCCTTCACCCGTTTGGCGATCCTGCCGATCACCACCGCGAGTTCACCCTCGTGCACGATGCGCCCGGACACCGGCGGCAGTTGAATCGTCTCGCCAGGGCCGATGACCGAGGTGTTCGGTTTGAGGAAGATGAGCGGGGTGTCCGGGCCGTTCGGAGCGAGCTCCGCCTTGTGCTCGGCATAGTTCATCCCGACGCAGACGATCTTGGATCGGGGAATGACCGGAGCGAGCAGCTTGACCGACGCGAGCGGGATGCGCTCTCCGGTCGTGTCGAAGCCGCTGAACAGCGGGTCCCCGACCAGGACGACTAGGTCCTCCTCGTCGACGATCCCAAACCTGGGGTCGCCACCATCCTGATTGAACCGGGCAATCTTCACGTAGGTGAGCCTATCCGTCCAGGCGGGTCAACCAGCCGTGCCGGTCTTCGGCGCGCCCAGATTGGATGTCGGTGAGCTCCTTGCGCAGTTCCATGGTCAGCGGTCCCGCCGCGGCATCGGCCGAGCCGGCTTCGAAGCCCTCACCCTTGAGCAGCGCGATTGGGGTGACCACTGCGGCGGTTCCGCAGGCGAAGATCTCGGCGATATCACCGGATGCGACGCCATCACGCCATTCGTCGATGCTGACGCGGCGCTCCTCGACGGTGTGCCCCTTGTCCCGAGCAAGCCTGAGCACCGAGTCGCGCGTGATGCCCTCCAGGATGCTGTCAGACGCCGGCGTGACCAAGGTGCCGTTCTTGTAGACCAGCACCACGTTCATCCCACCGAGTTCCTCGATGTACTTGCCCTCCGCCGCGTCGAGGAACAACACCTGGTCACAGCCTTGTTCATAGGCTTCGGCCTGCGGCAGCAGCGAAGCCGCGTAGTTGCCGCCGGTCTTCGCCGAGCCGGTGCCACCCTTGGCCGCGCGGGAGTATTTCGTCGACAACCAGATCGACACCGGGGCCACACCGTGCGAGAAGTACGCTCCGGCCGGGCTCGCGATGACAAAGAAGCTGACCTGGTGGGCCGAACGCACGCCGAGGAACGCCTCGGTGGAGATCATGAACGGACGCAGGTAGAGGCTGGTCTCGGGCGCAGACGGCACCCATGAACCATCCACGGCGATGATTTGCCGCAACGACTCGATGAAGTGCTCAACCGGCAGCGGCGGCAACGCCAACCTGGTGGCCGATCGCTGCATACGACGGGCGTTGGCCTCGGGCCGGAACGTCCAGATGGAACCGTCCTCGTGGCGGTATGCCTTCAGGCCCTCGAAGATCTCCTGTGCATAGTGCAGCACCGAGGTGGCGGGGTCCAATTGCAGTGGGCCGTAGGGACGCACCGTCGCGTCGTGCCAGCCGCCGCCCACCGTCCAGGTGATTTCCACCATGTGATCGGTGAAATGAACGCCGAATCCAGGGTTCGCCAGAATCGTCTCCCGCTCGGCGTCGGCCATCGCCGTGGTGGAAGTGGTCACGTCGAAGTCGAGAAGGCCGTCGAGTGTTGCGTGGGTGCCCATGGGAGAGTCCTCCGTTGTCGCGTCTGTCATCTATTGCTCGCTGAGATCAATTGTCGCCTGGGTTTCATTGTTGCAGCGTTCTGCACCACAGCGTTCATTGTCACAGCGTTCATTGTCACAGCGTTCGCAGTGCAGCCACCAGATCGTCACCGATCTGGGTGGTGGAGCGTGCCGCGGTACCGCGGTGCGCGAGGTCGTTCGTGACGACCTGCGTGACCTTGGCCGCAGCATCCGGAAAGCCCAGGTGGTCGAGCAGAAGCGCGACCGACAGCACGGCGGCGGTCGGGTCGGCGATGTGCTTCCCTGCGATGTCCGGCGCCGAGCCGTGCACCGGCTCGAACATGCTCGGGAAGGCGCCGTCGGGGTTGATGTTCCCGGATGCGGCGAGGCCGATTCCGCCGCTGATCGCGGCAGCGAGGTCGGTCAGTATGTCGCCGAACAGGTTGTCGGTGACCACGACGTCGAACCGGCTCGGGTTCGTGACCATGAAGATCGTCGCGGCGTCCACGTGCAGGTAGTCCACGGCGATGTCGGGATATTCCGCCGAGACCGCGTCGACGGTGCGCTGCCAGAGCGACCCGGCATTGACCAGCACGTTGGTCTTGTGCACGAGGGTGAGCTTCTTCGCCGGCCTGGATGCCGCGAGCCGGAAGGCGAATCGCACGACCCGTTCCACCCCATATGCCGTGTTGACGGAGACCTCCGTAGCGATCTCGTTCGGCGTGCCCGTGCGCAGGCTGCCACCGTTGCCGACATACATCCCCTCGGTGCCTTCGCGCACCACGACAAAATCGACGTCGCCGGGATCAGACAATGGCGAGGCGACACCCGGGAACAACGTGGTCGGCCGCAGGTTCACGTAGTGGTCGAAGCCAAAGCGCAGCTTGAGCAGCAAGCCCCGCTCGATGCTCACACCCTTGAGCCGTTCATCGCGCGGGTCGCCGCCGACCGCGCCGAGCAGGATGGCGTCGTGCTGCTTGATCGCCTGCAGGTCGCCGTCGGTGAGAACCTCCCCGGTAGCCAGATAGTGCGTGGCGCCGAACGGGAATTCGGTGGTTTCGAGGTCAGTGTCCTCCGGAATCACGGCGGTGAGCACCTTGAGTGCTTCCGCGATCACTTCCGGCCCGATTCCGTCGCCAGCGATGACGGCGAGCTTGATGTTACGGGTCACGGAACTCCTCAGACAAACCGGCAAATACGTGCTTTCAGCGTACCGTTTGCTGGGAACTTGCCAAAAAGCTTGCAATTTCCTGAACGCCGCCTACGGTGGGCCAGGACCGAAAGGACGACAACACCATGGGTATCGGAAGCGGTATTTTGCTTTTTGTTATTGGCGCGATCCTGACGTTTGCTTTGAATTTTCGAGTGGACTGGATCGACCTGGACCTGGTCGGCTACATCCTGATGATCGCCGGAGTCGTGATTTTCATCGTTTCGATGGTCTTCCTGTTCCGCCGCCGTTCGATGTCTTCGACGACGCACACCGCGGTGGACCCGGAGCGCCGGGAGCGGATCACTGAACGGAACACCACCGACGAGACGCTGTAACGTGACGGGCGGCGCGCGGCCGACTACTCCGTGATGTCGATCTCGCGGATCAAATCCGCGTCGATCTTCGCGCGCACTGATTCGAGCAGACCCTCCGGGGCGGGCGAGTCGATGGTCAAAACACTGAGCGCCTGACCGCCCGCCTCGCGACGGCTCACCTGCATGCCGGCGATGTTGATGCCGGCGTCGCCGAATTCCTTGCCGAAGATGGCCACAATGCCGGGGCGGTCGGTGTACACCATCACGATCAGATGGTGATTGACCGGAACCTCGACGTCATAGCCGTTGATTTCCACGATCTTCTCGATCTGCCTGGTCCCGGTGAGGGTGCCAGACACCGAGACCTGCGTGCCGTCGCTGAGGCCGCCCCGGATGGTGAGCAGATTGCGGTATTCGTCGCTGACGGCATCCTTGATCAGTCGCACCGGGATGCCACGTTGCGCTGCGATAAGCGGTGCGTTGACGTACGACACGGCCTCGCTGACGATGTTCGTGAACACGCCCTTGAGCGCGGCAAGTTCCAGCACGCTCACATCGAATTCGGCGATCTCGCCGCGCACCTCGACGTCGACGCTGGTGAGCGGGCCGTCTGCCAGGCCGCTGAACACCTGACCGAGCTTCTCCATGAGCGGGATCCCGGGCCGCACGGTGGTGTTGATCACGCCACCGGCCACGTTCACCGCATCCGGCACCAGTTCGCCGTCCAGGGCCAGCCGCACCGACCGGGCCACAGACACGCCGGCTTTTTCCTGCGCCTCGGCTGTGGAGGCGCCCAGGTGCGGCGTGAGACTGATGTTGTCCAGGCCGAGGAGCGGCGAATCCGTGGGCGGCTCGCTGACGAAGACATCCAGAGCCGCGCCGGCGATGCGCTGGGAGGACAGCGCCTGGAAGAGGGCATCCTCGTCGATGATTCCGCCGCGGCTGCAGTTGACGATGCGCAACGAAGGCTTGGCCAGCGCGAATTCGTCGGCACCGATCATCCCGATCGTCTCCGGCGTCTTCGGGATGTGGATGGTGATGAAATCGGACTGCTCCATCACTTCGCTCAGGCTGGCCAGTTGCACGCCGAGTTGTTGGGCTCGCATCGGGGTGACGTACGGGTCGAAGGCGATCAGCTTGACGTCGAAGCCGGCCAGCCGCTGGGCGACGAGGGTACCGATCCGGCCGAGGCCAACGATGCCGACCGTCTTGTCGAACAGTTCGGTGCCGGTGAACTTCGACCGCTTCCACTCCCCCGCCTTGGCGGAGTGGTTCGCATCCGGAATGTGCCGGGCCAGCGAGAGCAGGTGGCCAATGGCCAGTTCCGCCGCCGACACGATGTTGGAGGTCGGGGCGTTCACGACCATGACCCCCGCCGTGGTGGCCGACTTGACGTCGACATTGTCGAGGCCCACTCCGGCACGCGCGATGACCTTGAGTTTCTTACCGACGGCGATCGCCTCGGCGTCGAGCTTGGTGGCGGAGCGAATCAGGATGGCGCTGGCATCCGTCAGCGCGTCGAGGAGGGCGGGTCGATCGGTACCGTCGAGGTGCCGGATGTCGAAGTCGGGTCCGAGCGCGTCGACCGTCGCCGGGGAGAGTTCTTCTGCAATCAGCACGATCGGTTTCGCCACGAATCGAATCCTTCGTCAAAGGGGAATGGGATCGCCGCGACGCACGTGGGCGCGACACCAAGCCACTTTAGTCCAGAGCGGGCCCGCGCCTGACCGTATGACGCACGGCGTCGGGTGACCCGGTGCTGCTCAGCCGGCGAGCAGGCCGGCGAGAGTGCTCAGACTCAGGGTTGCCGCAGCCACGGTGGCCAAGCCGGCGAGGAACACGAGCGCCCTGCCGAGCAGCGGCAGGCGGCGGCCGAGCCACCAGGCCAGCGCGTAAACCACGGGCGGCAGCACCAGGCTCGCAATCAACGCGACCCAGGGCACGGCCACCGGTGCCAGGCCGACCGACAGTGCGTTCGCGTTGAACGCGGCGATCTGCGAGGTGACCCCCACGGTGTCGGACACGGCCTCGAATAGGTCGTATCCGTAAAGCACGGCGAACAGCGCGGCCACAGCGACTGCCTGCCACAGCCGCGGCGCAGATGTTGCGGTCGTCGTCGACATCGTCACCTCCCCACCACCATCGGCCACGGCACCAGCACGACCATGCCGACCAGCAGCCACAACACCCGCGTCAGTGGCCGACGCCCGCGGGTCAACAGCAGCACGGCGCCGAACCACAGCGCCGGAGCCACAATCGCGAGAAACTCACCGAACTGGTACATGACCTCCGGGATCAGCCCGGCCAAGGTCAGCGTGTTCCGGAGCACCGCTCCGAACCAACCGATCGTGTAAAGCAGGTACACCCCGGCGAACACGCCATAGCCGACGAGCAGCAGCGAACCGGTGCCCGCCGCGGGTCCCGGACGCCGCGCGACGGCCGGCGGTGAGTCCGGAGCGTCCACGTGGGTGGGGTCGGTCTCCGCGCCCCAGCTCAGCGCCTCGGCATCCGGATCGTCGTCCATGGTCTCCTTGAGAACTCGGCGCGCCAGGAACCCGCTCGTCGCGCCCGGAGTTTCGGGTGCGGCGAGCCGGGTTGCTGGTGCAGCGAACGGCTAGCGGGCGACTTCGCCGTCCACGTAGTCGTCGTCGTCGGCCTTGTTCCAGGCGAACAGCTTGCGCAGCTCACGGCCGGTGGCCTCGATCGGATGCTGCTCGCCCTTCTTACGCAACGCGAAGAACTCCGGGGCGCCGGCATCCTGGTCGGCGATGAACCGCTTGGCGAAGGTGCCGTCCTGGATATCGGCCAGCACCGCCTTCATGTTCTCCTTCACGTGCGGGTCGATGACGCGCGGTCCGGAGACGTAGTCGCCGTACTCGGCCGTGTCGGAGACGCTCCAGCGCTGCTTGGCGATGCCGCCCTCGTTGATCAGGTCGACGATGAGCTTGAGCTCGTGCAGTACCTCGAAGTAGGCGATCTGCGGCTGGTAACCAGCCTCGGTGAGTGTTTCGAAGCCGTACTGGATGAGCTGTGACACTCCGCCGCACAGCACGCTCTGCTCGCCGAACAGGTCGGTCTCGGTTTCCTCGGTGAAGGTGGTCTTGATCGCGCCGGCGCGCAGCCCGCCGATGCCCTTGGCGTAGGACCAGGCCAGCGGCCAGGCGCCTCCGGTGGCATCCTCTTCCACGGCGACGATGACCGGTACGCCGCGGCCGGCCTCGAACTCGCGGCGCACGATGTGTCCGGGTCCCTTCGGGGCGACCATGATCACGTCGACGCCCTCCGGCGCGGTGATGTAGCCGAACCGGATGTTGAAGCCGTGTCCGAACAGGATGGCGTTGCCCTTGGACAGGTGCGGCTGAATGTCCTCGGCATACAGGTGGCGCTGCACCTGGTCAGGAGCCAGGATCACGATGACATCGGCCCACTCGGTGGCCTCCGCCGACGACAACACGGTGAAGCCGGCCTCCTCGGCCTTCGCCTTCGACTTTGACCCCTCCTTGAGCCCGATGCGCACCTCGACGCCGGAGTCGCGCAGGTTTTGCGCGTGCGCGTGACCCTGCGATCCGTAGCCGATGACGGCGACCTTCTTGCCTTGGATGATCGCCAGATCGGCGTCGTTGTCGTAGAAAATCTCGGTCACTGTGGTTCTCCTTGATATCCGGTCCCTGAGGCTCTCGAAGGGACGGTTGCTGAATCGTACAGTCCCTTCGAGAGCCTCGGGGACCGTAAGGTGTTAGCCCTTGGACACGCGCTCGGTGATGCTCTTGCCGCCGCGCCCGATGGCGAGAAGCCCGGACTGGGCGATCTCCTTGATGCCGTACGGTTCGAGCACCCGCAGCAGCGCGTGCGTCTTGGCGCTGTCTCCGGTGACTTCGATCACGAGGGCATCGGAGGCGACATCCACCACCCTGGCGCGGAACAGGTTCGCCGCCTCCAGGATGGGACTGCGGGTGGTGTTGTCCACGCGCACCTTCACCAGCAGGTGCTCACGCTCGACGGTTTGCGACGGGTCGAGTTCGACGATCTTGATCACATTGACGAGCTTGTTCAGCTGCTTGGTGACTTGCTCGAGCGGACCTTCCTCCACATCCACCACCACGGTGATGCGGGACAGCCCGGGAATCTCGCTCTTGCCGACCGCGAGAGACTCGATGTTGAAACCGCGCCGGGCGAACAGCCCGGCGACCCGGGTGAGCAGGCCTGGTTTGTCTTCGACGATCAACGACAACACGTGCGGCACGGTCTACTCCTCATCCCACTCAGGGGCTCTGTCTCTGGCGTATTGCACGCTGGAGTTGCCCACACCTTGCGGGACCATCGGCCACACCATCGCGTCGCGGCTCACGACGAAGTCGATGACGACGGGTCGGTCGTTGGTGGAATTCGCCAGTTCGATCGCGGCATCCACTTCCTCTTTCTTGGTGACCCGGATGCCGAGCGCGCCGTACGCGTCGGCAAGCTTGACGAAATCGGGGATCATCGGTGTTTCGGTGTCGGGGTTCAGGTCGGTGAACGAATGCCGCCCGTCGTAGAACAGGGTCTGCCACTGCCGCACCATGCCGAGCGATGAGTTGTTGATGATCGCGACTTTGATCGGGATGTTGTTGATCGTGCAGGTGGCCAGTTCCTGGTTCGTCATCTGGAAGCATCCGTCGCCGTCGATCGCCCACACCGTGCGGTCCGGGTTGGCGACCTTGGCGCCCATCGCCGCCGGGACGCCGTAGCCCATCGTGCCGGCACCGCCCGAGTTCAGCCACGCGTTGGGCCGTTCGTACTTGATGAACTGGGCCGCCCACATCTGGTGCTGCCCGACTCCGGCGGCGTACACGCCCTCGGGGCCGGTGATCGCGCCGATCCGCTCGATGACGTACTGCGGGGACAGTGTGCCATCTTCCGGTTCGTCGTAGCCGAGTGGGTACCGGGTCCTCAAGTCGTTGAGCCGCACCCACCAATCGGAATAGTCGGGCTTCTGATGCTTTGTCGCATCCGCGAAGGCAACGGTTAAGTCGGCGATGACATCTTTGGCATCGCCAACGATCGGCACATCGGCCAGGCGGATCTTCGAGATCTCCGCCGGATCGATGTCAACATGCACGACCTTGGCGTCGGGGGCGAACAGGTTCGCCTTACCGGTGACACGGTCGTCGAACCGGGCGCCCAACGAGATGAGCAGGTCGGATTCCTGAAGGGCGAGCACCGCAGGCACAGCGCCGTGCATGCCGGGCATGCCCAGGTGCTGCTGGTGCGAGTCGGGGAACGCGCCGCGGGCCATCAGCGTGGTCACCACTGGCACACCGGTCAGTTCGGCCAGGGCGAGCAGCTCCGCGGATGCCTCGGCGCGGATCACGCCGCCGCCCACGTAGAAGATCGGTCGCTTGGCCTCGGCCAGCAGCCGTGCCGCTGCCTGGATCTGCTTGCCGTGCGCCTTGGTCACCGGCCGGTAACCGGGAAGGTCCAGTTTGGGCGGCCAGATGAAGGGTGCGCTCTTCTGCTGTGCATCCTTGGTGATGTCGACGACCACAGGGCCGGGGCGTCCGGTGGTGGCGATGTGCACCGCCGCCGCGATCGTGCCTGGCACGTCCTCGGGGCGGGTGACCAAGAACGAGTGCTTGGTGATCGGCATCGAAATGCCGACGATGTCGACTTCCTGGAACGCGTCCGTGCCCATCGACGTGGAGAACACCTGACCGGTGATCGCCAGGAGCGGCACCGAGTCCATATGCGCGTCGGCGATGGCCGTGACGAGGTTGGTGGCGCCAGGTCCGGACGTGGCGATGCACACGCCGAGCTTGCCGGTGGAGGACGCGTAGCCCTCGGCGGCGTGGCCGGCGCCCTGTTCGTGCCGCACCAGGATGTGCCGGATGGCGGTCGAGGACATCAGCTCGTCATAGAACGGCATGATCGCCCCACCGGGCAGGCCGAACACATCCTTGACCCCGAGCAACTCGAGCGAACGAAGAATGGCACCCGACCCGGTGAGTACCTCTGCCTTTGCAGAGTTGCCCGGCTTGGACGGCGCCTTGGCGGTGGGGACGGGTGAGGAGTGCATGGAATCTACGATCCTTGAGTTGACCTGAACGAATGGAACACTGTTCGCGGCGTCATCCGGTGATCGCGCCCTCCGCTGCGGAGTGCACGAGCTTGGAATACTTTGCGAGCACGCCACGGGTATAGCGCGGGGGAAGCGGCGCCCAGCCTTCGCGGCGGGCAGCGAGCTCAGCCGGGTCGACCAGTAGGTCGAGCGAGCGAGCAGCGATATCGACCCGTATCAGATCACCATCGCGCACGAAGGCGATCGGACCTGCGTCCACCGCTTCGGGTGCTATGTGGCCGATGCACAGGCCGGTTGTGCCGCCTGAGAATCGTCCGTCCGTCAAGAGTAGTACATCCTTGCCGAGGCCCGCTCCCTTGATGGCCGCGGTGATGGCGAGCATCTCGCGCATTCCCGGTCCTCCCTTGGGCCCCTCGTAACGGATGACGATGACGTCGCCCTTCTGGATGGCGCCTTCGGTGAGCGCATCCATCGCCGCCCGCTCGCGTTCGAACACGCGCGCAGGGCCTTCGAAGGAGGTGGCGTCGAATCCGGCCGTCTTCACAACGGCACCCTCCGGCGCGATACTGCCGTGCAGGATCGAGATGCCGCCGTGGGCGTGGATCGGGTTGTCGAAGTGGCGCACCACTTCGCCGTCGGGGGCAGGCGGGTTGATCGCCTCGAGGTTCTCCGCGACGGTCTTGCCGGTGACGGTGAGGCAGTCGCCGTGCAGCAGTCCGGCATCCAGCAGCGCCTTCATCACGACCGGCACTCCGCCGTGACGGTCGACGTCGTTCATGACGTACTTGCCGAACGGTTTGAGGTCGCCGAGGTGCGGCACCTTGTCGGCGATGCGGTTGAAGTCAGCCAGCTCCAAGTCGACGTCGGCTTCGTGGGCGATGGCCAGCAGATGCAGCACCGAGTTGGTGGATCCGCCGTACGCCATCACCACCGAGATCGCGTTCTCGAACGCGTCTTTGGTCATGATGTCGCGCGCGGTGATGCCCAAGCGCAGCAGGTTCACGACCGCTTCGCCCGAGCGGTGCGCGAAGTAGTCGCGACGGCGGTCGGCGCTGGGCGGAGCGGCCGATCCCGGCATGCTCATCCCGAGCGCTTCGGCGACGCTGGCCATGGTGTTCGCGGTGTACATGCCGCCGCAGGCACCTTCCCCGGGGGCGATGGCACGCTCGATGCAGTCCAGGTCGTCCAGGGTCATGGTGCCGGCTTTGCAGGCGCCGACCGCCTCGTAAGCGTCGATGATGGTGACGTTCTTCTCGGTGCCGTCGCTGAGCTTGACCCAGCCGGGAGCAATCGATCCGGCGTAGAGGAAGACGGATGCGAGGTCCAGCCGCGCGGCGGCCATCAACATCCCGGGCAGGGATTTGTCGCAACCGGCCAGGAGCACGGAACCGTCCAGCCGCTCGGCCATCATGACGGTCTCCACCGAGTCGGCGATCACCTCGCGGCTGACCAGCGAGAAGTGCATGCCTTCGTGACCCATGGCGATGCCGTCTGAGACGGAGACCGTGCCGAACTGCAGCGGATAACCGCCACCGGAGTGCACCCCCTCCTTCGCCGCCTGCGCGAGCCTGGCCAGAGACAGGTTGCAGGGCGTGATCTCGTTCCAGGAACTGGCGATGCCGATTTGTGGCTTGTCCCAGTCCTCATCGCCCATCCCGACAGCGCGGAGCATGCCCCGGGAAGCAGATTTTTCGATGCCGTCTGTAACGTCGCGACTCCGCGGCTTGATGTCTGGTGCAGTCATGGAACGAGTCTAGGACTTCCGGCGAAGTCGACTTCTCTCGTCGGCGAGCACGCCGAGGAGAGTCGCGAACTGCTCGCAGTCGCGCACCCGGAACGGTGCGATGGTCGACCCGGCACCCACCTTCACACCGACGTCGCCGGAACCCAGCACCGCGAACGCGTCTTCGTCGGTGACATCGTCACCGGCGTAGAACGTCGCCGTCGCGCCGGTGAGCTGCCGCAACCGCCCGATCGCGTGCCCCTTGGTGGCGGACCGTACCGAGAACTCGAGCACGTCTTTGCCGTCGCGCACGGTGAGGCCTGCGAAGCCGGCGGCGGCCTGTCTGGCTCGGCTCTGCGCCTCACCGGCGACATCGGGGGTGGCCAGCCTGGTGTGCACCGCGACGCCCGCGGGCTTGCGTTCCAGCCACACCTGCGGGCAACTGGTCGCGATCGTGGCCAGAACCTCGGTCAATTCGGCGAGGCGGGCTCGCTCGGATTCGTCGAGTTCCGGCCCGGAAGGATCGTCGCCTCCCAGTTCAACCTCGTTGCCGTGCGACCCGACCAGCAGTGTCCCGGCCGGCGGATCGGCCACCGCGCGAAGGCTCGCCAGCGCCCTGCCCGAGATGTAGGCGACACGTGTACCGTCTGCGTTCAACAGCCGGGCGGCGGCGGCCGCGGACTGTGGCAGCGCTCTGGCATCCTGGGGCCGATCCACGATCGGTGCCAGAGTGCCGTCGAAATCGAGCGCGACGAGCAGTCGTGACGTGCTCGCGAGCCGGTGCACCGCGGCCACGATGTCTTCCGGCAGCCCCACGGAATCCGTCACTGCCCGCCCTGGGAATTGAAGGTTGTGCGGTTCAACACCTTGCGATCTTCGAGTTCCCGGAGGAACAGCGACGACCATTTCGTCACGTCGTTCTCCATCACTCGTCTTCTCAGCGAACGCATCCGCGCGGCGCGTTCTCGCTTCGGCATGCTGATCGCCCGCAGGATGGTGTTCTTGAGTCCGTCGATATCGTGCGGGTTGATCAGCAGCGCCTTCGTCAGTTCGTCGGAGGCACCGGTGAATTCGCTGAGGACCAGTACCCCGTCTTCGTCGAATCTGGTCGCCGCATACTCCTTCGCGACAAGGTTCATGCCGTCGCGTAACGCGGTCACGAGCATGACGTCGGCCGCGAGGTACAGCGCCACCATCTCTTCCCGCGGGTAGTTGTGGTGGTGGTAGCTGACGGCGGTGTGGCTGATCGACGAGAACTCGCCGTTCAGCCGCCCCACGGTCAGTTCGACCTCGTCGCGCAGTTCCCGGTAGGTGCGAACACGTTCCCGGCTCGGGCTGGCCACTTGCACGAGCGTCACGTCCTCCACGGAGACCGTGCCGTCGGCGAGCATTTCGCCGAAGGCCTGCAGCCGATGGCCGATTCCCTTGGTGTAGTCCAGCCGATCGACTCCGAGCATGATGGTTGCCGGGTTGCCGAGCTCTTCGCGGATCTGTCTGGCCCGCTCCTGCACCTCGGGTCGCCGGGCCATCGTCTCGTAGCTTCGCGAATCGATGGAAATAGGGTACTTTTTGGCCACTACCGTCCGGAACGGCTTACCCCGCCGGATCGGCGCGTACACGCGCACCCCGGGCGACTCGTCCACGAGCGGCACCTCGATGAGGGGGTTTCGGGTGGCGTACCCCTTCAGCCGTCTGACGGCGCGGGAGAAATTGCTGGCATCCGCGGTGCGCTGGAAGCCGATGACATCGGCGCCGAGTAGCCCCTCGATGATCTGGGTGCGCCACGGCAGCTGGGAGTAGATACCGTATGGCGGGAACGGGATGTGGTTGAAGAACCCGATGGTCAGATCCGGGCGCAACTCGCGCAGCATCGTCGGCACCAGCTGAAGCTGGTAGTCGTGCACCCAGACCAGGGCGCCTTCGGCGCTCGATTCCGCAGCGGCCGCGGCGAAACGGCGGTTCACGGTGACGTAGGTCTCCCACCACTCGCGACGGTAAACCGGCGGGGCGATCACGTCGTGGTACAACGGCCACAGGGTCTCGTTGGAGAACCCTTCGTAGTACGCCTCGACCTCGTCCTGACTCAGCGGGACCGGTACCACCCAGACACCGTTGCTGTCGAACGGCTCGAAGGTGAGGTCGGCGACCCCGGCCCACCCGATCCACGCCCCATCGTGGGCCTGCATCACGGGTTTGAGGGCGGTCACCAAACCCCCAGGTGATTGCTGCCAATACGCCGCGTCATCCGACTCCACGACCCGGTCGACGGGAAGGCGATTGGAGACGACGACGAAGGTGTAGTCGCCGAACTTCTCGGATTTCGTACCCGTCTCGCCACCGCCTCTGTCGTGGTCGGTGTCGCACACCGCTGCCAGGAAAGCCGTGCCCAGGCTACCAGCCGCTCCTGTACGGCTAACATTGCGCGCATGCTCACTACCCGGCTTTACCGCGATGGGGTCATGGACGGGTCGGATGTCCCGTTCGCTGAGATCTCCGATCGATTGGCCGACGAATCGGTGTGTCTTTGGATCGACATCACCTCGCCGACGCAGGAGTTGCTCGCCGAGTTGGAAGAGGAGCTGGGTCTCCACCACCTCGCCGTCGAAGACGCGTTGCACCATCATCAGCGGCCCAAACTCGACCGGTACGACACCCACCTTTTCCTGGCGACCTACGCTGTGCAGCTGGACGAGAGGACGGGGCGGCTGCATTCCACGGAGGTCACGGCCTTCATCACGCCTCGTGCTCTGGTGACGGTGCATCCACCCGAGTTCGACATCGGCAAGGTGGTGCACCGCTTTGATGCCGACGAAGACCTGGCGAAACATGGAGTGGCGTTCTTGTTGTGGGGGCTCTTGGACGTCATCGTCGACGGGCACTTCGACACCGTGCAGCAGTTGGACGGCGCCATCGAAAGTTTGGAAGACGCCCTCTTCGATGACCGCCCGCGGGACAAGGAGGTGCAGCGCCGATCGTTTGAAATCCGCAAATCGCTCGTACTGCTGCGTCGCCTGGTCCTGCCGATGCGCGAGGTGATCAACACCGTGCTGCGGCGTGACGTCGGATCGTTCGACGCCGCGATGTCGCCATACTTCCAAGACGTCTATGACCATGTGCTGCGCGTGACCGAATGGACGGAGTCTCTCCGCGACCTGGTCTCGACCATCCTCGACACGAATCTGGGCATCCAGGGCAACCGGATGAACCTGGTGATGAAGAAGGTCACCAGTTGGGCCGCGATCATCGCCGTCCCCACCGCAGTGACTGGTTTCTACGGGCAGAACCTGCCGTACCCGGGCGCGGACACGCTGTGGGGATTTTGGTTCTCCACGGCCTTGATGGTCGTGCTGTCGATCGGGCTGTACGCCAGTTTCAAGGCCAGAGATTGGCTTTAGTCCGCCGTTCTCAGGCACGGTGCCTAGAATCGGACAAATGATTCGCATCGGCATGAGCACGTCTTGCGTGTACCCGCAACCCACAGAGCACACGTTTCGTCTGGCCAAACTTGCAGGATACGACGGTGTCGAAATCATGGTTACCAACGATGACGGCACGCGCGATCCGGATGCGTTGCTCGAGTTGTCGAAGCGGTATGACCTGCCGATTCTGTCCATTCACGCTCCGGTGCTCCTGCTGACGCAGTTCGTCTGGGGCCGCGATCCGCGGGTGAAGCTGGAGAAGTCAGCGGAACTAGCCAGCGCGGTCGGTGCGCACACGGTGGTCGTGCATCCGCCGTTTCGCTGGCAGGCACAGTACGCCCGCGACTTTCTGCGCATCGTCAGGGAAACCGCCACGGCGTCCGGAATCGACATCGCCGTCGAGAACATGTTTCCGTGGAAGGTGGGCGGACGGAACCTCAAGGCCTACTCCCCCGGCTCGGATCCCACGCAGATGGACTGCGATTCGATGACGCTCGACTTTTCGCACGCGTCCCTGGCCGGGCGGGATTCCTTGGAGCTCGCGATGGCGATGGGACCGCATCTGCGGCACGTGCACCTGTGCGACGGTTCCGGTTCGATGGACGAGGGGAAAGTCTTCGACGAGCATCTCCTCCCGGGCCGCGGAAACGAGCCGGTCGGCGAGGTGCTCGAGTACCTGGCGGCCCGCCACTGGGATGGCACGATCGTGGCCGAAGTGAACACCCGGAAGGCGAAAACCGAGCAGGAGCGGCTGGAGTTGCTGAGTGAGACGCTCGCCTTCGCGCACGGCAAGCTGGGCACCGCCACCAAACGGGATGTCGCCCGGTACACCGGGGCAGAATTCCCCGGGATGTTCCGGAGAGCGTCGCGGCGCGCACTGACTGCGCTCAGGCCCAGCCTGCGCTGATGCTTTTCGGCCAGGTGGCGTACGTGGTCGAGGGCGGATTGCGACACCCCGAGTAAGACGGGCCAAAAAATGCGGCGTGTCACCCGTTGGCCCTCGGTTACGTACGGGAACGTGCCCGAGCCGGTCGAGAACCCAGCCCGGCTCTAGGCCGGACTGGAGATGCTCGGCAGCACTCCGAGTAGTGGAGCACGTCGGCGCTTGACCACGATCCAGGACAACAGCCCGCTGACGGCGCCGAACGCCACGAGCGCCGCAGCTGCTGCCAGCACAGGCGCGGCCGAACCACCCGCAACGATCTCTTGCATCCCGGACACACCGTAGGTGAGAGGCAGCAGCGGGCTGATCCATTGGAACGGTGCCGACAACACCTGCAACGGATACAACCCACCGGTCGAGGTCACTTGCACGGCGAGCATGAGAATCGACACGACGAGTCCCGCTTTGCCGAACGCAGTACAGAGCAGGTGGTGGAACGCCGTGAACGCGAGCGCGGTGATCACCGCGAAAGGCAGCGTGGCCCCCACCGCGGACCAGGGCACCCCAACGGCGGTGTGAAGCAAAGCGACCAACAGTACTGCCTGCGCCAGAGCGACGGCCGCCGCTCGAGCCAGACCCGACCCGACCAGACGCCCATTGGCGGCGGTGGAAATCATCGCCTGCCGAGTCAGCGGACGTAGCACGAGGAAGACCGCGAGCGCCCCGACCCAGAGTCCGAGCGGAACGAAGAAGATCGCTGCCACCTGACCGATGTTGCTGACCTCGTGATCACGTACAACGGTGAGCCCCACCGGGTTCGCTGCGACCTTGGCGCTGGCGGCGGCCGTGTCGGCATTGCCGGAAGGCACCTTCTCGGCACCCGATTGCAGCCCTGCTGCAAGGTCCCCGACGCCTGCGGCCAGCTGACTGGCCCCTGACGAAGCAGTGGCGGCGCCCGAGCTGACCCCGGCGAGGCCGCCGGCGATCGAATGAGCTCCCGATCGCAGCCCTGCCGAGCCGGCCGACAGCTTCGCCGCACCGGAAGCGCTTTGCGCGATGGCGCCCTGGATGCCGCTCACGGCCTGGGCGGTTTGCTGGCGGAGGGTCGCGCCGCCGGCATTGACCAGGTCCAGCCCACCGACAAGGCCCTGGACCGCTTGGCTGACCGCGGCTATTGCTGCGTCGTCGCCTGGGTGCGCCTGCAGATTGGCAAGGGCACCGCGGATTGCCGGACCCTGCTGCGCGAGTCGTGACACGCCGTTGGTGAAGTCAGCCACCCCACCGCTCACACCGCTCAACCCTGCCGCGCCGCCGTGCAACCTGGCCAGCCCACCGCTGATCGAGTCGACGCCTCGCGTGTAGCTGTCCACTCCGCCGGCAAACGAGACTGCACCGCTTTGAGCGGATCCGATACCGCCGGAGAGCGCGGACAGCCCGCCGCTGAGGGACGCCGCCGCATCTGCGAGGGTCCCGGCGCCCGTCGCCGCGGTACCAAGGGAACCACCGAGCTCGCTGACCCCGGAGGTGATTCCGGATACATACCGTTCTGTGATGGTTTTACCGAAAGTGGCCACCATGCCCGAACCGACCGATTGCGCGACGACTCCGGTGAGATAGCTCTGCGCGTCGTCGGTGCGGATGGACAGGTCCGCCCGCCGTGGAGCGTCGGAGGACAACGACAGGATCGACTTCGAGAAGTCCCTCGGGATCGTCAAGACCGCGTCGACCTTACCGCTGCGGAGCGCGTCCCGGGCGTCGTCTGCGTTGCTCACGCTCCAGCTGAATCCGGAGCCCGCCTTGGTCAGTTCGGTGACCAGCTGTCGGCCGGCGAACACCGGCGTCTTCGTTCCGTCTGGGGCGTTCTGGTAGATCAACTGGTCCTGGTTGACGACGGCGGCGGGAATGGCATCTAGCGCGTCATCGCCGTGGGGCAGGGCACCGACGAACAGGCCGGCGAAGGCCATCGGAACCAGGATCACCGCGGCCACAGCGATGCGGCGCCAGGCTGTGCGCCGTTTCGCCGTGGCAGATGGGGATGTGCTCACGAGAGAGCTCCTTCCAAGTTGCTCGAATACGGCGATCGGGCCGTCTCATCGCCGTCGGCGACAAGGTTGACGACGACCACCGGCCGTTCGCCGTCCACGCCGTCCGGGGCAGCGTTCGTGGCGACGACAACGGTGATGTTCGCCGGCGCGAGACGGCTCACCGCACCGAGGAACGCGGCTTCCTCGCCGTCCGCGCCTGGTCCGTCCTGCTCGAGCATCAGAACGGCGGGTCCCTCGGCAATCCCGACGGCGGCCAGTGTCACGGCACGGTCGAGTGATCGGAGATGAGCGACCTCGGTGCTCGCATCCAGCACTCTCGCGTCGCCGGCGCCGCTGTGCGCCAGAGCGTCGTTCAGTCGCGAGACCCAGCGTCGCACGACGGCCCGTCTGGCGGAGACCCGATGCCACGGCACGGTGATCTGCAGTCGAGCGTCGAACATCTCGCCGACGGTCAGAGCGGAACTGACACTGTTGGCGCCGCTGGTTTGCGCCACGGCGACGATTCTGGCGACGCGCTCGGATTCCGACGGCAACGGATGCCCGCCGACCTGCGCGCGGCCGGCGATCGGAAGCAGTCTGCCCGCGAGCGTCCAGATGAACGCCCGGCGGTCGGCTCGGCGGCCGGTGACGAGCACCAGCGCGCCGGCGGGAATGTCCACGCTGATCGGAGCGGTGCGGTTCCCATCGCTGCCGACCACGAGGTTCTCCGCGCTGATGACGGATGTTGCCCGCTCCTGCGACCAGAGCACCGCCGCCCGGTGGTTGCGGAGATCTTCGCCCTCGATGTCCATGTTCGGAAGCATCCGGCCCAGCCAGCGCGGCATCCACCAGGCGGTACGTCCCAGCAGGGTCATGACGGCGGGGACGAGTGTCATCCGCACCAGGAACGCGTCGAACGCGATCCCGACGGCCAGTCCGAGGGCGATCGGTTTGATGGTTCCGGAGCCCTCCGGGACGAACGCGAAGAAGACGAAGAACATGATGAGCGCCGCCGCGGTCACCACGCGTGAGCCGTTCGCGAACCCGCGACTGACCGCGCGGCGGGCGTCGTGGGTCTTCACGAATTCCTCCCGCATCCCGGACACCAGGAACACCTCGTAATCCATCGCCAGGCCGAACAGCACGGCCATCAGCAGGATCGGCATGAAGCTGAGGATGGGGCCCGGATTCTCCACCCCCACAATGTCGGCCAGGAATCCCCACTGGAAGATCGCCACCACGACGCCGAACGAGGCGACCACCGACAGCAGGAATCCGAGTGCCGCCTTCACCGGCACCAGCACCGATCGGAACACCATCATGAGCAGCAGGATCGACAAGCCGACGACGATGAGGCCGAATGGCGCGAGTGCGGCGGTCAACCGGTTGGAGATGTCGATGCCCACGGCCGTTGCGCCGGTCACCCAGATCGGCGTGCCGTAAGTGCGCTTGATGTCCGGGGCAAGCTCACGGATGGAATTCACCAGCGACTTGGTCTCGATGGCGTTCGGGGCGCTCGAGGGAATCACCTGGATGATCGCGGTGTCCAGCCCCGGGTCGGGCAGTCCCTGGCTGACATAGCTGACATCATCCAGTGCTCGCAGTCTGTCGCCGATGCCGTCCAAGTCCTGTTGGATGTCGGTGGTCTGGGTGATGTCCACCGCGATCACGAGCGGACCGTTGTAGCCGGCACCGAAGCCCTCGGAGACGAGATCGTAGGCCTCCCGTTGGGTCGACCCGGAGGGTTCGGATCCACCGTCGGGCAGGTTGAGATCAAGACTGAGTGCGGGGATGGCGAGGGTGCCGAGGAGGGCAACGACCGCCAGGACAGCGATGATCGGTCGTTTCATGACGCCGGTGACCCAGCGCAGGCCCATGCTGGGTGTGCCTCCTTCGGCGTGGGCGATGGCGCGTCGGTGGGCCCGGGATCCGGGTTTCGGAGTGAGCCTGGTTCCGGCCAGGCCGAGCAGTGCCGGCAGCAGCGTAGTGGCCACCCCGATCGCCACCAGGACCGCGAACGCGGCGCCGACGCCCATCACGCTGAGGAACGGAATGCCTACCACGAGCAGACCGAGCAGGGCGATGATCACGGTGACGCCGGCGAACACTACAGCGCTTCCGGCCGTGCCTACGGCGATCGCGGCCGACTCTTGGGGCTGTTCGCCCTGGGCCAGTTGGGTCCGGTGCCGGGACAGGATGAACAGGGCGTAGTCGATGCCGACTGCCAGGCCGATCATCAGTGCCAGCAGCGGCGCGGTGCTCGACACCGTCGTGAACGCGGCGACGGAGGTGATGCCGCCCATCACGACCCCGACGCCGATGAGGGCGGACAGCAGCGGCAATCCGGCCGGAAGCAGCGCACCGAACGTGATGAGCAACACGATGCCGGCGAAGAGCACTCCGAAAATCTCGGTCGGTGTGATGCCGAAGGTGTGGTCTTGGAAAACCTGTCCGCCGTATTCGACCCGCAGCCCGGCATCCTCACCGATCGATGCGGTGTCCTTCAAGGCGGTGAGCATCCGTGGGGTCACCTCGGTGGACGGCCCGTCGAACTGAACTCGGGTGATCGCCATGTTCCCGGCGGACGTGATGGCCTTGCCCGCGTACTGCGAGAACGGGGTGACCACCGAGTCGACACCGTCGATTTTCTCGATGGAGGCCGCCATCCGGGTGATCGCGTCGGTGTATTTCTGGTCGTTGACCGTGGCGCCATCGGGGGCGACGGCGACCACTTCGGCGCTCGCGCCGGCGACCTGCGGGAAAACGGCATCGAGCCGGTCGAGGGCGTTCTGGGACTCCGTGCCGGGAATGGCGAAGGATTCCTGCAGCTGCCCGCCGAGCGCGACGCTGCCGCCGAGGATGCCGCAGAGCAGCAAGATCCACACGCCGATGACCTTCCAGGCGTTGCGAAACGAGAAACGTCCAAGGCGATAGAGCAGGGTGGCCACGGGAATGCCCTTCAGCGAGGTGGGTCAGCGGGTGGCGGGCACGGGCTGCGGCGAAACGTCGACCGGGGCGAGGAGCTCCGTGACAATGTTGATGAGAGCGGCTCTGGTCTCATCGACGGGTGAGGGTTCGATCTCGAACGTCTGGCTCGCCACGAGCATGTACGCGGCTCCCCCCAGCGCGACGCCGAAGCGCATCCGGTCTTCGGTGGAGGTTGTGGTGGTCGAGAAGTACCGGGCGAGTCGGCGCACCAGCTCGTTCGCGCGCTCGAAGACCGGGACGTCGACGAGTGACGGACCCTGGTTGATGAACATGTGCACTTCCAGGCGGTGTTCGAGCAGAAAATCGACGAAGTGCACGATGAATTCTCGACGCCGGGCGCCGGTCAGCGGACCGGTTTCGACCGCGCTGAGGATGTCGTCCATCGCATCCACAGCGGGGCCGACGGCGGCTCCCAGCAACACTTCTTTCGAGGCGAAGTGGTAGAGCACGCTGGATTTCGACAGTCCGGCGATGTCGGCGATACGGTGCAGCGAGGTACCGACGTAGCCTGCTGTGGCGAATTCCGTCAGGGCGATGGCGCGCAGGTCCTCGGCACTTGTCGACATGGCATCGATCATATCTGACCGATCGGTCAGAACTGGCCGATCGGTCAGTTTGTCAGCAAACTGACAGAATGGCACGACTGCCCAGTCGGAGTAGCCTGAACGGCACCAACCTGCGGAGGGAAAAATGCGAAAGTTTATCTTCAGCGGCACTGTGCTCAGCGCCGTTGTCGGCGGATGGAGCACGCTCCAGGCGACCCGCAAGGGACCCCGCGATTGGCGGACCGTCCTGATGTGGATCAGCTGGGGGCTCACCGTCGCCGTTGCCGTGGGCACCGTCAAGAAGAACGCAGAGACCCGCGAGTTGGAGCAATAACCCGGCGTCGAGCACGAGGCGGCAGAGTGCGTGAAATTTCGGCCGGGAGCCGCGCGGCGGCGACAATAGGGTATGGCCGAATCAAAAACCGACACCCGTAACACAAACCGCTCCACCACCCCGGTGTCCGAGACATTCAAGAAATACATCTCAGAAGACTGGGCGCCGCGCAGCGATGCCGTGCCGGAGCCGCGCGCATCAGCGGCGTTCGCGGCCCATCGTCGTCGGGAGCTCGGCGCGCTTTACCCGGGCAAGCGCATCGTGATCCCCGCCGGAGCCGCCAAGGTGCGCTCGAACGACACCGAGTACCCCTACCGCGCCCACTCCGGGTTCGCCCACCTCACCGGGTGGGGTTCGGACTGCGAACCTGGCGCCGTGCTCGTGATGGAGCCGGTGTCCGGTGGGGAACACGCGGCGACCGTGTACTTCCGCGAACGTGCGGACCGCAGCTCCGATGAGTTTTACGCGAATCCCGCCATCGGCGAGTTCTGGATCGGACCGCGCCCGTCTCTGGCCCAGGTGGCCGGAGACCTCGACATCCAGACCCGCGGCATCGCTGAATTCGACGCGGTGATCGATTCCGCGGATGCGAACACGCTTCTCGTGCGCGACGCGGACCGGGACATCACCGACCGCATCGACGGCGCCCGGTTGTTGTCCGCCGATTCGGCGGGAGTGAACCCCGACCAGGACCTGCAGTTGGCCCGGGATCTTTCCGAGTTGCGGCTGGTCAAGGATTCCTACGAGGTGGACCAGTTGCGTCTGGCTGTCGCGGCGACCAAGCAGGGGTTCGATGATGTGATCGCGGATCTGCCGACCGTGGTGGCGCACGCGAAGGGCGAGCGACTGGTCGAAGGCACTTTCAACCGCCGTGCCCGGGCAGAGGGCAACACCGTTGGCTACGATACGATCGCCGCGTCAGGGGAACACGCCTGCATCCTGCACTGGACCCGCAACGACGGTCCGGTCCGCGAGGGCGACTTGATTCTGCTCGACGCCGGGATCGAACTGGACAGCTACTACACCGCTGACATCACCCGCACCCTGCCGGTGAGCGGCACCTTCTCACCCACGCAGCGGCAGGTGTACGAGGCGGTGCGCGAGGCGGCGGACGCCGCGTTCGCGATCGTGAGGCCGGGCATCCGGTTTCGGGAGATCCACGCCGCGGCGATGGAGATCATCGCACACAAGACGGCGCAGTGGGGCATGCTTCCCGTGTCGGCAGAAGAGTCGATGAAGCCGGAGAACCAGTTCCATCGCCGCTACATGGTGCACGGCACGAGCCACCACCTGGGACTGGACGTGCACGACTGCGCGCAGGCCAGGCGCGACATGTACCTGGACGGCGTGCTTGAGGCGGGCATGGTGTTCACGATCGAGCCGGGACTGTATTTCCAGCCCGACGACCTCACCGTGCCCGAGGCGTTCCGCGGTATCGGCGTGCGCATCGAAGACAACATTCTCGTGACGACGGATGGCGCGGAGAACCTCTCCATCGGCATCCCACGCACTGCGGAAGATGTGGAGTCCTGGTTGGCTCGCTAGCCTCTGAACGCACTCGCCCCCGGTGGTCGAGCCCCGTCGAGACCCCGGTCACCTTCTGGGATCTCGACAAGTTCGATCACCGGGGGCCTACGGGACACGCAGACGCTTGTCTACTCCGCCAGCGGCCGCGAAAGCACCTCTTGTGCACGTATGGTCAGCGACGAGTCCACGATGATCTCATACCGGCCGGCGATCACCTGGTGGATCGACGTGAAGTCGCGGCGACGACGACCCATCGTGTAGGCGACGATCTGGAACAACATCCCGAAGCCCGCCCCGATGATCGCGGCGGCCCCCACGTACACGATCGCGTTGGGGGTCGACGAGAACATGAACATGAGCAGGCCGAAGAACAGGCCGATCCAGGCACCGCTTGCCGCGCCGCCGAGAGCCGCGCGGCCGTAAGTGAGCTTGCCGGTGACCCGCTCAACGGTCTTGAGATCGCTGCCGACGATCGACACCTGCTTGACCGGGAACTCCGCTTTCGCGAGCTTGTCCACCACCGCTTGCGCGTCGAGATAGGTATCGTAAGTGCCCAGCACGTCCCCGGTCGGCAGGGTCGGAAACACCTGACCACGCCGCCGAAAAGGGCTTTGATTGCTCACCGCGTTATTCTCCCATGCCCAGACTAGGGTTGTACCGTGAGCGCCACCAGAGTCTTCGCCGCCCGGCTGGCCGGGTGTTCCGTTTTCGACCCCGCCGGCGACAAGGTCGGCCGGGTCCGCGACGTTCTCGTCGTCTACCGGCGCAAGAACTCCCCCCGGGTGGTCGGGCTGGTTGTCGAGGTCCCTGGTCGGCGTCGGGTGTTTGTCTCGATCGGCCGCGTAACGAGCATCGGCTCGGGCCAGATCATCACCACGGGCCTGATCAATCTGCGCCGATTCGAGCAGCGCGGCGGCGAGGTGCGCATCATCGCCGAGATTCTCGGCCGCAAGGTTGCCCTGGTCGACGGCAGCGGCACCGCGACCATCGAAGACGTCGCCCTGGAGCAGGGGTCGACAGGAGAATGGGCGGTGACCGACCTGTTCGTGCGACGCCCGAAGTCGAGCCCGTCGCCGTTCGCCAAGGGCCATACGTTGTTCGTGCACTGGGGCGACGTGCGGGAGAACGCAGCGAAGGGCGAGGCGCAGTCCGCAAGCCAACTGCTGGCCACCTACGAAGACCTCCTGCCCGCCGACCTGGCCAACACTCTCCTCGACCTGCCCGAGCCCCGGATGCTGGAAGTGGCGGAGGAACTGTCCGACGAGCGGCTGGCCGACGTGCTCGAGGAGATGCCGGAAAGCGAGCAGGTGGGCATCATCAACCACCTGGGCGACGCGCGCGCGGCCGACGTGCTCGATCAGATGCAGCCGGATGACGCGGCCGATCTCATTGCGCAACTGCCGGATGACCGCGGTGAGGCGCTGCTGACCCTGATGCAGCCCGAGGAAGCCGACGACGTGCGGATGCTGCTGCTCTACGCGCCGGACACCGCCGGCGGTCTGATGACCACCGACCCGATCATCGTGTCGGCCGACGCGACGGTGGCCGAAGGCCTCGCCCTGATCCGCCGCTACGACCTGGCCCCCGCGCTCGGCGCCGCCGTGTGCGTCACCTTGCCGCCGTACGAGCCGCCCACCGGACGGTTCCTCGGCATGGCGCACTTCCAGCGGATGCTGCGCTACCCGCCCATGGAGCGACTCGGTACGCTGGTCGACCAGAAGCTCGAACCGGTGCAGGCCAGCGCCTCCGCTGCCGAAGTGGCCCGCATCCTGGCCGCATACGACCTCGTGTCCGTGCCCGTGGTCGACACCAACCACCGACTGGTCGGGGTGGTGACAATTGACGATGTCCTCGACTATCTACTGCCGGATGACTGGCGAAGTCACGACGAAGACGAACCGGCGAATCTGGTTCGCGCCGACACCAGCCCGCTGACCATAGCCGAAGCAACAGGAAGGAGGAACGTCAATGGCCCGTCGCACTGAAGTCAGGCTCGATTCGCCCAAGGGGCTGCGCACCTCTTTCGTTCCCCGCTTCGGGGAACCCAGTGACCGGTTCGGTCGCTTCACCGAAGGCGTCGCGCGCGCGATGGGCACGCCGTGGTTCCTGTTGTTCCTCACGGTGTTCTGTGCGCTCTGGCTCACCTACAACGTGTTGGCCCCCGGGCCGTGGCGGTTCGACTCCGCCGCCAACGGATTCACCGCCCTCACCCTGATGCTGTCGTTGCAGGCGTCCTACGCCGCGCCGCTCATCCTGCTCGCCCAAAACCGACAGGACGACCGGGACCGCGTGCAGATCGAACAGGACCGGCAGCGTTCGGAGCGTAATCTCGCCGACACCGAGTTCCTCGCCCGCGAGGTGGTCGCTCTGCGCGTTGCCGTGCGGGAGCTGGCGAGCCGCGACTTCATCCGAGCGGAGCTGAGAGCCTTGCTTGAGGAACTCGACAGGGATGAGGAGTCTGTGACGGAGTGATCCCGTCCCGCCCGCATCGATGAACCCACCGCACGAAGTGATCCCGCCCGGACTGGAGGGTCTCGAAGCCGATGTCTGGCGTGCGCTGAGCCAGGTCGTGGACCCCGAGATCCGCAAGCCGATCACCGGCCTGGACATGGTCAACGAGATCACGGTGACGGACGCCGGCGCAGCCACCGTGGGCGTCAAACTGACGATCGTCGGATGCCCGGCCTCGCGCAAGATCGAAACCGACGTCACCGCGGCCGTGGCGGCAGTGCCGGGCATCAGCTCGGTCACGGTGGACATCGCGGTGATGTCCCGTGCCGAACGCACCGCACTGACCGAGAAACTGCACGGCACGAAGCGGGGCACCCAATTCGGGCCGGACTCCCCCACCACGATCTACGCGATCACCAGCGGCAAGGGAGGCGTGGGCAAGTCGACGATCACCGCCAATCTCGCGGTCGCGCTGGCCGAGAAGGGTCTCGCGGTCGGCATCCTCGACGCGGACGTGTTCGGCTTCTCCATCCCCGGCATCCTAGGGCTGGTGCATGACGGCGTCGCCGCGAAACCGACGCGCGTCGGGGACATGATTCTGCCGCCGATCAGTTACGAGGTCAAGGTCATTTCGATCGGCATGTTCCTCGGTCCGTCGACCGGTTCAGGGAGCGGCGCCGCGGTCGCCTGGCGTGGGCCCATGCTGCACCGCACCATCTCGCAGTTCCTCACCGATGTCTACTTCGGCGAACTGGACATTCTGCTGCTCGACCTGCCGCCCGGAACCGGCGATATCGCGATCTCGGTCGGCCAGTTGCTACCGCACGCTCAGGTGATCGTCGTGACGACACCGCAGCCCGCTGCGGCCGATGTGGCCGAGCGCAGTGGAATCGTCGCCAGGCAGACCGGCCAGAGCGTGCTCGGCGTGGTGGAGAATATGGCCGGTCTCGTGCAGGCGGACGGAAGCGTGCTCGACCTGTTCGGCTCTGGCGGCGGGGCCGCGGCGGCGGAACGGCTCGGCGTTCCGGTCCTCGCGTCTGTGCCGCTCAGCGTGGCTCTGCGGGTGGGCGGGGATGCCGGGGCGCCGGTGGTGCTCACACAACCCGAGGACCCGGCATCGGTCGCCATCCGCGCGTTAGCGGACCGGCTCGCGACCCGCTAGCGGCGGGTGGGGACGCGACGGTAACCGTCGCGTCCGGCGACGGTGACGGTCCCAACGACCGAAGCGATAAGAACGATGAAAAGGCCGAGTGCCATGGTGCCTTGCTCCTTGCTGTCTCCTCCATTGCACCCGAGTTAACCAATAAGCACAATCGAATGTTTCTACACCAATCGTGTAGCTTTACTACATGGACGTGCGACGGTTGGAACTGCTGCGCGAGCTCGCAGAGCGCGGCAGTATCACCGCGGTTGCGCGGGCGACCTCCCGCACCGCATCCGCGGTCTCGCAACAGCTCAAACTGCTCGAACGGGAGGCAGGAACCCCGCTGACCGAGCGGTCCGGGCGCGGGGTCGTGCTCACCGTCGCGGGCCGGATGCTCGCCCAGACGGCGACGGACGTGGCAGTGGCGTTGGAGCGCGCCTCGGCGGTGTGGACGGAATTCACGCACGCACCCAGCGGCGAAGTCACGCTGGCGACCTTCCCCACCGCGGGGCAGATGTTCCTCCCCGGGTTGCTGACCGCTGTTGCCGCGATCCCTGGACTCGAGTTGGTGTGCACCGACCGCGACCCGGCGATGCTGGAATTCGCCGACCTCACCTCGGACTTCGATGTGGTGCTCGCGTACACGCTGGAAGGCCCGCGGAGCTGGAGCAAGCGGGCGCTCACCGCGGTGCCGCTGATGAGTGAACCACTGGACATTGCGTTGTCGCCGCACCACCGGCTGGCCGGCAAGACGAAACTCACCGCAGCGGACGTGGTTGACGAGGAATGGATCGGCGTTCCCGTGGGGTTTCCGTTCGACCGGGTCATGCTGGAGATCGAAAGTCTCACCGGGCGGCCCGCGAACGTGATTCAGCGCTTCAGCGACACCCGAGTCACCGAGGCGCTGGTCGCATCCGGCCACGGTCTCGCGCTGGTCCCCCGCTACACGGCTCACGGGGTGGGCGAGCGCCTGCTCGAGCTTCGTCCGCTGGTGGGAGTGCGAGCGGTGCGGGACATCGTCGCTCTCGTGCGTCCCGACCGCGCCGAGCGGCCGTCGGTGCGGGCGGTACTCACGGCGCTGCGCCGGCAGGCGGCCCTGGTCGCCGAGCGGCACGCCGAGAGTTTCCGTTCCGGCTGACTGTGCCTGTTGCGCCGGGCACACTTAGCCGGAACGGACACAATTGCTTAGGTTGCCTCGCTGTCGAAGGGCGCAGTCTGCCCGGCATCCTTCAGTTTGCGCAGCGCCGCCGAGGCGGACTCCGCCGCCTCGCGCTCCACGGCCTTGGGAAATGCCGGCCCGTCGTCGTCGTCCAGCAGTGCCTCACGGATGATCCGCCGTGGGTCGTACTGGCGCGGGTCGAGTTTCTTCCAATCGACCTCGTCGAAATCCGGGCCCATTTCCTCGCGCATCCGGCCCTTGGCATCCTCGGCCATCCGGCGCAGCGACTTCACGAAGCGCGCGAACTGGGCTGTGTAGTGCGGAAGACGCTCTGGCCCAAGCAGAAACACCGCGATCACGGCAATCACGAGAAGCTTGTCGAAGGTCAACCCGAACATCAGTTCAGACTAACCGTTGCAGCGCGCCACGGCGTCCTGTGCCGGCATCTCGCCTACGCTGGAGACGAGGAGACAGCGTGACATACAAGCAATTGAACTGGAAGTTCGCGGAAGAGTTCGTCGCCGAGCGGCCGGACATCGCGGGCGTTCGGCAGCACGCCCTCGAACTGGGAGTGGAAGCGATCTCCCCGGCGATGGGAGCACAGGTCGCGGTGCTCGCCGCGGCGACCGGCGCGTCGAACATCATCGAGATCGGTACCGGCCTCGGTGTGAGCGGGCTGTGGTTGTTCAGCGGTGCCCCGCACGCCATGCTCACCTCGATCGACACCGAGAACGATTATCAATCCAGCGCCCGACGTGCGTTCCTCACGGCGGGAATTCCGGCGAACCGAGTACGGTTGATCGCCGGACGCGCCCAGGATGTTCTGCCCAGGATGAACGAGCAGTCCTACGATCTCGTGCTCGTGGATGCCGACCCCGGGTCGGTCCTGGAATACGTCGAACACGGCATCCGGCTGGTCCGTCCCGGCGGCACCGTGCTGGTCGCACACGCGCTGTGGCGAGGGCGGGTAGCCGACCCCGCGCACCGAGACGACACGGTGGCGGTGTTTCGAACGCTCCTGGGCGAGATCGCGGACTCCGACGCCGTGATCAGTGCACTGTCCCCGGTGGGCGACGGACTGCTTCAGATCACCCGAGTGGCAGAGTGATCGATCGTTTCCAGGTCGTGCCTGCGGCCTACGTCATATTTCGCCGCAACTCCAAGGTGCTCCTGCAACTGCGCAAGAACACCGGCTACCGAGACGGACACTGGGCCGCGGGAGCCGCTGGACACGTCGAAGCCGATGAGTCGGTACTGGCGGCCGCCTGCCGTGAGGCGGCCGAAGAATTGGGCGTCGTCATCGCACCGGGCAATCTGACGCCGCTGACGACGATGCACCGCAGCCACGGCAATCATCAGCCGATCGACGAGCGTGTGGACTTTTTCTTCCAATGCACGACGTGGCAGGGCGAGCCGCGCTTGATGGAGTCGTCGAAGTCGGCGGCGCTCACCTGGTTCGATCTCCAGGCGCTACCCAACCCGGTCGTCCCGCACGAACTCGTCGTGTACGAATTGTTGCGAGACGGCACCGTCCCGCCGATTCTGACCTTCGGCTTCTAGAAGGCACCTTTCGGGTGCGTCCCTGGCGAGGCGCCTACTTCGTCGCCGCCGCTGCGACAACTCCGGCAAGAGCGTCGTGAAGTTCCTTCGCCTCGGCATCGTTGACCGAAACCACCAGACGACCGCCACCTTCCAGCGGCACGCGTACGATAATCAGGCGACCCTCCTTTACAGCCTCCATTGGGCCGTCACCGGTCCTCGGTTTCATGGCTGCCATGAGTAGTCCCCTTTCGTTGTCCTTCATCTATTATCCCGCATTTTTTCTGCTCTCGGGAATACCGACCGTTCCGTGCGATGTGGGTGAACCGCTAAGAAGTGCGTCACGCGCGCCGCAGACCCTAGTCGTTGCCTGACTTTTTGGCCGCGGATGACACTGGGAGCGCGGCAATAAAAAAGACCACAATTAAGAGCTCGCGCGAGGAGTCCTCGACTGGGATTAGGCGCTGAGCCAGGCCCGCAGCCCCCGTTCGCACCGCGTGATCTGCTCGATGTCGACGCGCTCGTCGTCGGCGTGGGCTTTGAGTGGGTCTCCAGGTCCGTAATTGACGGCCGGGATGCCGAGGGCCGCAAAGCGAGCGACATCCGTCCAACCGTATTTCGGGTTCGCCGTGCCGCCGACCGCCGCGACGAACTGCCTGGCGAGCGGCGCATCCAGTCCCGGTCGTGCGCCCTCGGCCACGTCGACCACGGTCGTCTCGAACCCGTCGAATACCTCGCGCACGTGGGCGATGGCCTCCTGTGCCGACCGGCTCGGGGCAAAACGATAGTTCACGTGGACGACGCACTGGTCGGGGATGACGTTGCCTGCGACGCCGCCGGAGATACGCACGGCGTTGAGTCCTTCTCGGTACACCAGGCCGTCCACCTCGACCTGCCGCGGCACATAGCCGGCCAGCGCGGTGAGGATCGGCGCCGCGGCGTGGATGGCATTGCGGCCCACCCAGGCCCGTGCGGAGTGCGCCCGCAGCCCGCGCGTCTGCACGTCGACGCGGAGGGTGCCGTTGCAACCACCCTCGACCTGGGAGTTGGTGGGCTCCCCGAGGATCGCAAAATCGCCGGTGAGCAGCTCGGGGCGGCTGGCCGCGATCCGCCCGAGCCCGTTGAGGTCAGAGGAAACCTCTTCATGGTCGTACCAGATCCAGGTGAGGTCCACCACCGGCGAGACCAATTCCGCGGCGAGCTTGAGCTGGACGGCGACCCCCGCCTTCATGTCGACGGTGCCGCGCCCCCACAGCCAATCCCGTCCGTCGTCGGTCTCGCGGCGCGTTGGCAGATTGCCGTTCACCGGCACGGTGTCCAGGTGCCCGGCGATGACCACGCGCTGCGGGCGGCCGAGCATGGTTCGGGCGACGATCGTGTCGCCGTCGCGCACCACGTTCAGGTGGTCGAGTTCGGACAGGGCCGTCTCAACGGCATCCGCCAGCGCCGTCTCATTGCCGGACACCGACTCGATGTCGCACAGTGCCCTGGTGAGCTCGACCGAGGATTCGGACAGGTCGAGGGCGCTCATCCGGTCAGCCTATCCGCACCGCGTGCCCGATCACGCGGTGCGCGCCGATAACCTGGACAGATGACGAACGCGTGGGGCTATGGGCTGGCAACGGTGGCGGGCAACGGTACCGTTTTGGACACCTGGTTCCCCTCCCCGGCGCTGGGCGCGATACCGCACGGCCGTGACCGGAACATCGCCCCGTCCGAGCTGGAAGCCATGCTCGGCGCCGATCCGCGTCGGAACGTGACCATCGACTTCGTCACCGTGGCGGTCGACACGGACGCGGCCCCGGTCTCGACCTCGGATGTCTACTTCAGGCTGCACCTGCTCAGCCACCTGCTGATGCGGCCGAATACGGTGAACCTGGACGGGATCTTCTCCCTGCTGCCGACCGTGGTGTGGACCAACGCCGGCCCGGTGCATCCGGAGGACTTCGCGAGGCTGCGGCGTCCTCTGCAACGGCAGGGCATCGCCGCCTATGGAGTGGACAAGTTCCCGCGTCTGCTCGACTACGTAAGCCCCGCGGGGGTGCGCATCGCGGATGCTGCACGGGTGCGGCTGGGCGCGCATCTCGCTCCAGGCACCACGGTCATGCACGAGGGTTTCGTGAACTTCAACGCGGGCACCCTCGGCGCCTCGATGGTCGAAGGGCGGATCTCGCAGGGCGTGGTGATCGGCAACGGCACCGACATCGGCGGCGGCGCCTCTATCATGGGCACGCTCAGCGGCGGCGGAACCCAGCGCATTGAGGTCGGGGAACGCGCGCTGCTCGGGGCAAACTCAGGCATCGGCATCTCGATCGGCGACGACACCGTGGTGGAGGCGGGCCTCTACGTGACCGCGGGCACCAAGGTGGTGCTGATCGACCCGACGGCAGATTCCGCCGAGGCCGGATCCGGCCGGCCCCAGCCAAGCCGGCCCACACCAGGCCAGCCCAGGGTCGTCAAGGCCGCCGAGTTGTCCGGGCTCGCCAACCTGTTGTTCCGCCGCAACTCGGTCACGGGAGCAGTCGAGGTGCTCCCGCGTTCCGGTGCCGGCATCGAGCTGAACGCTGCGCTGCACGCCTGACCCGCCGCCACCGATACCTTTTCGGACAAGGCGGCCCGCCGCGGCGGGCTCACTCGTCCGAAAAGGTATCGCTCGCGGGGTGGTGCCTAGCGCGGGAAGGTGCGCTCCGGGAAACCCGTATACAACTGCTGGGGACGACCGATCTTCATCGCCGGGTCCGCGTTCATCTCGCGCCAGTGCGCGATCCAGCCCGGCAGCCGGCCGATCGCGAACAGCACGGTGAACATCCGGGTCGGGAAGCCCATCGCCTTGTAGATGACTCCGGTGTAGAAGTCCACGTTCGGGTAGAGCTTGCGTTCGATGAAATAGTCGTCGGCGAGGGCGACGGATTCGAGCTCCTTCGCGATCTCCAACAGGTCGTCCTTCACTCCGAGTGCCTGGAGTACCTCGTCGGCGCTCTCCTTCACGAGGCGGGCGCGTGGGTCGAAGTTCTTGTAGACGCGATGCCCGAAGCCCATCAGCCGGACGCCCTGCTCCTTGTTCTTGACTCGCTCCACGTATTTCTCGACGCTCTGACCGGACTGCTTGATCTCGCCGAGCATGGTCAGCACCGCCTCGTTCGCGCCGCCGTGCAACGGCCCATAAAGCGCGTTGATCCCCGCGGAAATGGAGGCGAACATGTTGGCCTCGGTCGAGCCGACCAGGCGCACCGTTGAGGTGGACGCGTTCTGCTCGTGGTCTTCGTGCAGGATGAGCAGCCGCTCCAGCGCCCGGCTCAGCACCGGATTCACTTCGTACGGCTCGGCCATCGTGCCGAAGTTCAGCTTCAAGAAATTGTCGACGAAACTCAGGCTGTTGTCGGGGTACAGGAACGCCTGGCCGAGGCTCTTCTTGTGCGCGTACGCGGCGATGATCGGCAGTTTGGCCAGAAGCCGGATCGTGGACAGCTCAATCTGCTCCGGGTCGTGCACGCTGAGCGAGTCTTCGTAGAACGTCGACAGCGCCGACACGGCGCTGGAGAGGATCGGCATCGGATGCGCGTTGCTCGGAAGCGCGTCGAAGAACCGGCGCAGATCCTCGTGCAGCAGCGTGTGCCGCCGCACGCGCTCCTCGAAACCCTGGAGCTCGGCCGGGGTGGGCAGCTCGCCATAGATCAGAAGCCAGGCCACCTCGAGGTACGTGGACTTCGCCGCGAGGTCCTCGATTGCGTAGCCCCGATAGCGCAGGATGCCGGCGTCACCGTCGATGTAGGTGATCGCGCTGCGAGTCGGCGCGGTGTTGACGAACCCGTAATCCAGTGACGTGTATCCGGTCGCGTGTCTCAGCGATGAGATATTGATGCCCGAAGGACCATCCACACTTTGTTCGATCGGTAACTCGGTGCTTCCACCGGGATAGAGCAGAGTCGCCTTCTGGGCGTCGTGGTTGGCAGCATCGTTCACCCCTACAGCCTAATTGGCGCGGGGGTCGACCGTGACATCTGCCAAAACATCGCGACTTTTGTTGGCAAGTGTGCCCAATCGGCGGGTGGCCACGCCGATTCGCTCATCAGATGCGGTGAGTGCGACGCGCACGTGGCGAGAATTTTCCTCACCGTAGAAGGTCCCGGGCACGACGAGGATACCCAGCTCGGCCATGGCTGCCACGGTGTCCCAAGCGTCCTCGCCCCGGGTCGCCCACAGGTACAGTCCGGCTTCACTTTGGTCGATGCGGAAACCCGCCGCCTGCAGTGCCGGCGCCAGAAGCGCCCGCCGGCGCCGGTAGATCTCCTTTTGGGCGGCCACGTGATCGTCGTCCGACAGTGCCGCCACCATCGCCGCCTGCACTGGCGCCGGTGGGATCAATCCGAGGTTCCGTCGCACGCCGAGGATTTCGGCGATCAGTTCGTCTCCTCCGGCGACGATCCCGGCGCGGTAGCCCGCGAGGTTGGACTGCTTGCTCAGGGAGTAAACGGCGAGCACACCCCGACGGTCGGTTCCGGTGACCCGATCGTCGAGGATCGACACGGTGGAGTCGGCCTCCCAGGCCAGTTCGGCGTAGCACTCGTCGCTCACGATGACGGCTCCCAGCTCGCGGGCCCGCTCCACCGCCACGCGGAGTTGATCGATTCCCAGCACCCGTCCGTCGGGATTGCCAGGACTGTTGAGCCAGACCAGTGCGGTGTTCGGCGGCCAGTGGGCCGGATCATCGCCGGTGTGCACCGACGCCCCGGCGAGCGCGGCACCGACCGCGTAGGTGGGGTAGGCCAGTTCGGGCTGCACCACGACATCTCCCGGGCCCAGTCCCAGCCACAGCGCGAGCCCGGCGATCAGTTCCTTGGAACCGATGGTCGGCATCACCTCCGCCGCCGTCAGCCCGGGAACGCCGCGACGCCGCTGGAACCAGTCGACGATCGCCGCGCACAGCTGCGCGCTGCCCGCCGTCTGCGGATACGCGTGTGCATCCGCGGCGGCCGTCAGCGCATCACGGATGACCACCGGCGTCGGATCGATCGGCGAGCCGACGGACAGGTCGACGATTCCGTCAGGATGCGCCCGGGCGCGCACCGCGAAGGCGGACAGCGAATCCCAGGGAAAGCTCGGAAGTCCAAGCCCCGCCCGGGAACCCCGGTCAGTGCGCGCCGACAGGGTCAGACTCCTGCTGTTTGCGGCGGCAACACGGCCACGATCGGGTGGTCCTTGTGGATGATGCCCAGCTTCGATGCACCACCGGGCGATCCAAGGTCATCGAAGAACTCGACGTTGGCCTTGTAGTAGTCGGCCCACTGCGATGGAAGGTCGTCTTCGTAGTAGATCGCCTCGACCGGGCATACCGGCTCGCACGCGCCGCAGTCCACGCACTCGTCGGGGTGGATGTACAGCATCCGGTCGCCCTCGTAGATGCAATCCACCGGGCACTCATCGACACAGGCTCGGTCTTTCACATCGACACACGGAAGCGCGATGACGTAGGTCACGGTGGAGAATTCCCTTCGGATGCTGCTGCAGTCCCCACATTACCGTTGGATGCCTGCGTCGGGGCCGAAAAGCTCCTGCGCCAGGCGCCGGTGCGGACGGCCCGCGGCCAGCCCAGCACGATGAGCGCGATGATGGGCGCCCCGAAGCTCCAGCCGAAGCCCACCGGGTTCCCCGGCACGAGCACGGAACCGCCCGTCGACATCAGGGAGAGCAGCCCCACCGACGTCAGCACACCGAGCGCGGCCAACGACGGCAGCAGCCGGTTGCCGAAAACCAATCGGAGCCCCGCGAGCAACGCGGCGACCAGAACCAGCCCCGCGATGACTCCGGCCGGCACCTGTACACCCCACACCGGAACGGCCGCCTGATGGTTCACCGTGGCGAGCGCACCGACGGCGGCGCCGGTCACCAGAGCGAGGAGGCAACCCGCGATCTTCCCGCCGAGCCGCTGCTCCTCCCATACGCCGGGCACCGCGGCATCCGGAAAGACTCTGAAGTACCGTTCTTGCGAGGCGATCGGCAGACTGGGCCCGCTGGACAGCGCGTATCGGTCTCCCGCAACGGTGACCTGGCTCAGGTAGGCGCGAAGTGCCTCCGTCTTGCGCCCGGTTTGAGCTGACACGTCGACGGCGAGCCCGCCCCGATGGTGCGCGGTGGGCGGCTCGATCGCGTAAAACGGAACATCCATGGCCTCGGCGGCCCGCCGCGCGGCCTGGTGGGCGCGGACGTGATCGGGATGGCCGTAGCCGCCGGTGGCATCGTAGCTCACGACCACGTCGATGTCGGCTTGGACAATCACCGCGGCGATGTCCGCCACCACCTCGTCCAGTGCTGCCGCGCACAGCGTTCCCGCGCCGATGGTCTCCAACGCGACGGCACCATGCTCGCCCCACCTCATTCCGGAGTCCAGATACCGTCGCGGATCGCGATTTGCCCATCGGGCCGACGGATCACCGAGGAAACGATGGTCACTCACGCCGAGGATGTGCATGGCACGGTTCAGTTCCTCGGTACGGAACCGGGCCAGTTCGTCTCCGGAGCCTTCGAGGTGCTTGAACTCGTCGAGGATGACCTCTCCCAGTTCCCCGCGGGTACAGGTGAGCACCGTCACCACCGAACCGAGGTCGACGAGCTTGGCGATGGTGCCGCCGGTCGTGATCGTCTCGTCATCCGGGTGCGCATGGACGAACAGCACCCGCTGCGGCCGCTGGGAAAGTTGTTCCTGCACACTGGACAGACTAAGCGGCCAACGGTAACATTCTGAATGTAAGGGTAGCCTTACCAACTCCATTCTGCTTCCCCCCCGATTGGCTCCCGTGATCGCAAACCTCCTCATCGGCCTGCGCGAAGGTCTTGAGGCAGCACTCGTGATCGGCATCCTGGTCGCCTACGTGGTGAAAATTCGGCGTCGGGACGTACTGGGGCGGATCTGGCTCGGCGTCGGCCTCGCGGCGGTGATCTCCCTGGCCATCGGCGGCGTGCTGACCTTCGGTGCCTATGGCCTCAGCTTCCGCGCGCAGGAGCTCGTCGGCGGCAGCCTGTCCATCTTCGCGGCGGGCTTCGTCACCTGGATGATCTTCTGGATGCTGCAGACCTCCCGCACCCTCAGCCGACAGTTGCGCGGCGACATCGACCGCAACCTCGACGGCGCGGGCTGGGGGCTCGTCTTCGTCGCCTTCCTGGCAGTGGGTCGCGAGGGGATCGAGACCGCAGTGTTCATCTGGGCGGCCGTGCAAGCCACCGGGACATCCACCCTGCCGGTGCTCGGTGCCACGATCGGCATCGCCGCCGCGATCGTGCTCGGCTGGCTCATCTACCGAGGAATCGTGAGAATCGACCTCGGCAAATTCTTCGCCTACACCGGGATGTTCCTCATCGTCGTAGCCGGCGGCGTGCTGGCCTACGGCGTGCATGATCTGCAGGAGGCCGGCTTCCTGCCCGGCCTCCACGATCTGGCATTCAATGTCAGTGCCGCCGTGCCCCCGGACAGCTGGTACGGCACCGTGCTCAAGGGCACCGTCAACTTCTCCCCGGCGACCACCTGGCTTCAAGCCGTGGTGTGGGTCTGCTACGTCGTCCCGGTCACCGCCGTCTTCGTCTCCATCCTGCGCCGCCACAAGCCGGCTGCCGCAATCGAACCACCGGCGCCGGCGACGGCCGCGCCCGCCTCGGGAGCGACCAACCTCATCACCGGGAGAACACAATAATGCACACAGCACGCCGAGCCGTTTTCATCATGGCGGCTGGTGCGATGGTGGCTGTCGCGATGACGGGTTGTGTGCCGAACAATGTCGCTGACCCCGCAGAGGCGACAACCCTCACCGTGGACAGCAGTGCGGACGCCTGCGCCGTCTCCGGCGATACTGCGCCGAGCGGCACCGTGGTGTTCGCGGTGACCAACAGCGGCGACGCGGTCACCGAGTTCTACCTGCTCGCATCCGACGGGCAGCGCGTCGTGGGCGAGGTCGAGGACATCGGCCCGGGAACCACACGCAACCTCACCGTGCACGCGCAGCCCGGCGACTACTTCACAGTGTGCAAACCGGGCATGACCGGCGAGGGCATCGACCGCTCGCCGTTCACGGTGACCGACTAGGAGTCTGGCCGAGCGCTACGCGTTCTGCTTCTTGACCCGCGAGTTGGACCGCGCCCGAGAACTTGCATCCAATTCCACCTTGCGGATCCGGATGCGCTCCGGCGTCACCTCGACGCACTCATCCTCGCGGGCGAACTCCAGGCACTCCTCCAGCGTGAGTTGGCGCGGGGGTGTCATCCGCTCGAACTCGTCGCTGACCGACTGGCGCATGTTGGTGAGCTTTTTCTCCTTGGTGATGTTCACGTCCATGTCCTCGTTGCGCGAGTTCTCACCGATCACCATGCCTTCGTACACCTCTTGCGTCGGCTCGACGAAGAAGCTCATCCGCTCCTGCAGGGCCACGATGGCGAATGGGGTGACCACTCCGGAGCGGTCGGCGACGATAGACCCGTTGTTGCGGGTGACGATGTTCCCGGCCCATTCGTCGTATCCGTGGGAGATGGCGTTGGCGATTCCGGTGCCGCGGGTGATGGTGAGGAACTCGGTGCGGAAACCGATGAGTCCGCGCGCCGGGACGATGAACTCCATGCGCACCCAGCCGGTGCCATGGTTCGACATGCCGTCCATGCGACCCTTGCGCGCCGCCAGCAGTTGCGTCACCGCACCCAGATACTCTTCTGGCACGTCCACGGTAAGCCGCTCGTAGGGCTCGTGGGTCTTGCCGTTCACCTGTTTGGTGACCACCTGGGGTTTGCCGACGGTGAGCTCGTAACCCTCGCGACGCATCTGCTCGACCAGGATGGCCAGGGCGAGTTCTCCGCGACCCTGGATCTCCCAGGCATCCGGACGCCCGATGTCCACAAGTTTAATCGAGACGTTGCCGACGAGCTCCCGGTCGAGGCGGTCCTTGACCATGCGGGCGGTGAGTTTGTGCCCCTTGACCTTGCCGATCAACGGCGAGGTGTTGGTGCCGATCGTCATCGAGATCGCGGGGTCGTCGACCTTGATGATCGGCAGCGGGCGCACGTCATCGGGGTCGGCGAGTGTCTCACCGATGGTGATGTCGTCGATGCCGGCCACGGCGACGATGTCGCCGGGTCCGGCGGACTCGGTCGGGTACCGGTCTAGCGCACGGGTCTTCAGCAGCTCGGTGATCCGCACGTTCGTGACGCTGCCGTCGTGCCGCACCCAGGCCACGGTCTGGCCCTTGTGGATGGTGCCGTTGAACACTCTCAGCAGCGCAAGGCGGCCCAGGAACGGCGACGCGTCGAGGTTGGTGACGTGCGCCTGCAACGGATGCTCATCATCGTAGCGCGGCGCCGGGATGTGCGTGAGGATCGACTCGAACAGCGGCTCGAGGTCCGCATTGTCGGGAAGCGTTCCGTTCTCGGGCTTGTTGAGGCTCGCAGCGCCGTTGCGGCCGGATGCGTAGACCACCGGCACGTCGAGGATCTTGTCCAGGTCGAGGTCGGGCACGTCGTCGGCGAGGTCGCCGGCCAGCCCGAGCAGCAGGTCCTGGGACTCGGACACCACATCGTCGATGCGCGCGTCCGGGCGGTCGGTTTTGTTCACCAGCAGGATGACGGGGAGTTTGGCTTCCAGCGCCTTCCGCAGCACGAACCGGGTCTGCGGCAGCGGACCCTCGCTCGCATCGACCAGGAGTACGACGCCGTCGACCATGGACAGGCCGCGTTCGACCTCGCCTCCGAAGTCGGCGTGACCGGGCGTGTCGATCACGTTGATGGTGATCGGCCCGTCGGTGGCGTGGATGCCGCGGTAGGTGACCGCGGTGTTCTTGGCCAGGATCGTGATGCCTTTTTCGCGCTCGAGGTCGTTCGAGTCCATGGCACGGTCTTCGAGGTGTGCGTGTTCGGCGAACGAGTTGGTCTGCCGGAGCATCGCGTCGACGAGGGTCGTCTTGCCGTGGTCGACGTGGGCGACGATCGCCACATTGCGCAAATCGTTGCGGCTGGCAATAGCCATACGAATGGGTTCCTTGACTGCTGGGCGCTGCACCCGCCGGACTCGCTGCCCGAGAAACCAGGCAGGGCGGCAGCGGTCAAACGCTGATGTGATGGTGTGGATGGAGGCGAGCAGCATCTGTGGCTCTAGTGCCCCGAAGGGACATTCTACCGTGAATTCGGGGTCGTCCATTTCCATGCGTTCCAGAGGATGCCGGCGGCCCGCGCGGACGGGGTCAGGCCGTTGACGCCACCGCCGGTGGCGACCAGTTGCGGGAACTGATAGAGCGGCACACCGTAGGCGTCGCGGAACAGCTGCTCGTCGATGGCTTGTCGCAATTCGGCCTGCCGCGCCGGGTCGGCGGCGACGCCCAGTTCCGCCAGCAGCGCATCCGTCTTCTGGCTTGAGTAAAAGTTGTAATTCCGGGCGCCATCGGTGCCGAACACCGCCGCGGCACCACCGGTGGCCGAGTTGGACTCACTCCAGGCGAACAGTGCGGCATCGTAGGCACCCGCCGTGCCCAGCAGGTTTGCCCAGTCCGGGCTTGAGCAGTCGCTGACGACGAAACCGGCCCGCTGGGCATGGGCTTGCAACAAAGTGAATTCCTGCTTGCGACGTGGGTTGCCGCTGTCGAACAGCACGCACACGGAAGGATGTTCCACCGCGGCCTGCGCGAGAAGTCGCTGCGCTCCGACGACGTCGACGTCGTCGAACGCGTCGGAACCGTTGGCTGCCACGCTGGCCGAGTACTGCGCCGCGCCGGGCAGGAACAGCCAGGAGGAGCGCAGCGGCGCGTGAGGGTGCACTGGTGCCACGAGTTCCCGGAGAATCTCTCGACGCGGTACGACTTTGAGGAACGCTTCCCGCACCATGGGGTTATCGAAGCTTCCACTGCGGCTGCGGGCGAACTGCAGATCCACGTGTTCGTAGTCGTCGGCGAAGCCGGCCACCACGCGGGCACCCGGAATGGCGTGCAACGCCGCAGCGAGGTCCGCGCTGCCCGCCGCGGCGACGACGTCCACGGCGCGCTCGCGCAGTGCCTGGGCCTGACTCAGGGGGTCGGTGATGAACCGCACCGTGATCTTCTCGATGTGCGGCTTGTGGTGTCCGGCGTACTTCGGGTTGGCGGTCAGGGTGACGTGGTCACCGTCGCTGAAGTCGGTGACCGTGTACGGCCCCGTACTCAGCAGCTGATCCGTGCGGACCGGTGTGACGCCGCCGGGCTGCTCGGAAAGGTTGAATCCCGAGTTCCAGAACCGCGAGATGGCCGCGAGATCGTGAGTGGTGCGGTGCTGGATCGCCGTGATGAGCGCCGATTTGGCCGTGCTGGCATCCTTCGCCGCCAGCGCGTGCTCCGCCACGATGTGTGCGGGAAGACCCACCTCAAGCAAGAGCTGCCAGTCCGGAACGTAATTGTCGTACCTGAGAGTGATCGAGCGGGCGTCGTCGCTGACCTGGGGGATGGTGCTGACCTGGCTCAGGCCGGCGCTGGTTGCGCCGTCGAAGAAGACCACGTCTCTCGGGAAGTCCGCCGTGAACCGCCCGGTGCCGGCGTCGACGTACGGTGCCGGGTCGAAGTCCGGGGTGTTCAGCGCGCCGGAATTCGCGGCCCACGCGAGCAGCAGGTCGGCGGCATCCACCTTCGCACCGTCCGACCACCTCACCCCGTCGCGGATCGTGTAGCGCACGGTGAACGGATGCGTGGACAGTACGCGGTAGCTGCCGAACGAGCTGTCCGGCACCAGCGTGCCGTGCTCATCGTACGAGTTGAACGAGGATGCGGTGGCTTCCCGGATGGCGGTGTTCCCGGGTGAGTGGCCGTAGGACGTGGCGTCGTTATAGGAAAAGAACGGTGTGCCGGTGGCCACGACCACGGCGCTGTTCCGCTCGATGGTGTCCGTCTCGCCCCAGGGCCCCGTGCAGGCCGAGATCGCGAGCACGGGCACCAGCAGCAACGCCAGGGTCAGCGCCGCTCGGGCGGCACTGGGGCGCTTCGGCGGCGAGCCCGGGTTGGATGGACGCAGTTTAGACGCCGAGCGCAAGTCCGGCGCCGGGAATCGCGTTGAGCAAGTCCCTGGTGTAGTCCTGTTGCGGGTTGTCGAAGACGTCGTCGACGGTGGAGGCCTCCACGACACGACCGTGCTGCATAACGCAGACATGATCGGCGATCATCCGCACCACCGCGAGGTCGTGGGTGATGAACAGGTAGGTGAGCCCCATCTCCGATTGCAACTCGGCCAGCAGCGCGAGGATCTGACCCTGAACCAGCACGTCGAGCGCGGAAACCGCCTCATCGAGGATGACGATCTCCGGTTTGAGCGCGAGCGCCCTGGCCACCGCGACCCGCTGGCGCTGCCCTCCGGAGAGTTCTCCGGGGTACCGCGTGGCCAGGCTCGTTGGCAGCGCCACCTGGTCGAGAAGTTCGCTCACGCGCGCGCGCCGCGAGGCGGTGTCCCCCACCTTGTGCACCATCAACGGCTCCGCGATGGTGTTGCCGATGTTGCGCAGCGGGTCGAGCGAACCGTACGGGTCTTGGAACACCGGCTGCATCTTGCGACGCAGTGCCAGCAGCTTGCGACCCTTGAGCGGCGCGGTGTCGACGCCGTCGATGGTGATCTGCCCGCTCGTGACGTCTTCCAGTCGCAGCAACAGTTTGGCCACGGTGGATTTGCCGGAACCCGACTCACCGACCAGCGCCATGGTCGTGCCGCGCTCGATCGAGAAGGACACGTCGTCGACGGCCTTGAACTGTCGAGCGTCGCCCTTGACGCCGCGGATCTTGAACACCTTGGTCAGCGACTCAACCACGATCGCGTTGTCGTGAACCCCGGAGGCGGCCTGCTTCGCCGCACGATCCTCGGCGGCGTGTACCAGGTCCACGTCCGCCGCCGCCGCGGGTGCGGTGTAGTCGAGGTCGATGAGGCTCTTGCTCGAGGACTGAATCCGCCGGGACGCGAGGCTGGGTGCTGCGGCGACCAGGCGCTGCGAATACGGATGCTGCGGGTTCTCCAGGATTTCCCGGGACGGGCCGGACTCGACAACCTTGCCGTGGTACATCACCACGAGTTGCTCCGCGCGCTCTGCGGCGAGGCCGAGGTCATGCGTGATGAACAGCAGTGCGGTGCCCAGGTCGCGAGTCATGCTCTCGAGATGGTCGAGGATGACGCGCTGCACCGTCACATCCAGCGCCGAAGTCGGCTCGTCGGCGATGAGCAGCTTCGGGCGGGAGGAGAGCGCCATACCGATGAGCACCCGCTGCCGCATGCCGCCGGAGAACTGGTGCGGGAACTGGCGCAAGCGCTTGTCGGCGTCGGCGAGCCCGGCCTCCTTGAGTACCTGGATGGCGTGTTTCTTGACGTCCTTGCCGGTCGCGATCCCGTTGGCGCGGATCGTCTCCTCGACCTGGAAGCCTATGCTCCACACCGGGTTCAGGTTGGACATCGGGTCTTGCGGGACGAATCCGATCAGGCGCCCGCGTACCTCTTCCATCTGCTTCTCGTTTAGCTTGGACAGGTCCCTGCCCTCGAAGAGCACTTCGCCGCCGGTGATCTTCCCGGTGCCGGGAAGCAGGTTGATGATCGAGTGGGCGGTGGTGGACTTGCCCGATCCGGATTCACCGACGATGGCGACGGTGTGGCCGGGCATCAGGGTGAGGTCCACGCCTTGCAGGGCAGGAACCGAGCCGTGCTGGGTTTGGAACGCTACCTCGAGTCCTTTGATCTCGAGGAGCGGTCCGCCGGTGAGTCGATCGGGCGCGGGGAGGACCTGGGTCATCGCTGTGCCCTCGCCTTCGGGTCGAGCGCATCTCGCAGGACCTCGCCGAGCGAGACAAACGCGAACACGGTGATGGACAGGGCGATCGAGGGGTAGATCAGTGTCTGGGGGGCCGTTCGAAGGTCGACCTGGGCATGGTTGATGTCGTTGCCCCACGACATGATGTCACTACCCATGCCGACGCCGAGGAAGGACAAGCTCGCCTCGGCGACGATCGCGCCGGCGAGGGACAGTGTGGTGACCACAATCACCGGGGCGATCGAGTTCGGCAACACGTGCTTGAGCATGATCTTGAACCGCGACATCCCGAGCGCCGTGGACGCCATGACGAAGTCGGCGCTCTTGACCCGGAAGATCTCCGATCTCAGAACGCGGGCGGTTCCGGGCCAAGCAAACGCACCGATCGCCAGGGAGATGCTCCACACGCTGCGGTATTGAGACAGCACCGACATCACGACGACGGCGGCCAGGATGTAGGGGATCGAGAAGAAGATGTCGCCGACCCGGGAGAGCACCGAGTCGATCCAACCGCCGTAGAAGCCGGAGAATGCACCGAAGACAACGCCGAAGAAGGTGGTCATCACGATCACGATGACACCGACGCTGAGCGAGGTCGAAGTGCCGTGGATGATGCGCGAGTAGACGTCGCAGCCCAGTTTGGTGAAGCCGAGCGGATGTCCGGCGGTGGGCCCGGCGTTGCTGTTCGACAGGAAGCACTGATTGTTCGGTGGCACCTGGGTGAACAGGCCGGGGAACAGCGCGACCACGGTGATCAGCACAATCAACGCCGAGGAGATCCAGAAGACCGGACGGCGGCGCAGGTCACGCCAGGCGTCGAGCCACAGGTTGCTGCGCTCCTCGTCGACATTGACCGCGTCGATGGCACCGACCAGGGGCGCCCGTTCCACCGAGGCGACGAAGTGGGTCTGGGTGAGCCGGCCGCCCGTGGCCAGCTCGTCGCTGAAGTTACTTGACATAGCGGATCCTTGGGTCGAGCAGGCCGTAGAACAGGTCCACTATGAGATTGACGGCGAGGTAGAGCAGCACCATGATGGTCACGAACGAGACCACCGTGGGATTCTCGCCTCGGAGAATGGCCTGGAACAGGGTATTACCCACGCCAGGCACATTGAAGATACCTTCCGTGATGGTGGCACCCACCAGCAGCACGCCGAAATCCACGGCCAGGTACGTGACGACCGGTATCAGCGAGTTTCGCAGGATGTGCACCGGGATGATCCGCTTGCGGCTCAGGCCCTTGCTGTAGGCGGTACGGACAAAGTCCATTCCGGAGGTCTCGATCACCGATTCCCGGGTCAGTCGCATGATCTGGGCGAAGCTGGCCGAGGCCAGCACCAGCCCCGGCAGTATCAAGTCCTGGATCGGGGCGCCGACGCCCACTGTCGTCCTGGCCCAGCCCAGCCAGATTCCGAACACGTACTGGGCGACGAACGCGATCACGAAGATCGGCAGTGAAATCAGGATCAGGCCGACCGCCAGTGAGTTCGCGTCGAAGAGCTTGCCCTTCCGCAATCCCGCGACCAGCCCGACGAGGATGCCGAAGAATGCCTGGAAGACGACCGCGATGATCGCCAGCCGTGCCGTCACCGGGAAGGTGCGGGCGAGCACCTGAGAGATGGGCTCACCCGAGAAGGACATGCCGAAATCACCACGGAAGATGCCGCCGATGTAAATGAAGTACTGCACGATGAACGGCTGGTCAAGGTGGTACTGGGCGCGCAGCGCCTCCACCAGTGCCGGGTTAGGAGTCCGCTCTCCGAACATCCCGATGATCGGGTCACCGGGCATCACGAAGGTCATGTAGTAGATAAGCAGCGTGGTGCCGAAGAACACCGGCACGGCTTGAAGGAACCGTCGGAAGATATAACCGGCCATGGGGCTACATTGCCTTCGGAACGGGAGATCTGTACATAGGAAAGTGCGACCTATCTGTGTTGGAGCGAAACCCTCGTGGGGCCAGCACCGAGATTACACGCGCGCAAGGGGTAAAAGGCACCGCGCTCGCAGAGTCATGCCAAGGGCGACGACGCGTGCGTCGCCGCCCCTGGCAGTAACCGGCTACTACTACTAGTCCTTCTTGGTGATCTCGTAGTACAGCGGCACGGAGTTCCAGCCGAAGTGCACGTTCTGCACATCAGGGCCGAAGCCACCGGTCACGTTCGAGTACCACAGCGGGATCGCCGGCAGGTCCTTCAGCAGGATCTCCTGAGCCTGCTGGAAGTCCTTGTTCGCGGCATCCAGATCGGTTTCCGTCGAGCCCTTCTTCAAGAGCGCGTCGAAGTCCGGGTTGGAGTAGTCACCATCGTTGGATCCGGCGTTGGTGCCATACAACGGCCCGAGGAAGTTGAACAACCCCGGGTAGTCAGCCTGCCAACCGGTGCGGAACGCGGTCTGGATCGTGCGGTTCGTGATCAGAGTACGAGCCTCCTTGAACGTCGGGTACGGCGCACCCGACGCGTCGATGCCCAGTACGTTCTTGATGCTGTTCGTCACAGCGTCGACCCAGCCTTGGTGGCCGCCGTCGGCGTTGTAGGCGATCTGGAACTTACCGGTCCACGGGGAGATCTTGTCGGCCTGAGCCCACAGATCCTTCGCCTTCTTCTCGTTGAACTTGAGAACGTCGGCACCCTTGAGCTTGTTCGACCAGCCGTCGATGACCGGCGAGGTGAAGTCAGACGCCGGCGTACGAGTGTCCTGGAAGATCACCTTGGTGATCTCCGGGCGGTTGATCGCCATCGACAGAGCCTGGCGACGCAGTGTGCCTTCCTCTCCACTGAAGTGCGGAAGACGGGACGGGATGGTGAAGGACTGGAAAATCGCGGCCGGCTGGTTCACAGCGCGGTCACCGAGGTCCTTCTTGTAGGTCCCGAACGCGCTGTCCGGAATGGCATCCAGCACGTCAAGGTTGTTCCCGAGCAGATCGGAGTAGGCCGCGCCCTGGTTCGCGTAGAACGTGATCGTCAGTCCACCGTTGTGGGCCTTGCGTCCGCCGTCGTAACCGGGGTTCACCTTGAGGTCGATCTTCACGTTGTGCTGCCACGCCGTCGGGCTGGCGAACATGTACGGTCCGTTGCCGATCGGGTTTTGACCGAACGCCTCGAGGTCCTTCCATGCCGACTCCGGCAGCGGGAAGAACGCCGAGTAGCCAAGACGCAGCGGGAAGTCCGCCAGCGCCGAGGTCAGCGTCACCGTGAACGTGTTGTCGTCGACGACCTTCAGGCCGGTGAGGTCGGTGTCCGCGTCGTAGCTGAATCCTTCGATGTCCTCGAAGAAGTAGCTGGACAGCTGCTTGTTGCTCGCCAGAGCACCGTACTTCCAGGCCTTGACGAAGCTGTCCGCCGTGACGGGCTCACCATCGGTGAACTTCTGGCCAGGCTTGATCTTGATCGTGTAGGTCTTGTTGTCGCTGGTCTTGATCGACTCGGCAACGTCGTTGTGCGGAGCACCCTTCTCGTCGTAGTAGACGAGTCCCGCGAACATCGCGTCGAGGATCTTACCGCCGCCGGTTTCGTTGGTGTTGGTCGGGATCAGCGGGTTCTGCGGCTCGGAGCCGTTGGTCGTGATGACGGCCGTGGACGACGCTGAACTCGATGCCTTCGGGGCCGGCGCGGACGGTCCGCATCCCGTCAATATCATCGCGGTCGCGAGGCCGATGCCCGCGGCCGCTAAGGCGGTCCGATTGATCTTCAATTTTCCTCCTGGTGCAATGGCGTAACGGCTCGGAGCTTATGGCACCGTCCGTGTGGTGTATTAAAGAACCCTAAACACACAGGTTCCCCTCAGCCAAAATGGTAAACGTAAACGGTACCTAGTTGTGATCCACACGCCAGATCTTGCAGTTTTCCTACAAATTATTGCGCCGCCGGCCTGGGATGCGCACTAATCCAGCTATCCCGAGAGTTGATCGCTATTGTCCTTTTGGACGGCGAACGCTCGTCAGGGCTCGTCAGGGCTCGCCGGGGCTTGTCGGTTGCTCGTTCCTGCCGCTCCGGGGTCACGGTACGATCGAGCCGTGCCAGCCGAGCTCTCGCCCGTACCGCAGGATAAGGCGGCACCGCACCGCCGCATCCGGGTTGAGATCCTGCTGGTGCTCGGCCTGTCCCTCGGCGCTTCTGCGGTGTACTCCGTCGTCGCGATTCTGGCGAGGCTTACCCAGAAGACCCCGCTGTCGTCGCAGACTGCCACCCTGAACAACTCGCTCAGCAACCGGCCGGGGTTCGACCTGACCTATCAGTTGCTGTCGGTCTTGTTCGATCTGGTTCCGGTCGCCCTCGCCGCCTTTCTGCTGTGGCGGGTGACCCGGCCGCACCTGAGCAGGCTTGGCATTGACGGCAGTCGGCCGTGGCGGGATGCGCTCGCCGGGCTGGCTCTCGCCGTGGTCATCGGCGTTCCGGGACTTGCGCTCTATCTGCTGGGGCATGCGATCGGCATCACCGTGCGGGTGCAGCCGAACGCGTTAGACACCTACTGGTGGACGATTCCGGTGCTGCTACTGTCGGCGCTGCGTGCCGGCGTCGTGGAGGAAGTCCTCGTCGTCGGATACCTGTTCGCGCGCCTGGGGGACCTGGGCTGGAGGAAGTGGCCGATCATCCTCACCAGCGCCGTGCTGCGGGGCTCGTACCATCTCTACCAGGGGTTCGGATCGTTCGTCGGCAATGTCGCCATGGGCGTGCTGTTCGGTTGGCTGTACACCAAGTACGGGCGGGTGCTGCCGCTGGTGGTGGCTCACTTCCTGCTGGATGCGGTGAGCTTCGTCGGCTACCAGTGGGCTGTCGCTGCCCTGCCCGCCCTCTTTGCCTGACCCCTCCCCTCTCCGTCCCGTTTCCTGTCTCTGCCCCGTTTCCTGTCTCTGCCCCGTTTCCTGTCTCTGCCCCGTTTCAAGGAAAAACTGTCACCGACCGGCCTGGTGATGCCGGAATCTGGGGCCCGGAGACAGAAACTCCGTGAAACGGGACTAGGGCAGGCTACTGGAAGGCCTCCGGCGGCGGGCAGGCGCACACCAGGTGGCGGTCACCGTAGGCGTTGTCGATGCGGCGGACCGGAGGCCAGTACTTGTCCACTAGCAGCGAGCGCACCGGGTAGGCGGCAACCTCCCGGCTGTACGGATGCTGCCACTCCCCCTGGATCAGGCTCCGGGCGGTGTGCGGTGCGCCGTGCAGCGGATTGTCGTCGACCGGCCACTGCCCCGCCGCGACGGCATCCGCTTCGGCCTTGATGGCGACCATAGCTTCGACGAACCTGTCGAGCTCGGCGAGGTCCTCGCTCTCGGTCGGTTCTACCATGAGCGTGCCTGCGACGGGGAAACTCATCGTCGGCGCGTGGAAGCCGTAATCGATGAGGCGCTTGGCCACGTCGTCCACGCTTATCCCGGTCGCCTCGGTGAGCGGCCGCAGATCCAGGATGCACTCGTGCGCGACCAGTCCGTTCTTGCCGGCGTAGAGCACCGGGTAGCTGTCCCGCAGCCGCACGGCGAGGTAGTTCGCCGCCAGCACCGCCGCGCCGGTGGCCTGCTTCAGCCCCTCGGCACCCATCATCCGGATATACGCCCAACTGATCGGCAGAATGCCTGGGCTGCCGAACGGGGCCGCCGAGACCGCCCGGCCCCAGACCGGCGAGCGCTGATCCAGCGGATGGCCTGGCAGGTACGGGGCCAGGTGCGCCTTGGCGGCAACCGGGCCGACGCCCGGCCCGCCGCCGCCGTGCGGGATGCAGAACGTCTTGTGCAGGTTCAGGTGCGAGACGTCGCCGCCGAAATCCCCGAACCGGGCGAAGCCGAGCAGCGCGTTGAGATTGGCGCCGTCCACGTAGACCTGCCCACCCGCGGCGTGCACCTCGCGGCAGATCTCGGCCACATCCTGCTCGTACACCCCGTGCGTCGACGGGTAGGTGATCATCAGCGCAGCGAGGTCGGATGCGTGCTCCGCAATCCTCGCCCGCAGATCGCCCAGGTCCACGTTGCCGTGCTCGTCACACGCGACCACGACCACCCTCAGGCCGGCCAGCACCGCCGAGGCGGCGTTAGTGCCGTGCGCGCTGGAGGGGATGAGGCAGACGCGACGTTGCTCCTGGCCGTTGGCGCGATGGTAACCGCGGATCGCGAGCAATCCGGACAGTTCGCCTTGGCTACCGGCGTTGGGCTGCAGGCTCACCGCGTCGTATCCGGTCACCTCGGCCAGCCACCCCTCGAGCTGGCCGATCATCGCCAGGTATCCCTCGACATCCGCCTTCGGTGCGAACGGATGGATGTCCGCGAATTCCGGCCAACTGACGGCTTCCATTTCGGCAGCCGCGTTGAGCTTCATGGTGCAGGACCCCAGCGGGATCATCCCCCGGTCGAGGGCGTAGTCCTTGTCGGCAAGGTACCTGAGGTAGCGCATCATCGCGGTCTCGGAGTGGTGCGTGCTGAACACCGGATGCGTGAGATACGCGCTCTTGCGTAGCAAGCCGGCGGGGATCCAGCCGTCGATGTCGGTGCGCGCCACGGCCGCACCATCGAGCAATTCCCGCTCGGCGCCGAGCACCCTGGCGATCACGAGCAGATCGCCGTCGTCGATCGTCTCATCGACGGACAGCTGTACCGTGTTCTGGTCCACCTTGCGGATCAGGAAGCCGGCATCATAGGCATCCTCGACCAGGGCGTCGGCGCTGCGGTCGGTGTGCAGTGTGAGGGTGTCGAAGTAGTTGCCGTGCACGACGGTGTGACCGCCGTCGGTGGCGGCTTCGGCGAGAAACCTGGCGCGGCGCGTGACGGCCTCGGCGATGTCGCGCAAGCCCTGTGCGCCGTGATACACCGCGTACATCCCGGCCATCACGGCCAACAGCACCTGCGCGGTGCAAATGTTGCTGGTTGCCTTCTCGCGGCGGATGTGCTGCTCGCGCACCTGCAACGCGAGGCGGTACGCGGGGTGCCCGTCGGCGTCTTGGGAGACGCCCACCAGCCGACCGGGCAACTGGCGCTCCAGCCCCTTCCGTACGGCCATGTAGCCGGCGTGCGGACCGCCGAAGCCCATCGGAACGCCGAAGCGCTGCGTGGTGCCCACGGCGACATCGGCGCCCAGTTCCCCGGGGGAGGTGAGCAGTGTGAGGGCGAGCAGGTCGGCCGCCACCACCGTGAGTGCTCCGGATGCCTTCGCCTGCCGGATGACGCTCGTGGGGTCCCACACCCGGCCGGAGGCGCCTGGATACTGCACGAAGACGCCGAAGCAGGCATCGGGCAGCTGCCGGCCGTCGTTCGAGGACGCGGGGAGGAACGGCAGCTCGACTAGTTCGATGCCCACGGCGGCGGCCCGGTTCGCGAGCACGGCCTTGGTCTGTGGCAGGGTATCGGCGTCCACGACGAAGACGTTGGAGTCGGACTTGGAGGCGCGCCGGGCCAGCAGCATGCCTTCGACCACAGCGGTGCTTTCGTCGAGCATCGAGGAGTTGGCCGTGTCGAGGCCGGTGAGGTCGGCGACCATGGTCTGGAAGTTGATCAACGCTTCCAGCCGGCCCTGGGAGATTTCCGGCTGATAAGGCGTGTACGCGGTGTACCAGCTCGGGTTCTCCAGCACATTGCGTTTGATCACGGCCGGGGTGATGGTGCCGTAGTAGCCCAGTCCGATCATCGACCGGTTCACCCGGTTGCGGGCTGCGAAACCGCGCAGTTCGGCCAGCGTGTCGCGTTCGCTGGCCGCCGGAGGCAGGGTGCCAGACCGGGCGCCGGCCGGCCGCTGCTGGATCGAGTCGGGTACCGCTGCGGCGACCAGTTCCTCCACGCTGCGATAGCCCAGCGTGTCGAGCATCGCCCGCTGCGCCGCAGCGTCCGTTCCGATGTGACGACTTTCGAACGGACGGACGACGCCGATGGAGTCGACCATCACTCCCCTACCAACGCGGTGTAGCCGTCGTAGGTGAGGAAGGTCGGGCCGCCCAGGTCCGCCGGCCGGGAGGCGGTGATCTTCACCATCCACCCCTCACCGAACGGATCGGTGTTGATCAACTCCGGGGCGGCCGCTACCGCGTCGTTCGTCTCGGCCACGGTGCCGTCCACTGGGGAGAAGAGCTCGCCGACCGACTTCGTCGACTCGATCTCGCCGATCACCGCGCCGGCGCTCACACTCGTGCCGACGGCAGGGAGCTCGACGAACACGACGTCGCCGAGCTTCTCCGCGGCGTAGTCGGTGATGCCCACGGTGGCGGTGTCGCCGTCGATCTGAAGCCACTCGTGCTCCGGCGTGTACCTGAATTGTGTCTTGTCAGCCATTACTTGGCCTCTCGTGTATAGAAGGGAAGGGGAACGATCTGGGCGGGAATCCTGGTTCCCCGCACGTCGAGGCACAGCGCAGTTCCAGTCCCTGCCAGTGGAGAGTCGACGTACGCCATGGCGATCGGATGTCCGAGGGTCGGCGACAGGGCGCCGCTGGTGATGGTGCCAACCTCGTGCGCCTGGCTCTGGGCTCCGTCGAACACGGCGTATCCGGCTCGTCCGGCGCGCTTGCCTTCCGCGGCCAGGCCGACTAGAACGCGCGCGCCTGCGGCGGGGCCGGATTCGACGGCGGCGCGCCCCACGAAGTCGCCGGGTTTGTTCAGGGCAACCACGCGGCCAAGCCCGGCCTGGATCGGGAAGGTGTCCTCATTGAGTTCGTGGCCGTACAGCGGCATCCCGGCTTCCAGTCTCAGGGTGTCCCGGCTGGCGAGGCCTGCGGGCATGAGCTCGGTGCCGCCGGCCTCGGTGAGAGCGTGCCAGAGCTGCTGCGCGGCATCCGCTCGGACATACAGTTCGAAGCCGTCTTCGCCGGTGTAGCCGGTGCGGGCCACCAGCAGCGGCAGATCCCGGAACACCGCGTCGGTGCTGTGGTAATACCGCAGGTCAGCCAGCGGCACGCCGTACCGAGTGATGTCGGTTGCCGTCTCGACGACGGCCCGGGCCTTGGGTCCCTGCACGGCGATCAGCGCGTAGTCGTCGCTGCTGTCGGTGACGGTGACGTCGAATCCGGCGGCGCGTTCCGACAGCGCTGCGGCAGCCGCAAACCGGTTGCCGGCGTTGGCGACCACGAGAAAGGATCGCTCCGCCAGCCGGTAGACCACGACATCGTCGATGATGCCGCCGGTGTGGGCGAGCAGCAGACTGTATTTCGCCTGGTGGTTCGCGATGGTGGAGAGTCTGCCGGCAAGTGTGTAGTCGAGGAAGGCCGGCGCATCCGCGCCCTCGACCCGGATCTCGGCCATATGCGACAAGTCGAAAATACCGGCGCTGGTGCGCACCGCGTGGTGCTCGGCGAGGTCGCTTGTGTAGCGCACCGGCATTTGCCACCCGGCGAAGTCCGTGAAGCTGGCACCGGCAGCCTCGTGGATGGCATGCAGCGGTGAAAACCTCTGCGTGGGGACGGGTTCGGGCATGAGTTCTCCTGGCATGGGTCGCAAACAGAACTCCCCCTCTGTCATGAGCCTGAGAGCTTCATCGACCGTGGCCGATTTGCACCGTGGGCGGAACCGGACCGGTCCGAATTGAGCCCGATGATTTCGGCGAGCTCAATCCGAATCGCTTCGCGATTCGCTTTTCAGAGTGGCCAATTCGATGCGGTACGGAAGACCTGAGAGATTGGCGGGGAGGCTTGCTCCTTCGGTGTTCACCAGCGTGGGTGAACTCTCCCGCATCGTGTTGTGGCCCGATATTCGATTATCTGGCCAGTTTAGCTCCCGGTGGAGACGGAGTCTCCCCGCTTGACCGAACCCGTCCGGTGATCGAGCCGGAAACCTAGCGGGCCTGGTCGCTCTCGGCGCGCTGCCGCCACAGGTCGAGCGTGCCGTCCTCGATAGCGACCTTCGCAGCATCGACCTCCGCCGGAGTCACCAGCCCTTCAGCCACTGCGCCGTCGATGTCGGATGTCGAGAGCAGGATCGCTGCGGCGAGCACGTTCTTTGCCGTGACGTCCTCGGGCAGGGGGCCGCTCAAAATCGCCGATTCGGGACTGGCCGGCACGCTGGCGCAACCGGTCATTCCACCGCACACCAGCACACAGGCTAGTAAAGCGGCGGCGAGTCCCTTACTGTTACGCCACCGCCTCATCGACCAGAGTTCCCCTGACCGCCACCGCGGTTCGCTCGCGCGTTGTCGGCCTTCGCGTTGTGCTTATTGCCGTGCCCGCGCTCATTGGACTTCTGCTTCGTGCCGTCCGCGGACTCGGTACTGTCCGTTTGGCTGTCGCCACTGTCCGCCTCGTCGCCGGACTGGCTCTGGTCACTGGTCTGCCCGTCGTCACCGGTTTGACGCTCGAGCAGGTCCGCCGCCTTCGCGAGGCGCGCCTCGGCACGGGCACCCTGCTCCTGCAACTTCTGCAACGCGCTGTCTTGCTCTTCTTGCGGAAGCGCGGAGATGTCGCCGAGCTTTGCGGCCTGCCGTGCCTGCCACGCCTTGACGTGGTTCACCTGCATGTCGTACCGGAACTGATGTGCGCAGTCGTTCGCTCCGCCGGTCGCCGCCTCGCGGCACTGGACGAAGTCGGCCTTGATCTCATCGAACGCCGCGTGCCACTCCGCCGCGATGTCCTGCCACTGTCCGGTCTGGTCTTCGAGTTCGTCGTCCAGCACGCCGTCCGCCTCGTCGTCGGTGACCGCATCCGGATCGTCGATGTCGGACTGCGCGGTGTCCTGCACCTCGACCGAGATGAGTCCGGCGGCCACGGCGTCGTGGATGGCGCTGTTCAGCGCGTCGGCAAGACTGGCATCCTGCACCTCGACGCCGAGCCGGTCGAGCGCGGTGCTGGTGATCCAGGAGGCGACGTCGTCCTCGGTCGCAGCCTGGGCGGATGTCGCACCAAGCCCGACCATCCCCATCACGACGGCCGCAACGACGGCGGCACCCCCGAGTTTGCTGACGAATTTCATGTTTCCCCCAAACATGTCGTAATCGCTCAAGTTATACCGGCAATACGGCGCCGAACGCAAGAAAAACTTCCCGACAGCACAGCACCCGGCCTGCCACGCCCGCTAGCTCAATCGGAATTGCATCGCGATCCGCCTTTCCCAGCGGCCGATTCGAAGCAATCGATGACGCACCGTCACACGACGAGCGGCACCGGATGTACCTCGTCCGCCGGGTGCCCAGTGCGCTCGTGGATGCGCTTGACCGCCTCCGCGGACGGGGCTTCGGACAGGCAGAACACCATCCCGGATTCCGGGTCCGCCCAGGCCGTCTTGAAGTCAACGCCCTCCTCGTCCTGGATGGCGAGGTCCGCGTCGTGAGCCGCCCGCAAATCCTCGGCGGTGATACCTGCCATATGGTGGTGAACATCCATGAACTCGGGCATGATGGCGACCTCTCTAATTGGGTGCGGTAACGCTACTCGTGGGCACCACGGAGGTCAAGGGCTCGCGGTCGCGACCTGTTCCTACCGATTAAATGATCGATTCGGGTCTGGTCGACACACCTGGTCAAGTCAACTGGCTAGGCTCGACCAAAGGGTGACGGAGCCGGACCGGAGTGAAGTGTGAAACGCGCGTGGCACTGGTTTCATCACACGCGACGGGTGAGGATGAAGCCCTTCGACGAGTCGGCGCTCCCCACACCAAAGCCGCCCTCCGTCGCCGAAGCGACCTCGGACGGCCTGATGCTGGCCGAACACGCCGGACGGATGGCACTCAAAAACATCATCATCGTCGGGGCGTTGAGCGGATCGGGCTCGTACGACGCAGCCCAGTACCTTGACGCGGCAGCCGGCGTCCTGGAAGAGTTGGCGGACGAATTCGAGCAGGACGGCGAGCGGGTCGCCCGAGCGCTCCACTCGATCGAGTACCGCTCCGGCCGCGCCGTCCGGGCGCATGACTACCGGTTGGCCGACACCAAGAACCTGCGGGTGCGCCGTGCCGTTTTGGGATCTCTCGTCGACAGCCTGCGTGGGCTCCGTGACGACCGCGCCTACCTGGTGAACCTCGTTGAGAGCGCCCGCAAAGACGCGTGGGCCGACGTCTCACGGGAGGTGCAGGATGGCCTCGACCGCTCGGCCATCGTGGTGGATTCCTTCTACACGCGTGCCCGGCCAGGACGGATGCGACTTCTCGCCGCCGACCTGGACAGGCTGGCCGCGCAGAGGGATCGGGACGGCGAGCCGGGCGAGGCAGCTCGTCACCCTGAATCCCCAGCGCAGGCGTAGGTTCTGGAGCTATGGATGTCATCGCGCCCACATCGCTGGGTCCGGGGCGCCTCGTGCTGGATCCGGCGGACGCACCGGTAGCGGTGCTCTGGTCGGGCCACGGTGCCGGCGGCGGCATCGAGGCCAGGGACTTGACCGCGCTGGCCGCTCGGCTGCCGGGCCTTGGAATCACGGTCATCCGCCACGAACAGCCCTGGCGGGCCGCCGGACGGCGGGTTGCTCCCCGGCCGGCGGCGTTGGATGTGGCATGGCTGGACACCCTTTCTCAGGTTCGGGAACTGGCCGGCCAGCTGCCGCTCGTGGTAGGCGGCCGGAGCGCCGGTGCGCGCGTGGCCTGCCGAACCGCCGCGGCCACCGGAGCGGCCGCCGTCGTCTGCCTCGCCTTTCCGCTGCACCCGCCGAATAATCCGGCGCGATCGCGCTTGGCTGAGTTGCTGCTGCCTCGGGTGCCGACGCTGGTGTTGCAGGGTGAGCGAGACAGCTTCGGCACCGCGGCCGAGCTCACGGCCGAGCTCGCGCAGTACGTCCCCGGCACCGGACGCATCCGGGTGGTCGCGGTGCCCGACGCGGACCATGGGATGAAGGTTCGCGCTTCCTCAGCCCTCGGCTCCGACGGGGTGGCGGCGCTGCTGGCGTCATCCGTCGGTGACTTCATCCACGGGGTTGCGCTTGCCGGCTGATCCGGGCGCCGTGATCGGTGACGACTTCCGTCGACCAGAGTCACTCGCCACATCCGTCGACGGCTGACCAGCACGCCCTGTCCGTCGGGATCGCGCGGGGTTATGGTGAGCCCGTGAGCCCGGCGACGAGCAAGGCAGAGGTGCTGGAGATCGACGGCCGCGAGGTGCGAATCTCCCACCCCGACAAGGTGGTGTTCCCCGAGCCGGGCATCACGAAGCTTGAGCTGGTGCGGTACTACCTGGCCGTGGCAGACGGTGCGCTTCACGGGGTCGCGGGACGGCCGATGGTGCTGAAGCGGTTCGTGAAGGGCATCGGGGCCGAAGCGTTCTTCCAGAAACGCGCCCCGGATAATCGGCCGGAGTGGCTGGAGACCGCCACGCTCAGATACGCGTCGGGCAACTCGGCCGAAGAGGTCGTCGTCCGGGATGCCGCTGCCCTGGCCTGGGTGGTGAACCTCGGCTGCATCGACCTCAACCCGCATCCAGTCCGGGCCGAGGACCTGGACCATCCGGACGAGCTGCGGGTGGACCTCGACCCGATGCCGGGCGCCGACTGGCAGCAGATCGTCGACGTCGCGATGATCGCGCGCGACGTGCTGACCGATCACGGCCTGGTCGGTTGGCCGAAGACGTCTGGCTCCCGCGGCATCCACATCTACGCCAGGATTCAGCCGCGGTGGGACTACCGGGACGTGCGGCTCGCCGCCGAGACCCTCGCTCGGGAGGTCGAACGGAGAGCGCCCGGCATCGCCACCGCCAAATGGTGGAAAGAGGAACGCGGCGAGAGCGTGTTCGTCGACTTCAACCAGAACGCGAAAGACCGCACCGTCGCATCCGCCTACTCGGTGCGCCCGCTTCCGGATGCGCGCGTGTCGACGCCACTGAACTGGGCCGAGGTGCCGAGGTCCCGGCCGGAGGAGTTCACCGTGCGGTCGGTGCTCGAGCGGTTCGCCGAGCGTGGTGACCCGGCATCCGGTATCGATGACTCCGCAGGCAGCCTGGACCACCTGCTTGCCCTCGCCGAAGAGCTGGGGCCCGCCGAGAAACCGCCGAAGGCGTCGTCGGATGGCTCGGGGCGGCGCGCGTCGAGGATGCCGCTGATCGAGATCGCCCGGGCGAAGACGAAGTCTGAGGCGCTCGCGGGTCTGGAGCGCTGGAAGGAGAAGCATCCGGGGGTCGTGACGCTACTCGAGCCGGCCGACGTCTTAGTCGACGGGATGCGCGGCTCCAGCTCGCTCTGGTATCGCATCCGCGTGAACCTCCAGCACGTGCCCGAGAAGGAACGACCGAAGCAGGCGGAACTGGAGGTCGACTACGACCCATGGGCGGGGAAGAACCGGCCCGGGGCGTGAGCCCTGGGAATCGGTGCGTCGCCGTCACCGGCTGATGGCGGCCTCCTCATCGATCCGGCCGAGCTTGTCGGGATTCGCGATCGAAAAGATGCGCGTGATCCGTCCGCCGTCGATGGCCACGCCCAGGACCGCGAGCACTCGCCCGCCCATTTCCATCCGGATCCCCGGTTCCCCGTTGACCCTCGTCGCGACTGCGGCGACCGCGCCGCGCGTCTTCGCCATTCCGCCCAACACGTAGCGCGCCACTTTGTCGGCGCCCACGATCGGCCGCCGCGCTGCGCCCTGAACCTTCCCCCCGCCGTCGCCGACCGAGACCACGTCGGGCGCGAGCACATCCATGAGACCCTGAAGATCGCCGGTATTCATCGCCGCTACCAAACGGCCAACCACTTCCTCGAACTCGGAGCGAACGACGCGCACCCTGGGGCGGCGGGCCCAGACGTGGCGCTTCGCTCGATGGGCGATCTGCCGGACCGCCGCCGGGGTCTTATCAACGGCATCCGCGATCTCGTCGTATGGCACGTCGAAGACCTCGCGCAGCACGAAGACCGCGCGCTCGTCGGGCCCGAGTGTCTCCAGCACGGTGAGCATCGCGATGGAGAGACTCTCCGCGAGTTCGACGTCGTCCGCCACGTCGGGACTTATCAGCAGCGGTTCTGGAAGCCACTCGCCCACGTACTCCTCGCGGCGCCGGGCCACGGTGCGCAGCTGGTTGAGCGCCTGCCGAGTCACGAGGCGCACCAAGTACGCCCGCGGCTCGCGGATGTCGGACACGTCCACCGCCGCCCACCGGATCCAGGACTCCTGCAGCACGTCCTCGGCGTCCGCCGCTGAGCCCAGGAGCTCATACGCGACGGTGAACAGCAGCCCCCGGTGGACTACGAACGGATCCTCGTCGGCGCGCGCGAGACTACCCATGCCGGGAGCCTATGCCGCGCTGGAGGCGGCTGAGGGAACGGCAAGCGGGGGAAGGCCACAGGCATCCGCGAACTGCTCCGAGTGGATGCCGAGCGCTATGTTCATGCGCGCCGACATGTTGATGAACCCCACGCGTGCGGCGAGTTCGACCAGCGCCGCCGGGCCGAGTTCGGCCAGGAGCGCATCCGACAGCTCGTCGGTTACGGTGGGCGGTGTCTGGCTGGCGGCCTCCGCGTACTCCATGACCTTGCGCTCGGTAGCGGTGAAGACGGCGGAGTCTCGCCAGCGCGGTACCTCGCGGACCTTCGCCTCGTCGAGCCCATGATTGTGCGCCATGAAGTAGTTGAGATCGAGGCAGAAGCTGCAGCCGACCGTGGCGGCCGCAGCCATAGTTGCATACGACGCAAGGTTCTGGTCGAGTTCGCGCCAACTTTCGACCTTGCCGCCAATACCCATGGAGTCCTTCATGACAGCCTTGTGGTGCCACAGCACACCGACGGACTTGGGTACAAAGCCCAACTTCTTGCGGGCAGCGAATTTCACGAGCGCGCCGTACGCGCCGTTGATCTCGGTCAGGGGGATGCGGGTCTGAATGGTCAATGTCTTCTCCAATGTCGTCGACGAATCGTGTTCCTAGAGATGAGACACCGACCGACATCCGCCTGTGACATCCGCGAGGGCAATTCGATACGGCCACACCATCCTGTGATACTGCCCAAACCCCTTGACGCATGCCCGAGCCGGAGTATTTTGACCGCATGTTCAGTCGCATCGTCGCACGTACACTGTCCGCCACCGCGTTGGGTGCGCTCTTGCTGGCTACAGGAACACCCACCGCCCTTGCCGCACCGCAGGCGCCACCCGGCCACTTCCAGGATGTGATCGCGCTGCCCGACGCGTTCCAACCCGAGGGAATCGCGATCGGCCCCGGTGGCACCGGGTACGTCGGCTCACTGGTCGACGGAGACGTCTACGTGTTCGACGTGCGCACCGGCGAACAGATCACCACCCTTCAAGGCCCCGGCACGCCGTCGGTCGGTCTGAAGATCGACAACCGGGGCCGGCTGTTCATCGCGGGCGGGCCCACCGGCCAGGCGCGGGTCGTGGATGCCGCCACGGGTGCCCTGATCCAGAGTTACACCCTCACAACGGAGCCGTCGTTCATCAACGACGTCGTTCTCACACACGACGCCGCATGGTTCACGGACAGCTCGCAGGCCCAGCTCTACAAGCTTCCCCTCGGACCGGGCGGCGCCCTCCCCGACCCGGATGCAATCGAGGTCCTCCCGCTGACCGGCGACTGGGTGCAGCAGCCCGGCATCAACGCCAACGGCATCGCGGAAACACCGAATCATCAGGCGCTGCTGGTGATCCAGTCATCCACCGGCATCCTGTTCCGCGTCGATCCGGCGACCGGCGTCGCTACGACCGTCGACCTGGGCGGCGTGGTGCTCACCAACGGCGACGGTCTGCTCGTCGTCGGCCGCACACTGTATGTGGTGCAAAACCTGTCGAACACGGTCGCCGTCATCCGGCTCAATGCCGCAGGGACCAGTGGCGAACTCGTCGATCAGCGGACGGATGCGGACTTCCAGGTGCCAACGACCATAGCGAGGTTCGGCAACGCGCTCTACCTCCCGAACGCGCGGTTCGACACTCCGCCGACGCCCGACACTGAATACTCGGTGGTGCGCATCGAGCGGTGATTCACCGCCTGCTGGGTAGCGGCGGGCCGTGACTCGGGCTCAGGGCGTTACGACGGCAATACACCCGATTGCCGATGTCATTCGTAGTGGTAACGGGACTGTGCGATCAGCACCGAGTCTTCTGTCACCTTGTAGATGAGTCGGTGTTCGTCGGTGATCCGGCGAGACCAGAATCCGTGGAAGCCATGCTTCAACGCTTCGGGTTTGCCGATGCCATCGTTGCCGTTCCGCTGTATATCGGTGATCAGCGCGTTGATGCGCTTTAGAATCTTGCGATCTTGCATCTGCCAGTAGAGATAGTCTTCCCAGGCGTGTTCATCCCAAACAAGCTTCATTCGACAAGCTCGCGCTCAACTCCCTGGCCAGCCTCGAGCCGTTCGATGGATGCGAGCAGGCGCCGCGCGTTCGCCGGATTGCGGAGCAGGTAAGCAGTCTCCTTAAGAGACTCGTAATCATCGAGGGCGACAATCACCACTGAATCCTTGCCCGCACGTGTAATCACGACCTCTTCGCGGTCGTCGAGCACCGCGTCGAGCGTTGCCGCATAGTTCGCCCGGGATTCTGAGTATGACAGGGTGCGCATGTCGTCTCCTAAGTACAGGATATTGTACGTTAGGTCGATTCTGGACTCAAGGGCCGTGGGTGCCCAACGCCGTAGGCCAATAACGTTAGACGTTGAAGCGGAACTCGACGACGTCGCCGTCGCGCATCACGTAGTCCTTGCCCTCGATGCGGGCCTTGCCCTTGGCCCTGGCCTCGTGGATGGAGCCGGTGGCGACCAGGTCGTCGAAGGAGATCACCTCGGCCTTGATGAAGCCCTTCTCGAAGTCGGTGTGGATGACCCCGGCCGCCTGAGGGGCCTTCCAGCCTTTGTGGATGGTCCAGGCGCGCGATTCCTTGGGGCCGGCGGTGAGGTAAGTCTGCAGGCCGAGCGTGTCGAAGCCGATCCGGGCCAGCTGGTCGAGGCCGCTCTCGGCCTGCCCGGTGGAGGCCAGCAGCTCGGCGGCATCCTCGTCAGAGAGGTCGATCAGCTCTGACTCGAGCTTGGCGTCCAGGAAGATGGCCTTGGCCGGGGCCACCAGCGCGGCGAGCGCATCCCGGCGCGCCTGGTCACCGAGCACCGCCTCGTCCACGTTGAACACGTAGATGAACGGCTTGACGGTGAGCAGGCCGAGTTCCCGGATCGGCTCAAGGTCGATCGTCGAGGCGGACAGCGGCTTTCCGTCGTTCAGCCAGGTTGCGGCCTCCTGCGCGGTCTTCAGCACCTCGGGCGCGGTGCGCCGGGTGCGCACCTCCTTCTCATAGCGTTCGATCGCTTTCTCGAGGGTCTGCAGGTCGGCGAGGATCAGTTCGGTGTTGATCGTCTCCAGGTCATCGGCCGGGTCAACCGTCCCGGTGACGTGCACCACATCCGGGTCCGCAAAACCGCGGGAGACCACGGCGATGGCATCGGCCTCGCGGATATTGGCGAGGAACTTGTTGCCGAGACCCTCCCCGACCGAGGCGCCCTTGACGATGCCGGCGATGTCGACGAAGGACACCGGCGCGGGCAGGATGCGCTCGGAGTCGAAAAGCTCCGCGAGCACCTTCAGGCGGGCATCCGGCAGGTTGACGATGCCGATGTTGGGCTCGATCGTCGCGAACGGGTAGTTCGCCGCGAGCACCTGATTCTTGGTGAGGGCGTTGAACAGGGTCGACTTGCCCACGTTGGGAAGTCCGACGATTGCGATAGTGAGAGCCACGAGGGTCCATCGTACCGGGCTGCTTCGCCAGGGTCGCGGGGCGTCGCTACCGGGTCGGGTCGGATGCGCGTGAGACGATCGGCCCATGAGCCTGAACTTCACCGCGATCGACTTCGAAACTGCCAACTCGAACAGCGCGTCCGCGTGCTCGGTCGGGCTGGTCAAGGTGCGCGGCGGCGTCGTGGTGGACGAGGCCGGTTGGTTGATCCGACCGCCGGCCGGGTACGACTCGTTCAACGAGTGGAACACGCGCATCCACGGGATTATGGCGCCGGATGTCGAGGGGGCGCTGCTGTGGAGCGAGCAGCTTCCCGATCTGGTCGCCTTCGCCGACGGCGACGCGCTGGTGGCCCACAACGCCGGCTTCGACATGGGCGTGATCGCCGCCGCCTGCGCCGCTTCCTACGTCGACTGCCCGGCGTTCAGCTACCTCTGCAGCCTGCGCGTGGCCCGGAAGACCTACAACCTCGACTCCTATCGGCTACCGGTGGCGGCGATGGCCGCCGGATTCGAGGACTTCCACCACCACGACGCCCTGGACGACTCCCGGGCCTGCGCGGCGATCATGGTGCACGCCGCGGGACGCGCCGGCGTCGACTCGCTCGAGGAGCTCGGGAGCATCCTGGGCATCCCGTTGGGCGCGATCGGGGCCACCTCGGCGAGCGCCACTTTGTCATCGGCGCGCCCGCTCGAACAGGCGCGCCGGTAACAAAGTGGCGCCGCCAACCGCCTGACTGGGATCCCGGGCACTACGAGACCCAGCACGCCGGGCCGACGAGGCAGCAATGTCGGTGCCGCCTGCGACACTGGACGCATGGATCCTCTTGTTGCTCTACTCATCGGTCTCGCGGTAGGAATCGGGCTCGGCGCCGTCATCGGTGTGCTCAAGGCGAGGTCGCGCGTTGGCATGCCGGTGGGCGAGAATCCCGAGGTGCTACAGGCCCGGCACGAGGCCGCCATGAGCGAACTGCGCGCGCAGGAGCAGGAGGCGCGGACGGCGCTGTCCGCCGAGTTCGCCTCGGCGCAGGCGACCGCGCAGGCGCTGCGTGAGCAGGTGTCCGGGCTGCAGGAACAGCACCGGGAGCTGCTGGAGCGGCAGCGCGCCGAACAGGCGGCGCGCACCGAGCGGGAGCGCGCCGAAAGCAAGGTGTTGCAGTTGCTGACCCCGGTGCAGGAGAGCCTCCGAACGATGCAGCACAAGGTGACCGAGCTCGAAACGCAGCGCAGCCGCCAACACGGCGAGTTGAGCCAGCAACTCAGGTCGGCGACCGAATCCGAGGAGCGTCTGCGCCAGACGGCCGAGACGCTCGCGGCGGCGCTGAAAAGCAACAGCACTCGCGGCGTGTGGGGCGAAACCCAACTGCGCAACGTGGTGCAAGCCGCCGGACTCATCGAGCGGGTGGACTTCGATGTGCAGTCCAATATCAGCTCGGATGCCGGAGCCGGCCGGCCAGACATGGTCGTGCATCTGCCGGGCGGCAAGAACATCGCCGTGGACGCCAAGGTGCCGTTCAACGCGTACCTGGAGGCCAGTCAGATCCTCGTGACGGCCGTCGGCGAGGAAGGCGCGAAACGCGAGCACCTGCTCAAGCAGCACGTGAAGGCCTTGCGCGCACACATCGACACGCTGGCGAGCAAGACCTATTGGGAGGGCCTGGACGCTTCCCCCGAATTGGTCATCGCGTTCATCCCGAGTGAGTCGCTGGTCTCCAGCGCGCTCGAGGCGGACCCGTCGATCATGGACTATGCGTTCGGCAAGCGCGTGGCGCTGGCCTCGCCGGTCACTTTGTGGTCGGTGCTGAAGACGGTGGCATTCAGTTGGCAGCAAAACGTGCTGACCGAGGATGCCAAGATGCTGTTCGACCTGAGCCGGGAACTGTACGGCCGGCTTTCGAAGCTGTCGGACCACGTGGAGAAGCTGGGTCGTTCGATCGAGAGGAGCGTCAAGGACTACAACGCCTTCGTGGGCTCGTTGGAGCGTCAGGTACTGCCAAGCGCGCGCAAACTCAGTGCGCTGGACGAGTCGAAGGTGCTCGGTACGCTCTCCGGGATTGAAGAGTCGCCGCGCGAGTTGACCGCGTTCGAGCTGACCACCACGCCGGCACAGCAGGAACTAGACCCGGTGGGCGCAGGAGTTTCCCGCAGCAACGGCTGACAGCCGCGGGTGAGCTCAGGGCCGGGTGACGCTACCGGCGTGGTGACAGGAGCGGCTTAGAGCCATTTCGAGATTTGGTGCTCGGCCCGCACGCGCCGGATCGTGCCGGAACGGGAGCGCAGGATGATGCTTTCGGTGCGGATGATCGGGCCCTTACGCTGCACGCCCTCCACCAACCCGCCGTCGGTGACACCGGTTGCCACGAAGAAGGTGTTGTCTCCGCTGACCATGTCGTCGGCGTCCATCACCCGATCGAGGTCGAGCCCGGCATCCGCGCCCCGCTGCCGCTCCTCGTCGTTGCGCGGTGCCAACCGTGCCTGCATGAAGCCACCGAGTGCCTTGATTGCGCAGGCGGTCGTGATGCCCTCGGGGCTGCCACCGGTGCCGGCACACATGTCGATCCGGCTTTCGTACCGCGCGGCGTTGATGCCGCCGGCCACATCGCCGTCCAGCATGAGGCGGGTACCGGCGCCGGCCGCGCGGATGTCGTCGATCAGCTGGGCGTGCCGGGGCCGGTCGAGCACCGCCACGGTGATTTCGCCCACTTCTTTGTGCTTGGCCTTCGCGAGCGCCCGGATGTTCTCACCGATCGGTTTGCGCAGGTCGAGCACGCCGACACCTTCCGGGCCGGCAACGATTTTGTCCATATAGAAGACGGACGACGCGTCGAGCATGCTGCCGCGGTCGGAGACGGCGATCACCGACAGCGCGTTCTGCCGTCCCGCCGCGGTAAGCGAGGTGCCGTCGATCGGGTCGACCGCGATGTCGCAGGCCGGACCCTTGCCGGTACCGACGCGCTCACCGTTGAACAGCATCGGTGCGTGGTCTTTCTCACCCTCGCCGATAACGACGACACCGTCGAAATCCACGGTCCCGAGGAACTTGCGCATGGCATCCACTGCGGCACCGTCGGCCGCATTCTTGTCGCCGCGGCCGATAAACGGCCAGGCTCGAATCGCGGCCGCTTCCGTCGCACGGACCAGTTCCATGGCGAGGTTGCGATCGGGGTTGAGGACCGGGCCAGAGGCATCATTGTTCACTCTTCAACCCTACTGAGCGCCCACTGCGGACGTTTGTCACCGTCGGACGAAAGATCAGGGATTCTTAAGGCTTCGCGCGTTTTAACATCGGGAGGGAGAGCACCATCCCGAATCAATAGACTCGTGAAGTGAGGGCCCCGCACTCCGGGAGCCTCACCGTGTGAACCCCGCTGTGAAGGAGACACCAATGCCTGTTGCAACCCCCGATCAATACGCCGAAATGCTCGACGCCGCCAAGGCGGGCGGTTTCGCGTACCCCGCCTTCAACGTGTCGTCGTCCCAGACGGTCAACGCCGCCCTGCAGGGCCTGTCCGAGGTGGGCTCGGACGGCATTCTGCAGATCTCGACCGGCGGTGCGGACTACTTCGCCGGCCAGTCGGTGAAGGCACGCGCATCCGGGGCCCTCGCCTTCGCCGCGTTCGCCACCGAAGTCGCGAAGAACTATCCGATCAAGGTGGCCCTGCACACCGACCATTGCCCGGCGAATGCGCTAGACGGATTCGTGATGCCGCTCATCGAGGCATCCGAGGCCGAGGTGAAGGCCGGGCGCAATCCGATCTTCCAGTCCCACATGTGGGACGGATCCGCCGTGCCGCTGGCCGAGAACGTGCGCATCGCCTCCGAGCTGCTGCCCAAGATGAAGGCGATCCACGCCATCCTGGAGGTGGAGATCGGCGTGGTCGGCGGCGAGGAGGACGGCGTCAGCAACGAGGCCGGTGAGCACCTTTACACGACCCTGGACGACGCGGTGGCGATGGTGGAGGCGCTGGGCTTGGGCGAGAACGGTCGCTACATCACCGCGCTCACTTTCGGCAACGTGCACGGAGTGTACAAGCCCGGCAACGTGAAACTCCGTCCCGGGCTGCTCGGTGACATCCAGAAGGGTCTGGCCAGCCGGTACGGCACTGCGGATAAGCCACTCGACCTGGTCTTCCACGGCGGATCCGGTTCGTCGGATGCCGAGATCGCCGAAGCCGTGGCCAATGGCGTGATCAAGATGAACGTGGACACCGACCTGCAGTACGCCTTCACCCGGTCGATCGCGGGCTACATGTTCAAGAACTACGACGGCGTGCTGAAGGTGGACGGCGAGGTGGGCATCAAGAAGCAGTACGACCCGCGCGCGTGGGGCAAAGTTGCTGAGACCGACATGTCCAAGCGGGTCATCCTCGCGGCCCAGCAGCTGGGCTCGGCCGGCAAGTCGATCGGCTAACTGCCGTTCATCGCGGGTGAGAGGATGGCATCCGCCAGGACGGCGGACAGGTTCCTGCTGTGCGCCGCGGTGAGGTGCGACCTGTCGGCGAGTACCGGGGTGTCCCACACGAATGACGGGCAGCGGCCTTGGGGCCCACAAAACCACGACGCCGTGTCGACATAGTCCACGGGAAGTCCCGTCGCCGCCGCTCGCTCGGCCTTCTCTGTCAACTCGTCTTCCGGCGGACGCAACAGCAAGCACGCATCTGGTGTGCTTCGCAGGATAGCGCAAGTGTCGAATCCCTTGCCGGTGGGCGGGCTCTGCAACACCACGACTCGCTCGCTGGCCTCTGCTATCAACGCCAGTGACCTGTGCATACCGGTCTCCCACTCCGTTTCTGACGCAGCGCCCTTGGCACCGCTCACCAGACGAGTGATAGTGGACGCAGCATCCGAGGCCACGACAACTGCTGGGTGCAGGCTCTGGATATACGACAGCGCCCAATGCCGGAACCTAGAGCATTCCGGCACTGCGGAACCATCGCCTAAGTAGGTCTCCACGTCCGCGACCGGGCATTCTGCCATTGTCAGCACGACCACGCGATAGCCCCGCGGTTCAAGCGCTTTGCGTATTCCCGGAACCCAGCTGATGGCGACCGAGTCCCCCAGCACAACGGCTAACTTCTGCGCGGAAGGGCTCCCGTAATCGCAGCGCTTGGCGTTGGCAACCGGATTCGCGAGCGCTCCGGTTGAGTGCCCCAAACAGCCGTCACTCACCCACGCCGGAGCCTTGTCGTCGGCGCCGATGGTATCGATAGATGGCGTGAGTTTCGGCCATGCCTTCATCATCAACGCAGCGTCGATGCCTTTCCAGAGAGCACGGAGGGCAGGGCTCTGACCAGTGCGATACACCCGCCCCTGAGCGACGGCAACCGAAGTACGAGGAGCAATGTTGACGACGAGGACCGAGCAGCCGACAATACACAAGACCGCGAGTGCCGGCCTCACGATACGAACCTGATGGCGCGTTCGCCGGATCGGATTCTCCACCAGATGAAAAGTGGTGACGGCTAATGCTGCTGTCACGACGAGTGCAGCGGCTTGATAGCGTCGCGGCGTGCTGGCGAGAAAGAGACCGACAATGACGAAAGACGGCAGATGCCATAAGTACAGCGAATACGAGATATCTCCTACATAGTTGGCCGCGCGATTGGTGAGCAGCCAGGGCTGCGGTCGGCGTCTATCGACGCCGGCAGCAATGATCGCCGCAGTTCCGGCGATGGGCGCCAGGGCGAACGGGCCTGGAAATGGTGTTTCCGAGTTGATGAGCAGCGCGCTTGCCGCAATGACGCCGAGTCCGCCCCAGGCGAGGAACGGGCGAAATGCCTCCGACATCGCTGAAACACGAGGAGCAGAGATCGCCAGGAGAGCCCCGCTCGCCAGTTCCCAGATCCGCGAGAATGTTGAGAAATACGCCACAGTCGGATACACGGAGGTCTCCCAAACGGCAAACCCGAAGGACGCGATTCCGATGACGGCGATTGCCACTGCCGCCCTGCGGCGGTGCCGGGGCACGGCGATCGCGAGGGTCAACAGCAGGATGAGCGGCCAAACGAAATAGAACTGCTCCTCGATCGAGAGCGACCAGTAATGCTGGAGCGGGGAAACCGCATCACCGGCGTGCATGTAGTCAGTGCCGGTGATGATGAATCGCCAGTTAGCACCGAAGAGAGTCGCCCAAACGCCGTCGGTGAACAGCGCCGCCGATCGTGACCTGGTGAAGACGACAAACCCGACGGCGAGCGTTGTTACGGTAACAGCGAGCGCTGCCGGCAGGATGCGCCTGACTCGGCGCCGGTAAAACTCGGCCAATGAGATTGTGCCGGTGCGTTCGTGTTCGCGTAGAAGCAGCCCGGTGATGAGGTATCCGCTGATCACGAAGAAGACATCGACACCGATGAATCCGCCACTCGGCCAGCCGAGGAAGTGGTTCGCTATGACCAGCAGTACGGCTACGGCTCGAAGCCCCTGAATGTCCCGACGATGATTTTGCACATCGCGGAATCATAATCACCTATAGGGACTCGCGGCAGCCCCAGATTTGAGCCGGTGTTATGAGCCCATTTTGTCCAGATAAGTCATGAAAGCAGGGTCGGAGACCACGGCCACGGTCATGATGACCGCGATCGTGATGAACAGCAGCGTGGCCCCGACCAGCGGCAGCCACCACGATATCCGGTGCTTGCGGATCAACAAGGTACTCACGGCTGCGGTCGCGAGCCAGACCACGACACTGACCGCGATCGCGACGAGACCCAGTGACGAGGCCAGCGCACCGGACGTGTAGGTCCCGTAGCCGAGCTGGTCGTAGACACTCTGGATGGTCGTGCCCAGGTTCGCGTAACTGCCGATGCTCATGGCGATGTTGACGAGTCCCAAAGCGAGCAAGGTGACGGTGACGATCAGGTTGGTCTGTTCCCGTCGATGCGCAACGTCGTCAGAGCGTACGTTCCGGAGAGCCGGTGCCGGATGCCCGGTCGCCGGTGGCGTCAGCTGCTGCGGGATGCCGGGCGAGGCGGGTGCCGCTGCGGGCAGACCCATCGCTTCGGCTTGCGCTTGAGGGGTCGCGTACTCGCCGTACCGGGGACGCGGTCGTTGTTCGGTCATGCTGTCTCGGCTATGCTGCCCACGCGCCAATTGTAGGCTGAGGGATTCCACGGAACCTGGAAAGGACCACCATGACGATCGCGGATGCCCCGCCTACGGTGGACGCTCCGTGGCCGGTCGCGCTGCTGTCCTCGAAGATCAAGGGTTGGATCGACCGTCTGGGTTCGGTGTGGACCGAGGGTGAAATCACCCAGTGGGGCGTCTCCGGTGGGAACGTGTACGGCAAGCTCAAAGACCTCAGCGTCGATGCCACCGTGGGATTCACCATCTGGTCGTCGGTGCGCGGCAGACTCCCGAGCGACTTGCGGCAGGGCGACCGTGTTGTGGCGCTGGTCAAGCCCAACTACTGGGTCAAGGGCGGCACCCTCACCATGCAGGTCTTCGAGATGCGTCACGTCGGTCTCGGCGACCTCCTGGAACGGCTGGAGCGGTTGCGCACGAAGCTGGCGGCCGAGGGTCTGTTCGATCTGGCGCGCAAGAAGCGGATCCCATTTTTGCCGAGGTGCATCGGACTGGTCACCGGCAAGGATTCCGATGCCGAGAAGGACGTGCTGCGCAACGCGCAGTTGCGCTGGCCGGCGGTGAAATTCCGGATCGCGTACGCCGCCGTGCAGGGCGACCGGGCGGCCGGCGAGGTGACCGCCGCCCTGAAGCGGTTGGACGCGGACCCCGAGGTCGACGTGATCGTCGTGGCGCGCGGCGGCGGCGACTTCCAAAACCTGATGGTGTTCAGCGATGAGGGGCTGGTCCGGGCCGCCGCCGCATGCACCACCCCGATCATCAGTGCGATCGGCCACGAAGCCGACCGCCCACTGCTCGACGACGTGGCGGACCTGCGGGCATCCACCCCCACCGACGCCGCAAAACGCGTAGTGCCGGATGTCGCCGAGGAACTCAACCGGGTTCAGCAGGCACGCGCACGGCTGACGATGAGAGTCACCCGCCTCATCGGCATCGAAATCGACAAACTCCAACAGTTGCGCACCCGGCCGGTGCTCGCCTCCCCGGACTGGTTGGTCGATTCCAGGGCCGAGGAGCTCTCGCGCTACGTGGGGCGGGGGGCCGAACTGATGGACGTGCTCATCGATAAGTCGGTGGCACGGGTGAGGGACTTGCGCGCGCAGTTGCGGGCGCTGTCGCCACAGCGCACCCTCGACCGCGGATACGCCATCGCGCACCTGCCCGGCGGTGCGCTGGTGCGGGACTCGAAGGATGCGCCGGCGGGCACACCTCTCCTCCTCACGCTCGCCCGCGGTGCGCTGTCCACCACCGTGGACCGGGAAGAGGTCGGTCAAAACCCGCGCCGATAGAATGGCATCGTGGAGACGACATCGACAGACAGCGCTGCCAGGAACTCCGATGTGACTAATACCGACTCGACGAACACCGGTCCGACAAACACCGCGGCGCCGAACGACGAGGCGCTTGCGAACGGCGGTCTCAGTTACGAGCAGGCTCGCGACGAACTGGTCCGGGTCGTGTCCGAGCTGGAGCAGGGCACCGCGACGCTAGAGGACTCCATCGCCCTCTGGGAGCGTGGCGAGGCCCTGGCGCAGCGCTGCGAGCAGTGGTTGATCGGCGCAAAGGCCAGACTGGACGCCGCACGCTTGGATGCCGCGCAGCGTGATTCACAACAGAGGGACTCTCAACAGCGCGATTCTCAACAGCGGGACTCGCAGCAACGCACCGCGGGCAACTGAACGGCATGACTTCGGACCACGACCAGACGACCTCCGCGACCGACCAACACATCGTCGCGGAACTCGGCCGTGCGGAAACCGCGGAGGAAACCGCGCAGCGTAAGGCGGATGCCACACAGAAGCGCCGGTCGCGCCAGACCGCCACGAACTTGCTGCTGTCGCTGGCCGCCTGTCTCGCCGTCGTTTTCGCGGTGATCCTCGTCGCCGTGCGTCCCACCGCTCCGAACCTCCCCGAGGTGGACTACCTCGCCGTCGCGCGACAGGCTCAGTCGGGCATCGCCGCGCCGCTCGCCGCGCCGCACCTGGACGGTGGCTGGTCGGCCAACTCCGCGCAACTGAACTCCGAAAGCAGCGACGGGGTCGTGTCGTGGTATGTCGGCTTCCTCACTCCGGGCGATCAATTCATCGGTCTGAGACAGGGCATCCAGGGCGGCGACAGTTGGATCGCGAATCAGCTCTCCGGCAGCCGCGCGACCGGCACCACCGTCATCGCTGCGGTGCCCTGGAAGGTGTACGACCGGCGCGACGCGCGCGATCCTGGGAACCTCGCCTACGCGATGTCGACCACGCGTGGGTCCAGCGCATACGTACTGTTCGGCACCGCGAAAACCTCCGAATTCCACACGCTGGCGACCGCGCTAGCAAAGCAGTTTGAAACGACAGGAAAGGCATCACAGTGAGCACGTCCGCACTTCAGGGAACCGCCAGCCAGCCCGCCACCGAGGCGGGTGCCACCATGACGCTCACGCCGGCGCAGGCGTGGGAAGAGATGCGCGCCGGCAACGAGCGGTTCACGGCGGGAGTCCCCGAGCATCCGCACCAGGACGTGGAACGGCGCAGCGAACTGGCCGACGATCAGGCACCCCACGTGGTGCTGCTGGGCTGCAGCGACTCCCGGCTGTCGTCGGAAATCATCTTCGACAAGGGCCTCGGCGATCTGTTCGTCGTCCGCAACGCGGGTCATATCGTGTCCGACTCTGTCATCGGCTCGCTGGAATACGCGGTGGAGATCCTGCACGTTCCGCTGGTCGTCGTGCTCGGTCACGACACCTGTGGCGCGGTGCGGGCCGCGATCGACAGCCTCGGTTCCGAGTCGGCCACCCTGCCGCCGCACATTGCCAGCCTCATCGAACCGATCATCCCCGCCGCACGCAGGGTCAAGGATCAGCATCCACAGCTGGCTGAGCCGGATGCCGCGGAGGTCGGTCGCGAGCACGTGCGGGACACCGTGGCGGCTCTTGTGCGGGGTTCGGAGATCATCAGCGCCGCGATCGCCGCGGGTACGCTGGCCATTGTGGGCGCCAACTACCGGCTCCGCGAAGGCAACGTCGTTCCGCACACCGTCGTCGGGACCGTGTGACCCCGCCATCTTCCCCAGTTCACGAGTAACAGAAAGAGTCAACGCTGTGACCAACTCCCCGGAATTCCGCATCGAGCACGACACCATGGGCGAGGTGCGCGTGCCCGCCGCGGCGCTGTACGGCGCCCAAACCCAACGTGCGGTCGATAACTTCCCGATTTCCGGAGCCGGCCTTGAGCCAGCACAGATCGTGGCACTGGCCAGGATCAAGCGGGCCGCAGCGACGGTGAACGGCCGACTGGGCATCATCGACGCCACGATCGCCGACGCGATCGTGGCGGCGGCCGACGAGATCATCGACGGCCAGCACCTGGACCAGTTCCCGATCGACGTCTACCAAACCGGCAGCGGCACCTCGTCAAACATGAACATGAACGAGGTCCTCGCGACGCGGGCCACCGCCATCTCCGGCTCCCCCGTGCACCCCAACGATCACGTGAACGCGTCCCAGTCCTCGAACGACGTCTTTCCGACCTCGGTGCACGTCGCCGTCACGGGGGCCCTGCTGCACGACCTCATCCCGGCGCTGGAGCGCCTGGGCGACTCCCTGGCCGCCAAGGCGGACGAGTGGAAGACCGTGGTGAAATCGGGCCGCACGCACTTGATGGATGCGACCCCGGTGACTCTGGGCCAAGAGTTCGGCGGATTCGCGCGGCAGATGCGACTGGGCGTCGACCGGATCACCTCCGCCCTGCCGCGGGTCGCCGAAGTACCCCTCGGCGGCACCGCCACCGGCACCGGCATCAACACGCCACTCGGATTCCCGCAGAAGGTCATCGCGCTGCTCGCGGAGGACACCGGGTTGCCACTGACCGAGGCGTTAGATCATTTCGAAGCGCAGGGCGCCCGGGACGGCCTCGTCGAGGCATCCGGAGCGTTGCGTGTCATCGCCGTCAGCCTCACCAAGATCTGCAACGACGTGCGCTGGATGGGGTCAGGGCCCAACACCGGGCTCGGCGAGATCCACCTCCCCGACCTGCAGCCCGGCTCCTCGATCATGCCGGGCAAGGTCAACCCGGTCGTCCCTGAGGCGGTGCTCATGGTCTGCTCGCGGGTGATCGGCAACGACGCGACCATCGCCTGGTCTGGGGCATCCGGTGCGTTCGAGCTGAACGTGGCCATCCCGGTGATGGGCACCGCGCTGCTGGAGTCCATCAGGCTGTTGTCCACCTCCACCCGGCTGCTGGCGGACACCACCATCGACGGCATCGTCGCAAATGTGGAGCGCGCCCGCGCTCTGGCGGAATCGTCACCGTCCATCGTCACCCCGCTCAACCGGGTAATCGGCTACGAGGCAGCAGCGAAGGTAGTCAAGAACGCCATTGCGAAGAGCATCACTATCCGCGAGTCAGTCATCGACCTCGGGTTCGTGGAGCGCGGCGAAGTCACAACTGCGCAACTGGACACCGCACTCGATGTGCTCAGTATGACCCACCCCGGCTAAGCCGCGCTGTTCACCCCGTCGCGACCTGAACGCGCCTCACCGGCGCACCGTCGAGCTGGTGCACCTCCCGCGACCCGAGCGCGTCAGAGAGTTGCAACGGAACGAGCACCGAGGTTCCGGCGCGCTCGGCCGGTGTGGGATCGCAGTCGCGCACGTGCACGACGTTCGACCCGTCGGACGGGTTCGCCTGCCCGTAGAAGACACCCACCGTGACGACGTCCCCCTCCTCGTGCACCACGACCCGCTGCGGGAAGCATCGCCGGTCCCCGTTCACCTGAACGACCAGGTCAGCGGTGTCCAACGCCACCAGGCCAGGCGCCGGCGGAACCCCCACCAGACCGTTCGCTTCGACGGCGTCTTTCTGCCTGAACTCGGGCAGCGCGAACAGATAACTGGGCTGGCGCCGGATGCCGTCCACCGCCTGATAGCCGAGCAGCGGCTGATCGACCAGTCCGACGGGAGCCTCGTCCAGGGGCATGATGACCCGGTTGACCACCACAGGGGAAGGTGCTCCCCACATCCGCTGCACCGCGGTGTGCGGCTTCCCGGCGGTGGCGTCCCCGGTCGTCGGTTGGATGACGGCGATCCCCGTCGCGACGACGGCGACGATGCCGATCAACGCCACCAGCCGGTAGAGACCGAAGACCGCCGCGCTGGGCTCGTTGCGATAGGCGTCGCGGTAACTCCACCCGATCACGGTCCTCCACAGCAGCCGCGGTGCGAGAAGCGCACACACCAGCAGGGCGAGGAGGGTCGCCGCGACGATGAGGAGGAAGTTCACTACTCGACCCTAGACGCTCGCCGCTGAGGGCGAGCCGTCACGACATATCGCCCGACTCCAACATTTCCGTCACGAGCGCGGCGATCGCACTGCGTTCCGAACGCATCAGCGTGATGTGGCCGAACAGCTGGTGCCCCTTCAGCCTCTCGATGACGGCCGCAACACCGTCGTGGCGGCCCACTCGCAGGTTGTCGCGTTGTGCGACATCGTGCGTGAGCACCACGCGCGAGTTCTGCCCGATCCGGCTGAGCACCGTCAGCAGCACGTTGCGCTCCAACGACTGCGCCTCATCGACGATCACGAACGCGTCGTGCAGCGAACGGCCGCGGATGTGCGTCAACGGGAGCACCTCCAGCAGGCCGCGCTCCACGACCTCGTCGAGCACGTTCTGGGACACGACGGAACCGAGGGTGTCGAACACCGCCTGAGCCCACGGATTCATCTTTTCCGCGGCATCCCCTGGCAGGTATCCGAGTTCCTGCCCGCCCACGGCGTACAGCGGACGGAACACCATGATCTTGCGGTGTTGCTGTTTCTCGAGCACCGCTTCCAGGCCCGCGCAGAGTGCCAACGCCGACTTGCCGGTGCCGGCGCGCCCGCCGAGCGACACGATTCCGATCTCGGGGTCGAGCAACAGATCGATGGCCAGCCGCTGCTCGGCCGACCGGCCGTGCATACCGAAGATCTCCCGGTCGCCGCGCACGAGACGCATCTGCCCGCGGCTGGTGACCCGACCGAGCGCCGAGCCACGCTCCGAGTGCACGACGAGCCCCGTGTTGACTGGCAAATCGCCGAGCAGCCGGCTGCTGAGTTCTTCGGAGTCGTACAGGGCCGACATCTGTTCGGCAGAAAGGTCGATCTCGGCGACGCCGGTCCAGCCGGAATCGACGGCTTGCTCGGCTCGGTACTCCTCCGCGGCAAGACCGACAGAGGCCGCTTTCACCCGCAACGGCAGGTCCTTGGACACCACGGTGACCGCGAGGCCGTCATTGGCAAGATTCAGCGCCACCGCAAGGATGCGCGAGTCGTTGTCGCCCAACTGCAGCCCGGACGGCAGCACCGATTGGCCGGAATGGTTCAGTTCGACGCGCAGCGACCCGCCATGGCCGATGGCGATCGGGTAGTCGAGCCTGCCGTGCTTCATCCGCAACTCATCGAGGTTGCGCAACGCTTGCCTGGCGAAGTAGCCAATCTCCGGGTCGTTGCGTTTCGCCTCCAGTTCGCTGACCACGACCACGGGAAGAACGATGTCGTGTTCGGCGAAGCGGAAGATGGCACCGGGATCCGACAGCAGCACTGATGTGTCGAGAACGTAGGTGAGTTCGGCTTGCTGGTGGTGGGGTGTGCCGAATGGTGCGGCGTCGGTCTGAGGGGTCACGGTAGTCGGGGCCACGATGGTCTCCATCCGCGGATGCTCAGCATCCGGTTCCTTCTCACGAAGACGACCGTTGTCATCCGCGAAACGCTACTGATGTGGCCGCTTCGATCAGGCACCCTGCCCGATAACACAGACGCTACGACCCCGCCACAGAACCGGCAACCTCCGACACGCCAAGGCGGCCAAACTCAGATCTTGACCGCCGCGGCGTAGCCGGCGAAGCTGGCCCTCAGCATCTGGAAAGTCTCCTCGTCGGTGGTGACGTGAGCGCTGAGCCGCACGGTGCCCTGCCTGGTTGTGGCGCTGACGCCGTGATTGAACAGGGACGCGGTGAGCACGGTGAGCTGGTCGGCGGCCGGTTCGAGCACGACGATCCCGGCCCGCTCCGTGTCACTCCTCGGGGAGGAGACAGGGATGCCGAACTCATCCGCGATGGCCAGCAGCCGTTCGGTCTTGTCCCGCACCGAACTGGCGATCTGCTCCACCCCAACGCCGTAGATCTCCTCGAGAGCCGTGGCGAACCTCGCCTGCGCCATCGGGCTGGGATTGCTGATGCTGAATGCGGCGGCGCCGTGGCTCGGCGCGATCACCTCATCAAGCGGCAGGTCCTCGTCGGTCGCGTTGAAGCCGGAGAACACCGGAGTCAAGCGTTCCACTGCCCTGTCGCTCAGCGCCAAGAACCCGGTTCCCCACCCGGCGCGTGCCCACTTCTGCCCTCCGGATGCCACAACATCCGCCACCTGGTACGGTGCGTCCACCACGGAGAAGCCCTGGATCGCATCCACGATCAGAAGGCGATCGCCGATGACTTGCCGGATGCCGTCGAGGTCGGCGAGGTAGCCGGTGCGGAAGTCCACCAGGCTGACCGCGACCGCGGCGGTGGATGAGGTGATCTGATCGCGGACGGTGCCGGGCGTTACACGGCCGTAGTCGGTCTGCAGCCACACCGGGCTCAGCACACCGAGCGACTGGGAGGCCCGCACCGCGGCGAAGGTGGTACTGGGGAACTCGGCCGGCGAGAGAGCAACACCGCCGGTGATTCCGAACATCGCGTGCATCAGCCCGGTGCTGGTGTTGGGTTGGAACACCACCTGGTCAGGCCGGAATCCGGTGAGAGCGGACACGGCGTCGCGCACCCGTTGGTCCTGGTCGAGCAGGGTGTCCAAGCTGCCGAACCGTGCTCGGCGTAGCATCTCGGCCTGCGCCTGCTCCTCCTCGAGTACCGCGCGGCCGAGCGGGCCGACGCTGGCGAAGTTCAGGTAACCCGGATCCTCGTCGAACCCTGCCGCGAATTCCTCAATCGTGGTCACTGTCTTAACTCCCATACCGGCGCTGGCGCCGCGCGTAGTCACGCAGGGCGCGGAGAAAGTCCACTTCGCGCAGGTCGGGTCCCAGCGCCTCGACGAAGTAGAACTCGCTGTGGGCGCTCTGCCACAGCATGAAGTCGCTGAGCCGTTGCTCGCCCGAGGTGCGGATCACCAGATCCGGGTCGGGCTGGCCACCGGTGTAGAGATGGCTGGCGATCAGTTCCGGGGTCAACCGGTCAGCCAGGTCATCGAGGGTACCGCCTTCGCTGTCCAGCTCGCGTACGATGCTGCGCATCGCATCCGCGATCTCGCGTCGACCGCCGTAGCCAACCGCGAAATTGATGTGCAGACCGGTGTTGTCCTTGGTGCGGGCCTGCGCGGCCGCAAGAACCGCCACCAGCTCGTCGGGGAGGCCGTCCAGCGAGCCGACGTGCTGCACCCGCCAGTTGCGGAAGTGGGAGACATCTTCCGCAAGGTCTGCGATGATCTGGAACAGCTCATGCAACTCGCGTGGCGTGCGTCCGCTGAGGTTGTCTGTCGACAACAGGTACAGCGTCGTCACCCTGATCCCGAGGTCGTCGCACCAGATCAGGAATTCGCGGAACTTGGCGGCGCCCGCACGATGCCCGGATGCCGCAGTTTCGAAGGCGCGCGCCTTAGCCCAGCGTCGGTTGCCGTCGAGGATCATCGCCACGTGCTTCGGCAGATCCTGGCTCGCGAGCCACCGTCGAATCCGGCTCTGGTACAGCCCGTAGAGGATACCTTGCCCCAGTGGGACTTCCCGCTCTCGCACAGGCCTACGCTAGTCCCTCGCGGGCGGCCGCATTTGCACCGGGGCGCAGTTGGCGGCCCTAAGCTGATCTGGTGGCAGGTGAATCGGAGGACGACACGGGCCCGTCGGACGATGATGCGGAGCCGGTGAATCTACCGCTTCTCGACGCCGCGATCGCCGAGACGGAGGCCAGACCGACCTGGCGGGGCTGGATTCACGCGGCGACGTTTCCGGTGGCGGTGGTGCTCGGAATCGTGCTCATCGTCTCCGCGGTCACGCCCGCGGCGAGGGTCTCTTCGCTGGTGTTCGTGCTGTCGTCGCTGCTGTTGTTCGGCATCTCGGCCCTGTACCACCGGTTTGACTGGAAGCCGGGCACGAAGCGCCTTTTGAAACGCATCGACCACGCCAACATCTTCCTGCTGATCGCCGGGTCTTACACACCGATCACCGTGCTCGCCCTGCCGCACGACAAGGCGGTCCTGCTGCTGTGGTTGGTGTGGGTCGGGGCCGGCCTGGGGATCGCGTTCAACGTCTTCTGGATCGGCGCTCCGCGCTGGTTGTACGTGCCGCTGTACCTTCTGCTCGGCTACGCGTCGCTCGCGTTCATCGTCGACTTCTTCACGGCTAATGCCGCCATGATGACGCTCATCCTGGTCGGCGGTATCTTCTACACGATTGGGGCGGTGATCTACGCGCTGAAGCGACCGAATCCATTCCCTGGCCGATTCGGATTTCACGAGATCTTCCACGCGCTCACCCTGCTCGCGTTCCTGTGCCATTGGAGCGCGATCTTCCTGGTGGCGACGGTTCCGCCGGTGCTGGGTTAGGAGTCCCTGGGCTCTTCGCCGTTGGCGAGATGCTCGGCCTCGTCCGCGAGCCGTTCCGCTTCGAGTTTCTCGCGGATCTCCCCGCGGTAGCGTGCCCGGCGCACCCGCCTGGTCAGGTCGAACATCAGCAGGATGGTCGCGCCGGCGACCAGGAACGTGGCGAGGAACCCCACCCAGGTCGGGGTGACCGTGTTGGGGTCGAAATCCGGCTTGGGCGTCGCGAGCCACAGGTAATGCAGGACCGTCATCATTCCCCCTCGTGGCTGTCGGCAATCCCGGCGAAGAGATCGGTTTCCGGCACGGTCGATGCCACCGACGACTGCACCAATTGGAAATCCTCCCACGGCCATGCTTGCCGCTGCAGCTCGTTGGGCCAGAAGAAGAAGCTGCTGTCGGGTGCCACCTGGCTGGCGTGAGCCCGCAACGCGTCGTCGCGGCGCTCGAAGAAGTCGCCGCTGGGCACCTGGGTGGTGGCCAGGTAGGGACGTTCTTGCATCCACCGGCGGATCTTCGTCAAGTCGTCGAGCAGGGCGGAGTCCGGGTCGTGAGCCAGGAGCGCCGCGTGCATCGCGTTCATGCGCTTGGAGTTCATGATGCGGTCGTAGTACACCTTCGAAATCTGCCATGGCGCGCCGGCATCCGGGTACTGCAGCGGATCCGCGGCGGCCTCGAACGCGAGCATCGAGACCTCGTGCGCACGGATGTGGTCCGGATGCGGGTAGCCGCCGTTCTCGTCGTAGGTGATGAGCACCTGGGGTCGGAAGTCACGGATCAGTTTCACCAGCGGAGCGGCGGATATTTCCAGGGAAATCGCAGCGAAGCAACCGGCTGGGAGGCTCTCTCCCTCCGCGGGCATCCCGGAGTCCACATAGCCCAGCCAGCGGTGCTCGAACCCGATGATCGACTGGGCGTTGGCCATCTCGAGTCGACGCAGACCCGCCATGTCCCGCTGGGCCATCGCGCTGCCCTGCAACGCCTCGTTGAGGATGTCGCCGCGCTCACCGCCGGTGCAACTGACGACGACTACCTCGGCCCCGCGATCGACGTAGTAGGCGTACGTGGCGGCGCCCTTGCTCGACTCGTCGTCGGGATGGGCGTGGACCGCGAGCAGACGCTGTGTCACCGAACTCCTAGGGAAAAGCCAATAGCCTTGTCTCAAGAGTAATCGACAGCCGAGGATGAGGAACCGTGACCAACCCTGCCCTCGATGCACGCTACGGTCGCCGGAAGCCGCTGCCGCGCGGCGCCCGCTGGGCCGTCATCGGAGCCGTCGGCGCGCTGGTGCTCGCACTAGGGATCTGGCTCGTGGCGGGAAGCCTGGGCGGTTCAGCCCTGGAAACCAACGACCTCGGCCACCGGGTCATCGACCAGTACAGTGTCACCATCAACTTCGAACTCTCGGTGCCACCGGGGTCGGCCACCAGTTGCGCGCTTCAGGCCCAGAACGAACAACACGGGATCATCGGCTGGAAAATCGTCGACATCCCTGCCTCGGACCGCTTCACCCGATCGTTCACGCAGACCGTGCGCACGGCGGAGCGCGCGTTCACAGGCTTGATATACCGCTGCTGGCTCACGTAAGCTGGGGGGAATCGCATAAGAGACCGGCCCCTCGGCCGGTCTCATTTGTTTTGTTGCCGAACGCCCGGTCCGGCAGAGGTAAGGAGTGCACGATGACCGATATCGCTAACGCCAGCAACGTCACCTGGCTGACGCAGGAGGCCTTCGACCGGCTGACGGCCGAACTCGAAACGCTGAGCACTCAGGGTCGCGTCGAGATCGCCAAGAAGATCGAACTGGCGCGAGAAGAAGGCGACCTCAAGGAAAACGGCGGCTACCATGCCGCGAAAGAGGAGCAGGGCAAGATCGAGGCCCGGATCCGCCAACTCACGACTCTGCTGCGTACGGCCACCGTCGGTGATGCCCCCGCCGATGACGGCATCGTGGAGCCCGGCATGCTCGTCACGGCCAACATCGCCGGCGACAAGAGCATCTTCCTCGTCGGCAACCGGGAGATCGCCGGCGACAGCGATCTCAACGTCTACAGCGAGCAGAGCCCGCTCGGCATGGCGATCATCGGCCACAAGCAAGGCGAGACGGTGCGCTACACCGCGCCGACCGGCAAGGAGATCACGGTGAAGATCGTCAAAGTGGAGATCTTCGAGCCCTGATCCCCCGGGGCCGGGTCAGCTCACCCGCGGGTCGTAACCGTCCTCCCGCAACCGGTCCAACACCCGTTGGACGTGTTCCGGTCCACGCGTTTCCAGGCTCAACTCGAGTTCCACTTCGCTGATCAGCGCGCCGCGGCCGTGGCGCGTGTGCAGAACCTCGACGACGTTCGCGTTGACCTCCGAGATGAGGTTCGAGACTCGGGCGAGCTGTCCCGGACGATCCGGCAGCAGGAGCTTCAACTTGAGGTAGCGGTCCGAGGCGGCCAGGCCGAGCGCGATCACCCGTTCCATCACCAGCGGGTCGATGTTCCCGCCGCTGAGTACCGCGACGGTCGGGCCGGTGCTGGTCACCTGTCCGGTCAGAATCGCCGCGACCGCCACGGCCCCGGCCGGCTCGACGACAAGTTTGGCGCGCTCCATCAGCATCAGCAGCGCCCTGGCGATGTCATCGTCGCTGACCGTGACGACCTCGTCGACCAGGTCCCGGATAATTTGGAAGTTCAATTCCCCGGGCTTGCTCACCGCAATGCCGTCGGCGATGGTGGGCGAGATGGTGATCTCGGTCGGTTCGCCGTTTCTCAGCGAGACCGGATACGGCGCGGAGTTCTCCGCCTGCACGCCGATCACCCGGAAGGTGCGGGAGTCCCGAGTGCCCAGAAGTTTCAGCGCGCTGGCGATGCCGGAGATCAGCCCTCCCCCGCCGATCGGGACGATCACGCTCTCAAGATCTGGGACCTGGTCGAGAATCTCCAACCCCAGTGTTCCCTGGCCCGCGATGATGTCGACGTGGTCGAACGGCGGGATGAGCACCGCGCCGGTCTCCCTGGCGAACTCCGCAGCCGCCCGCAGCGGTTCGTCGACGGTGTGCCCGCGCAGCACGACGTCGGCGCCGTAACGCCGGGTGGCCTGGAGCTTGGGCAGAGCAACCCCGACAGGCATGAAAATGGTCGCCGCGATCCCCAACTCCCGGGCAGCCAGGGCCACCCCCTGGGCATGATTCCCGGCCGAGGCGGCGACCACGCCGCGGGCACGCTCGGCCGCTGACAGCTTCGCCATCCGGTTGTACGCGCCACGCACCTTATAGGATCCGGTGCGCTGCAGGTTCTCGCACTTGAGGTACACCGGGACCCCGAGGATCTCCGCGAGGAACCGTGAACTCTCCATCGGAGTGACGGAGGCGATTCCGGACACCACCTCCCGTGCCGCTTCAATGTCCGCCAGTGTAGGACCGACAAGGACACGTTCAGGCATCTACTGCCCCGTTCTTCCCGAAGGAATCGACGCTCAACGCACCGGGATCGGCGCGCCATCTTCCACTGGCGATAAACCGGATCATGACGTTCAAGACCGCCACGACGGGCACCGCGAACAGTGCGCCGGGGATGCCCGCCAGGAAGCTGCCTGCCGCAACTGCGAACACAACGGCGACCGGATGCACCTTGACGGCGCTTCCCATCACCAGCGGCTGCAGAACGTGTCCCTCGATCTGCTGGACCAGAAGCACGATGGCCAGCATGATCAAGGCGATCACCACGTCTTTGTAGATCAGCGCCACGAACACCGCGAGTGCTCCGGTGGCCACCGCACCGACGATGGGAATGAAGGATCCGAGGAACACCAGGGCGGCGATGGGAATAGCCAGCGGCAGGCCCAGAACGAGTGCGCCGACTCCGATTCCGATGGCGTCGATCGCGGCGACGAAGATCTGCACCCTGACGAACGACGTGAGTGTCGCCCAGCCGACCCGGCCGGACTTGTCAACGGCAACGCGGGCGCGTTTCGGGAACAGCCTCACCGTCCACTCCCACATGCCGCGACCGTCGATGAGGATGAACAGGGTCGTGAACAACGTGAGCAGCAGACCGGCCAGGAAGTGCCCGGCACTGGAACCCACCGACAACGCACCGCTCACCCAGACTTGGCTGTCCTGCTGCACGGAGTTCCAGACTTGGTCGGCGTACTGAGTGATCTGGGAATCAGTCAGATGCAGCGGCGACTCGAGCAGGAACTGCTTAAACTGCTCCCACGCCTGAACGCTCTGCACCTGCAGGTCCGGGAACCCGGCGCGCACCTGGGCGACGACGAGAAAGACCAACGCCGAGACCACGCCGATCAGCCCGAGTTCGGCGAGCGTCACGGCCAGCCACTTGGGCCACCGATGACGCCGCAGGAACTGCACGAACGGCACGAGCAGTGCCGCGAGCAGCGTGGACACGAGCAACGGGATGACGATCAGCCGGAGCTGGATGACGATGTAGATCAGCACGGCCAGCACCGCCAGGATCAACAGCAGCCGCCAGGACCACGCCGCGGCGATCCGGACGCCCTGCGGGACCGCTACGTCGTTCGCGGGCACGGCGGAGGATGCCGGGGGTGTGCGCTTGCGAAAGATCACCAGGCTAGTTTACGAGGAAGCATCCTGGGTCCCAGCTTCGCGGGCCGCTGTCCGGGCGGGCCGATAGGGTCAGTTCTGATGAGAGAGACAGTGTCGCCGGCGACGGCTCGACGAATTGCGCTGGCGGCGCAGGGTTTCGGCCGCAAGCCCGTCACCGCTGTCGGGACGCGCCAGTTGAATCTGCTGATCGAGCGGCTGGGACTGTTGCAGCTTGACTCGGTGAACGTGTTCGAGCGCAGCCACTACCTTCCGGCGCTCGCCCGGCTGGGCCCGTACGACAAGACGACGCTGGATGCCCTCGCGTTCCCCAGGAAGGGCCGGTACTTGGAGTACTGGGCGCATGAGGCTGCGATCATTCCCGTGGAGACTTGGCCGTTGTTGCGGTGGCGGATGGAGCGCTTCCGGCAGCGCTCGGCCGACGATCACACGGCATGGTCCCATGCGAACGGTCCCATGATCGCCTGGCTCAAGGCTGAGTTGGCCGACAAGGGCCCGCTGCCTGCCAGCGCAGTCGAACACGATGCCAATAAGCGGTCCGGTCCGTGGTGGGGCTGGTCGGACGTGAAGAGAGGGCTGGAAGTGCTGTTCCGTTGGGGTGAGCTGGTCAGCGCGGGTCGGCAGCGCTTCGAGCGCACCTACGCGCTGCCGGAGCAGATCTTGCCCTCGGAGCTGCTGGCGCGCGAGGTGTCCGAGCAGGAGTCTTTCAAACAGCTGCTCGCGCACGCCGCTCGGGCGCACGGAATCGGCACGGCATCCGACTTGGGCGACTATTTCCGGCTGAAGAGCAAAGACGTCATACCGGCGTTGCGGGCGCTCGAAGACGAGGGGCTGATTTCGCCGGTCACGGTTCCGGGCTGGAACCGTCCGGCGTGGCTGCACCGGGATGCGCGGATCCCGCGGCGGATCGACGCGACCGCGCTGTTGTCCCCGTTCGACCCGATTGTGTGGGATCGCCCGCGGGCGCAGCGGATGTTCGGATTCCACTACCGCATCGAGATCTACACGCCCAAGCCGAAGAGGGTGTTCGGATACTACGTGCTGCCGCTCCTGGTGGACGACGCGCTGGTCGGGCGGGTGGATCTCAAGAGCGACCGGCAGAACGGGGTGCTGCGGGTGCAGGCGGCGTGGCAGGAGCCGGATGCGCCGCAGCACACGGCGGCGCGGCTCGCGCCGTTGCTGCGGAGCACCGCGCAGTGGCAGGGTCTCGACTCGGTCGAGGTGATGAACAGGGGGAACCTGGCCGCGGCGGTGGCGGCGGAGTTGGGTCAGCGGGCGGTTACCCCCGCCGACTGATAGCCTTCCGGACGACATCGCCCGCCGCGGCGGGCACGCTCGACCGGAAACCTATCGCTGGGCGGGTTAGAACGTGCGACCGATCTTCTCCAGCCGGGCAATCCGATCCGGAATGGGCGGGTGCGTGCTGAACAGGCGGCTCATGAACCCGGGGTTCATCGGGTCGGAGATCCACAGGTGCGCCATGGTGGAGTTCTGCCGGCGCATCGGCTGCCCGTACTCGGCGAGCTTCTCCAGCGCGGTCGCGAGCGCGGGCGCGTTGCGTGTGGTCATGGCGCTGGTGGCATCCGCGAGATATTCGCGCTGCCGGGACACCGCAGCCTGCACCGCCGCCGCCACCAGGGGCGCGACGATCATCGCCGCAAGACCGAAGACGAGCACGATCGGATTGCCGCCGCCGTTGTTGCGGTTCCGGCCCCCGCCGTACAACCCGATGCGCAGGAACATGTCGGCGATGAACCCGACAGCCACCACGAGTCCGAAGACGATCATGGTGACGCGGATGTCGTAGTTCTGCACATGGCCCATCTCGTGGGCCATGACCGCCTCGAGCTCCTGGTCGTCCATGATGTCCAGCAGGCCAGTCGTGACGGCGACGCTTGCCGTCTTCGGATCCCGGCCCGTGGCGAACGCGTTCGGTGCCGGGTCGTCCACGATGTAGATCTTCGGTGTCGGCAACCCCGTCGTGATGGCGAGGTTCTCCACGATCCGGTAGACCCGCGGGTTATCTGACTTGCGGATTTCGTGGCCGCCGGCCATCGATACCGCAAGTGAGCTGGCCGCGAAGTACTGGATGACGGCATAGATCGTGGCGATCACCAGCACGGTGATCGTGATCGACAAGTCGTTGTACACCCACCCTGCGAGCAATCCGAGCGCGCCGATGACCAGGAGGAACAACAGGATGATGAAGACCGTGTTGCGCTTGTTGCGCGCAATGGCGGAGTACATGGAAGCGGTTCAGTTAGAACTGCACGCGGGGCGGCTCGGCGACGGCGGCCGAGTCGGGGACCTCGAAGAAGTCGCGCTCGGTGAAGCCCAGCGATCGCACGAATAGCGTGTTGGGGAACACTCGGATCTTCGTGTTGAGCTCGCGCACACCGCCGTTGTAGAAGCGTCGCGAGGCCTGAATTTTGTCTTCGGTATCGACCAACTCGCCCTGCAGCTGCAGGAAGTTCTGGCTGGCCTGCAGTTGCGGGTATGCCTCGGCGACGGCGAAGATGCTCTTCAAGGCGGCTTGCATGTGCCCCTCGGCAACTCCCGCTTCTGCCGGCCCTTGCGCGGACAGGGTCTCCGCGCGCGCACGAGTGACGCTTTCGAAGACGCCCTTCTCATGTGCGGCGTAGCCCTTGACCGATTCGATCAGGTTGGGGATCAGGTCAGCACGGCGTTTGAGTTGGACGGTGATGTCGCTCCAGGCCTCGTCGACTCGCACGTTGAATCGCACGAGCCCGTTGTACGTGGACCACAGATAGACGCCGAGAATCACAACGATCAGGACGATGATGCCTATGACGATAAGTGAATCCACTGCTGAGAGCTCCTCTGTGCGTTCCCCGTGCGTTCGTACCGTGCACCTCGGGTTGGATGCCGGCGCCACGGCCGCATTTCGAGATAACTATAGCCAAGCAAACTGACACTTCTCTGCTCTCTCACCAACCTCGAAGCCTGCCGGACGAACGCCCGGTCTAGGCTGGGGCCGTGAGCGAGGCAATTCGGCCGACCACCCGGCCGCGCGGCCGGCCGCACGCGGCCCGCGGAGCGCAGACCAAAGCTGACATCGTGCGGGCCGCGACGGAGGAGTTCGCCGAACGCGGTTATGAGGCCGCGTCGCTGCGCGCCATCGCCCACCGCGCCGGCGTTGACCCGGCACTGGTGCACTACTACTTCGACGACAAGGCGGATCTCTTCACCGCGCAACTGGAGACCCCGTTCCGCCCGGACAAACTGGTGGCCGAGGTGCTGGCTGGTCCGCGTGAGGAATTCGGCCACAACGTGGTGAGCCACCTGCTCGCAGCGCTAAGCACTCCCGCCGCGCAGCGCCGTGCCGCGAGCATCCTGCGAAACGTCGTCGGAAACCGCCTGGTCGGCGGTATCGTCAAAGAATTCCTGGTCCGCGAGGTGTTCTTGAAGATCGCTCGCGAACTGCACACCGATGACGCCGACCTGCGAGCGGCGCTGGCCGCCTCCCAGGTGCTGGGGCTCGTGATCACGCGGTACGTACTCAAGGTGGAACCGATCGCCTCGGCGCCGCCGGCCGAGATCGTGGCACGCGTCGGCCCGGTCATCCAGTGGCACCTTCTCGGTTACGGCAACGGGTCGGCGACCGGACCGGTTGCCGACGAACAAGGCTCTTGACAGGGTTCCTGTGCGAGTAAAGAATTCACTACATGATGAATTCCGATCCGGTGATCGTGATCGACAGCCTGCGCATCCGTCGGGATAAGCGCGAGGTGCTCCACGGCATCGACGTCGCCGTGACCCGGGGCGCGGTGGTCGGCCTACTCGGGCCCAGCGGATGCGGCAAAACCACCCTGATGCGCACCATCGTCGGCACGCAGAAGATCGACGCCGGCATCGTGACGGTGCTGGGCAAACCGGCAGGTCACCCGAGCCTGCGCCGCCGCATCGGCTACGACACCCAAGAAGCCAGCGTCTACGACGACCTCACCGTGCGGCAGAACTTCGCCTACTTCCGATCGATCCTCGGGGTGCCGCGCAGCGAAATCGACCGGGTTGCCCAGGCCACCGACCTCACCGGTCAACTGAACCAACTGGTCGCGTCCTTGTCCGGCGGGCAGCGCAGCCGAGTCTCGCTCGCCGTCGCGCTCCTCGGCTCCCCCGAACTGCTCGTGCTCGACGAACCCACGGTGGGCCTCGACCCCGTGCTGCGGGTGCAACTGTGGAATCTGTTCCGAGACCTGGCCGCGGCCGGCAGCACGCTGCTGGTCTCCAGTCATGTGATGGACGAGGCCACCCGGTGCGATCGGCTGCTCCTGATGCGCGACGGCGAGCTGCTCGCCGACACCACGCCGACCGGATTGCTTGAGGAGACCGAAACTAGAGACGCCGAGTCGGCGTTCCTCGCCCTCATCGCCCGGCATCCGAAGCACAAGGCGGCCTGATGAACGCCTCGCGGACCCTCGCCACCGCCGGCCGGGTGCTCACCCAGATCCGCCACGACCCGCGCACCGTTGGACTGCTGCTCGTGGTGCCGAGCCTGCTCATCGGGTTGATTGCCTGGCTGTTCGCCGACACTCCGGTGTTCGAGCTGATCGGACCGGCGATCCTGGCCCTGTTCCCGTTCATCATCATGTTCCTGATCACCAGCATCTCGACGTTGCGGGAGCGTCGCAGCGGCACCCTGGAGCGGCTGCTGACGATGCCGCTCAGCAAGTTCGACTACATCCTCGGCTACACCCTCGCCTTCGGGCTGCTGGCCATCGCGCAGGCGGCTGTTGCGGTCGCCTTCGCGGTGTGGGTGTGCGGGCTCACGATCGAGGGGTCGATCTGGATGCTGCTGGCGATCGCGCTGCTGGATGCCGTGCTCGGCACGACGCTGGGGCTGCTGGCGAGCGCCTTCGCGCGCACTGAGTTCCAGGTGGTGCAGTTCATGCCCGCTGTGATTTTCCCGCAGATCTTGCTCGGCGGCATCTTCCTGCCGCGCGACCAGCTGCCGGATGTGTTGCGCCAGATCTCGGACTGGCTGCCGCTCTCGCACGCGATCGACGCGCTGAACGCGGTGGCGGCCGACTCGCACGATGCCGAGTGGATCGGCCGCGAGTTGATCATCATCGGCGCGTTCGCGCTCGGCAGTATCATCGTGGGCGCACTCACCCTGCGCCGGCAGACGCCCTAGGCAGGGCTCGACGACCGGGGACCACCGGGGATGGGGGCCACCGGACCCACGGGTTACCGCGAACGCAGCAGCGATTGCAACCAGCGGTACGACGCCTTGGGCGTGCGGTCCTGGGTGTGTTCGTCGACGTGCACGATGCCGAACCGCTGGGTGAAGCCCGCCGCCCACTCCCAGTTGTCCAGCAGCGACCAGACGAAGTAGCCGCGCACGTCCACGCCGTCGGCGCCGCCGAACGCCGCGGCCAGGTGGTCGGCGAGGTACGCCGCGCGTCTCGGGTCATCGATGGAGCCGTCGTCTGCGACGGTGTCCGGAAAACTGGCGCCACCCTCGGTGATGTACACCGGCGGGAGGTCGTCCCCGTACCGTTCTGCCAGTTGCCGCAGCGTCACGGTGAGATACTCGGGGGCGATCGGCCAGCCGAAGCCCGTCCTGGCGAACTCCGGCCAGTCCACCAGTGAGAACGGCAGTTCCTTCATCGCGTCGGAGCGGCCGTCCGGGGTAGCGGAACTGGTCGGGGCACCGGCCCGGATGTGGGTGGGCAGGTAGTAGTTGAGCCCATAGAAATCCAGCGGGCGCGACATGACCTCCAGGTCGCTGGGTTCCACGGATTCAAGGAACGCGAACTTGTCGCGAATCTGGCCGGGCAGTTGATCCGGCAACTCCGGGTACCGCCCGAGCAGCACCGGATCGGCGTACATCCGGTTATGCAGCACGTCGAACAGGTCTGCATACATCGCATCCGCGGTCTTGTCCGAGGCCGGCTCAACGGGCGAGTGCACGTTGACGATCCCGATGCCGCCGGCCACGCCGGCCGCCCGCAACGCCTCCACCGCCAGACCGTGTCCGAGCAACTGGTGGTGGGCCGCCGGCAGCGCGTCGAACAGCAAGGTGGCCCCCGGCGCGTGCAGGCCCAGGGCATACCCGTTCAGCGTCACCGTGGCCGGTTCGTTGATGGTCGCCCAGCTGTCGACCCGGTCGCCGAACGCCTCCCCGGCCAGGTAGGCGTAGTCGGCCAGCCGGTACGCGGTGTCGCGGTTCAGCCAGCCGCCGGCATGCTGCAGTGGCTCGGGAGTGTCCCAGTGGTACAGCGTCGCCATCGGCCGGATGCCGGCGGCCAGAAGTTCGTCGAGCAACTGGTCGTAAAACGCCACCCCGGCGCGGTGGGCCGGCCCCTTGCCCTCCGGCTGCAGCCGGGTCCACGCGAGCGAGAACCGGTAGGCGTCCACACCGAGGTCCCGCAGCAGGGCCACATCTTCGCGGACTCGGTGGAAGTGGTCGGCCGCGACCGCGGCGGCCGAACCGTCCAGGATGCGTCCCGGCTGCGCCATGAACACGTCCCAATTCGATGCGCCCCGGCCACCCTCCCGCACGGCCCCCTCGATCTGGAAGGCCGAGGTCGCCACGCCCATCGTGAATCCAGCCGGCATCCGCCGCGCCAGGGCCGGTACATCGCGCCATTGGTCTGTCATGGTCCGAGCACCCTTTCGAGGTAACGGTTGGCGAACACGCGGTCCGGATCGAGCCGGTCGCGCACCGCGAGGAAGTCGTCGAATCGCGGATACGATTCGCGGAGGAACACCGCCTGCTGGAAGTGAATCTTGCCCCAGTGCGGACGGCCGCCGTGGTCTCGCATGATCGCCTCGACGGCTCTGAAGTACTGATGGTAGTCCTCGCGGAAGTAGCGGTGCACCGCGATGTACCCGGTGTCCCGGCCGTACGCCGTCGACAGCCACAGGTCGTCGGCGGCCGCCACCCGCACCTCGATCGGAAACGAGATCCGCCACTGCAAACGCTCGATGAGGGCGCGCACCGCCCGCAGCGCGTCGGGTACCGCCTGGCGCGGCAAGGCGTACTCCATCTCCCGGAAGCGCACGCTCCTACGGGTGGTGAACACGGCAGCGGAGGTATCCGTGAACTGCCGATGCCCGGTCAACCGGGTGGCCAGACGGTTGATCGCCGGCGTGGCCGCGGGTGCCAGTGTGCCGATGCCGCAGGCGAGCGACAACGCGGCGTTGGACACCAGCACGTCGTCTACCCAGCGCCGCACCTTCGGCAGCGGAGCGGCCGGCTCGCCGGCATCCAGTCTGGAGTTCGTCTTGGTGAGCGCAGTGTCGGTGTGCGGGAACCAGTAGAACTCGAAATGGTCAACGCCGCGGGCTGTCTCCTCAAAGTTCTCGAGGACCGCCTCCACCGGTTCCGGCCGCTCCAGCGCGTGCAGCAGAAACGCCGGCACACAGGCGATGGTGAGGTCGACGATCACGCCCAGGGCTCCGACTCCGAGTTTCACAGCGGGGAGCAAGTCGGGATGCTCAGTCTCGCTCACCGTCAGCACGGTGCCCTCCGCCGTCACGAGGGTGGCGGACACGATCTGGGCGGCCAGGCCCCGGAACGCCGAGCCGGTGCCGTGGGTGCCGGTGGCTGTGGCACCGCTGATCGTCTGCGCGTCGATGTCGCCGAGGTTTTCCATCGCCAGCTGGTGCGGTTGCAGCAGGGCGGGAATCTGCCGCAGCGTGGTGCCCGCGGCCAGGGTGGCCGTCATCGCGGCCCGGTCGACGGCGAGCAAGCCGGTCAGTGCCGTAAGGTCGAGCTGGATGCCCGTTGCCAGCGCGATGCCGGAGAAGCTGTGGCCGGCGCCGATCGGTTTCACCCGGAGCCCACGATCGCGGGCATAGCGCACGACCGCGATGACCTCCTCGACGCTGGTCGGCCGGGCCACCAGTTCCGGATGCACGCCCGCGCTGCGCCCCCAGTTCTGCCAGAGGCGACCCCGGTGAACCAGCGACGGAACGCCGGCGGTCACAGGAACACGCGGCCCTCGCCGCGATAGGTGGGGAGCGTGTCGACGATCCGGTTCCCGTCGATGACGGCGAATTGCGCCAGGTGCTCGCTCAGCTCCCCGGCCTTGGTGTGCCGGAACCAGACTCGGTCACCCACCCGAAGCGCTCGCGCTCCGCGGCCGCGAACCGGGGTCTGCACCTCACCGGCCCCCTCGCGGGGTATCAACGAGAGGTGTTGCGGCCACACCGGCTGCGGGAGCCGATCGGGGGCGGGCGAACCGGAAGCGACCCAGCCGCCACCGAGCAACGTTGCCATGTCCGGTGTCGGTTTGCGCACCACGCCGAGCGCGAACGCCGCGGCCGGCGCGGGCCGGAACCGGGAGTATCCGTCGAACAAGTGCGGCCCGAACAGCCCGCTGCCGGCCGCGATCTCGGTCACGGCCGGCTCGGCGCTGGTGGATTCCAGCGATCCGGTTCCGCCGCCGTTGACGAACTCGAGGTCGGCGATCTGGCGCACCGCGGCCACGGCGGCGGCACGTCGCCCGGCGAGTTCCCTGACCGACTTCCGTTGCATCCAGCGCATGGTGGCGCCGCGCAAGGCGTGGCCGGCCGGTCGGTCCAACACGCCGGCGATCTGGCCCTCGTAGGCCATCAATCCGACCAGGGTGAATCCGGGCCTGGCCGCGATCTGCTGTGCGAGCGCCGCCGCCTCTGCCACGCTGTGCACCGGCGACCGCCAGGTTCCGACGTGCCCGAGAAACCGGGAGTTCCAGGACGCGTCCAGCTCCAGGCATACCCGAATCCTCTCGCGCGCGCCCGGCGCGGTGACCGCGTCCACGATGTCGAGCTGGTCCAGCGAATCCACCATCAGCGTCACCCGGGAGGCGAGTGCCGGGTCGGCGGCCAGGGTTGCCAGGCTGCGGCGGTCGGTGGTCGGGTAGCCGACGACGACATCCGGAATGCCCTCGCGGTGATCGAAATCGCGCGCCAGCCACAGCGCCTCGGCGAGGGTGAACGCCAGCACGCCGCGAAACCCCGGCAGGGCCAGCACCGCGTCGATCACGCCGCGCACCCGCACCGACTTGCTGGCCACCCGGATGGTGGTGCCGGAGGCCCGTTGCAACATCGAGTAGGCGTTGTGGGCGAGGGCGGGCAGGCTGAGCACGCCAAACGGTGGCTCGAGTTCGGCGGTGGCGGTCTGAAGCGCCGGCCAATAGTCGCTCGGGTTTTGCCACGGGGTGTGCGACGAACGGGTCAGTTCCAGCACCATCAGCGCACCGATCTGATCGGGATGACGGTGAGCGCGCCGGCGATGGCGGCGGCCGCGGCCAGCAGGAACAGGCCGGTGAAGCCGCCGAAGGCGACGACGAGCAGCGCGCCGAGCAGCGGTGCGATGGCCTGTGGCACGGCGGTGGCGATGTTCATGATGCCGAGGTCCTTGCCGCGGTCCTCTGCGGCTGGCAGCACCTGGGTGGCCAGCGCCTGGTCGACCGAGAGAAAGCATCCGTAGCCCAGGCCGAGAACGCCCGCGGCCACCATCGCGACGACGAGGCTCGGCGCGATGGCCAGCATCAGCGCGGCGAGCGCCTGCAGCGCCGCGGCCACGAACACGAACACCTTGCGTCGGCTCAGCTTGTCGCTGAGTCTTCCGAGCAGCAGCGAGGCGAGGATCACGAACACCATGTAAATCAGGGTGAGCACGATCAGGCTCGTCTCGGCGGCATCCTCACCCAGTCCGAGCCCGAACCACAGGAAGTACAGCAGCATGGTCGTGCCGAACGCGTTACCGAAGTTCACCAGGATGCGGCTGAGCAGCGTCCAGCCGAAGTCCGGATACCGGCGGGGGCTGATCCACAATCCCTGAATCAAGACGGAAAAGCTGAGCGGCGTGCGGGCCTCGCGGGGCAGCACCGCGTCGGGGACCGCGAGCACGAACGGCAGCACCAGCACCAGCAGGAGTATCGCCATCACGGCGTAACCAAGGAATTGGCCGAGCGAGAGCGCCATCACCAGTACGAGCCCGAGAATGGTGCCGATGGCTTGCGGTGCGGAAATCCAACCGGAGACGTAGCCCCGCTGGCCAACCGGCACCTGGTCGGAGATCACGGCGGTCAGCGCGGCGGTGAGCATGCAGAACCCGGTCAGCGCGAGCGCCCAGCACAGCGCAATGCCGAAGATGCTTTCCTGGGCGCCGAGCGACAGCAGGGCGGCGGCGAAAACCAGGGCACCGCCCGCAATCCAGGGCCGTCGTCGGCCGAATCGGGACGTGGTGCGGTCGGACAGTGCGCCGGTGAGCGGGTATGCCACCAGCGCGCACAGTCCTGCGATGCCGGAGACGATGCCAAAGGCCAGGACGTTGTCCAGCCAGGACGTTGCGCGCAGTCGCGCCTCGATCTGAGCCGGCAGCAGCAGTTGTACCGGGGTCAGCTGCGCCATCCAGATGCCGAGCCACGCGGTCACGAAGAGGCCGATCCAGCGCCCGGAACCCGCCTGGTGGGCTCGGAGAACGGTGCGGGCGCCTGCTGCAGTGCCGTCACGCGCTGCGCCGCATCGTCGCCGCGATGGCGGGTTCGGCGAACGCTGCGAGCGCGTCGGCGGCGGCGTCCATGGCACGGCCGGCCGCCGCATCATCCCGATCCGCGAGCCAGCCGAGGGTGAGGCCGTCGGTGAACGTGACCACGAGCCTGGCGAGGTCATCCACCGGCCTGGTCCAGCGCACGCCGGTTCGCTCGGCGCCGAGCTTGAGGAGTTCCACGGCCGCGTCGCGGTAACTGCGGTACTGGGCGGCGGGCAGGTCGTCCAGTCCGACGGTGCGCAGTGCATAGTGCAGAAGCTCGAACATGGCCTGTTCCCGGGACGGATCGGCGACGACCAAGTCAAAATATGCCTGCAGCGCGCTGCGGACGGTGGCGCGGATGTCGCCGCCGTCTCTCACAGCATCCGATGCGACACGTCGCTCCTGGTCGACGACGACGCCGACGAGGTCCCGGAGCATGGCGTCGCGGGACTGGAAGACGTAGTGGAAGCTGCCGAGCGGCATTCCGGCTTCGGCGACAATCGCCCGAGTGGTCGCACCACGGACGCCCGCGCGGCTGATCACGCGCAGCGCAGCGTCAACGAGTGCGCGTCGACGCTGATCGGGTCGCAAACGAGTCATCGTGGCCTCCCTGCGCAGATGCGTACCGCCACGATCGGATCTCCACCATGTTGGTCAATCGTCCAAGTTTCTCGATGAGAAATGATCTCGCGCGTCACCGGGCTCGTCAAGGCGCCGCGCCCTCGCGGAGTTGACATCGAGTCATCCACCACGCTAAATGGAGGTACGGTGCAGCCCTTGGAACCGAACGACCGCCACGGTTCGTCTCGCCATCGCGTGACGAACCGTCTGGCGCGTCCGGATCGGCGCCTGTCGGTGCTGGCCGTTCTCGGCGTACTGGCGTCCGTGGGGCTGGTGGGGGTTTTCGACCCCACCGTCGGGACGGCCGTGGCGGAGGACGCGCCGATCGCTCCGGTTGCGTTCGGCATTACCGAGCCGCACGACGGCGCATTCCTCGGCAGTAACGCACCGTTCGAGATCCGCGGGACCAAGCCAGCCGGAAGCGGCGTCACGGTGAGCGGCGCCACCACTTGCGCGGTCGCTGCCAACGACCAGACGGTCTGGCAATGCACCGCGCCGGGATTGCCGAACGGCGCCGGAGCGAACATCGTCGCCACGCAGATCACGGATCAGCCGCTGAACGCCCCGGCGGGCACGGACGACTCGGCGTCCGGTCCCCAGGCTCCCAGCAGCAGCCCCCGCCCCACTGCCGTCGTCGAGGTGGCGATCACTGTCGACGTGCTCGGAGCGCCGGCACTGAACGGCCCAGCGGCATTGCTCACCAGCGGCATCGTGTCGGGTACTGCGATGCCCGGCGCCGGCGTGGTGACGAGCGTGTCCGGCTCGTCCGATCCCGGATGCGTGTCCAAGGCTCTGGACAGCGGCTATTGGTCGTGTTCGCTGGCGGTACCCTCCGGCACCTATCACGTCTCGGCGCGGCAGTCCAAGATCGGCATCGGCCAGCCCGGCGACCTCTCCGAGCCGTCCGGCGCCAAGACGGTCACGGTGGACAAGGTGGCGCCGCCCGCCCCCGTGGTCACCGCTCCGCGCGCCCGCACCCGTGTCGCGAAGCAGCCGGCCAGGTATGCCGGTACCGGCGAAACCCACGGCTGGGTAGACGTGTATGTCGACGGGCGGATCGTGTGCTCCGCCTCGGTCGTCGCCGGATCCTGGAGTTGCTCGGCAGCGGGCATCCGGTCGGGCACGCACTACGTGCAGGCGATCCAACGTGATTTGGCGGGCAACTACAGCCCACCAAGCCAGAAACTGCGGGTGTTCTATGGACCTCGAGCCGCTGCGGTGCCCCCGGTGGTCGTGCCGCCGGCACCGTCGCACAGCGCGTCCCCGTTCCCGACTCCCCCGGTGACTCCTGCGCCCGTTCCCATCACGCCTTTGCCCACCCTTCCCGATCCGGGGACGCCGCCGGCCGCCGGTTCGAATTGGGGCGCTCCGACAAGTTTCGGCGTCTCGCTGTCTACGCCGGCCGAATTGCTCGGCGGGAGCAACTGGCCTCTCGTCCCGCTGGCCGTGGCGTTGTTCATCGCGCTGATTGCGGTTCCGCTTCGGTTGCTGGCGACCGCGTCCCGCGGACGGATCCCGTTGCGTCCGCAGCTCTTCGGTCGCAATCGTCCTGCTCTCACCGAGGTGCGGGGGCGTTGGAGCCCCTCTCTCAGCGGGGCGTTGTCAGTTGCTGCCGCGGCGGGTCTGGTCGTGCTCGCGACCGGCGTCGGTGCCGACGTGCGTTACCTGCGGCTGACGGCAGCCGTCGTGCTCGCTCTGTCCGTACTCAACCTTGTCGGTGTCGCCGTGGCAACCCGCGCCACCTCCCGGTTACAACGGCTGACCGGTCAGGTCAGGTTCCTTCCGTTGCTGCTGATGGTGGCCGCGCTGGTGGCCGTCGTGTCACGGATGGCGGGATTCGAACCACCGTTGGTCGCCGGGGTGGTCATCGGTATGACCTTCGGTTCGCCTCTGGCGGCCCGGGCGCGGGCCATGGTCAACTTAGCGGAATTGGCCACGATCGCAGCCCTGTCGGTCACCGCCTGGGTCGCACACGGTGCGCTCGGGACGGTCACCGGATTCTGGGGCTCCTTCGCCAGCGAAGCCTTGGCGGCTCTGTGCCTGAGCGGAGCGGGTTCGCTGGTCGTCCTGAGCCTGCCGATCGGACGGTTCCCCGGGCGGGCCATCCTAGAATGGTCCACCCCGGCGTGGATCGCCACGATCGCCGGCAGCACCGCGTTGGCCTCCGGTGTCGCCCTCGGGGACGGCTTAGCGAACTTCCCGGCGATGAGTTGGCTATTGGCGGCGGCGGCGTTCGCCGCGATGAGTGTCGCAACCTGGGCATGGTTCCGTTTCGTCGAGGTCTCCGAGTAGCGGATGCTGCGGTCGATCAACCGGGAGGCCCCGGCAACCGGTCACAACCACGATGACGGAGCCGGTTGAGTAGACGAGCGCCAGCGCAACTGGTCAGCCGGTTGAATAGGCGAGCGCCAGCGCGACTGGTCAGCCGGTTGAGTAGGCGAGCGCCAGCGCGACTGGTCAGCCGGTTGAGTAGGCGAGCGCCAGCGCGACTGGTCAGCCGGTTGAGTAGGCGAGCGCCAGCGCGAGCCGTATCGAAACCGTGCCCGTACCGTGCTTCGATGCCAGCAGCCCCGCACGCGTGATGCCCCGCTCGACCCACGTACCCCCGGTGGGGTTCGAACCCACACTGGAACGATTTTAAGTCGTTTGCCTCTGCCGATTGGGCTACGGGGGCGTGGCCGTGCCCAGCCTACTTCCTGCTCCTACTGTTCGTTTTTCGCGTAGCCCTCCGCCAGGTATGCGAGTCTGCGCAGCGTCTCGGAATTGCGCGCGTGAGTGCCGGTCTCACGCACCGGACCGGGAATGAACCGCGCCGGACCTGAGACGATGTCTTCAATCATCCCGACGTTGCTCATGCCGCCGCGCTCCCGCACGTCGATCGTGACGTGAGCTTCCCCGATCGGCCAGCCGCGTGCCTTCATCATGGCGTGGCGCGGCGGGTCCCACTCGAGCATCGATGTGGTGTCGTTCAAAAGCATGGGCCAGACGCCGAACGAGTGGTGGATCGCGGTTCCCGGCTGCGGCCACCCCTCGTCCACGTCGCGCATTCGGGAGGCGCCGACGACCCAGCTCGGATACACCCAACCGTTGGCCAGAACCTCGAACACGTGCCGGGGATCGCACTGAATCACGCGATAGTTGACCGCCATGACGCCACCTTCCGTTGCGCTAGTCCGCGAGGTCAGGTGCCTGCCTGATCCCGTATTCGGTGCGAAGAGCGCTCAACGCGGCTTGCCACCCGCACAGGCCGTGCACGCCCGGTCCGGGTGGGGTCGACGATGAGCATAAATACACGCCGTGCAACGGAGTGTGCCACGGATCGCTGGAAAGAACAGGCCTGGCCAGAAGTTGCCGCATGGAGACCCGGCCGGCGGCGATGTCGCCACCCACGTAGTTGGGGTTCTCCTGCTCGACCTCGATGGCGGTGCGACTGGAAACGGCCAGGATCGTGTCGCGGAACCCTGGGGCATACCGTTCCAGTTGCCGGATTACTGTGTCGGATTGGTCGATCGTCGATCCACGCGGCACGTGAGTGTACGTCCAGAGAACGTGCTTGCCTTCCGGTGCCCGGGTTGGATCCAGAATGGTCGGCTGGGACACCAGCACATACGGATGCTCAGCATGTCTGCCGCGCGCGACCGTGTTTTCGGCGCGGGCCAGCTGGGCCCGCGTGCCGCCGACGTGCAGCGTTCCGGCGGAACATAGTTCGCGATGTTGCCACGGCACCGGGTCGGACAGTGCGAAGTCCACCTTCGCCACCGCGTTCCCGTAGCGGAACCCGCGCAGTTTTCGGGAGTAACCAGAGGGCAGGCGATCGCCGGCGAGCTGCAGCAGTGCCCGCGGTGTCAGATCGAGCATGACCAGACGCGCCTGTGGCAGGTCGTCGAGATCGGTGACGTCGACCCCGGTGCGGATTTCGCCCCCGTGGGCGATGATGTCGTCGGCGAGAGCTTTGACGATGGCGGCGCTTCCGCCGACCGGGATCGGCCAGCCCACCGTGTGGGCGTAGGTTGCTAGGACCAGTCCCGCGCCAGCCGTCGACAGGCTCGGCATCCCGCGGATGGTGTGGGCGAAGACACCGGTGAGCAACGCCGGGGCGGTTTCCTGCGCGAATCGGAGATTCCAGGCGGCGCTGCCCTGCTCGAGGGCTCGCAATCCGAACCGGCCGGCCGTGACCGGATCCCTCGGGACACGCAGCAGCTGGTTTCCGGTGAAGTCCGCCAGGCCGCGGCTGTGCTTCACGAGCGGTTTGAACAGTCGCCGCCAGGCCGGACCGTCGGCACCGAGGTTTTCGACGGTGCGGTCCAGGCTGCGGTAGGCGATTCCGGCGCCACCGCCGGGAAGCGGATGTCCGTAGGAGATCTCAGGGGTGACCAGTTCGATCCTTCCGTCAAGACGGAACCGCTGGAAGAACTCCGAGGCCAGCGCCATCGGGTGGACCGCCGAGCAGACGTCGTGCAGAAACCCGGGGAGGGTCAGCTCCTGGGTGCGGGCACCCCCGCCGATCATGTCGGCGCGCTCCAGCACGAGAACGGCCAGTCCGGCCCTAGCCAGGGTGACGGCGGCCGCCAACCCGTTCGGGCCGGATCCGACGACTACGGCATCGGGCGTGTTCACCCTCCGCTCCGCACCCGCATACCGCCGACGCTAGGCCACGCGGGCGGTACCGGCAAGTGCGATGGTCAGACCTTGGGCCGGGCGGCGAACTCCGCGAAGATCGCACGAGGCTCTTCGATGCGCTTCAGTGAGACGATGTCGCGGCGCAACAGCAAGTTGAGGAACCAGTTGCCGAACACGCGGGTCTTCCGTTCCCACATGGGCATGGCTAGTCCGTGGTAACCACGGTGCATCGTCCAGGCGATGACGCCCTTGATGGCCAGCCGCTTGGACTGGAAGACACCTTCGTACAGGCCGATGCCGGCGACCGCGCCCTGGTTCTTGTGGAAGTACTCCACCGGGGCGTCTCCGCGCAGCTGTGCGACGACGTTCTTGGCCATCAGCTTGCCTTGCCGAACGGCGTGCTGGGCGTTGGGCACGCAGAATCCGCCGACCCCGCCGCCGGTGAGGTCTGGAACGGCGCTCACGTCACCGGCGCCCCAGGCATCCGCCACCACGCCGTTGTCATCGATCACGCGCAGGTCCGCACCAACACGCAGGCGCCCGCGTTCGTCGCGCGGCAGGTCGGTGTTGCGCAGCACGGGGTTAGCCATGACGCCGGCGGTCCAGATGATGAGGTCGGAGTCGAAGGACTCCCCGGTGGACATCTCGACGTGACCATCGACGGCCGAGGTGAGCTGCGTTTCCAGGTGCACTTCTGCGCCCCGCTGGGCGAGGTTCTTGAGCACCCAGTGGCTGGTTTCGAGGGTAACCTCCGGCATGATCCGACCCATCGCCTCGATGAGGTGGAAATGGGTGTCGTCGAAGGTGAGTGTCGGATAGTACTTCAGTAGCGAACTGGCGAAGCTGCGCAGTTCCCCGAAGATCTCGATGCCGGCGAATCCGCCGCCGATGACCGTGAAGGTGAGCAGTCGGTCGCGCTCGGGACCGGCGGGAAGGTTCGCCGCCTCCTCGAAATTCGTGAGCAGCTTGTCGCGTACCGCGACGGCCTCTTCGATGTTCTTCATTCCGATGGCCTCGTCGGCCACGCCGGGGATCGGGAAGGTGCGGGACACCGATCCGGCGGTCACGATGACGACGTCGTACGACAGCTCCCACGGTTCGCCCACCTGGGGCGCGATGGTCGCGGTCTTGTTGGCGTGATCGATCGCGGTGACCTTGGCGGTGATCACCGTGGTGGACTTCAGGTGTCTTCGGAGCGATACCACGGCGTGCCGAGGTTCGATGGATCCGGCTGCCACCTCCGGAAGGAACGGCTGGTAGGTCATGTAGGGCAGCGGGTCGACGACCGTGACGTCTGCCTCACCGACACGGAGTCGCTTTTCGAGCTTCAGAGCAGTGTAGAAACCGGCGTATCCGCCACCGACGATCAGGATTTTTGGCACTGACTCAATCTACTACCTGCCTCGGGGGTGCCTGGTTCGGCGGTAGAATACGCGGATCAGCAACGCGAGAAGCGTGCCGAATACCGCGAAGACGAGAAGCGGGATCCCGGTGTCGCGCAATGATGCGACGGTCGGCAGGATGGTGCCGAGCGGATTGGTGGCTTTCGCCGACGGGACCGGGGACGGTGTGGTGCGTGGCGGCGGAACTTCGGCCCTCGGGGAGGGCGGCGGGGTGGATGGCGCGCGCCGATAGACGCGGATCCACTCCTTGAGGTCGCCCATAGGGTTCGCGGTGACTGGGTTGACCCGAGCGGTCACCGCCGCGGCCGCGTCGATCAGCCCGTACCCGTAGATCGGGCTGGGCAGTTGGCCGCCGACCGGGTTGGCGGTGGCGATGATGCGGTTGATCACGTTCGCGGCATCCAGGTGAGGGTAGGCGGAACGCACCAGCGCCACCAGTCCGGAGACGATGGGGGTGGCACCGCTGGTGCCCGCCCAGTTGTAATAGCCGCCACCGGGCGCCGCCCCGACGAGGTCTTCGCTCGGCGCCGCGACCGAGATGGTGATGCCCTGTGAGGAGGCGTCGAAGCTGGCCTTGCCGTTCTGGTCGACTCCGGCCACGGTGAGCACTCCGGGCATGGTGGCCGGCGCGCCCACCTCTGTGGTGCCGCTACCGCGGTTGCCGGCGGCGGCCACGATCACGACGTCGTGGTTCATGGCGTAGAGGAACGCGTCGTCCCAGCTTTCTGGCCATTCCAGCGTGTTGCGGGTCAGTGACATGTTGATGACGTCGGCGCCGTGGTCCACCGACCAGCGCACCGCATCCGCGATCTGGGCATCCGATCCCTCGGTGCCGACGCCGAAACCGACCGACACGGACAGCAGCCGGGCGGAGGGGGCGACCCCGATGATCCCGGAGTCGCCGTCGTGCCCTTGTCCGGCAATGAGGGAGGCGACCATCGTGCCGTGCTCCTTGTTGGCACCCACCGGCCGCTGACCGTTGGCGGCCCCCAAACCGGAGATGTCGGTTCCGCCGACGACGCTGCCGACAAGATCCGGGTGGCTGCTGTCGATGCCCGTGTCGATCACAGCGACGGTCACGCCGGCGCCCTTGGTGGTGAGCCAGGCCTGGGAGAATCCGTACGAGGCCAGCCAGTATTCGCGGTCACGAATGAGGTCGCCGGCGGACGCCGACTGCGTCGCCACGAGCGCCGATGCGAGAATGCCGAGCGCGGCGACCGCGGCGAGGACTCGTCTCACTGCGTTCGCTCCGCCTCTGGAGCGCACTCGCAGACATTGATTGACCAGGTGGTTTCGGCCAGCGCCAGATCACCGATCGGGTTGACGCCGGGCCCGGCGGCCAGGGAGTGGCCCGCCAGGGCATGCAGGCACTTCACCCTGGTCGGCATGCCGCCGGCGGAAATGCCCTCGATCTCGGGGACCGCTTCGATGCTGGCACGGTCGGCCAGGTAGGCGGCGTGGGCCTGCGCGTAGCGAGCCCGAAGGGCAGGGTCGTCGGCGAGCTGCGCCTGCCAGCCGGCCATCGCCCCGGCCGCTTCGAGGGTCGACATGGCCGCGACGGCCGACGGCAGGCTCAGGTAGTACAGCGTGGGGAACGGTGTGCCGTCCCGAAGTCTGGGACTGGTGACCAGCACTGCGGGCGCGCCGCAGGCGCATCGCGCGGCGATGCCGAGAACCCCGCGGGCCGGACGCCCGAGTTGCCGCGTCGCCACCCGAAGGTCCTCTTCGCTGGGCGCCCCGAATTGCGGTGTCCGTGCCGGGGGTGTCACTGTGACCCACCGAGCACCGGCGCGACGATCTGGTTCGGCGTGGCATCCGTCAGTCCGGCGGTCAAGACCGAGGACAGCAGGGCTTGCACCCAGTCGACCCGCGTGGTCTGGATGCTGGAGCTGATCGGCAGACCCTCCTTGGTGGTGGCGGTTGCCCCGTCGTCCATCACGAGATAGCTGTACTCGCCCGGGTACACATAGTTGAGCCGTTCGCGGGCCTGCGCCTCGATGTAGCTGGGGTCCTCCCAGCGCGCGTGCTCACCTTTCAGATCGGCAACGCCCTGCTTTTGTGCCGCCACGTTGGCTTCCAGCTGCGCCAGTTGTGTGCGCTGTTCGACCAGGGTGCGCAGCGACGGCGCGAGGATCACGACCATGAGCACCACGACGCACAGCGCGGCGATGGTGAACCCGGACAAGCGGATACTGCGCAGCCACCGCGCCGCGGGTCCTTCCGGCTGGGGCAGCCGGACGGGTACGCGGGTGGTGCGGGGCCGCCTGGTCATGGATCGAGCCTACGTTGCCTCTGCCGGTGACCGTGGCACCGAAACCCGGCGGATGCGCTCAGAGGCGAAACCGCGGGAAGGCGCTGCGTCCGGCGTAGGTCGCGGCGTCGCCGAGCTCCTCTTCGATGCGCAACAGCTGGTTGTATTTCGCGACCCGCTCCGATCGCGCCGGCGCGCCGGTCTTGATCTGCCCGGCATCCGTCGCCACTGCGAGGTCCGCGATGGTGGTGTCTTCGGTCTCGCCGGAGCGGTGCGAGATCACCGCGGTGTAGCCGCTGCGCTGCGCCAGGGCGACGGCATCGAAGGTCTCGGTGAGCGTACCGATCTGGTTGACCTTGACCAGGATGGAGTTGCCGGTGTGCCGGGAGATGCCATCGGCAAGGCGCTTCGGGTTGGTGACGAACAGGTCGTCCCCGACGATCTGCACCTTGTCGCCGAGTTCGGCGGTGAGGTGCGCCCAGCCCTCCCAGTCGTCTTCCTGCAGCGGGTCTTCCATGGTGACCAGTGGATACTCTGCCACCAGGCCGGCGTAGTACTCGGTCAGCTTCTCGGCGGAGATCTTGCCCCCTTCGAAGGAATACGACCCACCGTTGAAGAACTCACTTGCGGCCGCGTCGATGCCGAGCGCGACGTCGGTGCCTGGGGTGAAGCCGGCCGCGGTGATCGCCTCGACGAGCAGGTCGAGGGCGGCCCGGTTGCTGCTGAGGTCCGGCGCGAATCCGCCCTCGTCGCCGAGGCCGGTGTTCAGACCCTTGCCGTGCAGCAGGGTTTTGAGCGCGTGGTAGGTCTCCACTCCCCAGCGCAGCCCTTCGCTGAAGCTGGCAGCGCCGATGGGCAGGATCATGAACTCCTGGATGTCGACGTTGTTGTCGGCGTGCGCGCCCCCGTTGATCACGTTGAGCATCGGCACCGGGAGGGTGTGCGCGTTCGGACCGCCCAGGTACCGGAACAGCGGCAGGTCGGCCGAGTCGGCGGCAGCCTTGGCGGCGGCCAGGGACGCACCGAGGATGGCGTTGGCACCCAGGCGCTTCTTGTTGTCCGTGCCGTCCAGTTCGATCATGGTCTGATCAATGAGCCGCTGATCGGCAGCGTCGAAGCCCTCGATGGCCGGGCCGATCTCGTCGATGACCGCATCCACGGCCTTCAGCACGCCCTTGCCCTGGTAGCGGTCCTTGTCGCCGTCGCGCAACTCGTAGGCCTCGAAGGCTCCGGTCGACGCGCCGGAGGGTACCGCCGCACGGGAAACAATGCCGTCATCGAGCAGCAGCTCGACCTCGACTGTCGGGTTTCCCCGGGAGTCCAGAATTTCGCGGGCGCTTACTGCTTCGATCAATGCCACGGTTCTCCTAGTGGGTTGAATGCCGATAATCCGCTCGTCATCCTACTCGGCGGGCACTGGCCGGGACGCTGGTGCGCGGTAGGCTCGCCTCCGGCGCACGGCACGCTGCCGAGCCTCGAGGAGCGGAAGAATGTTTCAGCGTTACGTCGCGATCGGCGACAGCTTCACCGAAGGCGTCGGCGACGACCTGCCGGACGGGCAGGTGCGCGGCTGGGCCGATCTCGTCGCAGTCGGATTGGCCCAGGCCTCCGCAGCGCCGGTGTCGTATGCGAATCTGGCCATCCGGGGCAAGCTCCTGGGGCCGATCGTTCGGGAGCAACTGGATCCCGCGCTCGCGCTGAAACCGGATCTGCTCACCGTGTCCGGTGGCGGCAACGACCTGATGCGCCCGCGCGTGGAGATCGGCTACATCATCGATCTGCTACAGCAGGTCGTCGATCGGGCACAGCGGCGCGGTGCGCATGTGGTGCTGGTCAGCGGCGGCAATCCGTCGCGGCACCTGCCGATGGGCGCGCTCATGCAGCGCCGCGGCGACGCACTGGCGACCCAGTGGTACTCGGCGTTCACGAGGGACGACATCACCCTGGTGGACAACTGGAGCGACGCGGAGCTGATGCAGGCGCGGTTCTGGTCACGGGACAAGTTGCATTTGAATGCCCTTGGACACACCAAGGTCGCCACACGGGTGCTCGGTGCGCTCGGCGTCCCGGCGCCGCAGGAGTGGGCGGATGCCGCCGGCCGCGCGCCCGGCGCCCAGCGGGTGCAGGGCACCGTGGCCTACTACCGGGAATTCGTGTTGCCCTGGATCGGCCGCCGACTGACCGGCCGCTCCTCCGGCGACGGCCGGCCACCGAAGCGCCCGGAGTTGGAGCCGGTCGAGCGCCCCTGAGATTTCAGGACTTACGGAGGGTGAGGATCTGTTCCGCGCGGCCGAACGGACCGGTGAGATCGTGCAGCACCGTGGAGGTGAGGCCGATCCCCTCGGCACCGAAGCTCACCGAGTTCTGCAGGCCCAGCCACTCTCCGCGCGGTTCGCGGTACAGGTGGATCTGCAGGTCGACGTTGGGGAACAGGTAGCTGCCTGCCCCCGGGCGCACCCGCGTCGCGACGCCGTTGCTGGTGTCGATGAGTCCGATCAGCCGCACGAACGCGGGCGAGCTGACCGAGTCGACCAGCGGATGTTCGGTGCGGATCCAGGCCCGGCCGAGGCCCGGGCGGTGGCCGTCGATCACGCGTACCTCGACCGATTGGATGTAGCCGCCGGGCCAGTCATCCAGGGACACCGGCCCGGACGCCTCCTGAGGACCGGGCATCGGCGCATCCTCGACGGCCGCGACCGCACTGGTGTCGGAGCGTTGCAGGCGCCAGGCTGTCGCCCGCACCGCGGTGCGGCCACCGGCGACCAGTTCGGCCTGGATCAGTTCGATGGTGCGGCCGGGTCTGAGCATCGACGTGACGACGGTGAACTCGCCGTCGGGGATCAGGCCGAGGATGTCGAAGCTGAGCCTGGCCATCCGCAACTCTGGCCGGGGCTGAAACAATTCCAGGCAGTGCGCGAGGATGCCGGAAACCGGCGCCATGTGCTGCTCATGCGGGTTCCAGGCGCCCTGGGTGTGCACCGTGGAGGCGTACCGGTTATCGCCGAGCCAGCGATAGTACGGCTCGATGGCGGGCCGGGTCACTTCAGGTTCCGAAACTCGAGGTCCTCCACCGTCACGGTGGACGCGGAGACGGTGGCCACCCGGTGGTACCCGGATGCCGTCAGTTCGGCAAACAGCGCGCCGGCGTTCTTGCGGAGGCGTTCCAGGCGAACGCGCCGGCCGCCCGCGACGAGCCCGGTTTTCAGGGCGATGAGCTGCGCGGGGGCCACGGTGTCGTCGTAGAGCAGTGCGCAAGCATCCTCGGCGTCGTCATCGGTCAGGTTCACCAGGTCGAGGATTCGTTCGAAGCCGATCGAGAATCCGGTCGCCGGCACGTCGCGGCCGAGGAAGCGGCCGATCATGCCGTCGTAGCGGCCGCCGCCGCCCAGCGAACTGCTGGAGCTCGGATGGGCAATTTCGAAGATCGCGCCCGTGTAGTACCCCATGCCGCGCACCAGGTTGGGCGAGAAGACCAGTGGCACTTCGGGCAATGCGCTGCGGATCTGCATCAGCTGGTCATAGGCTGTCAGGTCCAGCCAGGGCGGCGGAGCATCCTGAAGCGACCACCCGCCGTCGGAGAGCGCCGCGAGTTCTTTCAGGGTGCTGGCGACCTCCTTGACATCGATCGTGACGAACTCGGCAAGTTCGGCAGCGACGGCGTCGGCACCGATCTTGTCTTCCTTGTCGAGGGTGATGAGTGCGCGGTCGCGGAAGTCGGCGTCGATGCCCCACCAATCCAGCAGCGAGTGCAGGATCCTGCGGTCGTTGAGTCGGATGTGCCATTCGGTGAGACCGAGCGCCCGCACCGTGGCGGCGGTGGCGGTGAGCAGTTCGATTTCGGCCAGCGGGCCGGCCTCGCCGATGATGTCGATGTCGCACTGCAGGAACTGGCGGTATCGACCCTTCTGCGGTCGCTCGGCACGCCACACCGGGGCGAGCTGGATGGCGCGGAACACGGTGGGTAGCTCGGCGTGGTGCGTCGCGTAGAACCGGGCTAGTGGCACCGTGAGGTCGAAGCGCAGCCCGAGGTCGACGAGGTCGAGCGGCTCGGTGGCTGCGTGGAGGTCCGCTGTGTCGAGTCCCCGCCGCAGCACTCCGAAGGCGAGTTTCTCGTTGTCGCCGCCGAGGCCGGCGTGCAGCCGTGAGCTGTCTTCCATGACCGGGGTTTCGATCTCGTCGAAGCCGTGCGCGCGGTAGGTACCACGGATGACGGTCAGCGCCGCTTCGCGCCTGGCCTTCTCGTCTGGAAGGAAATCGCGCATGCCGCGCGGCGGGTTGACCGATGTTGCCATGTGTCGATTCTGGCATCTCGGCGGCGTACCACCGGGCGGCGGCGAGGCTAGACGCTCTCGCCGAGCAGCTGTTCGACGCGGTGGCGGTGCAGCGCCACGGCCCGCGAAAACGCCGCCGTCGCCTTTGCCTCGTCGCCGTTGACGACGAGGTCGAACTGGATGCCGTAAAACGTATCGACGACCAGTCGGGACTCGTCCTCGGCCTCCTCCTCGCCGATTCCGAACGAGATCAGAGCGTCGTAGCCGATCTTCTGCCAACGGGCGAAGAGCGTGCGCACGAAGGTGTGCTCCTCGGGATACAACGCCTCGATCATCGACGCCTCGAATTCCAGTCGCTGCAATTGCCGGTTGCGTGGTTCCAGTGTCCACTCCCAGGACCGCTCGAGGCCGTCGAAGTAGGCGTCGAGCGACGCCGGATCGACGACGAGATTCTCGTTGACACCGGCCTCCCGCGCGGAGATCGCTGCCACGACATCGCGCAGCATCTCGGCACGTGTGCCGAAATGGTAGACCAACGTGAACGTGCTCACACCCAGCGCCAAGGCCAGTTTGCGGAAGGTCAGACCGGACAGCGGTTTGTCCAGCAGGTACTCCAGAATGCTCGCGACCAATTCCGGCTTGCGCTCGAGGTCAGGAAGACGTGACATACCCTTACCATAACGGTTGTTTGCACTAACGATCGCTGTCCCGATAAACTTGACGCGTTGCTGTTCTTCCGACGCCGGTCGGCGAAGGCCGGGACAGTCGGAAAGCATCTAAACCGAACCAGGAATCGGGAAATTGCTGGTTCGTGTTCGGCGCAGGAGCCCGCGCGAGCGAGGCGCAAATGCGTCCGGACAGGTGCCCCTTTCATTCGGGTTGAAAGGGGCACCGCTCATCGGACTAATAGCGGGCCGCGTCGTGTTCCCGCGAGTCCGCTTCGACCAGCCGGATGTCATCCTGCAGGCGGCGGAGAGTGCCGCGCAAGGCGCGTTCCGGGTCCCATCCCTGCGCTTTCGCCGAGACGACGATTCCGAGCAATTGCTCGCCCAGTTCGGCCTCGGTCGTCACCGCAACCGCACCGTCGGCTTCCGAAACGGTGACGCCGGCCTTGGCGGCTCGGCCCACCAGCTTGTCGGCCAGCGCCAAAGCGGGCATCGCCTGAGGGATGCCGTCGAGCACGCTGGTGCGATCCGGCTTCTCGGCTGCCTTGAGGTTGTCCCAGATCGCGACCACGTCGTCCGCGGTCGTGGCCACCGTATCGCCGAAGACGTGCGGATGGCGGCCCACCATCTTGCGGGCCATGTGCTCGGCGACATCCTGGATGTCGAATTCCTCGCCGGGGGTGTGCGAGGCGATGTCAGCGTGGAAGACCACCTGATAAAGCACATCGCCAAGCTCTTCGAGCAGTTCATCCCGGTTGCCGCGCTCAATGGCGTCGATGAGCTCGTAGGTCTCCTCAAGCAGGTAACGCACCAGCGACTCGTGCGTCTGTTCGCGGTCCCAGGCGCATCCGCCCGGCGCGCGCAGCCGGCCCATGATCGCGATCAGGTCGTCGAGCTTGTCCATGCGATCCATCCTCGCACCGCGCAGTATCACCCGACCACCAGGAGAAGAGAGGTACACAACCGAGGCAATCCGACCGACACGCCGTATCCCTGGCCGGTTTTTCACGGCGTGTGGCACTTCGCCCTCGGCTGTGTACCGCCGCTCGGCCGGAGGAGGCGCTACTGCGCGGCCTCGCCGGACGGTGACGCCGGCGCGAGCACCTCGGCGCCGAAGATCGAGACCAGCAACTGGCTGGTCCATTCGAGCAGAGCCGAGTCTTCGGTGTCTGCGAGGCTCGGCATCGGAGCCATCACCGCCTTCGCGGCGCGCAGGTAGCGGGCGCCAGGGTACATCCGTTGCAGGCGCACCTGCACCGAGTCGAGCAGCTCGGCACCGACTACGCGGAGGTTCGAGCCGACCACGACCACCTCGGAAAGGCCCGCCTTCTGGGCCATCCGGCGCAGTGTAGAGACGGCGATCAGGTTCTGCACCTGCGCGGGCGGCTCGCCATAGCGGTCGGTGAGTTCCTCGAGGACCTGGCCGATCTGGCCCGGCATGGAGGTCGGCGAGCTGGCGGAGGACAGCTTCTGGTATGCCTCGAGCCGCAGCCGCTCGCTCTCGACGTAGTCCTCGGGAATGTGTGCGTCCACCGGCAATTCCAGTCGCAGCTCGGTCTGCCCCTCGGCCACCTCGCCGCGGAACGCGCCGACGGCCTCGCCGATCATCCGCAGGTAGAGGTCGAAGCCCACACCGGCGATGTGGCCGGACTGCTCCCCGCCGAGCAGGTTGCCGGCGCCGCGGATCTCGAGGTCCTTGAGGGCGACCTGCATACCAGCGCCCAGTTCGTTGTTCGCGGCGATGGTGGACAGCCGGTCGTGCGCGGTCTCGCTGAGCGGCTTGTTCTCGTCGTAGAGGAAATAGGCGTAGGCGCGCTCGCGTCCCCGCCCGACCCTGCCGCGCAGCTGGTGCAGTTGGCTGAGGCCGTACTTGTCGGCCCGGTCGATGATCAGCGTGTTCGCGTTGGCGACATCCAGGCCGGTTTCGATGATGGTCGTCGAGACCAGCACGTCGAATTTGCGCTCCCAGAAGTCGACCATCACCTTCTCGAGCACCGCCTCGGGCAGCTGACCGTGCGCGACGGCAATGCGCGCCTCCGGCACCAGTTCGGCCAGTTGTGCAGCGACCCGGTTGATCGACTTCACCCGGTTGTGCACGAAGAACACCTGACCCTCGCGCAGCAGTTCGCGACGGATGGCAGCGCCGACCTGCTTGTCGTTGTACGGTCCGACGTAGGTGAGAATCGGATGCCGGTCCTCCGGCGGCGTCGCCAGCGTCGACATCTCGCGGATGCCGGTCACCGCCATCTCGAGGGTGCGGGGAATCGGGGTGGCGCTCATCGCCAGGATGTCCACGTTCGTCTTCAGCTTCTTCAGCGCATCCTTGTGCTCCACACCGAAGCGCTGCTCCTCGTCGATGACGACAAGGCCGAGGTCCTTGAACACGATGCTGCCGGACAGCAGTCGGTGCGTGCCGATGACGATGTCAACGCTGCCGTCGGCCAGTCCGTCGATGGTCTCCTTCGATTCCTTTTCGGTCTGGAACCGGCTGAGCGCGCGCAAGTGGATCGGAAACCCGGCGAAGCGTTCGGCGAAGGTTTCCATGTGCTGCCGCACCAGCAGCGTCGTCGGCACCAGCATGACGACCTGCTTGCCGTCCTGGACGGCCTTGAAGGCGGCGCGGACGGCGATCTCCGTCTTGCCGTAACCGACGTCGCCGGAGATGAGCCGGTCCATCGGGATGGGCCGTTCCATGTCGGCCTTGACCTCGTCGATGGTGGTGAGTTGGTCGGGTGTCTCCATAAACGGGAACGCCTCTTCCAGCTCGCGCTGCCACGGGGTGTCCGGTGGGAACGCGTGGCCCTTGCTGGCCATCCTAGCGGAGTAGAGCTTGACCAGTTCGACGGCGATGTCGCGCACGGCGCGGCGGGCGCGACCCTTGGCCGCGGCCCAGTCGCTGCCGCCCATCTTGCTCAGCGGCGGTGATTCCCCGCCGATGTACCGGGTGAGCAGGTCGAGTTGGTCGGTGGGCACGTAGAGCTTGTCTCCGGGGTAGCCGCGTTTGCTCGGCGCGTACTCGAGCAGCAGGTATTCCCGGTTGTTCTTGACCGGATTCCTGCCCCCGGTGCTGACCTCACGCTGGACAAGTTCTACGAAGCGTCCAACGCCGTGAGTCTGGTGCACCACGTAGTCGCCGGCCTTCAACTGCAGTGGGTCGACGACGTTCTTGCGGCGGCTGGCGAGTTTCTTGACCTGCCGCGCGTCATATCCAGCGGCTCTGCCGTAGAACTCGCTCTCGCTGAGCACGGCCAGTTTTAATTCGGGCACTTCGAAACCGTGCTCGACGGATGCCTTGAGCAGATACGCGACGCCGGTGTCCAATTCCGCGGGCAGATCCTCCACCACGCGCGCCGCGCATCCGCGTTCAGCCAGCACATCGGCCGCGCGCTCCACCAGGCCCACTCCCTGCGCGACCACTACGACACTCCACGAATCGGCCAGTAGCTGGCCAACGTGCTCGAGCGCGCCGTTCACCTGACCGGCGAAGCTTGGCACCGACGCGGCCTCCACCCGAACGTATCGGTCGTCGTTCTCGACGCTCTCCCCGACGCGGATAACCGAGCCGACCTCGGTGGTCGAGCCACCCCCGGTGGTCGAGCCTGTCGAGACCCCGGTGTCCACTTCTGCGTTGACGGCCGCCCCCGAGTCGAAACCGCTGAACGTCCACCAGGGTCGATCTCTGGCGGCCGCGCGCAGCTGCGTCATCGAGAGGAACCCGCCGGCATCCAGGTCGATCGGCTCTTCGGCGCCGGCGGTGGCGGCGTGCCAGGCAGCGGAGAGGAACTCGCGGTTCGTTTCGGCGAGGCTGATCGCACGCGAGGCGACGCGCTCCGGCGAGAACACGGCGATCGCGGAGTCGTTCGGTAGGTAATGGATGAGCGGCACGAGCCGTGGCAGCAGGGCCGGTGCCAGTGACTCCATTCCGTCGACCGGGATGCCTTCGGAGATCTTGACCAGCATCCCGGCCAGACTCGGGAACTCGTGCTCCATCTCTCGCGCCCGTTGGCGCACCTCGGGTCCGAGCAGCAGTTCCCGGCTGGCCAGCAGTTCCACCTCAGTCAGTTTCTCGCCGGCGGAGCGCTGATCCGACACCGCGAACTGGCGGATCTGCTCGACCTCGTCGCCAAAGAATTCGACGCGCACCGGATGCTCGTCGGTCGGCGCGAACACGTCCAGGATGCCGCCGCGCACCGCGAACTCGCCGCGCCGGGTGACCATATCCACCCGCGAGTATGCGAGGTCGACCAGTTGCTCGGCCAGACTGGTGAGGTTGTAACCGCGCCCACCCGCGACGAGCCGCACCGGTTCCAGGCTGGTGAGGTTGTCAGCCAGCGGTTGCAGCGCGGCGCGCACCGAGGCCACGATGACGATGTCGGAGACGGCGCTGGGGTCCGCCGCGGCGTCCTCCTGCCAGCGTTGCAGCGTGCGCAGTGCGCGGATGCGTTTGCCCACGGTTTCGGCGCTCGGGCTCAGTCGTTCGTGTGGCAGCGTTTCCCAGGCCGGGAATTCGACGACGGTGGCGTGCGGGGCGATGCTGGCCAGCGCCTCCCGCAGCGACTCGGAATCCCGGCCGGTCGCCACGATGGCCAGCAGCGCGCGGGGCGGCCGCCTGGCGCCGAGGAGTCCGGCGACGAGGGGGGCACGAAGGCCGTCGACGACCGAGAAATCAGCGCTGCGGCCGGACTGGGCCAGCGCCTCCTCGAACGTGCGGGCGCGCGAGAGCGCAGAGATCAAGCCCTCGAGTATCACCGGATAAGTCTACGCATCCGCCCCACGGCCCCGCCGCTGCCGGCCCGGCACCGCCCCGCAGCCCTCCCCCACCAGCACGCCGCGTCGCCACCGGACCGGTCCGCCGCTGACCCGTCTCAAGGAGTTTTTGTCCTCAAGCCCGGGTTTGACTGATATCCAGGCATCCGAAAGTCAAAAACTCCGTGAAACGGGTTGGCTAGGCGGCGGCCAGCGCCTCGGCGACGACCTGCACGCCTTCCCTCAGCAGATCGTCGGAGATCGCGAGCGGCGGTAGGAATCGGATGACGTTGCCATAGGTCCCGCAGGTCAGCACGATGACTCCGGCGGCGTGAGTGGCCGCCGCGACTCGGGACGCGAGCGCGGCATCCGGATTGCCCGTTTCGGGGTCGACGAATTCGATCGCCATCATCGCGCCGCGGCCGCGCACCTCGGCAACGCGAGGGTCGGCGGCCAGGACGCCAAGCACCTCGGTGAGGAGCCGGCCGATGTCCTGCGCCCGCTGGACGAGACCGTCTTCCTCATAGCAGCGGATGGCCGCCAACGCCGCCGCGCAGGCGATCGGGTTGCCGGTGTAGGTGCCGCCCAGCCCGCCGACCTGCGGCGCATCCATGATCTCGGCCCGGCCGGTGACCGCCGACAGCGGCAGTCCGCCGGCGATCCCCTTGGCGGTGACGATCAGGTCGGGCAGGATGCCCTCGTGCTCGCTCGCGAACATCGAGCCGGTGCGGGCGAATCCGGTTTGCACCTCATCGGCGATGAAGACCACCCGGTTCACGTGGCACCAGTCGAGCAGCGCCGCCAGATAGCCGGGTGCGGGGACGATGAATCCGCCTTCACCCTGGATCGGTTCGATGATCATGGCGGCGATGTTGTCGGCCCCGACCTGCTTCTCGACGTAGTCGATCGTGCGGCGGGCTGCCGCGGCGCCGTCGAGTCCGCCATCGCGCAAAGGATACGACAGCGGCGCGCGGTAGATCTCCGGCGCGAACGGACCGAAGCCGTTCTTGTATGGCTGGTTCTTCGCGGTCAGCGCCATCGCCAGGTTGGTGCGGCCGTGGAAGGCGTGATCGAAGGCGATAATCGCCTGTTTCCCGGTGTAGCTACGCGCGATTTTCACCGCGTTCTCCACCGCCTCGGCGCCGGAGTTGAACAGGGCGCTGCGTTTGAGGTGGTCGCCGGGAGTGAGCCGGTTGAGCGCCTCGGCGACCTCCACGTACGAGGCATACGGCGTCACCCCGAAGGCGGTGTGAGTGAACCGCGCCGCCTGCGCCTGCACGGCATCGACCACTCGCGGTGCGCTGTTGCCGACGCCGGTGACGGCGATGCCCGATCCCAGGTCGATCAGGGAGTTGCCGTCGACGTCGACGAGAACGCCGCCGCCGGCCGCTGCGGCGAACACCGGCATGGTGATGCCGACTCCGGCAGCCACCGCCTCCGCCTTGCGCGCCAGCCACTCACTCGACCTCGGCCCGGGGATCGAGGTGACCAGCCGCCGCACCTGCGGAAGTGACGGACCGCCGACGAGTGTATCCAGCGAATCGGGCATGAGAGTCATGGTGGTGCTCCTGCACTGGGACGAGGAGGCCCGAGCGGGATGCCGTCGGTGCCGTTGGCGCCATCGTAGAAGCATCCGACCGAACCTGCCGTAGACGCCGTGTACATTTGCTTCAAACGGACTGTACATACCGTCCAGTGATGTCGGAGAGCGAGGCAACCATGCCGGCCACGGTGCGGCGCTTGCTCGACCACGCCGAACTGCGGCTCGCCCTGCTCACCCCCGAATCCGCGCTGCCCGCCGGGTCGCTGGAGGCGATCGTACCGTGGGTGCACAGCTCCGACCTGCCCGATCCCACCCCGTTCCTCTCCGCGGGCATGGTGCTGTTGACCACCGGTACCCAGTTCGGTCCGGACGCGACCGAGGCGACCGTGGCGCCCTATGTCTCCCGCCTGCGCGAGCACGACGTGACCGCGCTCGGCTTCGGCACCGATGTCGTACGGGAAGGAACCCCGGATGCTCTGATCGGCGCGTGCCAAACGTACGGCTTGCCGCTGTTCGAAGTGCCCTACCGCACGCCGTTCATCGCCATCGCCCGGCTCGTCGCCGACATCGCCGCCGCGGATGCCGCCGCCAGGAACAGTTGGGCTCTCGCGGCACAGCGGGCCATCGCACTGGCGGCACTGCGCTCGGACGGCCTGTCGGCCACGCTCGCCGAGCTGTCCCGCCAGTTGCACCACTGGGTGGCGTTGTTCGACGCGGCCGGGTCGATTGACCGCGTGTTTCCGCGGGATGCTCTGTCCGGACCAGCGCTGGAGGAGGTCAGCCGCCAGGCGGCGCTGTTGCTGGGCAGGGCGCGGCGGTCGAGCGCCACGGTGGTCGCCGGCGGCGAGTCGATCACGCTTCAGACGCTGGGCGGGCGTGGCAGACTCCGCGGGATCTTGGCGTTCGGCGAAGTCCACGGTCGCGACCAGGCCAGCGAGCAGGTGGTCACCAGCGTGGTCGCACTGGCGGGCCTCGCCCTGGAGCAGAATCACACCCTCGATCGTGTGCGCGGCAATCTCCGCACGGGGATGTGGCGGCTACTGCTCGCCGGCGACGTCGCGCTGGTCGATGAGATCTCCCGGGAGACCTGGGGACCCCTGCCGGCCGAACCGTTCGTCGTGGTGCTGGCGGATGCGCCGACGGACCGCCTCGAACAGGTCATCGAGTACATCGAACTGCGCGCCGAGAGCGCCCGACACGGCCTCTTCTATGCCGTGACCGGCGACTCGATCGTGTTCTGCGCGGATCCGGCCCACCCGATCTTCGACGACCTGACCTCGAAGTTCTCGCTCCCGCTCGGTCGGTCGGCGCCGACCGCATATGCCGACCTGCACCACGCGCTGCGGCAGGCCGAACTCGCGCACGAGCGAGCGCTGCAGTCGAGCGGCGCCGCGGTGGATTTCCACACCGTGTCCGGCCAGGGAGTACTCGCCCTCATGGTCGGCGCCGCGGCTGCGGAGGTCGGCCGCTCGGTCCTCGAGCCGCTCACCGCGCACGATGCGGCACACGGCACTGACCTGGTGACCGCCGTGCGCACCTGGCTGGAGGCCAACGGTGAGTTCGAATCGGCGAGCCGGACCCTGGGCGTTCACCGGCACACGCTGCGGGCCAGGATCGCGCTCGTCGAAGAGCTCTTGGGTCAGGATCTGGGCGCGTTCCGGGCGCGCGCGGATCTCTGGACGGCGCTGCTGGCGGTCGAGAGCGCTCGGGAGGGCTGACCGGCGGCGGGCGTCACTGCGCCGGCGAGTGGGTGTGGAACAGCAGTTGCGCGGCCGCCAGCGAATCGCGGGCGATTTTCTCGACGGCATCCGCGGCATCCACGAGCACGTTCGGAAGCACCGCGCGCTCCGTGGATGTGAAGTCGTGCAAGACGAAATCGGCGGCGCTCTGACGCCCGGGTGGCCGCCCGATGCCCACCCGCACTCTGAGAAAATCGCTGGAACCGATCGCCGCAATGATGTCGCGGAGGCCGTTGTGGCCGCCGTGGCCACCACCCAGCTTTAGCCGAAGCGTGTCGAAGGGGATGTCGAGGTCGTCGTGAACGACGATCAGGTGCCCCGGGTCGATCTTGTAGTAGTGCAGCAGCGCGGCCACCGGACCGCCCGACACGTTCATGAAGCTTCCGGGTTTGGCCAGGATCAGCCTCGGCCCTTCCAGGCCGCTTCTGCCCTCCGCGACCATGGCGTTGGTCTTGTGGCTCTTGAAGGTCGCGGACATCCGGTCAGCAAGTTCGGCCAGCACCATCTGTCCCACGTTGTGGCGGTTGCTGGCATAGTCGGGCCCGGGATTCCCGAGCCCGACTACGAGCCACTGGTTGGTATCCAGCGGATGCCTCTCTTCAGCTTTCGCAAACTCCGTCGTGATGATGCTGCTTATTCTGCCGCTTCTTCGGCCGCAGGCGCAGCCTCCTCGGTCGCTGCTGCCTCAGGCTCGGCACCGAGGTCCTGCTCGACCGGGACGCTGATCGCGACGACCAGGACGTCGGGCTCGGTGATGAGGGTGCAGCCTGCCGGCAGCACGACATCCTTGGCCAGAATCTGGGCACCGGCCTCGAGACCCTCGACGTTCGCCTCCAGACGCTCCGGGATGCTCGTGGCGAGCGACTCGATGAGCAGGACCTTGGCGTCCAGGTCCACTTCCAGGCCGGGAGCCGGCTCGCCGACGACGTGCACGGCGACGTCGACCTGCACCTTTTCGCCGGCCTTGACGATGATCAGATCGAGGTGCTCGATGATCTGGCGCACCGGGTCCTTCTGCACGTCCTTGACCAGCGCGAGCTGGTGCTCGCCCTCGATGTCGAGGTCGATGATCGCGTTGGCGCGACGGATGATGAGCGCCGTCTCGTGGCCGGGCAGGCTCACGTGCCGGGGGTCGGTGCCGTGACCGTAGAGCACCGCGGGGATCTTGCCGACCGCCCGCAGCTTGCGCGCTGCCCCCTTGCCGAACTGGGTACGCACCTCAGCACTGATGCCGTTGTCGGCACCCTCGGCGATCTTCTTCTCTTTCGTGGCCTCAGCCATTGGTAACTCCCTCGCAGGCGGTCAGGCCCGTCGTCTCTGTAGTGTCGTGTGATGTCAACTCGAACGCATGTCAGCGTGAGGAAAGACTGTGTCGTGCCGCAAGAATCCACAGCACCGCGCCTGATCCACCGCGTCGATAACGGATGTCCACCGGCTGGTCTCCCCGCCGACCGACGATCCCTCGCCGAAGTACAGTGTTCGAGTTTATCAGGGTCGCGACGCCGAGCGTGAACCGGCCTGCTCGCCTGCCTGGGCCGCCGCAGCGAGGAAGGCCCGCGCACGCTCTCGCAGCGTGTCAAGGTCGCCGCCGGAGGCGGCATCCTTGACCAGCGGGCTGCCGATCCCCACGGCGACGGCCCCGCGCGCCCAGTACTCTTTTGCGGCCGGCAGGTCCACTCCGCCGACGGGCACGAACGGCGTGGTGGGCAGCGGATCGCGCAGTGCCGACAGGAACGCTGGTCCGCCGCTGGATGCCGGGAACAGTTTGACCGCGGTGGCACCGACCTGCATTGCCGAGTATGCCTCGGTCGGGGTCATCGCGCCGGCGATAACGGGAACCCCCCGCCGCACCGACTCGGCGACGCTGGGCGCGAGTGCCGGTGTGACGAGAAACGAACTGCCGGCGTCACGCGCGTGCGTCACATCGGACACCGACAGCACGGTTCCGGCGCCAACCATCGCACTGCCCGAGCGCTGCGCCACCGTTTCTATGACGCGCAACGCGTCATCGGTGCCCAGCGAAATCTCCAGAAATTGAAACCCCTCATCGATGAGGGCGAGTGCCGTCGCGATGGCGGCATCCGCCTGTGACCCGCGGATGATGGCAAGCAATCGCGCGCTGGTCAGGCTGCGCAGGAAGTCGGCCGGGGCCACCAGGCTAGTGTCGTCGCGAATCATCCGTTCCTCGTCTCCTTTGGCGTTCACCACTCCGCAAACGACCCGTCGGGGTGCCGCCACACCGGCGAACGCCAGGCGTGGCCGTGTTTGTCGGCGGTGCGGACGGCGGCCTCGTCGACTTCGATGCCCAGGCCGGGTCCGGTGAGCCGCTCGATGCATCCGTCGACGAAGGCCAGCGGTGTCTTATCAAGCACGTAATCGAGCACTTCGGCGCCGCGGTTGTAGTGGATGCCGATGCTCTGCTCCTGGATCAGGAAGTTGGGCGTGGCGAACCCGACTTGCAGGCACGCGGCGAGCGCGATCGGTCCCAGCGGGCAGTGCGGCGCGAGTTGCACGTCGAAGACTTCCGCGAGCGAGGCGATCTTGCGCACCTCGGTGATGCCGCCGGCGTGCGAGAGGTCCGGCTGCGCGATCGCGATGCCCGCCTCCAACACCGGCAAGAACTCCTGCCGGGAGAACAGCCGCTCACCCGTCGCCACCGGGATCGACGTGGACTTCGCGAGCCTGCCGATGAGGTGTGAGTTCTCAGGGACGACGGGCTCCTCGAGGAAGAACGGATGCAACGGCTCAAGCAGTGGTGCCACGCGCCTGGCGTCGGCCAGGGTGAAGCGCCCGTGAAAGTCCACTGCCACGTCGCGGTTGTCCCCGAGCACCGCCCGGGCGGCCGCGACCCGCTGCACCACCCCGTCGATCTGCGCGACGCTCGCGATGGCGCCCATCCGGCCACTCGCGTTCATCTTGACTGCCGTGAGGCCCACCGACAGCTGCGCGGAAATGCCGTCAGCCACCTCGGAAGGCTCGTCGCCGCCCACCCAGCCGTACATCCTGATGCGGTCGCGCACGTGCCCTCCGAGCAGTTGATGCACCGGTACGCCGAGCGATTTTCCTGCGATGTCCCAGAGCGCCTGATCCAGGCCCGACACGGCGCTGGAGAGGATGGGACCGCCGCGGTAGAACGACCCCTTGGTCATCACCTGCCAGTGATCCTCGATCCGCAACGGATCCTCGCCGATGAGCAGCTCGGACAGCTGCTCCACCGCGGTACGCACGGTCTCCGAGCGTCCTTCTACGACGGGTTCGCCCCAGCCGACGAGGCCGGTGTCGGTTTCTACCCGCACGAACAACCATCGTGGGGGTACCAGGAACGTTTCGATCCGGCTGATTTTCATTTCTCGGCTGGCCTCCGGGTGAGAAACTCCGCGATGCGCTCCACGATCTGCGCCGGCGTCTGCCCGATGTCGACGGTGATGCCCGGCTCGTCCGAGTCGCGTTCCTCGAGTGTGTCGAACTGCGACTGCAGCAAGGAGGTTGGCATGTAGTCGTGGTGCCTTCCCGAAATCCGCGTCCTGATGAGTTGTATGTCCCCTTTGGCATATATCGTGGCCATGTCGGGTGCGTGCTCTCGTAATAGGTCGCGGTAGCTGCGTTTAAGTGCGGAACAGGCCACCACCACTCCGCGATCGCCCGCGCCGGCGAGCCGCTCGCCCACTGCCTGCAGCCAGGGCAGGCGCTCCTCGTCGGTCAACGCGTGCCCGGACGCCATCAGTCGGATGTTTTCAGCGGAGTGAAGGCTGTCACCGTCCACGAACGGCACGTCGAGCTTTCTTGCCAACGCGGTGCCGATCGTGCTCTTGCCGGAGCCCTGCACCCCCATCACGATCATGGGAGGCAGCGAATGAAAGCCCATCAATCAACCCTTCGTAGCGCCCGCGGTGAGACCGGAGACGATGTATTTCTGCGTGAACAAAGCGATCACCATGATCGGTATGGTGACCACGACGGCCGCCGCCATCAGGCCGCCCCAGTCGATGCTGGCGTACGACACGAAGTTGAAGATGGCTACCGGCAGCGTCTTCGTGTTGGCGCCCGCGAGCACGAGGGCGAACATGAAGTTGTTCCAGGAGAAGATGAAGGAGAGAATTCCCGAGGTGGCGATGCCCGCCACCGACAGTGGCAAGGTGATGCGCCGGAAGGCGCCGATCGGGGTGAGCCCGTCCACTTGTGCGGCTTCTTCCAGTTCCATCGACATCGAATCGAAGAACGACATCATGATGTAGACGATGAGCGGCAGGGCCACGAACATGTGCGACAGGATGAGCACCGCGAAGCCGCCGACCATCCGCAGGTTGGCGAAGATGAAGTACCACGGCACGAGCAGGCTCACTCCGGGGATGATGCGGGCCATCAGCACCACCATCGCGGAGCGGTGCATGGTGAATCGGCTCATGGCGTAGGCCGCTGGAACCCCGAGGATCAGCGAGAACACGGTCGCCCACAGCGCTACCCAGAAACTGTTGAAGATGAAGCCGAAGTAGTTGTTGCGCCCGAGCACGTTGTCGTAGTTCTCGAGCGTGGGTGTGAAGAGAATCGTCTTGCTCGCGTCGTAGATGTCCACGTTGGTTTTGAAGGAGGCGATGAGCATCCAGACCAGCGGAGCGACGAAGACGATGACGATGAGGATCAGCACAATGGCGCGGAACCACTTGTACGCCCTGGTGCGCAGTGGCTTTTTGCGCGACGGACGGGCCGGTCGTGATTGCTGGTCGGTGCTGGTCGGCTCCGTGAGTGTCGAGGTCATGATTCGCGGTCCTTCCTGCGGAATGTGAGCACCCACATGCAGGCGATGATGATCAAGAAGAACAGGATCAGCACGGTGGAGGCGATGCCGTAGTCGCTGTAGTCGAAGCTGACCCCGAACACGTAGACGTTCAGTGTCTCGACCTCGTGGAATGAGCCGCCACCCTTGCCCTTGGTGGCGTACAGGATGTCGAAGGTCTTGAGCGCGTCGATCGAGCGCAGCAGCACTGCCACGATGACGGTGGCCTTGAGCAGCGGGAGCGTGACATACCAGAAGCGTTGCCAGGCGCTCGCACCGTCGATGCGCGCCGCTTCGTCGGGTTCGTCGGATAGCGACGTCAGCCCGGCGAGCAGAATCAGCACGATCATCGGGGTCCATTGCCAGATGTCCACAAAGATGAGGGTGGGCAGGGCGGTGGATTGGCCGGACAGCCACGGCTGCGACGGGATTCCGAACCAGTTCAGCACCTGGTTGGCGAATCCGATGTTCGGGTCGAAGATCAGTCGCCACATCATGCCGACGGCGACGGGAGTGGCCACCAGCGGAAGCAGGATCGCCACCCGCACCCATTTCTCGCCCCGGAATGGCCGCCACAGCAGGAGGGCGATGCCCATCCCGAACACAAGCTCAACCACTAGCGCGCCGATGGTGAAGATGAAGGTGCGCCCCACGGCTGGCCAGAACCTGGCGGTGTCCGTGAGCACCTGGAGGTAGTTCTCAATTCCGACGAAGTCGGAGGGGTTGCGCACCGATCCCTGCGCATCCGTGAAGCTCAGATATAGCGTCCAGCCCAGCGGGATGGCGATGAGCAGCGCCACGAAAATCATGGCGGGTGCGGCGAACAGCCACTTCCGGTGCTTATTGGCCCAGTTCGAGAAGTTTTTCGACGGCGTCGCCGATCGAGCGCGCAATGCTACTTGGGTCATCGTTCACCTCGCAGAGGAATAGGGGATGCATTGAATCTAGGGGTTTGACGAGCACGCGGCCGATGCCAGAGTGTGCCTGGCATCGGCCGCGTGGCGGTCGGGTGTTACTTCTCGTCGTCCAGGAGTGCCTGGAACGCCTTGTTGGCTTCATCCGCGGCGGCATCCGAGTCGCCTCCGGTGATCGCCGTCACGATAGGCGTACCGACGATCTCACGGGCCTCGGGAACCTTGATCACCAGTGGGCGGTCGTGGCCAACACCGGTCTTGGTGCTGGTCGCGATGGCCGCGGCGAGGTCCTTCGGGTAGGTCGCGGTACCTTCCGGATCGGCCCAGACGGAGTCGCGCGCACCGGGCACGCCCTCCTTCTGGATGGCGAGGGTCATGTCAGCGCTGGTTGCCCATTGGATGAACTTCCACGCGGCGGACTTGTTGGTGGATGCGTCGTTGATGCCGAGCGCCCATGACGGCACGTTGTACGGGTTGGAACCGGCGCTGCCCTTGGGCAACTGCGCGAACCCGACGGTGTCGGACACCTTCGACTTGGCCGGGTCGGTGGCGTTCTTGTAGAGGCTGTCGGCCTCGGTGTAGAACGCCGCGTTGCCCTGCGTGAAGATGGCCATTGCTTCCGGCCAGCTCATGTCGGTGCTGACGTGGTCGGGACCGTACTTGTTGATCAGTCCGCCGTAGAACGCGTATGCCTTCTTGGCCTCCGGGCTGTTCACCGCCGCCTTGCCGTTCTTGTCGATGAACTCACCACCGAAGCTGTACAGGAAGCTGGAGAACTGGGTCACCGCAGCCGACTTGTCGGTACGGGCGACGAAGCCTGCAATGCCGGGGTTCTGCTCCTTGATGGTCTTGGCCGCGGCCTGCAGTTCGTCCATCGTCTTCGGAACCTGAAGGCCGGCCTTCTCGAGCAGGTCCTTGCGGTAGTAGAGAACTTCCTGCTCGGTGATGATCGGAACCCCGACCACTTTGTCCTTGAACGTGGTCGACTTAACCGGTCCGCTCTGGAAGTCGCTCCAGTTCCAGTCCTTGTCGCTCTTGACATCCTTGCTGAGGTCGGAAAGGTAACCGTTCTGCGCGAACAGTTTGCCCTCCTGCAGCGGACGGTACATCATCACGTCGATCTCGTTGGTACCGGCGTTGAGCTTCACGTTGTACTGGTCGGAGAGCTGGTCTTCGCCGTACTGGCTCACCTCGACCTTAACGCCGGTCTTCTTCTCGAATTCCGGAAGTTTCTGCTTGATGATGTCTGTCCAGACATGGTTCGCGAGAGTCACCCGCAACGTAGCCGGGGTCTTGGCATTGTCGGCGTTGCCGCCGTTGTCGCCTCCAGCGCTGCAGGAACTCAGCACTCCGGCAGTGAGGAGCGCCGCGGTGGCGATTCCTACTACCTTCACGATCGATTGACGCTTCACTGTGTCTCCATTCTCATGAGAGCGCGCTTTTGTGAGCGAACCCTCGAAGGTTTTTCGTTTTACATCTGTCCTAAGACAACAAGCTAACCAATAGATCATACATATTCAACACCGTAACCAAAGCGATATGATTTGTTTCGTGAGCACTGTCCCGGTCAGCGCAACTGAGCCGCTGGCACCCTTGACACCCCTGACGGGTTTGCATGCTCAGGTGTTGGATCTACTAGGGCTCGCCGTCACCGAGGGCGAGTTGGCGAGCGGATCCGTCATCCGTATCGAGGAACTCGAGGCGCGGCACGGGGTCTCTCGGTCGGTCATCCGCGAGGCGTTGCGTGTGCTCGCGTCGATGGGGATGGTCACGTCCCGCCGCCGCGTCGGTGTGCAGATCCTGCCGTCGAGCGAGTGGAATCTGTACGACCCGCAGGTGATCAGATGGCGCCTGGCGTCATCCGGCCGCATCGCGCAGTTGCGCTCGCTGACCGAACTGCGCACCGCGGTGGAACCTGAGGCGGCGAGGCTGGCTGCGGTACGGGCACCGCTCGCGAGTGCGAGCGATCTGATGGGCCTCGCCGGCAAGCTGTGGGCGGCCGGTCAGTTGGGCGATGCGGAACGCTTCCTCGAACTCGACATCACGTTTCACCGGTTGGTGCTCTCCAGTTCCGGAAATGAGATGTTCGGCAAGCTCAACACTCTGGTGGCAGAAGTGCTCACCGGCCGCACGCACTACGGAATGATGCCGCAGCATCCGCACGACGAGGCATTGCAGATGCACGTGGACGTGGCCAGCGCCATCCAGCGCGGCAACGGCGAGGAAGCGCACAAGGCGATGCTGCGTATCATGCAGCGCACCCTGGAAGAGATGAGTTCTCTGTGGGACCAGGGTCCGGGCGACGACGAAGCAGGGTCGGTCGATCTGAAAGGGTAGGACCATGGCAACACCGATCAAGACCGGCATCATCGGCTTCGGACTTTCCGGCCGTGTGTTCCACGCGCCGTTCTTGTCCGCCAACCCAGACTTCCGCCTTGAGCTGATCGCGACGAGCGATCCGCAGCGACGGGCACTCGCATCCGCCCGATATCCGGATGCGCAGGTGGTCGACTCCCCCGCCGACCTTCTCGAGCGGGCAGGTGACCTCGATCTCGTCGTGCTGGCCTCGCCCGCGCACACGCACCTGGAGCAGGGACTGGCGGCGCTGAAATCTGGTGCGGCCGTCGTCGTCGACAAACCGTTCGCCCCCTCCGTCGCCGCTGCCGAGGTCCTGATCGCCGCGGCCGCCTCGGTGCGGAAACCGCTCATCGTGTTCCAGAACCGTCGCTGGGACGGCGATTTTCTCACGGTCGCAAAGCTGATCGGCTCGGGCGCGCTCGGCACCATCGCCCGCTTCGAGTCGACCTTCGAACGCTGGGCCGGGCCACTGCGCGAGCGGTGGCAGGACACCACCACCCCTGCCGAGGGTGCGGGAATCACCTTCGACATCGGCAGCCACCTCATCGATCAGGCGCTGCAACTGTTCGGGCCGGTAGTGCAGTTGCACGCGGAACTTCGAATTCAGCGGCCCGGTGGGGCCAGCGATGACGACGCGTTCGTGTCCCTGCTGCACGCCGGCGGAGTGCGCTCGCACCTCACCATGAGCAGCGTGGCCGCGTTGTCTGGGCCCAGATTCCGCGTGCTTGGTTCCTCTGGTACCTACTGCGTGACCGGGCTAGACCCACAAGAGGCCTCGGTGGACTCCGGCATGCTGCCGACCGACGAGGACTACGGCCTCAGCACACCCGACGCCTTCGGCGCGGCCAGCGATGGACGCACCCGTTCCGTGGTACCCACCGAGCGGGGCGATTACCCGGCCTTCTACACCGGCGTTGCCGCTGCCATCCGTGGCGACGGCCCGGTGCCGGTGGACCCGCTCGACGCCCTCGAAGTGGTGCGGATCATCGAGCGGATCCATCGCGAGTTCCCCGCGGTCTGACCCGGCAGTGCTCGTCGCCTAATCGCCACACCCGGTCTGGATGCCGTTTGTCGTCTGACGGGACGGGACCAGGTCGTTACAGATCGCGCTGTTCTCGAGAAGCCACGAGACCCCGCCCCTGTCATTGAGGTAGTTCCCCGCACTTCCGGGCAAGGACGCCTGCTGGGCAACAATTGACCCCGGCGTTCCGAAGCCCCAGGCGGCCTCGTCAATTCCGATGCTGGGCAACCACACCCAGTTGCCGGATATCACAGGTGCGGTGCACGACATATTGCACTCCGGGGCCGGTCGGCTGAGATTGACACAGTCATCTGCGAGCGCGGGACCGGCGATCATCATCAATGCGGCCGTCGCTCCAGCCACGGCAAGTACCTTCTTGAACATTGTTACTCCATCGTTGGTGTGAATGAATCTGACAATTGCTTGTATTGATTTCTTGCACCTGTCGACAGAGCTCTTGTGCGACAACCCTGTCTTCAGCCCCCAACGGCGCGGACATTACGCGAGCGAAAATAATGAGGTCAACGGGTTGTGAAGTACTGTTCCCGAGGGCTATAAATTGTCGGTTAGGCCACTCGACCGGAGGCGCGCAGCGCGCTCCAGCCCTCGCCATCCGGATAGGTCCACTTCGCCACAGACTCCGGCAGCATTTCCGCCCCGATCCCTGGCGCGGTCGGCGCCTGGTAGTGGCCCGCGGTGAGCGTGACCGGCGCGACGAAATGCTGGTGCAAGTGGTCGACGTACTCGATGACCCTGTCCTGTTTGGTGCGGGCGACGACCGCATAGTCGAAGAACGAGTAGTGCTGCACAAGTTCGCACAGACCGACCCCGCCAGCGTGCGGGCACACCGGCACACCGAACTTCGCGGCAAGCAGCAGGTTGGCGACGTTCTCACCCGGGCCGGCGACGCGTGTCGAGTCAATCTGCATGACGTCGATAGCTCCGGCCTGCAGCAGTTGCTTGAATACGATCCGGTTCTGCACCGCCTCACCGGTGGCGACCCGGATCGGCGCGATCTCGCTTCGGATCCTGGCGTGTCCCAGGATGTCATCCGGGCTCGTGGGTTCCTCCACCCACCAGAGGTTGAACTCCTGCAACTGGTTGATCCACGGCCCAGCCTCGTCCACTTCCCAGCGCTGGTTCGCGTCGACGGCGATCCGGATGTCGGGCCCGACCGCATCGCGCACCAGCCGCATCCGCCGCTTGTCGTCTTCGACGTTGCCGGCGACCTTCATCTTGATCAGCGTGAAGCCCTCGGCCACGGCCTCCCGGGCCAGACGCTGCATCTTCTCGTCGCTGTAGCCGAGCCAGCCTGGAGCGGTCGTGTAACCGGGAAAACCGTACGCCTCGAGCTCGGCGATCCGCTCGGCCTTGCCCTCCTGCCCGTCGCGCAGCATCTGCAGCGCCTCGGATTCGGTGAGCGCGTCGCGAATGTGGCTGAAGTCCACCACGGACACCAGCTCCTCTGGGGACATTGACGCCATCAGCTTCCACAGCGGCAGACCGGCGCGCTTCGCCTTGATGTCCCACAGGGCGCTGAGCACGGCACCGGCAGCCATGTGGCTGACGCCCTTTTCCGGCCCGATCCAGCGGAATTGCGAGTCGTGCACCAGCAGCCGCGACACCTCGCCCAGGCGGGAGAGCATCTCCTCCACGTCCCAGTCCGGCAGGAACTTCACCACCGAGGCGATCGCCGCGCACATCACCTCGTTGCCGCGGCCGCCGGTGAAGGTGAAGCCATAACCGACCGGCCACGTCGAGTCGTCCACCGTCAATTGCAGATACGCCGCGGAGTGGTCGGGGTCGACATTCACCGCATCCGAGCCGTCCAATTCCAGCGAAGTTGGGTACCTGACGTCGAGGATCTCGATGTTGGCGATTGCGGGCATGGCTCTATCCGTTCGATAGGTGGGGCGCGGCAACGAGGCCGCGCACGGCGGAAAGCTGCGAGACGACGGCGGCCTTGAAGGCATCCGATTCTCTAAGCGGGAGGGGGAAGATGTCGCGCAGCGCGAAGACCCGCTCGATCACTGCGGCAGGGTCCTGACCGGTCAGCGTGTGCGTGTGGGTGACCCGACCGCCAAGGCGATTGCCACAGCGTCTATGACGGCAGAAGGTTCGCAACTGATATCAACAGTCACTCCCCGCTCATCAAGAGCGCGTGGTTCAAGTATCGCGTACTGAGAACTGAGTAGCGTCGCCGGCATGTACTCGTGCTGGCGGATACTGATCCGTGCCGCGATCAGCTCGATTGGTCCTTCTGGGTGGACGATGAAGAGGTCGGGGGCTGAATCCCGAATCAAGTCGCGATACCTCCGCTTCAACGCTGAGCACGCGACGATGATGCCGCTGTGACGCTCAGTGGCCAGAATGTTGCCGATCTGGGCGAGCCACGGCATCCGATCAGCATCGTCGAGCGGGATGCCCGCAGCCATTTTGGCAACGTTCTCCGGCGAATGCAGCGAGTCGCCGTCAAGGAACGTGATTCCCAGCTTCTCCGCAAGCATCATGCCTATGGTCGACTTGCCTGAGCCCTGAACTCCCATCACCAGGATGGGCGGAATGGAGCGTGACATCTGGTTTACCAATCGTGGACGGTTCCGTCGGCGAGCCTGTTGTATGGCAGGTAGGCGGTCTCATACGGGTACTTGCCGGCCTCGTCCTGGTTGAGCTCGACCCCTAGCCCAGGCTGGTCTCCGGGGTGGAGCATGCCATCGGCCCAGCTGAACGACTGCTCGAACACGGCGTCCGTCTTCGCGCCGTGCTTCATGTACTCCTGGATGCCGAAATTGTGGATGGCGAGCCCGAGGTGCAGGGCTGCGGCCATCCCGACTGGGGAGATGTCGGTAGGCCCGTGCATGCCGGACTTGATCTGGTACTGCGCGGCGTACTCAAGCACCTTTTTCAGGTGGCTGATCCCGCCGGTATGGGTCACTGCGGACCGCACGTAGTCGATCAACTGCTCGCGGATGATCTGCTGGTAGTCCCACACCGTGTTGAAGATCTCGCCGATCGCCAACGGGATGGTGGTGTGCTGGCGCACCAGTCGGAGTGCCTCCGGGTTCTCCGCCGGGGTGCAGTCCTCTAACCAGAACAAGTCGAACGGCTCCAGTGACTTGCCCAACTGGGCCGCCTGGATCGGCGTCATCCGGTGGTGTCCGTCGTGCAGCAACGGCAACTCCGGGCCGAACTCGTTGCGGACAGCTTCGAATACCGTCGGCACATGCCGCAAATAGGAGCGGGTGTCCCAATCCTCCTCGGCCGGGAACGTGCCTCGCTGCGCCGGTTCGTGGTCATACCGCACCCCGGTATTCGCCTCGAATGTGGCGTTGGAGGCGATGCCGTAGATCGACTTGAGGCCGGGCACGCCGGTCTGGATCCGGATCGCCTTATAGCCCTGCTCCTGGTGCGCCCGCACGCTGTCGAAAAGCTCGGGGAGCGACTTGCCGGATGCGTGGCCGTAGGCGAGCAGGCCGGTGCGGCTCGCGCCGCCGAGCAGTTGATAGACGGGCATCCCCGCGGCCTTGCCCTTGATGTCCCACAGCGCCATGTCCACCGCAGCGATGGCCGCCATCGTGATGGGACCGCGGCGCCAGTAGGCGCTCCGGTACAGGAATTGCCAGGTGTCCTCGATCCGATGGGCATCCCGGCCGACCAGGAGTTGCACGACGTGGTCGCGCAGGTAGCTCACGACGGCAAGCTCCCTGCCATTGACGGTTGCGTCACCCAGCCCGGTGAGCCCATCGTCCGTCGTGAGCTTCAGCGTGACGAAGTTGCGGTCGGGGCTGGTGACGATGACGTCCGCTGCGGTGATTTTGCTCAATTACTTCCTCCGGGTTATTGCGTGCTCGCGAATCACCACGGCGGAGCCATCGGGGTCGCGGAACAACAGTGATTTGTCTAGTTTTGCATCGACACTCGCCGCATTCTGCTCGCCAGTGAACCCGAGGTTCGCCAGCCGGGCGCCGCCGTCGTCGAGGTCCGGAACGGTGACCACAATGCGGCCGATAACTCCAGACAGTTCCGGCTTCGTCGTGCTCTCAACTCGAAGGCGGTCGTTCCCGAGGCTGAAGTAGCCGCCGGAAGCGTCGCTTACCGCTCTCATCCCCAGAAGGGCACCATAGAACTTGGAGGAGGATGCGGGGTCATCGGTATAGACGGAATAGTGCTCGACGCATCCGTAGGCAGTGCCCGTCGGTTGGGCACGGAAGTCGGTGTCGCGCTCAAGCAGCTCGATTCTAGTTCCTGACCGATCCAGAACGAAAGCAGTGAATCCGACGCCGGTTCCTGCCGGAGAAGGCGCCAGCCAGGGTTCAGCGCCACCCTCAATCATGCGGCGAAAGTCGGCGTCGATGTCATCGCTCATGAAGCCGAGGTGATGTGGGCCGTAGCCGCCGAAATCCGCAGTGGCGCGGAGCCCTCCGATCAGTTCGACCAGGCCGTCGCCCAGTCGCACGTAGACGATCTCGGCGGAGCGGTCCAGGCGTTGCTTTCGAAACACGATCGTGCCGCCGAGGCCGACACAGTAGAACGCCAGCGACCGTTCAAGATCTTCGGCGAGGATGCCTGCATGATTGAGCTCGTAGATCACAGCGCGTCCTCATAGCTTTGGCAATCGGTTTCTGACGGATGGCATTCCATCGCGTGGGCATGGAGAGCCACAAGCTCCCTGCATGCAACTAAATCATAGGGGCGTGCACTTGACAAGCGGTTGCCAATACTGAAGTCTCAAACTATTACACACACTTTCGGAGGAGCTCCCACCATGCGCATTGCGATCGCGGGAATCAACACCGAGTCGAGCACATTCGCGCTGCACATGACCGAGGCGAAGGACTTCGAGGTGTTGAGGGGCACGGAGCTCGTCAAGCACTACGACCTTCGGGCTCGACTCGGCGAGGTGGCAAGTCGAGTCGACTGGGTTCCCATCCTGCGGGCCGTTGCACCACCGGGCGGCCCCACCAACCCCGAGGTCTACGACGCGTTCGAGAAGGAGACCATGGAACGTCTTGCCGAGGCGGTCGCCGAGGGGCCGCTGGACGGTGTCTACCTCGACATCCACGGCGCGATGACGGTCCTCGGTCGGGAGTCCATGGAGGAGCGATACGTCCGCCTCATCCGCGACCTCGTCGGCAAGGATGCCATCATCTCGGTATCGATGGATCCGCACGGCAATCTCTCGGAAGAACTCGTCACGCTCATCGATCTGGCGACCAGCCACCGCCACGCCCCGCATATCGACCTACTGTCGACCCGGGACCGCGCCATTCACCTGCTGATCCAGACGATCGAGAAGGGCGCGCGGCCGTTCAAGGTTTGGGTCCCCATCCCGATGTTGCTTGCCGGTGAGCGCACGAGCACGCTAGCCGAACCCGGGCACAGCATCTGCGTGGACCTGGTTGCAACGTGCCTCGACTCGTTCGAGGTGGTGGACACCTCAATCTGGATCGGTCGCGCATGGGCGGATGAAGCACGCTGCTCGGCCGCGGTCATGGCACTGGGTTACGATCGGGCAGCAGCAGAAGCGTGCGCCGACCGGCTGGCCAAGGCATACTGGGGCGCGCGACGCGACTTCCGGATCATCGCCGAGCACTCCGGCACCTGGGACGAAGCTCTCGATTTCGTGCTGGACGGAGCGTCGACTCCCGTCGTACTGAGCGACTCAGGGGACAACGTGACGGCCGGCGCCTCGGGCGACATCACCTACGCAATTCGCGCGACCCAAGACCGGCCAGACGTGGCGAAATCCGGGAAGACGTTTCTGTTCGCGGGACTCGTTGACGCTCCCAGCCTGGCCGCCGCGGTGGAAGCCGGCGTTGGCTCCACCCTCGACCGAGCAATCGGTGCGACTCGGGACAGGCGATTCGGCGACGCGGTCGCCGGCCCGTGGTCGGTCGAGGAAATCATCGCCGACGGCATCGGGAAGCCAGTGGGAGCGCGACTGCGTCACGGCACCATCTCGGTCATCGTTCAGTCCGGGCATGCGCCGTTCGTACGGGAGGACGATCCCGCCTTCGCGCCGGGGATGCTTCCAGATGTCGCATTCTCCGACGCGGCCCTGGATCACGATGTCGTGGTGGTCAAGAACGGCTATCTGTTCCCGAGCCAAACGGCACTGGCGTCCAGCGCATTCCTTGCCGTTACGCCCGGCGGAACCGACCTGGACTTCGGCCGGCTGGATTACCGCACGCGCCGGCGTCCCATGTTCCCGCTCGACCAGGATTTCGAGCCGGACCTCACTCCGCGAGTGATTCCAACCTGGCATTGAACCAGGCGCGGGGTGCTCGTGTGAGTGCGGCCGAGAGCGAGAAGCCAACACCGGGCGGAATCCGTCATGGCGACAGGATGCCTCCCGATGCCGGCTTGTGGCAGCGGCTAAGCGTTAGAGCTGAGCGAAGCGCAGTGCCTCCTTCGCCCAGTCGTACGACTCCTTCAACGAGTCATAGCGGCTGTCGATGCTCGGAACGTCGACCTCGATCATGTAGTCGCCTGCATAGTCGGCAGGCATCGCGGCGATGATAGCCGCGAAGTCGACGACGCCCTTACCCGGCTCCGCCCACAGGCGCTTGGTTCCCGCCGTCTCGGCGTAGCTGAGATTCGGATTGCGGTTCGTGCCCAGGTGGTCCGGGAACACATCCTTGATGTGAATGGCGCCGACGCGATCCGCGTAGTCGCGAATGAGTGCCGCCGGGTCGGCGCCCGCCCAAGTCTGGTGCCCGGTGTCCGGTCCGTAACCGATTACGTCGGCTCCGAGCGTGTCGAGCACACGACGAATTTCTTCCTCAGTTTCCACCCATCCTCCGACGTGTCCGTGCAGTAGTGGGTAGACGCCCTCAGAGTTGATGGCCTGCGCGACGGTTGCAATGTCCTCCAGAACGTTCTGGAATCGCCCCTCATCGAACTCCGCCCCGACAGACGGCGACTTCAATCGCTCCGGAACGAAGATCGGGCACAGCATCGTGGCGGTGAGCCCGAGGGACAACTGCTGCGCGGCGAACTGTTTCGCCGCCTCAACATCCTCCGCGATGGGGGTGGAGCGGTCGAACTGCGAGTTGTACAGGCTAACCGCGGGGGCAAGGTTGTAGCTGGCGACCCAATCGCGGTACTCCTGAACGCTCATGCCCTCCGGAACATCGGCCTTCACCGCGCTGAATCCGATCTGGGAGAGGTCCTTGAACGCGACCTCGAGGTTCTCCTTGCTCTTATTCGACACCGTTCCGGTGAGCCAATAGGGAATGGGGTTGGCCGCTACGCGAATTGCCATGGTTGTTTCTCCTTGAGTTTCTACTGGATTTCAGATGGATGCCGCAGTCACGAGCGAGCGGCGCTGGCAGCGCGACGGCAGGTTTCGACCGCGAGATCGACCTGCCCGTCGAAGTCGGTCCAGAAGGCCTCTATCGAGCAGTTGCCGCGATAGCCTGCCTGGTTCAGGGTCGAGAAGAATTCACCGAATGGGTAGTCCCCCGTGCCAGGAGCATCCCGGCCCGTGTCGGCGACGTGAGCATGGATGATGAGATCGCCGTACTCGGCAATGGTCGACAGCGGCTCGCTCTCCAGCATCATGTGGTAGAGATCGGCGAGCAGGAACACCTGGTTCAGGCCGCGCTCTCGCACAAAATCTCCGCACTCGCGCAGGGAATTGAACACGTTGGTCTCACCGCGGTTTAAGTGCTCGAGCGTGAACCTCACACCGTGGTCATGAGCCACAGTGGCGGTGCGCTCGAGAAAATCGGCCAACTGGTCGAGCGCCCGCTTCCGATCGAACCCCTCTGGGATGGCGCGCGCGTCGGCACTGCCAAGGGTGGCGACGACGCCGCCTCCGCTCAATGACTGAATTCGATCGAACATCTCCCGGACGTAGGCATCCTGCCGCGCAACGTCGATGTCGGGCCCGCAAATCTTGAGTTCCGCGGGCAGCAGTCCGCTGAATGCTCGCGGCGGGGTGCGCCACGACGCGGCATCGGCACGAAACGCCTCGAACGTGTCCCGGTCGCCTGCCATGACCGTGCGCGTGACGAACAACTCCGCGTAGTCCGCTCCGGCCTCTGCGAGCGCAGCGACTCGCTCGGGGGTGATGAATGAACCTATTTCCATGGATATGCCCCTTCGGCCGTCCACTTAGCCTAGAGAACTATCGAAAGCAACGCAACCGGTTGCCAAACCGGTACCTCTCCATGCACTCAACGTCACCGATTGCATTCCGCTCCCCGCTCGCCCATAGAGCCACTCCTCGACACCGCACGGCCGGTCCTTGCGGCTTCGTAGATGGCCTCTATCACCGCAAGAGTCCGTACCGCCTCGGCGACGGGAACCCTGGTTTGCCGCCCATCGCGAATGCCGCGGGCGAAGTCCGCATATTGCCGAGCGTGACTGTCTCCCATTGCGACGCCGGTGAAACCCTTGTAGCGTGCCATCTCCGTCTCGGCGAGATTCTCACCACCGCTCGAATCGTGCCGTGAGCCGGTGCGGTCTTCCGTGGACGTGTGAAAATAGCCAAGCCGATAATCGTCAATCACAGCGGAACCGCGAGCCCCGTGAACCTGCAGTCGCGCTGACAACTCGGGGTACGCCGCCGTCGTCGCCAGAACGCTCCCGATCGCGCCGGATTCAAAGAGCAGCGTCGCACCGAGAGTGTCCTCCACTTCAATGCCAGAATGAGCGAGCGTCGCCGCCTGGGCCTGAATGGTGGCGACCGGTCCCATCATCCACAGCATGAGGTCGAGCAGGTGGATTCCCTGGTTCATCAGCGCACCGCCGCCGTCGTGCTGCCACGTGCCCCGCCAGCTCGCGGTGTCGTAGTAAGCCTGACTCCGCCACCACGCGAGGTTTGCCACTCCTGACGTCAGGCGCCCGAGGCGACCGTCCTGCACCGCGTTGAACAGCACCTCGCAACTCGGGTCGTACCGATGTTGACTCACGACAGTAGTGATGACATCCGGGCGGTCCGCCGCCGCACGCTGAATTCGCAATGCCCTTTCCAGCGACACATCGATCGGCTTCTCGATCATGGTGTGCTTTCCCGCCATGATCGATTGCAATCCGAGTTCCCCGTGCGCACCGCTCGGAGTGCAAATGGACACCGCATCGCACCACTCGAACGCGTCGCCAACATCTGTCAGGACCATCGGCCGTGGAGATCCGGAGCTCTCAACCCTTGTCGCTAGTTCTTCCGCCTTGGGCAGGCTGCGGTTGACGACGGCCGTGACGGCGAAGTCATCGCTTCTGGACAGCACGTCGGCATGGAGCTCTCCGATGACGCCAGTGCCGATGATGGCGATGCGAATGGGTTGCGTGGTCACCGTCGGCGACTCCAATCCGAGAGCGAAACGCAGCTAGGTTTCGACAAGTCTAGGCGAGTTCACAGCCGGCTGACAACCGATTGCCAATTCTCGCAATCCACAGTACTGTTGGCGCAGGCACGCGAGTGCTGCTGACCGATTCCCAATCCAGAAATCACGAGGAGAGCCATGTCAGACGCCACCGAGAACAGGATCCTGTTTGCCGGGCAAGACGACTGTCGGATCGAGCCGTTCACGGTGCCGGCGGTTCTGCAGCCGACTCAGGTGCTGGTGAGAAATGAGGCCTCGCTGGTGAGCGCGGGCACCGAGCTTGCAGTACTGCGCAGGCGGCACCGGGCATTCGCCTCCGGCGGAGCTGCAGCGCTTCAGTTTAAGTACCCGTTCTACCCCGGCTATGCCGCGGTAGGACGCATCGAAGCCATCGGTCGTGAGGTCACGGGGTTCGCAATCGGTGACCGAGTGTGGCACCCGAGTGCCCACGCAACTGTGTCGACGCCCGAGGCTAACCTTTGCCTGCCAGTCCCGGACGGAATCGAGCCTCGCGACGCGGTTTTCTTCAGCTTGGTGCAGATCGCCATGACCGCCGTGCGCCGTGCCCCAACTGAACTGGGCCAGACCGTTCTGGTCAGTGGTCTCGGCCTGGTCGGGATTCTCGTCGGCCAGTTGTACCGCATCTCCGGAGCCTCGGTCATCGCGGCCGACCTCTCCAAGGGACGGCTGCGCCGGGGCACCTCCCTGGGATTCGCCCCCGTCATCGACCTTGGGGAAACTAGCCTGGTTCACTGGTTCGCCGCCAACCCCGCCTCAGCACCGGATGTCAGCATCGAGGCCGCAGGCATCGAGAGCAATATCGATGCCTGCCTGAAGGTAACCAGAGCTGGTGGCCGCGTGGTTTTGCAGGGAAGCCCACGCAACACGATGGAGATCGATCCGTACACGGACATCCACAAGAAGGGCCTGACCATCATTGGCGCCCACGACAGCACGGTTAGCCCCCAGGTGCGCCAGCGGGACGTTCCCTACCTCTTCGGGTTGTGCGGAGGGGCATTGCACTTGAGCGAAATCCGAACCCATGAACTTCCGTACACGGAGGCTCCCGTACTGTACGACCGCCTCGAGGATAGTCTCGACGAGTATCTCGCCGTCGTGCTGACCTACTAGCGGATGCGCCCAGCGCGGTCGGCGTGCACGATGGGAGTCATCAACGCCGGTCAATCGCTCCGGAGGAGCCTCGCACGATCAGGTCGACTGACAGGGTGCGGGTCGCCTTCGGGACGGACGGCTCGATGATCTCCGTGATTAACATGTCGATGGCTTCTTTGCCCAATTGGCGATGCGGAACGGCCAGCGTCGTGAGCGCGGGCGACACCAGCGTTGCCGCCGGAATATCGTCGAACCCGATTATGGAGACGTCGCCAGGGACAGCGATGCCGCGGCTGGTCATGCGGCTCAGAACGCCAAGGGCGATCAGGTCATTGAAGCACACAACGGCAGTGGCGCCGCTGGCGATTGCCCGATCTGCAGCGGCCACCCCGCCAGCGAATACCGGCGCGAAATGGCCCATTTCGAGGATCTCGATTCCCGGAAGTTCGGCCTCTGCCCCACGCAAGCCGCGGGTCCTCGCCTTGTCCGACCAGGAGTCGCGCGGACCGGACACGTAAGCAACACACGTATGACCGAGTGCATGCAAGTGCATGAGCGCCTGGCGCATCCCGTCGACATTATCCACCGTCAGTGCGTGCATCCCCTCGGACTCGCGATTGACAAGCACGATGGGGATCCTGGATGCGTGCTGGTGGAGCGCCTCATCGGACATCCGGGAAGAGAACAGCACAAGACCGTCCACCTGTTGCGCCAGGTAGGAAACGAACTCGGACTCCAGGCGCGCGTCTTCCTCGGTGTCTGCGATGAAGACGGCGTAGTCGTTTCTTCGGGCCCGGCTCTGCGCGCCCTTCACGACGGCGGCAAAAACCGGGTTCTCAATGTCGGGAACGACCAGGCCGATATTGCCGGTCTTCCCGGTGATGAGACCGCGCGCGGCAAGGTTGGGTTGATATCCAAGTTCGGCGGCAACCCGCTGGATGTGCTCCCGCTTTGCCGGTGCGACCTTGTCCGGGTGTGTGAGCGCCCGCGAAACAGTGGATGTCGAGACCCCAGTCATCCTGGCCAGATCACGGACGGTTACCATCGTTCACTTCACTTTTTCTCTAGATTATCGCCGCATCCACACCTGAGGACGATGAAGCGGCGGCGGCGCACTTTTCCGGGGCTTCCCTTCTGCCCTATGAATGCAGTGAAACGGGCTGACCGGTCCTCGTCGACTCGTATATCGCGAGGATAACGGCTAATGCCGCGCGGGACTCCGCAAGACCCACTCTCACTTTCTCGATGCCGGCCACCGCGGCCAGGAAGTTCGCATACTGGTAGTGGTGCGCATCGGACAGTGCTCCGGGGTCCCTGCTGCCGGTCACCCCGGCGCCTCGCCGGGGTACGGCGTGCTGGAACTCCTCCAGCTGATTGGTACCAGCGCCGCCACCCAGGTCGGACAATGAGCGACCATCATGCGCATGGATGTACACCAGCTGGTCGTCGTCGATAACAGCGGAGCCCTTGTCACCGTGCACCTGAAGCCGCGCGCTCAGGCCCGGATATGCCGCAGTGGTCCCGTGAATGACCCCCAGTGCTCCGCTTTCGAATTTCACCACCGCGACCGCGGTGTCTTCCACTTCGATTCCACTGTGCGCGAGAGTGTCACCATACGCGAAGACCTCGACCGGGCGGCCCATGGCAGCGAGGAGCAGATCGATGGTGTGCACGCTCTGATTCATCAGGGCGCCGCCACCGTCAAGTTCCCAGGTACCGCGCCAATCGCCTGAGTCGTAGTAGTCCTGGGATCGCCACCACGCACAGCTCGCGATTCCGGACGTGAGCCGACCGAGCCTGCCGTCGGCGATAGCCTTGAAGACCACCTCCGTCGATGGGTCGAAGCGGTGCTGGCTGATGACAGTGAGAACCGTGCCTGCCCTGCGGTGTGCGTCCGCCAACTGGTCGACCTTAGCGAGGTCGATGTCGACCGGCTTCTCCACCACCACGTGCTTGCCGGCGTCCAGTGCCTCGATCGCGATCTCGCCGTGGATGCCGCTCGGAACGCACACGGCTACCGCGTCGAACTCCACGTGCTCCAGCGCCTCCGCGAGCGAGGTGAATGCGCTACCACCCCGCGCCTTTGCCAGTGCCGAAGCGCGCTCCGGCACCGTGTCAATGACCGCGACCAGCGCGGCGCCGTCGATCTCGCTCATGACGAGTCCATGCCACCTGCCGATGACTCCGGCGCCGACAATCGCGAACTTGACTGGTGTGGTGCTCATGAAATGTCAATCCCCTCTTTTGTGACAAGTGAGGTGAAAGCCCCCCACGCGTCGCTGAACAGCTCTGGACCCGAGAAACCGCCGAAGCCGGTGGAACGACCCAGGTGCGGCTCCAACGAGAAGAACCCGTCGAAACCGTCGAAATGCAACGCACGAATCGTCTGGGCGACCTGCGCGTCACCCCGGCCCGCGGCGACAACGGCCCCGGTCGCTGCGACGGCATCCTTTATCTGGAGATACTCCACAAAGGGCCGAAGAAGGGCGTAGCCGTCGTCGAATGGGGCAACGCCGGAGTGGACGAAGTTTGCCGGGTCCCAGGTAAGCCGCAAGTGCGGAGAATCGACGCTCGTCACTAGATCATGGCAACGCTGCGGAATGTCCCCGTAGATGCCGACCTCGTTTTCGTGCAGGAGCACGAGCCCATGAGTTTCGGCGATCTGTGCAAGGGCAGAAAGTCGGCGAATCACCTCGGTGCGATAGTTCGCAGGATCCGCCCCTTCGGGCAGATAGAACGAGAAGATCCGTATGTACCGTGTGCCCAGCTCTCCGGCGATCCTCGCCGCAGTTCTCATTTGCTCGAGCACCGGCTCGAAATCTCCCTCGATCGAGGACTTCCCCACCGGCGATCCGATGCAGGACACCGTGAGCTGGTGGCGCTGAAGCGTCTGCTTGACCGTGGCGAGTTGATCGTCCGACAGCGCCAGCACGTTGGTGTCCCACGCGCTGCGGAACTCTAGATAGCTCATGCCAAGACCACGAATGTGGCTGCATTGCTCCTCGAAGTCCGCCGCGATCTCATCCGAGAACCCTGACAAGTTCCACACGGGTCTGACCTCCTTGTTGGCGTTCGAACCGCCTCTGCCTGGATACGCGCGTTGTGGTGAGCCCGCTGACGTGCCCCCATATAACCACACTGAGACAAGTGATACAAACGATTTCATCAATTAGTCAGAAAAGCGTGCCCATATGCCTCCTCCGCCCCGTATGAGCAGCCCCGGATGACTATTTGAGATCGCGTCCGCGCTGGGTGTCTATGGCGGATTTATCGATAACATCGCCTTAAGCCGATGATTTCAGTCGGACTCTTGCGATTACCTTGACATCGTGTGCAAGACCTTGCAAGCTGGAGCGATCTGAAGCGGCGCGAAGCGCCGACTGCACGAGGAGGCGCAGGCGTGGATCGTTCGTTTCCGGCATTCGCTTCTAGTCCGCCTACAGATTCTTCAGGCAGCTAGGCACACCAAATCACAGTCATGAAAGGAATAGACATGCGCTTTACCCGAACAACGTTGATCGTTGCCGCCGCAACAGCCGTTACCCTTCTCGCCGCCGGGTGTGCTCCGCCCAGCAAAGAAGTGCCGGATGAGCCGGCAATGTCCGTGCCGGACAAGCCATCGGCTCCCGTCACCCTCAACATCCTGGACGGCGGTGGCAAGATCGCCGTCGAGCAGATGATCGACGCGTTCATCAAGGAGCACCCGGATGTCATCTCCAGCGTCACGTGGGAGTCGGCCTCAGAGGGCGATATTGTCAGCGCGCTCAAGCCCCAGGTGGACACGGGCAACATCAAGACCGATCTAGTGATCACGGGAACCTCCGGGCTCGCCGCCGGGATGAAGAATAATATCTGGGCTCCGATCGCCACCGACTACGCGGACCGGCTGAGCAACATCGATAACCTGATCGAGCCGGCACAAGAGCTTCAGGCCCTGACCGAGGGATACGGCGTCAACGTCGTCTGGTGCTACTGCGGTCCCATCCTGACCTATAACCCGAAGGTGGTCACCGAACTGCCGCACTCCGCGCAAGAAGTGCTCGAATGGGCAAAGGCTAACCCCGGCAAGTTCGGCTATTCACGGCCGGCGAACTCCGGCGTTGGGCGCACATTCCTTCTCGCACTGCCGTACATCCTCGGGGACAAGGACCCCAACGACCCCGTGAACGGCTGGGAGAAGACCTGGACCTACCTCGAGGAACTCGGCAAGTACATCGAGAACTACCCGACCTCAACGGGCCAATCGATGACCAACCTGGCCGATGGCACCTGGACCCTGATGCCGTCGAGTGCCGGATGGGATGTCGGGCCACGCGCTCGCGGACAGGTTCCGGAGTACATGGAAACCTACCCCATGGACAACACCACGTGGATGATGGACCCGAACTATGCCCTCGTGACCCGTGGTGCCTCTGCGGACAAGATGTCGGCGATGCTCATGCTCATCCAGTACATGCTCAAGCCGGAGATCAACGCGATGACGGCAAACGGCGGACAGTATGTTCCAGGACCCGTCGTTGAGGGTGCAACCCTCGACATGGCTCCACAGGCAACCCAGGATCTACTGAACAAGTTCAACAGAGACTGGTACGCGGAAGCGACCGCCTCGGCTAAGTTCGTCGCACCGCCGACCCAGGAGGTCGTCGTCAAGGCACTCGACATCTGGGACCGCAGAATCGGCGCCGGAAACTAGTCAGCAGGATCTAGTAGGGAAAAGAAAATGGTTATCAAGTCGACACAATTCACCAGTCTTGAGTTGCAGGATTTGGGCAGGAGTTTTGGTGGGTCACGCGCCCTGTCAGACTTGAACCTGACGATCCGGGCGGGCGAGTTCATCGCCCTGCTCGGACCGTCAGGGTGCGGCAAGTCAACAGCGCTCAATTGCCTTGCCGGACTTCTTCCGCTCACGAGCGGGCGAATCATGATCGACGGGGCGCGCGTGGACACGTTGCCCCCCGAGAAGCGCGACTTCGGGATGGTGTTCCAGAACTATGCGCTCTTCCCCCACCTCTCCGTCGCGCGGAACATCGCGTTCGGCCTCGAGATGCGCAAGGTTCCGAAAGCCGACATTCGGCGTCGCGTCGACAAAGCGCTCGCCCTCGTCAAACTCGAGGCTCACGCGAGCAAGCTGCCGGGGCAGCTATCCGGTGGCCAGCAGCAGCGAGTCGCGATTGCCAGAGCGGTGATCCTCGAACCGCGGCTCGTTCTCATGGACGAGCCGCTCTCCAACCTGGATGCCAAGCTCCGGCTGGAAATGCGCGCCGAGATCAGAAAGCTTCATGAGTCGCTTGGCCTCACAACGGTCTATGTGACCCATGACCAGGAAGAGGCGCTGTCGATGGCCGACCGCTTGGTCGTGCTCAACGAGGGCAGAGTGCAGCAGGTGGGAACCCCGGAAGAGGTGCATCGCACGCCCAGAAATTGGTACGTCGCGGACTTCATGGGCTACCGCAACTTGATCGACGCCGTCGTCGAGTCCGTCGCCGGCCGCGCGGTCGTCGTGTCCGGCGGTGGCATGCGCATCAACGCGACAGCACAGCAAGCAGTGCGCGTCGGCGATACGGTGCGACTCGCGATCCGACCTGAGGATTTTGCGGACGTCGAACAGCGCGGCGTCGCACTCGACGGCAACAGGATCGACGCCAAAGTGTCACTACTGGAATACCAGGGCAGCGGCTACGCCGTGGAAGTCACGACAGCCACCAGCGACACGCTTCACGTGCACTACAAGGAGGTGCCCCCGACATCCGGCTCCGTCACGCTCACGGTTGCCGCGGGACGGGCGTTGGTGTTCAGCGTCGACCTCAGCGATCCGTCCACGATGCTCGAGGAGGATCCCCTGGTCGCGTATGAGGTGGGCAGCTAATGGCTGCAGCGTCGACGAAGCAGGCACAGCCTGGCGTTGCTAGCGCAACCCACCGCCTCGCGGAGCGTGGGATCGACAAGGGCCTATTGCTTCTGGTGCCCGCGCTGTTGTTCGCAATCGCTCTGTTCGTCTATCCCTTCACCTACGGAATCGGCCTGACGGTGCAGCCCACCGCCGACATGCAGGAGCAGTGGGGCGGTGGCTTCCTTGCGAACTACGTGGCGTTCTTCACCGACCCTTTCATCTTCGACACAGTCTGGATCACCCTGCGGCTCGCGCTGCCGGCCGCGCTGATTAACGTCCTGGTATCGGTTCCCATTGCGTTCAAGTTGCGCGGGTCGTTCGCCGGAAAGCGGTTCCTGCTGACGATGCTCGTGCTGCCGATCACCCTTGGCGCCGTTCTCACGTCACAGGGACTCCTGATCTTTGCCGGACCTGGGGGATGGCTCAATCGCACGCTTCTGGAATCCGGGATCATCAGCGCGCCGCTTCAGCTGACGATGAATTACACCGGCGTTCTGTTGTCGTTGATCATCAGCGGTTTCCCGTTCGCGTTCCTCCTCGTGTCGTCATACCTGTCTGGGATCGACCCCAGCCTCGAGTCTGCCGCCAGAACCCTTGGAGCCGGTTGGCGTCAGCGTTTCCTGCGCGTCATCCTTCCCCTGCTCGCACCCGGTCTCGCCACCACCTTCATCCTCACCTTCGTCCTGGCATTCAGTGTGTTCCCGTCGGCACGGTTAGTTGGTGACGCGCTCGGCGAAACCCGTGTGATCTCGCTCGTTGCCTTCCGCGCATTCGGAGAGCAGAACGATTACCCCATGGCCTCGACGATCGCGCTCATGCTTGGAGTCGTCGAACTCGTTGTCGTGGCGGTCGTGCTGCTCGGGCGATCCATGCTCTACAAGGGCCCAACCGGAGGGAAAGGCTGATGGCCATCGCAACCTCGTCTCGAAAGCGCCTCGGAAAGCCGAGCAGCCGCTTGCCTGGCGAGCGCAGTCTCGTCGCCTCCCCCACCACCTGGGTGGTCTGGTTCGCGGTCGCTGCGTTCTTCATCCTGCTGTTCGGCATCCTGTTCGGCGTGCTGACGGACTCGTTCGCCAAGCAGTGGTTCGGCACCTGGTTACCAGAGGGCTACACGACCGATTGGTACAACAACTCATGGGAGCGTTTCGACCTGGGGCACGTCGTGATCGTAACGGTCGTCGTCGCTCTGACCGTCGTCATCGTCTCGGCGCTGATCGGGGTTCCCGCCGCCTACCAGCTGGCACGGCGCAACTTTCCGGGCAAACGATTGATCTCGGTGCTCTTCTTGCTGCCCATCCTGATGCCACCGCTGACTTACGGAATCCCGCTTGCCACGGTCATGTACAACCTGGGGCTGGGACGAACGCTTCTCGGGGTGATCCTAGTGAACATCGTGCCAGCCGTTCCCTTCGTGATCCTCACCATGACGCCGTTCATCGAACAGATCAGCCCTAACATCGAAAACGCGGCCCGCATGAGCGGAGCCAACACGCGCGCGCTCTTCCTGCGCATCCTGATGCCCCTCTTGATTCCTGGCCTGTTGGCGGCATCCGTTCTGGTGCTGGTCCGGACGGTCGGGCTTTTCGAACTCACCTTCCTCGTCTCCGGGCCCGACACGGACACCCTGGTCGTGACCCTCTATCGGGCGATGACCGCAGCGGGGGGAACGGTTTCGCGCCAGGCGGTCTCCGCGATGTCGGTCGTGTACTCGCTCACTATGATGATCATCCTGATCATCGCCCTGCGAGTGGTGAACCCGACGCAGCTCGTGGCCAGAGTGGACGCCGGCCGGAAAGAGTAACCGACCTACTGGTGTGCTGGCCCAGTCGATCCCCGAATGATCAAGCGCGTGACAAGGGCGTCTGACAATGGGACATCGAAGGATGCTTTGCCGTCGAGGTCATTCAGCAGCTGAGCGAAGGCCAATGCTCCTGCGTCGCGCAATGGCGACATGATGGTGGTGAGCGGCGGCGTGGTGAAGTCGGAGCCGAAGATGTTGTCGAAGCCCACGATGCTGAGATCCGTGGGGATGGAAAGTCCGGCCTCGATGACCTCCTGCATGAGTCCGATGGCCATCAGGTCGTTGTAGGCGATCGCAGCCGTCACACCAGACGCCAGAACGTCGGTGGCCGCGGCTCGACCGCCGTCAACGGTTGGCACCCCTGCCTCGATCCGGATGGCGCTCACGTTCGACCATTCGCAGCGCTGTTCAATGCTCTTCCATCGCCGCTCGGACATCCAGGATCGTGTCGGCCCGGCGATGTAGGCGATAGAACGGTGGCCGAGGCTGACGAGATGGCGTATGACTTCTGCGATGCCGTAGTCGACGTCGGCGACCACGCCAGGGACGCCTGCCACTTCGCGATTCACCACGACCACTGGTTTCTGCTCCGCGAGTCGCACGATCGCCTCATCATCCAGTCGGGAGGTCACGAGCATGATTCCGTCGGCGACTCGCATGAGCCGCGCCGCCGCCCGCAGCTCGTTGTCCGCGGATTCTGCGGACTCGGCCAGCAGCAGAGTGAAGTCCTTGTCGACCGCGGCTCGCTCGACGCCCCGGACGACGTCGAAGAACATGGGGTTCGTGATGTCGGCGACGATCAGGGCGATGGTGTTCGTTCTTCCGGTTGGCAGTGCCCGCGCCATGGGATTCACCTGATAGTTAAGCTTCGCCGCCGCATCGCGGATGCGTTCCTCGGTCTTGGCGCTGATTCTGCCCGGCTTGCCCAGCGCACGGGAAACGGTTGACGGATTCACCCCCGCAACTCGCGCGATGTCGTAAATGGTGGGCGCGAGCCTCTCCGATCTCCTCGGCTTGCCCTCGCGCGCGGTCACTGATACGGACTTCTCGCTATCGGCCCCAGTTGACACCGCACTACCCACTTCCGCTCATCGCAAATCGTTGCGGCATCTGACGATGTGACGATACCCACACCTCGGGCTGAGTCAAGGATACCCATCTACAACCGCCCCTTTCGGGTGCAGACTCCGTCGGCTCACCGGAACAACGCAACTATACCGACTGATCTGGCAACCGGTTGCACGAACTCACCGCGGAGCGCACCAATTCGAGAAAGCCGACATCCATTGCCAAGGTCTCGCTCAGGAGCCCAAGCAGGCTCTGGACCACCTCGTCGGGACGCAAGGCAAGCGCTCTGGCGATTTTGGCGGAGTCCAGATCAACAAGGTCGCGTCCACCGATGAGCAGGGCAATCCATGCGCCTATCGCGCGCGCGCACCCTTCGGCGCTCCGGCCTGCCTGCCGTTCTGCGATCGCGATCGGAGCGACCCTGATCCGCAGTTTCGCCACACCCTGAATGGCGATCTGAGAGAGTCGGTGTTCGATCCTGACGTTCTCAAAGCGATCCAGAAGTGCGACGCAGTATGCGTCCAATTCTGCCGCGGCGATCGGGAGCTGCCGACGTGCCTCCTGCCAGAACTCCGTCACCCACTCCCTGCAGCGCTCGTCCGCGATCGCGGATGCGACGGTCAGGTGGCCAAGAGCAATTCCCGCATAGGCCAGCAGGCTGTGCGCACCATTGAGAAGCCAGAGTTTCCGTTGCTCGAACGGTTCGACATCCTCGACGAACAGGGCTCCGCCGTTCTCCCACTGCGGCCGTCCGGCCGGAAACGTGCCGCTCAGCACCCAGTCCCTGAACGGCTCTGTGACGACGGGAGCTCCATCGATCCATCCGGTGGCTGCCGTCACCAGCTCGAGGTCGGCCGGGGTCGTCGCAGGTGTGATCCGGTCGACTGAGGTCGACACGAATGAGACGTTGGCACGGATCCAGCGCGCTGTCGTCACGCTCGCTCGGTCTGCCAGCGCGAGGAGACCTGATTCAACGAGGTGTCCGTTTCTAGGCATGTTGTCGCACGGCACGATCGCGATCGGGCCGGACTCATTTCTCCGGCGAGCCTCAAGCCCCAGCAGCAGCCGACCGAGCGGGGTAGTTGGCCCGTCGTCGGAGTACTCCAGTTTTGCGGCGGTCAGCCGGGCATCCAGCCAGGCGACGTCCCGCGCCATGACCTCGTCATTCTGGTCTGGAGTTCCGTCCGCAGTCAGGCGGTAGCCGGCCTCGGTGATCGTCATGGTGACGATTGCCGTCAACTTTGCGGCGATCAGGGGAATGAGCCTGTCCAGCCGGCCGCCGTCCCACGCTTCGACGATGCTCCGGACCACGGTGATCCGATCACCAGTCGCTGACCGCTCCACCAGGTGAAAGAGCCCGTCCTGAGGAGCGAGCAACTCTGCCACCCGCGGGCTTCTGCCCGTGAATGCAGCGATTCCCCATTCGGCATTCGGATCGCATTGATCGGTGAACCACGCCTGATGCGCGCGGTGGAATGCACCGAGCCCGAGGTGCACGATGCGGATTGGCGCCCGACGTCCCGCCTGGCCATCGCGGTTCTGAAGAGCCGACCATGACAGCGGAATCGCGACGGTCGTGTTCGAAGTCATAGTTTGAACACTCTCCGCGGGATTGCGTCGACCAGGTCGACGATGATCCGCTCCGCCTGAGCGCGCCCGACGCGGCCCTCTCCAACCAGTCGCGCCAGAAATGCGGAGTCTGCCCTGCGCGCCATGTCATGGCGTGCAGGAATTGACAGGAACGCACGTGTGTCGTCAATAAATCCTGAGCCGCGGTAGAACCCCGCCGTCTCCGTCACAGCCGCGCGGAAGCGCTGGATCGAATCGGGAGCGTCGAGGAACCACCATGGCGCGCCGACGAAAACGCTCGGGTAGAACCCCGCCAACGGCGCGACTTCCCGCGAATACACTGTCTCGTCCACACTGAACAGCACCAAATGAAGGTTTGTGTTCAACCCGAATTCCTCGAGCAGCGGCCTGAGATTCTGGGTGTACTCGACGCCGATCGGAATGTCGTGGCCGGTGTCCGGACCGAGCCGATCGAAAGTGGAGCTCGAGTGATTCCGGTAGACGCCCGGATGAACCGTCATGACCAGCCCATCGTTCGTGCTCATTCTGGCCATCTGGAACAACATGTGGCCGGCGAATACACGCGAATCCGCCGGCGTCAGGCGACCGGCCACGGCACCTTGGAACAGCCGTGCCGCATCCAGCTCGTCGAGGTCGACCGTGAACGGTTGGCGCACGCCGTGATCCGCCGAGACCGCACCTCGTTCGATGAAGTAGGCGCGGCGACCCTCGAGCGCGCGCAGGTAGCCGCTGAAGTCGTCCGGCTTCTCCCCCGCCCACTCCATGAGACGCGAAATCCGCCCAGCGAACCCCGCTGCGGAAGGATCGAGATACGCGTCCGGACGAAACGTCGGCAGGACTCGCCCACGAAACGTCGGATCGGTTGCCAACGCCGAGTGCGCCGCCAGATCGTCCATGGGGTCGTCCGTCGTTGCCAGCACGTCGATTCTGAACCGATCGAAAAGGGAACGAGGACGGTAGTCGTCGAGCGCGAGCTGCGACGCTATCGCGTCGTATAGGGCGTCGGCCGTCTCGGCAGATGGCTCGAGCTCGATGTCGAAGAGCGTTGCGAATTCGTGGGTAAGCCAGTAGCCGGACGAGGTGCCTGCAAACAGGTCCCAATTGGATGAGAGCACACGCCACGCCGCCCGCGGGTCAACGAGAACACCGGATCCCGCGCCCAGCGAGCCGAGATCCGCCCCAGCCGCGTGAAGCAGTCGCGTTATGTAGTGATCGTGCGACACGAACAGTTCTGCTGGGTTGGAGAATTGCCGGTTCTCCAACAGTAGCGACGCGTCGACGTGCCCATGCGGCGAGATGATCGGCAGTTCTGCGACGCGGGAATAGAGAGATCGCGCGATCTCCCGGCAAGCAGGGTCGACAGGAAAGAGTCGGTCAGGATTCAACTCGAGTTTCGTTGGCACCCCTTCATTGAATCGGGGCGCGATAGAATTGTCAATCGGTTGCCAAACCTTGGGATTGGATATCGCCTTTGGGAGACGCGTCAGCCTGTCAGTACGGCCAGCGGGGGAAACAATCAAGGAGAAACTGTGGTGCACCACAGCACGGCACAGGCAACATCCGTTGTTGTCAGCCTGGGGATGATCGACCAGATTCCACCGTGTGCGAGTCCGGTGACATCATCGTCGCCGCGGCCTACGACGCGCTGCAACGCTGGAGAGCTCGCGTCCCACCCGATCGAGGTATTGGCGCAGGACTGGCTGCGTGCCGACCGGCTCTCGGGCACTCTGGTCCAGAGAGAGCTTGACCTCTTCGCGCGCGCACGTACCGGCGCGTCGATGCTGAGGGAACGTTCCACGCTTCGCGAAGCGGCGCTCGCAGCGAGATCGAAGGGGACGTCACTCGCTGGATTCAATCTGCTAAGTCGTCAATCATGACCTTTCCCCGCGCGCTGCCGGCGCCGCCATATCTCGATCCTCGGGAGGCACCGTCGCTGCGGTGGGGCATCCTTGGCCCCGGTCTCATCGCGGCGGACTTCGTTGCAGCCCTTCTCGCGCACACAAATCAGGAGGTCGTTGCCGTCGGCTCCCGGAGCCTGGATCGGGCACGGTCGTTCGCCGGGCGATTCGGCCTCGACCGAGCGCATGCCTCTTACGCCGACCTCGTGATGGACCCCGAAGTCGATGCGATCTATGTCGCGACGCCGATGAGCGAGCATTACGACCAGACACTGCTCTGCATCGAGGCGGGCAAAGCGACTCTGGTCGAGAAATCTTTCATGCGCACGGCGACCGAAGCGCGCGAGGTGCAGCGAAAGGCGACGGATGCGGGAGTCTTCGTCATGGAAGCCATGAAGACGCGATACCTCCCGCAGCTTCAGATTATCGACCAGCTGATATGTGACGGCGTGCTCGGGGACATCGACAGCGTCGTGGCGCAGTACTGCGTTGTCACGCCGTATCAACCACTCCATCGCCTGTTCAATCCGCTGTTGGGTGGCGGCGTTGTTCTCGACATCGGGGTGTACCCCCTCTCACTTGCCGCCATGCTTCTCGGAGAGTTCTCCAGCGTGCAGGCCTCTGGCACACTGGCGCCGTCAGGTGTCGAGGATTCTGTATCCGCAGTACTCACGACATCGTCGGGGTCACGCGCCATGCTCAATGCCAGCTGGCGAGGCGAGGCTGCGATCCGGGCGGACATCAATGGAAGCCTGAACCGAATCGAGCTGGGAGAGCCTTTTCACAATCCGGCACCACTGCGCCTTGTCTCCCCCGACGGTCGGCAGTGTCTTGAATGGAACGACCAGCGGTTCCCCGGCCGTGAAGGCATGGTGTTCCAGGCCGCGGCGATGGCCCGATATCTCGACGCCGGGCTAACCGAGTCCCCACTCCAGAGCCTCACCGACAGTGTGATGGTGATGACAGTGCTGGATGAACTTCGCCGTCAAGTCGGTGCTCAGTTCGATGATGAACTGTGATTCAACTGGGGAAAGCCGTATCACCACCATCCGCCAGGTTGCGACTGCCGCCGAGTCTCAGTCGGCAAGGCTTCAACCGATCGGCTACCCGACGCTCATTACCGAGCAGCTGATCGACTACGTGCGCAGCGCCGTCCCCCACTCAGAACGACGCTCGACTTCTGGGTCACGCTGCGCGGATTCACGGTTTGCTACGACAGGCCGAAGGAGGGCTTCGCTATCTCACGCTCGGAACAGCGCACGTCATGCTCGAGCAGATTGGCGTTGGCCGGAACTGGATTCCCGACGTCCTCGAGAAGCCGCTCGGCCGCGGAGTGAACTTCGAAATCACTGTGCCGCCGCCCTGCACCTGGACATCGCGATCAACAACTTCGGTATCCAGGAGTACATGAAGCACTCCAACGACACCCTTGAGGTATTCCGCACCAGCTATACGTTTGAGGCCGGGCTGCTCCACCCCGGCGACAACCCCGGCCTCGGCGTCGAGTACGACGAAGAGCTGGCGGCCTCGTTCAAGTACACGCCCGCCTACCTGCCGGTCAACCGCCTGCTCATCGACGGCTCCATGCGCGACTGGTAGGTCCGCCGGCTTCTCGGTTGTCTCTGCGCGCCCGCTCGTCACGACCGCGCCTGCTCGCCCGTATGCGGTCGTGACAAACGGGCGCGGCCGGCACCCGGCACTGGGTTACACTGTGATGTAACCGGTTTCATTGCGACAGGGGCGGTGACATGACGACGATCCGGCAGGTGGCCGCGGCCGCCGGCGTATCTGTCGCCACCGCATCCCGGGCGCTCAGCGGATCGCCCTCGGTGATCGAACCGACCAGGCAGCGCGTGCTCGACGTCGCTGCCGAACTCGACTTCACGGTGAGCCGCCTGGCCCGGAGCCTTGTCACCGGGTCGACCGGCAACGTGGGAGTGATCCTCCCCGACGTGACGAATCCGTTCTACTCGTCATTCCTCGCTGAATTGGAGTCTGGGCTCGACGTCCGTGACATCGGTCTCCTGGTGGGCGACTCCCACGAAGACCCGGCACGGGAACTCGGTATCGTTCGGCGGATGACGAGCCAGGTAGACGCGCTTGTCCTGGCCTCAAGCCGGCTCGACGACGACAGCATCATCGCGGCAGCGGCACGGATGCCGGTCGTGCTCGCCAATTGCGCGCTCGCACCCCAGACGCCGCTGCCCGAGAAGCTGCACCAGGTGGTGGTGGACATCGACCGAGGCTTCACCGACGCCGTACGACACCTGCACTCACTGGGCCATACCAGCCTGGTCTACCTGGATGGCCCCGTCCGCTCGTGGTCCGGCCGGCACAAGCGGGCGGTCCTCGATCGAGCATGCCAGTCGATGGGGATGCGCGTGACCACCGTCGGCACTGACACGCCGGACTTCGCCGCAGGCTGGCAGGCGGCATCCGGTATCGACACGCGAGTGGTGACCGCGGTCATCGCGTTCAACGACGAGGTCGCCCTCGGGGCGCTCTGCGCACTGCGCGAGTCGGGCATCGACGTGCCGCGACAGGTCAGCGTCATCGGATGCGACGACTCGCTGCCCGACGGTCTGGCGTGGCCGAGCCTCACCACCGTGGACAGTTCGTCGCGCGCACTCGGCGCCCTGGCCGCCGCCGCGATCCTCGGCACGGCACCCAGCCGCACCGCACACGTTCCCACCCACCTCGTCGTACGACACTCGACATCCGTCGCGCGACATCCATCACCGAAGGAGCCGACTCCATGACCGACAGCACACGAAGCGAACCATCCCAGGCACTGTTACAGACACCGCTGATCGCGGTGCTCCGCGCGGCACGGGCCGAGGACTACGACCAGGTGGTGGCGGTGCTCGGCCAGAACGGGGTCCGCTGCGTGGAACTCACCCTCAGTACTCCGGGAACGATCGAGCATCTACCGGACCTCATCGAACACACCGGAACTGAAGTGGAAATCGGAGTGGGCACGATCACCACCGTGGCTCAGGCGCAACGCGCGATCGACGCGGGCGCGAAATACCTGGTCACCCCGGTCACCGACCTGGACATCATCGCCCTCGCGCTCAAGCATCGGCTTCCGGTGTTCCCCGGCGGGCTCACCCCGACCGAGCTGCACTCCGCCTGGCGGGCCGGAGCCACCGCCGTCAAGATTTTCCCCGCCCAAACCGTGGGTGCGAAGTATGGATCGCATCTGCGCGGTCCGTTCCCGTACCTGAAGTTCGTGCCGTCCGGCGGAGTCGCACTGGACGATATCCCGGCATGGTTGCACGCCGGCGCTACCGCGGTGAGCCTGGGCGGTCCGCTGATCGGCGACGCCCTCAAGGGTGGCTCGCTGCAGGGGCTGGCCGAGCGGACCAAGCGGGCGGTCGAGATCGTCCGCGAGGCAACCCGATGACATCGTCCGCGCACCGTGGTGGTGTCGTCACGCTCGGCGAGACCATGGCGCTTGTCGCATCTACGTCGTTCGGACCGCTGCAGCACTCCCACACGATGCATCTGGGCATCGGCGGATCCGAGAGCAACGTGGCTATTGCGCTGAGCCGGCTCGGCACCGAAGTGACCTGGATCGGGAAGGTCGGCGCCGACTCCCTGGGCGACCTCGTGGTGCGGGAGATCGGCGCAGAAGGAGTACACGTTGTCGCACCACGGGACCCGGATGCGCCCACCGCACTGATGGTTAAGGAATACCGCACCAGCGTCGACACGCACGTCTGGTACTACCGGAAGAACAACGCCGGTTCCCGGCTGCGCGCCGACGAGGTCGACCCAGACATCATCCGGAACGCGGCGCTGCTGCACGTGACAGGCATCTCGCCCGGCCTGTCAGAAACCATGGCTCACACCGTGGATGAGGCGATCCGCATTGCGAAGGACGCGGGCACGATCGTGTCGTTCGACCTCAATTTCCGTGGAAAGGTGTGGTCCCGCCAGGCCGCCCATGAGGCGTACCTGCGCATCATCCCCCAGGCCGATATCGTGTTCGCCGGCGACGACGAAGCGGCCATCGCCGTGGGGAACGCCGAGACTCCGCTTCAACTCGCGCACCGGCTGGTCGATGCCGGCGCCGGACAGGCGATCGTCAAGCTGGGGGCCCGCGGCGCGGTTGCTGTCGTGGACGGCATCGATTACGAGAGGGCGGCCGTCAAGGTTCCGGTGGTCGACACCGTCGGCGCCGGTGACGCGTTCGTCGCCGGCTATCTCGCCGACTTACTACTCGGCGAGGATGTGCCGGCCCGGCTGACCACCGCCGTGACGGTAGGCGCCTACGCCTGCCTCACCAACGGCGACTGGGAGGGTACCCCGCGCCGGCATGAACTCGCTCTGCTCGGCGGCGTCGAACCGGTGAGCCGATAGGTACGGCACTTGACAGCCCCGGCTGACCTATATCAGCTGGTTCGTCGTCGTCGTTTAAGGTGCGGGTAGCGACGAGCTCGACCACCGAGGCGGCACGACCACCGGGGCGGGTCGACCACCGGGGCCGCTCGAGGACCGGGCGGCTGGACCGAGAGGCAGCCTACCGCCACCAAGTGTCGTAGAGGGTGGCCGGAGCGCGACGCTTGTGCTCCGTCATCAGATAGCGCGCCTCGATAGCCTCGGCAACCTCGACCGGCACATCCTGGCCCTCGAGATAGTCGTCGATGTCCTCGTACCTCATCCCCAGGTTCTCCTCGTCGGTCTGGCCCGGGATGCCGTCGAGCAGATCGGCGGTCGGCACCTTGAGATAGAGCCGTTCGGGGGCATCCAGTTCCTGCAGGAGCGCCCGTCCCTGACGTTTGGAGAGCCCCGTGAGCGGGGTGAGGTCGACCCCGCCATCGCCGAACTTCGTATAGAAGCCAGTCACTGCTTCGGCAGCGTGGTCCGTGCCGACCACAAGCAGTCGGCGCTGGCCGGCGATCGCGTACTGGGCGATCATCCGTGCCCTGGCCTTGACGTTCCCCTTATTGAAGTCGCTCAGTGCAGCCCCGACGCCATCCAGATATTCGGCGGTGAAGCCGTCGACGGCACGTTTGATATTGAACGTCACTTCGCGCTGCGGTCGAATGAACGACAGCGCCAGCCGGGCGTCATCCTCGTCGTGCTGCCGTGAGTAGGGCAGTCGCATGGCGACGAACTCGGCGTGGGTGCCCTCAGCCTCCAGCCGTTCGACCGCGAGCTGGCAGAGCCGGCCGGCCAGCGAGGAGTCCTGGCCGCCACTAATGCCGAGTACAAATCCCTTTGCGCCGGTTCTCTGGGCGTATTCGGCAAGGAATTCGACCCGTAATTCGATCTCTTCCCGAGGGTTGATGTTCGCCCTGACATGCAAGTCGCGGATGATCTTTGCTTGCAATTGACGCATGACAGCACCCTACTGCTGCTAAGGGTCGACACGGGAGAGAGAGAATCGATCCGCAACGCGGAGATTGCCAGATCGACAACCGCCACAGGCTCAAGGCTTATGTCAACCCTGACACCGTGCTCATCAGGAGCCAGCGGCTCGAGGATAGCGTATTGCGATTTGAGAAGTGCTGGCGGCATGAACTCGTGCTGTCGGAGACTAATCCGGGCAGCAACCAGTTCAATCGGGCCCTCCGGGTCGACGATGAAAAGATCGGGAACCGAATCGCGAAGAAGATCCCGGTACTTCCGCTTCAGGGCGGAGCATTCAACGATAATCCGTCCTGCTCTACCAGTATCAACTTGCCATTGCCCTACGCTGGAAGAGGCCAAAATCTCGCCGCTGGAGGAATACGTGTCAGATCCCGTGCAAAGCCCTGCAAACATCGGTGTGGTCGGGATGGCCGTGATGGGCTCGAACCTCGCCAGGAATCTGGCGAGCCGGTCCGGCAACACGGTGGCGGTGTACAACCGGTCGCCGCAGAAGACCCGGGATTTGGTAGCGGAGCATCCGGAAGCAGGATTCGTCGCGAGCGAGAGCATCGAGGACTTTGTCGCCTCACTGGCCAAACCTCGCACGGCGATCATCATGGTGAAGGCCGGAGCGGGCACCGACGCCGTGATCGAGCAGCTGTCTGAACTGTTCGAGCCCGGCGACATCATCGTGGACGGCGGCAACGCCAACTTCCACGACACCATGCGCCGCGAGAAGGAGCAGCGCGACAAGGGCATCCATTTCGTGGGTGTCGGCATCTCCGGCGGTGAGGTGGGAGCGCTCGAAGGACCCTCGATCATGCCGGGCGGGTCCGTGGAGTCGTACCGAACCCTCGGCCCGATCCTGGAGTCGATCGCCGCGGTGGCCGAGGGCGAGCCGTGCGTCACCCACATCGGCACGGATGGCGCCGGCCACTTCGTGAAGATGGTGCACAACGGCATCGAATACGCCGATATGCAGCTCATCGCCGAGTCCTATGACCTACTGCGGCACGCCGCCGGCCTCTCCCCCGCCGAGATCGCCGACGTGTTCTCGCAGTGGAACAAGGGCGAACTCGACAGCTACCTGATCGAGATCACCGCCGAGGTGCTTCGGCACACGGATGCCGAGACCGGGAAGCCGTTCGTCGACATCGTGCTCGACGCGGCCGGCAGCAAAGGTACCGGCGTCTGGACCGTTCAGAACGCGCTCGACCTTGGAGTTCCAGTGTCCGGAATCGCCGAGGCCGTGTTCGCGCGCGCTCTGTCGTCCAAGCCCGAGCAACGCGCCGCGGCGGCCAACCTCCCCGGTCCGAGCACGCCGTGGCAGGTCTCCGACCGTGATGCGTTCATCGAGGACGTGCGACACGCGCTCTATGCGTCGAAGATCATCGCCTACTCGCAAGGCTTCGACACCATCGTCGCCGGCGCGCAGAAGTACGGCTGGGACATCAAGAAGGGCGACGTGGCGAAGATCTGGCGCGGCGGCTGCATCATCCGCGCCGTGTTCCTGAACCGCATCACCGAGGCGTACGCCGACAATCCGGATCTCGTCGCGCTCGTCACGGCGCCATATTTCACGGATGCCGTCGCCAAGGCCCAGGAATCCTGGCGCCGTGTCGTGGCGGGAGCCGCCCAAGCCGGCATCCCAACACCGGGCTTTTCCTCGTCGCTCGCCTACTACGACGGCCTCCGGGCCAAGCGTCTGCCCGCCGCCCTCGTGCAGGGCCAGCGCGACTTTTTCGGGGCGCACACCTACCAACGCGTGGATAAGGACGGCGTCTTCCACACACTCTGGAGCGGCGACGGCAGCGAATTCCAGACCGCGGCATCTTGACCCTCGCCGACGCCTCGCGGTATTCTCGGGGATACTAAGGGTCCCGAACAAACAAAGGCGTCGGCTATGGGCTTCATGGATCAGGTGGTACCAGGGCAGAGCATGACGATCGGATCGCTCGTCGGCGATGAGGAGTGGACCGATCATGCTGGATCCTTTGACGTCGTCGACCCGGGTCGTCTGAGCGATATCGTCGGCACCGTCGCCACCGCCTCGGCGTCCGACATTGACCGCGTTGTCAGTGTCGCGGCACGCGCTCAAACCGGCTGGCGGGCGCAGAACGTGGCGGAGCGCTCCGCGCTCTTGGTGCGCGCCGCGAGCGAACTCGAGGAGAACAGCGAGCAACTGGCGATCCTCCTCACCCGCGAGAATGGATCGGTTCTGCCCATCTCGAGGCGGGAGATCCTCTCGGCGGCGCAGATGCTGCGCTTCGCGGCGGATGCGGGGCTGGAGCTTCTCGGTGACGGGGAGCTCTTCACCGACCCTGAGAGTTGGGTGCGCATCAGGCGTCAACCGTTCGGAGTCGTCGGTTGCATCGTCCCGTGGAACGCACCGGTTATTCTCACGGCACAGAAGATCGGCCACGCCCTGGTCGCGGGCAACACCGTGATCGTGAAACCGTCACCCTTCGCTCCACTAACGGTGTCGCTCATCCTCAGACGGCTGGCGAGTTTCTTCCCGCCAGGGGTCATCAACGTCGTGCACGGCGATGGCGACGTCGGTTCCGCCCTGGTCGCACATCGCGACGTTCGTAAGATCTCGTTTACCGGCGGCGGGGCGACCGCCAAGCTCATCATGCGGTCGGCGGCAGACTCGCTCACCAAGATCCACTTCGAACTCGGCGGAAACGATCCCGCCATGGTTCTCGACGACGCCGATGTCGAATTCGCGGCAGATCGGATCACCGCCCAGGCGTTCCGACGCTCAGGTCAGGTGTGCTTCGCCATCAAACGCGTCTACGTGCCGCGCGCTATGGCCGGCGACCTCGGCGAGGCGATCCTCGAACGAGTTGGCCGCATCGCCGTGGGGCACGGCCTCGACCCGGAGGCAACCATGGGTCCGCTCAACAATCAGCAGCAGTTCGAAAAAATCCGCGGGATCAACGACCGGCTGACGGCCGCCGGCGCGAAGATCACGACGACCGGTCGGGCGCTCCACCCCGAGGAGTGGGAGAACGGTCACTACCTCCGCCCGGCAGTGGTTCTGGATGCCGACCCCACGGATCAAATAGTCACGGAAGAGCAATTCGGCCCAATCCTCCCCATCGTCAGCTACGACACCGAGGACGAGGCAGTCGCCATGGCGAACGGGACCGAGTACGGACTCGGTTCATCCGTCTGGTCGTCGGACCCCGAGCGGGCGGTCGCGTTCGCGTCACGCATCCAGGCCGGGATGACCTTCATCAACGAGCACGGCCTGTCCGCGCTCGGCCAGAAGCACGTGCCGTTCGGCGGAATCAAACAGAGCGGCATGGGCTGGGAGAACTCCCCGTCGGGTCTCGCGGAGTACCTCGAGTTCCACAGCATCACTTTCCACAATGTTGACTCTCACGGCAAAGTTGACTCTCACAGCGCCGACGGCGTGAAGTGAGCGGGGCCGCCGAGGACACCACCTCGGACGCCTTGATCGCCGCGCTCGCCCAGGCCGGTGTCTCGATTATTTTCGGCAACCTGGGAAGCGACCATCCTGGCGTGATCGAAGCGCTGGCTAGGGCCAGGTCTCGTGGCGAGGAGGTGCCAGCCGTCGTTATCTGCCCGCACGAGACCACCGCCATGAGCGCCGCGCACGGGTACGCCCTGGCCACCGGGGAAGCCCAGGCGGTCTTCGTGCACACCGATGTTGGCACGGCGAATCTCGGGGGAAGCGTGCACAACGCGGCGCGCTCCCGTATGCCGGTCTTCGTTTTCGCCGGACTCACCCCGTACTCGCTGGAGGGTGAGCTGCCGGGAACCCGCAACAGCCACGTCAACCATCTTCAAGACGTCCACGACCAACACGGGCTCGTGCGGCCGTATGTCAAGTGGAGCTACGACATCCACACCGGCACCAACGTCAAGCAGCTCGTGTTCCGCGCCCTGCAGATTGCGAACAGCGCACCACGCGGGCCGGTCTACCTCACCGGCGCCCGCGAGGTGCTCGCCCAGCCGGTGCAGACTCGAGAACTCGCCGCCGAGCGCTGGCAGCCGATTTCACCAATTCCGGCGCCGGCCGGTTTCACCACTGAGCTCATCGAGGCGATCGCCGCGGCCCGCTTCCCGCTCCTGATCACCTCCCATCTCGGCAGCAACCCGAGTGCGGTGAGCAAACTCGTCAGCTTCGCGGAGGCGATGGGTGTCGGCATCGTGGAGACTACCCCGTCGGCCATGAACTTCCCGGCCAACCATCCGCTGCACCTCGGCTATGTCGTCGACGAGCTGATCAGTGAAGCCGATGTCATTGTGGCCGTCGACACCGACAGTCCCTGGATCATCTCGCGGTGCGCACCCGCGGAGGGGGCCCGTGTGTTCTTCATCGATCCCGACCCGCTCAAGGAGGATTTGCCGCTGTGGTACATGGAGTCCGACCGCTTCATCCGTGCGGACAGTGAGGCGCTGCTCGACCAGCTCATCGAATTGCTGCCATCGGCGGACCGCGCCGGCGGCACGGTGCGGACTGAGCGGTTCACCGCGATCCACAACGAGCAGCGCTCCGCTTGGGAAGCGCACCGCGCATCCGCCGCCACCACGCTCAGCACCGAAGCAGTGTGCGCGGTGCTCGGCCGGCTCATCGATGACGACACGGTGGTACTCAACGAGGCGATCACTAATTCGGGCATCATCGCACGCTTCCTGCCCAGGGTGAAACCCGGGACGATGTTCGCCAACGCCGGCACCTCGCTCGGCTGGAGCGGAGGGGCCGCCGTCGGCATCAAGCTGGCAAGACCGGACAGCACGGTTGTCAGCCTCGTGGGTGACGGAACCTATTTCCTCACCGTGCCATCATCCACGTACTGGGTTGCACAGCACTATTCGGCGCCCGTTCTCACCATCATCCTCGACAACGGCGGCTGGAACGCCACGAAGCAGAATCTGATCAAGCAACACCCGACGGGGACCGCAAACAGCGACGACCGATATTGGGTCAATCTCGCCCAGTCCGCCGATCTGCCCGGAATCGCACGTGCGGCCGGCGGCGCCTTCGCCGCGACGGTGCGCACCATCGCCGAACTCGAGCCGACGCTCATTGAGGCGCTCGCGCAGGTGCGCAGCGGACAGGCTGCCGTCGTGAGCATCCGGCTGCCCGCCATTTCGAGCCAACCCGACGAGGCGGCAGGACCTCGGCAGCGTTGAGTCACTGCCGCGAGCCGGCTACTTGCCCAGGGCCCAGTCGGGACGCGAGGCCACCAGGTTGATCAGTCCGCCCATGGCGAGCATGTCCAGCAGGAACGGATCCGCCGGTGTCGCATGGCGAACCTCGCCGGTAGTCAGGTTCGAGAACAAGCCCTCCGCGATGTCGATGACGAGCTGATCGCCGTCACTGACGAGATCGGTGATGCCCTCGAACTCGAACGGGGGCAGCCCCACCTCGAAGCAGTTGCGATAAAAGGTGCGGGCAAAGGTGTCGGCGGCGACGCAGCCGATTCCCGTGGCCTTCAGCGCCTTGGTGGCAATGGCACGACCCGACGATTGGCCGAAGTGCTTGCCTGCCACCACGATGTCACCCGGCTGCACCTCAAGCGGGAACGCCGGGTTCAGGTCCTCGAGGACGTGCCGGACGATCTCCTCCATCGGGTCGAAGACGTACTGCGTCTTCACCAGCCGGTCGGTGGGGATGTTGTCGCCGAACTTCCAGCACCTTCCCTCGAACCGGGTCTGTCCATCGGTCGTTTTCGACGTGTTCACGATAGTCACCCTCTCGCCGTTGACATGAATTGACGTGGATCGGCGATGTGGCCGTCCACGGCGGCCGCGGCCACCGTGAGCGCCGACGCGAGGTACATCGAGGCCTTGGGGCTTCCGTTTCGGCCGGGGAAGTTCCGGGCGTGGGTGGAGATCATCGCCTCGCCCGCGGCCATCGCCCCCATATTCGCGGCCTGGTTCGATCCGGTGCTCGCCGGGAACCAGGTGGCGCCGGCCTCATGCAGCTCCTGAACCAATCCGGCACGCAGTGCCTCGGTGAACACCTCCCGGCTAGACGGCACGATGTTGAACAGCACATCCGGGTGCACGCGACGTCCGCGCAACACCTCCGCCGCCATCCGGATGTCCTCCATCCGTCCGCCGCCGTGGCCGCCGAGTTCGGCCCACTGGATCGGGGTGCCGACGATCGAGTCGATCGGTTTCGTGTTGCCGACGGTCGGCGGGCATGCGACTTGGGGATCCAGTTGCGACAAATCGAACTCGCGGACGGTCACCGCCTCGCCGGCGTCGCTGAACTCCATCAGGTCCAGGTCGCCTCCCGGCAGGGTCTTGACGAACGCCCTCGTGGTGTCGTCGGGTTCCACGAACCCGCACTTGGCGCCCAGGTCGACGCACAGCAACGGAAAGAGCCACCGGTCCCAGAATGAGAGACCCTTGATGTAGGGTCCGCTGAACTCGAGGGCCTTATAGATGAGGGACCCCTCGCCCAGTTGGTTGACCAACCACAGGGCCACATCCCGTGCCGTGGTTCCCGCCGGGGGTACGCCGTTCAGCACGATGCGCACGGTCTCCGGCACCTTGAACCACGCCTTGCCGTAGGGCAGCACGGTGCCGGCGTGGGAGTCGTTGCCGAGCGCCACGGCCAGTGCGCCCACCGACCCGTGCACCGGCGTGTGGCTATCGGAGCCGACGACGATCATGCCCGGCTGAATCATGCCGCGGCGCATGGCGACGTGGTGGATGTTCCCGCTGCCGCAGTCGAACAGGCTGATGCCGTGCTTACGCGCCCAGGATCGATTGTGCTGGAGCACCTCGGCCTGGTGTTCGGTGGGCGGGGAAAAGTGGTGGTCGAAGACCAGCACGACCCGCTTGGGGTCGGGGATGGGCAGCCCGACTTTCTCCTCGTAGACCTTCGAGGTGAGGTATCCGCTCAGGTCGTGCATGATGAGGCGGTCGACCTTGGCGACGACGACCTCGCCGGGCTCCACCTTCTGCCTGCCACTCGCGCGCGCGAGGATCTTCTCCACCAGGTTCATTTCCGGCCTCCGATGTTGACACTGACTCTCACTGCGCCCACCCTCACTCCAGGACCAGACCTGGATTGGTGATGACACCACGAATGGCTGACACCGCTGCCGTGGCGGGACTGCTCAGGTAGATGCTGGATTGGTAGCTGCCCATGCGGCCCCGGAAGTTGCGGTTGGCGGTGGAGAGGGTGACCTCGCCGTCCGCCATCGCGCCACCGTTGCCGGCGCACGCGCCGCAGCCTGGGTTGGTGATCATGGCGCCGGCCTCGATGAGCGTCGTGATGATGCCGTCCGCGGCCGCCTTCGCCATCACCTTGGCCGACGCGGGGGTGACGACAAGCCGAACTCCTTTGGCAACCTTGTGTCCGGCAAGGTACTTGGCCGCGATCGCGAGGTCGTCATACTTGGCGTTCGCGCACGAGCCGATGAACACCTGGTCGAGCTTCATGCCGGCGACCTCGTCGACCGACACCACATTGTCGACTGTGTGGGGAACGGCAATCTGCGGCGCGAGCGAGCGCCCGTCCACAGTGACCACCTGTCGGTACTGCGCGTCGGCATCCGGCAACAGCGGGTCGATGCTGGCAAGGTCGACGCCGGCCTCCGCGAGATACCGTTCCGTTTCCCGGTCGGTGGGCACGTAGGCGTTCTTCGCGCCCATCTCCATGGCGAGGTTGCACAGCGTCATCCGCTCCGACACGGTCAATTGTTCGACATACGACCCGTGGAACTCCACCGAGCAGTAGGTCGCGCCGTCGGCGGTGAGGTCGCCGATCAGCTTGAGCATCACATCCTTCGGATAGGTGCCGGCCGGGAGCGGGCCGTCGATCACGATCTTGATCGACTCCGGCACCCGCAGCCAGAGCTTGCCGGTCACCCAGGCCGCCGTGATCTCGCTGAAGCCCACCCCGGTGCCGAAGGCGCCGAGTGCGCCGTAGATGGTCGAGTGGGAGTCGGTGCCGATGATCAGCTCGCCGGGACGGACGAGGCCATTCTCCATGAGCACGATATGGGCGATACCGGCGTTCACGTCGTAGAAGTTCTTGATGCCCATTTTGTCGGCGAAGTCGCGGGACAGTTGGTGGTCGGCGGCCGTCTTCGCCGTTTGTGCGGGCGAGACATGATCCATCACCATCGCGATCCGATCGGGATCGAACAGCTTCTCGACACCCATGCGCTCCAGAGTCCTGATGCACCGCCAGCTGGCGGTGTGGCTCATGTAAAGGTCGGGGTAGGCATCCACGATCTGACCGGGGACGACGTCCTTCACTCCCGAGGCACGCTCCAGCGCTTTGACTGCGAATGTCTTGCTCATCGACCGGTCTCCTTTGCAATGCTGGCCATCAACTGCGGGATCAGCCCGCCGCTCTCGAGGATGTCTCGGAGCATCGGCGGATAGGGGGCGAACGGAAACTCCCGGTCCCCCACGCTCACGATCCCCGCGTGGTAGTCGACCCAGACGTCCTGACCGTCCTCGATGGCATCCACCGCGTCCGGGCATTCGACCGCCACGAGGCCGGTGTTGATGGCGTTTCGGAAGAACACCCTGGAATACGAGCGGGCCACCACCGCCGTCACGCCCGCGCCAATGAGACACGTCGAGGCCTGTTCCCTGGCGCTTCCGCAGCCGAAGTTGCTGCCGCCGACGACGACGCGGCTCGCGAAGAGGCGCTGCTGCACCTCCTCGCCGAGCGGCTCGAAGGCGTGCTTGCCCAATTCCACCGGGTCGATGCTCACCAGATACCTGCCCGGGATGATGACGTCCGTGTTGACGTTGTCTCCGAACACAATGCTTGGTCCGCCAAGGCGTGGCGTGGATGTCATGTCATTCCTTTCCTTCGTGGCTGGGCTGGTCGTCACGGAGTGGTGTCCTCCAGGAACCAATCCGTCGGAACGACGTGCCCGAGGTCGAGCTTCTCCGCGAGTTCGAGAACCCGTGCACCGACGGCCCCGAACTGGATGCCCATGCCGGTGTTGTTTGCGAAGACGGTGATCTCCTCGGGGCTCTGACGGACGGGCGCCGGATCGATGAGCACGTCTCCGAGTTCGCGGATCTGCTCCCAGGTCAACCTGCCGCGCTCGACCGGCCCCAAGATGTCGAATTGCTTGTCGTGGTGCACCTGCTCGCGGGAGAACACGACGATGTGATCGGCCCTGTCGAACGTCGTGTCGTCGAGTTCGCGACGCGTGGCCGTCCCGTCCGGAGAGGTGATGCACGTCACGTGCGTGCCCGGTTCCAGCCAGGTGCCATCGAAGCACGGCTCCATGGCGGCGGTGGCGGCCGTGACGATCTGGCAGCCGGCCACGGCATCCTGCGGCTGGCTCACCGCGACAACCTTGCGGCCGCTGCGCGTGCTCCACTGCGTGGCGAACTTCTCTCGGTTGGCGGCGGTCGGGCTGTAGACGCGGATCTCCTCGATGCCGGGACGCACCAGCAGCAGGTGCTCCAGGTGTGCGGCAGCCTGCCAGCCCGACCCGAACATGCCCGCCACCCGGGCGTCGGGATTGCTGAGTTCACGGATGCCCAGCGCGGAGGTGGCACCAACCCGCATCTTTTGAATGAAGCTGTCGTGGATCATCGCGAGGGGCTCGAGGGTGGTGAGGCTGAACAGGGTCACCAGTCCCACATAACGGTTCCCGGGCGCGGCCGGGATCAGTCGCCGCCGCTGCTCACCGGTGGGGAGCGTCTCGACACCGGCGATGTCCGAGGTGATGCGGGTCCCCCAGACGCCGCTGGAGACGTTGCCGCCCTCCTGGGACTTGAAGCGGAACCGGAATCCCGGGTACCGGGCATCCTCGATGGGGAAGTAGGTGTGGTTCCGGGGGCGATTCGCGCCCTTTCCTTCCGCCAGTTCCCGGTAGGCGACTTCCAGGACGGCCTGGGTTTCCTCCGCCGTGAGCACCTGTTCAACGTCGGCGTTCGATAAGACTCTCATGCTTGGCTAACTCCCTGTGTATGGATGGGTCGTGTGTGTCTGCACGAGCGTCCCCTAGTCGGACGACGTCGTGAGCAGCTCGGCACCGGTTGCGGTGATGAGGACCGTTTCGGCGACAACCGAGCGGGCGTTTCCGGAGTGCAGCACCTCCAGCGACAGCACCACAACCTCGCCAGCTTCGGGCGTGCGACGGTGGTGTTCGGCCGACAGCAGTTCGCCGTTCGTTGCCATGTCGGCCTGATTGACACACCGCAGTTCCCAGACGGCGTCATCGGGAAGGTTGACGAGTTCGCGCTCGGCGGCCGCGGTGAGACTGTCCCAGGAGGCGCCGGGGCGCACCGAGCGAATGACAGCGTCGAGCGCCGTCGGCATCACTCGCAGCAGTGGCGTCTGGCCGCCGGTTGCCACCAGTCGACTTGCGTGCGGCCACCCGTGCCGGTATTCCCCGGTCGCCTGGAGACAGAGCAGTCCGTCGTCGGTCAGGTCGGTCTGGATTGCCACGTCGGTGAAGCCACCACCACGGATGTCCCGCTCGAGCAGCGCGATCCGCTCGGTCGTCGACAGCCCGGGTGCCGACGCGGTGTCCAGGGCGTCGCTGAGGATCGCGGCGCCTGTCCGTAAGAGCGCGGTTTCGGCCGGCGAGGGAAAGGCCCGCTGATCGCGCACGAGGGACCCGAGCATCCGCAGGTCCCATCCCGGGAGGGCCTCACGAACCTCGTCCACGATCGAAGCGGGCCACAGCTCAGCGTCAACGAGGCCGAGCGCTCCCGTCGCACCTTCGGCTACCAGCCCGGTCACCAGTTCACCGAACGTCTTACCGGAGCGCAGGTCGGTCATGGTCGAGGTCAGTCGCATCCAGCTGTGCACCCGCTGCGAGAGCTTGGTCAGCAAGAGAGCTGGGCCCTGCGCTGGGACCGCGACGACGCCCTCGTTCCAATAGATGCAGAGGTTGGTGAGATAGCCGATGTCGTCGGAGCGGAACACGTCGCCATAGACAAGGGCGAAATCGAGTCCCTGCTCCGCCATGACCGACTGAATCGCAGCGATCCGCCCGTCCCACTCCGCATCGGCGATCTCCGACCGGTCCCGCACCACGAGTCCGCGTTTCACGACTCACATCCCTTCGTCAGTAGAGAAGAGCTTTCGCTCCGTCTCGATCAGCACCTCGTACCCCGTCGCCGTGACGACGACGGGATCGCCCAACACGTGGTACCCGGCCAACGGCGTATAGGTGTTCGGGTGAATGATGAACACCGCCCCTTCAGGCAACACCGTGTGGTTGCCTTCGATGATCGGACTCTCATCCAGGTGCAGACCGTGCCCGTGACCGCGAACGCGTGTCCACTTGCTCGAGCAGTACTCGCCGTAACCACGACGTCGAAAGACGTCATTCTCAGCCATCGCCACCTCGTGTGCCGTCACGCCGGGCTTGACTACCGACATCCCGGCCTCGACCGCCTCGTTGAAGAGGTCGAACGACCGGCGCTGCCCATCGCTGGGGGTGCCGACCACCGCGGACCGGCAGATCTGCAGCCAGTAGCCGTCCATCCGAGGCGTCAACTCGGTGCGGACCATGTCGCCACGCTGCAGGCGCCTCCTGCTCGGCGGGGTCATCCCCAACACTTCGTCACCGCCGGAGGCGATCAGCATGAAGTTGTCCTCCGCGCCGAGCTTCTTCAGCTCGCTCTCCACGTGGGCAATGATGTGGAACTCCGAGAGGCCGGGTTCGAGAACCTCCACGAACCTCTTCCAGCCGGCGGCGCAGACCTCGCCGCTGCGACGCATCCGTGCCAGCTCCCACGAGCTCTTCACCATGCGCGCGTTGTCCATCAGGCGGGTGGCGGAGACGAACTCAGCGGTGGGGAGCGCGGCCCGCAGCGCGCTCGAAAACGCGAACGGCAGGAGCTCGAGGTGCGCGATCCCCACCCGCTTCGGCTTCGACTCTCGCAACCGATCGACCATCGGCATGATGTCGGACAGCCGGATGCGGTGCGCGTCCTGGATCCACCCCGCACCTTCGATGACGGCGATGTCAGCCTGCCTCGTGGAGTATGCGCTGGGACGACCGTCGGCGGCCAGGAGCGCGAACGAGGCGCTGCCCACAACTTCCGCATCGCTGAGATACCTGACGTTTTCCCGTCGCCACCCCGGAGCGTAGGCGAGCAGCACATCGAGGTCTTGCTCCGCCATCGCGGCACGCAGCTTGCGGTGGCGCAACGCCCGTTCCTCGCCGGCCGCGTCTGAAGATGCCGCGGGCCTGGTCAGCGTGGATGAAACTCCGCTCATGATGCCTCCTCCTCCATGCGCATGAAGTCGCGCGTCACGTTCTTTTCGATCTCGAACAGCGCGTCGTCCTCTGGGGCTCGAGGATGCGGAACGTCCAGCGGCAGATCAAGAAACATTTGGGCCGGCCGCGCGCTGATGACGAGCATCCGGGTGGAAAGGAAGACGGCCTCGCGGATGTTGTGGGTGACGAAGAGAATGGTGCGTCCCGTCGTCGCCCAGATTCTGACAAACTCCTGCCGCAGCTTGCGGGCGGAGATTTCATCGAGCGCGGAAAACGGCTCGTCCGCCAAGAGCAGATCCGGCTCGATGGCCAGGCCGCGGGCCAACGACACACGTTGCTGCATGCCACCGGATAGTTGCAAGGGGTAATAGTCCATGAATTCGCCGAGGCCGACCAGGGTCAGGTATTTTTCGACCCGCTGGGCAGCCTCCTCCTTGGGGATCCCTAGTTCATTGAGCGGGATCCGGACGTTGTCCCGGACGGTGCGCCAGTTCAGCAGTCGAGGCTGTTGGAAGACCACGCCGATCCGAACCTGCGACCGCGTCTTGATCCCGACTTCCTTGCCGTTGACCACGACTCGGCCCGATGTTGCGCTATCGAGTCCGTTGATGATGTTCAGCAGGGTGGACTTGCCGCACCCGGACGGGCCGAGGATCGACAGCAATGCGCCCTCTTCGACGCTGACGTCGAGGCCCGAAATCACTTTGAGCGGCCGCTCCCCCGGACGAGGGAACTCCTTGTGAAGGTCTTCGATGATGAGGTACGGGCTGGACATGGCTAGGCACCTTCCTGGTTGTGCGTGCGTGGGCGCCACTTGGTCAATCGCTTCTCAACGGGTTTGAGAATGAAGTTTTCGATGAGCAGGAGCGTGATGGTGAAGAGCAGGGTCCAGGCCAGGACCTGCGTCATGTTGAAGTTGCCGAACCACCAATTCAGCATGTAGCCGACACCGCTGGAGAGACCGATCAGCTCCACGACGGTGACGATCTTCCACGAAATCGCCAAGGCGTATCGGAACGCGGCCAGAACGTACGGGACGAGCTGGGGCACGATGAGCTTGGTCATGATCGACCGCCGGGAAAAGTGGAACGCCTTCCCCATATGAACGAGGTCGTGGTCGATCGCCTTGGTGCCCTGCCAGATGTTGATCGCGATCGCCGGCGTCGCGGCCACCCCGACGGCGAGGATGGCGGCCGTGTCGTTGAGGCCGAACCAAAGGATGAACAGGATGCCGAAGACAACGGCGGGGATGGAGAACCCGACCAGGATCCAGTTGACGAAAAGGTCTTCGCCGAGGTCGCTGAGCCCCATGATCAGGCCGATGATCACACCGGCCACCATGGCGATCGTCATTCCCCCGAGCACCCGCACCATCGTGATGTAAAGCTGGTAATAGGTGTCTCCCTCCAGGAGGTTGTCGAACAATGCCTTCCCCACCGGCACCGGCCCGGGGAGGACCTGGATGCTGAGGAACAGGGATCCGACCTGCCACAGGACGATCACCGCGAGCAGGGAGGCTGCTCGTCGAAGCGGACGCTTGAGCGATCGGCGACGGCCGAGTGCTAGCGGCGGCTCGAGCCCCGATGCGACATCCGGGGCCAATTGGTTTCCTACTCGAAGCGTTGACAACTCTGTACCAGCTCTCTTTCTGGGAATTCTTGTGGAGGTGGGGGGAGTCCGTCCCTCGGGCGGACTCACCCCGTCGCTCGCGGTCTACTGGCTATTTGGCGGCCACGTAGTCCAGGCTGAAGAGGCCCTTGGGCGATTCCTTGACGAAGTCCTCGGCGCCCAGGATCGGAATGAGCGACTCGATCAGCTTGACCATGCCGTCAACCTGCTTCTGATCCCAGGCGGTGCGGAAGTTCTCGCCGAGAAGCGCCTGCAGTGCCTTGGGCGCCTTGGGGTCAGTCAATTTCAGGGACTGGGCGTATCGGTCCCAGGCCTTGTCATCGCCTTGGACGTAGGCCACTCCATCGCGCATGGCGTTGGAGAAGGCGACGAGTTCGCTGCAGTGGTCGGCGGCATAAGTCTCCGTCGAGGCCAGCGCGAGGTGCACGGGGATAGTTCCCGTCGCCTCGATGTACTCGGTGGACAAGTCACCGATCTTCTTGTATTTGCCGGTGAGCTCGGTCACGACGGTCGCAGTGGATCCGGTCAGCACCGCGTCGAGTTCACCCTGGTCCATCAGGCCGAGAACTGCGGCATCCGGCGCGACGGTGAGCGAGGCGACGGCATCCTCCAACTTGGGGATACCGAACGACTCGTTGGCGATCGCCGACAACACCGCGAAGGTGGCGCTGTTGTTGGCGGAGAACGATCCGAGACGCTTGCCCTTCAGGTCGCCGATGTTCTTGATGGCAGAGTCCTTCGGGACGAAGACACCGTTCGATGGACTGGCCAACGCGCCGAAGAGAAACACGTCTGACCCCTGCGAACGGGCGACCGCCATGCTGGTCGTGCCGCCGAAGCCGATGTCCACTGACCGCTGGGTGACGGCGGTGGCCGAGGCGGGCGGGTTCAAGAAGCTCTTGATGTCCAGATCAAGGTTGTACTTCTTGTCCAGGCCCTGGTCTTTGATCGCGGATGTGACGAGGTCTTGAGCGCCAGGGTTCACGCCGAGCGTGACCTTGGTCATTTCCTTGAGGGGTCCGCACTCTGACGCCGCTGCTGACGCGTCTGGTTCGGTGATGGCGTCGGATTTCGGAGTAGAGCAGGAGGTGATGGCCAGTGCGATGGCGCAGGCAACGGTGACAGCAGCAACTTTCTTGACTCGCATTCCAGTCTCTTTTCTTGTTTTCTCGGTGTTTTCTCGGTGTGTTTTCTCGGTGCAACCAACGCCCGCGATGAGCGCCGGTGAATCAGGGCTTAGCGTTGAGGTGATCGGTGAAGTATCGTGTCGCTGCGTCGTAGAGGACCCCCAGCGAATCGGTCAGTTCGGCTCGCTTTTCGGCGGACAGCTCTCGGGTCAAGGTGTCGATGACCTCGCGCAGCGCTAGGTCGCCGGCTGCAGCCGCGGCAGCACCCAGTTCGGTGACGCTCAAGACGATGGCACGTCGATCGACCTCGCTCGGCCGTGTCTCGATGAGTCCTCGACGTGCCAGCCCGTCGACCGTCTCCGACACAGTCGGGAGGGTCAAGTTGCCCCTGACGGTCAACTGCCTCAGTGAGGTGTCACCACCCAGCACGCGCGTGAGGGTGCGGTATTGCCGGAAGGTGAGCGGGACAGCCAGGTGGCCGAGGACGATCGTGTTCAAGCGACGCAAGCGAGCGGCTACGGTGACCAGCAGTTCCTGGTCCGGGTCCAGCGCGGTCGCCCGTTCCGGAGCCATCACCTCGCCGACCTCTGGCTCGAATGCCACATCAACACCTTTGTTTGTTCGGTACCCTAAGTAGTTCTGGAAAGAACATACAGTTAGGGTCCCTAAGTAGTCAAGCGGCGAGCTCAGATTGCCCGGAATAGAGAAAAATGGGCGCGATCGATCGACTGGACGCACTCATCCGGGGTTCGCGAGAGACGTGCTTGGCCGCTATACGTAGCCCTCGCGGCGTAACAGCGCCTGGGTGCCGCCGGCAGCGATCGTCTCCAGCAGCATGTCGGGCATGGCCGCGCCGGTAGCGGTGGCGCCGGTCGTGCGATTGACGAACGTCCCGTGTTCGATGTTGACGGCCACTTCGTCGCCTTCGCTGACGAGGTCGAGCACTCCGGGACATTCCAGCACGGGAATCGCGTAGCTTACGCAGTTGCGGAAAAAGATTTCGCCAACCGACTCGGCGACGATCGCGGCGATGCCCAGTCGGCCGAGGTAAAGGGGCGCCGGCCGGCTCGACCCCGAGCCGAATCCTCGTCCCACGACGAGGATGTCGCCAGCGGCCACCAGGGTCGCCCAGCCGGGGCGGATAGTGGCGAGCACAAGCGGTCCCTGCTCCTTCTCCGGCAGTTCGAATCCCGCCCGCGGCATGATCGCATCCGTGTTCACGTATTCGTCCGGGATCACCCAGGCCTTGCCGACCCGTGTCCAGGTGTCCGCCGGCGGCGTCACGTGCGATCCGCCAACGCCGCAAGGTAGGGCATCGGATCGGCGATGTGACCCTCGATCGCCGATGCGGCCACCGTCGCCGAAGATCCCATGTAGATCTCGGCATCGGGACTTCCCATCCGGCCCCTGAAGTTGCGCGTGCTCGAGGTGATGCACACCTCTCCCGGTCCCAGTACGCCCATGTGCCCTCCGGCGCAGGCCCCACAGGTGGAGTTCGTCACCAGCGCACCGGCGACGATGAGCGTCTCGATGTAGCCGAGACGGAGCGCCTCGAGGTAGATCGCCTGCGATCCCGGCGTCACGATGAACCGCACCCCGTCCGCGACCCGTCGGCCGCGGACGATCTCGGCGGCGACCCGCAGGTCGGACAGCTTGCCGTTGGCGCACGATCCAATGAACGCCTGATCGACTTTCACTCGCTCCTCGCCGATCGAGCTCGCCGAACGCACGTTGCGATTCATCGAGTTCGGCATCGCTATCCCGGGCTCGAGTTCACCCAGGTCGAGCACGTAGACCGCCGCATACTCCGCGTCCGGATCGCTCTCGACGGCCTCAAACGGCGCGTTCGTCACGGAGGCCACATGCTCCCGGACCAGGCGGTCGGCGGGCATCATGACGAAGTTCGCGTTGAGCTCTGTGCACATCGTCGAGAGGGTCGCCCTGTCGTCCAGCGGCATCGACTCGAGCCCCGGACCTTCGAACTCGATGTCGTGCCCCTCTTGGCTGCCATACCGTTGGGCGATGGCGAGAAAGACGTCCTTTCCGTACACGCCGAACGGAAGGGATCCCTCCAGACGGAACTTCACCGTCGGTGACACCTTGTACCAGGTCTTCCCCGTGCAAACGAGCTGAAAGATGTCGGCCAACCCGAGCCCCCGGGCGGCACAGTTCAACACCCCGGCAGCGCTCGTGTGAGAGTCGTTCGACGCAACGAGCTGGCCGGGAAGAGCGAGGCATTCCTCGAAGATCAGCTGATGCTCGATTCCGCCCCGTCCGACATCGGCAATGCGTCGGAAGCCGAGCCGGGCCGCGTGCTCGCGTGCTCGCCGGTGAGCGTTCGCCACCCTGATGGTGGGCGCGGGAACGGCATGGTCCATGAGCACCGCCACCCGCTCCGGGTGGGCCACCTTCTTCAGGTCGTCCGGTAGGCAATCGGGGGTTTGGCTGAAGACGGTGTCTGCCATCACGATCAGGTCGACGTCGGTGACCACGATCTGTCCTGGAGCGACCTCGGCAAGTCCGCTGCGGGCGGCCAGGACCTTGTGCGCCATGGTCATGCCCATGGCGACCCGCGTCCCCCGATGCACGCCGTTCCCGGCTGGTGGGCGGCTCGGGGACACACCTCGTGAAGAAGATCGGACATCAGGACCTCGGGGTCAGACGATCGGTCAAGTATTCGGTGGCGGCGTCATAGATGACCTGCAGCGAGTCGGCCAGGGCTGTGCGTTGCGCGTACGTCAGTTTTCCGGTGAGAGCTCCGATGACCTCACGCAGCGCCGAATCACCAGCCGCTACTGCCGCGGTACCGGCCTCGGTGGCGTAGAGGACGACGGATCGACGGTCTGCTTCACTCTGCCGCGTTTCAATGAGGCCACGGCGAACGAGCCCGTTGACGGTCTCGGACACCGTCGGGAGCGTCACTCCGGCTTGGGCAGAGAGCTCGCCCAACGACGCGCAACCGCCCACGATCCGCCCTAGGGTACGATACTGGCCGAAGGTAAGCGACACCTCGAGATGGCCCAGAACAATCATGTTGAGGCGGCGAAGTCTGGCGGCGACCACGACCAGCAGCTCGTGGTCTCGCTCGAGCGATGTCGTTCCGCCGGGCGCAAGCGATTCGAGTTCTTCCGCGTTAGTAGCCACGGTCAACGCCTCTCTGCTTATTTAGGGACCGCTCGTTAGGGACCCTAAGTACTTTCCTCATGACACTACGTCTACGTCACCGGGTAGTCAACAATGGCAGCCACGCTGATCGAAGGCGCAAAGAAGCTCTTCTACCCGGCGCCACGGGGACGTCGGGCGTGGCAGACTTGTGCCGCCATGGATGAACACGAGGACGAGCCGGAACTCGCCGGCTACGTGCCACACGATGAACGCCCGCTGCGCAGCAGACGCCGCACCGTGATCTTCCGATTCGTCGTGATCGTGGGCGTGCTCTCGCTGGTCCTCCCTGGGTTGGTCACCAGTGCCGCGGTCGCCTCGGCCACGGCGAACCGTTCCTGCGCGATCTGGGTGCACTACGCTGCGCCGGATGCGGCCGGGTCCGAGGCCCGCTTCGAGGTGTTCGGCCCGGGCGGAATCGGTTGGGAATGCTACTCGGTGGGCGCCTTCGGCGGTGACCACCACGTCGTTTCGCTCGGGCTGATCCCCGGAGAGCCAAGGCTGCCGGCGCACACGCTCGACGCCTAGCTCCACCGAACGCGCGGTGGCTATGCGCCCGCGGCGTCATCCTGCGCGTGCTGCGCGGCAAGCTTCTGCAAGGCCTGCTCGCGCAGGCCGGCCCGGGTGGGCACCAAGCCGAACCGCAGCCGGGTGTCGGCGTCGTAGCCGATCCGCACCTTGTTCACCTTCATGAGGAACAAGATCGCTGCCGTCGCGGCGGCCAGAGAGACCAGACCGCCGAACAGGATGGTCCATCGCGGACCCCAGGCCTCACCGATCCAGCCGACGATCGGTGCCCCGATCGGCGTCGTGCCCATGAAGATCGCCATGTACAGCGCCATCACGCGACCCCTCATCGCCGGCGCGACCGTCATCTGCACCGTCGCATTCGCCGTGGTCAGCAGGGTGAGGGCGCTGAGCCCGACCGGGATCAGCGCTATCGCGAAGGTCCAGTAGGTCGGCATCAGCGCCGCGATCGTGGCGAACCCGCCGAAGACGAACGCGGAGCCCACCACCAGGCGCGTGCTCGGATGGTCCCGGCGAGCGGCGAGCAGCGCACCGCCGAGGGAACCAATCGCCATGATCGAGCCGAGAAGTCCGTACTCCGCAGCGCCCTTGTCAAACACCAACCGCGCGATGATGGCCGTGGTCATCTGGAAGTTCATCCCGAACGCGCCCACCAACCCGATGACCACGAGGATCAGGATGATATCCGGCCGCGCGCTGACATAGCGCATGCCGTCGCGCATGGCGCCCTTGGTGCGCTTGGGGCCGTCGCTCGTCGCCAAAATGGAAATGCGCATCCGAGTCAGCGAGAAAACAACGGCCAAGAAGGTCGCGGCGTTGATGATGAACACCCAGCCGATACCGATGCCGGCGATGAGCAGGCCGGCGACTCCGGGGCCGATCAGCCGCGCCGCATTGAATGAGGCGCTGTTGAGGCCTACCGCGTTGGGCAGGTCCTCGAGCGGAACCATCTCGGTCACGAACGTCTGGCGCGACGGCGAGTCGACCGCCGCGACGATGCCGGACAACAGGGCCAGCACGTAGACGTGCCACAGTTGAGCGTGCCCGCCGAGGATAAGCAGGCCCAATGCCAGGCTGATGATGCCGGCGGACGTCTGGGTGATCATCAGCACGATCCGCTTGTTGAAGCGGTCCGAAATCACCCCGGCCAGCGGCGCGAGCACGAGGATCGGGCCGAACTGCAGCCCGGTCGTGATGCCCACTGCAATCGCGGAGTTGGTGGTGAGCACGGTAAGCACGAGCCAGTCCTGGGCCACCCGCTGCATCCAGGTCCCGGTATTGGAGATGATGGCCCCCGCGGCCCACACCCGGTAGTTGAAGAAGCGGAGGGAGCGGAAGGTGTGTTTCACTGGGCGGCGTTCATGATCGCGAAGATGCGCGCCGCCTCGGCAAGGGTGGCCCGCTGCTCCGGCTCGAGCTTCGACAGCCTCCGCGACAGCCACGCGCTCCGGCGATGCCGCGTCTCCTTCACAATCCCTAGCCCTGCCTCGGTGAGCTCGATGAGCACCTGCCGACGATCGGTCGGATGTTGCGTTTTGGCCACATAACCCTTGTCGGCCAGGGCGGTGAGTGTGCGCGTCATCGATGGTGGCTGGATTTGCTCGTGATCGGCGAGCTTGCGCGGTGTCATCGGCCCGTGGTGGTCGAGTACGCCGAGCACGGCGAACTGGGACAGAGTGATCGCATCGTCGCTGCGCTCTTGCCGGATGCGCCGGGCCAACTGCAGCACCGCGCTGCGCAGTTCGATGGACAGGCTGGGCGCCCGGCGCGCGGGTGCCACCACCTCAGCGGCGGTCAGGATGCTCGGCTCGGACATGCATCCAGTCTAAACCCAGATCGTTAGCCATGCTAATTAGCCCGGCTCACGAGCTCCCTCCAACCCGTCGCTTTAAACCCGTTTCACGGAGTTTTTGACTTCCGGATGCCTGGTGTAGCGGATCCGAGGCCGTCGGCGACAAAAACTCCTTGAGACGGGTTGCTACGGAGGCTACGCGGCGCCGTCGAACAGGGAGGTAACGGAACCGTCACCGAAGACTTCGCGGATGGCGCGGGCGAGCAGCGGTGCGATGGGCAGCACGGTGAGTGCCGGGAACCGCTTCTCTGGCGGGACCGGGAGGGTATCGGTGACCACGACGGAGGTGATGAACTCGGACTGCAGGATTTCCGGTGCCGGGTCGGAGAAGATGGCGTGGGTGGCGGCAACCACGACGCCAATCGCGCCGGCGTCGCGCAACGCCTTGGCAGCGAGCACGATCGTGCGGCCGGTGTCGATCATGTCGTCGACGATGAGGCACACCCGACCGCGCACGTCGCCGACGATGTCATGCACGGTGACCCGGTTCGGTACCAGGGGATCACGACGCTTGTGGATGATGGCCAGCGGTGAGCTGAGCTTGTCGCTCCAGATGTCCGCGACGCGAACCCGGCCCATGTCCGGGGATACCACGGTGAGGTTGGTGCAGTCGAGTTGGTGGCGGAAGTGTTCGAGCAGCACCGGCATGGCGAAGAGATGGTCCACTGGGCCATCGAAGAAGCCCTGGATCTGGGCGGCATGCAGGTCGACGGACATGATCCGGTCGGCGCCGGCGACCTTGAACAGGTCAGCGACTAGCCGCGCCGAGATCGGCTCGCGGCCGCGGCCCTTCTTGTCCTGCCTGGCGTACGGGTAGAACGGCGCGACGACGGTGATGCGCTTGGCGGAGGCCCGCTTGAGCGCATCGACCATCACGAGCTGCTCCATGAGCCACTCGTTGATCGGCGTCGTGTGGGACTGGATGACGAAGGCGTCGCAGCCGCGCACGCTCTCGTCGTACCTGGCGTAGATCTCGCCGTTGGCGAAGGTGCGCGCATCCGTCGGTACGAGCTCCGAACCCAATTCCTTGGCGATGTCCAGTGCCAGTTGGGGGTGTGCCCGCCCCGAAACGAGAACGAGCTTTTTGTGACCGGTGATCTCGATGCCGGACAAGTCCCCTGCTCTCTGCCGGCGAACCGACGATTGTGACCTAGTCCGCCCGCTCGCCCGAGGCTGCCGCTGCCGTCGCTGCCGCAGAGCCCGGACGGTGTGATTCGACCCAGCCGACTATGTTTCGCTGCGGAGCCACATTGATGGCCAACGCGCCGGCCGGAACGTCCTTGCGGACTACGGTGCCGGCGCCCGTGTAGGCTCCATCGCCAATTCTAACGGGGGCGACGAACACGTTGTGTGCGCCGGTGCGCACGTGGGATCCGACGGCAGTTTTGTGCTTGTTGACGCCGTCGTAGTTGGCGATGATGGTGCCCGCGCCCACGTTGGATCCCTCGCCGACTTCGGCATCGCCGATATAGCTGAGGTGCGGCACCTTCGTGCCGTCGCCGATGTGCGAGTTCTTCACCTCGACGAAGGTGCCGATCTTGCCGTCGGCCCCCAGGTAGGAGCCCGGCCGCAGATAGGCGAACGGGCCGACGGATGCTCCGGCGCCGATCACGGCGAGGGTGGCGTCGGTGCGCTTGACGACGGCATTTTCTCCGATCTCGCAATCCACGAGAGTGGTGTCCGGACCGATTGTGGCGCCGCGCTCGATGGCCGTCGCGCCCTTGATCTGGGTTCCCGGCAGGATTTCGACGTCTTCGGCGAGGGTCGCATCCAGGTCGATCCAGGTGGTGGACGGGTCCTGCACGGTCACTCCGGCCAGCTGCCAGCCGCGCACGATCCGCGCGTTGAGCTCGCGGGCCGCGGCGCTCAGCTGGGCGCGGTCGTTGATGCCGGTGACCAGCCACGGGTCGGACACCGGAACGGCCTCGATGCGCCCGCCGCCGCTGCGGATCTGCTCCGCGGCATCCGTGAGGTACTTCTCGTTTTGCGCGTTGTGGGTCGTGATCTGCGGCAACGCCGTGCGGAGCTCCGTCGCGTCGAACACGTACACCCCGGCGTTGATCTCGGTGATCGTTAGTTGAGTGTCGTCCGCGTCACGGTGCTCGATGATGGCCTGGAAGCCGCCGTCGGCGCCGCGAAGGATGCGACCGGCGCCGGTCGGGTCGTCGAAGAAGGCACTGAGCAGGGTGAGGGCGTTTCCGGCCCGCTCGTGCGCGTCCAGGAGGGCGTCGACGGTCGCCGCATCCAGCAGCGGCACGTCGGCGCTGAGCACGACCACCGAGCCGGTGAAGTCCTCGGGGAGGGCAGACAGCGCCACCTCGACCGCGCGGCCGGTGCCGGGCACGTCGTCTTGATCCACGATGATCGTGTTCGGCGACTGCTGGGAAATCACCTTCGCGATCGCGTCCCGTTCGTGCCGCAGCACCGCGATCACCTGGCCGGCTCCGAGCGCATCGGCGGTGGCGAGTACGTGGCCGATGAGCGGAAGTCCAGCAAGCGGATGCAACACCTTCGGTGTCGAGGACTTCATCCGCGTTCCCGCTCCGGCAGCCAAGATGACCACTGCCACCTGCGATGTTCTCGTCATCCGTGCTCTTTTCCGCGCTCGAGGAGGGGCTCCGCCTCCAGGATTCGAACCTAGACTTAACAGCTCCAAAGGCTGTCGTGCTGCCATTACACCAAGGCGGATCGCCGGGCGACTGCCTCACCGCCCGCGGTAGACAATTCTGCCAGATCGGGCAGGCCTGCACGCAACGCGGATAATAGGAGGATGCCTCCTCGCGACGAAGTCGACCGGATCGTCGACGCCTGGCTCCGCGAGCGGCCGGATCTGGACTTCTCCCCCTTGCAGGTACTGTCGCGGGTGGGACGACTGGCCAAGCACCTGGATCGGGCCCGCCGGGCGGCCTTCACCGCATCCGGGCTCGACTCCTGGGAGTTCGATGTGCTCTCGGCGCTGCGGCGCGCCGGTTCGCCCTATCAGCTAAGCCCGAAAGCCCTGCTGCAGCAGACGCTGGTCTCCTCCGGAACCATGACGAATCGCATCGACAGGCTGGTGGAACGCGGGCTCGTCGAGCGGCGCGGCGACCCGAACGACGGCCGCGGGATCCTGGTGACGATGACCGCCACCGGTCAGACCCGAGTGGATGCGGCGATCAGCCAACTGCTGGAGGCCGAGGCCGAACTGCTGAACAATCTTTCAGTGCCCGACCGGGAGCGCATCGCGACGTTGCTGCGCAAGCTGAGCCTCGACTTCGACTGAGCGGCGCCAGCCCACATCGGATCAAGCACAGTTGATGCAGGTGCGCGCGGCGGGCCGCGCTTCCAGCCTGGCGGTGCCGATGGGCTGACCGCACACCTCGCAGGTTCCGTAGGTTCCGACATCCAACCGCGCCAATGCCGCGTCGATCTGTGCGAGGCGATTGGTCGACTGGACGATGAGCGCCTCGGTCTGGGACCGCTCGAATGCCAGGGTGACGCCTTCCGTGTCGTGCTCGTCGTCGGTGCTGACCGAACGCCTGGCCGCGACGATTGACTCGACGTCCCGCCCCAGGTCCGCCATCAGCCCCTGGGTGCCGGCGCGGTCTGCGATCAGAAGGTCTCGAAAATGCTGCGTGTTCATGCGGGAAAGTGTGGCACGAATCCGGTCGATTGTCCCGGGTCGGTCAGGTGTCTGAGTTGGTCAGGACTCCAGTACTTGGCTCAATTCCAGCCACCGCGACTCGAGCGCACCGAGCGATTCTTCGAGCAACCGCAATTCTTCGGAGAGTGCCCCGAGTCCCTCGTAGTCGCTTTGGTCGAACGCGGCGAACCGCGCGTGCAGGGCATCGATGCGGCCTGTGGTCTTCTCCATTTTGCGGGTGACCGACGCGAGCTCTTTCTGGGCGTTCCGAAGCTCCGCCCCCTGCAATCCGGATGCCGTTGGTGCGGCGGGTGCCGCAGTGCGTGCCGCGTCGGCATCCTGCTTCCTGCGCAGCTCCAGGTACTGCTCCACACCGCGGGGCAGGTGCCGGAATCCGCCGTCCATCACCGCGTACTGCTGGTCGGTGACCCGCTCGATGAGGTACCTGTCGTGTGAGACCACCAGGAGGGTGCCGGCGAAGGAGTCCAGCAGGTCCTCGATCGCGGCGAGGATGTCGGTGTCCAGGTCGTTGGTGGGCTCGTCGAGGATCAGGACGTTGGGTTCGGAGAGCAAAATGAGCAGCAGTTGCAGGCGGCGCTGCTGCCCGCCGGACAGATCCTTCACCGGGGTGGAGAGTTGGGCGCTGGAGAACCCGACCCGTTCCAGCAACTGGGTTGGCGTCATCTCCTTGCCGCCGGTGACATAGCTGCTCTTAAGCCGCCCGATCACCTCGCTCACCCGGTCCTCCCAGACGTCCTCGAGTTCGCCGAGCTGCTGGGTCAGGGTGGCGACCTTGATGGTCTTGCCTCGTTTCACCTTCCCCGAGGTCGGGCTGAGCTCGCCGGAAATGAGGCTGAGGAGCGTGCTTTTCCCCGCCCCGTTGACACCAAGCACGCCGGTGCGCTCGCCCGGCGCGATCCGCCAGGTGATGTTCTTCAGCACCTCGGTCTTCTCGGGCCCCTCCCCGTACGACACGGAGACGTTCTCGAGGTCGACGACATCCTTGCCGAGCCGTTGCATGGCCATCGAGGCGAGCGAGACGGTGTCGCGTGGTGGTGGCTCATTCTCGATCAGTTCGTAGGCCGCATCCATCCTGAATTTCGGTTTCGCCGTGCGCGCCGGGGCACCCCGGCGCAGCCAGGCGAGTTCCTTTCGCATCAGGTTCTGCCGTTTCGACTCGGATGCCGCCGCCATCCTGTCCCGCTCGACGCGCTGCAGGATGTACGCGGCGTAGCCGCCCTCGAACGGTTCGACCTGCCGATCGTGCACTTCCCAGGTGTCGGTGCAGATCTCATCCAGGAACCATCGATCGTGGGTGACGACGGCGAGCGCACCGGAGTTCGTGGACCACCGGTGTTTCAGGTGCTCGGCGAGCCAGGCGATGCCCTCGATGTCAAGGTGGTTGGTGGGTTCGTCGAGGAAGATCATGTCCCAGTCGCCGACCAGCACCCTGGCGAGCGCCACCCGGCGTCGCTGCCCGCCGGACAGGTCGCCGATGACCGCCTCCCAGGGGATGTCGGACACCAGCCCGGCCAGCACGTCGCGGATTTTCGGGTCGGACGCCCAAACGTGCTCGGCGGTCTCGCCGAGGATCGCGCGCTGCACCGTTGCGGCATCGTCCAGCGTGTCGGATTGGTCGAGCATCGCGAGGGTCACCCCGCCCCGGCGGGTGACGCGCCCGGCGTCGGGTTCCAGGCAGCCGGCGAGCATCCGCAGCAGGCTGGATTTGCCGTCGCCGTTGCGGCCGACGATGCCGATCCGGTCGCCCTCGTCGAGTCCGAGGGTGAGACGATCGAAGACCACGCGCGTCGGATATTCGAGGTGGAGCGATTCCGCTCCGAGAAGATGGGCCATTACCTCTAGTTGACCACACCGCCGGGAGCACCGGCGACGCGGCGGGTCAGTCGCCGACCAGGCGGGCTCCGTGTACCGGACCGGTGGCCCGGACCACGTTGATGCGCGCCGCGCTGAGCGCGATCTGCAGTTCCAGCGCGTTGTCGATGTCCGCGGCCAGGAATGCGACCGTGGGCCCGGAGCCGGAGATCATCCCAGCGAGTGCGCCGTTCTCCTCCCCCAACTCGATGATGGTGGCCAGCCCCGGTTCCAGGTGCAGGGCCGGGGCCTGCAGGTCGTTGTGCAACGATTCCGCGAGCATGTGCGGGTCACCGGCGCGGAGCGCCTGGAGCACGTTCGCGTCGACCCGCGGCTGCACCTGAGCGGGGAAGATGTCCTGCGAGTGCCGGTCCCGGTGCCGATCGAGTTCTTCGAACACCTCGGGGGTGCGCATGTCGAAGTCTGCGAAGGCGAGCACCCACTGGAAATGCCCCATCGCCAGTGCCGGGCTGATCTGGTCGCCACGCCCGGTGCCGATCGCCGTGCCGCCGATGAACGCGAACGGCACGTCGGGGCCGAGTTGCACCGCCAGCCCCAGCAGCTCCTCGCGGGGAAGTTCGGTGCCCCACAGCGCATCGCAGGCGAGCAACGTGGCCGCCGCATCCGCAGAGCCGCCGCCCATCCCGCCCGCGACGGGTACGTTCTTGCCGATTTCAAGTCGCACTCCGCCGCGGTAGCCGGTCTTGTGGGCGAGCATGGTGGCGGCACGGATCGCGAGGTTCGAGCCGTCCCTGGCCAGTCCCGCCGTGTCGATCGGCCCGAAAAAGTTGACCGAGAAGTCGTCAGCCGGATACGCGTGCACCTCTTCGCACAGCGACACCGCCTGGTACGCGGTGGCTACCTCGTGCATCCCGTCACTCAGTTGCGCGCCGACCTTGAGGAAGACGTTGATCTTCCCCGGCGCTCGGGCGTGCGCCACCTTGGCGGTGGCCGCTGTGGTCATAGACCCAACCTACTCGAACGCTTTGTCTGCTTTTTACGCGGTGCCGCGTGCCGCCCTGGCGATGTCGAGAAAGTCGTGGACGCTCAGTTGCTCCCCGCGCTGGGTGGGCTCGACGCCTGCGCTCTCGAGCAGGTCGGAGGCCGCGTGGCTGCCCCCAAGCACGCCGGCGAGCGATTGCCGGAGCATCTTGCGTCGCTGACCGAACGCCGCATCCACCAGGGCGAAGGTCTCGGTCCGCTCGCCCTCATCGCCCAGCCCGCTCTCCCGCACCGCGAACGACACGAGGATCGAGTCCACGTTGGGCACCGGCCAGAACACCTGCCGGCTCACCTGTCCCGCCGTGGTGAAGTGGCCGTACCAGGCCGCCTTGACGCTCGGGGATCCGTAGATCTTCGACCCCGGCGTGGCGGCAAGACGCTGGCCGACCTCGGATTGCACCATGATCAGCCCCGTGGTGATGCCTCTGAAGTGTTCGAGCAGGTGCAGCAGCACGGGCACCGAGACGTTGTACGGCAGGTTGGCGACCAGGGTGGTCGGCTCGCCGGGCAGTTCGGTGATCGTCATGGCGTCGGCGGTGACGACGGTGAGCCTCGCGTCAGGTTGCAACAGGTGCACGGTGATCGGAAGTTGCTGCGCTAGCCTCCGGTCGATCTCCACGGCGACCACGCGCGCGCCCACCTCGGTCAGGCCGAGCGTCAGCGAGCCGAGCCCCGGCCCGATTTCGACGACGGTGCGCTCGGCGCTTACTCCGGCTGTCTTGACGATGCGCCGCACGGTATTCGCGTCGATGACGAAGTTCTGGCCGAGCTTCTTCGTAGGGCGAAGATCCAAGGATGCGGCCAGGTCCCGCACCTCGGCCGGTCCCAGCAGTCTCGCCGCGCCACTGTTCGTCATTCAGGACCTCGTGGTGCCGGGGTGGCGGATGTCATGTACCGAATTCTCGCAGGCCTCACCAGTAGACAGCCGTCCCACCATGTCCTGAATGATGAAAGGGCACTAGGCATGATGAAAGGGCACTAGGCGAGGTCGTGTGATGGGGCGGCCGGGTCGTATGGCACAGTGCCGGCCGCAGCATCCAGGTCCGTGGTCCAGCTGCCGTAGACCAGCTCGGTGTTCGAGCTGATCTGCGCGGCGAGCATCGAAACATCGGTGTCCAGGTGCGCGGCCATCGCCCGCAGGGTGTGCGGGATCAGATACGGCGAGTTCGGCCGACCGCGGAACGGTGTGGGGGTGAGGAAGGGGCTGTCGGTTTCGACGAGGATCTGGCTGCGCGGAATCACCTCGAGGGCCTCCCGGAGGTTCCCGGCGTTCTTGAACGTGACCGTGCCGGCGAAGGACAGGTACCAGCCGTGGTCGGCACAGAGTTTCGCCATTTCAGCGTCGCCGGAGAAGCAGTGGAACACCGTGCGCTCCGGCGCGCCGACCCGCAGCAGCGTGGCGATGACCTCGGTGTGCGCGTCCCGGTCGTGAATTTGCATCGCGATGCCGTGCTTCTTCGCAATGGCGATGTGCGCCTCGAACGACCTCAGCTGCGCGGCCCTGCCCTCGACGCCGGTGCGGAAGAAGTCGAGCCCGGTCTCCCCGATCGCGCGTACCCGTGGCCGGGCAGCCAGTTCGTCGATCTGGGCGAACGCCGCATCCAGGGTTCCCTCGGCCTCGTAGCGGGGCGCTTCGTTCGGGTGGATGGCCACGGCGGCGAGCATCCGCGGTTCCCGGGACGCCATGTCGGCGGACCATCTCGAGGTTTCCAGGTCGCCGCCCACTTGCACGACGCCGCGGATGCCGACGCTGCTGGCTCGGTCGAGTTGCTCGCGGTAGTCCAGGCCGGCGCCGGAGTCGCTGTCCGGGCCGTCGGCGATCTCCAGGTGGGCGTGGTTGTCGTAAACGCCGACGACCAGCGCTTCCGGCAGCGGTGGGTAGCTGAGGTCGCGGGTGTGGCCGTGTTCGGTCTGTGGGTCGCGGTGCCGGATGTATGCGGAGTCGGTCATGGTGCGGCCTAGCTGGCGGAGGCTTCCGCGGCGCCGTCGACGTGCTCGATGCGCGGGAACAGCGCGTCCAGGGCACTGACCTGGATGCCGGCCGGCAACTGGCCCCACGCGCCCGCGTTCCGGATCGGCTGGTCGGTGAGTGCGCCGAGCGCCTGCCGCGCGCCGAGGGCGTCCCACAGTTTGGCGGTGGCCTGCGGGATCACCGGCGACAGCAGCACCGCGAGCGCGCGCAGTCCCTCCAGGGTGGTGTACAGCACCGTGCCGAGCCGCTGCCGGTTGGCTTCGGTCTTGGCGAGCACCCATGGCTCCTGGATGGTGATGTAGCCGTTCAACTCGTCGACGACGGTCCAGATCGCGGCAATCGCGTCGTGGATCGCCAACTCCTCGATGGCCGCGTCCGCCGCCGTGGCCGCCCGGGCGAGCGTGGTTTGGATGCCGAGATCGGCGTCCAGGTACTGGTCCGGAGTGGGCACCGTGCCGCCGAAGTAGCGGGACACCATGGCAATGACGCGGGATGCCAGGTTGCCGAAGCCGTTGGCGAGTTCCGATTGGTAGCGGGCAGCCAGATCCTCCCAGCTGAACGAGCCGTCCTGGCCGAAGTGGATCGCGCGCATGAAGTAGTAGCGGAACGCGTCGGAACCGAACGTGTCGGTGATGTCGCTGGGGGCGATGCCGGTGAGCTTGGACTTGGACATCTTCTCGCCGCCCACCAGCAGCCAGCCATGGCCGAACACCTTCTTCGGCGGTTCCAGGCCTGCGGCCATGAGCATGGCCGGCCAGATCACGGCGTGGAACCGGGCGATGTCCTTGCCGACCAGTTGCACGGCGGGCCAGCGGCGCTGGAAGTTCGCCTCGTCGGTACCGTAGCCGATCGCGGTCACGTAGTTGAGCAACGCCTCGAACCAGACGTAGACGACGTGGCTGTGGTCCCACGGGATGGTGATGCCCCAGTCGAAGCTGGACCGCGATACCGACAGGTCGTCGAGGCCTTGTTTCACGAACTGGATGATCTCGTGGCGCACGCTGGCCGGTTGGATAAAGTCGGGACGCGCCTCGTAGAGGTCGAGCAGACGCTGTTGGAAGTCGCTCATCCGGAAGAAATAGTTACGCTCCTTGAGCACCTCGACCGGGCGGCCGTGGATCTTGCAGACCAGCTCGCCGTCCGCTTCCATGAGGTCGTCGGCCTGTTTGTACTCCTCGCAGCCGACGCAGTAATAGCCCTGATATTCGCCGGAGTAGATGTAGCCGTCGTCGTACAGTTTCTGCAAGAACAGGGTGACGGCCGACTCGTGCCGCTCATCGGTGGTGCGGATGAAGTCGTCGTTGGCGATGTCGACGGTCTTCAGCAACGGCTGCCAGGCATCCACGACGAGCTTGTCGGCCCATTGTTTCGGTGTGGTGTCGTTGGCCACGGCAGTGCGCAAGATCTTCTGGCCGTGCTCGTCGGTGCCGGTGAGCAACCAGGTGTCGTCGCCGGCCTGCCGATGCCAGCGGGCGAGCACATCGGCCGCCACCTCCGTGTAGGCGTGACCGATGTGGGGCACGTCGTTGACATAGAAGATTGGCGTCGCAATGTAAAAGGAATCGTCAGCGGCCATGCTGAACATCCTAATTGCCGCAGGTCTCGGCACCCGATCTCGTGACGCCGGCGACCGCCGCACGGTGGACCCGTTCCTCAACTGGCGCCGCTCTTAAACTGACACCGCTCTTAAGCTGACACCGCTCTTAAGCTGACACAGTGAGAACACGAACCTTGGGAACCCGTACCGTCAGCGCCATCGGACTCGGCGGCATGCCGCTGTCTATCGAAGGGCGGCCAGATCGATCCCGCGCCATCGCGACGGTGCACGCTGCGCTGGACGCGGGTGTCACCTTCATCGACACCGCCGACGCCTACACCATGGATGCCGACGGGCCCGGCCACAACGAGACTCTCATCGCCGAGGCGCTCGCGTCGTACCCCGGCGACACGTCTGGTGTCCTCGTGGCCACCAAGGGCGGACTGCTCCACCTCGACGGGCACCGCTGGCCGAACGACGGCAGCCCGGATCACCTGCGGGAGGCGGCCCTCGCGTCCCGGCAGCGGCTCGGCGTCGACGCGATCGACCTGTACCAGTATCACCAGCCGGATCCGAAGTGGGACTTCGCCGAATCGATGCGCGCGATCCGCGAGCTGCTCGACGACGGGGTGGTGCTGCAGGTCGGGATCTCCAACGTCACGGTGGAGCAGATCGAGATCGCGCAGGATGTGCTCGGCGGCCGGCTTGTCTCCGTGCAGAACAGGTTCTCACCGGTGTACCGCAAGTCCATGCCAGAACTGGAATATTGCGGTGCGCACGGCATCGCGTTCTTGCCATGGAGCCCGCTGGGCGGCATCGGCAACGGGGAAGCGGTGTACGCCGAGCAGCACCTGTACGCCGACGTGGCCGCGGAGCTCGGCGTCAGTCCCCAGCAGGTCACCCTCGCGTGGGAACTCGCGCTCGGCGATCACATCATCCCGATACCGGGATGTTCCAGGCCGGCCTCGATCATCGACTCGGCGCGCGCCGCGGAACTTGAGTTGAGCTCGGAGCAACTGGCCCTGCTGTCGGCGACCGTCCCGGCAACCTCCGCGCTCCCCTAACCTCCTCCCAGCACCCGGAACTTCATGCGCGGCAGGCCGTTACGGGTGGGGCAACGGTCAGGGTGTGGCCCGCGCGGCCAATGCTCCCTCATAAAGTTCACGCCGGCTCAGCCCGGTGCCCTCGGCGACCTGGCCGCAGGCATCCTTCAACCGGATGCCGTCCGCCACAAGCTCCAGCACCTGCTCGATGCCCGCCGGCAGGTCCGCCTCCGGCTCAGCGGCACCCTCCACCACCAGGCAGATCTCGCCCTTCACCCCGTCGGCGGCCCAGGCGGCCAGTTCGGCTGCGGTGCCGCGCTTGATCTCCTCGAACAGTTTGGTCAGCTCCCGGCATACGACGACCCGCCGGTCGTCGCCGAAGGCGGCCGCGACCTCCGCCAGGCTTGCCGCGAGCCGGTTGGGCGATTCGAAGAAGACCATGGTGCGCCGCTCCCGCGCGAGCGCCGCCAGCGACTTGCGGCGGTCGCCGCCCTTGCGGGGCAGGAACCCCTCGAAGCAGAACCGGTCGGTGGGCAGCCCGGACACGGCGAGCGCGGTAAGCACCGCCGACGGCCCCGGCAGCATCGTCACCCGCACTCCGGCGGCCGCCGCGGCCGCCACGAGCGGGAAGCCGGGATCGCTGATCGCCGGCATGCCCGCATCCGTCATCACCAGCACGTCCCGCTCGCGAGCCAGTTCCACGATCTCGCCGGCCTTGGCATCCTCGTTGTGCTCATGCAGCGCGATCAGCCGCGGATGATTCTCGATACCGAGCGCACGGAGCAGGTGAATGGCGGTGCGGGTGTCTTCTGCGGCGATCACCTCGGCGCTGCCCAGTGACTCGATCAGCCGCCGGGAGGCATCGCCGAGGTTTCCGATCGGCGTGGCGGCGAGAATGATCATGGCCTCAGTCTGACAGGCGACGCAACCGCCTAGCATTGCCTGTGTGACCAGCGCATCCGATCGCGACTTTCAGAGCGTGATCGTGGGACCTGACACGACGCTCGCGCGGCCGGAGCCGACCGGTTCACGACTGGACGCCTGGTGGGGCCGGATGCTGTCGACTCCGGCCCGGCAACGGGCCTGGGCATGGGGCGGGCCCCTGGCGGTTACCGTGCTGGCGGCCGTGCTGCGCCTGTGGAATCTGGGCTACCCGCACTCCCTGGTGTTCGACGAAACCTACTACGTCAAAGACGCGTACACGCTGGCGCACTTCGGTTACGAGGCGGCCTGGCCGACCGATGCCGACAAGCAGTTCAACGCCGGCGACGTGGCCGTCTTCACGGGCTCGCCGGCGTTCGTGGTGCATCCGCCGCTCGGCAAGTGGATGATCTCGCTCGGCCTTGCCGTGTTCGGCGCGGAGTCCAGCGTCGGCTGGCGCATCACGACCGCCATCATCGGCATCCTCGCGGTCGCCCTACTGTGTGTGATCGCCAAGTCGCTGTTCTCCTCCACCCTGCTGGCAACCATCGCCGGAGGGCTGATGGCAATCGACGGCAACGCGATCGTGATGTCCCGCGTGGCCCTGCTGGACAACTCGGTGATGTTCTTCGTGCTGCTCGGCTTCGGTGCCGTGCTGCTGGATCGCAGGCAGAGCGCCACGCGGCTGGCGCGGTGGCTGGCGCGACGCGCGGATGCCGGCCGATCCATCGACTGGGGGCCCAGCCTGTGGTGGCGGCCCTGGCTGGTCGCGGCCGGCGTCGCGTTTGGCGCCGCCACGGCGGTGAAGTGGAACGGCTCGTACTTCCTGGCCGGATTCGCCATTTATACGCTCGTTGTGGATGCTGTCGCCCGACGCCGCGCCGGGGTCACGTTCTGGGGCACCGGCACGCTGGTGAAACAGGGTCCGGCCAGTTTCCTGCTCACCGTCCCCGTTGCGTTGGCCGTGTTCCTGACCGGCTGGACCGGCTGGTTCGTCACCGACGGCGGCTATTACCGGCACTGGGCGGAACAGGCCGGTAACGCGCTCACTGGGGCGCTGTCCTGGGTGCCGCTGTCCTGGCAGAGTTTCTGGCACTACCAGGCCAGTGCGTATTCGTACAACGTGGGGTTGCATCAGCCGCACTCCTACCAGGCCAATCCCTTGAGCTGGCTCTTCCTGGTGCGCCCGACGGCGATGTATTACGCGGGTGAGAAGTGCCCGTCGGGCTCCTGCGGCGAATTCATCACAGAACTGGCGAATCCGCTGATCTGGTGGGCGGCCACGGCGGCGTTGTTCTACCTGATCTATCGGTTGATCCGGTACCGGGAATGGCGGGTCGGGCTGATTCTCGCCGGGGTCGCCGCCGGCTACCTGCCGTGGCTGTTGTACCTGAACCGCACCGTGTTCCAGTTCTACACGATCGCGTTCGAGCCCTACCTGATCCTCGGTCTGGTCTACGTGATGGGTTTAGCGCTCGGCTCGCGAGAAGATGCGACCTGGCGGCGCATCGGCGGCATCCGCGTCGTCGCGGCCTTCCTCGGCCTCGCCGTGCTGCTCAGCGCGTTCTTCTACCCGGTGTGGACCGGCATGCGGGTGCCGGTCGAGTTCCTCACCCTGCACTACTGGTTGCCCACCTGGCGGTAGCGCGTGTTACGGCATGTAACGCTGGAGGTTTCACCCGCGGCGCGGCGGGCGGTACCGTCGTTGCATGGCAGACAGGGAATACGGGTTCCGCACGCGCGCGATCCATGCCGGCAACATCCCCGACGCGGTGACGGGCGCCAGAGCGCTACCGATCTACCAGTCCACGGCGTTCGTGTTCGACGACACCGCGGATGCCGCCGCCCGCTTCGCGCTGCAGAAGTACGGCAACATCTACTCCCGGGTCGCCAACCCGACGGTGGCGGCGTTCGAGGAGCGCATCGCGAGCCTCGAGGGCGGCATCGGCGCGGTCGCGACCTCCAGCGGGCTGTCGGCCCAGTACATCCTCTTCGCCTCGCTGTGCGGCACCGGCGACCACATCGTGGCCTCGGCGGGCCTGTACGGCGGCACGGTGACCCAACTCGACGTCACGCTGCGCCGGTTCGGGGTGGAGACCACCTTCGTGCCCGGCACCGACCCGGCCGACTACGCCGCGGCGATCACCGACAAGACGAAGCTGATCTTCGCCGAGTCGATCTCGAACCCGTCCGGTGAGATCGCCGACATCGAGGGTCTCGCCGAGGTAGCGCACGCTGCGGGCCTGCCGCTGATCATCGACTCGACGTTCGCGACACCGTACCTCAACCGCCCGTTCGACTGGGGCGCGGACGTGATCATCCACTCGGCCACCAAATTCCTGGGCGGCCACGGCACCACCATGGGCGGGGTGATCGTGGAGTCGGGGCGGTTCAACTGGAACAGCACGCGGTTCCCCTTGTTCGACGTGCCGGTGCACACCTACGGCGGTCTCAACTGGGCGGACAACTTCGGCGAGTACGCCTTCCTCACCCGGCTGCGCGCGGAGCAATTGCGCGACATCGGCCCCAACCTCGCCCCGCATTCCGCGTTCCTGCTCGCTCAGGGGATCGAGACGCTGCCGGTGCGCATGGAGGCGCACGTCGCCAACGCGCGCATCGTCGCCGAGTGGCTGGAAGCGGACCCGCGCATCGAGTTCGTCAACTGGGCCGGGTTGCCGTCGCACGTGCACTACGAGCGCGCCAAGAAATACCTACCGAAGGGCCCGGGCTCCATCTTCAGTTTCGGAGTCAACGGCGGCCGGGACGTCGGCCGCGCCTTCATCGAGTCGGTGGAGTTGGCCAGCCATGTGGCGAATGTGGGCGACACGAAGACGCTCGTCATCCACCCCGCATCGACCACCCATGGGCAACTCACCGAGGAGCAGCTGGCCGCCGCCGGTGCCATTCCCGGGCTTGTGCGCATCAGTGTAGGAATAGAAGACCCTGAGGACATTGTTTACGATCTTGACCAGGCGCTGACGCTGGCCACGAAGGGAAAATGATGGGCACCGCAGCCGCTGATACGACGACCGTCACGACGCAGCTGGCCAACGGCCTCAGTTGCGAGATTCCGGCGACATCGCCGCTGGCCAAACTCCTGAAGTCGCAACGCACCTGGTTTGGCCCCGGTGCCAAGGAGCGCCTGCGCATCCTGCAGGAGGCGAAGTCCGTGGCGATCGTCGGAGCCTCGCCGAAGCCGTCGCGGGCGAGCTACTTCGTCGGCACCTACCTGCTGCAGTCCAGCGACTACCGGGTCTACTTTGTGAACCCGAACGCGGACACGATCCTCGGCCATAAGGTGTATCCGGACCTGGCGTCGCTGCCAGAAGTGCCCGACATCGTCGACGTTTTCCGCAAGGCCAGCGACATCCCGTCCGTCATCGACGACGTCGTCGCGATCGGCTCCCCCACCGTGTGGGTGCAGCTGGGCATCTGGAACCAGGATGCCGCGATCTACGGCGAGAGCAAGGGACTGAAAGTGGTCATGGACCGCTGCATCAAGGTGGAGCACGCCCGCTTCCACGGCGGGCTCTACCTGCTCGGCTTCGACACCGGGGTAATCTCGGCCCGCAAGACCGCGCGCTGACCGCGCTCACCGCCGAGCTCACCGCCGAGCGATAGGTTTCCGGACGAGAGTGTGCGCCGCGGCGGTCACAGTGGTCCGGAAGACCATCGCTCGGTTCGACTCAGCCTGCCGCGAGCTCGGTGGCAAGCGCATCCGGGTCCGTCAACGGCAGGCGGCAGACGAAGTCGCGGCAGAGGTATGCAGTGGGCGCACCGCCCTGCGCCGTGCGACCCTCGAACAGTTCGAACCCGGCCGCAGCGAATGCCCGAGCCTGGTCGGTGGTGAGCACCGAGGTGATACCGACGTCGTCTCGGCGTCGCGCGACGGAGGCCACGGCGGAATCCTGGATCTCGCCGACCACCACGAGTTGGCTGGATGGCCTGGTCAGCCGGCACATTTGCGCCAGTGCTGCCCCGAAGGAAATCGGCCGCCCGATGGCCGTGGAGGCGAACGCGGCCATGGTGCGGATCGCCGCGTCACGGTAGGGGGCGTGTCCGGTGAGCAGGTAGAGGCGCTGCGCGGCGGCGGACATCGCAGTGAGCCCGGACGGGTAGGCACCTTCGGAGAGGTCGGCCGGCAACACCATGCCCTGGCCGGCGAGCACCGGGTCGGCGCCGCCGGGCACGGCGAACGGAAAGGGGCCAGACTCCCCCGCGGCCATGGCCGCGTCCACCAGCGTGCTGGCGATGCTGGCGTAATGGGCATCGCCGGTGACCGCGGCCAGCCGCAGCAGGCCGGCTGACAGCAGTCCGTAGTCCTCCAGGGTTGCGGATGCCGTGGAAACCCTTTGTCCGATGGAGGCGCGGGCGAGCCTGGCGTCCGCGAGCAGGTGATGGGCGATGAGATAGTCGGCCGCACCCCTCGCCGCATCCATCCATTCCGCCCGGTCGTGCACGAAGCCGGCCAGCGCCAACGCGTCGATGGCCAGTCCGTTCCAGCCGGTAAGCACCTTCTCGTCGATGGCCGGAGGCGCTTGCGCTGACCTGGCCAGCGCATCCAACTTGTAGTAGCCGCCTTCGACACGCTGCCCGTCGACCGTGCTCTCGCTGTCTTGGGCGGATGCGAATCCGCCGTCGGACAGCCGCAGCGTGGTGAGGAGGTAGCCGGCGATGCCCTCGATGATGGGCGCGAGCGTGTCGGCACGCTCAGGCATCCGCACGCTCAGCCTCACGTAGGCGGTGAGCAGCTGTGCGTTGTCGTAGAGCATGCGCTCGTAGTGTGGGTCGGTCCAGTCGCGCTGGGTCGAGTAACGGAAGAACCCGCCTTCGACATCGTCACGCAGCCGGGACGCCGCCATGGCGGTGAGGGAGCGATCCGCCAACGCCAGCGCATCCGGATGCCCGGAGGCGAGCAGGAAGTCGAGCACCGGCACCATGGGGAACTTGGGGGCGGTGCCGAAACCGCCGTATTCCGGGTCCTCGGAGGAGATCAGTTGGCCGATCGCGGTGCCGATGGCCGCGGCATCCGGAAGCTCACTGCCCGCGTGGTGACCGGACTTCGCGAGCGCCTCGGTGACCGAGGCGGCATTCGATTCGACCGCCTCGCGTCGGTCGTGCCACGCGTTCAGCACCGCCTGAAGAATTTGGCGGAACGCCGGATGCCCGCCGCTGGGCTGCGGAGGCCAGTACGTGCCGGCGAAAAACGCCCGGCCCTCGGGCGTCACGAAGACGTTCAGCGGCCAGCCGAGGTTGTCGGTGAACGCCCCGGCAGCCGCCAGGTAGCTGGAGTCCACATCCGGGTACTCTTCGCGGTCGACCTTGATGGCCACGAAATTCTCGTTCATGAACTTGGCAAGTTCCGGGTCGCTGAAGCTCTCCCTGGCCATGACGTGGCACCAGTGGCAGGTCGAGTAGCCGATGGAGACCAGCACCGGAACCTGCCGTTGCTTCGCCTCGGCGAACGGCTCCGCTCCCCACTGCCACCAATCAACGGGATTGTCCGCGTGCGAACGCAGGTAGGGGCTGACGGCATCGACCAGGCGATTCGGCATGCCTCAAGCGTAGACGCGCCGCCGGCTCCCGTCTCCAGTGTTTCGCGGCATGCGATCTCACCGATCCCCCACCCATCCCGTTTCAAGGAGTTTCTGACCTGTTTGGGCCCGGCTATGGGGAGCAGGGGCCTCCAGGACAGAAACTCCGTGAGACGGGATTAAGAGACTCCGTGAGACGGGATTAAGAGACTCCGTGAGACGGATTGAAGGACGGTGCCGGATGCCGTGATGCCGGCGCGGGCTAGTTCATCTCGTCGGGGTGGCTGCCGACGCGCCCGCCGCGCTCCAGCGCGGTGATGGATGCCTGCTCGTCCGCACTCAACTCGAAGTCGAAGATGTCGAAGTTCTCCGCCATCCGCTCCCGGTGGTTGGACTTCGGGAAGACGATGTGACCTTGCTGCAGATGCCAGCGCAGCACTACCTGAGCCGCCGTCTTGCCGTGCGCGGCGGCGATCGAGGTGATCTCCGGCAGCTCCAGCAGGGGATACTTGCCCTGACCGAGTGGACCCCAGGCTTCGATCCGGATGTCGTGATACCCGGCGAAGGCGGTCACCTCCGGCTGCTGATGATAGGGGTGCAGTTCGATCTGGTCGACCGCCGGCACCACGCCCGTCTCCGTGAGCAAGCGCTCCAGGTGCGGTACCAAGAAGTTCGACACCCCGATGGACCGCGCCCTCCCGGTCGCCAGAATCCGCTCGAACACCTGCCATGTCTCCACGTACAGGTTCCGCTTGGGCGTCGGCCAGTGGATGAGATACAGGTCGACGTAGTCGAGTCCGAGCCGTTCCAGGCTGGCATCGAACGCGGCCTGCGCGGTGTCCTTGCCCTGGTCGGGGTTCCGCAGCTTGGTGGTGACGAACAACTCGTCGCGCGCGAGTCCGCTAGAGGCGATGGCCCGCCCAACACCTTCCTCGTTCTCGTACCCGGCGGCGGTGTCGATGTGCCGGTAGCCGACCTCCAGCGCGTCCGAGACGATGTGTTCGGCCTGGCCAGGGTCGACCAGGAACACACCGAAGCCCAGTTGCGGGATGCGGTGTCCGTCGTTCAGGGCGATGGTGGGGACTGTCATCACAAATGCCTTTCGTCGACTCCGTTATACGCGCTGAGAGGCCGAATGAGGGAGTTGGACGCCATCTGTTCCATAATGTGCGCGGTCCACCCGGTGATGCGGCTGGCCACAAACAAAGGTGTGAAGGTCTCCGTGTCGAAGCCCATCAGGTGATATGCGGGTCCCGAAGGGTAATCCAGGTTGGGCTTGATGCCCTTCCGTTGCGCCATCGCCGACTCCAACGCGTCGTACAGCTCACCCATCTCAGGGGCGTTCTTCTCCGCGATCAAGGTGTCGAGCGCCGCCTTCATGGTCGGCACCCGGGAGTCGCCGTTCTTGTACACGCGGTGTCCGAAGCCCATGATCTTGCGCTTGTCCGCGAGCGCGGCGTCCAGCCACTGCTCCGCCTCGTCGGCCGTGCCGATCTCGTCGAAGGTGTGCATGACCGCCTCGTTCGCCCCGCCGTGCAGCGCACCCTTGAGCGCACCGATCGCGCCGGTGACGGCGGAATACAGGTCGGAGGTCGTGCTCGTGATGACGCGGGCCGTGAACGTGGAGGCGTTGAAGGAGTGCTCGGCGTAAAGGATCATCGACACGTCGAAGGCGTTGACCACGGCGAGTTCCGGGACCTCACCGAACGCCATGAACAGGAAGTTCGCGGAATAGGACAGGTCGTCTCGCGGTTCGATCAGATCCTGGTCGTGGCGGCGGCGCTGGTCGTAGGCAATGATCGACGGCAGTTGGGCGAGCAGATAGATGGCCCTGCCCTCGTTAAGCGCGCGATCGGTGAGACCGTTGGCCTGGTTGAGGGTCGGGTCGGTGGCGCCGATCACGCTGACGGCGGTGCGCACGACATCCATCGGATGCGCGGTGAGCGGCAGCTCGTCGATCACCCGCTTGGTCCGCGGATCCAGCGGCCGCAGCGACCGTTCCAACGCCTGGAATTCCTCCAGTTGCACCGGAGTCGGCAGTTCGCCGTGCCAGAGCAGGTACGCGACCTCCTCGAAGGTGCACTTGTCGCAGAGCTGCTGCACCGGATAACCGCGGTAGAGCAGCGAGTTCGTCTCGGGGTTCACCTTGGAAATGGCGGTCACGTCGACGACGACGCCGGCGAGGCCCTTGTGGATTTCCGGTTCGGTCATGGATGCGCTCACTTTCCTGCGCCCGCGTTGGTTTCGAGCGTGAAGTTGTAGACGGACGAGTCGAACGAGTTGTACGCCTGGTAGTCAAGCAGTTCATAGAGCCGAGCGCGCGTTTGCATCTGGCCGACCACCGATTGCTGGCTGCCCTCGGTGCGGATGGCGTCGAGGGTGCGTTCGGCCGCGCCCATCGCGCTGCGCAGCAGGGTGACCGGATAGATGACGATGTTGATCCCCACGCCGGCCAGTTGCGCCGTGGTGAACAGTTCGCTCTTGCCGAACTCGGTCATGTTCGCCAGCACCGGCACGTCGACGGCGCTGCGCACCGCCTCGAATTCCGCCAGCGTGCCCATCGCCTCGGGGAAGATCGCATCCGCCCCGGCGTCCACCAGCGCTTTGGCCCGGTCGATTGCGGCATCGAGACCGTCGATGGCCCGGATGTCGGTGCGCGCCATGATGAGCAGGTTCGGGTCGCGGCGCGCGTCGACGGCGGCGCGGATGCGTCCGGTGGCGGTGGCGACGTCCACCACCACCTTGCCGTCCAGGTGGCCGCAGCGTTTCGGATTCACCTGGTCTTCGATGTGCAGTCCGGTAACGCCGGCCTCCTCGAGACTCTGCACGGTGCGGGCCACGTTCATTGGCTCACCGAACCCGGTGTCCACGTCCACCAGGGTCGGCAGATCGGTCATCCTGGCGATCTGCTGGGCCCGTTGCGACACCTCGGTGAGAGTGGTCAGGCCGATATCGGGCAGCCCCAGCTCGGCCGAAAGCACCGCACCGGAGATGTAGACACCGTCGAAACCCTTGTCCTGGATGAGCTTGGCGGACAGCGGGTTGAACGCGCCGGGGAATCCGAGCAGCTCGCCGGAGGCCAAGCGTTCGCGCAGCAGTTGCCGCTTGGTGGCGGGAGTGACCGTCGAATACAACATCAGAAAAGTCCCTTCGGCGCAGTGACAGACTCGAGTAACCCGGGCCTCGCCACCACAGTAAGCCCACCGAGCTCCTCGGCGGAAAGATCAGGCACGCGCTGCGCCAGTTCCAGGAATCTCTCGATCTCCTGCGGCTCCAGCACGCCGTCCGCCAGCGCGCGGAACTTGTCGATGTACTGCGTCCTGGCGAACGGCCTGGCGCCGAGCGGATGCGCGTCAGCGACGGCGATCTCGTCGGCGATCTGAGTGCCGTCGGTGAGGGTGATCTCCACCCGCCCGCCGAACGCCTTATCCTGAGGGTCGAGCGAGTGGTAGCGACGGGTCCACTCGGGGTCTTCCTCGGTGACAACCTTCCGCCACAGCTCCACCGTGTCCGGTCGCTTCGCCCGCTCCGGGGCGTAGGAGCGCACATGGTCCCAGGTTCCGTCCTGCAGCGCGACGGTGAAGATGTACGGGATCGAGTGATCGAGCGTCTCCCGGCTCGCGGTCGGGTCGTACTTCTGGGGGTCGTTCGCCCCGGAGCCGATCACGTAGTGGGTGTGGTGAGAACTGCGAATGATGACGCTGCTGATCTTGTCCGCGGCGGCGGCTTCGCGGAGGAACGGATGCTGCGCCCCGAGCCTTCTGGCCAGGTCGATCCAGGCCTGCGCCTGGTATTCGGCCGAGTGCTCCTTCGTGTAGCTGTCGAGAATCGCCCGCTTCGCCTCGCCCGCCTGGGGTAGGGACACCTGGTAGCGCGCATCCGGCCCACCCAGCAGCCAGGCGATGACGCCGTCTTCGCCCTCGTAGATCGGCGTCGGGCTGGTCTGCCCGCGCATCGCCCGATCGACGGCTTCGATGGCCATCTTCCCGGCGAAGGCCGGCGCGTACGCCTTCCAACTGGAGATCTCACCCTTCCGCGACTGACGGGTCGCGGTCGTCACGTGCAGGGCCTGCCCGATGGACTGGAAGATCGTTTCGACGGGCAGCCCGAGCATGGTGCCGAGTCCTGCGGCCACGGAGGGCCCGAGGTGGGCGACGTGGTCGATCTTGTGCTCATGCAGGCTGATCGCCTTGGCCAAGTCGATCTGGATCTCGTACCCGGTGACGATGCCGCGGATCAGCTCCGCGCCGCTGCGTCCGGCGTGCTGGGCGACGGCGACCATCGGCGGGATGTTGTCTCCGGGATGCGCGTACTCCGCGGCGAGGAAGGTGTCGTGGTAGTCGAGCTCGCGGACGGCCACTCCGTTCGCCCAGGCCGCCCATTCCGGGCTGACACGGTGGTCCGGAACTTCGCCGAACACCGTGGCGCCGGCCCGGGGCGCACTGTGCGCACCCGCCTGCGCCCGCGCGGCGACCGCCGAGGCCCGCATTAGCGACGCGGTCGCAACTGCGGCGTTGTCGATGATCCGGTTGATGGCCATCTCCTGTGCTTCGTCGGTCACCGCGACCGGATCGGCGGCGACTTCGGCAATTTTGAAGGCGAGCTGGTTGGCGCGCGAGAGGTTCTCGTCGCTGCGGTGCACACGAACGGTGGTGGATTTCACTGCGGTCCCTTCGAGGGAGGTTAGGCCGAGCGCGAGGTGCGCTCGGTGTCGGAGGTGGGGGTTGAAGTCGAGGTCGCCAGGGCGTTGCGCAGTGCCCGGTGCAGGTGCACGTGGGTGGCATGGGCAGCCAATTCGGCGTCGCGGGCGATGATCGCCTGCACGATCGTGAGGTGCTCAGCAGCGGCGCCACGCAGCCGGCTTGGATCGTCCTTGGCGTGTCGGCGGATGCGCACCAGATGGGTGCGCAGGCCGCGCAACGCGCCCACGAGGTACGGGTTGGCGACGGCATCGTCCAGCGCCTCATCGAACCGGCGAACGAGGTCGTAATAGGCGTGGCGTGCCGGATCGTCATCCCCCAGCAGGTCGGAAACCGCGAGCAGTTCTTGCTCGAGCACCTGGAAGATCTCGGGGTCACCACGCTGGGCCGCCAACCTGGCAGCCTGTTCTTCGAGGGCACGGCGTACTTCGAACAGTTCCCGGATGTTCTCGAGCGAGACATCCGTGACGACCAGCCCTCGGCCGGCTTGCGGAGCGACCAGGCCGTCGGCGGTGAGGCGTGCAAGAGCAGCACGAAGCGGGGTTCGCGAGACACCGAGCCGTTGCGACTGCTCGACCTCGGCAAGAACGGTGCCAGGCGGCAGTTCCCAGTCGACGATTTCGTCGCGGAGGCTGCGATACGCCCGATCACTGGCACGCACGACGTGACCGCCCCTCTGTGTATACACCGAATCGCAAACATCCACTATTCGTGGGCGCTATTCGCACAACCGTTGACTCATTGTATACACGAACGCGGTTTCAAACGTCTCGACTGATCCGGCGGGCCTCATGGCTGCCTGCCACACCACATCACCCCGAATTCGGCACTCGCGTTCTGTGTTTCTGCTAGCGGAACGTCAATATGACGCATCAGCCCTTTGCAATCGGTAACAAACCAGGCACAGTTTCTTTACATTCATTGCATTCTCGCAAAAACGCTTGACCGGTGCGCTGCCACTGTGCCACCCTCAAGTACCAACGATGTTTCGCTGACGAGAACGGTCAACCGGACGACCCGACGCCGACGCGATGAGCTGAGTAGCCGCGGGCTTCGCGCGCTGCCGCCCGAAAGGAGCAATTCACGTGATAGGTAAGAGGCCACTCGCAGCGTGCGCCATGGTGGTGGGGTTGACGTTGACCCTCGCCGCCTGCTCAGGCAGCCCTGAAACGCCATCGGAAAGCGCACACAAGGATCCGATCAAGATCGGCTTCCTCGGCACCCTCACAGGAGGATCGGCCGATGTTGGCCAGACCGGCCTCGACGGAGCCCACATCGCGATCGAGGAGATCAATGAGAAGGGTGGGATCGACGGACACCTCCTTGAGATCGTCACGAAGGACGAACAACTTTCACCGACCCAGACCGTGAAGGCGATGCGCGAGCTGGCGCAGGAGGGTGTCAAGTACGTCACCGGATTCACCAGCAGCGCAGATGTCATTGCCGCCATCCCGATCGCTGAACAAAACGGCATGGTCATTATCACCGCTGGCGCCACCAGTACCGCGTTGACCACGACGAACTTCAGTGAGAATCTGTTCGAGGTCGCGTCCAACACCTCAATGATGAACGCCGCAGCGGCGCACCTAGTCGCTACGGAGTGGAAGAACGTGAAGGAGTGGCAGAACGTCGGGTTCGACTACGTCACCGGTCACGGATCGTGGGACGAATTCCAGGCACTGGCGAAGAAGGCAAACCCGTCCATCACGTTCGGACAGGCGGTCTTCTACCCGTTGGCGGGAGGCCAACTGAGCGCGTACATCACCTCGCTCATCGGCACCAACCCCAGCAAAACCGACACTGGAATGTTCGTGACCACCTTCGGTGGCGGCGCAGTGACGTTCGCCAAGCAGGCTGAACCGTACAAACTCTTTGACAAGTACGCCGTCGTGGCCAACGTCGGCGGCGGTGAAGAACTTGCCGCGGCCCTAGGTGCGGACAGCCCTCGCATCTACTACGTGCACGATTACTTCTACGGCGCCTACGACAACGAGATCAACAAGAACTTGATTGCCAAGTGGAAAGAGCGCCCGAAGGTCGGCCCCAAGACGCACGGACCACACTCCTGGCTCTACGAGGGATACACGGCCACGATGGCCTTCGCCAACGCCATGAAGCAGGCTAAGTCAACCGATGCCAAGAAGGTGCTCGAAGTACTGCCGGGCATGAAATTCGACACGGCGATGGGTGAGGCGTACTTCAGAGCGGAGGACCACATCCTGTTCGCCCCCGTCACCGCCGTCGAGTGCTTCGGCGATGCTGATTCGGAGTTCGGTTACAAGTGCGAGAACGCCACGTCGGTTCCGGCGAAGGACGTCGTTCCCAAACCAAACCCCACCAAGAAGTAGAACGCTCATCCGAACCAGGATGCACGATCGAAACGCGTCAGGGACCTCGGCGTTAACCCGCCGAGGTCCCGGACAACGGGAAGGGCACTGAACCGATGAACGTACTGCCTTCGATCGTCTCCGGACTCGGCGACGGCATGCTGCTCTTCCTCATCGCGAGCGGCCTCAGCGTGATCTTCGGGGCGATGCGTTTTCTGAACTTCGCCCACGGCGCCTTCTTCGCCATCGGCGGCTACCTGACGTTCAACTTCCTGAACACGCTCCAGCTGACACCGGTATTTCTCATCGGCGGCGCCCTTCTGGCAGGACTCGGAGTCGCCGCCCTCGCCTATGCCAGCGAGGTCGTGGTCTTCCGTCGGCTGTACAAGCTGCCACCAATCGACTCACTGCTGGGCACCTACGCGCTCTTGCTGCTGCTCGAAGGCGCGATCCTCGTGGTCTGGGGGCCGAACTCGCTGTCGGTCCCCTACCCCGAGGGGCTCAACAGCACCGTACGGGTCGGTTCGGTCGACGTACCGCAGTACAGCCTTCTGCTGATCGCCGTGGGCGCCGTGGTGGTCGTGGCGATGTCCTTCCTGCTCTATAAGACATCCCTGGGACTGGAGGTCCGTGCCCTTGCCGAAGACCGGACAATGACGCAATTGCTCGGGGTGAACATTTCCGGGGTGTCCGCGAAAGTGATGCTCATCGGTGGATTTCTCGCCGGAATCGGAGGGGCGCTCGCTACGCCGACCATCGCGTTGACGCCCGACCTGGCGACGTCGTTCATCATCCAGGCGTTCGCCGTCGTCGTGGTGGGCGGACTCGGCAGCTTCTACGGCGCCCTGATTGCGGCGGTGGTGCTCGGTGTGACGCAGAGCATCGTCGTCACCTATGTGCCGAGCGTGTCGGGGATCGCCTTCTACGCGACGATGTTCGCCATCCTTCTGTTCCGGCCGCAGGGCATTCTCGGAAAATCGAGCTTGGACATCTCATGAACGGAGCACAACAGCCATGAGCCGCAAGCTCACGAACGCGCCGGCGACCGGCGGCCCCCGATCTTGGCCGCGGTGGCTCGGTGCCGAGCGCAGATGGGTGAAGGCACTGTGGCTCGCGGCCGCGATCATCGGCATTGCCTACGTGGTCACCCAGGCGACGTCCGAGACACCACCCAGCTTCTTCGTCGAGATCGTGCTCGTCCAAGTGCTGTACGCGATGAGTGTGAACATCCTCATCGGCTATGCCCACCTGCCCTCCTTTGGTCAGGCGGCATTTTTCGGCACGGGAGCGTATGCGGCGGCCCTGACCATTCAAGGGGTGCCGCTGTATGCGTCGTTGTTCCTCGCCGTGGCCCTGGCCGGAATCCTTGCTCTCCTGCTGGGGCTCCTGGCCGTCAGAACCAGCGGCATCACGTTCGCGAATGTCACGCTGGCCTTCGGCCAGATGCTCTACCTCATCGCCGCCAACACGGACCTGGTCGGCGGCGAGAACGGCTTGCTGGCGACACTGCCCAGTGAAGTGTCGCCGCAGAGCTTCTGGCTGGTCATCGTCGCGTGCGTGGCTGCCGGATGCGCGGTGATCTGGTGGATGTTCCGCACCCCAGCTGGCGAGACGATCCTGGCCATCCGCGACAACCCTGAACGGGCAAGCTCGCTGGGGATCTCGACCTTCCGCTACCGGCTCACCGCCTTCGTTGTCGCCGGTTCGCTTGCCGGACTGGCCGGGGCGCTGTACGCCTTCGCCACGGGCATCGTCACCGCCGACACACTGTATTGGACCCGGTCGGGCGAACCCATCATCATGTGCCTGCTGGGCGGGTCGAAGAAGTTCTTCGGCCCGGTCATCGGCGCCATCGCCTTGACCACACTGCTGCAACAGGTTGGCCAAGGCTCAACCAGTTACCTCATCTATGTGGGTGGAATCCTGTTGGTGGTTCTCATCCTGCTGCCGCAGGGCCTCCTCAGCATCCCCGCGCGGATCCGGCAGGTCGCATCACGGTGGAACACCTCCGGATCGCGCGATGCCAAGAAAGCCGCTGCCCTATGAATGAGCCAATGCCGGTGCTCGGCCTCGAGGGCATCAGTAAACGTTACGGCGGCAACCTGGCCGTGAACAACGTCAGTTTCACCGTGCCGCAATCCAGCATTTACGCGGTGATCGGTCCGAACGGCGCCGGCAAAAGCACTCTCTTCGGCGTCATCGCCGGACAATATCCGGCGGACGGCGGCAAGATCCTGTTGAACGGGCGCGATGTCACCAAACACAAGGCGAGGACCAGGGCCCGGGAAGGCATCTCGCGCGCATTCCAGGTTGCCCACGTGTTCACCTCGCGGACCGTGGAGGAGAACGTGCGCGTCGCCCTCCTGGCAGCACGGCGTCAATCCCACGTCTTTTGGGCATCGGCGTCGCAACAAGTGTCGCCGGACGACGTTGCAGTACTGCTTGATCAGGTCAACCTCGGCGGGCTCAAAAACCGGGCGGCGGGCGAACTGGCGCAAGGCGACCGGAAGAAGCTGGAGATTGCCATGGGCTTGGCGTCGCACCCGACGTTGCTGCTGCTCGACGAACCGACGGCGGGCATGACTCCAGAAGAGACGGTGACAGTCATCGATCTCGTGGGAAGCGTTCAACAGTCGACCGGATGCTCCGTCCTGATCACCGAACACGACATGAAGGTGGTGTTCGGTCTTGCCGAACAGATAGTGGTACTGGCCGGCGGAGCAGTTCTCGTGCAGGGAACACCGGAGGAAATCCGCAACAACGGTGAAGTCAAGGCGGTGTACCTCGGTGGCCGATGAAGGAATGACCCTCGCCGACGGCTCCGCAGAACAACTTCCGGCGCTCGGCTCGTCCCACCCGCGACGCGGCAAGCGGCAGAAGCCGACGACCTCGGGCTCCTCGGCTCTGAGCATCCGCGGGCTGCACGCGTACTACGGCACGGCTCACGTGTTGCACGGTGTGGACTTCGAGGCGGACGCGGGTTCGGCGGTCGCGGTGCTGGGCCGCAACGGCGCCGGCAAATCCACCATGCTCAAGTCGATTGCCGGCACCGGAGACGTGGCCAGAACCGGAGTGGTGCAGATCGGCGACACGGAATTGCAGGGCATGCGCGCCGACCAAGTAGCGCGCTGTGGCGTGCAACTGGTTCCAGAAGATCGTAGGGTTTTCGCCGGACTCTCGGTTCGGGAAAACCTCGAGCTGGCCGCGCGAGGGGCACACGTTGCGCGCGGAGTCGACTACGTCGGGCGAATCCTCAGCGTCTTTCCCGAGATCGAGGCCTTCCTGGGTTCCGGCGGAGGTGAACTTAGCGGCGGTCAACAGCAAATGGTCGCAGTGGCCAGGGCCCTCGTCGGCGAACCACGACTTCTGCTCCTGGACGAGCCGTCCACCGGACTGGCCCCGGTCGTCGTCGATCGACTGTTGGAATCCCTGCAGAAGCTGCGCTCCTTCGGCGCCACCATGCTCGTCGCAGAACAGAACGTGAACTTCGCGCTCGAGGTCTGCGACGAAGTGGTGATCTTGGAAAAAGGGATGCCTGTCTTCCGCGGCACCAAGGCGGAAGTCAACAACAATCCCGACCTCAAAAAATCGTATTTGGAAGTCTGAACCACACCAGCTAAAGGAGACAACTCATGATGCAGAGCGCGGAAATCGACATCGTCGACGACTACTTGAAGTTGTGCGAAGAGCGCAGGCTCGACCAGGCGGCCAAGTATCTCGCCGAGGATGCACGACTCACCTTTCCCGGTGGCACCGTGTTCGACGACCTGCCGAGCATGGTGGCCGACGCCGCGACGCGATACCGCGCTGTCCGGAAGCACCGCACGGAATTCCTGGTCGGCAACCGGGCCAGCGATGGCGCAACAATGTGTATCTCGACGGGGACTCTGGACGGAACCACCCTGTGGGGAACCACATTCACGGGAGTGCGTTACCTCGATCTGTTCATCATCCGGGATGGGCTCATCCACGAACAGTATGTCTGGAACGACCTCGCCGAGACCGGGGTGGCACCGCTGCTCACGCAGCGCACGTCCACCGCGTCCGGATCCTGAACCCGCCGGTTATGTACAGCCCCGATCTCGAAACCGAATACGTCCTGACGGGCGCGCACGTCGTCGCCGACGAGGAGCTGCGGCTACTGAGCCCCGGATACCTGCACATCAGGGACGGCATGATCGTTGACGTCGGCGAGGGCACCCCGCCAAGTCAGAGAGACGGTGACCCGGTTCGGGTGTACAACCTGCGGGGACACCTCATCATGCCCGGGCTGATCAACTGCCACACCCACATCGGTGACACCGTGGTCAAAGAACTAGGCTACGGGGTTCCCTCCGACGTCAACCTCCTCTGGCAGCCGGACGGCTTGCGCCATGTCCGAATGGGCGCGCTGGACCGGGAAGAGCGAGTGGTCGGGATCCGGCGCGCCCTGCGGCGTGCGTTGGCAACGGGAACCGTCGCGCTCGCAGATTTCAGGGAGGGCGGGGTCGACGGGGTGCTGGAGCTCCGCGAAGCCGCAGCCGACCTGCCGATCCGGTGCCTCGCGTTCGCCAGACTCACCACATTCCCGCTGCACGACGACGCCAGCCTGCAGCGCAACACTGTGGGACTGTCGGATGCGCAATTGGCGGAGGTCGACGCCGGTCTGGAGGTGGCAGAGGGCTTCTCCCCGCTGTGGGCCAACGACACGACGGATCTCGGTCTCACCCAGATCGCACAGCGCGTGCGCGCCCGCGGCAAGCTGCTGGCCACGCACGCCGGCGAAACACCACAATACCGAGAGCTGTCCGCTTCGAGGACCGGGCAAGGAGACGTGCAGAGAATCGTGCAATTCCTTTCTCCCGACTTCGTCGTCCACATGACATCGGCAACCGATGACGAACTCGAGCTCGCAGCAGCCGCGGGGATCCCTCTCGTCATGTGCGCCCGCACGCAGGCAGCCCTCGGCTACGGCATTCCGCCGTTCGTGCGCGCCACCCAGCGCGGCGCAATCGTAGGCCTGGGAACCGATAACGCGATGATCTCCAGCCCCGACCTCCTGGCAGAACTGGAGTTCATGTCGCGGTCGCTGCGCTCCGCGACCGGGGACCCTGCTGCCATCGACGCGAGGGCGTTGCTGGCATCGGTGACAATCGATGCCGCGCGCACGCTGAAATTGGACAACGAACTCGGATCACTCTCGATCGGTAAATCGGCGAGCCTCGTAGTCATCGACATGGAGTCGGACAACCTTGCGGGATCGGTCAACCCAATCGCCAGTCTTGTGGACAGGGCAAGTCCGACAGACCTGAAAACGGTTTTGGTGGACGGTAAGCTCGCGTACGGCGACCTGCCGGTACAGACGGGCTGAGACCGCGAAAGGGCAACAGTAATGAGCGGCGCCACAGAAAGCGCAAAGACGATTTCGACGGGCACGGAAGCAGCCGAACGCGTGGCCGACGTGCTCCTGACGCTGTCCCGCGGCGAATCTGCCATCGGCGTGAGCGCCATCGCCCGCCAGCTGAAACTCAGCAAGGCCGTGGTCTACCGCATCTTGCAATCGCTCGCGTCGCGTGACTTGGTGCGGATCGACCCCGTCTCCCGCGAATATAGCCTTGGCCCCAGCGCGACCGCACTCGGTGCACGGGCGCTCCGGCAACTCGATTTGAGAGTCGTCGCCCGCGACGACCTCGTCGCATTGCGGAACGAGACGCGGGAGACGACAACCCTGTCCCTCCTGGTCGTCGACAAACGCACCTACGTTGACCAGTACGAAAGTCCGCAAGAAATCAAGATGACAGTGGAACCAGGGCGACTGTATCCCCTCTACGCCGGCGCATCCAGTCGGGCGATTCTCGCATTCCTCCCGGATGTCGACGTTGCCAGAGTGCTAGGTTCCGGCCTGGAGCCGCTCACCGACGAAACGATCCGGGACCTCGACGTGCTGAAAGAGCGACTAGTGCAGGTCCGCGCGAACGGCTTCGCGACGTCCCGCGGGGAGCGGCAGTCCGGGGCGGGTTCTGTCGCGGCTCCGGTCTTTCGTGGTGACGGACGGGTGGTCGGATCCATTAGCGTCTGTGGGCCGCTGGTGCGATTCGATGCCGCAGCGGTGGAAAGATACATCCCCCTGGTCACCTCGGCTGCGGCGCGGATCTCCGCCCGGCTCGGCTGGAACACACCGCACGAACAGCAGATCACCGGCACGGTCCGGTAACGCGGCCGCTTCGGCCGCGCCGCACCGGCGCGGAGGCTGGCGCACGTTGTCTTGGCGTTTCACTAAGCGGAACAATTTCGCATAATGCGCAAAACTAGGCTCGACTGAATTGGCACTATTGGCCCAATGAGCATATATAACAGTGGTAATACTGACGGAACTCGGATAGAGTTCACATTCGTAGATGTTTCTCACACCGGAACACAACTGGGAGGCCTTCGGTCATGATGGCGCTGGAGGGCGTGCGGGTGGTGGATGCGTCGACGATCCTCGCCGGCCCCCTGTGCTGCCAGATTCTCGGCGATTTCGGCGCCGACGTGATCAAGATCGAACATCCCGTGTACGGCGACAGCATGCGCGGCCATGGGGGCCAGAAAGACGGTGTTTCGCTGTGGTGGAAGGAGGTTAGCCGCAATAAGCGGACAATGGGCCTCAATCTCGGTACCGCCGACGGCGCCGCTGCCTTCTTGCGTCTGGCAACGACGGTGGACGTCGTCGTCGAAAACTTCAGACCTGGGACTCTCGAACGGTGGGGCATAGGGCCAACGGAACTGCACGAGGCTAATCCCGGCCTCATTCTCGTGCGCCTCACCGGATTCGGGCAGACCGGGCCGTATTCCTCCAGACCCGGTTTCGGGACGCTGGCCGAGGCGATGAGCGGCTTCGCCTACCTCACCGGCTCGGCTGATGGGCCGCCCACCCTGCCCGCGTTCGGGCTCGCCGACAGCATTTGCGGCATCGCGGCGTCCACCGCGACGATGATGGCTCTCCGGCATCGCGATTCCAACGACGGGGGCGGGCAGGTCATCGACCTGAGCATTCTGGAGCCGATGATGACCGCTGTCGGCCCAGGGCCGACCATCTACGACCAACTCGGCACCGTGGAAGAGCGCCATGGCAACCGTTCCACCAACAACGCGCCGAGGAATACGTACCGAACACGCGATGGCGCCTGGGTCGCCGTCTCCAGTAGCGCACAAAGCGTCGCCGAGCGAATCATGACCACTGTCGGACACGCGGAACTCCTGAGCGAGCCCTGGTTTGCCAGCGGTAGGGGGCGAGCCGAGCACGCCGATGTCATCGACCGTTACGTCGCCGCGTGGATCGGCGAACGCGATCGACTCGAAGTACTTGAGGTGTTCGAGAAAGACGGGGGTGCGGTCGCGCCGGTCTACAGCGCCAAGGACATCGTGGAGGACCCTCATATCCGCCAAACGAACATGCTCGTCGAAGTGGAGGACCCCGATCTGGGAACCGTGCTCATGCACAACGTGATGTGGCGCATGTCCGCCTCGCCCGGCGCCATCCGGTTCACTGGGCGACCCCTCGGGGCCGACACCGAAGAGATCCTCGCAGACGAATTGGGCTACAGCGCACAGGAGATCGCGACGATGAGAGAAGAAGGAGCGATCAGATGAGCGATGCTCTTCTCGACGTGATACGCGGTGGCGTTCGCGTCTATGACCTGGGCCGACCGCTGTTTGCCGGGATGCCCCAGTCCCCCAACCATCCGAAGTACACTCACGCCCTCCCTCGCCGCCACGGTGACACCGTGCGACCCGATGGTGGTTCCGCCGCCAGCGATCTCCTGGTGATGGGAACCCACGTCGGCACTCACATCGACGCACTGGCCCACGTTTCCCATCTCGGGAAGCTCCACGGCGGGTCGGATGCGGGCGAGGTCAGGAACGGCGGGTACCCGGATCACGGTGTCAACACCATCGCGCCCATGGTACGGCGCGGCGTGCTGCTCGACATTCCGAAGGCCCTCGGCCTGGAGGTCTGCCGTGCGGCGTACGAGATTACGCCGACCGACCTGACCACGGCGCTCCAGCAGCAGGGGGTCCAGCTGGGTGACGGAGACGTGGCACTGATCCGAAGCGGATGGGGCCGGAGGTTCGCGGCAGGGACGGATTCCTATCTCGGCAAGGAGACCGGCGTGCCGGGCGTCGGCGAGGCGGGCGCACACTGGCTTGCCGACCGCGGCGTCTTGGCCGCCGGAGCGGACACGATTGCCTTCGAACAGCTGCCCGCAGGGGCGGGGCATGCCGTGCTGCCTGCCCACCGGGTGCTTCTCGTCGACAACGGCATCTACATCATCGAAGCGCTGGATCTCGAAGAACTCGCGGAGTCGGAAACCTACGAGTTCACGTTCGTGCTCGTGCCCTTGAACCTCATCGGTGCCACGGGATCTCCGGTGCGGCCGCTTGCGGTGGTCGCGCATGCCTGAAGCGACGCTGGCAAGGCAGTTGGCCGGCTTTGCTGCGGCCACGGCATACGGCAACCTTCCCCCTGACGTGATCGACAGTGTGCGGAAACGGGTTCTCGACTGTCTCGGTATCTGCATCGCAGCGACACCGCTGGAAACCAGCCGCGCCGCGATGGCGTGGGTGGTCGCTCAGGGCGGAACGGGCCAGTCCACGGCCATCGGAATCCCCGAGCCCGTGTCCGCGCCCCACGCCGCGTTCGTGAACGGCGTCCTGGCACACTCGCTCGACTACGATGACACGCACCTGCCGTCCGTGCTTCATCCGAGCGCCTCAGTGATTCCCGCCGCTCTCGCGGCGGCTCAGGCATCCGGGGCGGACGGCCGGTCCACGATCGCCGCCATCGCTGTCGGGCTCGAGGTGTGCGTTCGCCTAGGGATGGCCGGCTACGACCGTGCCGCCCGGACGTCAACGTTCTTCGAGCATGGGCAACACGCAACATCCATCTGCGGCGCGCTTGGCGCAGCAGTGGCAGCCGGAATGCTGCTCGGACTCGATGCCGACGCACTCGCCGACGTGCTCGGGGTCGCGGCGTCGATGGGCTCCGGCATCATCGAGTCAAACCGCACAGGCGGGACGGTCAAACGGATGCACTGCGGATGGGCAGCGCAGTCCGGCGTTTCCGCAGCACAGCTGGTGGCCTTGGGCTTCACCGGCCCGCCGACGGTGCTCGAAGGACGGTTCGGATTCTTCCAAGCCTGGCTCCACGGGCATTTCAACCCGGACGAACTCACCCAGGGTCTTGGAACCCAGTGGGCTGTGCCCGGCATCTTCTTTAAACCGTATCCCGCCAACCACTTCACTCACGCGGCGATCGACGCGGCGTTGGCGCTCCGAGCCCAGGGCCTGCGCCCCGAGGACGTCGAATCCATCACGGTTGGCGTGGCCACCTCAACTGTCCGCACCGTCGGTGAGCCGATCGAGGTCAAGCGGGCCCCGACCACCGGATACATGGCGCAGTTCAGCGCACCCTTCGTCGTCGCGGCGGCGCTCATCGGCGGGAGGGGACTCGGGCTCGGACTCGACGACTTCACCGACGCCACCGCGACAGAACCGGCACACCGCGCTCTGATGGGGAAGGTGAGCGTCGCCGCGGACGCCGAGTGTGATGAGATCTTCCCCCAGCAATTTCCGGCGGTGCTACGGGTGCGGACCACCGATGGCCGCGACCTGGTGGAACGCGTGCTCTCCAATCGCGGCGGCCCCCAGCGCCCGCTGAGCTTCGAAGAACTTGGCACCAAGTTCCGAGACAACGCCTCAAGGGTTCTTGACGCCGATTCAGTGGACCGCGTCCGTCACGGTGTCGCCCGGCTCGAAGATCTCGGCGATCTCACCGCACTGCTCGAGCCCTTGGGGCATTTACCACCAGCTGCGAGGGCCCCTCAGCCAGACGCCACGCACAAGAACACGGAGGACATCGATGCCTGAATTCGACCTACTGGTCAAGAACGTCCACGTCGTACGACCGGATACCAGCGAGGTGGCCGACCTCGATATCGCGGTGACAGCGGGCACCATCGCTGCGTTGGGACACCGGATCGCTCCGGAACGTTCGGCGAAAGTTGTCGACGGCGGAGGGAAGCTGGCGTTTCCCGGAGTAGTCGACGCCCACCAGCATTGGGGTATCTATAATCCGCTGGAGGGGGACGCCGTGACCGAGAGCCGGGCCGCGGCTCAAGGCGGCGTCACCACGGGGATCACCTACATCCGCACCGGCCAGTACTACATGAACCAGGGTGGACCTTATGCCGAATTCCTCCCCAAAGTGTTGGCTGCCTGCGCAGGGCGGTCGTTCATCGACTATGCCCTTCACGTGGCGCCGATGATGAGCCAGCACATCGACGAACTACCGACGATCGTGAAGGACTTCGGCATCACGTCGTTCAAGATCTTCATGTTCTACGGCGGCTTCGGCCTGCATGGGGCGTCCTCGAGTCAGCGCGAGTTCCTCATGATCCCGGAGGACGAGTCGTACGACTACGCACACTTCGAATTCGTCATGCGTGGCATCCAGCGGCTGCGCGAGCAGCTGCCAGAGATCGCGGACGACATTTCGCTTTCCCTGCACTGCGAGACCGCAGAGATCATGCGCGCGTACACGAACATCGTGCAGAAGGAGGGGAAGCTGTCCGGATTGGAAGCGTACAGTGCCGCGCGTCCGCCGCACTCCGAGGGTTTGGCGATCGCCATCGCCTCGTACCTGGCCCACGCAACTGAACTGCCAACAATCAACCTGCTGCACCTGTCTTCCGCGAAGGCGCTCGAGGCGGCGCTCACCATGGCATCCGCGTTCCCGCACATCGATTTCCGCCGGGAGGTGACAATCGGTCATCTGCTGGCCGACTTCACCACCGCGTCCGGACTGGGCGGCAAGGTCAATCCGCCATTGCGTTCGCACGACGACGTCGAGGCGCTCTGGAAGCACTTGTTGGCCGGCGACATTGACTGGGTGGTCAGCGACCACGCCTGCTGCCAAGAGGACCTCAAGTTCGGCACGCCCGCGGATGACGTCTTCGCCGCCAAATCAGGGTTCGGCGGAACCGAATACCTGCTGCCTGGTCTCATCAGTGAGGGCAACAAGCGCGGCCTGCCGTACAACGAGGTGGCCCGACTCACCGCCTGGAATCCCGCGCAGCGGTACGGCCTGCACAACAAGGGAACGATTGCCGAGGGCTACGACGCGGACTTCGCACTCGTCGACCCGAACAGCCCCCACGTCATCCACGCCTCAGATTTCGAATCCTCCCAGGAATACACGCCATTTGAGGGCTTCGAATTGACGGCAAAAGTGACCGACACCTTCGTCCGCGGACACCAGGTGCTCGACAACGGCGTCGTAGTCGGGGAGCCACGGGGCGAATACCTGCGTCGCCCCACGGGGCGCGGCTGATGTCAGCCGGTGTGATGGTCAGCGTCGGTTTGTTGGGGAGCGCGGGAGAGCAGTTCCCTCGCCGAACGGACCACGGCGACGTCCACCATCCGACCGTCTTCGTCGGTGATCACGCCTGACCCGGCCCGGTCTGCCGCGTCGAACGCAGCGACCAGTCGCTCGGCGCGCTCGACCGCATCGGCCGACGGCGTGAACACGGCGTTGATCGTCTCCAGCTGAGCCGGGTGAATGGCGCTACGGCCGCGGAAGCCGAGATTCAAGAGCCGCTGGGTGGAGTCGCGCAGTGCCCCCAGGTCGTGGAAGTCGGTTGAAGTCGGAGCGACCGGGGCTGCGATACCGGCGGCGGCGGAAGCCACGACGATCTGGAGCAGCAGAGGCCGGAATTCGTCGCCTTCCGGGTCAACCCCCAGCCCTAATTCGCCGGCCAGGTCGGCGCGACCGATGGCGAGGCGAAGCACTCGCGGCATCCGCGCCTGCTCCACCGCCGCGAGCAACCCCCGCGCCGTCTCGATCAGAGGAATCACCCGCACCGTGCCCGGGCGCAACTGGAGACTGTGTTCCCTGTCGCTAAGCAGCTGGTCGATCTTCTGCAGCAGCTCGGGCTCGGCCTTGGGGATCATGACGCCGGTCACCCCTGCCAGCACAACCGCCGCAATGTCGGGCTCCGGGGAAGTGGAGTTGATCCGCACCCACAACTCGCCGGACGGTGCCGATCGATGAGCGAGCCAGCCGGCGACCAGTTCCCGTGCACCCGCCTTGTTCTGCATCGGCACAGAGTCTTCGAGATCGAGGATCAGTGCATCCGCGCCCCGGCCGGAAGCACCGCTGAGTCTGCCCTCCTGGTCGCCGGGGACGTACAAGTAACTGCGCGGTGAACGAGACCGCGGGGCTGATTCCACCGTGCCAGTTTAGGGCGGACGAGCACGCGACCGCCCCTTGACCTGTTACTTGTTTTTGCAAGCAGATCAATCCGACTTCACCGATGAGGCGACTTCTTTGCGACCTTCACCGACAAGCCCGCCGTCGACCCCGCAACGGCCGCCCAGGGCGCGGTGAGCCCGCAGGCGGCTACGCCGTCGTCGCCGGTGCCGCCTGATACTGGGCCACCAGTGTGCGCTTGAGCACCTTGCCGCTGGGGCCGGTCGGGAAGGAGTCGACCAGCTCGATGCGGCGCGGGAACTTGTACGCAGCCAGGTGCTCCGTAGCGAAGGCGATGAGTTCCTCCCCCGTGGCGGTAGCGCCGGCACTGAGAATGACCGCGGCCATGACCTCTTGGCCGTGGGTCTCGTGGGCGACACCGAACACGGCCACCTGCGCGACGGACGGATGCCGGGCCAGCACCTCCTCGACCTCCCGCGGGTACACGTTATATCCGTTGCGCAAGATCATGTCCTTCGTGCGGTCCACGATCGTGATGTATCCGCCGTCGTCCTTCGTGCCCAGGTCGCCGGAGCGGAACCATCCGTCGACCACCGCTTTGGCAGTCTCCTCCGGCTTGTTCAGATAGCCCTTGAACAGCAGATGGCCGCGGATCACGATTTCTCCCAGTTCGCCGTGCGGCAGCAGCACGGTCCGATCCTGCACCAGAGGATCGGCGACTTCGACGTCCACGCCCCAGATCGGTTGGCCGACCGTGCCGGCTCGCGGGGTCACCCCGATGTGGTTGAACGTGGCGACCGGCGAGGTCTCGGTGAGCCCGTAGCCCTCGTAGATCTCGGCACCGAAGACCTCACGGAAACGGTCGATCACCGCGACCGGGATCGCCGATCCGCCCGAGCATCCGTAACGCAGCGGCGGGCGCTCCGGGTTGCGGGACGCGGCATCCAGCAGCGCCATGTACATGGTGGGCACGCCCATGAAAATGGTGATGTTTTGCTCATTCATGACGCGCAGCGCCTCATCGCCGGTGAACTTGGGAACCATGACGACGGTGGCGCCGGCACGGAACGCGACGTTCATCGTGCAGGTCTGCCCGAAGGTGTGGAACAGCGGCAGGCAGCCGAGCACACGGTCGTCCGCACCCAGGTCGAAGGTGTTCAACAGGAGCACATTGACCTGCTCCACCAGTGCCAGATGGCATCCCTCGGCCCCCTTGGGCTGGCCGGTCGTGCCGCTGGTGTAGAGGATCGTGGCCGTGTCGAACGGACCCCGCGGCACATACGACGTGATCGGCTGGGCTGCGGCCGCCTCGTCCTCGAGCCGCGGCGGCAGGTCGGCGGATGCGCTCGGCAACAGCACCGAGAGAGTGTCGACGCCGGCGAGCGCCGCGCCCTTGGCTCCCTCGCCGAGCAGCGGTGCCGCGCACACCAGAAGCCGGGCACCGCTGTCGCGCAACACGTAATCGATCTCTTCGGCCTTGAGCAACGCGTGGATCGGCACGACGATGCCGCCGAGCGCGAGGATCGCGAAGTAGATCCTGGGGAAGTCCGCGACATTGGGGATCAGCATGGCGACGGGTGTGCCCTCGCCAACGCCGCGCGCCCGAAGAGCGCCGGCATAGGCCCGGGACTGGTACCACAGGTCTGCGTAGCTGATCTGCTCATCGCCGACGACGATGGCCACGTTGTCGGGCATCCGCTGCGCCGTCTCGGCCAAGATCGCCGCCACCGAGACTGTGGCGAAACCTGCACTACCCATGGAAAGAACCTCCGTCATCTTTGACACTTTTTCGTTGCTTGACCGAATCATACGACTGCGGCTTCGCAGGAATGCAAGGGAATGTGGCCGGCACGCAATCGGCGCACCACCTCGCCTCCGTGCCCAGGAGGATTCATCCAACGGGCGCTTCGCGAAGGGCCACGCGGTCCAGTCGTAGGCTGGCCTACGTTGCATTTTCGTGGGCAGGACCGGCGCCATAAGCTGGAGGGCTATGTTTGAGCCCGCCGACTCCGCCGTGTCGACCGATGCTGTGTCGACCAATGCTGTGTCGATCACATACCCGCCCGAGCTGCCGGTCAGCCAGCGGCGGGAGGAGATCGCGCGCGCCATCCGCGACCACCAGGTCGTCATCCTCGCGGGCGAGACCGGGTCGGGCAAGACCACCCAGCTACCCAAGATCTGCCTCGAACTGGGACGGACATCGATCGGCCACACTCAGCCGCGGCGTCTGGCCGCCCGCACCATCGCCGAACGGATCGCGGAGGAGCTCGGCGAGGAGGTCGGCGGGCTGGTCGGCTACCAGGTGCGCTTCACCGACCACGTCGGTCCGCGCACCAAGATCAAACTGATGACCGATGGCATCCTGCTCAATGAGATCAACCGCGACAGGATGCTGCGTAAGTACGACACGATCATTATCGACGAGGCGCACGAGCGCAGCCTCACAATCGACTTCCTGCTCGGCTACCTGAAGCAGCTGCTGCCGAAGCGTCCCGACCTCAAATTGATCATCACCTCGGCAACGATCGACCCGGACAGCTTCTCCCGCCACTTCGGAAATGCGCCCATCGTCGAGGTGAGCGGGCGCACCTTCCCGGTCGAGATTCGGTATCGGCCCCTCGTGGCGGAAGTGGAGCTGGACGACGATGACGCCGAGCCGGTGCCGACCGATCCGCTCGACGCGATCAACGCGGCCCTGGACGAGCTCGCCCGTGAGGGCCCGGGGGACGTGCTCGTTTTTCTGAGCGGCGAGAGTGAGATCCGGGACACCGAAGACGCGATCAAGGCGCGGATCTCGAATGGCTCGATCGGCAGCAGCACCGAGGTGCTGCCGTTGTACGGGCGGCTCAGTTCCGCCGATCAACACCGGGTGTTCCGGCCCAGCACGGTACCCGGCATCCGGCGCCGCATCGTCCTGTCCACCAACGTCGCCGAGACCAGCCTCACCGTGCCCGGCATCAAGTACGTGGTCGACGCCGGCACCGCGCGCATTTCCCGCTACAGCGTGCGGTCGAAGATCCAGCGGCTGCCGATCGAGCCGATCTCGCAGGCCTCGGCCAACCAGCGGTCCGGCCGCAGCGGCCGCACCAGCGATGGCATCGCCATCCGTCTGTACTCCGAGGAGGATTTTCGCAGCCGCCCCGAATACACCGAACCGGAGATCCTGCGCACCAATCTGGCCGCGGTCATCCTGCAGATGATCTCGCTCGGCCTCGGTGACATCGCCAGCTTCCCGTTCCTGCAGCCACCGGACTCGCGCGGCATCAAGGACGGATTGGACCTGCTGGCCGAACTGGGGGCGGTGTCTGGACGATCGGCACGGGCGCCGAAACCGATCATCACCAAAATCGGCAAGCAGCTCGCCCAGTTGCCCATCGATCCGCGGCTGGCTCGCATGGTGATCGAATCCGGCAAGCACGGCGTCACCCGCGAGGTGATCGCGATCGTGGCGGCGCTGAGCATCCAGGACCCGCGAGAACGTCCGCTCGAGAAGCGCCCGCAAGCCGACACCGCTCACGCGCGGTTCACCGATCCCACCAGCGACTTTCTTACCCTGCTGAACCTCTGGAACTACCTGAAGAAAAAAGAGAAGGAGCTCAGCGGAAACCAATTCCGGCGATTGTGCCGTAACGAGTACCTCAACTTTCTGCGGGTGCGGGAGTGGGCGGATGTCTACCGGCAGTTGAAACGGATGACGAAGCCGCTCGGATTGACCGTGGGCGAGGCCAGTGCCAACGGCGTCGGGATCCACCGGTCGCTGCTGGCCGGACTGCTCAGCCAGATCGGCATCAAGGACCTCGCCAAAGACAACAAGGACAAGAAAAAGCAAGGCGACTACATCGGCGCCCGGCAGATCCGGTTCACCGTCTTCCCGGGGTCGGCTCTGGCCAAGAAGCAACCGAACGAGATCATGACCTCCGAACTGGTGGAGACCAGCCGGCTGTTCGCCAGAATGAATGCGGCGATCGATCTGGCTTGGGCCGAGCCGCTGGCCGGCGACCTGGCCAAGCACAGCTACGGCGAACCGCACTGGGAAAAGAACCAGGGCTCGGTGGTGGCCTACGAGCGGGTCACCCTGTACGGTGTTCCGATCGTGGCCCGCCGGCGGGTGCAGTACGCGAGGGTCGACCCCGAGCAGGCGCGCGAGCTGTTCATCCGCCACGCCCTGGTCGACGGTGACTGGGATCTGAGCCGAATCGACCAGCGGGCGTCGGCGTTCGACCGTGCCAACCGTGCATTGCGCAAGCAGCTGGTCGAGGTTGAGGAGCGCACCCGCCGGCGGGACATCCTTTACGACGACGAGGTCGTCTTCGAGTTCTACGACCGGCGCATCCCCACCGACGTGAACACACAGCGCGGATTCGAGAAGTGGTGGAAGCAGGCACTGGCACAGACGCCGGACTGGCTCACCATGACGAGGGAAAACCTCATCGAGGGCAGCGAGGCGCCCACCGACGAGGTGCCCGACAATGCCTACCCGGAGATCTGGCGGCAGGACGACCAGCAACTGAACCTGCACTACCGGTTCGAACCGGGTGCGCAGGACGACGGCGTCACCGCGATCGTCCCTATCGCCCTGCTTGCCCGGCTGCGACCCGACGGCTTCGACTGGCAGGTCCCCGGCTTCCGCGAGGAGCTGGTGACGGCGCTGATCAAGTCGCTGCCGAAGGCGATCCGACGCAACGTGGTACCGGCCGCAGACTGGGCCCGTCGGTTGCTGAAGGACGTGCCCGAGAACCCGTCGTCGGACTCTGGCGAGAACCAGCCGAGCCTGTGCGAGTACCTCGCCGCCGAAATCCAGCGTCAGACACACACGCCGGTGACGGCCGAGGACTTCGACCTGGACCGGATTCCGAACCATCTGCGAGTCACCTTCGGCGTCGTCGACGAACGCGGACGGCAGGTGGCCGCATCCAAAGATCTCGAGAGTCTGCAGCACAAACTGAAGACCCGAGCCCGGGCATCCGTCGCGCACGTGCATGTGCGCACCCCGAACGCTCTGGAGCGGGACGGCCTCACCTCCTGGGATCTCGACGCGCTTCCGCCGATCCTCGACACGAAGCAGGCCGGCAACACGGTGCGTGCCTATCCCGCGCTCGTCGACCGGGGCGGGTCGGTGTCGATCCGGCTGATGAGCACCCGAGCCGATCAGGCGCGTGAGCACCATGCCGGGGTGCGGCGGATGCTGCTGCTCGCGACCCCATCCCCCGTCGCGTACGTGCAGCAGCACCTCACCGGCGCCGAAAAACTGTCGCTTGCCGGCAGCCCGTACCGGACGACGGGCCAGCTGTTCGAGGACTGCCTGGTCGCGTGCGTCGACGCCGCCCTGGGCGACGACGAGGTGTGGACGAAACAGCAGTTCGAACAGGTGCGGGACCTCGTCTCAGCCTCCATCGTCCAGGACCTGTTCACCACCGTGAGCCTGGTGGCAACCGTTCTCGCCGAATCCCGCGCGGCGCAGAAGGCGATCAGCGCGGCATCCAGCATGGCGCTGATCGCCCCGTTGGCAGACTCCCGTGAGCAACTGGACTCGCTGGTGTTCCCCGGATTCGTCTCCCGCACCGGATTGCCCCAGCTACGGCGCCTGCCGGTGTACCTGCGGGGAATCAGCCACCGGGTGGCCAAGCTCGCCGAGCATCCCGCGCGAGACCGCGCCTGGCTGACCGAGGTGCAGACCGCGACCGAACGGTACCGCGCCGCGGGTGGGACGCTTCCGCAGACACCGGATGCTCCGCCCCAGCTGGTCCACGCACGCTGGCTGCTCGAAGAGCTACGGCTGAGCCTGTTCGCGCAGCACCTCGGCACAGCCGAATCGGTATCCCTGCAACGCATCACCAAGGTTCTCGGCAGCCGGTGACGGTGGCACGCCCGAGCGGTCACCGGTGGTCGCCGCACAGATCCTCAGTACAGTGGGGCCTGTGGCCCGACCATCCGAATCACTCGCCGATCAGGCGCCGGTCTTTCCGCCGGCGAACTATCTGATCGCAACGAGCCGACTGCACCCTGGGTTGGACGGCGGTCAGACGGTAGCGCTGCTGCGGCGAGCCAGGCATTTCCGCCACGTCGGGGGCGCCAGCCCGCTGCTCGTGAGTTTCGACTTCACGGCAGAGCGCCCCGAGGACCTCGCCGAGTTCCAGAGAATGGGACTGGCCGATGAGCGCACCGTTGTCCGCAACCTTTATCAGGACGCCAGAAACGACCCGACCTGGTTGCACGAGGCCGCCCGCCCGCTGCAACAGCCGGCAACGGATGCCGGCGCCCTGGTCGCGAGCACCGATCTCGACTCCGAGGGCGTGCCCTGGCGCACGGTATGGCGGGCCCTCGCATCGCCGACGGGCACCGCCGTGTACACGGACTATCTCGACCGACGGGGCCGCCCCCTCTTGCGCACCCCGTACCTGTCCCGCCAGGACTGGCACCACTCCACCGAGGCGATCACGGTGTTCCGCGACGGAATGCCGGCCGGCCACTTCCGCGGCTTCGGCGAACTGTATCGAGCCTGGCTTTCGGTTGTCATCGCCTCCGGAGACCCCCGGCTGCCCACCTTCATCATCTGCGAGTCGCGACAGATCGGCGAGCTGATCACACCGCTGAGCACGACGTCGGTGAAGATCATCCACACCGTCCACAACGCCCACACCCGTCCGCCGTATCGCTGGAATTCCGACATGGAGCCGCAGTGGCAGTCGTGGTTCGAGAAGCTGGGCGAGTTCGATGCCGTGGTCTGGCTCACCGCGAAGCAGGAAGCGGATGTGATTCGGCGGTTCGGCCGGCCGACCCGTTTTGCCGTCATCCCTCATCCTGTGGACGCGGCGCCGCCGCGCACTAGGGCCGACCGGGACGTCAACCGGGCCGTGATGATCGCCCGGCTCGCGCCGCAGAAGCGGGTGGACAGTGCGATCCGAGCGTTCCTGCTGGTGCGGGAGTCGAATCCCAGGGCCCGGTTCGACATCTTCGGCGACGGCCCGGCGGCGCAGAGCCTCACCGAGCTGATCGTGAGCCTGGGACTGCGCGATGCCGTGCGGCTGCGCGGCTATCGGCCGGATGCCGCGGTCGAGCTGGAGAACGCCGCACTGTTGACGGTGTCCAGCGGGTACGAGGGGCAGTCATTGGCCATCACCGAAGCCTTTGCCCGCGGATGTCCCGTCGTGGCCTACGACGTCAATTACGGCCCTGGCGAAATGGTGGTCTCGGGACGCAACGGCTTCCTGGTTCCGGCTGGCGACATCCGGGCGCTGGCGGACGCCATGACGAAGGTTCTCGGCGACAGCGCCCTGATCGCGACGTTGTCCGCAGGAGCGCGAGCCACGGCGGCGCAGATGAGCGTCGAGCGTGCGATGTCGTCGTGGTCACGACTGTTCCGCACCCTGCTGACCACCGAGCGATAGCCTTCCGGTCGAAACCGGCCGCCGCGGACGCATCGGTCGTCCGGAACCCATCGCTCGGGCGTCCGGCTCTGTTAGAGCACCTTCGACAAGAACGCTTTGGTGCGTTGGTGCTGCGGGTTGCCCAGCACCTCGTGCGGATCGCCCGATTCCACCACAACGCCGCCGTCCATGAACACCAGAGAGTCGGCCACTTCCCGCGCGAAACCCATCTCGTGGGTCACCACGATCATGGTCATTCCGCTCGCGGCCAGCGCCTTCATCACATCCAGTACCTCGCCGACCAACTCAGGGTCCAGAGCGGAGGTGGGCTCGTCGAACAGCATGAGCTTGGGATCCATCGCGAGCGCCCGGGCGATGGCGACGCGCTGCTGCTGTCCGCCGGAGAGGTGCGCAGGATACGAACCCGCCTTTTCGCCGAGGCCGACGCGTTCCAACAGCTCGCGGGCGCGCGTCATCGCGGATGCTTTGCTCACGCCCTTGACCCGAATCGGCGCCTCGATGATGTTCTCCATCGCGGTCATGTGCGGGAACAGGTTGAACCGCTGGAAGACCATGCCGATGTCGCGGCGCTGCCGGGCGGCCTCTTTGGGGCGCAGTTCGTAGAGTTTGTCGCCCCGTTCCTCGTATCCGACGAGCACGCCGTCGACGGTGAGACGCCCGGCATCCACGCGTTCCAAGTGGTTGATGCAGCGCAGGAAGGTCGACTTGCCCGACCCGCTCGGACCGACCATGCAGAGCACTTCGCCGCGATTGACGGACAGCGAAATGCTCTTCAAGACCTCGTTGGAGCCGAAGCTCTTGGACACGCTGACCGCTTGCACCATGGGGACGTCGGTCATTTTGTGTGCTCCGAACCGTGTGCATCGGCGCGGATCGCTGCGATATTCGTCGAGATAGGGCCGGTTTCAGGAGTGCTCTTCTTCTCCGGCCGGGCCTGGCCAATCCCGCGGGAGAACCGCTTCTCCAGGAAGTATTGGCCGATCATGAGGATCGAGGTGAACAGCAGGTACCACGCGGAGGCCACGAGCAGCAGCGGGATGGGGTCGAAAATGACCACCGAGATGTCGCGTGCCCGTCCGTAGAGGTCGAAGCTGTATGGCACGGCCGTCACCAGCGACGTCGTCTTCAGCATCGAGATCACCTCGTTGCCGGTGGGCGGGATGATGATCCGCATCGCCTGCGGAATGATCACCCGGTTCATCGTCTGGAGCCACGACATCCCGAGGGCGGTCGCGGCCTCATCCTGGCCGCGGTCAACGGACAGGATGCCGGCGCGGACGATCTCGGCCATGTAAGCGGCCTCGTTGAGCGACAGGCCGATGACTGCCAGCCAGAACACGTCGATGACGGCTTTGGTCTGAAACACCATCCAGGGCGCGGTGAACGGGATGCCGATGTCGATCGTTGCGTAAATGGTGGAGATGAGGCCCCAGAACACGAGCTGCACGTACACAGGGGTGCCCCGGAAGACCCAGAGGTAGAGCCACGCGACGCCCTTGACGACGGGGTTCTCGGAGAGCCGCATCACGGCGAGGGTAATGCCGAGGATGATGGCGATGACCATCGAATAGACGGTCAGAAGCAGGGTGTTGAGCGCCGCCTGCGAAATGCGCCGGTCGAAGATGTACTTGCTGAAGTTCTCCCAGCCATAGGCCGGGCGCTGGGCGGCGTCGATGATGAAAAGGGCCAGCGCCAAGACCAGCACGACCGCAAAGACAATGCGCCATGGATGATGGAGGCGAATCGCCTTGATCGGCTGGGGGTGACCGCCGCCGGCCGGCGACGAGGTTGCCCCCGTCGCCGGCCCAGTGGTTGGGGAACTCATGGATTAGCCCTTGGACGCCGCGTTGATCGTGATCTTGTCGATCGCGCCGTTCTCCACGCCCCACTTTTGAAGGATCTTCGTGTAGCTGCCGTCATCGACCATCGACTGCAGCGCGGCCTGAAGAGCCTTGGTCAGGTCCGAGCCCTTCTTCACCGCGATGCCGTAGGGGGCATCCTCGAAGGACTTGCCGGCCGGCTCGATTTTGTCCTTCAGCTTGGAGATCGCGTACAGGGTGATCGGCGAGTCGGCGCTCATGGCGTCGGCACGGCCGGTCGCCACGGCCGTCGTCGCGTCGTCCTGCTTGTCGAACTTCAGGATGGTGATCGCCGCCTTTCCGGCGTCGGTGCACTCCTTGGACTTGGCCGGCAGTTCATCGGTCTCCTCATAGGTTGTCGCCTGCACGGACACGGTCAAGCCACAGGCGTTGGCGGGGTCGACGGTCTTACCGATCGGCTGGGCCCACTGCACGCCGGCGGTGAAGTAGTTGACGAAGTCGACGGCCTTCTCGCGCTCGACATTGTCAGTGAAGGAGGACACGCCGATGTCGTAGGTGCCACCGGTGATGCTCGGGATGATCTTGTCGAAGCTGGACGCCTGGTAGTCGGTCTTCAGGCCCAGCTTCGCGGCCATCGCGTCGGCGAGTTCGACGTCCCAACCGACCGGGTTGCCGGCGTCGTCCTTGAACTCGTTCGGCGCGTAGGCCGGGTCGATGCCGATGATCAGCTTGCCGTTCTTCTTGATGTCGGCAGGCAAGAGCGCCACGGCCGCTGCATCCACGGCCGTCGATCCCGGCGTGTCCGAGCCGGAAGCGGCGGGTGTCGTCGAGTTGTTGACGCAGCCGGTGAGGCTGAGTGCGGCGGCCAGCGCAATGGCCGGCAATGCATATCTGGAACGCATTCTGATTTCCTTACTGTCTCTGATCGGAACTATCTCTTTGGTGCGGTGCAGGGTCACAAAAGACGTGGGCGGGAAGACGCCGAGGCGGGGTGCGACGCGGTGGGACATCCGCGGGACGTGCGTGAGACGGCGAAATAGTGCCTGGTCTGGCGAACATATGACGTGGAATCCCCATATCAAGTACACACGACGGCACATCGTTGTGACAGCCGTATTGGGAGCCTACTCCACCGAGTAGCACGGGATTTGCCGTCAGCGTACCGTTTCGATGACAAGAGTTGAAATGCGTCGGCGGGCCGCCCTTGCTGCTCACTGACGCAGTTGGACGTATATGTCACAGTTCGGTAACGGTCTTCGAATGTGCGTCCGGTGCACCCACTTTCTCTGCTCCGTGCCACTCGAATGTCAGTGGTGGGTGGCAAGTTGGGGTTATGAACCAGCCGTTGCAGTCACTGATGGACGACCTGACGTCGTTGCATGCTGTCTGGTCTGGTGGCCGGCCCGCGTTCGCCGGTCGGTCCCCTGAAGTTGGCGACACCGGCAACGTGGCGGATGCCGTCCAGGTCGATCTGGAATCGATGAGTGATGCCGGGCTGGTGGCCACCATGGATGCCATCGGGCGCCTAGCCCGGGAGGTGAACGGGCTGCTGGCCCGTGGTGCGGCCGAGGTTGCCAGGCGTTCTCCGGCCGAGGCGGGCAGCCAGGGCCTGGCCAAGCGGCAAGGGTTCCAGAACCCGTCCCACCTGATCGCCTCCGTCACCGGCGGCAGCGTATCGGGCGCTTCCCGATTCGTGTTGGTCGGGCAGGCCACCGCCGCCCGCAGGTCGCTGACCGGGCAACCGTTACCGCCCGCACACCCACACGTGGCGCAGGCACTGTCCAAAGGCGTGATCAGTGTGGAGGCGGCCGGGGCGATCACCACCATGTTGGATCGGGTTGGCCGCCGGGCGAACCCGGCTCAGGCGGACGCCTACGAACAGGTACTGGCCCAGCGAGCCGGGGATATTCCGTTGGAAACGTTGTTCCGAGCGATCAAGGAGGCCGAGGCCCGGCTTGATCAGGACGGCATCGAACCGAGAGAGGAGGAACTGCGGGAGGACCGGGCCGTGTACCTGCGGCAGGACAGCAACGGAATGCTCCACCTGAGCGCCCATCTGGATCCCGAGTCCGCGGCGCCGGTGAAAGCGGCGATCGAAGCGATCGTCACCCACAACATCCGGGCACGACGCGATGCTGAGACCGACAATTCCCACGGTGGACTCTCCGGCGTCCATCCGGACGGCCCGCTGTTCGAAGACACCCGCACCATTCCGCAGTTGCAGGCCGACGCGCTGGCCATGATCGCCGGCCACGCTCTGGGCTGCAACCGGGTACCGGCAGCCCCGTCTACCACCCTGGTAGTCCGCACCAGCCTGGAGACGCTGGTGGACGGCGTCGGGCACGGCACAATCGACGGACTGAACCAACCCGCCTCCGCCGGCACCATCCGGAAACTGGCCGCCACCGCCGGCATCATTCCCGCCGTCCTCGGTGGCGACAGCCTCCCTCTGGACCTCGGACGCGCCGCCCGACTGTTCACCCCCGCCCAACGCATCGCCCTGGCAGAACGCGACGGCGGATGCGCCGGATGCGGACTCGACCTGCCCTACACGCAGGCACACCACATCAATTGGTGGAACCGCGACACCGGGCCGACCGACCTGACCAATGGGGTCTTACTCTGCCCGCCCTGCCACACCCGAATTCACAACGACGGCTGGACCATCCGCATCGACCAACACGGCCAGGTCTGGTTCATCCCACCACCTCACATGGACCTCGCCCAAACCCCCCGCCTCGGCGGCAAAGCCCGCTACGCACTACCCCAACTCATCGGGTGAAATGTGAACTTATTCTCCGGTGGCGACAGGGCGCTCGGGATGGTTGGACCACTGCGACCACGAGCCCGGATACAAGGCCGGCCAGAAACCGGCGACCATCAGGGCGAGCGCATCGTGCGCCGCGGTGACGCCAGACCCGCAGTACACGCCCACCGGGGTGTCCGGCCGAACACCGAGCTGCTCGTAGCGCGCCGCCAGTTCGGCCGGCGACCGGAACGTGCCGTCGGTACCAAGGTTCCCCGACGCCGGTGCGCTGACCGCGCCGGGGATGTGGCCCGCGCGCGGATCGACCGGTTCCACCTCACCGCGGAAACGCTCGGCCGCGCGGGCATCCAGAAGGATGCCGTGCTCGGGCAGGTTGCCGGCCTCCTCCATGGACAGCGTGGGCAGGTGGCCATAGTCGAGGTGGATCGTGCCCGGGGCGACGGAGGTCGCGCCGGACTGCAGCGGCAAGCCGGCGCCCCGCCACGCGGCCAGCGCGCCATCCAGGAGCCGCACATCCACCACTCCCGCGTACCGCAGCAGCCACCAGGCCCGCGCCGCCGAGTGTCCGCCCAGGTCGTCGTAGACGACCACCGTATCTGAGGGGTTGATCCCCCAACGCCGCGCCGCGGCCTGCAGTGCGGCGAGCTCCGGCAGCGGATGCCGGCCCTCGGTGAGCACCGGTGTTCCAGCCAGTTCCGTCTCGAGATCCACGTAGACGGCACCCGGAATGTGCCCTTCGGCGTGAAGCGGCCCGCCGGCCGGTCCGCCCAGGCTCCAACGCACATCCAGGATGCGGACGTCGTCGCGCTCGTGCTGTAGTGCGGCGAGTTCGTGCGGGGTGATCAGGTGGCGCGGGCGCGGGGGCCCGACCACCGGAGGCTGGACCACCGGATCCGGCCTACTCTGGCTTAGCCGCAACGGCCGCCTTCGCGTTCGCCTCGTAGGAGGTGTTGGTCGACTCGAAGAAGTTGACCAACTCGTACGTGTCGTTCGCGGTGGCCATCCACTTTGCCGGGTTGGACACCTTGTACTCGGCCTCGAAGCCCAGTTCTTCCAGCCGCCGGTCGGCGAGGTACTTCACGTATTGGTTGATGTAGCCGGCGTTGAGTCCGAGAATGCCGCCGGGCAGCAGGTCGCGGTTGTATTCCTCTTCCATCGTGACGGCATCCAGGATCATTTGCTTGATCTCCGCGGCGAACTCCGGCGTCTGCAGGTCGGGGTTCTCCTCCAGCACGGTGAGAATCAGGTTGATGCCGAACTTCAGGTGCAGCGACTCGTCGCGGATGACCCAGTCCATCAGGGAGCCGAAGTTGCGCAACAGGTTCCGCTGCCGGAAGCTCAGGGCGACCATGAATCCGGAGTAGAACCAGATGCCCTCGAGGATGATGTTGTACGCGATGAGGTTGCGCACGAAGTCGCGCTTGCCCTCGGTGGTGGAGATGTCGAGGGTCTCCTCCGTCATCCGGCGGATGAACTTGAACTGAAACTCTTCCTTGCGCGCCATGGACGGCACCTCGACGTGCGAGCTGTACGCGGCCTTCCGGTCGATCGGGAAGGTCTCCAGCACGTACTCGAAGCTCATGCAGTGGTTGGCTTCCTCCCACATCTGCTTCGCGAGGTAGAGGTGGCACTCTGCGGCGTTGACATACGGGTAGACGCCGAACGCGAGCGCCTTGTTCACCAGGAGCTCATTCGGGTTGAAGTAACTCATCAGGAACGTGATCGCGTGACGTTCCTCGTCCGTCATCTTCTTGAAGTCGGCAATGTCCTGGTCGAGCTGGATCTCATTGGGGAACCAGGTGTTGGAGACCGCCTGATCGTAGAGGTCCATTGCCCACTGGTACTTCACCGGCTTGAGGAGAAGGCCTTCATGCACACCGGTTCCGAGGATTGCCATGGTTAGTTCGTCTTCTTTCTGATTCGGATCGTTGTTCAGCGGCCTACTGGCAACTGTCGCACTGCAACTCGTCCATCGGGTCTTCCGGGACGAAGTAGTCGTCGTTCATCAGTTGCCTTTCGGGGTGAGTCCGGAGAAGCCGAATCCGCGGCGTGTTGGCGCGGCGGCGGGAGCCGGTGTTGTCGAGTCGGCCACGGAGGCGACCTTGATCTTGCGCGCGTCGCGATCTTCGGACTTGTTCACCCGCACTGTGGTCTGCTCGGCCTGGTGGCGCGGCTTGGAATGCAGGTAGTAGGTGGTCTTCACGCCCCGTTCCCAGGCGGCGTAGTAGATGTCCATCATTTCGCCGAGGTCCCGGGTCTCCAGGTACATGTTGCGGCTGATGGCCTGGTCGATCCACTTCTGCGCCCGGGCGGCGATCTCCAGGAACGCGTACGGCGACAGCTGGAAGCTGGTCTTGTAGACGGCCTTGAGGTCATCGGGGATCGCGGCGATGGGCTGGATGTCACCCTGGCTGCGCAGGATCGACTCGCGCACCGTGGTCCACAGCCCCAGCTTCCGCAGGTCGCGCACCAGGTTGCGGTTCACCTCGAGGAACTTGCCGGAGGAGGTGGACCGGCTGAAGATCTGCGTGAACTGCGGGTCGAAGCCGGGCGTGGTGCCCGCGACCAGGCCGATGGATGCGGTGGGTGCGATGGCCATCAGCGTGGCGTTGCGCATTCCGCCCTTCACCTTGGCACGCAGCGCGTCCCAATCCAGCCGGGTCGTGCGGTTCACCTTGATCGGCACGCCGCGGTCCTCTTCGGTGAGCGCGATGCTGTCAATCGGGACGAGGCCCTGCGACCAGCGGGAGCCCTCGAAGTTCGCGTAAGCGCCCCGCTCGGCGGCCAGGTTGGCCGACTCGTCGATGGCCGCATAGGAGACGTGCTCCATGATCTCGTCGACGAGGTCGTACGACTCCTCGCTCTCGTAGCTGAAGCCGAGCTTCTCCACGACATCGGTGAAGCCCATCACGCCGAGCCCGACCGCGCGGTTCTGGTGGTTGGAGAAGTCCGCCTCGGGCACGGAGGAGCGGGTGATGTCGATCAGGTTGTCGAGCTGCCGCACCGCGAGTCGAGCGCTCTCCTCGATCTTGGCGAAGTCGATCGTCGGCCGCTCTTCGCCCGCCGCTTGCCCTGAGCCTGCCGAAGGGTGGTAGGTCAGGTGCCGCGACAGGTTGATCGAAGCGAGGTTGCACACCGCGACGTTGTCGACATCCTGCGGCAGCGCGATCTCGGTGCACAGGTTCGACAGGTGGATGGTGCCCGTGTTGTTGTTGAGGGCGCGGTTGTTGATCGTGTCCTTCCAGGTGAGCCAGGGATGCGAGGAGGTCTGCAGCGAGATCAGGATCGCCTTGAACTGCTCGCGCGCCTTCATCTTCTTGAACATGCGCAGATGGCCGGCCTCGGCTTCCGCGACGTAGTGCGCGTACCGCTCGGAGAACGCCTTGCCGTACAGTTCGTTGAGCTCGGAGACCTCAAGCGGGTCGAACAGGTACCAGTCGTCGTCGTTCTGCACCCGCTTCATGAACTCGTCGCTGATCCACACGGCGGTGTTCGCGGTGCGGGTGCGGCGGTAGGGGTCGCCGGAGTTCTGGCGCAGGTCGAGGAACTCGGGGAAGTCCAGGTGCCAGTTCTCCATGTAGAAGCACAGCGCGCCGAACTTCTTGCCGCCGCGGCTGACCGCGCGCAGGATCGAGTCGATCGTGTGCATGAACGGGATCGGCCCTGTGGAGGTGGTGTTGTTGCTGCGAATCGGCGATCCCTGGGCACGGAGTTTGGTGACCGACAGCCCGATGCCGCCGGTGCCCTTGGTGAGCCACATCACATCGCGGGTGGTCTTCGCGATGTGCTCGATGTCATCCTGCATCTCCATGACGAAGCAGTTCGCCAGCTGCGGATACACCGTGCCGGCGTTGACAAGGGTGGAGCCGGCGGCCAGGTACTCCAGGCTGCTCATCTTCTCGTAGAACTTGATCGCCTGGCTCGTCGGGTCGGCCTCGTTGAGCGACAGACCCATCGCGATGCGCATCCAGAAGAACTGTGGCACCTCCAGCGGGTCGCCGTTGCGGCCTTTGATGCCGTAGCGGTTGTTGAGCGTGACCACGCCGATGTACTTGAGCAGTTCATCCTTGGCCGGCTCGAGCACCGCGGCGAGCGCATCCAGGTCGAACAGCTCCTGCAGCCGGGAGTCCAACAGCTTCTCTTCGACACCGCGCTGCACGTAGCCAACGAAGTGGCCGGCGTGCAGTGCCTTGAGTTCTTCGGCGGTCTCGTAGTCGCCGAGCACGTGCTTATAGATCGTCTTGAGCAGCAGGCGCGCGGCGACCGTGTCGAACGCCGGGTCGTCCTTGACGTTCTGCAGCGCCACCTGAATGACCGCTTCGTCGAGCTGCTGGGTGGTGATGCCGTCGAAGAGGGTTAGCTCCAGTTCGCTGGCGATCTGGGTCACCCAGGTGATGTTCTCGTTCAGGCCGGCGCTCGCACGCTCGATGGCGATGTTGATCTTGTTCGCGTCGTACGGCTCCCGCTGTCCGTCGCGCTTGACTACCGTTATCGCCATTGTCTTTGCTCCCCAGATCGACTTCACAAGACCGTGCCCTCCGGGCAGTGCAATCACTATATAGCGGGTATCCGACATTTTGCGAACCCAATATGTAGTGGGCGTGTCATCCACAGATGTGCATAAGTTGTCCGAGTTTTGCACAGCCTGTTGACGGATTTTCGGCTCATGCCACCACTAGAATTGACCCCTTGTGGATAGCTACCTGAGCCTGCTGAAGACGCGCGGCGTAGCGCGCATCATGGCGGCTCAGCTTCTGGCTCGGTTTCCGTTCGGGATGCTGTCGTTGGCGCTCCTGCTGCACGTCGAACGCACTCACCACTCCTATGCCGCCGCGGGATTAGTGCTGGCCGCGACCAGCATCGGCCAGGCGATCGCCGGCCCCCTCACCAGCCGGTGGATGGGCGTGTGGGGGATGCGCCGGGTGCTCAGCCTGACCACGGTGGTGTGCGGGGCCGGACTTGTGGCGATCGCGTTGATGCCGGTGCCCGTGCCGATGATCATGGCCATCGGCTTTCTCGCCGGGCTCAGTACACCGCCGGTGCAGCCGGCGGTGCGCACCATCTACCCGAAGATGGTGAACTCCACCCAGCTGACGCCGCTGTATTCGCTGGATGCGTCCGCGCAGGAGATCATCTGGGTGGTCGGTCCCGTGATCACCACGTTCGTCGCGATCCAGATCAGCACCATGTTGGCGATTCTGCTGGCCGTCGGCTTTCTGGTGGGCGGGGGCGTGTGGTTCATGTCGTCGCCCGAGGTGGGCCGCGTCCGGATCCCGCGCAGCAAACGCTCGCTCGGCACGGTGCTCGTGCGGCCGACGGTGCTGCTCGCGACCGTGGTTGGATTCCTGCTGGTGGGCGCTTGCGCCGCCATCGAGGCCGGCGTCGTCGCCACCTTCGGCGACGACGGCCCAGAGTCCGGCGTCATCCTGTCGCTGTTCGCCATCGGTTCGCTCACCGGTGGGCTGGCGCTCGGCCACGTGCCGATCGGGCCGTGGGCGATGGCGAAACGGTTGCTCATCGTGTTCGTCGGCATGTCGCTGGCGGCGGTGTCGCTCAATTTCTGGTGGATCGGCGCGACGCTGTTCCTCGCCGGTCTCGGCATCGCGCCGGCCTTCGCGGTGATGTACACCATCGTGTCGGCGAGCGTGAAGTTCAGCGAGACAGCTGAGGCCTACGGCTGGGTCGGCACGGGGCAGTTGATCGGCGCGGCCCTCGGTTCGGCGGTGGCCGGGTTCATGATCGACAGCTTCTCCGCTCCGGGAGGGTACTGGGTCGCCGTGATCTTCGCGCTGTTGAGCGTTCTGGTGCCAACCCTGTTCATCCGCTGGTATCCGGATCTTCGGGGCAAGGACATCAGCCCGATCCCGGACACGGCTCCGATCAGCACGGTGCGCTGAGCGGCGCGCACGGCCCGCAGGATGCTCCTATCCTGGGGTGCATGATCGTTCCCTCACTACAGTTCAACGACGGGCACAGCATTCCCCAGCTCGGCCTTGGCGTGTACAAGGTCAAGAACTCCCTCGCCACGGATGTCGTGCTGACAGCGCTCGAGTCCGGCTACCGGCACATCGATACGGCCGCCCTGTACGGCAACGAACGCGGCGTCGGTATCGCGGTGCGCACCTGCGGACTGGCCAGAGACGACATCTTCGTCACCACGAAGGTGTGGAACGACGACCACGGCTACGACCAGACCCTGCGCGCGTTCGACACCAGCCTGCGCAAGCTCGGCCTGGACCGAGTGGACCTTTACCTGATCCACTGGCCGGCGCCGACCCAGGACCGCTACCTCGACACCTGGCGGGCGCTGGAGAAACTGCGGGAGGACGGCCGAGCCACCTCCATCGGAGTCTCGAACTTTCACACGCAGCACCTGGACCGGTTGCTCGCCGCCTCCTCGGTGGTGCCCGTGCTCAATCAGGTGGAACTGCACCCCTGGTTGCCGCAGCACGCCGTGCGTGAGTATGGCACCGCACACGGGATGCTCACCGAGGCCTGGTCTCCGCTGGCGCGCGGCCGGCTGCTGGAGGACCCGGTGCTTGCACGCGTTGCGACAAAGCACGGCAAATCACCGGCTCAGGTGGTCATCCGGTGGCACCTGCAGCTCGGCAACGTGGTGATCCCGAAGTCGGTGACGCCGGCACGGATCCGGGAGAACATCGACGTGTTCGACTTCGAGCTGGATGCCGACGATCTCGCCGCCATCGCCGGTCTCGAGTCGGGTCAGCGCACCGGGATGGACCCGAACGACAACGGCTAGCCTGGCTGTTACCAGCGCTGGTGCACGGCGGCGCGGAAATAGCGGTCGTAAAGATCCGTCACCGCGCGGTTGAACCCGGCACCGAGCCGGGGAGCCGATCCCGCCACCGCGTTCGCGCGGGCCTGTTGCGGCGTGCGGGCACCAGGGATCACCGTGCTGACGCCGTCCAGCTGGGCGATCCAGGCCAGAGCGGCCTGGGTGGGTGAGAGCTGTGCGGTGCTGGGCTGTTCTGCCACGAGCGCGGCGAACTCGCGGGCCGCGGCGACCCCGCGCTCGTAATCGACACCGGAGAAGGTCTCCCCGACGTCGAAGGCGGAGCCATCCCGATTGAAGTTGCGGTGGTCGTTCGGGGCGAACACGGTGCTCTCGGTGTACTTCCCGGTCAGCAGCCCGGAGGCCAGTGGCACGCGGGCGACGATGCCGACACCGGCCGCGCGTGCGGCGGGCAGAACCGCGTCCAGCGGCTTCAGCCGGAACGCGTTGAGGATGATCTGCACCGTTGCCACACCGGGACGGGCGATCGCCGCGAGGGCCTGGTCGCAGGTCTCGACGCTGACTCCGTAGTGGGCGATGGCACCGTCTTCGACCAGGCTGTCCAGTGCGTCGAACACCCTCTGGCTGGAGTAGACCTCCTCGGGCGGACAGTGCAGCTGCACGAGGTCGAGGGTGTCGGTGCGCAGGTTGCGCCGGGATCGGTCCGTCCAGTCGCGGAAGTTCTCCCAGGTGAAGCCCTCCGGGTGCTGTTCGATCCGGCGGCCCATTTTCGTGGCCACGGTGATGGCGAGCTCTGGTCTGCCGGCGAGGTACTCGCCGATGAACGACTCACTCCGGCCGTCGCCGTAGACATCCGCGGTGTCGAAGAAGGTGATGCCAGACTCCACGGCGGCATCGAGCACCGCCCGCGCGGCATCCGGGGAGACCTCGCCCCAATCGGCACCGAGCTGCCAGGTGCCCAAACCGATGATCGAGACCGTCTTGCCGGTGCGGCCGAGAGTTCGCGTTTCCATGTCTTGACGCTACCCGATCACTTTCGCCACCGCTTTGGCCAGACGGTTGCGGATGACGTGGTCGTTCGCGCCCACGCGACGCACCGTGACGTGCCTCATTTGCTCCACGATGCGCAGGCCAGCAGGGACCAGGAACGGGTCCAGCACGCCGTAGACGATGTCCACGCCGACCCGCACCGCGGCGATGTCGCTGATGGTGGTCTGCGACTCGATGCAATTTTCCATCGACAGCACGAAGGCACGCCAATTGATCTCGGTGATCTCGAACGCATCCTTGATCGGCATCAGCTTGGCGATCACCGCCGCGTTGCGGAGGGTGAAGGCCTTGTTCTCGCGCAGGTACTCGTACGCCTTGAGGTAAGCCCCGGCGAGGGCGCGCATCCGCGGGTCGCCGATCTCGTTCGGCGCCAGATAGATCGGCGGACTGACCAACACGAGTCGGGACACCTTTCCGGGATACTGGGCGGCGTAACGGCTGGCCAGCAGCGCACCCAGGGAGTGGCCGACCAGGATGAACGGCGCCTTCGGCCGCAGGGAGGTGATGGTGGCCCGCAGCCAGGCGACGTGCTCCTCCACCGTGTAGGTCGCATCCTCCGGCACCGGGGAACCACCGAAGCCGAGCAGGTCGATGGCGATTACCCGGTACTTGGCCGTCAGCAGCGGGATGAGCCGATCGAACACCGCCGAGGAGGAGGCGACACCGTGCACCAGAATGATCAACGGCCCCTCACCGGCGTCGCTGGCAATATGCAGGGTGTCGGGCTGCGCCCTGCGGAACACGCCTCGCGAGCCCCAGGAACTCCCCATCCCCGAATTATCACACTCCGTGCCGACCAGCGCAGCGTGGCATCACCGACGCGCGAATCGTGCGAAACGTTGGGTGGTGGCACCGGTTCAGGCTCGTTAGCCTCAAGGCATGAGACGACTTCTGATCACTTCGGTCCTGGCGTTGTCGGCCCTGTCGCTGGTCGGCTGCACCGCGGGCGGCCTGTCGGGCGCCTCAACCAGCGGGCAGCCGGACTCAAAGACGACCGATTCAACGATGCCGGGCGGGGCGCTCACCGAGCAGGCGCCGGCTGCGGCGGGCGCCCCTGTGGCGCGAGACTCGGCCGGCGCTACGGTGGCGGTGGGTGGCGAACGGGACGTGATCACCACCGGCCACCTCTCACTCACCGTGCCGAGCCCCGGGCAAGCGGCCGACGACGCCACAGGCATCGTTGAGCAGGCCGGTGGCCGGGTGGATGCGCGCACCGAGAACCCCCGCCCGCAGCCGGTGGACCATGGGCCGGATTCCGCGACCTCGGGGGCAACCCAGTCATCACAGACCGACAGCGCCCAGCTGACGCTGCGCATCCCGTCGACGATCCTCAGCAGCACGCTGGCGAAGCTGAAGAAACTGGGCACCGTGCAGGACAGCTCGCTCACCTCTCAGGATGTGACCGCCCAGTCCCAGGATCTCGACGCCCGGGTGATCGCGCTGCGTACCTCCGTCGATCGGCTGGTGGCACTGATGGCGAAGGCCGACAGCACCGCCGATCTCATCGCCATCGAGTCGGCCCTGTCCGAGCGTCAGGCCAACCTCGAAGGTCTCGAAGCCCAAAAGCGGGTTCTCGACTCCCAGGTGCAATTGGCCACGATCACCCTGGACCTGCACTCCGTAGCGGATGCGCCGGTGAAGACTCCGGACACCTTTTTGAGCGGGCTGGCTGCCGGGTGGAACTCCTTCGTGGCATTCTTCGCCGGCGTGGTCGTCGTACTCGGGGTGCTGGTGCCCTGGATCGTGTTGGCGACGCTGATCGCGGCCGGGACGCTGACGATACTGCGCATCCGGCGCAGGGCCGGCAAGGCCGCAACCGGCTGACCGGCCGCAGCCGCGAAGATGGGTGCATGAACTCTTCTAACTGGGCCGGCAACTACCAGTACCGAGCGCGGCAGGTGCACGTGCCGCACACGCTCGAGGAGGTTCAAGATCTCGTCGCAGCCGCGCACCGCATCAAGGCGGTCGGCAGCAGGCACTCGTTCAACGACATCGCCGACTCCCCCGGCGACCAGCTCAACCTGGCCGCGTTGCCCGCAGAACTCGACATCGACCGGGCACGGAACACCGTCACCGTGAGCGGCGGCATCCGCTACGGCGACTTCATCGAGCAGCTGCACGGCGAGGGTTTCGCCATCCACAACCTCGCCTCGCTGCCGCACATCTCCGTCGCCGGGGCGGTCGCCACCGCCACCCACGGCTCCGGCGTGGGCAACGGCAACCTCGCCTCGGCGGTGGCGGGCCTGGAATTGGTCACCGGGACCGGCGAGGTACTGCGCGTCACCCGGGGCTCGGACAACTTTGCCGGCATGGTCGTCGCCCTGGGCGCTCTGGGGATCGTCACCAGGGTCACCCTGGACATCCAGCCGAGCTTTCAGGTGCGCCAAGACGTTTACGACACCCTGTCCTGGGCCGATGTCACCGACAACTTCGATGCCATCACCAGTGCCGCATACAGTGTGAGCCTGTTCACCTCCTGGGGTACCGAAGGAGTCAGCCAGGTCTGGCTGAAGAGCCGCACCGATGCGGATGCGACGTTCCCGCCCGTTTTCTTCGGCGGCGACTACGCCCGCGAGGCGCGGCATCCGCTGCCCGGAGTCTCCCCGGTCAGCACCACAGAACAGGTGGGAGCGCCCGGGCCATGGTGGAACCGGCTTGCACATTTCAAGCTGGACTTCACACCCAGCCACGGCGACGAGGTGCAAACCGAATACCTGTTGCCGCGCGACAACGCCCTGGCGGCGATCGACGCGCTGCGCGCCCTCGGCCCGCACATCGCCCCGCACCTGTTCATCGCCGAGCTGCGCACCGTGGCAGCGGACGAACTGTGGCTGAGCACCGCGTACCACCAGCACAGCGTCGGGTTCCATTTCACCTGGAAGAAGCATGCCGAGGCACTCGCCGCCCTGCTGCCCGACATCGATGCGGCGTTGGCACCACTGGGCGGCCGGCCGCACTGGGGCAAGGTGTTCATCACCGACCCCGATCGGTTCGAGGCGCTGTACCCGCAACTGCCGGCGTTCCGGCAACTGGCCGAAACGCTCGACCCGGAACACAAGTTCCGCAACGACTACCTGGATCGCACCGTGTTCGCCGAGGCGCGTCGACCGACCAGCCTGGCCAACTGACCGTGTGGCAAACACCGTGGACTGGCGCGGCCGCCCCAGCCCCCGTTTCAACGAGAACCGTTTCAAGGAGAAACTGTGTCTGACCGGTCACACTCCAGGCAAGTAGGGCTACCAGAGACAGAAACTCCGTGAGACGGGTTTAAGCTGCCCGGTTTCTGGGGGGCTGGCAAGCTGTTCCGAAGGCGGTTGCCTCGATCATGCCGGGTCTTGACCCCAGGTCGGCCGTGTCGGCCGCTGCCTCCCCGCCGCGTCGTACGGGCTGATCGCCTTCGGCGCATCCGGTTCGTCGGCGATATCGCGCAGCCTGGCAATGGTGTCCCGCGCCTCGTCGACAACGGTGAGCAGCGCGGGAATGAGGGCCAGCAGGCGTCCGACGCGCTCGGTGTCGGTGGAACCGTCGCCGTCATAGATGATGCCCATGGCATTGTCGCGCAGGGCGGCGGCCCGCTCGAAGATCTGGTCCGGGGTACTGCCGATGCGGGCGATTTCAGTGGATGCGAGCGCCTGGATCTCCACTTCCAGCCGACTCAGCGCGTCGCCGGGAGTCTCGTCGTCCGATGGCGCGTTGTTCGTTTCCACTCTTCGATTATCCTCGACTGGCGTACGGCAGAGGGTGTAGACCGGGGAGAACCAGAGATTGGATGCCACCATGACCGATTCGCGCCCGCCGTTGCCACCGTTCACCAGGGAAAGCGCCACTGAGAAGGTGCGACTTGCGGAAAACGCCTGGAACACGCGGGACCCGGAGCGAGTTGCCGGCGGATACGCCGAGGACAGTTGGTGGCGCAACCGCGAGCAGTTCGTGCAGGGCCGCGAAGAGATCATCGAGTTCCTGCGCGGCAAATGGGACCGCGAGCTGGAATACCGCCTGATCAAGGAGATGTGGGCGTTCGACGGCAACCGCATCGCAGTCCGGTTCGCCTACGAATCGCACGACGAGACCGGGCAGTGGTTCCGCTCGTTCGGCAACGAGTACTGGGAGTTCAATCCGGATGGACGGATGGCGACCAGGCACGCGAGCATCAACGACGTGCCGATCACCGAGTCCGAGCGCAAGTACCACTGGGATCTCAGCGGACCCCGCCCGGCGGACCATCCCGAACTGCGGGACCTAGGCCTGTAGACCGGCGCTACGGCAGCGCTGGCTCTGCCGCCTCACCGCTGGCGACGGCGATGTCGCGCCGCACGTTCTCGAAGAAGTGCACTTCCTTCTCGATGCTGGCGGCCACCTGAGGCAGATACGCAGCGGCGCCCATTTCGGAGGAGATGGCCGCGTACGCCGACACGTAGGCATCCACCGCGTCGTAGAAGCGCCGGCGGCGCGGCTCGTGCTTCTTCACCATCTCGGCGTTGCCGGGGTTGCGGGCGCAGAAGTAGTTGACGTAATCGCGGGCGATCTTGGGCGGGTTCACCGGCTCGCACGTCTCACGGATGACCGCAATCGCCGTCTCGAGGGCCCTGCGCCGTGTGCCCAAATCTTCCATGGCATCCACGCTACTCCGTGCCTCGGGCGGGTCGGTCAGCGAGCGCGGTACTCGGATTCGTACCGGACGAGCGGGTCGGGCGGGGCTCCAGCAAAGCGCCCCATCCAACTCACCTCACCTACTACGAGGGTGTGCGTGGCTACCGGATGCGCGGCGACGGTGCGCAGTTCGAACCACGCCAGCGCGTCGGCGATGATGGCCGGGCTACCGGCTTCCCGCCGAAAATGCGGCACGTTGTCGAGCAGCGCGACCAGCGGCGCACCCGCTTCGCTCAACGCATCCGCGATCGGTCTCTGCGCTCCGGTGAGCAGGCTGAGCGTCCAGATGCCGGATGCGTCGACTGCCTCGGCAATGCGAGAGAGCGAGTACAGACTCACCAGCATGGTCGGCGGGTCGTAGGACACGGAGAGAAAGTCGGTTACCGTCGCCGCGTAGTCGTGCCCGCGGTGCACGCAGGAGATGATGCCGACCCCCTTGGCGGTACGGCCGTTGAGCCACTGGTACAGTGCGCGATCGGTGTCGTCGAGCTGTCCGGCATCCACTCGGTGCGGGTTCAGTCCGTTGCTCTCGGCGTCCATGCTGCCATCTTCCCGCAGGATTCCGCCGGGTGGGGACGACTACAGCGCCGGCACGATGTTGTGGTTGCCGCGGAAGAAGTTGGTCGGATCGTAACGCTGTTTGATCGCGGCCAGCCGGTCCCAGGTGGCCGGCGGATACACGTCGTGCACCCGCGCCGCATCCGCCTCGCCGACGAAGTTCACGTAGGCGGCGTTGTCGCCGTCGCGCAGCGCATCGGCGAGCTCGGACGCCCACGCTTGGTGCGCGCTGGCACCATCCGGGCCGAACGTGAGGGCCGCCACGTTGGCCAAGATCCGGCGGTCCCGGTGGGCGAACGCCGTTTCATCGGTCGCGACCCGGCCGATGGCGCCGCCGAGCGCGCGGAGGTTGACGGCGGCCATCGCGGCGTCCGAGGCGGTGAGTTGATCGATGATGACGGCGGCCGCGTCCTCGTCGACGTGGTCGAGGAACATGGTGCAGGTGGCGGCGACCGGATGCATGGCCTCCGGCTCCGGCGGGAACAGCTCCGGGTAGGTGCTCGGGTGCACCATGTCGACCAGCGGCGGGGCGATAGCACGCAGGGGAGCGATGGCGCGCTCGCCAGCCGCGCTGTCTCCGGCATAACAGACGATGGCCATCACGATGAGCTTGCCGTGCACCTCCGGTGGCAGGAACGGCATCGGCGGGGCGACCATGACGTTGACGATCAGCGACAGCTCGTCGGGCGCGGCCTGGGCGTGCGCCATGACGGCGGCGATGACAGCCGGGGTGGCCGGGAGGATGAGGATCCCACCGAGCACCGAGGGCAGTTGATGCAGGCGGTACTGGAGGCGGGTGACCACGCCGAAGTTGCCGCCCCCGCCGCGGATGGCCCAATACAGGTCGGGGTTCGAGTCGACGTCCGCGCGCAGGAGTTCGCCGTCGGCCGTGACGACATCCGCGGCGAGCACATTGTCGATGGTGAGGCCGTGCAACCGGCTGAGGTATCCGATGCCGCCGCCCAGGGTGATTCCGGCAATTCCGACCGAGCCGCTGTCGCCGAAGCCGACGACCAGGCCCTGTTCGCTCACTGCGGCCAAGAGCTCTGCGGCGGTGAGTCCCGCCTCGGCCCAGGCTGTGCGATGCCGGGCGTCGATGTCTACCGCCTTCATGGCCGACAGGTCGAGCACGATACCACCGTCGCTCGCGCTGTGGTGAGCCAGGCTGTGCCCGCCGCCGCGCACGGCGAGCCGCGCGCCGGCGTCGCGGACGAGCGCGATGGTCGTCGCGACATCGACCACCGTCGCGGCCCGCACGATGGCCGCCGGACGCCGGTCGACACCGCCGTAGAATCCGGTACGCACGGCGTCATAGTCGGGATGGTCGGCTGTGAGGAGCTTGTCGCCGAACCGTTCGAGAAGTTGAGTGACGAGGTCGCGGGTAGCAGTCATGGACCCATAGCGTAGACACCACACCCGACACACCGAAAGGGGCAGTCGTCGGCACGGTGGTATTACGAGGGAATATCGACGCGGCATCCGGCGCTGAAGCCAGAGTGAAACGAATCGGATTCCTCTCCTTCGGCCATTGGCAGCCGATCCCCGGGTCGCAGACCCGCAGTGCGGCGGATGCCCTCCTCCAGACGATCGAACTGGCCGTCGCCGCGGAGGAACTCGGGGTGGACGGCGCTTACGTGCGCGTGCACCATTTCGCACCGCAACTCGCGTCACCGTTTCCGCTGCTAGCGGCGATCGGCGCGCGCACGAGCCGCATTGAAATGGGTACCGCGGTCATCGACATGCGGTACGAGAATCCGCTGTACATGGCGGAGGATGCCGCCGCGGCCGATTTGATCAGCGGCGGACGACTGCAGTTGGGCGTCAGCCGTGGCTCACCCGAACCAGCGTTGCACGGCTACGAGTCGTTCGGTCACGTTCCGGCCGATGAGATGTCGGATGCCGACATGGCCCGCACGCACACCGAACTGTTCCGCGCCGCGATCGCCGGGGCCGGCCTGGCGCGGGCGAATCCGCAGATGACGGGCGGAGCATCCGGCGCACTGATGATTCAGCCACAATCGCCCGGTCTTTCGGAGCGGATCTGGTGGGGCTCGGGCACCCGCAAGACCGCGGTGTGGGCCGCCGAGCAGGGCATGAACCTGATGAGCTCGACCCTATTGACCGAGGACACCGGGGTGCCGTTCGACCAGCTGCAGGCCGAGCAGATCGACCAGTACCGGGCGGCGTGGGCCGCGGCGGGCTGGGAGCGGGAGCCGCGTGTGTCGGTAAGTCGCAGCATCATGCCCATCACCAACGACCTGGACCGCCGCTACTTCGGCGGTCGGGCCGCCGGGGATCGCTCGGATCAAGTGGGGTACCTGGACGGTGGGCTGGCGCGGTTCGGCAAGAGTTACGTGGGTGAGCCCGACGAGATCGTGGCGGAACTGGTGCAGGATGCGGCGGTGCAGTCGGCCGACACGATCCTGCTGACGGTGCCGAACCAGCTTGGGGTGGACTACAACGCGCACCTGCTGGAGACAGTGGCCCAGCACATCGCCCCCGCTATCGGATGGACCCCGAACCTGCCGTAGTGCGCGACGGTCTCCCAATGGTCGAGCTCGTCGAGATCCCACCGGTCCGCACGCTCCCGTTTGTCACGACGGCGCCCGGTCGAACAGGCGCGCTCGTGACAAACGGGAGCACCAGGGTGGAGCCGCGCTACGCGACCGCGTTGTATGCGCCGCGCAACCCCTCGATGTCGATCTTGCCCATTTCCATCATCGCCCGCATCACTGCGCCGGCTTTGTCAGCATCCGGGTCCGCGAGCAGTTCCCCCAGCAGCGGCGGCACGATTTGCCAGGACAGCCCGTACTTGTCCTTGAGCCAGCCGCACGGCCCCGGCTCACCGCCGTCGGTGAGCTTCTCCCACAGGTCGTCGATCTCGTCCTGCGTTTCGGCCTTGACGAAGAACGAAATCGCTTCGGTGAAGCGGAACTGCGGCCCGCCGTTGAGCGCCTGGAACTCGACTCCGTCCAGCACGAAGCTCACGCCCATCACGGTGCCGGCTGGGAACGGTGACCCCTCGGTGTAGTGCGAGACGCTGACGACTTCCGAGTTCTTGAAGATCGAGACGTAGAAGTTCGCCGCTTCCTCGGCTTGGTTGTCGAACCAGAGGAACGGGCTGATCGTTTGCATCGGCTACTCCTTCGGGAAACCCCGTGAACGGATTTGCGACTCAGTGTAATCAGCGCGGCCGTACGCAGACAGAGGTGGGAGGACAGCGGATGCGCCGCCCTCCCACGATTCTCAGTCCTTCTTGGTGGCGAAGTAGCTCACGCAATCTCCCTGGTTGCGGAACACCGGGAGCGTGCTCGTGGCCCAGCCGCCAGCCTTGCACTCGTTCTTGCCATCGAGAATGTGGGCAAAGGTGTAGTGCGTTCCCGCGAAGTTGATCGCGTTCAGTACGCCATCACCGAGCACACCGGAGCCCAAGGAGAAGCCGAAGGCCTGGACCTCAGCCTCCGGGAACACGGCGCGCCACTGATCGAGGGTGCCGTGATTGCTGCTGCCGGAGCCAGTCTCATGCGACGGCGCAGCGTCCTTCGCGAACTTCGCTGCACCATTACTCAACCACCAATCATTGCCATACACCGTCTCGCCGACGAGGATGCCATCCGCAACTCCATCACCGTCGAAATCGACGACGAGTTGGAAGCCGGGAGGAGTGGCACCGTCGGTGGCCGTGTAGTCGAGGCTCGGCTCTCCAACGTCGGCCAGGGGAATGTCGGTCGCCACGTACTCGGCGACCTTGTCCGTACCGGTAGCTCCCTCTGTCCAAATATGGAGCCCGGTGCCGGCAACCTCGTAATGGCCGGTAGCGCGGGTGTCGGAGAGGCCCGCTACGAAGTCGCTCGGAACGTAAATGGTCGCCTCAGCGGGCGCACCCGCCGCATCCGTTGTCGCAGCTTGAGCCGGGCCTGCAAGAGTGAGCGCCAGCCCGACGGCCAATACGGCACCGATGCCACATGTCTTCTTCAACACGAAATATCATCCTTTCTTCGCCACTCGAGGGCAGCCAGCGTCGGGGGACGCTGACCGAAGTGGATTTGATTGCGACTCTATGCTTGCCGTGTGACATCGCACCAGAGCTCGCCCGGGATGAAGCGCGTGGTGCTCACGTCAGAGGTGTGACGCTCGCGAGCGCGCCGCGTGCGAAGCGGATCACCGGCAGCAGCCGCAGGGCCTTGGCCTGGTACGCGCCGAACGCCGGTGCGACCCGAACGAAACGCGCGAAGGCGACCTCCCGCTCCTCGCCGACGAGTTCGTTCGCGTGAACCGGGATGCGGCCAATCTCCCCGTCTACCACCGCTTCGATCACAACATCCGGGTGTGCGCGCAAGTTGACCGCCCAAGCCGGATCCCGCGGCGCACCCATCGCGGAGCCGACGACCAGCCAGGCGTCGCCGTCTCGCAGCGACATCGCCGGGTTCACCCGCTCGACGCCGGTGCGGGAACCGCGGTGGTGGATGAGCACAAGGTTCGTGCCCCAGTCACCGACCCGTCCACCACTGGCGCGGAACTCGGCGATCACGCGCTCATTGAACGGCGTCATCATTGGATGCCGGCGAGGGTCGGATAGTCGGTGTAACCGTGGTGGTCGCCGCCGTAGGCCTTGCTCAGGTCAGGGAGGGCGAGGTCCGCGTGCGCGGCGAGCCGGGCGACCAGGTCGGGATTGGCGATGAACAGGCGCGCGAACGACACGAGGTCTGCCGCGCCGTCGGCGACGAGTTGCAGGCGGCCCGGGTGATCCAACGGGTTGGGGGTTGCGGCGTTGAGGATGAGCGCCCCACTCCAGGCCTGACGGATTGCGGGCGTGAGCCCCGGGTCACCCGACTCGACCAGGTGCAGGTAGGCCAGACCGAGCGAGTCAAGTTCGGCGACGAGTAGCGGGTAGAGCTCCGCGTAGTCGGCCTCGACGGTATCCCCCAGTCCGTTGTTCGGAGAGATCCGCAACCCGGTGCGGTCGCCGCCGATCGCATCCGCCACCGCCTTCGCAACCTCGACGGTGAGCCGGATGCGATTCTGCCGGCTTCCGCCCCACCGGTCGGTGCGCAGGTTGGCGTTGGTGGTCAGGAACTGATGCAGGAGATACCCGTTCGCGCCGTGCACCTCGACGCCGTCGAAGCCGGCGGCCACCGCGTTTCGGGCCGCCGCCGCGAAGTCCGCGACGGTCGCCCAGATGCCGTCTTCGCTGAGTTCAGCGGGGACGACATAGTCCTGCGGGCCGGTGGGCGTGAAGATCCGCCCACCGGCCCGCACCGGTGATGGACCAACCGGGGTCAGCGAACCGTTGCCGACCGCTTCCGTTGTGCTGGGGTGGCCGATCCGACCGGTGTGCATCAGTTGTGCCACGATCGTGCCGCCCGCCTCGTGCACCGCGTTGGTCACCGTCCGCCAGGAACCGACCTGCTCCTGCGAGTGCAAGCCTGGCGTTGCCGGGTAGCCCTGCCCGATCGCACTGGGCTGGGTGCCCTCCGTGATGATCAGGCCGGCGCCGGTCCGCTGGGCGTAGTAGGTGGCCATCTCCTCGGTGGCACGGGTGTCGAAGGCCCGACTGCGGGTCATCGGGGCCATGACGATCCGATTGCGCAGTTGTAAGCGCCCGATGGTGATCGGGTCGAACGCCGTCCTTGTCGCCTCGATAGTCGTCTGCTCGGTCATAGGTGTGCTCCTGTTCTTGAGGGGCGGTCGCCCTCTGTACTTGTTCGAACAACTAGATTTGTCAACTCATTCCTTGTTCGGACAACTTATTTCGGAACGCGTGATGAGGCACTTGCCCCATGTCAGGGTCACGCTCATGTCCCTACCCTCGGTACCTCGGCAGCAGTTGCTGCCAATCAAGGAGATGAGCATCATGGTCACGCCTCAGCCGCAGGATGCCGCGGTGGCCGCCGCCTCGGCTGCCCTTGACCCGTCTGATCCAGCCGAGAACTTCTTCGGCTACGCGGTGATGGGCGTGCCGTTCGCGTCCGGCCACTATCTCGCCTTCCGGCATTTTCCGGCCAGTTCCATCGGTCCGGGCTATCGGGCAGTCTGGATGCGCGAGCCGGACGGTGACTGGACAATTTTCGCCGACGCACCGCCCGAGGTCAGCTGCCTGCGCTATTTTGGGCGGCAATAGCTCACTCGGTCACGGGACTGGTGGACCTGGCCTGGCTCGGGCCATCCACCGCACGGGTGCGCGTGCCAGGGACTCTCGACTGGCAAATCGAGATCCGCGGCACGCCGTCGACCTTGCTGGCCGGATTCTTCGCCCGCCTGGTCCCGACAACGCTGTGGCAGAACGATTCGTTCCTGGCTGTGATGGGCGCCATGATGAACCCGCTGCTTAGAAGCGGCCGGATGCGCCTAGCCGGGCGGGTGCCCAACGGGCAGACGTTTCGGATTCGTCCGCTGCGAGTGTGGTCCGTCGCCGACAGCAGCGCCACCGTGTTCGGCCGGGACGCCGGTCGGCCGCGGAGACTTCCGCGCCAGGAGCACCTGGCGGATATGTGGCTGCCGCAGCGCGGGCTGTTCGTGGCCGACGTCATGGCCCGCTACCCATCGACGGCGCCCGCGGAGACCCGCCTGGTCGGCTTGCGATAGGTATTGATGACCCCCTTGCCCAGACCCAGCCGATACCCCAGAGCTAATCACCCTCGCCAGCGCGGGCGAGATTGGCCTCCAAGTCGGCGAGCGCGTCCAGAATTTCGGCCTGACGAGCGGCGGGCAACCCGGCAACGGTGAGCCGCTCGAGTTCCACCCAGGCCCGCTCGACCTTCGTGCGAAGCGACAGGCTGGCGTCCGTCGCCTCCACGATCGTCGCCCGTCGGTCATCCGGCGAAGGGCGACGGCTGACCAGGCCCGCCTTTTCCAAGCGGGAGATGCTGCGAGTCATGGTGGGGGCATCCGAGTCGAGAGTCTGCACCAGGTCGACGAGTCGCTGCGGGCCGCTTTGCCACAGCGTCATCAGCACCAACTCCTGCCCGGGACGCAGGTGGGCCTCGCGCAGCAGCCGTCCCGCCATCGCCTTGTGAAGGCGGGCCGCCCGGAAGATGGCCTGGCTGAGCGGACCGGCGTTCAGGCTCATCGGATTACTCACCGACTCAGCGTAGGCCAGACGAGGTTGTCCGAGCAAGGAACTATGGGGCGTGGTTTTCAGGGGTGCCTATTCTCGGGCTTTGGCCAGTCCTTCGACGACCTCGACCCCGGGCAACTTGGCCAGTTCCGCGGGATTAAGGCGCAGCTTGCTGGTGCGGTTGCCGCCGCCCATAATCACTTCGCTTTGCTGCATGACGGCACTGTCGACATAGATGGGCAGTCCCTGCGTGCCAATGGCCGTGACGCCGCCGATCAGCATGCCCGTGAGCCGGATCGTCGTCTCGGCGTCGGCGAAGGACAGCCGCTTCACCCCCAGCTTCTCGCGGACCGTCCTGTTGACATCCAGCCGCGTCGTTCCGAGCACGACGCACACCGCATACTTCGGCGGTTCCACCTTGCGCGAGGCCACCAGGATCGTGTTGGCGGCCTGCTCCAGCGACACGCCATAGTGTTCGCAGAATGCGGCCGTGTCGGCAAGCTCCGCATCGCAGGCGAGCACCTCGTAGTCGATCCCGTACTTGTCGAGCGCCGCCGCGACCGTCGGGTGCAGCGCCGTGCCGTTCAGGATGCCTCCGGGTGCCATTCCTTCAGGCTACCGACTCGAGCGCAGGCCGAGGTGGCATCATCCGCGCGCGGCCCCTCCTCGTCGAGTGCCCGTTCCGGCCAACTGTGCCCCGCGCAACAGCAACATTCGACCGCAACGGGAACAGATAGGGCACCTCGAAGTGTTGGAGTCCGCCGGGCTCGTGCACAGCGAGCGCCGAGGCCGCTACAAAATCCACACCATCGATACCCGTCCGCTCGCGCAGATACCGGCCCGCTGGCCCGTCCGGCCCACACAGGAGAACCCATCATGAAGATCACCCTCTGCAGCGTGTTCGTTGACGACCAGGACCGAGCACTCGACTTTTACACCGAGAAACTGGGTCTCTCGGTGTCTGACGACGTTCCTCCGGAAAGCATCGCTGGCTCACCCTGGTATCTCCCGAAGCACCGGATGGCACTCAATTGCTGTTGGAACCGGCCGAGCATCCGGCAGTCGGGCCGTTCCGTGACGCCCTCGTGGCCGACGGCATCCCGTTCACCTCGTTCGGGGTGGACGATGTGCAGGCCGAGTATGAGCGCCTGCTCGGGCTCGGCGTGCAATTCACGCAGCCGCCCGTCGCGGCCGGACCGGCGACGACGGCGGTGCTGGACGACACGGTCGGCAACCTGATTCAAATCGCCAGCCTCAACGAGTGACCCAACGACCCGACGGCCGCAACGGGGGAATTAAAGGGTGGAGCTAAGGGGATTCGAACCCCTGACCTCTTCGATGCGAACGAAGCGCGCTACCAACTGCGCCATAGCCCCAGACTGCCTAGGTAGGTTATCACCTCGCAGTGGCTCGGAGTGCCACGTCGGTCCACCTCGACAGGGCCACCAGCGCGATGTGCCAGGGGACGTGCGGAGCGTTAGACCGCGCGACGACGGCGGAGCACCGCGTCGAGGTCCGTCACACTCGCATCCAGCTCGTCGACCATACCCATCCGAGCGAAGCGGCTGGGCGCGGGCTCGTCGATGTCTGCGCGGATGATCGGGGTGACGTTCGCGGCGATCTGTGCCTCACGAAGCGCCTGCTCAGCCTTCGCGGTGGCCTCACGCAGTTCGAGGAGTTCGCGTTCACGCCCTTCGAGACCACCCTCGGGGGCCTCCACCGAAAGCGCGCCGGCCGGGTGGGCCGAGGCCGGAGCGGAGAGGTACAGCGGCTTGGGTAGCGGTACCGGAGTCCAGCCGGTGTGCGCGGGGGCCTCCTGCCGAGGTTTCTCGATGTGGCTCTCCCGAGCGTGGACGACCGGCGTCACAGCCAGGGACCTGGCCAACTCACGGCGAGAACGCGCGACCCGGGCCATCTGATCCAGCAACGCGAGCGATGCGAGGGCCACAACGACCCCGGTGACGAGCAGACCGGCACTGCCGGACAGAGCGGGCCCGATCCCGGAGACCGCGGCCACCAGTGCCCCCAACAACACCAGCGACGTCGCTGCGCGAGAACGACGCAGCCGGCGGGCAGCATCCGGTGACGTGCGAGCCGCCGCCGTGATCAGCGGCCGGGCTTGGGCGAGTCGGTGTGCCGCGGCCCGTGCGGCCAGCTGTTCCTGCGCCTTGGTGATGACGTTTTCCACCTGCTGCTCCTTCCTCAAGATCCGCTGTTGGGCTGCCACGGCGCGGGCCGTGGACTCCGCGTGCACTTCCTGCGGCATCTGCGCGGTTTCCGCCATGATCCGCAGCGTCTGCTGCAGCCGCACGGCGTTGCGCTCGGTGGCCAAATACTCGCGGCGGCGCAGCCAGGTCGGGATGAGATAGACGAACCACAGCACGGCGGCGAGCACCAAGACGGCGCTGGAGCCGAGCGGGTTGACGTTCATGGTCTAACGGTACGAGAGTGCAGGCGAAAACCGGCCGATTACACCGGGTGTGTTCCGGGCGTCGCGGCGGCGGCGATCGCTTCGGGCGGCACCACTCCGGCGCCGGCCGGCACCTTCCTATCCATCCAGCGGCGCAATACGCCGACCGGCAACTCGTCAGAGACCAAGGCGAAACAGAAGTGGTCGCGCCAGTCCCCATTGATGTGGATGTATCGACGGCGCAATCCCTCGTACCGGAAGCCCAGCTTTTCCACCACCCGCAGGCTGGCGGCGTTCTCCGGCCGAATGCAGATCTCCATCCGGTGCAGCCCCACCTGAAAGAAGCAGTAGTCCGCGGCCAACGCGACCGCCGTGGGGGTGATCGACTTTCCCGCGAACCGCTCCGCCACCCAGTAGCCGATCGCTGCGGACGACAGCGACCCGTACGCGATCGACGACACGTTGAGTTGCCCGGCAAGCTCCCCGTCGTACTCCACCAGGAACGGCAGCCCTGCCCCGGCCCGCGCGTTCGTCTGCAGACTGCGGATGCTCGCCCGCACGTCGAAGCTCACCGGCCCGTTCGGGTTGGTCGCCTCCCATTTACGCAGCCAGCCGCGGTTGTCCAGCAATGCCCGTTCCAACTGCCTGGAATCGCGTAGCCGGATCGGCCGGATGGTCACCAACCCTTCCCGCAGGGTCGGAATCGTCGTCGCCATGGTCTACTCCAGGGTGGTGACGAAGCTCTTGAGCCACGGACGCAAGTCAGGTCCGAGATCCTCGCGCTCGACGGCGAGCTGGACGATCGCCTTGATGTAATCGAGGCGATCGCCGGTATCGTAGCGACGCCCGCGGAACACCACGCCGAACACGCCACCGGTCTGCTCGGGGGTACGTGCCATCTCCTGCAGTGCATCCGTCAGCTGAATCTCGCCGCCCATGCCGGGTTCGGTGTGGTGCAGGATGTCGAACACCTCGGGGCGCAGCACGTAACGCCCGATGATGGCGAGGTTGGATGAAGTGGAGCCCGTGGTGGGCTTTTCGACCAGCCCAGTGACACGCACCACATCATCGGTGTCCGTGGCCTCCACGGTAGCGACGCCATAGAGATGCACGAGTGCCGGATCGACCTCCAGGAGTGCAACGATGCTGGCGTTACGACGAGCTTGCTCCTCGATCATCCTCGAGAGTAGGACGTCCCGGCTGTCGATCAGGTCGTCGCCGAGAAGCACGGCGAACGGCTGGTTGCCCACGTGCATTTTCGCGCGCAAGATGGCATGGCCCAATCCGAGCGGATCGCCCTGGCGCAGATAGTGCACTTCGGCGAGATCCGTCGAATAATTCACTTTGCTGAGGCGGTCGGTGTCGCCCTTCTTGAGAAGTGCAGCCTCCAACTCACCCACCTTGTCGAAGTGGTTCTCAAGCGCACCTTTATTGCGCCCCGTGATCATCAGCACGTCGGTCAGCCCGGCAGCGACGGCTTCCTCCACGACGTATTGGATCGCAGGCTTGTCAACGACGGGCAGCATCTCCTTCGGCATCGCCTTGGTCGCAGGAAGGAATCGAGTGCCGAGTCCGGCAGCGGGGATAACCGCTTTAGTGATCTGGAACGTCATGCCGCCAAGGTTACCGGCACTTTCGGCCTAAACTGGAGGATATGACCGGCGATGTAGGCCACCAGAAGCGGGCACTGCGCGCCGAGCTACGCGGACGCAGACGCAACTTGACCTCCTCCGAGCGCGAGTCGGCAACGAAGCGTCTGTCGGAAAATCTCATCGAATTGGTGCAACGTTCCGGTGCCCGATCCGTGGCCGCCTACTTGCCTGCGAGCGACGAGCCGAACATCCGTCCCTTCATCGACTGGGCGGAAGAACAGAAGATCCGATTGTTGCTGCCCATCTCCCGGGACGACGGCCTGCTGGATTGGGCGGTGCTCAGCGGCAGCGAAACCAAGGGCATCAATGGGATGCCGGAGCCGGTCGGCGAATTGCTCGGCCCGATCGCGATCAACGACGTGGATCTCATCATCGTGCCAGCGGCATCCATTGACCGCACCGGAATGCGCCTGGGGTGGGGTCGGGGTTATTTCGACCGCACGCTGGGGTCGATGGAGAAGTGCCCGCCGGTGTATGCGGTCGTCTTCGATAGCGAGTTCGTCGACAGTTTGCCCAGCGAGTTGCACGACCGGCGGGTTAACGGTGTGGTAACACCGGGCGGTATTGTCAATCTGTAGCTTTATATAAGCACGAAGGATTGTATGCCCACTTATTCATATCGCTGTTCCGAGTGCGACAACGCATTCGACATCCAGCAGGCCTTCACCGACAGTTCGCTGACGGTGTGCCCGGTCTGCGGCGGAAAGCTTCGCAAAGTCTTCGGTGTGGTCGGAGTGACCTTCAACGGGCCCGGCTTCTACCGCACCGATTCGCGGTCCACCGACAGTAAACACGGCACCAAGCACCACGCCAAGCTTGACGCGTCCAAGCCAGAGCCGGCCAAATCCGACTCGGCCAGGTCCGACTCCGCGAAAACGCCGGCCACGGCATCCGCACCCTCCAGCTCCTCGTCGTCCACCAGCTCATCCAGCACAGGCAAGTCGGGAACCATCACGAAATAAAGGAGCGCGCAACATGATCAAGGGATTCAAAGAGTTCATCCTCCGCGGCAATGTGATTGATCTGGCAGTCGCCTTCGTTATCGGCGTCGCGTTCGCCGCGGTCGTCACGGCGTTCGTCGAGAAGATCATCAATCCCCTGATCGGTGCCCTGTTCAGCGCGGACAGCCTGGACAATTCGCTGGTCCTCCACGTCGGCAGCGCGAGTCTTCAGTTCGGCGCTCTCATCGGCGCGATCATCCAGTTCTTGTTGATCGCCCTCGTGGTGTATTTCGCCCTGGTAGTTCCGATGAACTATCTGAGGCGGCTGTCGTTCCGCAGGCGCGGCGCCCAGCCGGAGGCGGACACCCCGCCATCGGAGTTGGATCTGCTCACCCAGATCCGCGACCTGCTGGCCACGCCGGCCGGCGCTGACGCCGGGAACTCCCGGCACGCCGCCGACGTCTGACCACCGGCACCGGGTCCCTACCCCTGCAACCGGTCACCCTGCCCGCCTCCCGCCCAGCCCATCTCAAGGACTTTTTGTTGCGAATGCCCCCGGATTGGCATGTCCAGGCATCCGGAGTACAAAAACTCCGTGAAACGGGATGCGCGGGACCGGATGCGACGGGGCGGATGCTCAGAGGTGGTTGCTCCAAGACGGATGCTCAGAGGTGGTTGCCCCAGTGCGGCGGCTTGTCCGCACGCAGGCGGGCGTCGTTCTCGTTCTCCGCATGACGGCGGGGTTCCTGCGGCGGCCTCGGGTCGGAGCCGGGTACCGGCGCCGTCTGCACGCGCCGGTGCGGGCGCCTGCGGCTGGATTCGTCTCCGGGAACCTGTTCTGTCATCCCTACGATGGTACGCCGGGGGCGACGGGGATCGGTTCGGTGGCCGGATCCTTGCGGGCGCCGAGCAGGTCGACGACGCGGTCGGCCACGGCATCCGGGTCGCTGAACAGTTCGAAGGCGTGCACCCTGAGGTAGTGCCAGCCCAGCCGGCGTAGCAAGTCCGGCCGCAGCCGCAGCGACTCGCGCAAACTCATCTCGTGCAGCACCATGTCGGTTTCGATGGTGAGGCACTTCCCCCAGAACGACGTCACCAGGCCCAACTTGCCGCGGTGCCCCAGGGCAACCCGCAGGCCGCGGCTTTCGAGGCGCCTGGCCAGGTCAACGAGCATCGGGTCGCTGTCGTCGGGTACCGCCTCGGCGCGGGTGCGCGCGGTGACATCGCCCAGGATGCCGGCGAGCGCGAGGGCACCGTGGTGCATCCGGTCTTCGTCTAGGTCGTCCGGGGTGAAGCAGGTCACGATCACCATGGCGCGACGGGCGCAGGTCATCGCGACCGCGAGCAGCCGTTCTCCGCCGGGCTTGCCGAGCGCGCCGAAGTCGGAGAGCACCCGGCCGTGCGGTGTGCGGCCGAACCCGATCGAGAAGATCACCCGGTCGCGGCTTTGCGCGACGGAACGTTCAATCGTGGTGACGGTGAACGGTTCGGCGCGGTCGCCCAAAATGAAGTCGTGCAGCAGCGGCCGGGTCGCGAGCGCCGCGAGCACCGCCTGCTCGACCCGCACGGCGTGGAATTCGGTGGCGGTGATCACCATCAGGGACTCGTGCGGCCGGCGTGAGGCGTGGTCGAGCACCAGTTCGACGACCCTGTCCACTTCCGCGTCGACACTTTCCACGGCACCGGACTCCTCGTCCGGCATCCCGAATCCGTCCTCGACATAGTCCAAGCGGATGCTGCCGTGCCCCAGAAAGCTGCCCGCCCACGGGAACGACTCGATCTTTCCCGCGTAGAAGCGCCGGTTGACCAGTTCCGCGAGGTCCTCGCCGCCGGCCCGGTAGCTGCGCGTCAGGGCGAGGGTGGGGAGCAGTGTGCCCAGGCGCGCGAGGACAGAGTCGGCGTGCACCTCGTCGAGCGATGTCGTCGCCCGGTCCCCGGCATCCTCCCGGCCGCTGATGGCGATCTCGAAGGTGGAGGGAGTCTGGGTGACCGGATCTCCGAACGCGACGGTCTGCTTGCCCCGACGGATCGCGCCGACACTTTCGGCGAGGCTGATCGCACCGGCATCCACCAGAATGACGGTGTCAAACCGTAGCGTGTCGGTGATGGTGTGCACCTCGTACGGGGAGGCCAGCCACACCGGGGCGACGGTCCGCGACAGGTGCGGCGCAGCCGCCTGCAGTTCGGCGGTGCTCAGCTTCGGCGCGCGCAGGATGCGTTTGAGTGCGGCGGCCTCGTCGGGCCAGTCCACCAGAGAGATCTTCCAGTTTTCCGCCAGCTGCCAGCCGAGCAGGCCCGCGCTTCCGGCGGCGTGGGCCTCGTCGACGAGCTTGAAGTCGGCCTCCAGCCGGTCTAGCACCGAGGTGTTGGCCCCGAGCAGCGCACGATCGGATTCGAGCAGTGATTCCAGCGCGGAACGCCACCAGGCCAGTTCCAGCTCGGCGGCCACCTGCTCTTCCGGCACGTGCCGTGACGCCAGGTCGGCCAGCAGGATTTCCAACCCCAGGTCGCGAAGCATGGACCGCAGTTGCGCGCGCTCCTGCAGGTTCTGTAGCACGTCGGAGTCCGCGGCCAGGCCTTCCAGACGCTGCTGCAGATCGGGAATGGGTAACCGGGCGAGGATGCCGACACCATCCAACGGTTCATCGAGGGCGGCAAGGTCCTGCGACACCTGCTGGTGCGCGACCTGCACGTCGGCGATCCCGGTCGGCACCTCCGGCGTCACGCCAGCAGCAACGAATCGCTGCCAGAGCACCCGCTGCTGGATATCCACGAGGGCGCCGTGCAGATCGGTGACGTGCACGCCCGGTCGGACGTACTCGCCGGCCAGCCGGCGCAGTCTGCGCCGGTTCGAACCCGACATCTCCGCGGAATCCTTGCGCGAGGCGGTAGCCAAAATCAGGTCACTGAGCGAACGGTCGAACACCACCGGCAAGAACTTGTCGAGCGTGTCACGGATGTCGGTGAGCAGGCGCAGATAGACGCCCAGTTCCGCGATCGACTCGAACGGGCGCATCCGAGTGCCGTCGATGAGTTCCCCTGCGCGTTCGAGCAGCCGAGGCAGTTCGGTGTGGTGCAACTGCTTGGCAATGCCGTGGGCGCGCACCGCCTGTTCGCTCGAATCGAAGTTGGCGCCGTACCAGGGGGAATCACCTGGCCCGTAGCGGAACTCACCGAGCGCAGCCGCCTTGAGCATCGCATCCGCGGCCCGGTGCCGGTCTTGCGACAACATCACGACCGAGGACCGCTCCAGCCGGGCGGATGTCGCGGGTGGGTTCGGCAGCAGCGCGAGACGGGACAGCTCGGCGACGCAGTCGAGCACCGAGACCCCGAACCCCGGATCGCGGCGCGCGATGGCTACCCGGTAGTCGAGCAGCACCTTGCGCAACCGCACCAGGGCATCGTCGACCTCGGCCAGCTTCGGCGGTTTCGCCTTCTCGTTGCGGCTGATCGAGCGGATCAGGTCCCGGCGCAGCGACCCCGGCGACACCGCGATGCCGGCAAGCCCGACGTCACCGAGTCGTTGCGCGATGCCGGTGAGGGAGGAACGGCGCGGTCCGACCACGAGCACCCGCTTGTTCGCCGCGACCAGCGCGCCGATGGCGTTGACGATGGTTTGGGTGCCGCCGGTGCCCGGCAGGGTCTTCACTACGAGCGAGTTTCCTGCGTTGATCTGCGCGACCACGTTCTCTTGCTCGGCATCGGCGTCGAGCAGCAGGGTGTCCAGCTCGGGCGCGCGCTGATCGCAGGCGGGCACCTCCACGGGAGCATAGCTTTCTTCGACAGCCCATTTGGCGGACGGGTTGCCGGCCAGCGCATCAAGCACGGGATGTTCCAGGTCCGCCGCATCCGCCCGCATGGACGTGCCGACGTCGGCGAACGACGAGACCACCAGGCGCGGGGACACGTTGAACCACTCCAGGTGCATGGTGAGGCCGCGAAGCCGGTCGATGACCGGGTTGGGTTTGAACGTGCCGTCCTGCTCGGCCAGCGCCGCGAACGCGTCGGCATCCAACCGGATGCGGAACTGTTCGTCCAACACGCGCGCGAGCTCAGGATTCAAGTAGGGATTGCCGAGCAGGCGCAACTCGAAGTCGCTGCCGTAGCGGCGGATCGCCAGGGGCCGCAACAGCACCGGAGCACAGTAGTCGGCGTTCTCGAACTGCCACTGCGCCATCCCGATGCCCAGATGGATGGAGTCGATTCCGCGCACGGTGGCCAGTTCCAGACCTTTCGCGGCAATCTCGCTGGCAGCCAGCTTCGCGGTGCGAAGTGCGAGGTCGTCCCGGATCAAACTGGACAACAACGTCGTTCTTCCGGTGATGAACGTCGCGAGTCCGCCGGGGTGGGTGACACCCAGCTCGATCCTGGTGCGCGGACCATCTTCGAAGTGCAGAAGCGGCGATCGACCGCCAACCGCAGCCAGCTCGGTACGCCACTGCTGCCAGGTCGGCTCGGCGACGTTGATGGCCGCGTAGTTGGGATCCCCCAGACTCAATGCAAAAGGAGCCGTAACCTGGCGCGCCGGCTCATTCAACTCCGAGCGCGCGGGCTCGTGCAGATCCTCGGACAGGTCTGGGTCATCATGTCTTCTATCAGCACGCCACACATGGCAACCTTAAGCGGGCACACCCCCAATTCCAGGGAGGCGTGGCGGGTTTCGCCCAGACTGCGCACCGTAAGATACCGGCCATGACTCGTGATCTTTCGAGCATTGCGCAGGCAACGCAGGCCGTCGACTGGGTACGGGCCGCCTCGATCGCCACGGTGACGGCGATCGTGCTCTTCGCAGCGCTGGTCGCCATCGGCTTCACGTTGCTGCTCGTACGTCGACGGCGGGGCGCAGCCGGCGGCGGCGACCTTGACCGGCAGCAAGAAGCCAACATCCTGCTCGTGCGTGTCGACGACTCCATCAAGTCCAGCGAGGACGAACTCGGTTTCGCCATCGCCCAGTTCGGCGAGGAGAAGACCAAGGGCTTCGCGGCGGCGATCGCCGCGGCGCAGCAGCAGTTGACTGAGGCGTTCGCGTTGCAGCAGCGGCTGGATGACTCCACACCGGACACCGCGACGCAGAAGAAGGAGTGGAACGCCAGAATCATCCAGCTGTGCCGGAGCGCTCAGTCGAGTCTGGCGGCGCAGCAGGAGCAATTCGACCGGATGCGTCGCCTTGAGAAGAACGCACCGACCGACCTCGCCACCGTGCGCGACTCGATCGCTGCCCTGCGCACGCGACTCTCGGCGGCAGATCAAACGGCGGCAACCCTGCACGCGAAGTATGCGACATCCGCTATCGCAACCGTCGCCGAGAACCTCGACGACGCCCGCCAGCACCTCACCGGGGCGGCAGCGGCGGCGAATGCGGCTGCCGCACGCCTCGCCGCGCAGAAAGGCGCTGCGGCCGCGGATGCGATCCGTGATGCCGAAGACGACGTGCTGCGCGCGGAGCACTTGCTCGATGCCATTGATTCGGCGGCGACGACACTGGGCACCGCCGCCGACGCGGTCACGGAATTGGTTGCCTCGACCCGGGCGAACGCGCAGGAGGCCCGCGCCACTCGGGATGCACCCGCCGACGCCGACGCCGCCGAGGCCGTGGGCCGCGCGCTCACGCTCGTCGATCAGGTTCTCGGGGAGATTTCCGCACCCCGGCAGCGCACCGATCCGGTCGCCGACCTGAACCGGCTTCGGGAGGCCAACGCGGCGCTCGATTCGGCGATGGCCAGTGCCCGCAACCAGCAGCGCCGGCTGGACGGTGCGCGCACTGCGCTCACTGGCGCATTGGTTGCCGCGCGCAGCCAGATTTCCACGGCGTCGGATTTCATCGACACTCGGCGAGGTGCAATCGGATCGGAGGCTCGCACCCGGCTGGCCGAGGCGCGTCGCCTGCTCACCTTGGCCGAGACCGAGGCGGACCCGGTGACGGCGTTGGACACGGCGCGCCGGTCGGCGACCTACTCGCGTGATGCCGACGCCCTCGCGCGCTACGACGTCCTGGGCCACCCGCTCGGGTAGTGGGTGCGCCAGCGCGAGCATTTCGACGCCGCGTCAGCGCGGCGGGCGTTCCCTACGGTGCCGCAGGCTCAAGAGCATCCGCGGCTTGGGGATGCGAAATTCCAGGCCGGTGGGCAGAATCCAGCCGTAGCGCCGGGCGAGCAACGACAGCAGGGCGCCGGTGAGGATGGCGACGGCGGAGCCGATGGCCTGGTACCCGAGCAGGCTCAGCACCACCATTTCGACGCTGGCGACCAGCGCGCTCGTCGCGTAGAGGGTGTTCCCGCCGAAAATCGTCGGCACCTTCAGCAGCATGATGTCCCGCACCATCCCGCCGCCGACCGCGGTGATCACTCCGAGCATCACGGCCGGCAGCCACCACAACCCGGCATCGAGGGTCTTCTGCGCGCCGGCGGCCGCCCAGCACCCCACCGCGAGCGCATCCAGCAACACCAGCGAACGGCGCGACAGCGTACCCCTGAGCGGGATGAAGAACGCCACCGCTCCGCCGGCGAACGCGCAGATCAGGTAGGCCGGATCGGTGAGGGCGACCGGGGTACCGTGTTGCAGCAGAGTGTCCCTGATCATGCCGCCGCCCAGCCCGGACATGATGGCCAGGATCAAGAAGCCGACAATGTCCAAACGGGCCGACCGGGCAGCGATCCCACCGAGGATCGCGTTGGCGAGCACCCCGGCGAGGTCGACGAAGCGGATGATTTCCGTCAGCGAATCGGCGCTCAGCGTCACGAAAGTTCCTCTCCCTCCTTTACCACACGCGGCGGGGCGTTATGCAGCCAGCTTTCAGAGACCATCAAGGTTCCCGTTCTAGCGTGAATTAGATGTCAACCCCAGACGTCCTTTCTCGCTCACATGCTAGCGGTCGCCTTACCGCTCTCGATGGGCTGCGCGGAGTGGCGGCTTTGGTCGTTCTGTTGCATCACACCTTCCTCCTGAATCCGCAGTTTCCGGGCAGCCCACCCGGTGAGAACTACACCGGCGGCACACTGTTCTCGTGGATGAGCTTCAGCCCGCTCAAAATCTTCACCGCCGGCACCGAGTCGGTCATCGTGTTCTTTGTGCTGAGCGGACTCGTGGTGTCGATCCCGGCGCTCAAGCACGGTTTCGACTGGTTCGCCTACTTCCCGCGCCGTGTCGCCCGCCTGATGCTTCCGGTCGTCGGCTCGGTGCTGATTGCCGCCGCGTTCGTCGCCGCGATCCCGCAGAACAGCACGCAAGATCCCGGAACGTGGCTGTCCCGCTCCAGCACACCCGCGTTCTCGTGGGAGCACATCCTCAGTGCCATGGACCTCTTCGGCGGCGACGCCCAGATCAACAACCCGTTGTGGTCACTGCGCTGGGAAATCGTCTTCTCGTTGCTCCTACCGGTCTTCGTGATTCTCGCCGCGTTGGTGAAACGCTGGTGGTACGCCGGCATCGCGTCAGCCGTGATGCTGACCTGGGCCGGCATCTCCACCGGCGCGGATTCGCTGAGCTACCTGCCAGCGTTCTTCGTCGGCGCGATGATCGCCGTCGGGATGGACGGGGTGCGCAGATTCGCGGATGCGATCAACCGCCGTTCCGCGCACCATCTCATCTGGCTCGGGATCACGCTGGGCGGCGCGATGCTGCTTATCGCCTCCTGGCTCACCGGCCCGTTGCCTGAGGAGGCCACCGGCATCACCCATGCCCTGAAGGCCCTGGCACCTCTCGCGGCCGCGATCATCGTGGTGGCGTGCATCGGTTGGACCGCGCTGGACCGGGTGCTGTCGTGGACCCCGGTGCAGTTCGCCGGCAAGGTCTCGTTCAGCCTGTACCTCACCCACGTGCCGATCTTGATCTTCAGCAGTTACCTCTTCGCCGACGCGCCGCTGTTCGTAGCCCAGATTTTCGGTGTCAGTCTCGCCCTGGCCGTGTCGGTGGCGTTCTGGTGGATTCTCGAATCCCGCAGCCACGAGTGGTCGAAGCGTATCGGGGCTCGAGCCACTGTCGGGTACGCCACGGTGGCCAACGCGACACGACAACAGCGCGAACGTCGTGAGCGCGCGGACGAGGCGGTAGGACTCCGTCGACAGGGGTAAACAGGTCATATGCCTGTGGACAAGATCGCCGGGACCCCCTTCCCCGCTGAGCCGACCCTCAACACGATAAGCATCACAGACGACACGATGAGCGCCGTTGACGACACCATCGGCAGCGTGGTCAACGGTCGATACAAAGTCAGCAGTCTGATCGGCCGAGGCGGGATGGCTTCTGTCTATCGGGCACAGGACCTGGAGTTGCCGCGGGAAGTCGCGCTCAAACTGATGCCGCCAGGTTCTGCCAACCTCGAGGAGGTGCTGCGGCAGCGCAACGAGATCGCCACTCTCGCATCACTGAACCATCCCGCCCTCGTGACACTGCTCGACGCCGGTACGGAGAAGCTGCCAGCCGGCGAACGAACGTTCCTCGTCATGGAGTTCGTGGATGGGCCCAACCTGCGGCAACTGTTGGCGCGGCCACTGCCGCGCGACCAGATCGCGTACATCGCCGCCGACATCGCCGAGGCGCTGCACTACATGCACGGCCTTGGCATCGTGCACCGCGACCTGAAACCAGCGAACATCCTGCTCGCATCCTGTGACCTGCCCGAACGTTCATATCGGGCGAAACTGGCCGACCTGGGGATTGCCAGGCTGATCGATTCCGGCCACCTCACCTCCACCGGCGTCATCGTCGGCAGCGCGAACTACCTCAGCCCGGAACAAGCCAGCGGCGGCGCCGTGGGGCCGGCATCGGATGTCTACTCCCTCGGCCTTGTCCTCGTGGAGGCACTCACCGGTCGTAAAGCGTTCCCTGGCACCGGCATGGAGACGATCGCCGCTCGACTCAGCGCTCCGCCACCCGTTCCGACCTCGGTCGGCAGCGGCTGGGCAAGGTTGCTGACGGCGATGACGGCACTTGATCCCGACCAGCGGCCACTCCCCATCGACGTGGCGCAGACCGCCCGTGAATTGGTCAGCGCCGGCTCCATCGCTGGCCAGACGGAGCCGGTCACCACCGAGGAGCTCCCTGACACGTCGGTGCTACCCTCCGCCACAGCCACGTCGCCACCGCCGGCCCCGCAGCGCTTAGAACGCTCGGGCCGGCGGCGTGCCACGCTGATGGCGGCCGCCGGGATCATCACCATGGGATTAGCGGCCGGGGTGATGTCGTGGGCGACCGCCGCGGCACCGCAGCCCAGCCCCACAGTGTCGTATCCAACCGTGTCCGGATCGCTCGGTGTGCACCTGAAGGAACTGCAGAGGAACGTGATTCCATGACCGGCCGGCTGATGCTTCGGACCCTGGCCATCGGCGCCGTGGCGCTGGGGCTGTTGAGCGGATGCGCCACGGATTCCCCAGACATGACCGTCGCCGCCGGAAAGCAGCTCCAGGCGGCCGTGGCGGCGGTGAGCCAAGCGGCCGCGGGTGGAGACATCGCCACTGCCATCACCAACCTCGACGCGCTTGAGCGACGGCTGAGAGAGGCAACCGCATCCGGGAACATCAGCGCCGACCGCAGCGCCAAGATCGATGCCTCGATCTCGCTTGTGCGCGCCGACCTCACGGCCGCGCTGCCGCCGCCACCTCCGCCATCCCCGACTCCGACTCCGACCGTTACCGTGCAGATCCCGGCACCGGGCGGCAATACCGGTTCAGACAATTCAGACGACAACGGAAAGGACAAAGGCGGCGGCAAGGACGCGGGTCCCGGCGGCAAGGGCGGCAAGTAGCGCTGCCGTCGCCAAGCGATATCATTTCGCGCTTATTCGATGCCCGCCATCGTTGCCAGCAAGATCGGTGTGACGATCGCGAGGAACACGACAATGAGAAAACCGGCGGTCAGTACGGGGTGACGCTCCCAGCGATCCAGATTGCGTCCGTACTGCCGCCGCAGCTGCCGCCATGACAGCTCCTCGTCGAGGTAGTGGACCGGCACTTCGTAGAAGCCCACAATCTGCGCCAGGTCGGCCGGATGCCACAATTGCCCGCGCAAGCGCAGCACCGTTCTCCCCGCGTGGTCGACGACGAAATACTGCCTGGAGAACCGATCGCTGTACGGGTCGCGCAATTTCACCACGATCACCGACGCTATGTCGCTCGCGGGCGTGAACACCAGCGGTCCAAGGTACTCCCGCTCGCGGATGCCGTCTTTTGCCAACAAGACCCCAGCCTTGTGCAGCCTCCCGGCCACCGCGGCGAACGCCACCATCAGAATCACGTGGGCCAACAGGAACGGCACCCAGCGATTCTGCGGGATGGTCAACAAATACAACGCCGCGAAAACCGGGGTGCTGAAGGCGATCCAAATTCGCCAGGCATTCCGCCAAAGGTTCCCCTGCGGCCGATAGCGCTGCGACCAATCGCGCAGCTCAGCCGGTCGTCGGCTCATGCACTCTCCCCCTCGCCCCCGCCAACCCTATCGGTGAGGATTTCGGCGGGGCAATCCACGCGGGGCTAGAGAGGGCAGACTACCTGACGTATCCGTCGGCGACGGTGAGCGCTGCCTCGATGATGGCGAGGCCGCGGCGCAGTTCGTCTTCGGTGATGACCAACGGCGGTGCAATGTGAAGGCCGTTGAAGTGGACGAACGGCCACAATCCGGCCGACTTGCACGCAGCGGTCACGTCCGACATGGGCTTCGCATCGGCTCCGGTCGCATTGAACGGCACCAGCGGCTCACGCGTTTCCCGGTTTCGTACCAGTTCCAACGCCCAGAACAGTCCCCGGCCGCGAATGTTGCCGATCGATGGATGCCGGGCAGCCCAGGTAGCCAATTCCGGCTCGATGACCCGTTCGCCGAGGTCACGGACGCGTTCCAGGACGCCGTCCCGCTCGAAGACCTCGAAGGTGGCCACGCCTGCGGCACACGCGAGCGGGTGCCCGGAGTAGGTCAGTCCTCCTGGGAAGACCACGTCATCGAAGTGGCCGGCGATCTTCGCGGAAATGACCACACCGCCAAGGGGAACATAACCGGAATTGACCCCCTTGGCGAAGGTGATCAAATCGGGGACCACGTCGAATGCGTTGACCGAAAACCACTCGCCGATTCGGCCGAAACCGACCATCACCTCATCGGCGATGTACACGATGTCGTACTTATCGCACAGTTCCCGTACTCCGGCCAGGTAGCCGGGCGGTGGAACCAGGACCCCGTTGGTCCCCACGATGGTTTCGATGATGATCGCCGCGATGGTGCTGGCCCCCTCGAGCACGATGACCTGCTCGAGGTGTTCCAATGCGCGCTGCGATTCTTCCGCCTCGGTGCTGGAGTGGAACGCAGACCGGTACAGATACGGTCCGAAGAAGTGCGCCACCGAGCCGTCGCTCGGTTCGTTCGCCCAGCGACGCGGGTCGCCGGTCAGGGAGATCGCGGTGGAGGTTGCCCCGTGATAGCTGCGGTACATGGCCAGCACCTTGCGTCGCCCGGTGACCTGGCGAGCCATCCGTACGGCATTTTCGTTGGCATCCGCGCCGCCGTTGGTGAAGAACACCTTGTTCAGGTCGCCCGGAGCCACGCCGGCGATCCGACGGGCCAACTCTCCACGGACATCGTTCGCAATTCCTGGCTGGATCGCACAGAGGCGACCGGCTTGGGCCTGGATGGCGGCAATAAGGTCCGGATGCTGATGTCCGAGGTTCAGATTGACCAACTGCGATGAGAAGTCAAGGTAGGGCTTGCCTTGATAATCCCAGAATGTCGAACCGTGTCCGGCGGCAATCGGTAGCGGGTCGATCTTTGCCTGGGCGCTCCACGAATGAAACACATGCGCGCGGTCATCGCTTCGCACCTGTTGTTCGGCGACTTGATCGCCGAACGCATGCACGGCACCATGTCGGTCGGTGTAGCTTGCCAGGTCTGTCGCTTGGATGGTCATGTGCGTTCCTTAGTGATTGCTCGGAAAGCCGAGGTTGATCTGCGATTCGGATGGGTGGGGCCAGCGCGAGGTGACCACCTTGTTGCGTGTGTAGAAATGAATCGAGTCAGGGCCGTAAATGTGCGAGTCACCGAACAGGGAGTTCTTCCAGCCACCGAATGAGTAAGAGGCGATGGGTACCGGGATGGGCACGTTGACGCCGACCATGCCCACTTCGACGTCAAACTCGAATTCGCGCACCGCTCGCCCATCCCGCGTGAAGATGGCCACGCCGTTGCCGTACTGATTGGCGTTGATCAGTGCGACGGCCTCGCCATAGGAATCGACCCGCACCACGGAGAGCACCGGTCCGAAGATCTCGTCGTGATACACCTTCATGTCGGGTGTCACGTTATCCAGCAAACTGAGCCCGATGAAGAAGCCGTCGCCGTCGAACTTTTGGTCCCGGCCATCAACAACCACCGTTGCCCCTTCTGCCGGAGCACCCGCGATATAGGATGCCACCTTGTCGTGATGCTCGCGTGTAATGAGCGGGCCCATCTCGCTGGACGAGCGTGTGCCATCACCGATGACCAATCCGGCCATCCGCGACTTGACCCGGTCGACCAGGTCGTCAGCGATCGGGCCGACAGCAACCAACACGCTGACTGCCATGCACCGTTCTCCCGCTGATCCGTACGCGGCGGAGATGGCGGCGTCGGCAGCGGCATCGAGGTCGGCGTCAGGCATCACCACCATGTGATTCTTGGCGCCCCCGAGAGCCTGAACACGCTTACCGTTGTCGGAAGCGTGCCGGTAAATCGACTTCGCGATCGGTGTCGAGCCGACGAAACTGACGGCAGCTATATCCGGGCTGTCAATGATGGCATCGACCGCCACCTTGTCGCCGTGCACCACGTTGAGCACACCGTCGGGCAGGCCGGCTTCCTGAAACAGCTTCGCCAGAAAGACGGATGCCGATGGGTCCTTCTCGCTGGGCTTGAGCACCACAGTGTTGCCGCACGCGATGGCGGAGGCGACCATCCACAACGGCACCATGACCGGGAAGTTGAACGGTGTGATGCATCCGACGACGCCGACCGGCTGTCTCACTGAATGCACGTCGATGCCGGTCGAGACCTGCTCGGAGTGATCGCCCTTGAGAAGATGCACAAGGCCCGCCGCGAATTCGACATTCTCCAGGCCGCGGGACACTTCACCCGCCGCGTCGGAGAGCACCTTGCCGTGTTCACTGGTGACAATGGCGGCGAGCTCATCGCCGCGCTCCTTGAGCAGGTGACGCAGCCGAAAGAAGACGTCCGTGCGCTTGGTGAGGCTCGTGGAACGCCAGGCCGGCAAAGCGTGCTTGGCAGCCGCGATGGCGGTCTCGACATCCGCGACGGACGCATAGACCAACTCATGCTGTTGCCGACCAGTCGCCGGATTGTAGACCGGACCGGTCCTCTCCGGCTGGCCGGCATCCTGCCCATTGATGAAGTGACGTACCAGAGCCATCGTCATTCCTTCTGTCGATATCTGCGGAATGAACCGGCGCGTCATCACGCCGCGTCCATCGTACTGCTGACACATTCGGACACTCTGACTGGGTGCGCGAGTATCGTTACACTGCAATGGTTGCAGAAGAATAAAGGAGACTCGAGTGGCAGACCGTCTCAATTCCGTCGCGGAAAAGACAGATCGTACGGGAACTAGAAATGTCTGGTCTGTGCTGCCGACCGTGCAGGATGTGCTGCGGCTTCCGGTTGTCATCGATGCGCTTCCTGAGGTGCTCGCGGGGAGCGATTCGCTTGATTCTCCAGTGCGGTGGGTGCACGTCAGTGAGAGCCTGGCCGTCGCCAAGCTACTCGACGGCGGCGAGTTGCTGCTGACCACCGGAGCGGGGTGGTCAACCGACGATGCCGAGCTCACCCGGTACATCGACGACCTGGTGCAGGTTGGTGTCTCTGGACTGGTGCTGGAATTGGTGCAGCGATATCGGACGGTTCCCGGCGCGGTCTTGGATGCCTGCGTGCGTCACGGCTTTCCGCTGATCGTGGTTCACCGCGAGGTGAAGTTCGTTGCAATCACCGAGGCCGTGCACAGCGGGATCATTTCGGTCCAGACCGGAGCGTTGCGTGCTCGCGACGAGCTGCGGGAATTGTTCACGGACCTGAGTTTGCGCGGCAGCCCGGCCGACTTCATCGTGAAGCAGCTGAGTCAGGTGCTCCACTCCACGGTCGTCTTGGAAAATCTCTCACACGAGGTGATCGCCATCGAAGGAGAGGGCCTGGATGCGCACGAGGTTCTGCGTCATTGGGAACAGAAGTCGCGCGCGGCGCACCGGACAGCCGACCAGGCGATGGTGACCGGGGAAGATTGCGCGGACGGATGGATCGTCGTTCCGGTCGAGGCACGTGGCACCCGGTGGGGATCGCTTCTCGCCTTGCCTGGAGAGCCCCATCCGGCCGGCCGTGCCGCCGTACTCGTACAAGGCGCGATTGCACTCGCGTTGGGACGCCTGGCCGATCAGGATGCGGACGAATGGCTGCGCCTCAGTCATCAACGTCTACTTGACATGCTGCTTGACGGTCGCTACACCAATGCGAGCTCGGCTACCGCGAGGCTTGAATCCGCCGGGCTACCCCTGGCCCACAGACGAACGTTGATCGGTCTCACCATCGTGGGCGAAGAGGGCGCGTCAGGATCGGTGGCTGAGGCCATGACATCGGCGGCAGCCAGCATCGGCGCACACGCTGTGGCCGGTGCGGTTGCCGACTGGCCGGCGACAGCCGAGCTCAGGTCGCTTCACAACGCACCGCTGCAACTGGTGGTTTGCCTTTCCCTGCCCGCCGACACCCCCCTCGGAGACCGGCAACTTGAGCGACTTGCTCGACAGTTCGCGGCGTCGGCAGGGATTTCGGCGGACAAGTTGACGATGGGGGTGGGATCGAAGGGGTCGGATGTCTCCGGGCTGCTGGTCTCGCTGCACGAGTCGATACGACTGCTGGAAGAAACATCTCGTCCGCACCGTGGCTTGGTGATTCAGCACGTGGCCGACCGACCGCTGTTGCGTCTGATCACCGCCCTGCGTGACGATCCGCGCGTGCAGGAGCACGCCGAACGAATGCTGCGCCGCCTGATCGACTATGACCTCGACCGGAACGGCGACTTGTTGAACGTCCTGGCGGCGACGCTGACGCACCCGACCAACCGGACCGCCGCCGCTGCCGCGAGTCACCTGTCGCGCTCGGTGTTCTACCAGCGTCTGGCGCTGATATCGAACCTGCTTGATGTCGACCTCGACGACGGTGAGACTCTGGCGTCACTGCAGGTGGCTATGTTCGCTCGCTGAGGCGCTCACGCCTTCGCGGCGATGTGTCCGGCCAGCGCCGGGATCACGGTCTCGCCGTAAACCCTGAGTGTTTCTTCCTTGTTGTCGTGTTGCAGGTAGCCGGCAAACTGATCGACGCCGAGTTCCGCCAGCACCTTCAGCTTCTCGACGTGTTGCTCCGCCGGGCCGAGTAGGCAAAACCGCTCGACGATGTCGTCGGGCACGAACTCGGTGTGCGGATTGCCGACTATGCCGTGCTCGTTGTAGTCGTACCCCTCCCGCCCTTTGATGTAGTCGGTCAATGCCCGAGGAACGGAGGACTCCGCGCCATATTTCGCGACGATGTCGGCGACGTGGTTACCCACCATTCCGCCGAACCAACGGCACTGGTCCCGCATGTGCCGCATGTCCGAGCCCACGTACATCGGCGCCGCTACACAGAATTTGACGGCAGCTGGATCGCGGCCCGCAGCTGCTGCGGCGTCACGAACCTTCGCGATCATCCATTCGGCGATGTCGACGTCGGCCAGCTGCAAGATGAAACCGTCGCCGACCTCACCGGCCAGCTTCAACGCCAGTGGGCCGTAGGCCGCCACCCATACTTCCAGTTCTGAACCGCGACTCCACGGGAACTGCAGTGTGGCCCCGTTGTATTCGACAGCTCGACTGTTGGCCAACTCCCTGATGACGTGGATGGCTTCGCGGAGCGTTTTCAGAGTGGTGGGTGCGCCGTTGGTGACCCGGACCGCGGAATCGCCGCGCCCGATGCCGCACACGGTTCGATTGCCGTACATCTCGTTCAACGTGGCGAACACCGACGCGGTGACGGTCCAGTCCCTCGTCGCCGGGTTCGTGACCATCGGTCCGACCACGATCCGGTGTGTTTCGGCAAGGATCTGACTGTGGATCACGTACGGCTCCTGCCACAGCAAATGCGAGTCAAAGGTCCAGACGTGACTGAATCCGTGTTGTTCCGCAAGTTTGGCCAGCGCGACGGTGCGCGAGGCCGGCGGGTTGGTCTGCAGGACTGCTCCGAATTGCATCGTTCGTGCCTCTTTAAGTCAGTGCCTCTTCAGCTCAGATACTGCGAAAGACCGCGTTTGAAGTACCTACCATCACCCTTGGTGCCGAGATATTCATGGTGATCCACGATGACCTTCCCCCGCGACAGCACCGTGTCGACGTGACCGTCGACCTCGTACCCTTCCCACGCCGAATAATCCATGTTCATGTGGTGGCTGGCCAGACCGATCGAGGTGTGCCCGTTGGGGTCGTAGACGACCACATCGGCATCGGCGCCGGGTTGGATCACCCCCTTCTTGCCGTACATCCCGAACATCCGGGCGGGTGTCGTCGACGTGACCTCCACCCAACGTTCGAGCGAGATGCGGCCGTCGACGACGCCCTGAAACAGCAGGTCCATCCTGTGCTCGACCGAGCCGATCCCGTTGGGGATCTTGGAAAAATTGCCAACGCCCATGTCCTTTTGATCTTTCATGCAGAACGGGCAGTGGTCGGTGGCCACCATCTGGATGTCATTGGTGCGCAGTGCTTGCCAGAGGTGGTGCTGGTGCCCTTCCGCACGTGAGCGTAACGGTGTCGAGCACACCCATTTCGCCCCTTCGAAGCCGGGGGCGCCGAGGTTCTCCTCCAGGGAGAGGTAGAGGTACTGCGGGCAGGTTTCACCGAACACGTTCTGGCCCAGCCCCCGGGCATGCGCGATCTGTTCGACGGCTTGCTTGGCCGAGACGTGGACCACGTACAGCGGCGCCCCGGTGATGTCCGCGAGCATGATGGCGCGGTGAGTGGCTTCCTCCTCGGTCTGCCATGGACGGGTGATGCCGTGATAATACGGTGCGGTGTTGCCTGCTGCGAGCGCCTGCTGAACCAATAGGTCGATTACACTGCCGTTCTCGGCATGCATCATGATCATGCTGCCGTTAGTCGCGGCCCGCTGCATGGCCTTGACGATCTGCCCGTCGTCAGAAAGGAAGACTCCCTTGTAGGCCATGAACAGCTTGAAGCTGGAGACTCCCTCGGCGACCAGCTCGTCCATCGCCGTCAGCGAGGAATCCTGCACATCACTCAGGATCTGGTGGAAGCCGTAGTCGATCGCGCAGTTTCCCGCCGCCTTCTGGTGCCACAGCGCGAACTGGTCGAGCACGTTTTCACCCGCGTACTGCACGACGAAGTCGACGATGCTCGTGGTGCCACCCCACGCCGCTGCACGGGTGCCGGTCTCGAACGTGTCTGAGGCCTTCGTGCCGCCGAACGGCATCTCCATGTGGGTGTGCGCGTCGACGCCGCCCGGGATCACATACCGATCCTTCGCATCGATGACCGTGTCTACGTTGTGTTCGAGATCGAACCCGAGCAGTGTCGAACCCGGCGCCAATACAGCCGCGATCGTCTCCCCGTCAATGACGACGTCGGCGACTGCGGTGCCCGTGGCGCTGACAACAGTTCCGTTTTTGATCAGTGTCTTCACGGTCTCCCCTTGCTTGTCGACGGTGCTATGCCTTCGCGATCGCAGTGTAAGAGTCTGGTCGGCGGTCCCGATAGAACTGCCAGTTGTTGCGCACCTGACGAACCATGTCCAGATCGAGGTCGCGAATGACCACTTCCTCGTTCTCGGAGCTCCCCAGCTCCCCGATGTGGTTGCCCGTCGGGTCGACAAACTGGCTGGAACCGTAGAAGTCCACGGCGAGTTCGCCGTACTCGTTGTCCTCCCGTCCGACGCGGTTCGGGGCCGCGACGAAATAACCGTTCGCCGCCGCTGCCGCCGGCTGCTCGATCTCCCAGAGTCGGTTGGACAGCCCGGGCTTTGTGGCATTCGGATTGAACACGATCTGGGCTCCGGCCAACCCGAGTTCACGCCAACCCTCCGGGAAGTGGCGGTCATAACAGATATAGACGCCGATCGGCCCGACGGCCGTGTCGAACACCGGGTAGCCGAGGTTTCCCGGCCGGAAGTAGAACTTCTCCCAGAACTTGTCGAGGTGAGGGATGTGGTGCTTTCGGTATTTGCCCATTACCGTGCCGTCGGCATCCACCACAACGGCCGTGTTGTAGTACACGCCCGGCATTTCCTCCTCGTAAATCGGAAGGACCATCACCAGGTGCAGCTCCCGTGCGAGAGCCGCGAACCGCTGCACGATCGGCCCGTCGGCCGGTTCGGCGAAACTGTAGTACTTCGCGTCCTCGGTGATGCCGAAATAGGGGCCGTAGAACAACTCCTGGAAGCAGATCACCTGCGCCCCGGCGGCGGCCGCGTCACGAGCGAACCGCTCGTGCTTCGCGATCATGGATTCTTTGTCCCCAGTCCACGTGGTCTGAGTAATAGCCGCTCTGATTACCGTCATTGGTAGTGCCCTTCACGTTTTTCACCGAACGCTTCATCGCGTCACGCGCCACCACGATCCTTTCGCCAATTCAGTCCCCGAGGCAAGCTCTTGTGGCTCCGCATGGCAAACAATCTGTCCTGAACCACCTCACAATCAGGATGCTTCGTCGTTGACAGCCTCCGCCGGAATCCGAAATTCTAAGGACACAGAAGATGGCTCATGCTCGAGAAGCGACGCAGACATCGCCCCTCTGCAGACGAGTCAACCGCCTCGACACAGTTCTCGGAGTCAACGATGACAGAGATCCCCGCCGGCTATAGCAGCCGGCTCTATAACGACGACATCGCGCCCCGCGCTGAAGCGGGCAAGTGGCGGACCTGGGAGCTTTTCGCCTGGTGGATGTCGGCGTGGCACAGCCTGGCCGGTTACGCGATGGCCGTCGGCCTCATGGTCCTCGGCCTCACCGGCTGGCAGATGGCTATCGCACTGGTCGCTGGAATCGCCATCATCTTTTTTGCCAGCAATTTGATGGGCGTTGCCGGCCAGAAGGTAGGGGTCCCGTTCCCGGTCTTCGCCCGCGCGAGCTTTGGCGTTTTCGGGGCGAACATCCCGGCGCTGCTGCGAGCCGTGGTCGCTGTGGCCTGGTACGGCATCAACACCTATCTCGCCTCGGCGGTTGTCATGATTCTCACCCTCAAGATCTGGCCGGAGGCGGAATCGCTCACCCACGACTCCTTCCTCGGACTGTCTTCCCTCGGGTGGATCTGCTTCCTGGTTTTGTGGGTGGCGCAACTGATCGTGCTGCACCGCGGAATGGAGACGGTGCGGAAGGTATCGAACTTCGCCGGCCCGGCCATCTGGGTGGCGATGGCTGCCCTGGCGGTGTGGACCTTGAACCGAGCGGGCTGGAGTCTCGACTGGAACTACCATCTCGGAAGCGTTCCGCTCAGCACTGGAGCGGCGATCGTCGCCACGCTCGCCGCGGTGTTCATCACCGTCGCCTTCATGGGTGGCCCGATGCTCAATTTCGCCGACTTCACCCGTTTGTCGCCCAATCCGAAGGCCGTGATCAAGGGCAACGGGCTTGGCCTCCTGCTGAACGGTGTCGCGTTCTGCTTGGTCTCGGTGATCATCGCGCTCGCTTCAGTCAAGGTCTACGGAAAGGCCATCCAGGATCCCCTCGAACTGATGCGGGATATTGACGACCCCACTCTGCTGCTCTTGACGATCATCGTCGTCATGGTTGCCACCGCGGGAATCAACGTCATATTGAACTTCGTGTCGCCGTCCTACGACTTCTCGAATGTGTTGCCCAAGCACGTCAGCTTCAGGACAGGCGGTCTGATCACCGCCGTCCTCGCCGTCGTCGTGACGCCGTGGAACCTCTACTCGAATCCTGTACTCGTCAACCAGTTCATCGGTGGCACCGGCGCCTTGGTCGGTCCGTTGTTCGGGATCATCATGGTCGATTACTTCCTGATCAGAAAGGCGCAGCTTCACGTGGAGAGCCTCTACAGCGATGCCCCCAACGGACGCTATTTCTACAGCCGCGGGGCCAATCTCAACTCCGTGATCGCGCTGTTGATCTCGGGGGCGATCACGCTTGCGGTGACCCTGGTGCCCATGTTCGCCGCCTTGGCTCCGTTCTCCTGGCCTATCGGCGTGATCTTCGGCGGGCTGATGTGCGTGGTCGTCAATCGTCTACGCCCGAACCTGCACGCTCGGGCTGCAGACCTCACTCAGCAAGCCGAGGAAGCCGCGCAGGCCGGCGTTCGGTAAGCCTCGGCTGCCTACTTGGCCTGCTGGAGGGTGCCGTCGACGAGCCCCACGATGATGGAGCAGTCCTTCTTGGCCTGCCCTGCGTCGATCGCACGCTGGAACAGCTGCTCCACGTGCTCGCCGATTTCCAGCGGGGTGTTCGTCGCGTGGGCCGCCGCGATTGCCAGCCCGATGTCCTTCTTGGCCAGTTCGGTGGTGAACGTCGGGGCAAAGTCTCTGTTGGCTGCTGCCGTCGGAACGATCCCCTTGACCGGGTACCAGGTGCGCAGCGCCCAACTGTCGCCGGAGGACACCGACGCGATGTCCCAGAACACCTTCGGATCCAGCCCGAGTCGGTCGGCCAGCACCGCACCTTCGGACACCCCGGCAAGGTCGATGAACAACATCAGGTTGTTGCAAATCTTGGCCGCCTGACCGGTGGTGGCGCCTCCGGTGGGAATGATGTTGCCGGCCATCGGCTCGATGAACGCGCTGGCGTCGCGCACCGCGCCGGCCTCTCCGCCGATCATGAAGGTGAGCGTTCCCGCTTCGGCGCCGCTGATGCCACCGGACACCGGTGCGTCCACAAAGCGGAAACCGGCAGCGCCTGCCGCATCGTGAAGCGCCTGAGCGGACTCGATGTCGATCGTGGAGGAGCCGACCAAAAGGGTGCTCGTACTGGCGTGAGCCAGGACGCCGTCCTCCGAAAGGTACACAGCCCGCGCGTGCTCGCCCTTAGGCAACATCGTGAACACGACATCCGCACCATCGACGGCCTCCGCGATGCTGCCGACGACGTGCACCCCAGCCTTCTTCGCGGCATCCAGTGCCACCGGACTCAGATCGAAACCGCGAACGTCATGCCCGGCCTTGACCATGTTCGCCGACATGGGGCCGCCCATGTTTCCCAACCCGATCCATCCGACAACAGCCATCTCAGAAGCTCCTTCGCTCGAATAGTGCCGCCCGTTGTGCGGCACGCCTGATACAAGGTCAAACGTCCCACCCCGATATAGTGCAGTCAAGAAGAAAACCCACAGAGCCTATGTGCATTCATGCACCCAGACCAAGGGGAGCGCATGGTCGACTTCAAGCGACTACCCAGTCCGAACGACCTGCTCATCCTTCTCACCGTGGCGAGGCTCGGCCGGTTCAATGCCGTCGCCGAAGCCCTCGGCACCACCCACACCACCATCTCCCGCCGGATCCTGGCATTGGACAAGGAACTTGGCGGTCGCACCCTGGAGCGCAGCCCGCACGGGTGGGAACTGACCCAATTGGGCATCCAGGCGGTCAGCGCTGCGGAAGCCATCGAAGACAAACTGGCGGTGTTGCGGAATGCCATCAGCCACGACGAGGGTTCGCTTTCCGGGTTGGTGCGGATCAGCACGGTGGACGGGTTCGGGGCGACGTTCGTCACGCCGGCTCTTGTGCGACTGCAGCAACGGCATCCGAAGGTCGATGTCGAGCTGTTCAGCGCCACCCGCAAGGTCAACCAGAACCGCTCCGGGGTCGACGTCGAAATCGTCGCCGGCTGGACGGAAACGGTCAGTGCACAGCGCATCCACCTCACCGACTATTTCCTCAGGCTCTACGCCAGCCGCGCGTACCTGGATGCCCACGGCATGCCGGCGACGCTGGACGACGTGAAGCACCACGGCTTCGTCTCGTACGTGGAGTCGGCATTGCAGGTGGCCGAACTGGGGCAGCGATCGCTCAAACTGCCGATGCTCAGCACCAGCTTTCAGGCGACGAGTATTTTTGCTCAGAACGAGGCCGTGCGCCGCGGTGCCGGAATCGGGCTTCTGGCGAATTTCATGGTGAACCGGGATCCGGACTTCGTGCCAGTGCTGCCGCAGGAGTTCCATCGGCAACTGCCGATGTGGGCGGTGGCCAGGCCTGAGTCGTTGCGGTCTACCGTGGTGGAGGCGGTGATCAGGTCCATCCGGCGTGAGGTGACGGAACGCCAGGATGAACTGTCCGGATAGCGGCGCGGTATTCTGCTCGCAGAACAGCGACGGCGAGACGGAAGGTCACCACAATGAAGATCAGGGGCGCAGTACTAGAAGAAATCGGCCGGGAGCGCCCGTACCGGGACAGCCACCCGATCACGATCAGCGAGCTCGAACTGGATGCGCCGGGACCGGGCGAAGTGCTGGTCCGCATCGAGGCGGCTGGCATCTGCCACTCAGACCTCAGCGTCGTCAACGGCAGTCGGGTGCGTCCGGTACCCATGTTGCTCGGGCACGAGGCGTCTGGCCGAGTCGAAAAGCTCGGAGCCGGCGTCGATGACCTCACGATCGGACAACGGGTCGTCATGACGTTCCTGCCCCGCTGCGGCAAGTGCGCGGGCTGCCAGACCGACGGTCGGCTGCCCTGCAGCGTCGGGTCGGCGTCCAACAACGCCGGTGTGATGATGAGCGGCGGCATCCGGTTGCACCGCGATGGCCGCGACATTCTGCACCACCTCGGCGTCTCGGGATTCGCTACCCACGCGGTCATCGACCGGCACTCCATCGTGCCGATCGAGGATCACATCCCAGCGGACATCGCCGCGGTCCTCGGCTGCGCCGTGCTTACCGGTGGCGGTGCGGTGATGAACGCGGGTAACCCGGGCACGGGCGACTCGATCGCCATCGTGGGGCTGGGCGGAGTCGGCATGGCCGCACTGATCACGGCGGTGAGCCTGGCCAAGGGCAGCGTCATCGGAATCGACGCGGTACCGGCGAAGCTGGCCAAGGCGAAAGAACTCGGGGTGACCGCTGTCTACTCGCCGCAGGAGGCGGTCGAGGCGGGAATCAAGGCGTCGGTGGTGGTGGAGGCGGCGGGCAATGTGCGGGCGTTCGAGACCGCGGTGGCCGTGACGGCGCCCGGCGGTCGCACCGTGACGGTAGGACTTCCCGCCCCGGATGCCCGCGCGAGCCTCTCCCCGCTCGGCCTGGTCGCGGAGGCACGCTCCATCGTCGGCAGTTATCTCGGATCCGCGGTGCCGTCCAGGGACATCCCGCGATACGCGCAGCTGTGGCGAGACGGCACGCTGCCGGTGGACCAGCTGATCTCCCGGCGTGTGGGGTTGGACGATGTCAACGAGGCTATGGACGAACTGTCGGACGGCAAGGCGATCCGCCAGGTGATCATCTTCGACTGACCCGCCGCATTCGACAAAGTGCAAAAATGCGCACCGGACGCTCATAACCGGTGCTTTTCTTTGACGCTTGTTCGTAGAAAAATGGCGATACGAATACCCCAACGGAGGGGCAACGAGGGAGCAATTTTTACATGATCTCTGCCGACATAGCCAAGAACGAACTTGGCATATCCTTCGCAGAACACATCATCGGCGGTGAACTCACCGGGTCGGCCGACGACCAGACACTCGACGTGATCGCGCCACGTGACCGGGAGGTCATGGGCACCGCCGCACAGGGCGGGACGCGGGACGTCGACGCCGCCGTGGCGGCCGCACGACGGGCGTTCCCCGCCTGGCGGGACACGGCGCCCAGGGCGCGCGGGCGCATTCTGGCCCAAATCGCCGACCGGCTCGAGGAAAACACGGATCGGATCGCGAAGATCCTGTCGCTGGAGAACGGTAACGCGATCCGCACGCAGTCCCGCGGGGAACTGGCCTTCGCAGTCGACACCTTCCGCTACTTCGGCGGGTTGGCCAGCGAGGTGAAGGGCGAGCAGATTCCGCTGTCGATCGACAAGCTGGACTACTCGCGGCGCGAACCGTACGGCGTTGTCGGCGCCATCATCCCGTGGAACGCGCCCGTGCAGCTCGGCACCATGAAGATCGCCCCGGCCATCGCCGCCGGCAACACCTTGGTTCTCAAGACCGCGGAGGACGCACCCTTCGCGATCCTCGAGATTGCGAAGATCTGCCAGGAGTTCCTGCCGCCGGGGGTGCTTAACGTCGTCCACGGGGTGGGCGCGGTCACCGGCGAAGCCTTGATCAACAATCCGGATGTCGACAAGCTGTCATTCACAGGGTCGACGGCCGTGGGCAGCCGCATCCTTTCCGCAGCAGCGTCGCGGATCATCCCGGTGTCCCTGGAGCTCGGCGGCAAGAATCCGCAGATCGTGTTTCCGGATGCGGACGACGACTGGGCGGTGGACGCCGCGATCATGGGAATGCGATTCTTCCGTCAGGGGCAGTCCTGCACCGCTGGATCGCGATTGTTCGTGCACAAGTCGATCTTCGACTCGTTCATGTCGAAGTTTGCTGCCAAGGTCGCGGCGATGAAGGTCGGCGACCCGCTGGACGAGGCTTCCGACCTCGGTGCGATCGTCAACAAGAAGCAATTCGATCGCGTCTGCGGGTTCATCGACGAGGGCATGAAGGTGGAGGGCGGCACTGTGCTCACCGGAGGGATGCCGCCGACCGAAGGACCGCTGTCCCGCGGCTACTTCGCTACGCCCACGGTGTTCTCGCACATCGACAACGGCTTCAACATCAACCGGCAGGAGATCTTCGGACCGGTGGTGGTTGCCATCCCCTGGGAGAACGAGGACGAGGTCATCGCCATGGCCAATGACACGCACTACGGACTCTCGGCGTTCGTGCACACCAAGAACATCGGTGCCGCGATCCGCACCGCGCACCGCATCGACGCCGGGTGGGTGCAGGTGAACCACGGCGGCGGCCAGGTTCTCGGGCAGTCATACGGTGGCTACAAGACCTCCGGCATGGGCCGCGAGTTCTCGCTCGAGGGAATGCTCGAGTCGTACACGCACCGCAAACACATATCGATCAACCTAAACGTGTGAGGCACAGTCAGCGGTACAATTCCGGACGAGGAAGCCCGCCCAGGCGCGGACAGTCGTCAGAAAACCTCTCGCTCGCCACCTACGGCGTGTTGCTTGACAATCACCAACCGGAAAACTAAACCCTTATCGGTACTCCCCTGAGAAAGAAATGGAAAGAGAGACAACGATGTCAAATACTGGGACGGCGCTAACCGACCACGAAAGACGCAGCCAAGTGCGCAAAGCGGCGGTCGCCAGCACCATCGGCACCACCATCGAGTGGTACGACTACTTCCTCTACGGCGCCGCAGCCGCACTGGTGTTCCCACACGTGTTCTTCCCGGAGATGACCCCCTACCTGGCCCTGCTGGCGTCATTCGCCACCTACTTCGTAGGCTTCCTGGCCCGGCCGGTCGGAGCCGCGATCTTCGGACACTGGGGTGACCGCATCGGCCGCAAGGCGATGCTGATCACGACCCTGGTGATGATGGGAGTCTCCACCGCGCTGATCGGTGTGCTTCCCGGCCAAGACTCCTGGGGCTACGCGGCACCGGTGATCCTGATCCTGCTGCGTGTCTTCCAGGGCATCGCAGTCGGCGGCGAGTGGGGCGGTTCCATCCTGCTGTCAATGGAGTGGGGCAACCAGAAGCGCCGCGGCTTGATGGCCAGCTGGCCGCAATTGGGCGTTGCCATCGGCATCATCCTGTCCACCGGACTGATGGCATTGTTCAACGGAGCCATGGGCACGGATGCCTTTATTGCCTGGGGCTGGCGGATTCCATTCCTGCTCAGCCTGGTACTGGTGGCGGTCGGCCTCTACATCCGGATCCGGATCGAAGAGACCCCGATGTTCAAGAAGGTGCTCGAGACCAAGACGGCCCGCAAGTCGCCGGTGCTTGAGGTGCTCCGCAAGTACCCGAAGCAGGTCGTACTCTCCGCACTGCTGCGCATGTCAGAGCAGATGCCGTTCTACATCGTGACCGCGTTCGTGCTGTCCTACCTCACCGACGACACCCACAAGTACTCGTACAACTTCGTACTGATCGGCACCATGATCGCGGCGGCATTCGAACTGTTCCTGGTACCGTACTTCGGGCACCTTTCCGACACGGTCGGTCGCAAGAAGATCTACCTCATCGGCGCCGGAATCACCGGTGTGTGGGGCTTCCTTTACTTCGCCATGCTGGACAGTGGCATCGCGTGGGTGGTGTTCATCGCGTTGATCGTTGCGCTGATCCCCCACGCCATGCAGTACGGTCCCCAGGCATCCATCATTGCCGAAAACTTCCCGACCAACCTGCGCTACACCGGTTCGGGTCTCGGCTACCAGCTGTCGTCGATCATCGCCGGCGGCCCCGCGGCGTTGATTGCAACCTGGCTGTTGCACACGTTCGGGACCGGCTACGCGGTGGCCGTGTACATGCTGGTCGCAGCATTGATCACGATCGCGGCGGCGTTCGGTTTGAAGGACTACTCCAAGTCGGACATCTCCTCGGCCGACACGTACGAGCCGAGGGCAGACCGCGCGGAGCGGGTCGCTAAGTAAGTAGCACCACAGCACCTCTGCAGCGTGTCGGAGCACATCCTGGCACGCTGCAGAGGTGCTTCTTATATTTAGACGTGCCGCGTACTGACAAGGAGCGCCGAGAACTATGCAAGAAACAGACAACGAGATCACCGTCGCGTTGGCCGACCAACTGCAGCGGGAGGCGGAACGCGCCTACTCGGCCGGAGACCTTGAAGCGATCCTGGCGAGCTTCGATCCGGACATCACGATCCTCTACGCGGACTTTCCCGCCATCCACGGTTTGTCCGAAGCCCGGAAATTCATCGGGAGCCGGCTTGCACGCCAGAAGAACTACCGGCTGAAGAAAGAACTCCGCGCGATCACGGGCAATGTCATTGCCGGCGCGTGGACGGGAAGCTGGGTCGATGCGCAGACCCAAGCACTGATGCACGGCCGCGGCTGCGAGTTCTGGACCATGAAGAACGGCCGCATTGCTTTTTGGGAAGCGACATTCAACGTGTGGGCGGACGGCGAGCAAGGCAAAACGCCGATCGTCTAGAACGCGACGCACTCGCCTCGAGGCACATGTCGCGACTCATCACAAAGTGCCCCTGGAGGGATTCGAACCCCCAACCGTTTCCTTAGGACGGAACTGCTCTTCCGTTGAGCTACAGAGGCTGGCCTCCCCGAGTTTACCGAAGCCAGCTCGCGAATGCCGAAGTGGTCAGTGCGCAGTGTTCTTTCAGTGCGCAGTGTTCTTTCAGTGCGCAGTGTTCTTTCGGTGCAGGAAGCCATCCACCCGCTTGGGAAACTCGCCTGGGTCCGAGACCGCGCCGACCACCCGGTCGCGAGCCGGCTGCTCCAGCGGAGCCAGCCCGAGGTTGACGGCCGCCTTCGCCGCGCGCAGCGCTGCGGCCGACTGCGTACCCCACCGCTCCAGCAGGCGCGCCAATTCGGTGTCCAATTGCCCGTCCGCCACCACCGTGGTCACCAACCCGATGGCGGCCGCCTGCTCCGCCTGAAGCAGCACTCCCCCGAACAGTAGATCTTTCGTTCTGGACGGCCCGATCCGCAGCGACAACCGATTCGCAAACGACGGCGGAACCAAGATACCCAGCTGCGCCGTCGGCATTCCGAGTCTGGCGGAGCGGGCCACCAGCTGTAGATCACACGAAAGCAGCAGCTGGCAGCCGCCTCCCGCCGCAACCCCCTCAACGACCGCCACGGTCGGCATCGGGAGGTTCTCCACCGCCTGCAGCGCCGCCTCTATCTCCGCGAAACTCGCATCCACCTCGGCGGAGGTAGCGCCGTTCCAGTCATTGAGGTTCGAACCGGCGGAAAACCGACCACCTCCGCCACGGACCACCACCGCTTCGAGCGACTCGTCGTCAGCCAAGGCCGTCGCGATGCCTTCCAGGGCCCGCCACTCCGCCCGGCCCATCGCGTTGAAGCGTTCGCCGGTCCCGATCGTGATCGTCGCCACGGCGCCCGACCGGCTGACCTCGGCAGCCCCCGGCGCCGATGCGCTGGTCACTGCACTACTCCGGTCGCGTGCAGTGACGTGATGGCGTCGCCGTCGAAGCCAAGTTCTCCGAGTACCTCGTCGGTGTGCTGCCCCAGCAGCGGCGGCGCGGTACGCACCGCCACCGGCGTGCGGGTGAGCCGGATCGGGCAGCTAACGGTCTTGACCATGCCCGCAGTGGGGTGCTCCACCTCGGAGACCATGCCGCGCGCCAGCACCTGCGGATCGGCCAACGCCTCATCCACGGTCTGGATCGGCCCGACCGGCACGCCGTGCTCATCCAGCGCCCGAACCCACTGTGCGGTAGGGCGACTCGCGAGAATGTCGGCAATCAGCGGCACCAGCACCTCCCGATGCTTCACCCGCAGTGAGTTCGTAGTGAACCGCTCATCGGCCGCCAAATCGTCCCGCTCGATCGCCTTAGTGAAGCGCTGCCACAGACTGTCATTGCCCACCGCGACCATCACGAAGCCATCCGAAGACGCGAACGCCTGGTACGGCACGATGGTCGGATGCGCCGAACCGTAGCGACGCGGCACGTTGCCGCTGGCGAAGTAGCCGCTGGAGACATAGGTAAGCCAGGCCACCGACCCGTCCAGCAGGCTGATATCCACCCATTGACCGTGCCCCGTGCGCTGCTTTTCATGCAGCGCCGCCAGGATGCCGATGGTCGCCCACATCCCGGCAGCGATATCGGCGCTACTCACCCCGACTCGCACCGGCGGGCCGTCGGTCTCCCCGGTGACGCTCATGATGCCGCTGCGCGCCTGCGCAATCGCGTCATACCCAGGTCGCTGCGATTCCGGGCCGGTCTGGCCGTATCCGCTGATCGACGCATAGACGAGCCCGGGGTTGCCCTTCGACAGTTCGTCGAAGCCGAACCCCAGGTGAGCTGCGGTCCCCGGCCGGAAGTTCTCCACCAGCACGTCGGCCTTCATCGCGAGCTTCCACACCGCGGCGCGGCCCTCCGACGACTTCAGATCCACCGCGATACTGCGCTTGTTCCGGTTCACCGCTAAGAAGTACGCCGCCGCATCGCCCTGGAACGGCGGACCCCAGGCCCTGGTGTCATCCCCGGTGCCCGGCTGTTCGACCTTGACGACATCCGCACCCAAGTCGGCGAGCGTCATCGTGGCGAACGGCCCGGACAGGATCCGCGTCAGATCCAGGACCAAGAGATCCTGCAGGGCGCCGGTCCGTACTGTCATATCCACTCCGTTTGCGTTGATCTATCTTGATTTGATGTGTCACCGTCGCGGACTTGACGCCCGCGCAGTATCTGAAAAGTCTGTCCCGTCTAGAATCCACCGGCTAGCAACGCGCCAGCATTCGATATCGCAGGCCGGTGGCCGAGAGCGTGGAGAATTTCGAACGCTGTTGCGGTGGCGGCGGTGACCACGGGCAGCCCCAGCTCGTCTTCCACCGTTTGCACGGCCTCCAGGGACGGCATCTGCACGCACGCCGAAAGCACGATCGCATCGACGCCGTCACGCTTCAACCTCCGTGCGATCCCCGGCAACTCCCGCTGATCCAGCCGGCCCACGAGCAGGTTGTCGGACACCTCGAGACCGATGACGTCATGGACGGCAATCCCGGCCCCGACGATGTAATCGCTGACCAGCGCGGTCAGCTCTGGAACATAGGGCGTGACCATGGCCACTTTCTTGGCGTCCAGCAGCTTCAGAGTGCGCACCAGCGCACCGGCACTGCTCGTTACGGCGGCTGGATGGCCATTGTCTTTCGCCGCCGAGGCGAGTACCGCCTCGGAACCGGTGTGCGCCCCCGGCCCCTGGGCCATCACCGCGACCAGGCACGCATAGGCGATCACATCGACATCCGCATCGGAGACCGCGACGGCGCAGTCCGCAGCCTTGTCCACCATGGCCGCCAGCTCGTCCCTGGTGACACTGTGCAGCGTGGCTCGCGCCGAATGGAAGGTGTATCGGTGGCCCGTCACCGCGGTCTGCCGCCGGAACAGTTCGGGTAACTCGGTTTCCATCGTGGTATTCGAACTGGGGACGATCAGGCCAACCTTGGAGATCGCCGTGCGCGTCTTGTGGTCTTCCGCTGTCCCCGTTGCGCCCACGATCGGCCTCTCCGCAGTTATGATGGAACTCAGTACGTGGGTTCCTAACCCAGCTTGTGAGTTTTGTCTCCGAGTGTCAAGTCTTCACGCTATCTTTTTGACGAGAGACTTCGGAGCACCATGGTGCTCGTCGAGCACCCATCGCGAGAAGAGCGGCAGCGTGGCAAAGACACCGGGTTCGGGATCCGCCCCAATCCTGCTGCTGCGAAAAATCACCGAAATCCTCAACTGTTTTTCGCTCGAATCCCCGGACCCGACGCTGCAAGAGATCACCCGGCAGACGCGTCTTCCCGCCAGCACGTGCCAACGCCTGGTTCAGAACATGGTGCGCGAGGGCTACCTCGACCGGGACCGCGACCGTTACCGCATCGGACTCCGGCTGGTGCAGTGGTCGATGCCCGGTACCTTCGCACTGGATATCGTGAGTTTGACCAAGCCGATCCTGCAGGAACTGCGGGACCAGACCGAGGAGTCGGCATGCTTGTACGTCCGGGATGGTGCGTTCCGCACCGTCGTCGGCGTCGCCGAAACCCGCCACGTGATCATGCGCCCATTCCGGGTCGGGCAGGTGCTGCCCATTCACGCCGGCGCGCCGGGCAAGATCTTCCTGGCGTTCGACCCGGATGCCCGCGAAGCGCTCCTCGGCACCGATCTGACCGTCTTCACCCCGTCCACCCCGACGAGCATGGAGCAGTTGGACGCGCAAAGCGCCGTGGCACGGGAACAGGGCTTCTACGCGGCCTTCGGCGAACGCAACATCGACGTCGGCTCTATCAGCGGGCCGGTGTTCGGCCACACCGGGGACCTGGTCGCCGTTCTGGGCATCGGGTTCCCGACCCAGCGCGTGGGGCCTGACGACGTGGAGCGCCTCGGCCCGGCCGTGTCCGCCGCGGCGCGAGCGGCAAGCGTGGCGCTCGGACATCCGTCCGGGCTGGAACCAGCAGCAACCGAGGAGAAGAAATCATGACCAGTGCGGTGCGCATCCGTAGCTTCGGCGGCCCCGAGGTGCTCGAAGTCGTCGAGGTCCCGGACCCCGTTGCCCCGGAAGACGGCGTCGTCATCGACGTGCGTGCCGCCGGCGTCAATCCGATTGACTGGAAGATCCGCGAGGGACGCACCGCCAGCGGCCCCCTCACGGAGCCGATCGGGTTGGGTTCCGACGCGTGCGGCGTGGTCACCTCGGTTGGAGCCGATCCCGGCCGGTTCGCCGTGGGCGACGCCGTCATCGCGCGCGGATTGACCGGCGCGTACGCGAGTCGGGTGGCTGCACCGTCGACACGACTCACGAGCAAGCCCCCGTCGCTGAGCTTCGAGGAAGGAGCCGCGCTCGGGATGCCCGCCGGCACCGCGTATCAGTCGCTCAAGTCCCTGGGAGTGCGCGCCGGAGAAACGCTACTGGTGCACGCCGGCAGCGGAGCCGTCGGCCTGGCCGCCGTGCAGTTCGCCCACCAGTGGGGACTGACCGTCATCGCCACAGCGAGCCCGGCGCATCACGCCCGGCTCGCCGAACTCGGCGCGATCCCGGTCGCCTACGGGGACGGCCTACTCGAGCGGCTTCGCGCCGCCGCACCGGGCGGCATCGACGTGGCGCTCGACATCGCCGGCACCGACGAGGCCCTGCATACGTCACTCGACCTCGTTGCCGACCGGTCCAGGATCGCGACGCTGGTGGCCTTCCAGGCCGCAGCGGACCTCGGCATCCGCTTGTTCAGCGAACACTTCGGCGGAGGACTCGGTTCGGAGGGCAGGGCGTTACGGGTGGAGGGCGTGGCCGTCGCCGCCGACCTTGCCGAACGCGGGCTGTTCGAGATCGACATCGCCGCCATCTATCCGCTGGAGCGGGTGGCCGACGCACACCGGCAAAGCCAGACCGGTCACGTGAACGGGAAGATCGTGCTGGTGCCCACTCCGTGACCTGGTTAGAGGCCTTGCTGCTGTTCGTGGCCGGGACGACGGCGGGGACGATCAACACCGTCGTCGGCTCCGGCTCCCTGGTGACCTTCCCCACGCTGCTGGCGCTCGGATACCCGCCGGTGCTGGCCAACGTGACCAACAACATCGGAGTGCTGCCCGGCTCGGTGAGCGGCGCGATCGCCTACCGGCACGAGCTGAAGGGAGAGGCCCGCGGAGTGCTGCCTCTTGCGGCGTGCTCGTTGGTCGGCGGTGCCGCCGGGGCACTACTGCTGCTGGTACTGCCCGCCTCCGCGTTCGATGCGATCGTGCCGGTGCTCATCATCGCTGCGTGCGTTCTCGTCGTGGCAGCGCCATCGCTGAAACGCTGGGCGTTCCGACGGGCCACGGCGACTCGGCCGGGCGGATCGGCCCGAGCAACGACGCTCCTCACGACCACCGGGCTCACCGGCGTGTACGGCGGCTACTTCGGAGCCGCGCAGGGAGTCATTCTGCTCGCGCTCCTGTCGATCATGCTGCCCGGCGACATGCAGAAGGCCAATGCCTACAAGAACGTGCTCGCGGCGGTCGCCAATGGGGCTGCGGCCCTGGTCTTCGTGTTCACCACCAGCGTGGCTTGGTTCGCCGGCGGCATCATCGCCCTTGGCGCTATTCTCGGCGGCCAACTGGGTGCCAGGGTCGGCCGGCGCCTGCCGCCGGTGATCTACCGGATCGTCATCGTGCTGATCGGTATCGCCGCTGTGGTGTACTTCTACACGAAGTGAACGTTCTCAGGCGTCGTACAGCACCACACTGCCGCCCACGCACACCCGCATCGTGCTGCCCGGCAGGAACTCCGGCGATCGGTAGCGGGGCAGTCGGAGGGTGAGGGCGATCGGCTCGGGATCCCCGTCGATGGTCAGGTCGATCTCGATGTGGGAGCCGTGGGAGCGCACGGACTCCACCCGAGCGGGCGACCCGGCGCCGGAGGCGGCGACGGACAGTTGCTCCGGCCGGATCAGCGCGCATGCCGCCCCGTCTCGGTCGCCGTGATCATGCCGCACCGGGAGCACCCCGAGCGCCGATACCGCCTGCCCCTGGCGACGTCGAACCGGCACGAAGATCGCGGCACCGAGGAATTGCGCGGTCAGCGGGGTCGACGGATCGCCGAACACATCATCCGGCGGGCCGTACTGGATCAACCGACCGTCCTCCAGAACGCCGATCTCGTGGCCGAATCGCATGGCCTCGTCCTGGTCGTGGGTGACCAGGATGGTGGTGACCTCGGCGCGATCGAGGGCGTCGATCACCGACTGTCTGGTGTGCGCGCGCAGCCCGGTGTCCAGCGCGCTGAACGGCTCATCGAGCAGGATGACCCCCGGCGCCGGTGCGAGCGCGCGCGCCAGGGCGACGCGTTGTTGCTGACCGCCGGACAACTCGTGCGGGAAGCGGCGCAGGAACCTGGTCTCGAGGTTGACCAGTTCGCACACCTCGAGCACTCGCTGTTTTTTCGCGGTCCGGTCGCGCAGACCGAAGCCGATGTTGGATTCCACGGTGAGGTGCGGGAACAGCGCACCGTCCTGCGCAACGTAGCCAACGCCACGGCGATGCGCCGGCACGAAGTCAGCCGGTCCGCACACGGGTTGTCCGTCAAGCACGATGGTGCCGGCATCCGTCCGCTCGAACCCCGCGATCAGCCGCAGCAGCGTGCTCTTCCCACTGCCGGAGGATCCGACGATCGCCGCTCGGGTGCCGGAGCGCACGCTCAGCGAGATGCCGTGCAGCACCTCGACACCGCCGAGAGACTTCGATACGCCATCCAGCTTCAGCGACGTCATCCGCGGGAGGCCTTTCGAGATTGGGCAAACATGATCGCCACGGCGGGGATGGACAGCAGGATGAGCAGGGCTGCGTAGGGGGCAGCGTCAGAGTAGCGTAACGCCGCCGTCGCCGACCAGAATCCTGTGGCCAAGGTGCTGGTGCCGTTGGGGGCCAGCAGCAGGGTCGCTGTGAGTTCGTTGGCGGCTCCGAGCGCGACCAGCGCGGTGCCGGCGGCAATGGATGGCAGCAGCAGCGGCAGGGTCACCAGCACCCTGGCCTGCAACGGGGAACGACCGAGGGCACGCGCTGCCTCCTCCAAGCCGATGGGGGCCTGGGCAATACCGGCGCGCACGCTCACCAGCGCGCGCGGCAGAAAGATCAGCGCATAGGCCAACAGCACCGTGAACGCGGTCTGGTACAGCGACGGCACCAACCGGATGGCCACCGTCACGAGGGCCAACGCGATGACGATGGCCGGCAAGCTGCTGGCGACATAGGTGGCACCCTCGATCGCCCGGTTGATCCGACTGGGATGGCGCACCGAGAGCCAGGCCACCGGAAGCGCCATGAGCACCGTCAGCACCGCACCGCCGCCGGCCAGAAACGCGGTTTGCGCGAGGGCCGCGGCGAGCGCCGGCTGTGCCCATGGATCACCATAGCTGAGCCAGCGGATCACGCTGGTGACCGGTACTCCCACGGCGAGGATGATCAGAAGGCCCAGACAGAGCAGCGTCGGGACACTCCACCGCCGCAGGGCGAACACTGTGGCGGCGTGCGGCACGCCGGAGCCGACCCTGGCGTACCGGGCCCGGCCGCGCGTGGCGGATTCGAGCACCAGCAGCATCAGGCACAGGGTCGCCAGCACCGCCCCCAGCGCACTGGCTGCCGGCCCGGCGAACGACGACTGGAACTGCACCATGATGGCCGTGGTGAAGGTGTCGAAGCGCAGCAGCGCGAACGCGCCGTATTCCGCCAACAGGTGTAAGGCAACGATCAGCGCTCCGCCCCACACCGCCAGACGCAACTGGGGCAGCACGACCCGGACGAAGACCGCCCAGGAACTGTAGCCGAGGGAACGAGCGCTCTCTTCGAGCGCCGGGTCAAGACCTCGGATCGCCGCGGCCGCCGGCAGATATACCAACGGATAGTAGGCCAGGGTGGCCACGAAAAGCCCGCCACCCAGTCCCGCCATGGATGACACGGCGCTCACCCAGGCGTAACCGCTGACGAAGGCGGGGATGGCCAACGGTGCGGCGAGCAGTATCGCCCACACACGGCGCCCCGGCACGCTGGTGCGTTCCACCAGCCAGGCGCCGCCGACACCCAGCACCACGCACAACGGCGTGGCGATCAACACCAGCAGCACCGTGTTGACCAGCAGCTCGCCCACCTTGGGCCGGAAGATCAATGGAGCCAGCGTGCTCCAGCCGATCTGCAGCCCAATCGACACGACGTATCCGATCGGGATCAGCGTCACCAGGGTGATCACGACGACCAGCGCGATAAAACCGGCGCTCGGCCCGGATCCGCCGCCGACCTTGCGGCCCGCGCGGATGCCCAGCGGTTCTCTCGTGGTTCGGGTCAGGACCATGGTGTGCCGGCCTGTGGGCTGCACTGCATGGCTAGATGAGCCCGGCCCGCGTCATCAGATCGGCGACCTCGGGGCTGTTGAGCTTCGTGGGGTCGATGGCGGGCGCTTCCAGTGAGTCGAGCGCAGGCAACGCCGGGTTCGCGGCGACATCGCTGGCGACCGGGTATTCGAAGCTGGTGCCGGTCTGCAGGACCTTTTGCCCGGCCTCGCCCACGATGAACTTCAGGAAGGCCTGCGCTGCGGCCTGATGCTTGGACGAGGCCAGCACACCGCCCCCGGAGACGCTGACGAAGGCGCCGGGGTCCTCGTTCTTGAAGTAGTACAGCTTGGTGTTGGAGCTGTTCTCCTTCGTTCCGGACTGATCGGCGAACCAGTAGTAGTGGTAGATCACGCCTGCAGGGATGTCGCCGGCGTTGACCGCCTTCATCACCGTGCTGTTGCCCTTGTACGCCGAGAAGTTCTTCTTCATGCCGGTCAGCCACTCCAGGGTCGCATCGGGGCCTTTCAGCTCCAGAAGTGCGGACACGATGGCCTGGAAGTCGGCCCCGCCGGGCGATGCCGCCCAGCGGCCCTGCCACTGTGGTCCGGCGAGATCGAGCAGCGACTTGGGCAGCTGGTCCTCTTCGAGCAATGTCGGGTTGTACACGAACACGGTGGAGCGAGCGGCGATGCCGGTCCACTTGTCGGTCGACGGCCGGAACTGGGCCGGCACCGCCTGCAGAGTGGCGGCATTCACCGGAGCGAGCAGCTTCTTGTTCTCAACCAATGCGATGGCCGGCGAGTTCTCGGTGAGGAACACGTCGGCCGGAGAGGCGGCGCCCTCCTGCACGATCTGGTTGGCGAGTTCCGATTCGTTGGCATTGCGCAGGACGACCTTGACGCCGCTCTCGGCGGTGAAGGCATCCGCCCAGGCCTGGGTGAGTTCCTCGTGCTGGCCGTTGTAGACCGTGATCTGGGTGCCGGCCAGGGAGTCGGATTTCGCCGGCGTCGCGCTGGGGGCGTTGGAGGCGCACCCGGTGAGAGTGAGCGCAAGAACCGCGGAGACCGCGAGGAACGTGGTGGTTGTGGTGTGGGCTCGCATGGCGCTTTCTGGCTGGCTGCGGGAGGGAAACAAGGTAAGCCTAGCCTAAGAATGTGGGGGTCTGCGCGACGAAACATTCCACCGAGCCGCGGGGCTCGATGGTACTTTGCAAGAGTGAGTGCACTGAACACGTCAGATTTGCCTGCGGGCTCGTCGCCCGCCTCCATTCCGGTCCTCGACCTGAGCACGGCCCGGCGCGCCGACGGCTCGTTCAACCCGGACTTCATCGACTCGCTGCGCGCGGCGGCCCATCACATCGGCTTCTTCCAGTTGATCGGATACGGTCCGGCCGAGGCCCAGGTCGATGACATCTTCGAGGTCACCCGCCAGCTGTTCGACCTTCCGCTCGAGGAGCGATTGAAGCTGGACAATCGCACTTCCCCACATTTCCGTGGTTACACCAGGCTCGGACACGAACTCACACGCGGGCGGCCGGATGCGCGGGAGCAGTTGGACTTCGGCCCGGATCGGCCGGCTGTGGAGCACTACCCGTCGAACCAGCCGTACTGGCTCGTGCAGGGACCGAACCTGTGGCCGGATGCCGCGTTACCCCGGCTGCGGCAGGTCGCGATGGCGTGGGCGGAGTCGCTCTCGCAGGTGGGCGCGGAATTGCTCAGCGCCATCGCCGTCGCCCTGGGCCAGCCGGCGGACCATTTCGACGACGCCTTCGCCGGCACCCCCGCCTGGATGGCCAAACTCGTGCACTACGTAGGCAACGTGGTGCAGGAAGCCGGAGATCAGGGCGTCGGCACGCACGCCGACTACGGGTTCGTCACCCTGCTGTTGCAAGACAGCGTCGGCGGGCTGGAAGTTCTTCCGCCGGGCAGCCAGACCTGGATCCCGGTGGAACCGATCCCGGGCGCGCTCGTCGTCAATCTGGGCGAAATGCTGGAAGTGGCTACCAGCGGCTACCTTTCCGCCACCATCCACAGGGTGCAGGCGCCGCCTCCCGGAGTGGACCGCTATTCGATCCCGTTCTTCTGGTCCCCGCGCCTGGACGCGGTCATCGCGCCGGTGCAGCTTCCACCGGATCTGGCAAGTCAGTCGCGCGGCATCTCGGACGACCCGAAGAACCCGATGCTGGCCGCATACGGGGCCAACGTGCTCAAGGGCTGGGTTCGATCGCATCCGGACGTGGTCAGGCTGCACCACCCGGAACTGATCGCCTCGGATACCGGCGCGGCCGCGTCGCAGTAGGCTGCACCACCAGCGGCTCGATCACCGATACAGGTCAGGCGGCCGGTGCCAGGAACTCCTGCCACTGCGGTTGCTCCCGGTCGATGCCGCGCACCAACCATGCCGTGCCGTGCGGTTCGCGCGGCCTGATGCGCAGCGTCCAGTGCATCTCCGCGGGAGTACGGTCACCCTTCAGGTTGTTGCAGTGCAGGCAGCACGCCACCAGGTTTTCCCAGCTGTCGGCGCCGCCGCGCGAGCGGGGTAGAACGTGGTCGATGGTCGTCGCCGATTTCGCACAGTATGCGCATCGCTGGCCGTCGCGGCGTAGCACGCCCCTGCGGCTGACCGGAACCAAGCGCCGGTGCGGGATGCGAACGTAGTGGCGGAGCAGAATCACCGACGGGCGATCCCAGGTGCCGGACGTGCCGAACACCGGATGCTCAGGGTCGATCGCGACGACCGTCGCCTTCTCGTTCATCACCAACACCAGCGCCCGCTTGAAGGACACCACGGCCAAGGGCTCGAAGCCCGCGTTGAGCACTAGCGTGCGCATTCTCATCCCATCGACCAGTCCCTGGACGGCTTCCAGGGATCCGACTCACCTCATCGTTCGCTCGGCAGGAGCAGCGGCCGGTCCGGTGCGCAAACAATCACAAGACCCAAACAAAAAGACACCGTCGAAACGACAGTGCCTAGGTGTGAGACGTGCAGAAACACGCCCGGCTACATTGCCGAGTCCGAAGCGCGCACGCATCCACGGTTTGGATGATGCACTGCCCCGTCATCGGCTCTCCCGAAAACATCCTTCACGAACTATGAGGACTCTAGATTAACGCACAAACTGGCTGTGCAACCACTGGGCTCGCCGCAGATCGACCGGCATCGGCGCATCAGATGCCCACGTAGACGTGCTGGGCCACCTCGTTGGGCAGCTCAAGCGTCTCGTCCTGGCCCTCCACTTGCACGACGACGTAGCCGCCGGTGCCCGAGAAGCTCGCCTTGACGCCGGGCAGCACGCCGGCGGCGCGGAACTGCTGGAGCAGATCCGGTTCATACTGCACCGGCTCGCCCAGGCGGCGGATGACACCCTTGACCGGGCCGACTGCACCGAGCACGAAGTTCACGATATTCACAACACCCTGGCTGAACTTCTCCGCGGGATGGTCACCCAACTCGTCCAAACCCGGGATCGGGTTGCCGTACGGCGAGTGCAGCGGATGTTCGAGCAACGTCACGATACGACGCTCGACCGTCTCGCTCATCACGTGCTCCCAGCGACAGGCTTCCTCGTGCACCAGCGCCCAATCCAGGCCGATCACGTCGGCGAGCAGCCGCTCCGCGAGGCGATGCTTGCGCATCACGCCGACAGCCTTGCGGCGGCCGTCTGCGGTCAACACCAGGTGGCGGTCGCCCTCGACGACGACCAAGCCGTCCCGCTCCATCCGCCCCACCGTCTGGGACACCGTCGGGCCGGAATGGCCGATGCGTTCGCTGATGCGCGCCCGCAACGGAATGATGTTCTCTTCTTCGAGCTCATAGATCGTGCGCAGATACATCTCAGTGGTGTCAATGAGATCCGTCATCGATGCATCCTCCGATCGCTCACCCAGAGGTAAGCCTAACCTCTGTCACGAAAGTCCCCGCATTCGCCGGTTCCTCTAGAATCTGTTCATGGCCGATCTGACGATTCCCGCTGACTTGTTACCCGCCGACGGACGCTTCGGCTGCGGACCGTCGAAGGTGCGCCCCGAGCAGCTGGCCTACCTCACCGGCGCCGGCGTGCTCGGCACTTCCCACCGCAAGAACCCGGTGAAACACGTGGTGGCGCGGGTGCAGGAGGGTCTCGGCAACCTGTTCCGCATTCCCGACGGCTACGAGGTGGTGCTCGGAAACGGCGGATCGACGGCGTTTTGGGATGCGGCCGCCTACTCCCTGATCAAGAACCGCAGCGAGAATCTCACCTTCGGTGAATTCGGGGCTAAGTTCGCCAAGGCCGCGTCAGCTCCGTTCCTGCTGACCCCGCACGTGGTCGATGCGCCGGTCGGGTCGCGCAGCGAGGTCGAACCCCTCGCCGGCGTGGACGTCTACGCCTGGCCGCACAACGAGACCTCCACCGGCGTGATGGCGCCGGTGTCGCGGGTCGTCGCCGACCCGGGAGCACTCACGGTGGTGGATGCCACCAGCGCTGCGGGCGGCATCGACTTCGACGCGAGCCAAGCGGATGTCTACTACTTCGCCCCGCAGAAGAACTTCGCCTCGGACGGGGGCCTGTGGCTCGCACTGTTCTCCCCCGCTGCCATCGAACGCGTCGAGCAGATCGCGGCCAGCGGCCGTTACATTCCGCAGTTCCTCAGTCTGAAGAACGCCATCGACAACTCGCGGCTCAATCAGACGCTCAACACCCCCGCGATCGCGACCCTGCTGATGCTGGAGAACCAGATCGAGTGGATCAACGGCAACGGTGGGCTGGCGTGGGCCAACGCGCGCACCCTGGAGTCGTCATCCCTTCTCTACGACTGGGCGAGAGCCTCCGAGTTCGCCACACCGTTCGTCGCCAATCCCGACCATCGCTCGCAGGTGGTCGTCACCATCGACTTCGACGAAACCATCGACGCTGCGGCGGTCGCGGCGGTGCTGCGGGCCAACGGTGTCGTGGACACCGAGCCGTACCGCAAGCTCGGCCGGAACCAATTGCGGATCGCCACGTTCGTGGCCGTCGAGCCGGACGACGTGCGCCGGCTGATCGGCTCGATCGACTATGTGGTACCGAACCTGTAACGCGGGCCGCTAGTTCGGCGTCGGCCTCAGGCGGGTAGCCTGGGCGCATGCGACTGTGGTTGAAGGACTCCGAGCGTCACCCGGACCCCGCGCCCGCGGTCACCGACGACCGCACACCGCTGATCACCGGAGCGATCCTCTGGCTGGTCGTGTTGGGCGCCGTGCTCATCGCATCCGGACCGGCCGGACCCACCGGCGACGGCACCTGGACCTGGGCCTGCATCATCGGCGCGGTACTCGGTGCGCTCGGGCTGGCCTTCGTGTATCGGCAGCGCCACGCGGCGAACGCCGGTGAACGACTGAACCGCTAGCGCTCGGCCCGGCTGATACCCGGACTGTCGAGGTCGACCTCGTCGATGTCCACCCCATCAAGGTCCCCGGCGTGCAACAGGTCGCTCTCCTCGACCTCGTCGTCGTCCTCGTCGTCCTCGTCGTCGTCCTCGTCGTCGTCGATCTCGTCGTCATCATCTACGTCGTCATCATCGTCGTCGTCGGGGTCGACGTTGTCACCGTCCTCGGCGAACGCGCCGGCCGCCTGAGCGGCTTGATATTCGGCCAGCCGATCCACCCACGGCACCCAGTCCGGGGCCAGCAGGGCATCGTCTCCCGGGGTGAGCTCGGTTTCGAGCACGCTTGCGTCACCACCGTCGAGGTGTGCGACGCTCACCGTCCACCGCCAGCCGGGGTATCCGGGCAGATTGGTGCTGAAGTAGACCGAGACTACGCCATCGCCCTCGTCGATCGAGCCGGCCGGGTCGCCGATGGTGTCAGCCGAGGTGATTTCCAGCAGCGCGTGACGGGCGAGTTCGACGTCGGCCGCAGTCGCGCCGCGAGTTGCAGCGCCCAGTTTCTGGGATTCGGCGCTAGGCATCCAGTTCGTCCGCAACCTTGCGCAGCATCGCGGCGATCTTCTTGCCATGGCTGCTTTCGGGGTACCGGCCGCGCTTGAGGTTGGAACCGAGTCCGTCCAGCACCTTGACCAGGTCCTCAATGATGATCGCCATGTCGTCCGCGGGTTTGCGGCTCATCTTCGCCAGGCTCGGCGGCGCCTCGACGAGACGCACCGACAACGCCTGTGCGCCGCGCTTCCCATCGGCGATACCGAACTCCAGTTTGGTGCCAGCCTTCACCGAGGTGATGCCGGCGGGAAGCGCGGAGGCGTGCAAAAAGACCTCTTGGCCTTCATCCGAACTGATGAAGCCAAAGCCCTTCTCGTCATCGAAAAACTTGACTCTGCCGGTGGGCATGCCACTACCTCTTTCCCGTACTTCCTTGATGCTCAAGCATACGGGCAGTTGCGGCTGAGTATCCTTGACCTGTGGCAAAGGATACCCAGGCTGACACAGACGCCCTCGAACGTCGCGAGCGCATCGTGGCATACACCATCGTGGTTGCCGTGGCACTGTCAGTGCTGTCGTTCCTGGCGATCATCGTCGGCACCTGGTCGGGAATGAACGCCGCAGACTTCGGAACGGGGCTGTGGCCAGCGGTGGCCTGGACGCCGTATCTCGGGCTGCCCCTGGCGATCATCCTGATCATCTGGCTGGTGCTGTCTAGTGCCCGCCGCCGGCGCCGCTTATCGCGCGGGGACGGCAAGCCCTAGCGCTGAGTGAGAATCAGAGCACAATGGAACCGTCGGTGTTCAGGCGCATAACCCGGGCCTGACGGGACGGGACCCGAATGAGCAACACCCTTTCGTTGGCACGAAGACTGCGCACCATGACCGATGCGCAGCTTCGGCACGCGATGGTGGGACGTGAGATCCGCGCATCCGGGATCAACGATCTTTTCGATCTGGCCGAGGCGTTCCTCGACCGCTCAGCGGTGCGGCGGGCACTGACCAGACTGGACCGGACCACCCTGGCGGTGATCGGCGCGGTAGGTCGCATCACCGGCGGCGCCTCCGACCCCGACGAGCGCGCCAGCATCGGCGATGTGGTCTCCCAATTGTCCGAATACTCCGATCGGCCCTGGGACACGGCGGTGATCGCGCGCCGCGCGGACCACGCCTCTGCGCTGCTGCTGCTGGAGCCGCGCGGAACCGGCTACGGCTCGTACAGCTGCGTCGATGAGCACTTCGACACCACGTCAAGCAGCCCGGTCCCCAGTTTGGAGGATCTCGCCGGGTCGCCGCCGCCCGCCGTGACCGGCCGCGTCCTCAAAATCGACCAGCGCGCGATCGACCGGCTCGCCGCGGATCGGGCGTTCTCCGCGACCACGGCGACCGCGGAACTTCTCATGGAACTTGAGCGCGATCCGGCGCGAGAGCTGGCCAAGGGCGGGGTGTCCCTGCCGGACACCAAACGCCTGGCCCACGTCATGGCGGTGGACCCCGGCACGGTCGCCGTCTTCCTCTCACTCGCCTGCCGCGCCGGTCTGGTTGCTCTCGAAAACGGGTCGTGGCTGATCACCGAGGCAGGCGCATCCTGGCTGCAGCAGTCCTCCGGCCGACGTTGGGCGGAGGTCGCCGGCGCCTGGGTTGCGGCGCTGCCGTTCGGTGTGCGCCGCGTTCTGGGCTCCCGATCGCACGCCATCTGGGGTGACGAGTTGCGCACCTACACACGCTGGTACTACCCGGCAGGCGGCGAGTGGATGGCCAGCCGAGTCGCCGAATGTGCACGCGATGCCGAGTTGCTCGGCGTCACCGCGAACGGAACGTCCAGCACACCGGGCACCCTGCTGCTGGCCGAGGACGACACGGCCGAAAAGGTGATGACCAGCCGGTTTCCGCCAGCAGTCGAGACGGTGTACCTGCAGCACGACCTCTCCATCGTGGCGCCAGGACCGCTCGCGCCGCACGTGGATGCCCGCCTGCGCGCTCTTGCGGACCCCGACAGCCGCACCCTGGCCTCGAGCTACCGCATCTCCACGGCAAGCGTCAACCGCGCCCTGGCCCATGGGGAAAGCGCGGAGTCGATCCTCGCCTTCCTGACAAAGATCGCCCCGACCGGCATCCCGCAGCCGGTGCGCTATTTGATCGGTGAGGCCGCTGCCCGGTATGGGTTGCTGAGAGTCGGTCCGCTGCACGATGCCGACTCCGCCGGCGCTGCCGCCCGCAGCTACCTGCGCACCGACCATCCGAACCTGCTGGACATGATCCGAGTCGACCAAAGTTTGTCCGGACTTGCCCTGACCAGGATCGCACCGGATCGGATGATCAGCCGGCTGGAACCCGACTTGCTGTTCTGGGCGCTGACCGATGCCAGGTACCCGGTAGCCGCCGAAAACGAGCGGCGCGAGATCATTGCGCTGCACCGCAACCGCATGGCCAAGGCCAAGCGATCCGGCGAGAACGACGCGCTGCTGGCGCTGATCGCCCGGTTGCGGCGGCAAGCCGCAGAAGCGCCGAGCGACACCGGCCAGGCCTGGCTCTCCCGACGGCTCGAAGTGGCCATCCGAGAAAGGGCCACCCTGTCGGTGAGTGTTGCGATGCCGGGCGGCGCCGTGGTCGATTACCTGCTGGTGCCCGCCAGTGTGGGCAACGGCCGATTGCGCGCGCACGACCGCAAGTCCGCGATCGAGCGCACCCTCCCGCTGAGCAGCATCGTCTCGCTGAGCCCGGCCGCCGCATCCTGACCCAGGTGGCAACCGTAGACTGGCCAGCGTGAATGGCCAGCCCGAATCCGTGTCCGGCCCCCTGATCGTCCAAAGCGACCGCACCGTGCTGCTGGAGGTCGCGCACCCGGACGCCGAGGATGCCAGGCACGACCTGGCGGTGTTCGCAGAACTCGAACGGGCGCCCGAGCACATGCACACCTACCGCATCACCCGCCTCGGCCTGTGGAACGCGTGTGCCGCCGGGCACACCGCGGACAGCATGATCGCCACCCTGGAGCGCTACTCACGGTTCCCGGTGCCGCGCAGCGTGGCCGTGGACATCGCGGACACGGTGGCGAGGTACGGCCGACTGGTCATCGAACGGGATGCCGACGGCGTCTTGTCGCTGCACTCCACCGATCCCGCGGTGCTGGCGGAGATCGTCAGGGCGAAACGGGTCGCTCCGCTGATCACCGGCACCCTTCCAGACGGGGCGCGCACGATCGAACCCTGGGTTCGGGGTCAGCTCAAACAGGAGTTGGTCAAACTGGGCTGGCCTGCGGAAGACCGCGCCGGCTACACCCCTGGCACGCCGCATCCGATCGCCCTGGACGAAAGCAACTGGCACCTGCGCCCGTACCAGGTGCACGCGGTGGACAACTTCTTCTCTGGGGGCTCCGGCGTGATCGTGCTCCCCTGCGGCGCCGGCAAGACCCTCGTCGGTGCCGGAGCCATGGCCACGGCCCAGACCAACACACTGGTGCTGGTGACCAACACCGTCGCGGCGCGGCAGTGGCGTAGCGAGCTGCTGCGACGCACCACGCTCACCGAGGCGGAGATTGGTGAGTATTCCGGCCAGGTCAAAGAGGTGCGGCCGGTCACGATCGCCACCTACCAGATCCTCACCGCAAAGCGGAAGGGCAAGTACGCCCACCTCGCGCTGCTCGATGCCATGGACTGGGGCTTGGTCATTTACGACGAGGTGCACCTGCTGCCGGCGCCGGTGTTCAAGCTCACCGCCGAACTGCAAGCCCGCCGTCGGCTCGGCCTCACCGCGACGCTGGTGCGCGAGGACGGGCGGGAGGGTGACGTGTTCAGCTTGATCGGCCCGAAGCGGTTCGACGCTCCCTGGAAGGAGATCGAGGCGCAGGGCTTCATCTCACCGGCCTCCTGCTACGAGGTGCGAATCGACCTGCCAGGGTCCGACCGGCTCGAGTACGCCGCCTCCGCCGACGACGAACGGTACCGGCTTGCGGCCACCGCCCCGGCGAAGCTGAGTGTGGTGCGACAGCTGGTCGACAAGCACCGCGGCGAACGCATCCTCGTGATCGGGCAGTACCTCGACCAGATCGACGAACTGGCCGAGGCGCTGGGTGCCCCGAAGCTCACCGGCGCCACCGCGGTGGACGAGCGTGAACGGCTTTACCAGGAGTTCCGTGACGGGGTGACCAAGGTGCTCGTGGTGAGCAAGGTGGCCAATTTCTCCGTCGACCTGCCCGAGGCGACCGTGGCCATTCAAGTGTCCGGGTCGTTCGGCTCGCGGCAGGAGGAGGCGCAGCGCCTCGGCCGGCTGCTGCGTCCGAAGGAGTCCGGTCTGCCGGCCAACTTTTACACCCTCGTCGCCCGCGACACCGTCGATCAGGACTTCGCCCAGAACCGGCAGCGGTTCCTCGCCGAGCAGGGTTACAGCTACACCATCCTCGACGCACGCAACCTCGACGCGGCCGCCTAGCACCCGTTTCAAGGAAAAACTGTCACCCGCCGACCCCGGCCCGGGGATCCGGGGGCCTGTCGAACAGAAACTCCGTGAAACGGGGTTAAGACGACGGGGTGCGGGATGTGCGCAGGTAGCGCAGCAGGAGGGTGCCATCGGAGACCAGCACCTGCTCCAGGGTCAGCCCGAGCGGGGCCGGCAGGTCGCCCTTGACGATCCGGCCGGCCGTTCCGGACTCGAGTAGCGGACTCACCGTCAAGCACAGCTCGTCGACGCGATCCGCCGCCAGGATGGCACCGAACAGCGTCGGCCCGCCCTCGCACAACACCTGCCCTAGGCCGCGGGCTGCGAGCTCTTCGACCATGACATTCACGTCGAGCGCGTCGTGGCCGCACACGATCACATCGGCCACTGCCGCAAGCGCCTCCCGTTTGGCCCTGGGCGACGAGCCGATCGTCACCACGATTGCCCGCACCGGCGCCTGGGTGAAGATCTCGGATGCCGGGTCCAGGTTGAGCGACGCGGACACGATGGCGAACACCGGTTGCTCCGGACGGCCGGAGGCGCGCCGCCACTGCGCGTCATCCGCGTCGACCCGCATCGGTCCGTACCCCTCGTCCCGCACGGTGCCGGCACCCACCAGCACGACGTCGCAGAGTCGCCGGAACAGGGTGAACACGCGTTTGTCCGCGACACCGGACAGCCCGGCGGACAAACCGCCTGCCGACACCGCACCGTCGACGCTAGAGACGAAGTTCACCCGCAGCCACTGCCCGGGGGCGGACCGGTAGCTCGACAGTAACTGCTCGTCGTCGAGGTCCTGCAGGCCCGGCTGCGGCCAAATCCGGTCGATGGTGGTCGAGTCTGAAGTCATCCCGCCATGTTATGCCGCGTGTACACGGGTTTGCGGAACCCCAGAATCGCCTCGGTCATGCGCACAGCGTCGACGGCGGCGGGAACATCGTGCATCCGAACGATGCGCGCACCCTTCATGATGCACAAAACCGCAGCGGCGAGAGATCCGTTTTGTCGGAACCCCTGCTCCCGATCCAGGCTCTCACCGATGAAGTCCTTGTTGGACACCGCGACCAGCGTCGGCAGCCCGATCGCAACGATCTCCTCCAACCGGCGGGTGATCTCGAGGGTGTGCAGTGTGTTCTTGTTGAGGTCGTGACCCGGGTCGACGATGAGGCGGTCCAGCGGGACGCCGGCCGCGACCGCCCGGTCCACTCGGTCGCACAGGAACGCGACCACCTCGCCCACGACATCGTCGTAGTGCGGGCTCGGCGGTTCGCTGCGCGGCGGGTTCAGGCTGTGCGTGAGCACGAGCGTCGCGGCGCTGTCGGCGACGACCCTGGCCATGTCCGGGTCCCAGAGCCCGCTGGTGTCGTTGATCACGGCGGCACCGGCCTGGATGCTGCGCCTGGCCACCTGCGCGTTGAACGTGTCGACCGAGATCACCACGTCAGAACTGGCGTGGATAGCCTGCACGAGCGGCACGATGCGGTCGATTTCCTCGTCAAGGCCGACCACCGGGCCGGTCCCGAACGGCACCCCGCCGACGTCGACCCAATCGGCGCCGTCGGTGACGGCGGTCTGCGCCGCCGTCACCGCCGCATCCAACGCGAAGGTCGACCCCTTATCGAAGAACGAATCCGGAGTGCGGTTGATGATCGCCATCACCGCGACTTGCCTGTCGAAGTCGAAGGTGCGGGACCCGATCAGCCGCCCCACCTTAGAGGCTGCCCAGCGGGACGCTCTCATCGGCCAGCTTCGCAGGATCCACCGTGTTCCCCCGGCGGATGATGCCTTGCACGTCCTCGTTCACATCCCAGACGTTCACGTTCATGCCTGCGACCACCTTGCCGTCGGCGACCCAGAACACGATGAACTCGTGACTTTCCGGGTTGCCGCGGTACACCAGTTTCGCGCCCTTGGTCATCGGGCCGAACCCGGAGTACTCCATGCCGATGTCGAACTGGTCGGTGTAGAAGTACGGGATGTCGTCGTAGGAGACGCTCTGCCCGAGCATCGCCTTCGCCGCGACCGGCCCGCCCTTCAGCGCGTTGGCCCAGTGCTCGCTGCGCAACCGCATCTTCGCGATCGGATGGTAGGCGCTCGCCACGTCGCCGGCGGCGTAAATGTCCGGGTCGCTGGTGCGCAGCGACTCGTCCGTCACGATCCCGTTGTCCACCTCGAGCCCGGCGGTCTTCGCCAGCTCGACGTTCGGGACCGCGCCGATGCCCACGAGCACCAGGTCGGCCGGCACCACTTCGCCGCCGTCGATGCGCACACCGGCAACCCGGCCCTCGGCGCCGACGATGGATGCCACAGTGAGCGACATGCGCATGATGACGCCCTGTTCCTCGTGCACGCCCTGGAACATCCGTCCCAAGTCGTCACCGAGCGCCACGGCCAGCGGAATCGGGTCCCGTTCGAGGATCGTCACATCGTTGCCCAGCGTCTTGGCCGTTGCGGCGACCTCCATGCCGATCCAGCCAGAGCCGATCAGCACGAGTCGCTTGCCACCGGCTTCGAGGATGCTGTGCAGTGCCTTGGAGTCGTCGAGGGTGCGCAGGTAATATACGCCGTCGAGATCGGTGCCGGGAAGCGGCAGTCGCCGTGGTGATGATCCGGTCGCCAGCAGCAGTTTGTCGTAGTGAATCGACTCACCGTCCGACAGGGTGACGGTGTGCGCCGCCGCATCGACGGATGACGCCGTGGTCCCGGTTCTCAGGTTGACGTTGTTCTTCGTGTACCAATCCTCGGGATGGACGAACGCCTTCTCCAACTCGTCCTTGCCGCTGAGGTACTCCTTGGACAGCGGCGGACGGATGTACGGACGATACGGCTCAGCGCCGATCAGGTCGATGCTGCCATCGAAGCCCTCCGACCGCAGCGTCTCTGCCGCGGATGCGCCGGCCAGGCCAGCTCCGACGATGACGAACTTCTCATTCTGTGACACGTGTTGCCTCCATTACGGGGTTTGCTATCAATACTGGTGGTTGCGGGGCCGGATGCGGCACCCAGTTAAGCGAACTGCTGGCGCAGCGAGGCGTTCTCGGCGAGGACGCCGAGGAAGGTCGACGTCTTCGTGTGCGCTCCGCCGGCGCGCACGCCGCGCATCGACATGCACAGGTGCTCCGCTTCAAGCACGACGCCAACGCCGCGCGCGTTGAGCTTTTCTTCCACATAGTCGGCGATCTGCTTGGTGAGCCGCTCCTGCACCTGGAGGTCTTTGGCGAACAACTCCACCACCCTGGCGAGCTTGGACAAGCCGACCAGCCGGTCACCGGGTACGTAGCCGACATGGGCCACGCCACGAAACGGCAGCAGATGATGCTCGCACAGCGAATCGAACGGGATGTCGCGGACGAGCACGAGCTCGGAGTACTCCTCCTCGTTCGGGAACGTGGTCATCGTGAACTCGCGCGGGGTGAGCAGCTCGCGAAGGCTCGCGGCGACCCGACGCGGGGTGTCCGCCAAGTGCTCGTTCGTCACGTCGCGACCCAAGGCGGTGAGCAACTCGGCAACCGCGGCCTCGGCCCGCTTGACGTTGACCCGGTGGTCGTCGTCGACGACGGTAAGCCGTGGCCCGGGCCGCAGGTCGAGTTGGCTCTCCAGAATCGAACTCATGCGCGCTTGACCCGAGGACGTGAGTACACGAAGGACAGCCGGAACAGTGCCAGCGCGGCCACCAGCAGACCGAAGTCCCGCAGTGCGACATCGTAGCCACTACCGAGAATCAGCAGGTTCAGGATGATGCCGGCCAGCCAAGCTGCGACAAGCACCGAGCCGAAGCGCGGGAACAGGAACACGCAGATGGCCGCGACGATCTCGATCACACCAACGACGTACATGAACTGTTGGGGGGTGACGGGAATGACGTCCGTCACAATCGGGGCAAGGTAGACAGGCCATTTGACCATCAGGTTGAAGAACTTGTCTATACCGAAGAGGAGCGGGGCAACGATGAACACGGTGCGGAGCATCATGAACACCTGCCAACCGGCCTCTCGTTTGAACAGTGGGGTTGTGTTGTTCGCGCCGTCGCGAACAGTGTCCGTTGTAGTCATGGGAATCCCTTTCGATAAAACTGATGCTCCTGACTTTAGAAGACTTTCATTTCTTTTGTCAAGATTTACGTTTTTAGAGTTACGATGGGGACATGGAGAAGCAATCTCAGGCAGAGAAGGTAGCGGTCGTCGCCTCCATCAACGACCCCATCCGACGTTCGCTGTTCGAATTCGTCTCCCATAGCGCCCAGCCGGTCGGGCGGGATGCCGCGGCGGAGGCGCTCGGGATGGCGCGCAGCACAGCCGCGTTCCACCTCGACAAACTCGTTGACGAAGGCGCACTAGCGGTCGAGTTCAAACGTCTCAGCGGCAAGACGGGTCCCGGTTCGGGCCGCCCCGCGAAGCTCTACTGCCTGCGCGCCGAAGAAATCGTCGTCTCGATCCCGGAGCGCCACTACGAACTGGTCGGCACCGTCCTCGCGGCCGCGATCGGGGAGTCCGACCGCACCGGTGAGCCGATCGGTGAAGTGCTCAGTCGCGTCTCGAGCGACACGGGCCGGCAGCTGGGCAAACAAGCCGGCACCTTCGAGGCGGTCCTCGACCAGACCGGATACGACCCGCAGCCAGACGGCGAAGGCGGACTGATACTGCTCAACTGCCCCTTCCACCGCCTGGTGGACAATCATCCCGACGTCGTCTGCGCCGCAAACCTCGGGCTGCTGCAGGGCGCGGCAGAGGGATCCTGCGACTGCACCCACGACATCGTGTTCGACCCGGGCGAGGGGCACTGCTGCGTCCGAATCGCCGCGCGAAACGCACAGGAACCGCACAGCTAACGCGCAGATACTAGGCGGATGACTGACGGACCGAAGATTCTTGTCGTCGACGACGAACCCAACATCCGGGACCTCTTGACAACCAGCCTGCGTTTCGCCGGCTTCGCGGTGCGCGCCGTAGGGAACGGCGCCCAGGCCATCTCCGCCGTACTGGAGGAAGAGCCCGACCTGATCATCCTCGACGTGATGCTGCCCGACATGAACGGATTCGGTGTGACCAAGCGGCTGCGCTCCTCCGGCTACACCTCCCCCATCCTGTTCCTCACCGCCAAAGACGACACCGAAGATAAGATCACCGGCCTGACCGTGGGCGGCGACGACTACGTGACCAAGCCGTTCAGCCTCGACGAGATCGTGGCGCGGATCAAGGCCATCCTGCGGCGCACCATGCAGGACGAAGAGGATGCCATCATCCGCGCGGGCGAGTTGACCATGGATCAGGACACCCACGAGGTCACCATCGGCAGCGAGCAGATCGAGTTGAGCCCGACCGAATTCAAGCTGCTGCGCTATCTGATGCTCAACCCGAACCGGGTGCTCAGCAAGGCTCAGATCCTCGACCACGTCTGGGAATACGACTTCAACGGCGACGCGGGGATCGTCGAGTCCTACATCTCCTATCTGCGCCGCAAGGTCGATCAGTTTACCGAGGAACCGGTCATCCAGACCAAACGAGGCTTTGGTTACATGCTCAAGGTCGCCAAGGTCTAACCGGCCGCCACCGGCGCGGACTCGGTGAGAAAACGTTGGATCCCACGCTCGTGCTGAGCTGCGGGAAGGTGTCCGCCGCGGCCACGCACAACCCGCGCGTAACGATCTGTCACATCCGACACAGCATGCGATGAGCATCCAGGGATTAGCCTGAAGTCCTGATGCATGATCAAGCCACGCAGTGGTGGAGTGGGGTTTCCCTCCGCACGAAGATCACGGGAGTGACCGTGCTGCTGCTGACGATCGGGTTGCTGGTCGCCGGCGTCGGCACGATGACGGTGCTGCGCGGCTACTTGCTCGATGAGGTGGATCGCAAGATCAGCGAAGCGGCCCTGAATTTCGGCAACATCCCGCCGATGGGCGAGACGCTGTGCGAGCGCTCCGCCGGCCCCGGCAGCTTGTTCGTGGCCGTGCTGGATGAGGACGGCGACCTGGTGTGCCGCAACCGCGCCGCGGATTCCGCCCAACCGGTCCTCGGCGGACTCAGCCTGCCGACGGTGACCAAGCTCGAGCACGAGCCCTTCACCAGGTGGGACCGTACCCGCACCACGCAGTGGCGCGTGGTAGCGGTGCCATACAGCATGGACGGCACCTCCACCTTTGTCAGCGTCGTGGTGGCGGTCAATCTCACCGACACGAACAGCATCATCGGCCGCTACGTCGCCATCTTCTTGGGGTTCGGCCTGTCCGTCGTGATACTCGGGGCGGCGCTGACGCGGCTTCTGGTCACGTCGACATTCGTTCCGCTGCGCGAAGTGGAACGGATGGCGGCCGCGATCGCGGACGGTGACTTCAGCAAAAGACTCCCAGGAGCGACTCCGAACACCGAGGTCGGCCGGCTGAACCGATCGATGAACACCATGCTGGGGCGCATCGACCGCGCGTTCGCCGACCGCGCGAGAACCATCGACCAGATGCGCCGGTTCGTCGGCGACGCCAGCCACGAACTGCGCACACCGCTGGTCTCGGTGCGCGGTTACGCGGAACTGTATCGCATGGGCGCCCTCCAGAAGCCGGAAGACGTCGCGCAAGCGATGGACCGCATCGAGAAGGAAGCCATCCGGATGGGCGCCCTGGTGGAGGACCTGCTCGAACTCGCCAGAATCGACGAGGCGCGCCCGCTACAGCTGCGGCCAGTCGACCTTGTTCCGATCGCCAGGGACGCGGCGCTGGATGCGATGGCGTCTTCCCCCGATCGCGTCGTGTCGGTCGTCGTGGTCGAGCCGCATCCGCAGCCTGACCATGCCGGCGAGGCACCGCCGCCGCCGCCCCAGCCGGCGGGGGCGCATCCGCTGACTGCTCCAACAGGACCGATCGCCTTCGCCGGCGCCACCCTGGCCCGCTTACGGTCCCGGCGCGCTCGGTCGGTGAAGGTCGTCGACACGATCGACATGCCGCAGGGCCCCGCCCTCACCGTGCCGGCGGTGGTACTGGCCGAAGAGAACAAGATCCGGCAGGTCGTGACCAACCTGATGGGCAACGCCATGAGGTTCACGGCCGACGACAGCCCGATCGAACTGGCCATCGAGGTGGATGCTGCGCGCCGGGTGGCGATGCTGGACATCGTCGACCACGGCGAGGGCATCCCGCCGCAGATCAGGGAAAAGATCTTCCAACGGTTCTGGCGTGCCGACAGCTCCAGGGCGAGGGAGACCGGCGGCAGCGGTTTGGGCCTGGCCATCGTCTCGGGCATCATCGCGTCCCACAAGGGCACCGTAGAGGTGCTAGAGACCCCTGGTGGCGGCGCGACGTTCCGGATCACGCTTCCTCTCCTCCCCAAGGGCTACAGGCCACCGGCGCCCGCCGCTTAGTCGCTGCGATCCCGGCCGGAGGCCGCCTGCCCGCTACCGTGGCCGTTGCCCGGAGCGTCCGGCGCAGATCAGGAGGGCGAGACCATGACCCGCTATCAGGTCGACAGTGAAGCAGTGTTCAGCGCGACAGCATCCATGCGCACGTCGATGAGTCGAATCCAAGGCGAGGTGGCCGGCCTGCACGGTCAGCTCCAGGGCCTGCAGAGTTCCTGGTCGGGGCAGGCCGCGGATGCGTTTCAGGCCGTGGTGAACGACTGGAAGGCCACGCAGCAGCGTGTGGAAGAAAGCCTCGCGGCGATCAATCAGGCCCTATCGCGGGCCGGTGAACAGTACGCCGAGATCGAAACCGCCAACGCCCGCCTCTTCACCCCATAACCCGTTTCAAGGAAAAACTGTTCTCTCCGAACCAGTCCACAGGCATCCGGGCCGGTCGGAGACAAAAACTCCGTGAAACGGGACGAAGCAATGGAGGGTGGCGGGATGCAGAACGGGCGGCTCCGAAGAGCCGCCCGTCTTGGTGATACTGGAACTGCAGGGACTGTTAGAAGTCCATGCCGCCCGTCGGGTCTCCACCGGCGGGGGCGGAGGCCTTCTCGGGCTTGTCGGCGACGACGACCTCGGTGGTCAGGAACAGCCCGGCGATCGACGCGGCGTTGAGCAGCGCGGAGCGGGTGACCTTGACCGGGTCGTTGATGCCGGCGGCGAGCATGTCGACGTACTCACCGGTCTGGGCGTTGAGTCCCTGGCCGGCGGGCAGGTTGCGCACCTTCTCGGCGACAACACCGGGCTCGAGGCCCGCGTTGGCGGCGATCTGCTTGAGCGGGGCATCCACGGCCACGCGCACGATGTTCGCGCCAGTCGCCTCGTCTCCGGTCAGGCTCGTCATGGCCTCGGTCGCGAACGCGTCCTTGCCCGCCTGGATCAGTGCGACGCCGCCACCGGCGACGATGCCCTCTTCGACGGCAGCCTTCGCGTTGCGGACGGCGTCTTCGATGCGGTGCTTGCGCTCCTTGAGCTCGACCTCGGTGGCAGCGCCGGCCTTGATGACGGCAACCCCGCCGGCCAGCTTCGCGAGCCGCTCCTGCAGCTTCTCACGGTCGTAGTCGCTGTCGGTGTTCTCGATCTCGGCGCGGATCTGCTTGACCCGACCGGCGATCTGCTCGGCGTCGCCGCCGCCGTCCACGATCGTGGTCTCGTCCTTCGTGACGACGATCTTGCGCGCACGACCCAGCAGGTCGAGGGTGGCGTTCTCCAGCTTGAGACCGACCTCCTCGGCGATGACCTGGCCGCCGGTGAGGATCGCGATGTCCTGCAACTGCGCCTTACGACGGTCGCCGAAGCCCGGTGCCTTGACGGCGACGGACTTGAAGATGCCGCGGATCTTGTTGACCACCAGGGTGGCCAGAGCCTCGCCGTCGATGTCCTCGGCGATGATGAGCAGCTGCTTGCCGCTCTGGATCACCTTGTCGACGATGGGCAGCAGGTCCTTGATGTTCGAGATCTTGGAGTTCGCGATCAGGATGTAGGCGTCTTCGAAGACCGCCTCCTGACGCTCCGGGTCGGTGACGAAGTAGGGGTTGATGAACCCCTTGTCGAACCGCATGCCCTCGGTGAGCTCCAGCTCGGTGCCGAACGTGTTCGACTCCTCAACCGTGACAACGCCTTCCTTGCCCACCTTGTCGATGGCCTCGGCGATCAGCGCGCCGATTTCCTCGTCAGCGGCGGAGATGGATGCGGTGGCCGCGATCTCTTCCTTGGTCTCGATGGGCTTCGCCTTGGCGACCAGCGCCTCGGTGACGGCGGCGACGGCCTTCTCGATGCCGCGCTTGAGGCTGATCGGGTCCGCACCGGCTGCGACGTTGCGCAGGCCCTCGCGCACCAGCGCCTGGGCGAGCACCGTCGCGGTGGTCGTTCCGTCGCCGGCGACGTCATCCGTCTTCTTGGCGACTTCCTTGACCAGCTCGGCGCCGATCTTCTCGTACGGGTCGTCGAGTTCGATCTCCTTGGCGATCGACACACCGTCGTTCGTGATTGTGGGCGCGCCCCACTTCTTTTCCAGCACGACGTTACGGCCGCGCGGGCCAAGCGTCACCTTGACAGTGTCGGCCAGAGTATTAAGGCCGCGCTCGAGGCCGCGTCTGGCCTCTTCGTTGAAAGCAATGATCTTTGCCATGTGTGTTTCTCGTCCCTCCCGGACGTCGTAAAACTTACAACACCTTTGGCACTCTCAGTGAGAGAGTGCTAAATGATTCTGGCACTCCACCCAAGAGAGTGCAAGTGAGCGCATCGGTCGCTACGGTGCGGTGAACTGCACACTGCCCGCGGTGGGAATCATTTCGATCCAGGTGTTGCCGGCGGACAGGCGCACGGCGACGCCGTTGTCGTCCACGATGGCGATCGGGGCGGTGGCGGATGCCTTCGACCAGGTGGCGTGCACGGTGCCACCGCCGGTGCTGACCCAGGCCTCGCCGCTGCCGATCAGCAGGGTCTTGGGGACGCCGAGGGAGTTGTCGACGCCGACCCGCAGCACGACGACATTGGTGGCGGTGAGTTGATGCCCGGCGTTGTCCAGATCGGCGTGCCCGTTCTGCGCACGCAGGAACAGCTTGGTGGCGGCGTCATAAGTCCAGCTGCCGTTGCTGATGCCGGCGAAACTGTAGTTGACGGCGGCGGTCGGACTGCCGTCCTTGGCTGCGGTCGCCGATGCGACATCTGCGGCGTAGGCGAACTGCTGCGGTGGCGCGGGCAAAGATGCGTGCTGGGCGAGCACCTCTTTCGCCTTCACCAAGACGTTGTGGGGCGCCCTCTTCTCCTTGGTGCGGTAGAACGTCGACGCGGTATCGGGTTGGCCGTGGATCGCGTTGTAGACCGGAGTGTGCCGCATGAGATCGACGAACCGCTGCTGGCCACCGGAGTAGCACACGACGCCTGCGAACGGGGACAGGATGTCCGGGTCCATGGGCCGGATCGACCGCACCGGACCGAGCAGGTCGGGAATGTCCGACTGCCACAGCGCCACGTACCGAGTCAGGCCGCCCTCGACCAGTTCCTCGAACACGATGTCGGTGCGCTCCAAACCGACCTGCGGCCGCGCATCCGGGTGGTTGTCGATCTTGGCCGCGATCGACGCGTGCGCGAGCGAGCCGGCCGGCACCGTCGTTCCGCGCAACGGCGCCACTTCGGTCGGCGGGGGCGCCTCGTAGGTGGAACTCGGCGTTGGGCTCGGGCTCGGCGCCCGGCTGGGCGGGGGCGCGATGGCACCCGCGGTGCATCCCGACAACACCAGCGCTACCGCCAGGGCGCACGCAGCACCGATCAGTCCGCGGGCGCGTAGGCGCGGTGTAGTCAGCCGATTCCCCATGGGGGACAGACTAGTGCCGGCGGATGGCCCCGGCGGCACGCGATCAGGCGTGGCTGGGGAAAAGATGGCGCCGGCCGATTCAGGCCAGGCGCACGGACTCCGCCTGCGGTCCCTTGTTGCCGGTTCCTACCTCGAAAACGACGCGCTGCCCTTCCTCAAGAACCTTGTAGCCGGACATATCGATCGCGGAGTAGTGGACGAAGACATCCTGTCCCTCCCCCTCGACGGTGATAAAGCCGTAGCCCTTTTCAGCGTTGAACCATTTCACGGTCCCATTCGCCATGTGACACTCCCTTGTACAACGTGCCGCTGGTGAAGCGGTTGACCCAGATAATAACGTGCCTGGGACCCGCTCAGGGACACTGGTGGACCAAAAGGGCTGCGGATGTCGCTATCGCTACGCGCCCGGCTTGTAATCGGAGCCGAGAAGAACCGTGATCGGCGACGCGGGGAAGTCGTTCGACAGTCGCACTTCGCCCACTTTCAACGAGGCGACGATGGCCCGGGCGGCGCCTTCGTTGACCGGGTCCGAGTAGTAGACCACCGTCTTTTCCACGTTCTGTGCGGATGCGTTGAGCCGACTGCCGGTGCCTTCCTCTGCGCCGTTCCAGCCCTCGGCGACCAGCTTGTCGCCCACCTGATTGGCCAGCTGCGGCGTGGTCGTGCCGTTGAGGATGGTGATCGGGATGTCAGGATCCAGCTTGGGTTCGGCGGTAGGGGTGCTCGAGGCAGTGGCGCTCGAGGCGGCACTGGGGGTGTTCACGTACTGGCTGCTGAACGGATTGCCGCGGTTGGTGATCAGCGAGAGCACGGTCAACCCGCCGACGATGAGCACGATCGTCGCCACGACCGCCCACAGCAGCCCGATCCATCCGCGTCCCTTCCGCGGCGGGGCGCGGTGGGCTCCGCGTCGCAACAGGTCGTCGGGGAGGTCGTCAAAGCGGTCGTGGGGGTAGATAACCATAGTTCTCTCGCTTGGTCCTGCGTTCGAGCGGTGCGCTGATCAGCAGCCCGAGCCGGACCCGGATTCCCTCCTGAGGTTGGTCCCGTCCAACCGAGCGGTGAGCCGGGCGGCGCGCAGCCGCTGCAATCGCTTCACCAGCATCGGGTCGTGCACCGCTGCGATCGGGGAGTCGATGACCGCGTTCAGCATTTGATAGTACCGGGCCGCAGAGACGTCGAATTCTCCTCGGATAGCCTGTTCCTTGGCGTCAGCGCGGCGCCACCAGCGGCGCTCGAACTCGAGGATGTCCAGTTGCTGTTGGGAGAGGGAATCGGTGGAGGGCTCGGACGGTGCGGCATCGTCCGGCTCCAACTCCACGGTCATCCCTTCGCCAGGAGATCATCCTGATCGGCACATTTCTTCGGCCCGGTGCCATCCTAAACGCGGCGCGCTGGGAGGCTCGTTTGGCGCGGCCGTTCAGCCGGCACACTCAGGCGCCGGCGAGCCAGTGGATGCTGTGTCCATGCGGCGCCGCATAGGCGACGGGCTCCGCGTTTTCGGCCAGGACGAACATTCCGTCGTCCGGTGGCGCCGGCAAGCGCGCCTGCACCTCGGCCAGCACCGCAGGCCCTTCCAGCGATATCCAGTGGGCGCCGGTGCAGCGGACCGCCGTGACGAATCGGGCCCGGTCGACTCGGCTGAGGTAGACCAGGGTTCCGCAGCTGACCACGACCAGCCTCGCCTCGGCGGGCGCTTGTGCGGCCACCGTCGCCAGCGCATCCACCGCGTCACCGGGCACGATCCGGGGCGAATGGGCGGACACGATATCGATGGCGAGGCGGATGCGGGCAAGACGTGCGTGCTGTTCCGGCCAGATCAGGGTCTCCAGCCAGTTGCGGTCATCCTGGTTACGCACGTCGAGGGGCGCGAGGTCGATTCCGGCGCGCCAGACGATGGTGGGAAGAGTCGTCGGGATAGGGACGCTTCCGCGCGTCTCGCATTCCAACAACACCGTGCTCGGGCCGGCGGCCGGATCCAGGGGGGCCGCCGCGTCGTAGCGGTAGCTGTACCGGTCCGGGTAGAGGCACAGTCCGGCGCTGGCTCCCACTTCCAGCAGGGCGAGCGGGCCGGGGAGGCGTGCCAGCAGCGGCAGCACGGCGGCGCAGCGTCCTGGTTCGTTGGTCTGCGTTGAGCGACGCAGCGCCTCCTGGCGCACCGCCGGCCAGTGCGCGACCAGCCAGTCCCGGAACGGTCCGTACTCGCCCTCGGGCGCCCCGAGCAGGCGCGACACGGCGAAGATCAGGTTCGGCTGCCGCCTGGCCAGCGGCAGCTCGTGCAGCAGCCGCAACACCGGCTCATCCCCGGCGACCCCGGTCGCCCACCCCTCGTACACCAGCGACCGGCCGTGAGCCTCGCCGGAGAAATTGCTGTACCAGTTCGAGGTGCGCCCCATCCGGTCATCCTCTCACCGTCTCAGTTGTGCGTCGTATCGTGACCGGCGCGGAACAATTCGGAGCGAACCCGGGTTTAATGGCTATGCGACCGATCGGTGCGCCACTGGGTGCACGAGGGAGAAGACATGAACTACAAGGTGACTAAGAGCGAGCAGGAATGGCTCGAGGAACTGGGTCCCCAGAAGTACGCGACACTGCGTGAGGCAGCGACCGAACGTCCCTGGACCGGGGAACTGCTCGACGAGAAGCGCGAGGGCATCTTCACCTGTGGGGCCTGCGGTGCCGAGCTGTTCAAGAGCGGCACGAAGTTCGACTCGTCGTGTGGATGGCCGAGCTTCTACGAGTCGGTGCGTCCGGAAGCCGTCGAACTCATCGAAGACATGAGCCTGGGTATGAGCCGTACCGAGGTGCGGTGCGCGAACTGCGGATCCCATCTGGGCCACGTGTTCCCCGACGGATTCGGCACTCCCACGGGAAACCGGTACTGCATGAACTCGGTAGCGCTGAACTTTCAGGAGTCCGCTGCCGACGAGGACGCCAAATAGCGAACGCACGGCGCACGCTGCTGGACGCGATGGCGCGCCGTCGTTCCTACCCGGCGGTGACCGCCGACGCGCCCAGCCATGAGCAACTGCTTCCGCTGCTGGCGGTGGCCGGGCGGGTGGCCGACCACGGGTCATTGAGACCGTGGCGTCTGCTGGAGGTGAGGGGCAACGCTCGGGACCGCCTCGGTGGGGCGTTGGCGCAGGCCTGGGCTGATGCCCACCAGGGCGCACCAGAGGACCGCGAACGCCACGCCGGCAGAATGGCAGTCAAACCGCTGCGAGCACCGCTTCTGATCGCGATCGTGGCGGTTCACCGGATCAGCCAGAAGGTGACCTTCTGGGAGCAGGACGCCGCCGCGGCTGGCGTTGCGCACCTGCTCAGTCTCGCCTTGGACGACGCCGGGTGGGGCGTCATGTGGCGCACAGGCTCGTTCACCGACTCACCGCAGGTCCGGGCCATGCACGGCCTGGACGAGACGGAACACCTGCTCGGTTGGCTCTACGTCGGCGGACGCCCGCCAGGCGCACTCCAGCACAAAAGTCCTCTTGACCCGGCCGACTTCCTGACGGTGTTATAGCCCAGGACGACGCGCGGCCAATGTCGGCCGCTCAAGTAATATGGGGTGTTCCATCCGCCCCCTTAGCTCAGTTGGCCAGAGCACCGCTCTTGTAAAGCGGGGGTCGTCGGTTCGAATCCGACAGGGGGCTCATCATGCTCAGCGGGGTCTCGAGGTTTCGACACTTCGACAAGCTCGGTGGAGTCCAGGCTCAACCACCGGTACGGCCACCGGGTGGGGCCGGGCTACTACGGGGTCGGTGACACCGACGGCGACGGCGACGGCGACGGCTCCTGGGTGTAGTTGTCGCCGGCCACCTTCAGCAAGAAGTTCGAGAACTCCTCCGGATTGAACGCACCGGACGCATCCGTCGTGTATTTGTAGTTCTGCCCGTTGACGAGCACGGTGGGAGTGCCCGCCACCTTCTCAATGTCGGAGTTCGGGATGGGCCCCGACAGCGCGCGGGCGGTAGATGCGGCCACCCAATTCTTGAACTTGGCATCGTTGATGCACTTGGCGATGGAACTCTGCCCCGTCACCTTCGCCTGCTTGGCAAGGTCGATGAGCTTCTGGTTGGTGAGTCCTTCTGTGGATTCCTCCGGCTGGTTCTTGAACAGGATCGCGCTGTAGTCGAACGCGCTGTCCGGGGAGTAGTTCGTCACGCAGGCCATCGCGTTCGCTGCCCTGGTGGAGTACTGGGTGCCCATCGAAGCCCGGTCCAGAATGGCGATGGGATGGATCTCGAGTGTGGCCACCCCCGATTCCACCAGTTTCTTGATCTGCGGCGCGTTGGCCGCTTCGAAGGCACCACAGATGGGGCAGAGGTAATCGATGTAGACCCGGATGTCGAACACGTCGCCGGAACTGTCGCTCGCAGTGGGGGCCGGCGACGCTCCCGCCTTCAGTGCCGGAGTGCGCACGGTGTCGAGGGCCTTGGTGATGACGACACCGTCACTGGCCATGTTCTGCGGCCCGGAGGCGGGGGGCCGCACGGTGGAGGTGATGACTATCACGACGACGGCGATGATGGCGAGTACTGCCACCGCGATCCCACCCTGGAGCAGGAACTTGTTGCGGCGGTCCTTCTTCTTTTGTGCTTCGCGCAGGGCCCTTGCTTTTTCCCGTGCCGCCTCACGACGCATGTTCTTGCTGGGCCGGCTGCCGCCGGGGCCACTGATGCTCATTGAACCTCACTCTTCTTGCTTAGTGGCCGGATGGCGACCCCGTAACTCGACAGCTTCGGATGCTAGACACCGAGACTGAGAACTTACGGGGCGCTTGCTGAAACAGCCTAGCGGGCTGATGTAGGAGGTACCTGCGCAGCAGTGCCATAATGGCCAGAAAGAGTGCAGCCGGTCCCCACCGGTTGCGGCCCTCTCGCATGTGCATTCACAACGGATCGTTCGGCACGTACCTGCCGGTGAAGGAGCAATAAATTGGCCACTGTAACTTTCGATGAGGCAACCCGTGTTTACCCGGGTTCGACGCTTCCCGCAGTCGACAAACTGGACCTGTCGGTGGCCCACGGCGAGTTCCTCGTCCTGGTCGGCCCGTCCGGCTCCGGCAAGTCCACCGCGCTGCGGATGCTCGCGGGCCTGGAAGAAGTGAACGAGGGAAACATCTTCATCGGCGAGCGCAATGTCACCGATGTTCCGCCGAAAGACCGCGACATCGCCATGGTGTTCCAGAACTACGCGCTGTACCCGCACATGACCGTTGCCGAGAACATGGGCTTCGCCCTGAAGATCGCCGGCGTGCACAAGGAGGAGCGCGCCAAGCGTGTCCTCGAAGCGGCCAAGTTGCTCGATCTCGAGGCATACCTCGGCCGCAAGCCCAAGGCACTCTCCGGCGGCCAGCGTCAGCGCGTCGCCATGGGCCGCGCGATCGTGCGTTCCCCCCAGGTGTTCCTCATGGACGAGCCGCTGTCGAACCTCGACGCCAAGCTGCGCGTGCAAACCCGCACCCAGATCGCGTCGCTGCAGCGCCGCCTGGGCGTCACGACCGTGTACGTCACCCACGACCAAACGGAGGCGTTGACCATGGGCGACCGGATCGCGGTGCTCAAGGACGGCGTGCTGCAGCAGGTTGGAACGCCGCGCGATCTCTACGAGCAGCCCGTGAACGTCTTCGTGGCCGGATTCATCGGCTCGCCGGCGATGAACCTGTTCGATGCGGACGTGGTCGACGGCGGCCTGAAGTTCGGCACCGCCGTTGCGCCGGTGGACCGGGAGACGCTGGGATCCGCCACGGCGAAGACGGTCACCATCGGCATCCGCCCGGAAGACGTGCAGGTGTCCTCCTCCGGCGAGGGCCTGCCGGTGGAGGTGGATGTCGTCGAGGAGCTCGGCGCCGACGGCTACCTGTACGGCCACACCGACATCAACGACCGCCGGGTCGACATCGTCGCGCGAGTCGACGGCCGGTCGCATCCGAACGCCGGCGACAAGGTCTTCATCTTGCCGGAGCCGCATCACGTGCACGTGTACGACACCGAATCGGGTCTCCGCCTCAGCAAGAAGGCTGTCATCGCGAGCAAGTAGCGAGTCTCAGAACGTCGAGCCCATCGTCCCTCACCGGATGGTGGGCTCGAGTTCTTCGCGCAGTTAGGCTGGTGGGCGATGAGCGGATCTCTGAACATCACCTCCGCGACGGTCGACCCCGCCCTTCTCGACCTGCCATGGAACCTTCCGCTGGACAGCTGGCCGGCCGAGACGATCGCGGCGCTGCCCAAGGGCATTTCCCGGCATCTGGTGCGGTTCGTCAGGCTGAGCGGCTACATCATCGCCGTCAAGGAGACCTCCGGGGAGCTGGCAAGGCGCGAGTACGACCTCCTGCGCACGTTGCAGAAGCTCGAGGTGCCGTGCGTGGACCCGGTCGCGGTGATCACGAACCGAACGGATGACGGCGGGCACAGGCTCGAGTCCGCTCTGGTGACCCGGCACCTCAAGTTCTCGCTGCCCTACCGGGCGCTGTACTCACAGAAGCTGCGACCGGACACCGCGACCAGGCTCATCGACGCGCTCGCGGTGCTGCTGGTGCGCCTGCACATCATCGGTTTCTTCTGGGGTGACGTCTCGTTGTCCAACACGCTGTTCCGACGGGACGCCGGCTCGTTCGCCGCGTACCTCGTCGATGCGGAGACGGGGCAGTTGCACAACAGTCTCTCGGCCGGTCAGCGGGAGCACGACCTGGAGATCGGCCGGATCAACATCGCCGGAGAACTGCTCGACCTCGCCGCCGGCGACCGCCTCGACGACGAGATCGACCCGGTGACGGTCAGCGAGGGGATCATCGCCGCCTACCGCAGCCTCTGGAGCGAACTGACCGGCCCAGAGTCCTTCGCGTCCACCGAACGGTGGCGCATCAACGAACGTGTCGAGCGGCTGAACAACCTCGGGTTCGACATCGAGGAATTGGCCATCACCACGGATGCGGCGGGCGCGAAGGTGCGCATCCAGCCGAAGGTCGTCGATGCCGGCCACCACCAGCGCCGACTGTTGAGGCTCACCGGGCTGGACACCGGCGAGAACCAAGCCCGGCGCCTGCTCAACGATCTGGACTCCTACGCTGCGGCCGCGCATCCGGGCAACGCCGACGAGGAGATGGTCGCCCACGAGTGGCTCGCCAAGGTGTTCGAGCCCGTGGTGAGGGCGATCCCCCGGGAGCTGAAGGGCCGGTTGGAGCCGGCTGAAGTGTTCCATCAGTTGCTTGAACACCGCTGGTACCTGTCCGAGAACGAGAACCGCGATATGCCGCTGGCCGAAGCGCTCACCTCGTACATCGACAACGTGCTGCGCCATCGCAGGGACGAGGCGACACTGCTGAACCCGCCCACCGGGGCGTTCACCATGCCGTCCCCCGTCATCGACGACACCGCGGACGAGAGTGACTGGCGCAGCAAGGTCTGAGGTGCTCAGCCGAGCAGGCGTTCCATCCCGCGACCTACTGCGTGGTCGAAGATGAGATTGGTCTCGGTGTGCGCCACGGCCGGATGCCCGGCCAGGTTCTCCAACACGAAGTCGCGCAGGTCGGCGGCGTTGCGCGCCGCGACGTGGAGCAAGAAGTCGTCCACGCCCGCCATCTGGAACAGCGCGAGAACGCCAGGCCATCCCGGTGCGGTGCGGCGGAACTTCTCGACCTCTTCCCGCATGATCGACACCAGGCGGATGGAGATCAGCGCCTGCAGCGTGATCCCGAGCGCCGCCACGTCGATGTCGGCGTGATAGCCGCGCAGATAGCCTGCGGCGTGCAGCCGGCGCATCCGCAGCGACACCGTGGATTCCGCAACGCCGATCCGCGACGCGAGCGCCGCCCCTGACACGCGCGCGTTGGCCGACAACGCCCGCAGGATGCCCTTGTCGATGTCGTCCAGTGAAGCGATCTTCGATTCCACTGTCTGCCGCCGCCTTCTTCTCGCAGATCCTAGCGTTACCAGCACGATTGTCTCATATTCTGCGAGTCAACTTGCATCTGACGCTAGATTCTGTTTCGGTCTAGGTATGCTGCCAACTGATTCCCGTCTCGAAACCCGCGCCGTCCACGCCGGAATGGAGGGGCTGAAGGAGTCAGGCCTTCACGTTCCGTCGATCGACCTGTCGACGACCAACCCGCTGCCCAGCGTCGAGCTGGGCGGCGACTCGTACGAACAACTCGCTGGCGGCGGCGACCTGTTGCCTGGCCAGTCGGCGGTGTACCAGCGGCTGTGGCAGCCCGGCGTCGCCCGATTCGAAGACGCACTGGCGGCGCTCGAGGGTGCCGACGGAGCGGTCGCGTACTCCACCGGCATGGCCGCGCTCACCGCATGCCTCCTCGCGTCGGTCACCGCCGGCAAACCGCACATCGTGGCGCTGCGGCCGATCTACGGCGGAACCGACCATGTGCTGGACAGTGGACTGCTCGGCACGACGGTGACCTGGACCGACGTCGACGGCGTAGCGGGGGCGATCCGTCCGGACACCGGCCTCGTGATCATCGAGTCCCCGGCCAACCCGACGCTCGAGCTGACGGACATCGCCCGCGTGGTGAAGGGAGCAGGATCCGTTCCGGTAATGGTGGACAACACCTTCGCCACCCCGATCCTGCAGCGGCCGATCGAGCTCGGTGCCACCCTCGTGCTGCACAGCGCCACCAAGTACCTCGGCGGACACGGCGACGTCATGGGCGGCGTCGTGGCGGGCAACCAGGACTGGGTCCGGCGGCTGCGTCACGTGCGCGCTCTGACCGGAGGCCTGCTGCACCCGTTCGCCGGCTACCTGCTGCACCGCGGACTGCGCACCCTGCCGGTGCGTGTGCGCGCCCAGCAGGCGACCGCCGGGGAACTGGCTAGGCGGATGCAGGGCCATCGGGCGCTGGCCAGGGTGCTCTACCCTGCACTGCCAGGATGCGACCCGGACGGGTTGCTGGGCACCCAGCTGGACGGGCCAGGGTCAATGATCGCCATCGAGCTGGCCGGCGGCTATGACGCCGCCGTCACCTTCATCCAGTCGTTGCGACTGGTGACCAACGCGGTGTCCCTCGGTGGTGTGGACACCCTTGCGCAGCATCCGGCGTCGCTGACTCATCGCCCTGTCGCCCCGGCGGCACGGCCGGGAGGTGGTGTCGTGCGCATGTCGATCGGCCTCGAGCATGTCGACGATTTGAGCGCGGACATCCTGGCCGCTCTGGAAGTGGTGGACTCTGCTGCCGAAATGCCGCGTGGTGCTGCGGGTGTGCTCGCCGCGCACTAGTCACGGCTGGCATCTCGCGAGAAGCTAATGGAACGCCATCGTCTCGACTGACTTGGCGTCGGCGGCGAAGGTGAACGTCGCACGGACAAAGGTGCCGGCCAGCGCACGGGGGAGCCAGTGCTTCGCGTCGTCCCACATGTCGGCCAATGGAAGCCGGTCGATCGGAAACCACTCTGGGGCGAGTTCGTTGGACTCGACCGGCTCGCCCGACCACTGGCGACAGAGGAACGCCCAGGATTTCTGGCTGAACTCGGGGCGATGCGGAAACGGGTAGGTGAGTTCTCCGATCGGCGTGAACGCGTCGGGGCGCACGGTGAGGCCGACCTCTTCCAGCGTCTCGCGCACGGCGGCATCCACCGGCGACTCGCCCGGCTCGAGCTTGCCGCCAGGGGCGACCATGGTGCCCAGCCCGAAACCCTTCTTCTTGCGACCCAGCAGCACCTCGGGGGAGCCGGAGCTGCCCCGGCTATCGGATGCCTCCCTCACGAAATAGCAGACGCACACCTCGGGAAGGACCATGCGGCAAGCGTAATTCACCCGAGGCCGGCGCGGTCAGAAGGCCCGGTCAGAAGGAGCGCGGTCAGAAGCGATAGTCGTCTTGGGCGATCCAGCGCACGCCGTGCCGGTGGCTGAGCAGGATGGCGCGCATCGTCACGCCGGCTTGCTCCAACTCGGTGTGGATGGCCAGCGCCCATTCCCGGTCGGCGCTGGTGAGCCCCGCGTCCGCGTACCGCTCGAGAACGACGATGACGGCCGAGGCACCCTCGACACCCATTGCCTCGCGCAGGTTCGCGGCGACGGTGCCGAGGAAGGCGTCTGGCCGGTTGGGCAGCTCACCCATCGGGATGACCAGCGGAAGCTGCACCTGCTGGTCGTCCACGAAGAGGAACCAGAGCTGATGCTGGATGGCCCGGCCGATGAGGTCCGCGACTCGCTCCTGCACGAGGGCATCGGTCGCCAGCGGTTGCAACCGGGTTTCTTCATAGTTGGGAGGTTTCATCCGGCCATTGTGCGGCGCGGCGGCGTGGTGGCCGGCGGGGAGCATCCATTCGGTGCGAAATCATCCATACCGTTCCCTGTGAAGGAGAGGATGGGCCGTAAAGGAGAGGATCGGCTGCGAAGAAGAGGACGCGGCGGGGAACGAGAAGGCGCGGCGGTGGCCTCAGCCGCCGATGCCGAACAGGCCGATGATGAGCGCCATCACGACGTAGGTGACCAGTTCGTGGGAGATGTTGAGCACCGTCAGCGCCGGCGGCCGGTTCTCGAACGCGTCGTGGGTGACGAAGCGAGCGGCGGTGAATCCGGCCCAGAGGATCACGGCAGTGACCAGGCTGTTGATCAGGAAGCTGCCGCCGTAGAACTCCTGCGCGATCGCCGCGGCCCCGGCGAGCACCCACGCGCTCAGAAAACTGACGACCACCGTGATGACGATCGCCCGCACGGCATTGGCGGGATTCTCCACCCGCGCGGCCTTCTGCCACCAGGTGCCGAAGACCTTCGGCGTGTACCAGATGGAGCCGACGACCATGGTGGACACCGTGGCGACCAGCACCGCCCAAACATTGATCTCGGGAATCACAGGAACCTCTCCGTCGAAGTTCTCGCAGCTTAGCGCCCACCATCCGGCGAGATGGGCACCGCCACTCCTCCACAGCCGATCGCCCTCCACGGCTGTCAGGAGAACTCGGGCGCGCACAGGATGGCGTGCCGGGCGGCTGGCAAGCTAGAGCCGTGCCCGAATCATCGCCTCTCACAAAGGCCGACACCGGCTCCCTGGCGATCGGCATCCTCCGCACCCTGGTCGGCCGCGACGATGCGCAATTCCACGACGGGCAATTCGAGGCGATCGAGGTGCTCGTCGACCAGCGCCGCCGCGCCCTGGTGGTGCAACGCACCGGATGGGGCAAGTCCGCCGTCTATTTCGTGGCCACCCTGCTGCTGCGCGGCAGAGGGGCCGGCCCCACGATCCTGGTGTCGCCGCTGCTCGCGCTGATGCGCGACCAGATCGCCGCGGCCGCCCGCGCCGGCGTACGGGCAGTGGCCATCAATTCGGCCAACCAGCACGAGTGGGACGACGTGCGCGCAAGGCTGGACGACGACACCGTCGATGTACTGTTGGTCTCCCCGGAGCGGCTCAACAACCCGACCTTCCGGGACCAGCAGCTGCCCGACCTGATCGCCAGGGCCGGGATGCTCGTTGTCGACGAGGCGCATTGCATCTCCGACTGGGGCCACGACTTCCGCCCGGACTACCGCCGCCTTCGTGAACTGATCGGCCGGCTGCCAGCCGGTATCCCGGTGCTGGCCACCACCGCAACGGCGAACAGCCGGGTGGTGACGGATGTCGCCGAGCAACTAGCCGGTACCGCACCAATTGTTCCCGTTTCGGGCAATAGTGCCCGGCGCAACGGGAACATTCAGCCGGAACGGCAACTCGTGACGGCGGGTACCGGCGGCAACGGCGTCGTCACCATCCGCGGGCCGCTGGCGCGGGCTTCGTTGCGCCTCGGAGTGCTCCGGCTGCCGGATGCCCGCAGCCGGCTCGGCTGGCTGCTGGAACACCTCGGGGAGCTGCCGGGCAGCGGCATCATTTATACCCTCACCGTGGCCGCAGCACAGGACACCGCGCGGCTGCTGCGGGAGGCCGGCCACAACGTGCGCGCCTACACGGGCCAGACCGACACCGCCGAGCGCCAAGAATCCGAGAACCTGCTCAAGGACAACCGGGTGAAGGCGCTCGTGGCCACCAGTGCTCTGGGCATGGGTTTCGACAAACCGGATCTGGGCTTCGTGCTGCACCTGGGCGCCCCGTCCTCCCCGGTCGCCTACTATCAGCAGGTCGGACGGGCCGGTCGCGCCACCGCGAACGCCGACGTGCTGCTGCTGCCCGGCGAGGAAGACGAGGCGATCTGGAAGTACTTCGCCACCGCGTCCATGCCCGACCAAGTGCGCGCCGAGGCGGTCATCGCGGCGCTGGCCGATGCATCCGGGCCGCTGTCGACTCCCGCGCTGGAGGCGCGGGTAAACCTCAAGCGCACACCGCTGGAGCTCCTGCTCAAGGTGCTTGACGTCGACGGCGCGGTGCATCGGGTTCGCGGCGGCTGGGTCGGCACCGGCAAGGCCTGGAGCTACGACGCCGAACGCTATGCTCGCATCACCACGGCGCGCACCGCCGAACAGCGCAACATGCTCGAATACGAGCGGACCAGCGGATGCCGGATGGAATACCTGCAGCGCGCCCTCGATGACGACACGGCGGTGCCCTGCGGGCGGTGCGACAACTGCTCGGGGGCGTGGTATCCGACCAGCGTGGCAACGGATGCCGCGGCATCGGCCGCCTCGGGCCTAGACCGCGTCGGCACGGTGCTCGACCCGCGCGCACTGTGGCCCCAGGGTGCCGACCGGCTCGGCGTGCCGGTGCGCGGGAAGATCACCGCCGAGGAACGGATGCTGGAGGGCCGCGCCCTAGCCAGGCTCACCGACCTCGGCTGGGGCAACACCCTCCGCGAGTTGTTCGCACCGTCCGCGACGGATGCGCCGGCATCGGCAGCCGTGCTGGCCGCGTGCATCCGCGTGCTCGCGGAGTGGAAGTGGGACGAGCGGCCCGCTGCCGTGGTCTCGGTGCCGTCCCGGCGGCATCCGCTGCTGGTGGACTCCATCGCCCGCGGGCTGGCCGAGGCCGGCCGGCTGCCGTACCTGGGAGCGCTCAGCCTCGCCGGCGGCGGGCGGGCCGGCACACCGGGCGGCAACAGCGCCTACCGGTTGGCGAGTGTGTGGTCGGCGTTCGTGGTCGACTCGAATCTCACCGACCTGCTCGCGGCCACCAACGGCCCCGTGCTGCTGGTGGACGACCTGGCGGATAGCCGGTGGACGCTCACCGTCGCCGCGCGGCTATTGCGTGGCGCCGGTGCTGCTGCGGTGCTCCCGTTTGCGCTGGCTCTGCGCGGGTAGCCGCGGCACGACTACTTCGCGGCGCGCTGCTTCGCGATCTCGTAGAGTGCGACCGACACGGCAATGCCGGCGTTGAGTGACTCGGTCGAGGCGCTGATCGGAATGGAGACCACCGCATCACAGGTCTCGGTGACCAGACGGGACAGGCCCTTGCCCTCGCTGCCGACGACAACCACCAGCGGTTCCTTCGACCAGGTCAGGCCGGGCAGCGGCACGTCGCCGCCGCCATCCAGGCCGAGCACGAAAAGCCCACGCTCCTTGAGGTCTTTGAGTCCCCTGGTGAGGTTGCCGGCCATGGCCACCGGGGTGCGCGCCGCGGCTCCGGCCGAGGTCTTCCAGGCCGCCGCGGTCATCCCCACGGAGCGCCGCTGCGGCAGGATGACCCCCTGTCCGCCGAACGCGGCCACGGAGCGGATGATGGCGCCCAGGTTGCGGGGGTCGGTCACGCCGTCCAGCGCGACGAACAGGGGTACCTGGCCGCGCGAGACCACCTTGTCGAGCAGTTCCAACGGGTGCGAGTACTCGTACGGCGGCACCTTGAGCGCCAGACCCTGGTGCACGGAATCGAATCCGGCCATCCGGTCAAGCTCCGGGCGCATCACCTCCAGGATCGGCAGGCCGCGTTTGGTGGCCAGCGACATGACCTCTTTGACCCTGTCGTCGTATTCGATCCTGGTCGCAACATACAGCGCGGTGGCCGGGATGCGCGCCCGTAGCGCCTCGAGCACGGAGTTGCGGCCGGTGACGACCTCGGATTCATCGCCGCTCCTCGGCCGGCGGCCGCCCTGCTGGCGCGCCGCCGGACGTTGGTCGCGCCCCGACGCACGTTGATCCCGTCCGTAACCGCGGTCCGTCCGTTCCCCGCTGCGACCGTCGCCGCTGCGTTTGCTGCCGCCGGCGGCCTCATAGCGTTCTTTGGCCGCCTTGCGTTTGCCGGCCGGGTGGTACGGCCGATCCTCGGCCTTCGGCGTGGGTCCGTGACCTTCGAGGGCCTGGCGTCCCTGGCCGCCGGAGCCGACCTGGGGGCCCTTGCGGGTCTTGCGCACCGCGCCGGCGCGCGGCTTGTTGCCCGGGTTCTTCATGACTCAAGACTCCAATGCGACCCCGTCGGGGTGTCCTCGATCTGCACGCCGGCGGCGGCCAACTCGGCGCGGATCCGGTCGGCGGCGGCGAAGTCGCGACTCTCGCGCGCCGTGTCCCGATCCTGGATGAGTGATTCGACCAGCGCCGTGAGTGCAAGGCTAGCCGGTTCCGCGGATGCGCCGTGCCACGAGGGGTCGAGCGGGTTGATGCCCAGAACATCCGTCATGGCGAACACCTGGCCGCGCAGCGTCGCGGCGGCGCCGAGATCCTCGGCATCCAGGGCGGCGTTGCCGGCACGGATGTGCTCGTGCAGCACGGCGAGCGCCTGCGGCACGGCGAGGTCGTCGTCCATCGCCTCGGCGAACTCGTCGGGAACGACCATCACCCCGCTCCCGGCGAATCGGGTGTCAGCCAACCGCCGATCGGCACGGGTGAGGAACACTTCGATCCGCTCGAGGGCCGCCTCGGCCTCGACGAGGGCACCGTCGTGGTAGTCGATGGTGGAACGGTAGTGCGCCGCGCCGAGGTAGTAGCGAACCACGAGGGGCCGCGCCTGGTCGAGGAACTCCGAGGCGAAGATCGAATTGCCGAGCGACTTGCTCATCTTCTGCCCCGACACGGTGACGAGCCCGTTGTGCACCCAATACCGTGCGAACGGGTCACCGGCCGCGTTCGACTGCGCCAGTTCGTTCTCGTGGTGCGGGAACCGCAGATCCAGTCCTCCGCCGTGGATGTCGAAGCTGGGCCCGAGATATCTGGCGGACATCGCCGAGCACTCGATGTGCCAGCCGGGCCGGCCGGCGCCCCATGGTGACGGCCAACTGGCCGACGCCGGTTCGCCTGCCTTGTGGCCTTTCCACAGCGCAAAGTCGCGCGGATCGCGCTTGCCCCGCATGTCGGCATCCGTCGCCTGCGACATGTCGTCCAGGCTCTGCCTGGTCAGTTCCCCGTAGGCCGGCCACGTCTGGGTGTCGAAGTACACGTCGCCGGAGTCGTCCTCGGCTGGATAGGCGTGACCCTGCTCGATCAGCCGGGCGATAAGCGCCTGCATTTCGCTGATGCTGGCCGTCGCGCGTGGCTCGTAGGTGGGGGCCAGGATGCCAAGCGCCTGGTATCCGGCGGTGAACTCCAACTCGTAGCGGTAGGCCAGCGCCCACCATTCCTCGGGGTGTGCCGAGTCGGCGAGTTTGCCGGCTGACGCGAGGATCTTGTCGTCAATGTCGGTGACGTTGCGCACCAGGGTGACCCGGTAACCGCGGTAGGCGAGCCAGCGCCGCCACTGGTCGTACACCAGCGCGGACCGGAGATGGCCGATGTGCGGGGACGACTGCACGGTAGGGCCGCAGACGTAGATCCCGATCTCTCCTTCGACAAGGGGAGTGAGGTCAGTCAGCGTCTGGGACTTGGAGTCGAAGAGGCGCACGGTCACGAGGTCAAGCTTAACTACCCCAAGGACGGCTCAGTCACAGAAGGCGACCCGACCCCATCACCGGCTGACCCGGAGCGCCATGCGCGAGCTGACTAGGAGGCCAGCACCTCGTCGAGCACGGTGGAGGCTTGGGTCTCGTCGGTCTTCTCGGCGAGCGCCAACTCCGAGATGAGAATCTGACGGGCCTTGGCCAGCATCCGCTTCTCTCCCGCGGAAAGTCCACGATCCTGATCCCGGCGCCACAGATCGCGGACCACCTCGGAAACCTTGATCACATCACCCGACGCCAACTTCTCCAGGTTGGCCTTGTACCGACGGGACCAATTGGTCGGTTCCTCGGTGAACGGTGCGCGAAGCACTTCAAAGACCTTGTCCAGGCCGTCTTGGCCGATGACGTCGCGAACGCCGACCAGGTCCACGTTTTCGGCCGGCACCTCAATGGTCAAATCGCCTTGCGTGACCCGCAGTTTGAGGTAAAGCTTTTCTTCGCCTTTCACCATTCTGGTCTTGACTTCAGAAATTGTGGCCGCGCCATGGTGAGGATAGACGACGGTTTCCCCGACTTCGAAAAGCATGGATAGGACTCCTATCGTTACCTTTAGTTTACCACAGCGCCTTTTTCACGCGGCCGGGCCCACTTCGGTCGCGGAGCACGGAACCGGTAGGCTACAGTCGCAGCAACTTTGAGCCGGATGCTCGGCTGCGAAGCGAATTCGGTCTTTGTTCTGGAGGATTTTGTGAGAGCACGCGGCGCCGCAATCGCGCTTCTGGCGGCAGTAGTGCTGGTGGGCACATCGGCGTGCACGTATATGACCCCGCAGGGCACCGTGAAGATCAGCGATGTCTCCGAGGGCATCAATGCCACGGTCGGCGCGATCGAGGTCCGCAATGCGGTGCTGCTCAGCGAAGACGGCGAAAGCGGAAGTCTTCTGGTCAACCTGGTGAACACCAGCGACAACGGAATCAGCGTCAAGCTGCAGTACGAGGACGCGAGCAGTACCAAGGTCAACAAGAGCGTGTTCGTCAACCCCGGGCAGGTCACGAGCCTTGGCGGCACGGATGCGAAGCAACTTGTCCTCCAGAACCTGGACACGGCACCCGGCCAGTTGTTCCCGGTGTTCGTGCAGTACGACGACGTGACCGGCGTGCAACTTCAGGTGCCCGTGCTGAACGAATCCTTCGACTTCTACAAGGGTCTGCTGCCCAGCCCGTCGACCAGCAGCAAGCCCTAACCGGCCGCCGGCTCGGGCTCGAATCGGTAGCCTAGGCCACGTATGGTCACCAGCATGACTGGATGTTTCGGTGACCGCTCGATGCGAGACCGAATCCGCTTCACGTGCACGTCCAGGGTCTTCGTGTCGCCGAAGTAATCCGGTCCCCACACCCGGTCGATCAGCTGCCCGCGGGTGAGCACCCGTCCAGAGTTGCGCATCAGCACCTCGAGCAGTTCGAACTCCTTGAGCGGTATCGCCGTTTCCGCTCCCCGCACGGTGAGCGTGTGTCGCTCCAGGTCCAGGCGCACATCGCCGGACTCCAGCACGGCGTCGTCGACGTCCTCCGTGTCGGTGCGGCGCCTGAGCACTGCCCGGATTCGTGCCAGCAGTTCGCGCGTCTTGTACGGCTTGGTCACGTAGTCGTCGGCGCCCAGTTCCAAGCCGACCACGATGTCGACCTCGCTGTCCTTGGCGGTGAGCATGATGATCGGTACCTGCGACTGCTGCCGGATGGTGCGGCACACCTCGATGCCGGAAACCCGGGGAAGCATGAGGTCGAGCAGGATGATGTCCGCGCCGTGACGCTGGAATCGGGCGATGGCCTCTTCCCCGTCGGCGGCGACGTGGGTCTGGTAGCCCTCCCGGGAGAGTAGGAACGCCAGCGGTTCGCTCAGCGAGCGTTCGTCTTCGACGATGAGAACGCGTGTCATGCCCGTTTGCCCAGCGTCGCGTCGCCGAGCGACACCGCGACAGAGGGCGACGCCTCCGGCAGCCGGATGGTGAACGTGGATCCGCTGTGCGGCTGCGACCACACCCGCACGTCACCACCGTGGTTCTGCACGACGTGCTTGACGATGCTCAGGCCAAGGCCCGATCCTCCGGTGTGCCGGGAGCGGGCGGGATCGATCCGATAGAACCGTTCGAAGACCCGCTCCAGGTCCTCATCCGGAATGCCGATCCCCTGGTCGGTGACGGCGATCTCGACGATGCCGTCGCCCTGACTGACGCCGATCCCCACGCGGGAACCCTTCGGTGAGTAGACGACGGCGTTGGAGATCAGGTTGTGCACGGCCACGATGAGCAGCGCCTCGTCGCCGTACACCTCGGCGCCCGCGTCACCGCCGCTCACGATCGTGATGTGTCGGGCCTCGGCGGCAACCCGATTCTGGTCGATGGCCACCGCGACGACGTGGTCGATGTCGACGACATCCGGTTTGGCCAGTGCGTCAGCGGCCTGCAGCCGGGACAATTCGATGATCTCCTGGGTGATCCTGGCCAACCGCTCCGACTCTTTGGTGAGCCGTTTGGCGAAGCGCCGCACCTGGTCCGGTTCGTTCGACGCGGCCTTGAGCGCCTCAGCGAGCAGGCCCACCGCACCGATCGGGGTTTTCAGTTCGTGGCTGATGTTCTCCACGAAGTCCCGCCGCACGGCATCCAGTCGGTACGACTCGGTGCGGTCTTCGGCCAGCAGCAGCACATAGCGCGCGCCCAGCCGGGCGACCCGCACGAACAGGAAGATGTTGGCGTCGCCGAATGGACCCCGCGCCAGTTCGAGTTCCTCGGTGATCGGCTCGCCGTCGCGGCGCACCCGGTCCACGAGCGCCACCAGCTCGGGATGCACCAGCGTCTGCCCCAGCACCAGGCCGAAGGCCAGGGCGCCGGGTGAGGCCTTCACGACGTTGTTCGACGGGTCGAGTACAACGCCGGCCGATTCCAGGGCCTCGACCACCTGGTCGACCCCGTCCGGAACCGCCGGGTTCACCACGTGCACCGCACGCTCGCCGCGCCGTGCGGCGAAGTGAAGAATGCTGACCAGGCCGGCGCCCACGAGAACGCCGAAGGCCAACGACACGGGCACCAACCAAGCGGAGTCCATAGCCACTAGATTAGTTACATCTCGCGGCTCCGCCTGCTGCTCGGCGCCCGGATCGGCTGCGGTTTGGAGTTTGTTCAGACCGCGAACACCCAATGTTCATCTGGAACGACGAACATGGTCGGGAACGCACCGGCACGCATCGTGTCGGCGGCGGAAAGGGACTAAACGATGCGCGAAGTTTTCCAGCAGGAGTTACGCGAAGTGCAGCAGCGCCTCGTCGAGATCTCCACGCTCGTGGCGACCTCCATTGAAAATGCGACCAGGGCCTTCAACGAGTCCAATGTGTCTTTGGCCGAGACTGTCATCGCCGATGACGACAAGATCGACGAGCTCACCGTCAGCCTCGACGAACTGGCCATCAACATCCTGGCGCGTCAACAGCCGGTGGCGCGCGACTTGCGGATCGTGGTGAGCGCGCTGCGCATCAGCGCATCGCTCGAGCGGATGGGCGATATGAGCGAGCACATCGCGCAGCTGGCCAGGTACCGTTTCCCCGAAAAGGTCGTGCCGAAGACCCTTCGCGGCACCTTCGCCGAAATGGGCAAACTCGACGTCGAGGTGGCGCGCAAGCTCACGGAGCTTCTCAAGACCGAAGATGTGCGGTTGGCGGAGGAGATCCGCAGCGACGACGACAAGATCGACGACCTGCACCTGAGCGTGTTCGACAAGGTGCTCGGCGAAACCTGGAAGGGCGGCGCGGAAGACACAGTGGACGCGACGCTCGCCTCCCGCTACCACGAGCGGTTCGCCGACCATGCCGTTTCGATCGCCAAGAAAGTGCACTACCTGGCAACCGGTGACTGGCAGGTTCCGAGCACCTGAGTCGCGACCGCAGTCGAGGTGATTCGGGCGACACGCCGTTTTTCGCGCCGCGACACGCCGAGGAACTGCAGGATGTCCTCGGTTATGTGCGGCTGTCGCTAGACGGTCGCCGGCATGAACATGTTCAGCGGTGGCGTGCGGTCGGCGAATTCGGTGTTCTCGGTGATCCACTTCTGCATGCGCGGCTGAACCCAGAACGCATAGATGCCGACGGTGATCACGGTGAGCAGGAGCCATTTGATCCAGTGCCCGAACAGCCCGACGGCTGAACCGGTGAAGACGAGGCGCTGCCCGTCGATCGCGGTGTGTTTGCACCGCCACCGTTGCATGAGCACGAGCGCGAACGGGTAGCAGATGCCCAGCGTGCATACGGTCACGATAAACCCGAGAATCGCCGTGCCGACGTAGGTTCCGGCTCCGCCGTCGAACGTGAATCGGGTCTGTTTGGCCATACCTCAGGTTTATCGCCGGCCTGGGCCTGCGATAAGTCCCAGACCGGGGGTAGAACCCGTTAGCGCGCTGCTGCGCCCCAGTTTTGTGACTGCCCTGCAGGGTTGCGATGTTGGGGCACGTTCCACGGGTTGTCGTCGCGCAGCGGCTCAGGCAGCAGCTCCTGCGGGGCACCCTGGTAGGCGACCGGGCGCAGGAACCGGCTGATCGCGGCGGTCCCGACCGAGGTGCCGGAGTCGTTCGTGGTCGCCGGCCACGGGCCGCCGTGCTGCATGGCCGGAGTCACCGCGACGCCGGTCGGCCAGCCGCCAAACAGCACCCGGCCGGCGTGCTGCGCAATCCACGGCACCAGCGCCCGCAGGGTCGGCGTCTGCTCCCCGGATGCCGCGTGCACGGTGCCGGTGAGGTTGCCCTGGAACAGGTCGTCGGCCACCTTGGCGAGGTCGGCATCCGTGTCGTATTCGACGAGGATCGACAGCGGCCCGAACGCCTCGTCCAGCAGCGTGTCCCGGTGCTGCTGGAGGGTCGCCACCGGCACGCTGACGATCGTCGGCGTCGCCCAGCCCTGACCGTCGTCGTCGATCCGCAGCGAGCCCTCCGCGATGACCGTGACGCCGGGCGTGGCGAGGATAGCGTCCCGGCGCACCTGGTAGCCGGCGGCGATGCCCGGGTTCAGCAGCCGGTGCTCGTCGACCACGGTGACCAGTTGGGCGACCCGGGCTGCCAGCGGATGCACGGTGTCGGAGCTCACGGCCGGCACGAACAGGAAGCCCGGCTTGGTGCACAGTTGCCCGGCGGATCCGGCGACGCTGGTGACATACCCGTCGGCGATCCCGTCCGTGTTCTGGGCCAGCGCGGCCGGAGTGACGAAGGTAGGGTTCACACTGCCCAACTCGCCGTAGAACGGGATCGGGGTGGGCCGGGCGGCGGCGATGTCGGCCAGCAACCGGCCGGCGCGGATCGACCCGGTGAAGCTGCCCGCAGCAATCCGACGGTCCTTCAGCATCGCGACCCCGGCCTGCTGCCCGGCAATCAACTGGAACGTGCCATCCGGAGCACCCGCAGCGGTCAACGCCGCGATCACGATGGCGGCCGTCTGCTCGGAGAGCTTCGGATGCCCGGAGTGCGCCTTGAGGACCACCGGGCAGCCGGCGGCCAGCGCCGACGCGGTGTCCCCGCCGGCGACGGAGAAGGCGAACGGGAAGTTGCTGGCTGCGAAATTGAGCACAGGCCCGATCGGGATCCGGTAACGGCGAACATCCGGACGCACCCCGAGGGCGAACTGCGGGTCGGCGTCGTCGATGCGCACATCGAGATACCCGCCGTCGAGCACGACATCGGCGAACAACCGCAACTGCACGGCCGTGCGCTTCAACTCACCACGCAGCCGGGCCTCGGCCAAACCGGTTTCCGCCATCGCGGTGGCCACCAGATCGTCGGCGGAAACCTCCAACGCGTCCGCGACCGCCACCAGGGCCGCGGCACGGCCCTTCGGCGCGGTCGCCGCCCACAACGGCGCCGCCACCGCAGCACGCGCCGCGATCGACTCGAGTTCAACCGCTGTAGTGTCAGTCATGGATGCTCCTTCGGTGGTTCAAGTATTACCGGGAATGCCCTTCGAGACGGTCGCAGAGCGACCTCCTCAGGGAACGCACACAACGCCCCTTCGAGACGGTCGCAGAGCGACCTCCTCAGGGAACGCACACAACGCCCCTTCGAGACGGTCGCAGAGCGACCTCCTCAGGGAACGCACGCCGGTCCCTGAGGAGCGAGCCGCCAGGCGAGCGTCTCGAAGGCCGGTCCCTGAGGAGCGAGCCGCCAGGCGAGCGTCTCGAAGGGGACACCGTGTCAAAACTGAAAACCGGTCGGGAACGGATCGCTCGGGTCGAGCAGGTACTGCCCGATCCCGGTCACCCAGGCCCGACCGGTGATTGTCGGGGTCACGGCCGGGATGCCGGCCACCGTGGTCTCGGCCAGGAGGCGACCGGTAAACCGGCTGCCGATGAACGACTCGTTGACGAAGTCCTCGTTCAGGCCCAACTGCCTACGGGAGTACAACTCGGCCATCCGAGCGCAGGTTCCCGTGCCGCACGGCGACCGGTCGAACCAGCCGGGATAGATGGCCATTGCGTGCCGCGAGTGCTGCGCGGTCGAGCCCGGGGCGATGAACTCGACGTGGTGGCAGTGGTCGATGCCGTCGATCTCGGGGTGGTGCGGCGGGTCGGTCCGGTTGATCGCATCCATGATGGCCAGGCCCGCGGCGAGGATCTCCTGCTGGTGGGCGCGGTCGTAATCCAAACCCACGGCATCCAGGTCCACCAGGGCGTAGAAGTTCCCACCGAACGCCAGGCTGTACGGCACGGTGCCGTAACCGGGCACCTCCACGGAATCGTCGAGGCGCACGGTGAAGGATGGCACGTTCTCGATGGTCACCGAGTCGGCGTGGCCGCCCGAGACCGCGACACGGCAGACCACCAAGCCCGCTGGGGTGTCCAGCCGGATCGTGGTCACCGGCTCGGTCACCGGCACCATGCCGGTCTCCACCAGCACCGTGGCCACGCCGATGGTGCCGTGCCCGCACATGGGCAGGCATCCGGACACTTCGATGTAGACGACGCCCCAGTCGGCATCCGGCCGGGTCGGGGCCTGTAGGATCGCGCCGCTCATCGCCGCGTGGCCGCGCGGCTCGTTCATCAGCAGCAGCCGGATGTCATCCAGGTGCTCCATGAAAAAGAGCCGCTTCTCGTTCATCGTGTTGCCGGGGATCACGCCGACACCGCCGGTGATCACCCGCGTGGGCATCCCCTCGGTGTGGGAATCCACCGCGGTGAACATCCGTGTGGAGCGCATGGCGCAATCCTTTCACGTTGCGTGAGGTCGAACCTGGACCGGTGGTCGGCTCGATCAGCGGGATGCGAGGTAGTCCAACGCCTTCTTCGTTTCGGCGCGCACGCGCGCCTCGTTCTCGGGGCTCAGCGGTCCGCGCGGCGGGCGGGTCGGGCCGCCGTAGCTGCCGCCCGCGATGTCAATGGAGAGCTTGATGGCCTGCACGAACTCGACCTTGGAGTCCCAGCGGAACACGGTCACCAGGTTGGTGTACAACTCGCGGGCGTCGTCGATCTTGCCCGCCTTGACGAGGTTGTAAATCTCCACCGACTCCTTCGGGAAGGCGTTCGGGTAGCCGGCGAACCAGCCGTCCGCTCCGGCGACGAGCGACTCGAACAGCAGGTCGTCGGCGCCGGCGATCACGTCGATGTCGCAGAGTTCCTTGATCTCCAGCACGCGGCGGATGTCCCCCGAGAACTCCTTCACGGCCACCACGCCGGGGATCTTGGCCAGCTTGGCGATCAGCGGTGGCGTGAGGTCCACCTTGGTGTCCTGCGGGTTGTTGTACAGCATCACCGGCAGTCCGACCTCCGCGACGCGCGTGTAGTGCTCAATGATTTCGGACTCGTTCGCGTGGTACACGATCGGAGGCAGGCACAGCACACCGTCGGCGCCGTCTTCCTTCGCGTATTGCGCCCACTGAGCGGCCTGGTGCCAGCCGACGCCGTGCACGCCGGCGACAACCAGGCCCCGTCCTCCCACCGCCTTCACGGCGACCTGGATGACCTTGCGCCGCTCCTCCTCGGTGAGCGAGGAGTACTCGCCCAGCGATCCGTTCGGGCCGACGCCGCGGCATCCGTTGGTGATCAGCCAGTCGCAGTGCGCCGCGAATTTGTCGTAGTCGACGGCGAGGCCTGCGGGGGCGGATGCGTCCGGTTTGAAGGCCAGTGCGGTGGCGACGACGACGCCGCCGAGGTCGAATTTCTGGTCAGTCATGGGTGGTCCTTTCGTGGGTGGAACGTGTCTGGTCGGTGGTCTGCTGCTGGGGGGTCTGCTGGTCGGGGGTCTGCCGGTCGGTGCTGTGGGCGAGGCTCGCGAGTTCTCCGATGCGCAGCGGGGCGGCGATGGGCCGGCGGTCGCTGAGGGTGCCGTCGGTGAGCGCGCCGCCGGGGGCGGATGCGGCGAGGAGCTCCTCGACGCTGCGGCCGCAGATACGTCCCTGGCATATTCCCAATCCGGCACGTGTTGCGAGTTTGAGTGTGCGCAGGGACTGGGAGCCGGTGCCCGTAGCGCTGCGGCAGAGGCTGCCGTATCCCACTTCTTCGCAGCGGCAGACGATGGTGTCGTCGGTGAGCCAGTCCCGCCATCCGGCGCGGATGCCGTGGGCCGCCTCGATCCGGGCGGCAAAGCCTTGGAAGACGCGGCGGCGGCGCATGGTCGCACGGCGCTCCGGATCGGAAGCTCGTCCGCCGGCGGCGGCGTGGCCGGCGATCTGCCCTTCGGCCAGTGCCAGGTCGACGCCGCCGATGCCGGTGATCTCCCCCGCCGCATATACGCCGGCGATGCTCGTGAGCTGACTCGCGTCGACGCGGACGAAGCGGTCGGCGGTGAGGTCGCATCCGGCGGCGATCGCGAGCTCCAGCCGCGGGGTGAAGCCGTGGCTGACGCAGACCGCGTCCACCGCGATGGCGCGCTCGGTTCCCGGGATGGGCGACCAGGAGGCGGTGAGTGCGGCGACGGTGACCGATTCGACCCGATCGGTGCCGTGCGCGGCGATCACGGCGCGGCCGGGCCGGTACGGGATGCGGTGGCGCAGCTGCCCGGCAGCGTAGCCGGCGAGTTCGACCGCCTTAGCCGCAGCGGGGATCAACCGCCACGGTTTCGGCAGCCAGCCGCGCAGCAGTGCGGCGGCGCTGTTGGCCTCGAAGACGCCGAGAACGTGCGCGCCCACGCCGGCCAGCGACGCGGCGACCGGCAGCAGGAAGGGACCGGCACCGGCGACCACGACGCGGCGGCCCACCGCGATGCGCTCCCCCTTGGCAAGCGCCTGCGCCGCTCCGCCGGTGAACACGCCGGGCAGGTCCCAGCCGGGAAACGGCAGGGTGCGGTCGTGGGCGCCGGTGGCCAGGACAACGGCGTCCGGGACGAAGTTCAGGTTCTCCCGGCCGGCACCGTCCGGCGAGCCGACCACGACGTGCACGGTCACCGCCGCGCCGCCGTCGGCAACTTCCCGCGGTTCGATCGCCCAGACCTGCGCACGGCGGATGATGCGGCATCCGGCATCGGCGACGAGGACGTCCCGCAGCGTGGTGAAGGTGTCCCAGCCGTGGTGCAGCAGGTGTTCCCGGGCGGCGGGTCGGGACATTGGCAGGTGCCGCCAGAACTGGCCGCCGAGCTGGTCGGACGAGTCGAGAATGGTGACGCTCACGCCGCGACGGCGGGCCGCGGCCGCGGCGGCGAGACCGGCCGGTCCGGCACCGATCACGAGGATCATGGCCGCGACTCCGCAGGAATCGGCAGCGGGTCATGCTGGGTCACCACGACATCGCCATCGACCGCACGACGTTGGCAGGCGCGCACGTCGCGCAGCCCGTTGACCTCGACGAGGCAGTCGTAGCAGACGCCGATGCCGCAGAAGACGCCGCGGGGCCGGTCGCCGTGCGAGGTGCGGCGCAATCCGAGCGCGCCGGCGGCGAGGATGACCCCGGCCAGGCTCTGCCCGACGAGGCCGGTGACCGCGACGCCGTCGACGGTTATGGTCAGCGGCGCCGGTTCGGCAGGCTGGATCGGGTCGTCACGCCACGGCAGCAGCCGGGGCGCCATCAGGCAGCCTCGACCAGGAACGGCGCGAGGGAGGCGCGGGCGGGTGAGAACGGTGTGGCGTCGATCCGGGGCGCCGTGCCGAGCATCAGGTCGCGGATCAGCTCGGCGGTGGCCAGGCTCAGTCCGATTCCGGCGCCTTCGTGTCCGGTGGCGAGCCAGAGGCCGGGCATCCGCGGGTCGGCGCCGATCGCGGGGAGGTGGTCGGGCATGAACGGTCGGAAGCCGCCGTAGCTGCGCATCACCGAGGCTTCGGCCAGGAACGGGAACAGCCGGATGGCCTTGGCCGCGACCTCGGCCAGCACGTCGACCCGCAGCCGGGTCTGAAAGCCGAGCTGTTGCCGCGAGGACCCGATCAAGACGGTGCCGGAGGCCGTGGATTCGACGACGCTGGAGGTTTGCAGCGCGTCGTCGTTGGACTCGACAGCGCCGACGTAGTCGGCGTCGTACACCTTGTGGAACACTCGGTGGCGCATCCGCGTGGTGACCAACAGCTCCCCGCGCCGCGGTCGCACGGGCAACGGCAGGCCGAGCAGGGCGGCAACCTCCCCTGACCACGGTCCGGCGGCGATGAGCACCCGGTGAGCGCGCAGCTCGCCGATCGGAGTCACGACGCCGGCCAATGCACCGTTGCGATCGCGTATGGCGGCGATGACCGGGGTGTTCTCGAGCACGGTCGCGCCATGACGCCGGGCGGAAGCGATCAGTGCCATGGCGGCGATCGTCGGCTGCACCTGGGCGTCCTGCGGGTAGTGCACGGCAACCCGCGTCTCGGGCGACAGGTCCGGCTCGAGCCCCAGAGTCTGGATCGAGTCGAGCACGCGCGCATCGACCCCAGCACCCCGCTGTGCGGCCGCGAACGCCAGAAGTGCGGCCGCTCCCGCGTCGGTGGTGGCGACGACCAGGCCGCCTTTCGCGTCGAACTCGACAGACGGGACGTCCTCCCCGAGTTGTTCGGCCAGTTCGCTCGCCGCGCCGCGCCAGAGCATCGTGGCGTATTGAGCGAGCATCAGTTCGTCGCCGGGACCCTTGTCGGAGACCAGCAGGTTGCCCTCGCACGCCGAGGACGTGCCGCTGGCGACGGTCCCCCGATCGACCACGGTGACGTCCATCCCGGATGCGGCCAGCGCGCGGGCGCACGCCGCGCCGATGATGCCGGCGCCGATGATGATCGCATCGCTGGTCATCCGTCACCGCCCTAGATCAATACTATGTTACATACTATAGCGAGCTCGGGGCATCTCCCCGCGTCGCGTCTGTCGGCAATTGTTGCCGTTCCGGTCAACTGTTCCCGGCGCAACGGGAACAGTCAGCCGGAACGGGAACATTTGTGGCGCACCGGTTCGAGCACCGCGGTCAGGCACCCAGGTACGCGTCGATGATGCGCGGATCGGCGATGAGATCGGCGGCGTTGCCCTCGATCGTCGTCACGCCGTTGTCGATCACGTAGGCCCGGTCGGTCACCTTCAGCGCCGCCCGCGCGTTTTGCTCGACCAGCAGCACGGTGGTGCCCTGGTCGCGGATGGCGCTGATCACCTGCATCACCTGCGCGACGATGAGCGGCGCCAGGCCCATCGACGGTTCGTCGAGCATGAGCATCTTCGGCCCGGCGACGAGGCCTCGGCCGATGGCGAGCATCTGCTGCTCGCCGCCGGAGAGGGTGCCGCCCTGCTGAGTGCGCCGCTCGGCCAGCAGCGGCAGCAGCTCGTAGACGTGCTCGATGCGTTCGGCCGCGACCCCGCGGTCCTTGACCAGGTATCCGCCAAGCTGCAGGTTTTCCAGAACGCTCAGGGTGCTGAAGATCCGCCGACCCTCCGGCACGTGGATGAGCCCGGAGCCGACGACCTCCCACGGGTGCGCCTTGGTGATGTCCTTGCCGTTGAACGCGACAGTGCCGGAGTGCGCCTTGACCAGCGCGGATGCTGTGGACAGCGTCGTGGTCTTGCCGGCGCCGTTGTTGCCGAGCAGGGCGACGATCTCCCCCTCCTCGACCCGGAGGTTGATGCCGCGCAGCGCCTGGATCTTCCCATAGAACACTTCGACGTTGTCGAATTCGAGCATGGCCATCAGCTCACCTCCTCTTCCTTGCCGAGGTAGGCCTCGATCACGGCGGGGTTGGCCTTCACCTGCGCCGGGGTGCCTTCGGCGATCTCCTTGCCGAAGTTCATCACCACGATCCGCTCGGACAGCTCCATGACCAGGCCCATGTCGTGTTCGATGAGCACCACCGCGGTGCCGAGGTCCCGGATGCGACGGCACAGCTGGAGCAGCCGGTTCTTCTCGGAGTGGTTGAGCCCCGCCGCCGGCTCGTCGAGCAGCAACAGGTCGGCCTTGCGCGCCAGGGCCCTGGACAGCTCGACGAGCTTCTGCTGCCCGTAGGAGAGGTTCCGCACCGGCACGCCCCGCGCCCCGGTATACCCGACGAAGTCGAGCCAGCGGTGCGCCTCGTCGGTGTAGTGGCGTTCGCTGCGCCGGAATCTCGGAGTGTGGAACATCGCGTCGAAGGCGTTCTGTCCACCGTAGAGGTGCATCCCGGCTCGCACGTTGTCGAGCACACTGAGGTCGGGGAACAGGCGCAGGTTCTGGAACGTGCGGGTGACGCCGGCCGCGGCGATGGTCGCCGGTCGCTGGCCGGTGATCGCGGCGCCGTTCAGCAGCACCGAGCCGGAGGTGGGCTTGTAGAAACCGGTGATGCAGTTGAACGCGGAGGTCTTGCCTGCTCCGTTCGGACCGATCACCGCCACGATCTCCTGCCGGTTCACCGAGAAGCTGAGTCCGTCGACGGCCTTCACGCCGCCGAAGGCGATCTGCAGGTCTTTCACGGCGAGCACCGGGCTGGTGGTGGTCGCCGGGCTGGGCGCCTGGAGCGTCATCGCGTGCCGCCCTTCGTCGATGCCCGTTTCTTCAGTACCGGATCGACCTTCGTTCCGTCCACCCGCTCGGGTTCGAGGCCGCGGGCCGGCCACAGGCCCTGCGGCCGGAACACCATCACCACCACAAGCAGGATGCCGAACGCGAGGTATCGATAGACGGATGCTTCGCGTAACAGTTCCGGTAGCAGGCTGATGACGATGGCGCCGATCACCACGCCGCGCATGTTTCCCATGCCGCCGAGCACCACGGCCATCAGCACGAGCGCGGATTGCAAGAACACGAAGCTCTGCGGCGAGACCGCGGACAGGTGGGAGGCAAACAGCACTCCGCCGAAGCCGCCCCAAATGGCGCCGAAGATGTAGGCGAGCAACTTCACCTTGTAGGTGTGGATGCCCATCGCCTCGGCGGCATCCTCGTCCTCGCGCACGTAGCGCCAGGCGCGTCCCAGCCGGGAACCGCGCAGCCGGGCCGAGGCGAGCACGAACGCGGACACCACCAGGATCGTCACGTAGTAGAAGATCGCCGGCTGCTGCAGGTCGAGGTCGCCGATGTGCAGCAGGCCGGGCACGCCGAAGATCCCGGACGGGCCGCCGGTGACGCTGAGGTTGTTCGCCGTGATGCGAGTGATCTCGCCGAATCCGAGGGTGACAATGGCCAGATAGTCACTGCGCAGCCGCAGCGTTGGAGCGCCGATGATGAGCCCGGCGAGCACGGTCATCACCAGCACGGCCGGGATCGTGAAGATCAGCGGCAGGTTGAAGCTTTTCGACACGATGCCCGCGGTATAGGCCCCGACCGCCATGAAGGCGATGTAGCCGAGATCCAGCAGTCCGCAGTAGCCAACCACGATGTTGAGCCCGGAGGCGAGCATCACGAAGATCGCTGCGGTCGTCATCACGTTGAGGGCATACGGGGTGGCCGTCACGAACGGCGCGAGCAGCGCGATCCCGAACGCCACCCAGCCGAGGTGCTTGTTCTCCAAGATCCTGGACAGCAGCGAGGTGGGCGGACCCACTTTCAGGGGCGCGAGGGTCGTATCGACGTTGTCGCTCATTCAGACACGCTCCGTGACGCGCTCGCCCAGGATGCCGGTGGGACGCAGGGTGAGGAAGAGGATCAGCACGCCGAACGCGAAGACATCCCGCCACTGTCCGCCGAACAGGTCGGAGCCGAACGCCTCGACCAGGCCGAGGACGAGTCCCCCGAGCATCGCTCCCTTGATGTTGCCGATCCCGCCGATCACGGCCGCAGTGAACGCCTTGAGCCCGATGATGAACCCCATCAGGAAGTCGATCTTGCCGTAATAGGCGCCGGCCATCACCCCGGCGGCGCCCGCGAGGGCCGAGCCGATGAAGAACGTGCGAGTGATCACGGCGTCAACGTTGATACCCATCAGCAGCGACCCCTTCATGTCCAGGGCGATGGAACGCATCGCCCTGCCGGTCGAGGTCTTCTGGATGTAGGCGTTCAACCCGAACATGAGCACTGCGGCGATGAGCATCAGGATGATCTGCGGCAGAGAGATCCGGGCGCCGAGCACGCCGAAGACACCGCCCTCCAGCCGGACCGGGAAGGATCGTGGGTTCGGACCGGCGATCGCGCTGACGCCGTACTCCAGCGAGAAGGAGGCGCCGACCGCGGTGATCAACACCGCGAGCCGCGGCGCGCTGCGTAGCGGTCGATAGGCGAGGCGTTCAATGGCCACGCCCGCGACGCCGGTGAGCAGCATGCTCAGCAGCATCACGATGAGGAGGGCGAACAGGGACATCGAGGCGGAGATGCCGCCCACCGAGGTCAGCGCGGCGAAGCCGACGAACGCGCCGAGCATGTAGACGTCACCGTGCGCGAAGTTCAGCAGCTTGATGATGCCGTAGACCATGCTGTAGCCGAGGGCGATCAACGCGTAGAACGAGCCGACGAACAGCCCGTCCCAAATTACCTGTGTCATATGAGGTGCTCCGTCCCGAAAGTGGGACGGATGCCACGGGCGCCCGCACTGGGCAACCCGCGGCATCCGTCAGCGAATCAGGACAGCGCATCCTTCAGCACGAACTTGCCATCCTTGACTTCGAGGATGACGAATCCACCGCTGGAGAGCGTGTGCTCCGGGGTGAACTTCAGCGGGCCGGAGAACATCTCGAAGCCGTCGATGGCCTCGAGCGCCTTGATGATGTCGTCTCCGTTGGTGTTGCCGGCCTTCTTGATCGCCTCGGCGGCGACCCGCACGGCGTCGTATGACTGGGTCGAGTACGGACCGGGGTCGGCGCTGAACTTCGCCTTGTAGGCTTCGATCCACTTCTGGGCGTCTGCACCCTCGAGCGTGTCGGGCGTTTGCGTCATCGTGGCGAAGACACCCTCGGATCCGGCGCCGGCGATCTTCGGCAGGGACGGGTCGACACTGCCGTCGGCCACCATGATGGCGCCGGCGTATCCGGCCTGCTTGAGCTGGTTGATGACCAGCCCGCCTTCCTGGTAGTACGCGGTCCAGTAGACGAGCGCCGGGTTCTTGCTCATGATGTCGCGCACCACGGCGGAGTAGTCGCTCTCGCCCGCGGTCACCGACGTGTTGAGCACGACCTTGACGGCACCATCCGCCTCGATCTGAGCCTGCGTCTCGGTGGTGATGTCCTTCGAGTAGCTCGTGTTGTCATCGACCAGGGCGACGGTGGCGTAGTTCTGCTTCTTGATGAAGTCCAGCGCAGCGGTCGACTGCTGCTTGCCGGTGCCGTTGATCAGGAACACGTTCTTCAGCCCCTGCTTGACCAGGTCCTGCGAGTTGGCCGCCGGGATGATCATCGGCACGTCGGCCTTCTGGAAGATCGGCAGCGTGGGCAGCGTGGCGCCGGAGCAGTAGCCACCGACCGAGACCGTGACCCCGCTGGAGACGAGCTTGTTCGCCGCCGCGACCGCTTGCTGCGCATCGCAGGCGCCGTCTTCGACGAGCAGTTCAAGCTGGCGACCGTCAACACCGCCCGCCTTGTTGATCTCGTCGACGGCAAGCTGAGCGCCGTTCTTCATGTACGCGCCGGTCGGCGCGCTGCTGCCGGAGGTCGGTGCGACCATTCCCAGCTTGATGGGGCCCTTGTCGCCGCTGTCACCGTTGTCGTTGCCGCCACCGAGCAAGCCGCCGCTGCAGCCGGATGTGACAAGCAGTACCGCCGTGGCGATACCGAGCAGTGCTGTGCTGCGTTTTCCGAATTTCATTGTCTGCCTCTCCATTGATGTTGACAATCGGAGTGTTCCGCGCCGGGGATGATGCGAACGAACTCGTGATTGCGATCCGCGTCAGTACAATATGACACCCTATAGCCGGGTGCGTCAATCTGGCTCGCCCTGCAGCTGATCCCGGCCCCACCAGTCCACGACGTGTGCCAGGTGCGTACGGGTGAGTGTCTCCAGTTCCGCACCATCGCCGTCGGCCAGAAGCTCCAGCATCCGATGATGCTCCTCGGCGACCTCCGCGAGTTCGCGGCTGCGCGTCATCTGCACCAGATTCACCATGCGGGTCTGGGACCGCAGCTCGCCGACCAGTCCGACAAGCCGCTTGTTGCCGCGCAGCGCGAGCAGGCCGAGGTGGAATTCCCGGTCACTCTCGATGAACTCGGCCAACTCCGCCTTGCGGGCGTGCTCGGAGATCTCGTCGGCGAGCTTGCGCCAGCGCGGCATCGTGTCGGCGGGGAAGTCGCGGGCCAGATCCCGCATGGCGGGGGCTTCGAGCAGCTGTCTGAGCTCCACGATCTCGCGCAGGTCCTCGGCACTGACGGCAGTCACCCGGAAACCCTTGTTGCGCACCGAGGAGACGAAGCCGCGTTGCTTCAGATCCAGCAAGGCTTCCCGCACCGGCGTCGCCGACACGGCGAACTGCTGGGCCAAGGTCGGCACCGTCACCAAAGCCCCAGGTGCCAGCTCCCCCGACATGATCGCGGCGGCAAGGGATTTGCCGATGCGGTCTCGTAAGCTCGCATGGTGCTCGACTTCGCGAATGGCAGAAGCTGTCACAGGAGTCCTCACTGTCCCCGCGGGTGCGGCGTCACCGCCGTGCCCTCTCGTTCGCACTTATCCAGCATGCTCGATAGCATCCTAATATGTGCCATATTACGGACGGCATCCGGGCGGTCGATTTTCACACCGCCGGCGAACCGTTCCGCATCGTCGCCGACGGGGTAACGGTGCCGGATGCGCCGACCGTGGCGGCGCGGCGGGTGCTGGCGCAGCGTTCCGTCGAGTTGGAGCGCGTCCGCGAACTTCTGTGCCGCGAGCCGCGCGGGCACGCGGACATGTATGGATGCTTCGTGGTGCCGCCCGACGATGACGGCGCCGATTTCGGGGTGCTGTTCTGGCACAACCACGGCTACTCGACCGCGTGCGGGCACGGCACGATCGCGCTCGGAGTGTGGGCGGTGCAGTCGGGTCGGGTCGCCTCTGACCCGGATGGCGACACCGAGGTGAGAATCGACGTGCCTTCCGGCCGCGTGGTCGCGACGGTGCGCCGTGTCGGTGGCATGATCGCCGGAGTGACGTTCCGCAATGTGCCGTCGTTCGTGATCGCCACGGCGCTGCCGTTGGAGACCTCGCGCGGCGCGGTGCCCGTCGATCTCAGCTACAGCGGTGCGATCTATGCGTCGGTGTCGGCGGTCGACCTCGGACTCGCCGTGGATCCGGAGCACTATGCGGACCTCATCGCGATCGGCCGGGAGATCAAGTGGGCGCTGAACGAGTCGAGCTGGGCGCAGCATCCGGCCGATGCCAGGCTCAGCGGCGTGTACGGCACGATCATCTATGACGAGCTGGGCGATGACGCGCAGGGGCCCCGCCAACGCAACGTGACGGTCTTCGCCGACGGCGAGGTGGACCGCTCCCCGTGCGGCTCGGGAACCGGCGCCCGCGTCGCGCTGCTCGCCGCCGCCGGGCGGCTCACGGCCGACCAGGTGTTCACACATGATTCGATCATCGGGACGCGGTTCACCGCGCGCGCCCTCCCGCATCCGAACGGCGTCGTTCCCGAGGTGGAGGGGATGGCCTACAAGACCGGGGAGCACGTCTTTTACCACGACGCCGCAGACCCGATCGGGACGGGATTTCTGCTGCGATGACGGCCACCGTGAATATTTCCGCCGACGAGGTGTTCTCCCGGGTCGGTTTTGGTCAGGCCGTGCGTGCCGTGCAGGCGGCGTTCGACGCCGGACTGGACCCGGCTGCCGACTTCGAGCGCAGCGTGCTCGACGTCGATCACGGTCAGTTGCTGCTCATGCCGTCGGCGTCGCCGCGGTTCGTCGGAGTGAAGGTCGCCACCGTCGCCCCGGGTAATCCGGCACGCGGCCTGGAGCGCATCCAGGGCGTATATCTGCTGATGGATGCCGAGACGCTCGGCGTCGTCGCCACAATCGACGGGACGGCGCTCACCACGCTGCGCACGCCGGCGCTTTCGGCCGCGGCGGCGGACCACCTGGCTCCGGAACGGGTCGATCACCTGGCCGTGTTCGGTTCCGGACCGCAGGCTTGGGGTCATCTCCAGGCCCTGGCCACGATCCGCACGCTCGGCAGGGTCAGCATCGTGGGGCGGGACCAGCAGCGCGCCGCCGCCCTGGCTGAACGGATTTCCGGGCTCGGTCTTCGGGCATCCGTGGGCGACGCCGACTCCGTGCGCGATGCGCAGTTGATCGTCTGCGCGACGACCGCGCGGCAGCCGCTTTTCGACGGGCGCCTCGTGCCGGACGACTCGTGCACCATCGCTGTGGGTTCCCACGAGCCCGACGCCAGGGAATTCGACTCCGTGCTGGCAGCCCGCGCCCAACTGGTTGTGGAGGAGCGGTCGAGTGCGTTGCGGGAGGCCGGCGACGTGATTGTGCCGGTCGCCGAAGGCGTGATCGATCCGGCATCCCTGGTGCCGTTGCGCCGGATCCTCACCGGCCAGACCCCGCCGGACCGGAAGCGACCTCGCATCTTCAAAAGCGTAGGGATGTCCTGGGAAGACCTGGTCATCGCCAGCGCCGTCTACGACAGCCCAGCACCCCAGGAAAGGCTCCGATGAAGATCACCTCGGTCGACGTGTTCGGCTACGACGTCCGCTACGCACACGGCGAATACGTCATGTCGAAGGGCCGGGCGGCCACTCACGAACTCGGCACGCTCGTGCGCCTGCGCACCGATGAGGGCCTCGATGGGTGGGGCGAAATCACCCCGCTGGGCGGAACCTACCTGCCTACCTTCACCGCCGGCATCCGAAGCGCGCTCGAAATTCTGGGACACGCGGTGTTCGGGCAGGACCCGACGAACCTGTCGCGCGTCGCTCGGGCGATGGATGCGGCGCTGCTCGGCCAGAACTATGCGAAGAGCGCCATCGACATCGCCTGTTGGGATCTGCTCGGCAAGGCCACCGGAAAGCCGGTGTCTGTGCTGCTCGGCGGCGTGCTGAACGACGACTTCCCGCTCTACGAGGCGGTGCCGCTCGGCGCGCCGGGAGCGATGGCCGACTTCGTTGCACAGCGGGCCGAGGCGGGCATCCGCCGGTTCCAACTCAAGGTTGGCAACGACCCTCTGGATGATGTGGCACGCGCCAAGGCGACCCGCGCCGTCGCCAGCGACGACACCATCATCATCGCCGACTCCAACGGCGGCTGGAGCATCCTCGACGCGCAGATCGCGCTGCACCAGCTCGACGACGTTGCGGTGTACATCGAACAACCGTGCCGCACCACCGACGATTGCATGATCGCGATGCGGGGGTCTCGACTGCCGCTGGTGCTCGACGAGTCGATCGTGACGGCCACGGACGTCTTCCACGCGAAGCACGATGCCCATGCCGCGTCGATCAACATCAAGATCAGTCGGGTCGGCGGCTTGACCAGGGCGGCGCGGATGCGCGACCTCATGCAGGACTTGAACCTGAAGGTGTCGATCGAGGACATGTGGGGCGGCGACATCATCACCGCAGCGGTCAGCCACATTGCCGCAAGTACCCGCCAGGAGAGCCTGCTGATGGTCTCGTTCTTCAACGACTGGACCGACGGCCATGTGGCCGGTTACGAGCCCCGTTCCCTAGACGGCCGCGGGTCGGCGCCGACGGCCCCCGGGCTCGGCATCACCGTGGACGCCGCAGCCCTCGGAGCACCGCTGTTCTCGGTCTAGCCCCTTCCGCGTCGCCTCCCAGCCCCCCCTCCCAGCCCCCGTTTCAAGGAGTTTCTGTACTTCGGGCACCTGGCTTCGGGCATCCGGGGGCCTCGGTGACAGAATCTCCGTGAGATGGGTTCTGCGAAAAGGGGTCTGCCTACTTGGTGGCGCCCTGGGACGCTACGGCGGCAGCACCGGCAGCGGCAGCCTCCGGGTCGAGGTACTCCCCCGGCTTCGTCGGCCGGAACTCGTCATCCAGTTCGTAGACCAGCGGGATACCGGTGGGAATGTTGAGACCCGTGATGTCAGCATCCGAGATGCCGTCCAGGTGCTTCACGAGGGCACGCAGCGAGTTGCCGTGCGCGGTGACGAGCACCGTCTTACCGGCGCCGAGGTCGTCGGTGATGTCCGATTCCCAGTACGGCAGCATGCGCTCGATGACGTCTTTGAGGCATTCCGTGCGGGGCAGCGCGTTGCCGAGGCCGGCGTAGCGGGGGTCGTGGGACTGCGAGAATTCGCTGTCGTCGTCCAGCGGCGGCGGCGGAACGTCGAAGGACCGCCGCCAGGTCATGAACTGCTCCTGGCCGTATTCGGCCAGGGTCTGGGCCTTGTTCCTGCCCTGCAGTGCCCCGTAGTGCCGTTCATTGAGACGCCAGCTGCGCTTCACGTCGATCCAGTCGCGGTCCGCGGCATCCAGCGCGATGTTCGCGGTCTGGATCGCGCGCTTCAGCACGCTCGTGTAGAGGATGTCGGGCAACAGTCCGGCGGAGACGAGCAGCTCACCGGCGCGTTTCGCTTCGGCTCGACCGCCCTCGCTCAGCGGAACGTCGACCCAGCCGGTGAACAGGTTCTCCTTGTTCCAGGTGGACTGTCCGTGCCGCAGGAGGATGAGCGTGTGGGTCATGCTGTCAGCCTACCGAGGTAGGCGGGGGCGTTCCCTGCCGTTTCACCGCACCCAGGCGCGGCATCCGCGGCACCGCGGCGGTCGCTCCGGCATCCGGCGGCACGATGAGCTCCTGTGCCGCGGCGAGTGCCGTGCCGCCGGAGTCCACGGTGAGGACCGCCTCAGGATCGGTCGTGCGTTTGACCACCGCGAGGGCAATCGGGCCGAGCTCGTAGTGCAACCCGGCCGAGGTGACCCGGCCGACAACCTTGTCGCCGAGAAGCACGTCGTCGCCGCCGGACGGCAGTACCCCCTCCGATCCGTCCAGGTTGAGCATCACTAGTCGGCGCGGCGGATGCCCGAGGTTGTGCACCTTGGCCACCGTCTCCTGTCCGCGATAACAGCCCTTGTTCAGGTGCACGGCCGACCTGAGCCAATCCAGCTCATGGGGAAGGGTCTTCGCGTCCACCTCCGCACCGAAGCTTGGTCGCCACGCCGCGATGCGCAACGCGTCATAGGCCAGCAGCCCGGCTGCCTTCAGCCGTCCGGATGCGACCTCGCCGGCGAGCGCGGGCAGGTCACCGCGTTCCACGAGACTCTCGCCCCAGTGCCACGCCTGGCCAGGATGCGGGTCTTGCCGGGCGTACTGATAGCCGCCGGGTGTCACTCGGGACCACGGATCCCGCCAGACCAACTCCATCCCGGCGTGGATGGTCGCCGGCGCCGACTGTCCGAACCTGCCGATCGTCGCGAACTGCTCGCTGCGGTCGGCCACGTCGACCTTCAACAGGAACTTCATCGAATTCAGCCAGGCCAGCAGATCCGGTGCCTGCTCCCGCTCGAGCAGCAGCCACGTGGTAGCGCCGTCATCCAGCACGCGGGCGGCGTACTGGATGTGCCCCTTCGGGTCGAGCACCAGGGTCTCCGTGGATGCACCGGGGCGGAGCTCGGCGAGGCTTTGGCTCGTGACCGAGTGCAACCAGCTGAGACGGTCACTTCCGGTGACCGACAGCACCGCGCGGTGCGAGAGGTCGACGACCGCGCCTTCTTCGGCCAGCGCCCGCTGCTCGCGAAGCGGATTGCCGTAGTGGCCGGCGACACCGGCGCCTGCGGCGTCACCGCCGACCGCGCCGGGCAGCGCCAGAAGACCGGGTAGCCGGTCAGTCGACACGAGCGAGCCTTGCGGAAGCGTGGGTGGCCAGCGGCTGCCCCAGTGCGGCAATGTCCCATGCCCAGAGGAGGTGTCTCTCGACCAGTCCGTACATCCGTGTCGAGGCGGCGTGCTCCTTCGCCGTGGCCGTGCGCACCACGGCATCCGTGGACAGGTCGATGCGCGGATCTTTCACCTGGCCGAGATACAACTCGCTGACGCCGATCGGATGCACGATCGATACCTCGATGTCGAACCCGCCCGCGGCGTTGCGCAGCACCTCGACGGCCTGAGCAGTGCCGAACGGGGCGGGACCGACGCCGGGAAGCAGCCCAGGGCCCGGATCCCCCTCCGTCTTGGGGCGGCTCAGCCGCCAGTATCCGCTCTCCGCGGCGAAGACGCCTCGTTCGGCATCCGCCGCATCCTCGGGATCCAGCAGCCAGGTGGAACTCGAGTAGTTGAGGAAGGGCAGTCCGTCGTGGCTGAAGCTCACCCGCTGCCCGAACTCGTGAGTGCGCGTGTCGTCGCCCACGTCGTAATTGACGACCCCGGTGCCCTCCCAGACACCCAGCAACCAGGACAGGGGGACGATCTCCGCCGGAAGATCAGCGCCCAAGCCGTGAGCACCGATTTCGATCATGGGAAACCTTGTCTTTAGCGTGCGCCCCGGAACAGGTTGTACAGCACGACCACGGAGACGTACCCGATCGCCAGCGTTGCCAGCACGAGAAGGCCAACAAAGGTGAGTTCGAGCGCGAGAATCATGTGTCGATTCTAGCCTGCCGCCAGGGCGATCGTGCCGAGGACGGCGGTGGCGATGACGAGAATCACGACGCTGCCGCCCACGCTGACCATCACCCGGGTGACCAAGCCCGCGCGGCGTACGATCCCGAGCTGGATGCTGAAGGTGAGCAGCACGGCCGCACCCAGCACGATGGGCAGCCAGGTGAGGTACTCGGCGGGGACGGCGAGCAGCCCGACGAGGACAGCGCCGACGACGACCAGCACCCACACGGGCAGCGCCGTCCTTAACATGGCCACGGCTCAATTGTGCCTCATCGCCGTGGAATCCGGCTGGCCGGGATCGCCGGACGCGCTTGTAGACTGTTGCCCTGACGAACCAGGAGGTGCCCGTGGCACAGCTGTTGGTACTGTCCTCCGCGCCTGAGGGCCAAGTACTGCCGGCCCTCGCTCTCCTGGGCCACCAGTGCCGGCAGATTCCCGCGGAACCGGCCAGCCTGGTCAACGCCCCCAGCTGTGAACTCATCCTCGTCGATGCCCGCACCGACCTGCTCGCCGCCCGGTCGCTCTGCGCGATCCTGCACACCACCGGGATCAACGTGCCGCTGGTTGCCGTGCTCACCGAGGGCGGACTCGCGGCGATCTCCACCGACTGGGGCGTTGACGACGTGTTGCTGAGCACGGCCGGTCCGGCCGAAGTGGATGCGCGCATCCGCCTTGTGCTCGGCCGACGCGCGCGGGAGCACGAGAGTCGCACGATCAACGCCTCGGGCGTCATCATCAACGAGGCGAATTACTCCGCAAAGGTGAAGGGCCGGCCACTGGACCTCACCTACAAGGAATTCGAGCTGCTGCGCTTTTTGGCCACGCACGCCTCCCGCGTGTTCACCCGCGAACAGTTACTCAGCGAGGTGTGGGGCTACGACTACTTCGGCGGCACGCGCACCGTCGATGTGCACGTGCGGCGGCTGCGGGCCAAACTCGGGGACCTGGAATCGGTGATCGGCACCGTGCGCAACGTCGGCTACCGCTTCAACGTGTATGACGAGGACACCGAGCGTCGTGCCCAGCCCGTCGGTTCCTGACTGGGTCGCGGCGTTGGCCGACCGGGCCGCCCGCGCCGACGGGCAGCCGCCGTTCTCCGACCAGTCGCTGATCGATCTGGCCGACCGGCGTCGTGACCTGATCGCCCTGGGAACGGATGCGGCGGCGATCATCAGCCCGGACGCGACGGATGCCGAATTCGTCGTCGACCCGGACGCCCGGCGACGGGGCCTGGGTGAGCGCATGCTGACCACTCTGCTGGAACGCTCGGGCGGCAATCTGCACGTGTGGGCCCACGGCGACCACCCGGCGGCGCGCATCCTCGCCGGTCGGCACGGACTCACGCCGGTGCGCACGCTGCTGCAGCTGAGGGCCGAGGTGCCCCTTCGAGACGCTCGCCTAGCGGCTCCCTCCTCAGGGACCGACCTTCGAGACACTCGCCTAACGGCTCCCTCCTCAGGGACCGACCTTCCAGACACTCGCCTAACGGCTCCCCCCTCAGGGACCGACCTTCCAGACGCTCGCCTAACGGCTCCCTCCTCAGGGACCGACCTTCCAGACACTCGCCTAGCGGCTCCCTCCTCAGGGACCGACCTTCGAGACGCTCGCCTAGCGGCTCCCTCCTCAGGGACCGACCTTCCAGACGCTCGCCTAGCGGCTCCCTCCTCAGGGACCGACGTTCCAGACGGAGAGTCACCAGGGACTACCGTGTCGGCTTTTCGGCCTGGAATCGACGACGCCGCCTGGCTCGCGGTCAATGCTGCAGCCTTCGCCTCGCATCCGGAGCAGGGCAAACTCACTCAGAGCGACCTGAACGCCCGCAAGGCCGAGGACTGGTTCGACAAGCACGACTTCTTGCTGCTCTGGGACCGGGGTGCGCTTATCGGATTCTGCTGGCTCAAGGTCGACGGTGACGTCGGCGAGTTCTACGCCGTGGGCATCGCACCTCACCGGCAGGGCGAAGGGCTCGGCCGTGTGCTCGTCGAGGCGGGCTTCGCGCGATTGGCCGAGCGCGGCATCCGCACGTCGAACCTCTACGTGGAAGCCGACAACGAACCCGCGCTGCGGCTCTACCGTTCGTACGGCTTCCGGGACTACACAGTCGACGTGCAGTACGCAAGCGGTGGAATCCTCGGGACAACCGGCTAGTCTGTTGCGATGGGAACGCTTCTCAACATCCTGCACGTCGTGACCGCGGTGTTCATCGTCGGCCCGATGGCCATCCTGCCGATGACCGGCATGCGTGCCATCCGGGCGGGGAATGCCGGGCAGGTGCTGACCCTGGCGAAGTCGACGTTCGTGCTCAGCCTCGCGTCGCTGGCCGTGGTGATCTTCGGATTCGGCGCGATGAGCCTCGCCGACGAACGCTTCAACCTGTCGGTGACGACGCCGTGGATCCTCATCTCGATCGTGCTGTACATCATCGCGTTGATCGTGAGTCTGGCCATGGTGGTGCCCATCATGCGGCGCGCCGGTCGCCGGCTGCAGGAAGCGGAGACGTCGGTGAGTGGCAGTTCCGCGAGCGCCGCGGACGGCGGGCCCGCCACCGCCCGGTCCGCGGGCAGCTCGATGAGTGAATACTCGTTGATCGGGATGAGTTCCGGGATCTCGGCGGTGCTGCTTCTCGTCGTCGTCATTCTGATGGTCTGGAAGCCGTAAGAACTCTGGACGGGCGCCCACCCAGGGGTGCCATGATGAAGCCATGGACAGCGAGACCTTCCTCGACGACACCGGGCTGGTCACCGACACACTCGACGACGACTACGACTCGACCTGGATCGACGACGGAAGCCTGCCACCGGACCGATTCCTCGATCGCGAGCTGAGCTGGCTGGCGTTCAACACCAGGGTGCTCGAGCTGGCCGAGGATCCGCACCTTCCTGTGCTCGAGCGGGCCAACTTCCTGGCTATTTTCGCCAGCAATCTCGACGAGTTCTTCATGGTGCGCGTCGCCGGGCTGAAGCGGCGCATTCTCACCGGCCTCGCGGTGCCCACCAACGTGGGCACGGCACCGGCCGACGCGCTCGCCGACATCAGCGAGATGGCGCACGTGCTGCAGGAGCGGCACGCCGCCGTCTTTCAGAAGCTCGTGAAGCCGGCCCTGGATGAGGTCGGTATCCGCATCGACGCGTGGGTGGACCTTGCCGCAGCGGACCGGCTGGCGCTCGACGAGATCTTCTCCACTCAGATTTTTCCGGTACTGATGCCGCTCGCGGTGGACCCCGCGCATCCGTTCCCCTACATCTCCGGTCTGTCGCTGAACCTCTCCGTGCGGGTGCGCAGCCCCAAGACCGGCAAGGAGGAGTTCGCGAGGCTCAAGGTGCCGTCGGTGCTGCCACGGTTCATCCAGCTGCCGGACGATGCCAGCGGTCAGCTTCGCTTCATCCCTCTGGAAGACCTCATCTCGCACCACCTGGACGAATTGTTCCCCGGCATGAACGTGCTCGAGCACCATGAGTTCCGCATCACCAGGAACGAGGATGTCGAAGTTGAGGAGGACGAGTCCGAGAACCTCATCCAGACCCTCGAACGCGAACTGCTGCAGCGCCGGTTCGGGCCGCCGGTCCGGCTTGAGATCACCGACGACATGGACGATCTGACCCTCGGGCTGCTGGTGCGAGAGCTGGACATCACCGAGCAGGAAGTGTACCGCCTGCCCGCCCCGCTCGACCTCGGCGGCCTGTACGAGGTGGTCAAGACCGACCGGCCGATGCTGAAGTACCCCAAGCATGTGCCGACCACGAGCGTCAACCTCCTGCCGGTCGAGCCGAACGCGCTTCCCGATATCTTCGCGTCGATCGCGCGGCATCCCATCTTGCTGCACCACCCGTACGAATCGTTCGCCACGAGCGTGCAAGCGTTCCTGGAGCAGGCCGCGTGCGACCCCGCAGTGCTCGCCATCAAGCAGACGCTGTACCGCACCAGCGGGGACAGCCCGATCGTTGAAGCCCTGATCCAGGCGGCCGAGGCCGGCAAGGCGGTGCTGGCGCTGGTGGAGATCAAGGCGCGCTTCGACGAATCGGCGAACATCAACTGGGCGCGCAAGCTTGAAAAGGCCGGCGTGCACGTGGTCTACGGTCTGGTCGGGCTCAAGACCCACTGCAAGCTGGCGCTCGTGGTGCGGCGGGAAAACGGGGTGCTGCGGCACTACAGCCACATCGGCACGGGCAATTACAATCCGAAGACCTCCCGTCTGTATGAAGACCTGGGGTTGTTGACGGCGGACGACCAGGTCGGCAAGGACCTGACCCGCCTGTTCAACGAGCTGTCCGGTTACGCGATCGAGAAGAAGTTCAAGCGGCTGCTGGTGGCACCGCTGCACCTGCGCAAGGGGCTGCTCAAGCGCATCAACGCCGAAGCCGAGAACGCCCGAAACGGAATCGCCGGCGGCATCCGGATGAAGGTCAACTCGATGGTCGACGAGCAGATGATCGACGCGCTGTACCGGGCCAGCCAAGCCGGGGTGCCCATCGACCTGCTGGTCAGGGGCATTTGCTCGCTGAAGCCCGGTGTGCCGGGACTCAGCGACACCATCCGGGTGCGGTCGGTGCTGGGCCGATACCTGGAGCACTCCCGAATCTTCTCGTTCCAGAACGCGGGAGACCTCCAGGTCTTCATCGGCAGCGCCGACCTGATGCACCGCAATCTTGACCGCAGGGTCGAGGCCCTGGTGCGCCTGGACAGCCCAGCACACCTGCGCCAACTGGAGGAGCTCATGGATCTGGCCATGTCCGACCAAACCTCGTCGTGGTGGCTGGATGGATCCGGACACTGGACCCGCAATTCTCGGGCCGAAGATGGGACGCCGCTGCGCGACATGCAGAATGTTCTTATGCGCCAAATTTCAGCTCGCAAACGCGCCGGGGTTTTTCGGTGAAAACGCTCTCCCCCTCGATCGTCGTCGCAGCTGGGGCGATCTGCTGGCGACTCACGGATGGGAAGCTGCGCATTCTGCTCGTCCACCGGGCCGCGCACGCGGACATCTCACTGCCCAAAGGCAAGGTGGATCCCGGCGAAACGCCGCCGCAGACCGCGGTGCGTGAGATCGAGGAAGAGACCGGGCTCCGGGTCGCTCTCGGTGCGCCGCTGACCACCATCGGCTACACCCTGGCGGACGGCCGGGAGAAGGTCGTGCACTACTGGGCCGCTGCGGTGGACGACGACATGCGCGCCGCATCCACGTTCCGCTCCAACGCGGAGATCGGCGCCCTGGAGTGGGTGAGCCTGTCCGCGGCACGCAAGAAGCTCAGCTACGAACGAGACCGGGACGTGGTCGACCGGTTCGAGGAACTGGTCGAGGCCGGCACGCTGAAAACCTTCGCCGTGATCGTGCTGCGCCACGCGAAGGCGGTGCCGCCGGCATCCTGGGACGGACCGGATGCGACCCGCCCGCTGCTGCACCGCGGTCTGGACCAGGCGGCGAGCGTCGCACCGGCCATCGCGGCCTGGCAGCCGACCCGGTTGCTCAGCAGTCCGGCAACAAGGTGCCTGGCCACCGTGGAACCGCTCGCGGAACTCACCGGTCTCGAGGTGAAACAGGTCGCGGCCATCAGCCAGGACGCCTACGAAGACGGCAAGGCCAACGTGGCGAAGGTCATCGCGAAACGCGTCGGTAAGAGGGAAACAGTGGTGCTGTGCTCGCACGGTCCGTTGTTGCCGGAGCTCCTGCAGAGCGTGGCGAAGGCGGCTGGTACGAAGATGGATGACCCGCTCAAGCGCGCCGCGATGCTCTCCACCGGCGAGTACACCGTGCTGCACCTGTCGGAGGACGACCCGGAATCGGGTCTCGTGGCATTCGAGACGCACGGGCCGCTGCGCGACTAACCTGCACGACGCGTTCGGCATTCACCTCTTCGGTCGTTCCCACGAAGCGATCGGCCCATCGATCACCGTGAAGATGGGGTTGACCTCTGGCACCGAAACGTGGCGCCACATGGCGGCCACCGCGGGGCTGCGCTGTTCGAGTTTGGCCAGCAGGTGAGTCCACTCATAGATCAGTTGGCCAGTGGTGACCGGTATCGGCTCGAGCGGTCCCGCCACCCCACTAATCTTGCCCCGATCGAAATGGTAACCACGCGCGTCCGCATCGTCGACAACCGCACGCAGGAACCCGCCGATTGCTTCCAGGGGAGCGCCGTGGCTGCGAAACCGTTGCAGCTGCGGATGTGCCCGGTATCCGCTGGTGAGCCCGGTGAGCACGGCCTGAGCCAGCAAACCTTCGCGCCAGCATGCGGTCAGTGCTTGCCGGTCGAAATAGTGCGGATGAACCGACCACAACCTCACGCTGCCAAGGCTAACAACGCGCAGATGCCCGCGCCGAGGGCCCGGGCGATACTCCGCCTGACGGCGCGCCCTCCGGGTCCGTTAATCTCCCGTTCACCAACCGAGGGCAGTCTGGTAATGCAGTGCGCTGAACCAGCGACTCACCATCACCGGTGGATCAACTTCGGAAGGGAATCTGTGACCATCCGTTCCGGGGCCACTCGCCTCAGCAGAACCTTCACAGTCGCCGCGGCCGCGTTCGCCGTGCTCGTTCTCTCCTCCTGCGCCGCCAACGAGATGGGCCTTCCGCCGGCCGGCCCCGACGCGCTGTCCGGCACCCTGAACGGATCGGGGGCCTCCTCGCAGAGCAGCGCGTCCGATGCCTGGGTCGCGTCGTTCCAGACCGACAACCCGGATGCCACGGTGAACTACTCGCCGGACGGATCGGGCGCCGGCCGCAAAGCCTTCATTAGCGGCGGCGTGCAATACGCCGGGAGCGACTCGGCACTGAGCGAGAGAGAGCTTTCCGAAACGTTCTCTGGCTGCGCGGCCGGGGGCAGGGGCATCGACCTGCCGGTGTACGTCTCGCCGATCGCTGTGATTTTCAACATCAAGGGTGTCGAGAACCTGAACCTGGACGCTGCGACCATCGCGGGAATCTTCAAAGGCACCATCACTCGGTGGAACGACCCAGCAGTGGCGGCACTCAATCCGGGCACGCCACTGCCGGCTGGCACGATCACCGCCGTGCACCGCTCCGACGACTCCGGCACCACGAGGAACTTCACCGACTATCTCGGCCAGGTCGCCCCCCAGGTGTGGGACGAGCCGCCGGACGACAGTTTTCCCTATCAGAACGGTGAGGCCGCGCAGGGCACCTCGGGTGTGGTCGAGGCCGTCGGTGGCGGGGTGAACACCATCGGCTACTCGGATGCCTCGCGGGCCGGCCACCTCGGAATCGCGAAGCTCAACGTCGGCGGCAGCTTCGTCACGCTGAGCACGAAGGCAGCTGCGGCAGTGGTGGCGGGCTCACCGCTGGTAGAGGGTCGCGAGAGCAATGACATCGCCGTCGAGTTGGACCGGAAAACCACCGACTCCAGCCACTACCCGCTCGTACTAGTCAGCTACATGATCGCCTGTGACCACTACCAGGACGCCGCGACGGCGAAGCTGGTCAAGGCCTACCTCCACCACGTTGTCAGCTCCCGCGGCCAGGCGGAAGCAGCGAAGTCGGCGGGATCAGCACCGCTGTCGCCCGAGTTGGCAAGCCGCATCACCGCGGCGATCGACAGCATCCGGTAGCGGGACGACCATGGCGAGAAAGCAGGAGATGACCACACAAGGCGTTCCGGGCACGATGCCGGCCAGGGTGCGGCAGCGCCGCGGCGACCGGTTGTTCTCCGGCGGAGCTCTGCTGGCCGGCGCGCTCATCCTCGTCGCGCTCGGCGCAGTCGCCGTGTTCTTGGTGGTGCAGAGCATCCCCGCGCTGGTGGCCGACCCGAAGGAACTGGCCGGGTCGCCGTCAAGCTTTTGGGAGTACGTGGCCCCGCTGGCGTTCGGCACCGTGTGGGCCGCGGTGCTGGCGATGGCGATGGCGCTGCCGGTGTCCATCGGTATCGCCCTGTTCATCTCGCACTATGCACCCCGGCGGATCGCCCAGGCGCTCGGCTACATCATCGACCTGCTGGCCGCGGTGCCGTCGGTGGTCTTCGGGCTCTGGGGCATCAAGGTGCTCGCGCCGTTCGTGCAGCCGTTTTACGGCTGGCTCGTGGACAACTTCGGCTGGTTCCCGCTGTTCGCACCTCCCGTGTCCGGCACCGGGCGTACCGTCCTCACCGTGGCCATCGTGCTCGCGGTGATGGTGCTGCCCATCATCACCGCCGTCTGCCGCGAGGTATTCCTGCAGACACCGCGGCTGCACGAGGAGGCCGCGCTGGCCCTCGGGGCGACGCGCTGGGAGATGATCCAGACCGCCGTGCTGCCGTTCGGCACCCCGGGAATCATCTCGGCGGCAATGCTCGGGCTCGGCCGTGCACTGGGCGAGACCATGGTGGTCGCCATGGTGCTCTCCCCCGCGCTGGTCATCAATTTCATCCTCACCGGATCGGTGAATCCCGGCACCATCGCCGGAAACATCGCGTTGAACTTCCCCGAGGCGCACGGCGTCGCCGTCAACGCGCTCATCGCTACCGGGCTCATCCTGTTCATCATCACCCTGCTGGTGAACCTGGCGGCCCGAGTCGCCATCAACCGCCGCAAGGCGTTCTCGGGGGCGAACTGATGACACTCTCCACCACCGCGGGCAGCGAAAACGACACAGGCAACGGCATCGTCAACGCGCTCACCACTGGCCGACTGCCGCGCTGGGCTCCGTGGGCGCTGCTGGCCGGCAGCTGGTTCGTCTTCGCCGTGGCGTTCGCCTTCATCCAGGCAACCAGCGACCAAGGCGGCTACAACATCACCGGCGTTGTCTTCTTCGGGACGGTGCTGTTCGATGTGCTGATCTTTGCCGTGTCCTATCTCGTGGAAGGCATCCGCAAGGCCAAGGACCGGCTGGTGACCTCCCTCGTCTCGACGGCGTTCATCATCGCACTGCTTCCGTTGATTTCGCTGCTCTTCACCGTCGTCGTGGACGGCTGGAAACGCTTCGACCTGACCTTCTTCACCAACTCGATGCGCAACATCGTCGGCGACGGCGGCGGCGCGCTGCACGCGATCGTCGGCACGGTGGAGATCACCGGGATGGCGATCATAATCTCGGTGCCGGTCGGGCTGCTCGCGGCGGTGTACCTCGTCGAGTACGGTCGCGGACACCTGGCGAGGGCGATTACGTTCTTCGTGGATGTGATGACCGGTATCCCGTCGATCGTGGCCGGCCTGTTTGCGTTCGCGCTGCTTGCGCTCCTGCTCGGTGATCCGGGCATCCGTTCCGGCTTCGGCGGCGCGATCGCGCTGTCGCTGCTCATGATCCCCACTGTCGTGCGTTCCTCTGAGGAGATGCTCAAGCTCGTGCCGAACGAGCTGCGCGAGGCATCCTTCGCCCTCGGGGTGCCGAAGTGGCTGACGATCCTCAAGGTCGTCATCCCCACCTCGCTGGCGGGCATCACCACCGGCATCACGCTGGCCATCGCCCGGGTGATCGGGGAGACGGCGCCGCTGCTGATCATCGCAGGGTTCACGCAGAGCATGAATTACGACCTGTTCCACGGGCGGATGATGGCGCTGCCGCTGTTCGCGTACATCCAGTACGCCAATCCGGGAACGGATGTCGCAGCCTACCTTGACCGGGCGTGGACTGCGGCCCTCGTGCTCATCCTGATGGTGATGTTGCTCAACTTGATCGCCCGGCTGGTCACCCGCGTCTTCTCCCCCAAGCTCGGCCGCTAACAAAGGACACCAGTGTCAAAGCGCATCGAAGTGAACGATCTGAACGTGTACTACGGCAAGTTCAAGGCCGTCGAAGGCGTCAGCCTGACGATCGAACCGCGCACCGTCACGGCGTTCATCGGGCCGAGCGGATGCGGCAAGTCCACGTTCTTGCGCACCCTGAACCGGATGCACGAGGTGATCCCGGGTGCCTGGGTGGACGGCGAGGTGCTCATCGACGGCAACAACCTCTACGCGGAAGGAGTCGATCCGGTGCTCGTGCGGCGCCAGGTCGGCATGGTGTTCCAGCGGCCGAACCCATTCCCCACCATGTCGATCCGGGACAACGTACTCGCCGGGGTGAAGCTCAACAACCGTAAAATCAGCAAGTCGGATGCCGACGATCTGGTCGAGCGGGCCCTGATCGGCGCGAACCTGTGGAACGAGGTGAAGGACCGGCTTGCGCTGCCCGGATCCGGGATCTCCGGAGGACAGCAGCAGCGGCTGTGCATCGCGCGGGCGATCGCGGTGCAGCCGGACGTGCTGCTGATGGACGAGCCCTGTTCGGCGCTCGACCCGATCTCCACGCTCGCGATCGAGGACCTCATCGAGGAACTCAAGCAGGACTACACGATCGTGATCGTCACGCACAACATGCAGCAGGCATCCAGGGTCAGCGACCGTACCGCGTTCTTCAACATCGCCGGCACCGGCAAGCCAGGCAAACTCATCGAGTACAACGACACCAACACGATCTTCTCGCGGCCGTCGGTACAGGCCACTGAGGACTACGTTTCGGGCAAATTCGGCTGATCCGCACGCTCGAGGGGCTGGAGGCGTATGGGCCGGGTCGCAGAACGCCTCTCGGCGCGAGGCCGCTCGAAGCGGCGAATATTGGAGCCCGGGGTTACTGCGACCCGACCAACGACCCTGACGGGCCTGGCTCAGTCTAAAGCATCCGCTCGCCAGAGCCGGGCACACGCAGCGAACTCGGAGGCCGTCTGCGAAAGCCGCAGCGCGCGCCGGGTGAAGTCGGTCGCCCGTTCGGGAGCCAGCGGTTCGGCATCGTCGGCGAAGCTCGCCGCACCGGTGGAAGTGACCCGGCAAAACGCTGCGGCACGGTCGAGGGCGACGGCGAAGTCACCCGTGAACAGCCCGCGCAGAATCTGGTCGGCAAGCGCCATGATCTCGCCAGGCCCGGTCGGCGAGGGCACACCGGCGACGACGGGATCGATGGTCGCCAGCACCTCGCTGCCACGCTGGTAAAGCAGGCTGATACCCTCGGCATCCTGGCGGATCAGGATGCGCATGAGGTAGATGCGCCACAGCGCGCCGGGAAGGCTGCGGGCGCTGGCACACGCCCACAGTTCCGCGATGGTGTCGACGCCGTGTTCGTCGGTGAGCGACACGAGTCGGTCCACGACGGCGGAATCCGGATCGTCGCGCACCCTGCTGAGCAGCGCATTCGCCGTCTCGTGCGCCACCCGGCTGATCTGTGCCGGGTCTTGGCCGCCCTCAAACGCCTCGAACCTGTCGCCCGAGAACTGGGTCGGCTTATGGAACTCGTCGCTCATCTGATCCAGCCTAGGCGAATCCCGCGTGAGTGCCCCCCCTGGGTTTCGATCCCAGTACCCGCGGATTAAAAGTCCACTGCTCTTCCGAGTGAGCTAGAGGGGCTACGCCGCTATTCTGCCATGTTCGGGCGCGCGGACGTTCACTTGCAGCTTGTTGTTGTTCCGGGCGCTGGAACAACAACAAGGTGCAAGTGACGGCGGGCGGGGCCAGATAGGGTCTGGGTATGACCGAGATTGCGGCCATCGCCGCCTGCACGATACTGGCGGCACTGGCCGTCTTCCAGGCGACACTCATTGCGGGAGTTCCGATCGGCCGCTTCGCGTGGGGCGGACAACACGAGGTACTGCCGCCCAGACTGCGCGTCGGCAGCGCGGTGTCGATCGTGCTGTATGCCGCCTTCGCGTTCGTGATCGCCGAGCGGGTGGGCTGGGTCACACTGTTCGGCAGCGCGGGGTTCGTGCAGGTAGCGTGCTGGGTGCTGTTCGGTTACTTCACACTGGGAATCGTGATGAACGGCCTCTCCCGCAGCAAGCCCGAACGAGGCACGATGACACCGGTGTCGTTGGTGCTGGCCGCGCTGGTGCTCGTGGTCGCACTCGGGTAGCGGGGCGAAGGCAGCGGCAGGTAACCGGCGCTCGCTACTCATCCGGCGAAGTCGCTCACGCGGGCTCCGTGGTGTCCAGCGGCCACTCGATGAGGTCCACCTCGACAATGGGCTCCGCCGCAGCGTACGGGACACGGAAGGTGCGCACCTGGTAGGCGCCGAAATCCGCCTCGATGGTGCGCCCGATCAGCGGGATGTCAAGGTGAGCCTTGGCCGGACGGCCAAGGGTTTCCACGGCGCGCACGATGAGATCCGAGCTGCTGAGGTCCGAGCTGCCGGGGTCCTCGCTGCCCTTGATCGCGGTGATCATCACCTGCCCGGCGCCATCGTCCACGAAGCTGTGCTGCGGCGGCATCGTCCCGGTGTGAAAGCTCTCCAGCATCGCGCGTGGCGGCGCACCGAGCACGGCCGCACCACGAGTGAGCTCGGCGCCCCGCCAATCCCCGTCGTGCGGCACCAGCAGGTACCTGAAGTGCTGCACCCCCTGGTCCTGGTAGGAGTAGAAACCGTCGGGGTCGAGTTGCCGCGGATCGTGCCACGCGTACACGGGACTGCGCACCGCTGTAATGCCGATGCTGGGCGACACCGCCTGACCTCCGCTGTCCCCCGCAGGCGACACGTCGTATCCGTGCTTCGCATCGTTCAGCACGGCCAGGCCCGCGCGTCGGGATCCGCCGCCCGGCACGGCGCCGGTCACATCGACCCAGGACTGGCCAGGCTGCTCCGCGCCGTCCAGCGGGCGTTCGATGGTGCCGTAGGGAATCTCGTATGTGCCGATCGGGTTCTCCAGCGCTACCGGGAAGCGCAGCTTCAGCAGGTGCGCCTGCTCGCGCCAGTCGAGCGTGACGCGCACCTCCACCCGGTTGCTGCGATGGCCCAGGATGAACTCCTCGGTCAGCGTGGAGCGGCCCCAGCTGCGTTCCACCCGCAGCCGGGCGCGTACCGGGCCGCTCTCACGCAACACGATTCGGTCGGTGTGCATCGCGTCGCCGGGCCAGTTGTAGGAGACCACTCCGTGCCCCCAGGTGTCGGTGGGGTCTTGGCAAATGTGGGTGTGCTCTCCAAGCGCACCGGCGAGGAGATCCACGCCTGTGCGCTTGTCGAGCAGCGAGCACAGCCAGCCGGTCCGGGGATCGAGCTGAACACGCAGAAACTCGTTCTCCAACACATTCTCTGATGCCTTCAGCGTGCCGAGGCCCTCACCGCTGAACGGTGTGGTCGCCGGCGTGTCGCCGTTGTGCAGACGGTACAGCCGATAGCCGAACGCGGGCAATTCCACCTCGAAGGCGATCGCACCGCGGCCGGTGTCACTCATCGTGGCCTGGGTCTGGATGCGCTGGCTGGGAGTTTGTCTCCCCTCCGCGTCAAGCACGTGCACGCTGAGCGCACGCGCGTTGTACTGCAGTTCCACCTCGGTCGTGATTGGCCACGGGTGCGGGTTGAAGACCAGCACCGGTTGCGTGTCGACATCCAGCGGTACGTTCACCTGCCGGGCGATCACGTTGTGGGCCTGCGTGATGATGCGCTTGCAGATGGCGATCGCCTCGCCGAGTTGATCACGAGCGTCGTCGTACGCGGACTCGATGGCCGACCCTGGCAACACGTCGTGAAACTGATTGAACAGTACCTGCTTCCAGGCCCTCTCCAGGTCTGCGCGGGGATAGCGAATCCCGTCCCGCACGGCCGCCACGGCGGCCCACCGCTCGGCGCGCAGCAGCGCGGCCTGCGCCTTGCGCTGCCACTGCTTGATGCCGGAGTGCGCGGAGTAGCAGCCGGGTGCGTGGTGCTGCAGGTCATCCCGCCAGACCGGCAATTGCGCCATGCCACCCGGCCCGCGGTGCCGCGCCAGCTCGTCAAAGTAGTGGCGGGGTGAGGACATGGTCACCTGCCCGTAGGTGCCCATCCGATCGAATCGGTAGATCGACTCGATGTTGGCTTTGGTCGGCCCGCCGCCGTGGTTGCCGACGCCGTAGAACACCATGATCTGAGACAGCGCGTGATCGGCCTGCGCGATCGCCTTTTCGGTCTGGAAGGCCAGCCCCCCGGCGGAACTGCCGTACTCGAACGGGATGCGGTAGGCCAGCACCCGGCTGCCGTCCGGTGACTCCCACCAGAACGCGGTATCGGCCATCGCCGTTTCGTGCGCGCCAGGTCGCAGGAAGCAGTAACTGTCTATCCCCTGCAGGCGAAGAATCTGCGGCAGCATGGCGTTGTGGCCGAAGGGGTCGGCGTTCATTCCCACCGTTGCCGGGATCCCGAAGCGGGAGCGGAGGAATCGCTGGCCGTATAGGCCTTGCCTGGCGAAAGATTCCCCCGAAGGCATATTGCAGTCCGGTTCAACCCACCAGCCTCCGACGTTGACCCAGCGTCCCTCCTTGACGCGCTGCGTGATCCGGTCGAACAGTTCGGGGTCGGATTCCTCCACCCAGCTGAGTAGCACGATCTGGTCGCAGGTGAAGATGAAGTCCGGGTATTCGTCCATCCGGTGGATGGCGGACCAGAACGTCGCGCGGGCCTCCTGGTACCCCTCCTGCCATGGCCACAGCCACACCGGGTCGAGGTGCGCGTTTCCGATCATGTGCACCGATCGCCGCGACGAGGCGCCCGGTCGCCACCGCGACTCCTGCGCCCTCGGATCGAAACCGGCGGGTGCGTTGGACATCGGGGCCCCGTCCGAGTGCTCCCGCGTCACTTCGGCTCCCCCGCTGCCCAGGCGTCGATCTGTTCGCTGATCAGATGCAGCATGAGTGTGTGAGCCTCCTGGATGCGCGGCGTCTGGGTCGACGGCGACAGCAACAGATGGTCGGCCCACTGCCTCGCAGGCCCGCCGTTTCCGCCGCCGAACAGCACCGTGGTCGATCCGGTGGTGCGCGCGGCTTTCAGACCAGCGACGATGTTCGGTGATCGGCCGCTGGTGCTGAACGCAGCCACGACGTCCGCTGGGCCGGCGAGCGCTTCGACCTGTCTGGCGAACACGGTGTCGAAGGAATAGTCGTTGGCGATGCAGGTGATCACCGTGGTGTCGGTGCTCAGAGTCATCGCCGGAAGCGGTCTGCGGTCGCGCCGGTAGTGGCCGATGACTTCACCGCAGAAGTGCTGCGCATCCGCCGCGCTGCCGCCGTTGCCGAAGGTGTACAGCCGGCCACCCGCTTCGAAGGCCGCACACAACACGTCGGCCACCGCCCGCACCGCCGGAAGCAACGGCCCCAGCGCAAGGCCGACGGCCACGTGGTCGGCTACCTGCGCTGCCATCCAATCGGAGTCTCGGTCCGACATGGTTTCTCCCTTGGCGTTGTTGATTCAGGCGAGCTGCGGATGCCGGGGTTCCGGCTGGAGTTCATCCAGCGCCAGGGCCCCCGCCCCGACGACACAGACGGTATCCCCGAGGGCCGTGAGCGCGATGCGAACTGCGGCGCGGGCCGGTCCCATCGCGTTCGAGGCGACGATGCGGGCCACGGGGTCGATGAGCAGGTCTCCTGCCCGAGCCACGCCGCCACCGAAGACCACCAGATCCGGTTCGAATACGTTCACCAGATCGGTCACGGCGATGCCCAGCAGTTCGGTCGTCTCGTCCCAGACTTCCCTGGCGAGGCTGTCGGTGGATCCGGCTGCCGCGACGTCCCGTGCCGTGATCGTGCTCAATGACGCGAGGCTGGAGGGCCGTCCGGCGGACACCGCCGCCGCGGCCCGTTCGGCTATGGCCGTTCCTGAGGCGTAGGCCTCGATGCACCCGCGCCGGCCGCAGGTGCAGAGCCGATCGCCCGGATGCACCATAAGATGCCCCAATTCGCCCCCGTTCCCCGCTGCGCCGCGGTGCAGCCGGCCGTCCAGCACTGCGCCGCCGCCCATGCCGGTGGACAGCGTGAGATAGACGAGGGAGTGGGTGCCGCGTCCGACGCCGAACCGGTACTCACCCCACGCACCCGCCGTGGCATCGTTGGCGAGCACGGCGGGCGCGTGGAACTCCGCGGCGGCCAACGGGCCCACCGGGACCCCGATCCAGCCGGGCAGGTGCGGCGGGCACAGCAGCACGCCGGAGCGCGAATCCAGGGGACCGCCGCAGGAGATGCCAACCGCGCCGATGCCGCCCGGGTCGAGGCCGGCCTCCGCTACCGCACGGTGGCCCATGCCGAAAAGTCGACGCAGCACCGGTGCCGGCCCCTGCTCCCGGTGCGTCGGCTCGACGATGAAGCTGCGCAGCGTGCCGTCCGGTGCGAGAACTCCGACGGCGAGTTTGGTGCCGCCGATGTCGAGTGCGAGGACAGGTTTCCGCTCGGTCTGCACACTGTCCTCCACGGTCGGGCGCCGCGGCCGGATAACGACCTGGCAACGTTCCCACACTCAGGATATGGTCACTGTTCCGAGCCGGTCAACCTCAAGGCCGACGCTACGGTTTCGGAGCGGCCGTGGATCCGCGCGCCTGCAGTTCCGCCTTCATGACCAGGGTGCGCACCGCCGCATCCGGGTCATCGAGCCGCATCAGAAGGCGATCAACGGCCGCCTCACCCAGCGCGACGGTGTCTTGGGCCACCGCGGTCAGTCCGGGCAACACCATGCTCATCCACGGCGCGTCATCGAACGAGACGATGCTGAGATCCTGCGGCACGCGCAGTCCGAGTTCGCCGGCCGCCCGCCACACGCCTTCCGCGATCAGATTGTTGGCGGAGAACAGCGCCGTCGGGCGATCGCGCCGGGAAAGGAGATCGATTGCCACCTCGCGGGCGCGTGCGGCATCCCAGCCTGCCGAGACCAGAAGCCTCGGATCGAACTGGATCCCGGATTCTTCCAGACATTGTCGGTATCCGGCGACTCGGTCGCTGCCTGTGGTCCAATGCGCCTCGTCGACCAGCATCGCAATGCGGCGATGACCCAGCGCAACGAGGTGGTCCGTCAGTCTGCGCGAGGCGCCGACATTGTCGACCAGCACGCAATCGCATCCGCCGTTCGAGAAGGTGCGGTCGACCTCGACAACCGGGGTGTGTTGGCGCAGGAGATAGCTCGACGGCGCGGCGGAGACGGGCGTCACCACGACACCGGCCACCCGCATGCCGACGAACGCCTTGACGGCATCCCGCTCGGCTTCCACCGATCCCCGGTCATCGACGAGCACCATGGTATAGCGGTGTTCGTTGGCGCGACGCCCGATTCCCGCGGCGAGGTCGGCATAAAACGCGTTGCGCAGGTCCGAAACGATCACCCCGATGGAACGGCTCTGCTGCTTGCGCAGGTTGCTGGCCATCGCGTGCGGCACATACCCCACGCCGTCGGCGATGGCGCGCACCCTCTCCCGCACCTCGGCCGCGACGTATCCCTCGCCGCTCAGCGCCCGAGCGGTGGTGGAGATGGAGACTCCGGCGAGCTGGGCAACATCCTTGATCGTCGCCCGATGCAGAGGACGCGCGCGGATGCCGTCCGCCATCCCTGAGTCCTCCCGAGCGTCAGACCAGGCCGCCCTGGCGCATTCCTCACGCGAGCGTATCTTGATGTTCTGTAGTCGCCGCCTGTATGGTAACGATGCCATACATGTTACTCCGCACCAAGGAGGCATGGACCATGGCTGTTCTCACCGATGTCGCCTCATCCTCGGCCCCGGCTGTCCCGGACCGCATCAAGCGCACCAGGTTCAGCAAACGCGAGGCCATCGCCGGCTACCTCTTCATCTCACCGTGGATTATCGGATTTCTGGTTTTCACGCTCGGAGCCATGATTTACAGCTTGGTACTCTCGTTCACCAACTACGACCTCGCCACCAACACCGCGGATCCGGTGGGCTTCGCCAACTACACGCGGTTGATCGAGGACCCCAAGGTCATGCTGTCGCTCGGCAACACGCTCTTCTATGCGGTGATGGCGGTGCCGCTGGAGATCATCTTCGCGCTGTTTCTCGCCTCGCTGCTGGACAGGGCGACCAGAGGCGCCGGAGCGTTCCGCGTCATCTATTACCTGCCGAAGATGACGCCGTCGGTGGCGACCGCGTCCATCTTCCTGCTCCTGCTCAACGGCAACCAGGGTGCCATCAACAAGTTCTTGGGAATCTTCGGAATCCAAGGCCCGCAGTGGCTGATCGACCCGAACTGGGTCAAACCGTCGATCGTGCTGATGGCAATGTGGACGGTGAGCGGCACCATGCTGATCTTCCTGGCCGCGCTCAAGAACGTGCCGACCGACCTGTACGAGGCGGCGGCGATCGACGGCGCCGGCAGCATCCGCAAGTTCTTCCGGATCACCCTGCCGATGATTTCCAACGCGATGTTCTTCTGCGTCATCGTGCTGACCATCGCGGCACTGCAGGTGTTCGACCAGGCTTACCTGCTCTACTTCCGCGACACCGCGCAGGCCTCGCCGGATGCCGCGCTCTTCATCGGCGTCTATCTCTTCCAGCAGGCGTTCCAGCAATTCAACATGGGGTTCGCCGCCGCCATCGCCTGGCTGCTGTTCGCCATCATCATGATCGTCACCGTCGTTCAGGTGAAATTCGGCAACAAGTTCGTGTACTACGAGGGTGACTAGACCGATGACTACCATCAACGTCGCTCCGCAGGCCGCCGTCGAATCCAACCCCACCGTCGAATCGGCCGCATCGGCCTCCCGGCGGCACTGGTACAAGCCGCGCACGATTATCGGCAAGGTGATCCTCTGGATCGTGCTCATCGGATTCGCCCTCGCCTTCTTGTATCCGTTCGCCTGGCTGCTCGCGGCCACCTTCAAGCCGCGCGCAGATGTGCTGGACAACCTGCTCATCCCGGAGCACTTCACCTGGGACAACTACGGCGAGGTGTGGCAAAAGCTGCCGCTTCTCAGCTGGCTGGGGAACAGCATCTACATCGCCCTGCTCGCCGCCGGTTTCGTCACCATCTCAAGTTCGCTGGTCGCGTTCGGTTTCGCCTACTTCCGTTTCCCGTTCCGGAACACGCTCTTCGGCCTGGTACTGGGCACGATGATGCTACCCGGCGCCGTGACGATGGTTCCGATGTACCTGATCTGGAAAGACCTCGGGGTGCTCGGCACGACGATTCCGCTGTGGGGAGCCAATCTGTTCGGTTCGGCCTTCTACATCTTCTTGCAACGCCAATTCTTCATGGGACTGCCTCGGGAATTGTTCGAGGCAGCGCGGATCGACGGATGCAGCTACTTCGGGCTGTTCAGAAGGATCGCCGTTCCGCTGTCGATCCCGTCGTTCATCATCGTGTTCATCTTCGAGTTCCAGGCCAGTTGGAACAACCTGCAGGCACCGCTGATCTACCTGAACTTCGGCAGCCCTGAGCAGTTCACGGTGCCGCTCGGTATCTCCTACGCGATGACCTTGTTCAGCCCTACTGCCGGCGGACAGGGCGACTACCAGTGGGTGGTCACCGCTGCACTGATCGTGACCCTGCCGATGTTGATCATCTTCACGGCCGGGCAACGATACTTCATCGAGGGGATCGCGACCCAGGGCCGAAAGGGCTGAGGGCCCGACCCGGCTACTTCTTGATCGTCTGGTTGTACGCGAGCATCGCCGCGGCCTGCGCATCACCAAGGGCATCCTTGATCGACTTCTTCCCCGTCATTGCCGGCACGATCGCGTTCTGCAGTTCGGTGTTGATCTGCAAACCCGCGGGCGACGACCCCAAAGAGGCTGGGTTCGACAGCTCCTCGTAGTATGCGTTGATCGCCTCGTCGAAGCCCTTGTTGCCCGTCGGCTTCAGGTACTTGTCCTTGATGATCTTGTCGGCCGTGGATGAGCCGGTGAACAGGCCGGTGAACAGCTTGCCCGGTGTCTTCTTGACGGTCTCCAGTCGCGCTTGCGCGGCCGCGATCCAGGCGTCATCCGAGGTGTCAGCAATCGCCCACTTGCACGCGGCCGCCGGATTCTTCGCCTTCGCCGGAATCACATACGCCGATCCGCCCGCCGCGGCGATCGGCTTGCCGTCTGTGCCACGCATCGGAACGCCGGACAGCGTGGTGTCGGCGGCAAAATCGGCGAGGACGTTGGGGTACCACTGCGCGTAAAGTCCGGCTCCGACCTGGTCGGTGGTGAACTGGTTCTTCGCGCCGAAGAAGTCCCAGGTCTGTCCGAAGCTGTACGCCTTCTCGTATCCGCCCTGTGCCTCGTAGACGCTCTGCAACCACTCCAGCGCTTTGATGTTCGCGGGGTTGGCAAGGTCCGGCTTGCCGTCCTTGTCCACCACCTTCCCGCCGAAGGCGAGGAACCACATATTGGCCGAGTTCGGCAGCTGGGCGTCGAACCCGAGAACCGTGGGTTTGCCGTCCGCTTCCTTGTACATCTTCTTCGCGGCGGCGAGGATCTGATCAGGCTTCGAGGTGTCCATGTCTGCAGCTGTCACTCCTGCAGCATCCATCACGCGCGTGTTGAGCAAGATGGCTTGCGGCTGCCAGAACTGTGGGATGCCGTAGATGTCTCCCTTGTACTTGACATCGTCAAGCAGCGACGAGTAGTAGTGCTTCTCCGGATCGACCTTCTGCGCCGAGTAACACTGGTCCAGAGGAACGATGAGCCCCTTGGATGCGTAGGTGGCGACGTACTGGCGATCCATGAGCACGAGGTCGGGCAGGTTACCGCTGGCGGCCTGTGCCGCGAACTTCTGCGCGTCGAAGTTGCCCTGATTGATCGTCACCTTGGCGTTGTCCTTCTTCAACTGCGCCTCGGCGTAGTCTGCGCGGGAGGTGGCAACCTCGTCCCCGAGAGTGAAACCGCCTGCGGTCATTGATCCGGAGATCTTTGCGGTGAAGTCCGGCCCCTTGGCATTGTCCTGAGTGCCGGAACCTCCTGAGCATCCTGTCATCAGCACGGCCGCAGAAGTTGCCATTGCAAGGGCGACGGCTACCTGTCTTGTCTTCATGCTCAGTCCCTTCGAAAGATGCCGAGGCGCGACATCGCCGCCGCGCAGGCAGGAACCCACGGAAGTACCCGCATGGGCTCCTTCCCGCCACGCACAGTAATCACAGCGTGCGGTTCGCACAAGCCCGTAATGAGGAAAATTGGATAACGGACGCATATCGGTGCGGGGTGGCTCGGAGCAAGGACACTTCACGGGATGAAAGAAGCGGCGTAACGTGATTCACCACGGCTGGTGGCCCCGACCCAACCACAGGAGAAGCCATGAACCTCGGAGTATTCCAGGCAGGACTTGCCGCATCCGATGCTGTTGATTGGGTGAGCGCCGTCCTGCTGTGGATACTCGAGGCGGCGGGCATCGTGTTTCTGGCCGCGGCCACCCGCTTCGTGCTCGCTAAGACCCGAGAACTGGCCAAGCACGACTCGACCAAACCGGGTGCCGTCGCCGGCCCATCTTCGACCATCGCTCCGAACCACAAGAGTGCCTCTCCGGTACCGCCGGAAAACCCGCACGCTCCGCCCACACCGGCGTACGGCAACCCGCGCGTGAGAACGCCGGGAACGTAGCCGATCAGATCACCTGGACCAGTGCTTCCGCGTGCTGGCCGAGCATCAGGCCGCCGATGGTCACGTCGATCGCCACCCTGGCGCGAGGGCGCGGCGCTCCGCCCACGGTGAGGCGCACCGGCACCTCGCGTTCTTCGCCCGCATCCAGCCAGAGAGTCGTTTCAGCATCCCCGGCGAAGCCTTCCGGCAGCACCGGCCTCAGCGTCACCAGACTCTTGTCGGAGAACGGATTGCGTACCGTCACAGTCAAGGCGAGCGGGTCGCCCGTGGTGACCCGAGAACGGTACGGAGTCAGCCGGGCCAGCACTCCATCCGCGCCGAGATCCAGCTCGTCCAGGGGCAACAGCGCCTCGTGCATCTCAATGAGATCGTTGCCTGCATCCAGCAGGTAGTCGAGGTAGCCCTCGTCCACCCACCGCGGCTCCCAATGGCCGCTCAACATGAGGCCCGGTGCGACCCTGCGGTACAGTTCCGCGCTGGCCTTGTAGTCGGCGATGCGGAAGCGGTTGCGGTACTGGTAATTGAGGATCTCGTGCCGTTCCCCCGGAATTCCAAGGTTCTCCTGCTGGTCTCCGGTGAACAGCACCGTCACGCCGTCCACTTGCACCTCGTACGCCGCCGCGAACAGCGTGTGCCCGGGTTGCCGATGCACGGCGATCGTGTACTCGTTCCACGTGAATGATTCGCCCAGCGGCAGCACCCGGTCCGAGTGGATCGGTTCGAACCACTGGCAGGGCAGGTCGTGCATCCAGGGGTCGTCGAGGATCGGCGCGACATTGGACGGCGTCCAGATCTGGGTGCCCTCCACCTCCCGCAGCAGCGGCAGGCCCGCGACGTGGTCGTCGTGGTAGTGCGTCGTCAGGGCCACGCTGATCCGGCTGACGCCGAACTGTTCCTTCAACGCGGGCAGCGAAGCGAGCCATGGGCGCCGGGCGGCCCGCTCGGAGCCGGTGGGCAGTCCCGTGGTCACGTCATAGCCGTAATCGATCAGCAGCGCTTCTCCGGTGTCCGAAAGCAGGATGTAGCAGCAGGACAGGCTGGACCGATTGAGCAGCAAATGGTCGGTCAACGGCACGTAGGGGTTGCGCAGCCGGTCGGCGAGATCCCACGGGTGCCAGCGCCGCGAATCCACGTGGTACTGCATCCGGGAGCCGAGCAGTTCCAGAGCCTGGTCGGGGTCGCGCATCGGGTGCCCGTGCGAGGGCAGCATCACATCCAGCGCCTCGTCGCGCAGCAGCAGGCAGGTGAGCACCGTCATGGCGGGGCCCTCGTGCCCGGTGTATGACCATTGGCTGGCGGCGAGCGACCAGACCTTGCCGGGTGCGTAGATGAGGTCGCCGGTGAACCCGATCCTCTCCCCGTCGCGCTCGAGAATGTAGCTCACCGAACCGATCGTGTGTCCCGGAGTCGGCAGCACCCGCACGGTGACGCCGCCGTAGTGCGCGGTACGGTACTCGGGCACGGTGGAGGACACGGCGATGGGCTCGAGCAGGGAGAACCGATCTTGCCTGAGGTTGTAGTCGTTGTCGAGCTGCCGTCGCTTCCACATCTCGTCGACGTGGGCGAACAGGTCCACCTCGACCGGGGGCACGTGAATGCGTGCGCCGTGCTCGATCGCGAGCGGCAGGCCCTGCCCCTGGTCGCGGTGATGGTGCGTCATGAGCACATCCGTGATGCGCTGGATGCCGAGCTGGGCCAAGTAGCCCAGGGCGAGTCCGGAGCCGAAGTCGATGGCGATGGCGGTGGTGATGCTCTCCGGATGCTCATCGGAGACGACGAGATAGACATTGCAGGTGTCGCGGATGCGGAAGACCCCGCGGGCCACTTCGACGACGACGTCGGTGGTGGTCGCGGTGGTGTCAGTCATGGCAGCGACGCCCGGTAGGTGTTCCAACTGGCCGCGACCCGTTCCAAGTCCTGGGGTCGAATCGGCTCTCTAGACCGGTCGATCGATTCGGCGTAGTAGAGGGACGGCACCCCGAGCCGGGTTTGCAGTTCCGCGTAGGCGAGCCACTCGGCTCGGCGTTGAATCGGCCACTGGTCCGTGTCGATGGCATGATTCGGTAGCGTAGTCGTCGCTATCTTCTGACGGAAGATCAGTTGATCCGCCGCGGGGACCCGGCGGTCGTGGATGTCCCGCTTGAGGATGTCGTTCAGCCGCACCATGTCGCTGGTGTCGCCGAAGGATGGATGCACGGCATGGGTGATCACGAGCGCGTCGGGTTTGGCCGCCTTCGCCGCCCGATACAGGGTCCGCAAGAGCAGGTGCAGTGCGGCGATGCCCCAGGCGCCACCCGCGGCGACGAGGTCCTGGCCGCTCGGCGCGCGCTGGGTGAAGTCCACCTTCACGCCGTCGGCGTCCAGGCCTTCTGCGGAGAGCAGACTGTGCATGATCTGCCGCAGTCGCCGCCGGTAAGCCGCATTGGCCGGGTCGACGGCGATGGGATGTCCGTCCCGGTCGCGCACGCATTCCTCCACGGGCAGCCCGCCCGGATCCCAGGCCTTCCACCACAGCAGCACCTTCTGCCGCTGTTCGTGCCGGCTGGCGATCCAGCGGCGGAGGTCCGGCCAGTGCGCGAGGTCGACGGTGGCGGTGCCATAGTCCTGTTGCCAGCGGTCGTCGATGACGATCGTGCCCGGGTGCAGTCCACTCGCGGACAGCCTCGCCAGGAACTGGTCGTAGACCTCCTGCGTGGCGAAATCGGATGCATGCCGGACATCGCCGCCCGACGCCGCTGGTTCGTCGTCGGTGCCGTCGTCCTCATCGAAGTCGGGGACGGGACTCACCACTCGCGCGCACTGCGCACCCCAACCGCAGAACATCGGCTCGGACCACCAGCGCTCCAGCACCGGTCCGGCTGACGGGGCCATGCCGTGCCGTACCAGGTCGTGACGGTAGTCGTCGAGCACTCCCCAGCCGGTGGCCGACGGCCGCAACACGAAGGTGGGCGAGCGCCAGGTTCCGTCCACCGTGGTGTGTCCGTCGTAGTCGGCGCGCAGCAGGAACCCGGAATCGAGCGGCTCGTACCGCAGCGTCGTGAAGGTGAGCTCGCTGATCTCTGCCCGAACGGACAGGCCCAGCCACGGGCCGTCCGGCATCTCCGTGGCGCCGCCAACGGGTTCCCGGCCGAATCCCAGTGCCAACGGCGGGGGCGAGAATATGCCGTTCAGGCGGCCCGGCCCGGCATCGCCGACGACACCCAGCGCCGCGGACGAGCGGGCGGGGCGCACGAATTGCACCGGCTCGGTGGGCGCGGGCACGAAGACGCTTGCGAAGTCGATGGAGGAGCGGAAGGTACCGCAGGCGCCGCCCGGCAGGTTGGCCACACCGCCGAAGAGCAGAAGATCGGTGAGCCGACCTCGTCCGGCGACCTCGACCGTCACCTCGAGCGTGGTGGGAGTGCAGCGCAGGCGCAGGATGTGCTGCTGCCACGCGGAGCTGCGCGAGGTCACGACCACGAGCACGTCGTCGGCGTCCTCGAACACGTCCACGGATTCCACCCGCCGGGTCTCGTCAGGTACGCCGACGCGATGCACCGAGCTGAGCAGACTGAGTGCGCTCCACCTGGTGTGGTGCTCGTCGGTGAGCAGCGCGTACGGGCTCCTACCGACACCGGAGACGATGTCGCGGATGACCAGCAGATAACCGGCCCCACTGATGACGATTTTACCGCCAGTCTTCGCCAGTCTGGACAGCCCGGCGGCGCTCACGGTCATGCCCTCATCGTATCTGGTAACGATGTCACACGGCGAGGATGCCCCTGCCAGGGCGGGCATCCTGAGCTTACGATCGACGGATGAGGCGGGTCGACTTCAAAGACATCCGAGTAGGGCCGTTGCATGGCCGCGCCTATTCCACCGTGCGGCAGCACGGCTGGCCGACGTTCGTGCTGTTGCACGGCATCGGGATGTCGCACCGGTACTTCCGGCAGTTGTACGCCGCCCTGGACACCGTGGGGAACACCGCCGCGCTGGACCTGCCCGGCTTCGGCGCCACACAGGACCCCGATCGGGCACTGTCCGTCGGCGAGTACGCGCAATTCACGGGAAAGATGCTCGACGCGCTCGACATCGGCACCTGTGTGGTGATCGGCCATTCCATGGGGGTGCAGTTCGCGGTGGACCTTGCCCTGCAACGACCATCGCTGGTGTCGCACCTCGTGCTGATCGGGCCGGTGGTCGACTCCGGACGGCGAACGGTCCTGCAACAGGGCCTGGCGCTCGCCCGCGACACCCTGCGTGAGCGGCCGTCGACCAACGCCATCGTCTTCAGCGACTACCTGCGATGCGGTCCGCGCCGCTATCTTGCCGAACTCGGCGCCATGATGGCATACCCGACCGATGAACGAATCCGCTCGGTGCTGGCGCCCACTCTGGTGATCCGAGGAGCACGCGATCCCATTGCGCGCAGCCGATGGTGCCACGTGCTGGCGGACCGGGCCCGGGATGCGCGGCTGATCGAAGTGCCCGGTGGCCCTCACGTCGTACAGGAAAGCGCACCGCAGGCAGTGTTCGATGCGATTTCACGCTTCGTGGCGGTCGGCCTCGATGCGCGCGACCAGACCGCGTGAGCGTGACGGCCCGGCTCCGCTGGCTGGCGCAGGATTACGCCTACGTCGCCGCCTGGCAAGCCCGCAGTTTCATCTCGGCGGCGCACCCGGCCGACTTTCGCACCGGTGACGGTCGCGACGTGATTGTGCTCCCCGGGATCTACGAGAACTGGCGATTCATGCAGCCGCTCATTCGTGCCGTGCACGATGCCGGGCATCCGGTTCACGTGCTGCCGGCGCTCGGTTACAACCGCAGGCCGGTGGAACAGGCGGCACAGCTGGTGAGCGTGTATCTTGCCGAGCACCACCTGCGGGATACCGTCATCGTCGCGCACAGCAAGGGCGGGCTGATCGGCAAGTACGCGATGTTGAGGACTCCCGCGCAGGGTCGGGTCGCCCGACTGGTCGCTATCTGCTCGCCGTTTTCGGGATCCCGCTACGCCCGCTACGCGCTGGCGCCCAGTCTGCGGGCGTTCTCACCGAACCACGCGACGACCAGACTGCTCACGAGGGAACGCGAGGTGAATCGGCACATCACCTCCGTGTACGGCACGTTCGATCCGATGATCCCCGCCGGCAGCGAGCTGTTCGGCGCCCGCAACATCCGTTTGAACGTCGCAGGGCATTTCCGCATTCTGGACGATCCGGCGACGATCGAGACGGTGCTGCTCGAAGTTGCCGGCGCTACCCGACAATCCCAGCCAGGAGCAGACCCAGCAGGTAGGTGACCGCGGCGGCGCCGTACCCGATGGCGAGCTGCCGCAGCGCGCGCCGCAGCGGCGGGCCGCCGGAGAGGAGTCCGACGACGGCGCCGGTGCCGAGCAGCGCCAAGCCGACGATCAGCGCTGACACCAGGACCGCGGCGACACCCTGCATGCCGAAGAGGTAGGGCAGCACGGGTATGAGCGCACCGGATGCGAAGAAGGCAAAACTCGAAAACGCCGCGGCCCGCGCGGAGCCGATCTCCTCGTGCTGGTCGATGACCGGCACCTCATCGGTGCGATCGAGCCGCAGGTTGCGCATCACCCGAAGCGCCTTGGCTTCAGCGTCGGCCACCGACATCCCTCTGGCGCGGTACACCAGCGCGAGTTCGTTCGCGTCGACGTCGAGGTGGGAGAGGGCGGCACTCGCATCCGGGTTCGGGTTGGATGCTTCGAGCAATTCACGCTGGGACCGGATCGACACGTACTCCCCGGCGGCCATCGACAACGCACCGGCGAGCAGGCCGGCCAGGCCGGTGGCCAGGATGACGGCGGTGGACACTCCGGTCGCGCCGATGCCCATCACCAGGGCGAGGTTCGAGACCAGACCGTCGTTGGCGCCGAAGATCGCGGCGCGAAAGGTTCCGGACAGCCGATTTCGGCCCCGGGCGGCAAGGCCCCGGACGACCTCTTCGTGGATGCGCTCGTCCGCGGCCATCGACCTGGTGGCATCCGTGTCGGCCTCGTACGGCGAGCGCGCTTCGGCCCGTTGGGCGAGCGCCAGCACGAAGACCGAGCCGAACCGCCGCGCCAGCAACCCGAGCGCCCTGGTGCGCAGGTCGCCGCGGCGGGGTGTGCCCACATCATCGCCCAGCAACTCGCGCCAGTGCGCCTCGTGGCGACCTTCCGCGTCGGCGAGCGCCAGCAGGATCGCGCGCTCCTCGCCACTGCGACGCTGGGCGAGATCACGGTAGACCGCCGCCTCGGCACGTTCGTCGGCGAGGTACTGCCGCCAGCGCCGGATCTCCTGGGGAGTGGGCACGCTACGCGCCGGCTTCGCCGTACGTGACGCCCCAGCTGGCGCTCCACGATTGGTCAGGCCCCAGCCAGCGCACACCGTCGCCGCTGTTGAACGCGTTCGCCGGCGCCGTCATCGGCTCGATCGCGATGGCCAGCTCCCGGCCGGGGAAGGTTCGAGTGGTGAACGCCTGCACGTAGCCGAACGAGAGGTCCTGCCAGAGGGTGAGCATCCGGCCGTCCGGCGAGCGCAGCGTGTGCCTGGCGACGCCGTCGTGGAACTCGACCCCGCCGAATCCGTCGTCCAGGCGCAGTTCGTCGACCAGGCGGCCGCCGCGGAAGTCGTACTCTGTACCCTCCACCGGCACCTCACGAATGGGGTTGAGTCGTGCATCCACCTCAAAATGGGTGGCCGCGGCGATGCTGAGTGTGAGTTCCGCGGTCGGGACATCGTCGATTCTGAAATACGGATGCGCCCCGATGGCAACCGGCGCCGGTTCGGCCGAGATGTTGGTGATGTCGTGGGTGACGGTGATGCCGTCGTCCTCCAACTGGTAGCGCACCACTGTGTCCAGCTGGAACGGGTAGCCGTGCTGCGGGAAGACCGTCGCCGCCAGGCTGATCGCATCAGCGCTTTGTTCCTGCACGGTGTAGGCGGTGTGCCGCAGCAACCCGTGGATCGCGTTGTGCTTGTCCGGCTCGCTCAGGTCCAACTGCTGCCGCACTCCGTTCCACCGCCAGACGCCGTCTTCGACCCGGTTCGGCCACGGCACCAGCACGCTGCCGGCCCCCAGCGGCGGCGTATCGGATTCGGAAAACGTCTCGACGAGTTGCACATCGCCAACGCTCAAGAACCTGAGTCCCCCACCCACCTCGGTTAGGATGGCCCGGGACAGGCCGTGGCCACTCGTCCTGGTCAGTTCAAACTGTTTTCCTGTTGCCGAGCGCATGCTGCCAGCCTAAATGACCAGGACAACCGGGCCGCGGAGCCCCGCGGCGAAGTTCTTTCGGCACCAGATCGGTAGGAGCACCCCCCATGACGGACCTTCGGGACGACACCAGAGCCGGCTTCGCCGAGCTCTACGGCTACGCGTCCACCGGTGTGTGGTCGGCGCCTGGCCGGGTCAACCTCATCGGCGAGCACACAGACTACAACTTCGGCTTCGTGCTGCCGTTCGCCATCGACCTGCGCACCGTCGTTGCCGTGGCGCCTCGGACCGACGGCCGGATGCGGGTGGCCAGTTCCCTCGCGCACGAGGCCGTGGACGTTGAGCTCGCACAGCTGTCACCGGATCGACTGGACGGCTGGTCGGCTTATCCGCTGGGAGTGGCGTGGGCGCTGGGACGCTTCGGCGTCGCACTGGACAGCGCGCACGGGTTCGACCTGTTCATCGACTCCAACGTGCCCGTCGGGGCCGGCCTGTCGTCATCCGCCGCCATCGAATGCGCCGTCGCGCTCGCGCTCAACGAGCTGTGGGAACTCGGCCTGGACCGGCCGACGCTGGCGAAGGTGGGGCAGCTGGCCGAGAACGAGGCGGTCGGAGCACCCACCGGCATCATGGACCAGTCGGCGTCGCTGCTCGGCGAGCCGGATTGTGCGGTGTTTCTGGACTGTCGCAGCACAGACTCCGAGATCATCCACCTGGGTTTGAAAGACGCGGGGCTCGAAATCCTCGTCATCGACACCGGCCAGCCGCACGAGCACGCCACCAACGGGTACGCGCAGCGCCGTGAGTCCTGCGAGCGGGGCGCCAAGGAGCTCGAAGTGGACTCGCTGCGCGACGTGGACATCGAGGATCTGCCGCGGGCACGCGCGCTGCTGGACCCGATGACGTTTCGGCGGGTGCGCCACGTGGTGACTGAGAATCAGCGGGTACTCGACACGGTGCGTGCGCTCCGCGAAGAAGGAGCTGGCGATATCGGGCGGTTCCTCGACGGATCGCATCGGTCGATGAGCAGCGACTTCGATATCTCCACTCCCGAACTGGATCTCGCGGTGGAGACCGCCTGCTCCCACGGCGCGTTGGGAGCCAGGATGACCGGCGGCGGCTTCGGCGGGTCGGCCATCGCGTTGATCCCGATACAGTCGCGCTCCCTCGTGCAGGGTGCCATCGACGGCGCCTTCGCGGAGCACGGTTACGGGCAGCCTGATACCTTCGTGGTGAACGCGGCTGCCGGGGCGACCCGAGAGCCATAGTCGGCACTCGAGCGGAGGCATTGGTGCGAGGGTCCTTACCACACGCCCGTCTGAGCGTTGTGGGTGGTGCGGCCGCGTGCGCGATCCTGTGCACGCTCCTGCTGGCCGGATGCGCAACCGCTGCGCCGGCGACACCGAAGACGACGACTACCCCAACACCGGCCACCGCATCACCACAGCCTCCCAGTGCAACACCCGAGGACCCGTCGGACGTGCTGTTCACGATTAACGCGACGGCGCGCGCCACCGATGGCAGCCGGGTGGGTGTCACCCTCACCGCGCATCTCCCGGTGGCCTACACCGACCCCGCGGTGCGGGAGCTCAGCGGCGAATTCCTCGACGGATGCCCGACCGACGCCTCGGGCCGCCCCATCACCGAGGAGACCCTGGTTGACACCGGCAGCGCCCTGATGCCGCTCACGTTGACCAGCAACCGGCCGGGACAGACGTTCGTGGCGCCGATCCAGCTGTTCCTCGGCGGCCCGTACACCACGCAGACGGTCTCCGGCGCGGGGATTGTGCCCCCGGCAGAGGGATGCACGGGCATCTACACCTGGATGAAGTCTGGCGAGGCGCACGCGCTGATCGACTTTCAGACCAACGCGTCGGTGCCGGACGTGACGATGTGGCGCTACGGCCACTACGGCTTCGTGGTGGCTCCCGAGTCTGGTGCCACGATCGAATCCTGCAGCGTGACGATGACCGCGCTCGGGGAACAGGCCGGCGTCAGCGACATCCACGGGTGGGATCCCGCGACGGCCGCCACCGGAACCTCCTGCGGAATCGGATACAGCGGCGAGTAGCCTCCTGGACTACAGGCGCTCGGCGGCCTCGATCACGTTGGACAGCAGCATGGCCCTGGTCATAAGACCGACACCACCGGGAACCGGGGAGAGATAGCCGGCCACCTCGGACACCGCGGGATCGACGTCGCCGGACAGTTTGGCCCTCCCGGAGTCGGTGGTGCCAACCCGGCTGACTCCGACGTCCACGACGGCAGCACCGGGCTTCACCCAGTCCGGCTTGACCAGATGCGGGACGCCCACCGCTGCGACCACGATGTCCGCGCGGCGCACTTCGGCCGCGAGGTCGACCGTGCGCGAATGCGTGAGCGTCACGGTGGCATCCAAGCCCTTGCGGGTGAGCAGGAGGCCGAGTGGACGGCCGACCGTGATTCCTCGTCCGATCACGACGACGTGCTTGCCGCTGATCGGCACGTCGTACCGCTGCAGTAGTTCGACGACGCCGGCCGGGGTGCACGGCAACGGCGACTTCAGGTCCCCGGCGACGCCAAGCACGAGCCGGCCCAGGTTGGTGGGATGCAAGCCGTCCGCGTCCTTGGCCGGGTCCACGAGTTCGAGCATCGCGTTATCGTCGAGGCCGTCGGGCAGGGGAAGCTGCACGATGAATCCGGTGACCGCGGCGCTGGAGTTCAGTTCCGCGATCGCGGCACGCACGTCGGCGGCGGAGGCGGTGGACGGTAGGTCGATCCGGATCGACTCGATACCCACTTCGGCGCAGTCGCGGTGTTTGCCGGCGACATAGGAGTGCGACCCGGGATCGTCGCCAACGAGCAGGGTGCCCAGACCTGGGTGGATGCCCCGCTCGCGTAAGAGCTTCACGCGCACTGCCAGTTCGGCCTTCAGGACGGTCGCGGTGGCGACGCCGTCCATCCGGATAGCGCTCACCACTGCTCCAGTCCCGGGTACAGCGGGAAGGCATCCGACAGTGCGGTCACCCGCGTGCGCAGCTCCGAGACATCCGCCCCAGGCTTGAGCGCCGTGGCAATGATGTCGGCCACTTCGGTGAACTCGGTGTCGCCGAATCCGCGAGTGGCCAGGGCCGGAGTGCCGATCCTCAGTCCGGAGGTGACCATCGGCGGGCGCGGATCGAACGGCACCGCGTTGCGGTTCACGGTGATGTTCACGTCGTGCAGCAGGTCTTCGGCCTGCTTGCCGTCCATGGGCGAGTCCCGCAGGTCGGCGAGCACGAGGTGCACATCGGTGCCGCCGGTGAGCACGTCGACGCCGGCATCCTTCATGTCTGCGGAGACCAGCCGGTCCGCGAGGATCTTCGCGCCGCGCACGGTGCGCTGCTGCCGGTCCCGGAACTCGTCAGTGGCCGCGAGCAGGAACGCCGTGGCCTTGGCGGCGATAACGTGCATGAGCGGACCGCCCTGCTGCCCGGGGAACACGGCGGAGTTGAGCTTCCGGCCCAGGTCGGGATCGCGGCTGAGGATGAAGCCGCTGCGCGGTCCGGCGAGGGTCTTGTGCACGGTGCTGGAGACGACATCCGCGTAGGGGACCGGGCTCGGGTGCAAGCCGGTGGCCACCAGGCCGGCGAAATGAGCCATGTCCACCCACAGCTTGGCGCCTACCTCGTCGGCGATGGCGCGGAAAGCGGCGAAGTCGAGCTGGCGAGGATAGGCGGACCAGCCGGCGATGAGCACCGTCGGCCGGTACTCCAGCGCCTTGTCGCGCACGATATCCATGTCCACGAGGAATGTCTTCGGGTCGACCCCGTAGGCGGTGGCGTTGTACAGCTTGCCGGAGAAGTTCAGCTTCATGCCATGGGTGAGGTGCCCGCCGTGGGCGAGTTCCATACCGAGGATGGTGTCGCCGGGAGTAGCCAGCGCCGCGAGCACCGCGGCGTTGGCACTGGCACCGGAGTGCGGCTGTACGTTGGCGAATGCGGCGCCGAACAAGGACTTGGCCCGGTCGATCGCGAGCTGCTCCGCGACATCCACGTACTCGCATCCGCCGTAGTAGCGGCGCCCGGGGTAACCTTCCGCGTACTTGTTGGTGAGCACGGAGCCTTGCGCCTCGAGCACGGCGCGGGGAACGAAGTTCTCACTGGCGATCATCTCGAGGTAGTCGCGCTGGCGGCCAAGCTCGCCCTTCAGCACGGCGGCGATCTCCGGGTCGACGCTCTCGAGCGGGTCGGTGAAGGTGGACGGAAGTCTGCTGGTGGAAAGTGCGGTGTTCAACTGGAGCTCCTCGACGACATCGGATGACTAATACGGTATCCGCTTCGGCCCAGGCGAACGGCCAAATCGTTGTCAGTCGCTCCCCGATGGTGCCCCATCCGAACGCCAGTTGCGACTTTCTTAGTTTAGCCGAGCCCGATCCCTCATCTTCAATCCCTTCTTTGACCTCGCCTCTAGTCCCGTTTCACGGAGTTTCTGTCCCAAACAGGCCCGGATCGCCGGTAACCGGGGCTGCGGTGACAGTTTTTCCTTGAAACGGGTCCTTGAAACGGGTGCTTGGGCCGGGTGGTGGAACGGGTTCTGGAAGCGGTCAGGGGTGGATGGTGGTGGCGGCGGTCAGGGATGCGGCGGCGGCCAGGGCGAGCCGAAGAGCCCAGATGGCAGCGTCCACCGGGCACAGTGTCGGCGGCGTGCCGGTGTCCACACAGTGCAGAAAGTACTCAGCCTGCCGGGCATACGGGTTCTCGTCGGCGATCGAGGTGGGCGACGCATCCGAAAAGCGGTAGTGGGCCAACCCGTCACTGCCGACCAGTTCGATCGAGCTGGTGAACGGGGTACCCGGCGGCATGGACAGGTGGGTGAGCACCTGCCCGATCCCGCCGTCCGCGTATTCGACGGTCGTCTCGATCGGGCCGTCGTGCCAGGCCCGCACCGCGGTCACCGCGACGGGAGTGCCGAGATAGAGGTTCAGCTGATCGAAGTCATGGATGCCGAAATCCACCAGAATGCCGCCCGACTGCGACTCGTCGCGCATCCAGGGCGCCTGTTCCCCCGGGGCACTGATCCGCCGCGCCCGCACGGCCAGGATCCGCCCGAGTTGCCCGGCCTCAGCCTTGTGTCGAAGGGCGCGATACCCGGCGAAGAAGCGCACGACGTGCGCCACCATGAGTACGGTGCCCCTGGCCTCGGCGGCGATCGCCAGGGCCTGCCCCACCGTTAGTGCGATGGGTTTTTCGAGCAGCACATTCTTGCCGGCGCGAAGCGCCCGGATGGCAATGTCCTCGTGCGTGGGCGTTGGTGTGCAGATTGAGACGATGTCCACCTCGGGGTCCGCCAGCACGACGTCGAGATCGGTCACGAACCGGGCGGATGCCGCGTGCTCCCTGGCCCGTTCGGGGCCCGGCGCACAGATGTACCGGACCTCCTGCCCCAACTCGGACCAGGCCCTGGCATGCTCCCGGCCCATCCGGCCCTGCCCGATGACGCCCACCGTGTGCGGGGATGAGGCCCGTGTCGCGGTTGGCGGCGTCACTTATTGGTGCCCTGCGAGACAGATCCCTGCAGCTGGCGTTGGAAGATGAGGTAGACGATGAAGACCGGGATCACCGTGATCACCACGGCGGCGAACAGCGCACCGAAGTCCACGGAGTAGCCCGCCTGGGACGCGAACTGCGCCATGCCTTGCGTCAGCACGTACTTCTCGGGGTCGGTGTTCAGCGCGATGGGCAGCAGGAACTGGTTCCACAGTCCGACGAAGTTCAGGATGGCCACGGTCGCCAGTCCGGGCTTGGCCATCGGCAGCATCACCTGAAAGAAGGTGCGCCACTCCCCCGCTCCGTCGATCGCCGCAGCCTCGGCGATCGAGTTCGACAGCGACTTGAAAAAGGAGAACAGGAAGAACACCGTGAACGGGTAGGCGAACGCCGCGTAGGTGACGATCAGCCCGGGAAGGGTGTTGAGCAGCCCGAAATTCTGCAGCACGAAGAACAACGGCACGATGGCCAGGAAGATCGGGAAGGTCAGCCCGGCGAGCATCAGGTAGTAGAGGACGCGGGACCCGGGGAACTGGAACCGAGCCAGCACGTAGGCGGTCATCGATCCGAACAGCATTGTCAGAATCAACGCGCCGAACACCACGACCAGGGTGTTGAAGAAGAAGCTTCCGATGTGCGCGGTGGTCCAGGCGCTGACGTAGTTGTCGAAGTTCCACTTCGAAGGCAGCGAAAACGGCGAGGCGAAGATCTCCGAATTGTTCTTGAACGACGACAGCACCGTCCAGATCAACGGGAGGATGATGACGATCGCCCAGATGACCAGGACGGTGTGGGAGATGCCGCCGACGACTCGGTCGCCGGTGGTCGGTTTGCCGGAACGCGCGGCAACCGGCGTGGCTCGGTCGCTGCCGGCCGCGGCGGGGGGCGCATCCAGAGTTGTGTGTGTCATTCGGCTACGTCATTACTTCCGCCGGTGAGCCGGTTCACGAGGAAGACGACCCCGGCGAACAGGAGCGTCACCAGGGCCAGGACGACGCCCATGGCGGAGGCGTAGCCGAACTGGCCCTTGGTGAACGCGGTGGTGAACAGTTGCTGGGATATCACCAGGGTCGAGTTGGCTGGCCCCCCGCCGGACTCCAGGGCGGCCATGTACACGAAGGCGTCCAGCGCGAGGATGCCCATGTAGATGTAGGCGGTCTGCACGTTGTCCCGGATCAGCGGGAGCGTGATCGTGGTGGCCGTGCGGAAGCGTCCGGCGCCGTCGATCCTGGCTGCCTCGTAAATCTCGGCCGGCACGCCCTTGATCGCGGCGATGAACAAGACCATGTAGAAGCCGATCAGTCCCCACACGATGACGAACATCACCGCGGGCATCGCCGTCTTGATTTCGCCGAGCCAGGCGAAGGATTCGAATTGGTCAAGGCCGAACAGCGTGAGGATGCCGTTCAGGATGCCGGTGTTGGGGTCGTACACCTGCTGCCAGATCAGCCCGATCACGATGGCCGGGATGACGTAGGGGAAGAACGAGATGACCCGATAGAAGCTGGAATTCTTGAGTCCTCGGATGGCGCCGTGGCTGGGCCCGCCGATCGTGACGAGGGTGGCGAAGATGAAGGCGATGCCGAGGGTGACGATGGGCAGCACGACCGCCAGGGTGACGCTGTTGCCGACCGACTTCATGAACGTGGCGTCGTTGAACAGCTTCACGTAGTTGGACAAGCCGATGAAGTTCATCCCGGCCGTGAACCCCGACCAGTCGGTGAGGGAATAGTAGGCGGCCTGGATGAACGGCGACACCACGAAAATGACGTAGCCGATGAACGGGACCACCAAGAAGACAAGCAGGAAGCTGACCTTGTCGAAGGTCAAATCCTTGCGCCGGATGCGCCGGGCGGCGGTAGTCTTACCGCCGTCCGGCTGTGCAACCGGGGTTGCTACGGTCACTTGACGGTAACCTTCTTCACCGATGGATCGTTGGCCACCTTGTCCGTGATCGCCTGCAGCGAGGAGGTCAGCTTGGCCACGTCGGAACCGCCCTGCAGGAAGGTGTTCCACACCACCAGCTGGTCGACGTTGGTGCCGTAGAGGTCGACGAAGTTCCAGGAGAAGATGTTCTCTCCCGCGTCCTTGAGCAGCTTGACCTGGGACACCAGCGCCGTCGAACCGAACCCGTCCTCGGGAATCGTGTCCTTGACGACGGTCGAGGCAAGCTTCGTCTTCGCGAAGTTGACCGCGGCCTCGCGGGACAGCATGGCGCGCAGGAACTCTTTGCCTCCCGCCGGGTTCTTCGACTTCGACGGCACGATGTAGCCCTCGCCGGCCGTGGAGTGCAGCGCTTCCCAGGGCATCTTGGAGCCACTGGTGACGGTGGGCTCCGGGGCACCGGTCATCTTGAAACCTTCCTTGGTGTCCTTCTTCATCTCGTTCTCGATCCAGCCACCGGATGGGTACAGGATGAAGTCCTCGGCGTTGCTCCATTGTGCCTGCGCCGCCGTGAACTGGGTACCCGCACCGCCGGGCTTGACGTATCCGGCGTCGATGATCTTCTTCAGACCCGTGAAGACCGCCTGCACCGCCGGAAGCGACCAGCAATCCGGCTTCAGGTTCTCCAGCGCCAGACGGACCTCGTCGCCGCCCTCCTTGATCGCGGATGCGATCGCCATGGTCTGGTAGTAGGTCGCCGCTTCCTTGCCCCAACCGAGCAGGTACTTGCCCTTCTCCTTGGCCTTGGCGCCGAGCGCAAGCATTTCGTCGTAGGTCTTGGGCACGGTCCATCCGTTTTCCTCGAACAACGAGGCCGAGTACCACAGCGCGTAGACGGTGAGCGCGTAGTTCAGTACCACGAACTTGCCGTCGAACGTGCCGGGCTCGACGACCCCGGAGTACAGCGTGTCCTTGATCACCTTGCCCTCGTAGTTGTTGGCGCCTATGACATCGTCGAGAGTCTCGAGTTGGTCGCGGATGGTGTTGATGCCGATCAGGTTCGCGCCGCTGTTGTCGATCACGTCCGGCGGGTTGCCCGCCACGAAGCGCGGCTGCAGGGTCTGCGCGATGTTGGTCTGCGGTGAGACCTTGACCGTGGTGCCCTTCTGGTGGGACTCGACTTGCTTGCCAGCGAACTCGGCGTAGTCGATGCCGTAGCCGCCGTTGAAGATCACGGCGTCAACGGTGGAGGTGGCGGCGAGCCCGAACGGGTTCTTTTCGCTCTTCTTGCCGCCGGGGGAATTATTCGTGGTGGTGCCCCCGCCGGTGGCGCAGGACGCCAGAGTGATTCCCAACGGGATCGTCAACGCTGTGGCGAAGGCACCGCGGAGGAAATCGCGCCGCTCAAGCGGCTTGTCCTGGATTTTCATGGTGTATTACCTTTCATTCTTGGTGTGTTGGTCGTCACTGGCCAGGTAAGAGTCATGCGCTGCGCCGGATTTTGTCCTTGTAAAGGGCTTCGAGCGCGTGATTGTGCTCGTCGCCACCGGGAATGTTCGCCGAGATGTAGAGCGGCGGCGTCTTGCCGGCCTGCGAGATGCGGTTCGCCGTGCCGATGGTCAAGATCTGCGCGATGAACGCGGCGGTGATGGACGACACCGCGCCTACCGGGATTCCGCCGGGAAACTCGAGCGTCGAATCACCGAACGGTGCCCTGTTGTCCAGCACGACATCCGCGACTTCGTACAGCCGCTTGCCGCTCGGATGCTTCGGCGCCACACGCTTGGTGTGCTCGAGGCTGGTCACGGCGATGAGCTTGTGCCCGGTTTCCTTGGCCTTGAGCGCCAGTCCGACGATGGACCCGTTCACCCCGGAGTTCGACGCGATGATGAACACGTCGTCCGCCCCGATCGGAGAAATCTCGAAGAGTTCGTCGACCACTGACGCGCTGCGCTCCAACGCCGAGCCGGTCAGGTCGCCGAGGTCCCGGCTGCCGCGCAACACCACATCGCGCAGCGCGATCTTGGTGGTGGGGATCAGCCCGCCCGCCCGCCCGGCGATCTCCATCGCGAATGCTTCGGAGTGACCAGTGCCGAACGCCTGGATCACACCGCCGGCCTCGATGGCGTTCACCATCAGGTCGATGGCCGCGTCGAATCCACCGGCGGCGGCGTCCGCCGCCAGTGCCTCGATGCGCAAGTTGACTTCGCCAGCGTACTTGCGGACCAGTTCGGACAGGTCGGTGGATTGGGGCACGTGTTCTCCTACATCTGTTTCAGGGCGATGGGCATGGGATGCTTCGTCGTGCGCGGCCTCGACGGGGACCGCAGCGGCAGGCGGTGCGCGGAGACCGCGAGCGCAGAAGTCGAGAGATTTTGGGTCGACCGGGCGAAGTTCTCCTGGGCGATCAGGAGGTACAGCAGGTCGAGCACCAGCAACTGCGCGTGTTTGGCGGTGAGATCGTCTGGTTGCAGGAACCGCTCGTACACGGACGTGATGATGTTGAGGTCCGCCGCCTCGGCCAGGGGCGATTTCGGGTTGTTGCAGACGGCGATCGCCAGGGCTCCGGCACGCCTGGCCTGCTCGAGCATTTCAATGGTCTCGGTGGTGCGGCCGGTATTCGAAATGCCGATCGCGACGCAGTCCGAATTCTGGATGGCGGCGCTGGTGAGGCCGGCATGCACCTCGGACCAGTGGTGGGTGTTGATCCCGATCCGGTAGAGGCGGCTCTGCATCTCGCCCGCGAGCGCCGCGCTGCCACCGATGCCGTAAATGTCCACGTGGCTGCACCCGGCGATGCGGCGGGAGATGTCCTTCATGAGCGGCAGGTCCATGATCGACGCGGTCTCGCGCAGCGAGCGGGTGTGCGCGTTGAGCAGGGTGCTGAGCACGTCGGCCGGAGAATCGTCGGGACCGAAGGCCCGCCCGATGTCGGCCTTCCAGGATTCGCGGGCGGCGCTGCGGCCGAGATCGGTCGCGATGCTCACCCGGAACGGCACGTAACCGGCGAATCCGATCAACCGACAAAAGCGAGTCACCGTGGCCGCGGAAGTTCCGGCGCGACGCGCAAGATCACCGATCGACATTTTCAACGGTGCCTGCGGATGCTCAAGCAGAAAGGAGGCGATCTTCTGCATCGTCCCCGACATTTCAGGGAACTGCGACTGAATACGGCTCAGGACGCCGATCGCCGGTTCAGCGGCGGAAGATTCGGGCGTCGATGCCATCCTGGGATTCCGTTTCTTGAACGTCGGCAGTGATAAGAGTTATTCTTACCACGAGGGATGCTCCTGTCAAGCATCCTCGGCCCCGCTCAGCGACGAAACGGTAACGATGCTCTCAGTCCTAGCCATCGATGCGGGAGGCACCTCCACGCGCGCGATCATCGTCGATGAATGCGGCAATTGCCTCGGCTTCGGCGCCGCCGGCGGCGGAAATCCGATCTCAGCCGGTTTCGAACCGGCGCTCGCCTCACTGGCTGCGGCGACCAGCGCGGCGCTGAAATCCAGCCCCGGCACCGAGGTCATCTCCTCAGCCCTCATCGCGATGGCGGGAGCCACCTCCCGGATGCCGAGGCAGGAGTTGACGCGACGATTCACCGCGCTCGGCGTGCGAGGAGAACTCGCCCTGGAGTCCGACCTGCTCGCGATGTTCCGCTCCGGAACGCTGTCCGACAGCGGGTACGCCCTGATCGCCGGAACCGGCTCGGTGGCCGCCCGGGTCCAAGCGGGCGTCTTGAGCACGGTGTCCGGGGGTGCCGGCTGGCTCCTGGGCGATGGCGGTTCCGGATTCTGGATCGGCCACCGGGTGGCGCGGGCGGTCGTGGCCGTTCTCGATGGCCGCGGCCCTGATACGGCACTGACCACGGCGCTGTTGTCCGCCGTTGGTCTCACTGCGACCGGCGAGCGTGCCCATGGCCGCGCGCGCGTGCTCTTGGACCTCATCGACGTGCTCTATGCCTTGCCGCCGGTCGAGCTCTCCCGGTTCGCACCGCTGGCGTTCCAGGCGCGAGATGATGCCGTCGCCCTCGAAATTCTGACGACAGCCGCGATCGAGCTGGTCGACACGCTGGCCGCCATCCGGCCCGCGCACGCGACCGGTCCGGTGGTGCTCGGTGGCAGCATCCTGGGCACGATGCCGGGCGGCAATCCCGTGGCACAGTCGCTGGCGAGCGCCCTCGGGCCGGCGGAGCTGATCCAGGCGCGGGACGGCCTCGTCGGCGCTGCGGTGCTCGGCCTGACCCGCGCGGGGGTGAGTGTGGACGCGGCGATGCAGGATCGGATCGGCAGCGGCGTCGCCCGCTTTCGCCAGAGCGCGACGACGGGATCGACACCGTGACCGAATCCTCCAGCCTGCGGGTTGAGCAGCGGACCTTGGCCATCGCCTGGCTCGGCGACCAGAACCCGCTGCCGATGGTCGGGCCGCCGCAGGAGACGTACCGGATCACCGGGGCGGTGCCCGCGGAGATCATCGAAGGCTCCCGCTACGGCAACCCGCCGAATCTGTACCCGTACCAGGAGCAGGCGGGGTACACCCGGGAGTTGCACGAGCGCGACGTGCGCTGCGTGGTGCTGGAGAACGAGCACCTGCGCGCAGTCTTCCTGCCCGAGCTGGGCGGCCGGCTGTGGGAACTGTTCGACAAGGATGCGCAGAAGCATTTGGTGCATACCGGTCCGGCCATCCAGTTCGCCAACCTGGCGCTGCGGAACGCCTGGTTCGCCGGCGGAATCGAATGGAACATCGGCACCCGCGGCCACTCGCCGACGACCTGCGCACCGCTGCACGCGGCCGTGGTGCGCACGAGTGACGGGCACGAGGCGCTGCGGATGTGGGAGTTCGACCGGTTGCGCGAGGTCGTCTTCCAGGTGGACGCCTGGTTGCCGGACGACTCGCGCCTGCTCTTCGTGGCAATCCGCATCCGGAACCCCAATCCGGTCACGGTGCCGATGTACTGGTGGAGCAACGCCGCCGTACCCCAGACGCCGCAGACCAGAATCATCGCGCCGAGCAATTCCGCCTTCGCCAGCGACGAGACTGACGGCCTCGCCCGGGTGGTGCCCACCGATGAGGACGGTGTCGACTGCAGCTGGCCGACCCGCAATCGCCGGGCACGGGACTTCTTCCTCGACCTCGCGCCTGAGACGCCGCGATGGATCCTCGCCGCCGACGCTGACGGCGACGGGCTCGCCATGCTCTCCACGCACAGACTCCGCGGTCGAAAGCTGTTCGTCTGGGGCGAGGGCGCCGGAGGCCGCCGCTGGCAGGAGTGGCTGAGCCCGGCCGGCGGCAGGTATGCCGAGATCCAGGCCGGGCTGGCACAGACCCAGTTCCAACATCTGCCGATGCCGGCCGGTGCGCAGTGGTCGTGGGTGGAGGCGTACGGCAACGGGCGCGTCGACCCGGCTCTGGCGCACTCGCCCGACTGGAGCACCGCCGTCGCGCACTGCCAGGAGCGCATCGACAGCCTGCTCGCCGCCGACATCCTTGAGACGGCGCTGGCGCGGTCGCGGGCGGATACGCTACCCGAACGTCCACTGTGCGCAGGCAGCGGCTGGGGTGCGTTGGAGGCGCTGCGGAGGCAGCGGTCCGGCATGGGATGGATCGACGAGACCGGCACGCCTTTCGACCCGGGCACTCTTACCGCCGAACAGGAGCCGTGGCGGCAACTGCTCACCGGATCCGGCTCAGGGGTGTCGCACTCCCCCGGCACGGTGAGTTTTGTCCGCGGCGAGGACTGGGAGGCTCTCCTGGAAGGCGAAAGAGTGAGCGGGCCGGTGCTCTGGCGCCTTGCCGTCATGAAGCACGCGCGAGGTGACCTCGAGGCCGCCCGCAAGCTTTATCTGGAGACGCTGGCGATCGTCCCCGAGGACGTCATACTTGCCGCCGCGGCCCACCGGGGACTGGCACTAATCGCCCGCTCCCGTGGACGAACCGCGGACGCGATCAAGCGCTACCGCACCGCGTGCGCGCTGGACCGGGCGAATAAGGCTCTGCTGATCGAGGCGGTCACCGCGCTCCTCGCGCTCGATGTGGCCGGTAGCGCCCTCTCGCTGATCGAGCTGTCGACTGCACCGGCGAGCGGCAGGGTGCGTTTTCTGCGGGCTCAAGCGCTCGCTCACAGCGGGCACCAGAAGGCCGCCGCAGACATCCTGAGGCGAGGGCTCGAAATACCGGACCTGCGCGAAGGCGAGAACTCCCTCGCGGAACTGTGGCGCCGGGTGGTGTCGGAGACGGATGTCCCGCCCGCGTATCAGTTCGACATGTCGTAATATGATTATTAGGCCATGGTTTCGATCATTAGCGATCACATTTCTGGTCGCGAGGAAGAGGGAGTGCAACTCATGACCACCACCGAACACGCGCCGGCCGGGGCGCACATGGAGGAAGAACTGCGATCGCAACCGGATTCGTGGGCACACGCGGTGGCGTTGGGACCGCAGGCCGCGCTGCCGGCGGACGGGACGCGGGTCGCCGTGGTCGGCTGCGGAACCTCCTGGTTCATGGCGCAAAGCTATGCCGCGTTGCGGGAGCAGACCGGGCACGGGGAAACCGACGCGTTCACCGCATCCGAGTCCTTCCCGGATCGTCCGTATGACGCGGTCATCGCGCTGTCCCGGTCCGGCACCACGACAGAGGTGCTCGAATTGCTGCAGGGTATCCGCGGACGGGTGCGTACCACCGGGATCGTGGGAGATCCGAACACACCCCTTGTCGACGCCGTCGACGATGTGATCGCATTGCCGTTCGCCGATGAGGTCTCGGTCGTGCAGACCCGTTTCGCCACGACGACGCTGGCGCTGCTGCGCTCGTCGCTCGGGGAGAACCTCGACCAGGTGATCGCCGACGGCCGGTCGGCGGTCGCCGCGCCGCTGGATGAAAGCCTGGTCACGGCCGAGCAGTACACCTTTCTCGGCACTGGATTCTCGGTCGGCCTCGCAAACGAGGCTGCGCTGAAGATGCGGGAGGCATCCCAATCCTGGACGGAGTCGTACCCGGCCAAGGAATACCGCCACGGGCCGATCAGCATCGCCGTCGGCGGCCGGGTCGTGTGGATGTTCGGTGCGGCCCCGGCGGGCCTCGCCGCCGCCGCCGACGCGACCGGCGCGCGCTTTGAGCAGCGCGACCGCGACCCGATGGCCGATCTCATCCGGGCGCAGCGCGTCGCACTGGAGCGGGCGCGCCGCGCCAACCTCGACCCCGACGCACCGCGGAACCTCACCCGATCGGTTGTTCTGAGCTGATGACGGCGTTGCGCAGTGGCGCCACCCCAGGTCTCGGCGCCGGCAGCGCCGTTCTGGCGTTCGACGTGGGCGGAACGGACACCAAGGCCGCGCTCATCGACGACGACGGCCGGGTGCGTGACATCGTCCGTGTCACGACACCGCTGCGGGAGACCGGAACCGAAGACGCCGTCTTGGACCAGGTCGCCTCCCTGGCCGCCGGCTTTCGCGACCGACACCCGTCGGTGTCGCCGCGGGCCGCGGGACTGCTCGTCCCCGGCTACGTCGACGAGGAGTCCGGAATCGGAATTTTCTCGGAGAACTTGGGTTGGGCCAACGTGCCGTTCCGCGACCGGGCGAGCGCGCTACTGGCGGTACCGGTGGCGTTCGGCCACGACGTTCGCGGCGCGGGCGAAGCGGAGTACCGGCTCGGCGCCGCTGCGCCGTTTCAGAACGTGGTCGTGATGGCGATCGGCACCGGCATCGCCGGGGCGATCTTCATTGACGGCAAGACGTACCTCGGCGGCGGTCTGGCCGGCGAAATGGGGCACTCCATCGTGGCCGACGGCCCGGAGTGCGCATGCGGCGGCCGCGGCTGCCTCGAGGCGGTCGCCTCCGCCGGCGCGATCGCGCGGCGATTCAACCAGCTGACCGGCCGGAATCTGCCCGGCGCCAAGGAAGTGCTGGCCGCGGCGCACGCCGGCGACACGGACGCCCGGATGATCTGGGAGAGCGCCCTGGACGCCCTCGCCCTCGACCTCTCGCACACCGTGGCGCTGCTCGCGCCGGAGGCGATCGTGATCGGTGGCGGCCTGGCCGGCGCCGGCCCGGCGCTGTTCGAGCCGCTGCGCGAGAGATTGGATGCGCTGCTCACCTTTCACCGGCGGCCGGTGCTGCTGCCGGCGAGTATCGGCGAGAACGCCGGCGTGATCGGCGCGGCGCTCAAGGCGCGGGATCTCGCGGGAGCCGCCGGGTGATCCTCACCGTCACTGCGAATCCGGCCATCGACCTCACCTTCCGCGTCGACGGCCTGCTCGTCGGGGAGAGCAATCGGGTGCCCACCGCGCGCTCGCGGTCCGGCGGCAAGGGTCTCAACGTGGCGAGGGTCGCGCATCAGCTCGGCCACGATGTGCTGGCACTGGCGACCGTCGGCGGCGACACCGGGGTCGAATTCGCGCGCGGGCTGGTGGGGCGCCCCCTGCCGCACCTGCTGGTGCCGGTCTCGGCGGCCACGCGGCGCAGCATCGCGTTGGTGGACTCCGGCAACGAGGCGACCACAGTGCTGAACGAGACCGGGAGTCCGCTAGCAGAGAGGGAGTGGCAGGCGTTGACCGCTGCGGTGCGCGCCCAGGTCGGCGCGGCAACCTGCCTGGTCGGCTCTGGCAGCCTGCCGCCCGGCGCGCCGGATGGGTTCTACGCCGAACTGGTCCAGATCGCGCACGGGGCCGGGGTTCCGGCCATCATCGACGCGACCGGCGACGTGCTGCTGGCTGCCGTGCGGGCCGGCGCGGATCTCGTGAAGCCAAACCGGCGGGAACTGGTCGAGACGACCGGCCAGGCGGATCCGCTCGCCGCAGCGCTCAGCCTGCTCGACGCCGGCGCGCGGATGGTGCTGGTCTCCCTCGGCGAAGACGGGATGTTCGCGGTGAGTACCGGCGACCGCACGCCGCTGTTCGCGCGGCTGCCCCGGTGCGCCGGCAACCCGACCGGGGCCGGCGATGCAGCCGTTGCGGCGGCCGCGGTGTGCCTGACCGCCGGGGACGATGACCCCGAGGCGATCCTGCGCCGGGCCTGCGCGTGGTCGGCCGCGGCGGTGCTGGCGCCACTCGCCGGCGAGGTGGCCGGCGACGTGCGCGCGCTTGAAGCGGCCGTCACCCTGAGCCGGTCGACCGCCTCCCCTCCCGTCGGATAGCTCACTTGATGCCGGTGAACGCGAGGCCCTCGATCACCCGGCGTTGCAGCACGATGAACAGGATGAGGATCGGCGCCATCGTGAGCACGCTCGCCGCCATGAGCACTGGGTAGTTCACTGTCGGCACGCCGGCGAGCGAGGCGAGACCGACGGACAGCGGCGCGGCATCCGATCTCGTGGAGACCACCAGGGGCCAGAGCAGCTCGTTCCAGGAGAACAGCACGACGAGGATGGCGAGCGCGCTCACGGCGGGGCCGGTGAGCGGAAGCATGACCTTCCAGAAGATCTGGAACGGGTTGGCTCCGTCGAGCCGCGCCGCCTCCTCGAGCTCGACCGGGATCCCCATGAAGAACTGCCTCATGAGGAACGTCCCGAACGCGCTGAACAGGCCGGGCGCGACGATGCCCGCCACGGTGTCGAGCAGTCCGAGGTTCTGTACGATCTGGTACTGCGACAGCAGGTACACCTGCGAGGGGACCATGAGGATCGCGAGCACGAGTGCGAGCATGATCCCCCTGCCCCGGAATCTCATGCGTGCGAAGGCGTAGCCGGCGAAGGTGCACAGGATGATCTGCACCACCACCCGGATGACCGTGATCCAGATCGACACCCCGAGCTGTGAGAAGAACGGCATGACGTCGAACACCGCGAGGTAGTTGTCGAAGCGCAACTCACTGGGAACGAAGGTCGGCGGCACGCTCGTGACCTCGGCGTTCGAGGAGAGCGACATGATGAGCTGCCAGAGGAACGGCAGCGCCATGGCGAGCCCGCCCAGCACGAGGACGATGTGGGCGAACAGGTGCGAACCGTAGCGTTTCGTTTCGGAGCTTCGCCCGCGTGATCGTCGCGCGCCTGTGATCCGGAGCGTGGGACTAGTCATAGTTCACCCACCTCTTCTGGAGCCTGAACTGAAGGAATGTGACGATCCCGATGATGACCAGGATGGCGAGCGCGATCGTCGCCGCGAAACCCTTGTCGTTCCTGATGAAGCCGGTCTCGTAGAAGTAGAAGACGAGCGACTGAGTCGCCGGCATGACGGGATTGTTCGGTCCGAGCATGGCGTAGAGCGCATCGAACAGTTGGAAGCTGCCGATGATGGTGATGATGGTGATGAAGAAGATGCTCGGCGACAGCAGCGGCACTGTCACGGACCGGAATCGTCGCCACGGGCTCGCGCCGTCGAGTTCTGCGGCCTCGTAGAGCTCAGTCGGGATGTTCTTCAGACCTGCGCCGAGGATGAGGATGGCCAGGCCGAACGAGCCCCAGAATCCGACGAGGGAGACGGATATCAGCGCGAGGCCGGGGGTCGAGAGCCAATGCGGTCCGTCGATGCCGACGACGGAGAGCACGTAATTGATGATGCCGAAGTCGCCGTTGAACATCATGCGCCAGACGAGGGAGATGGCGACCGGCATGGCGATGTATGGCAGGAAGAACAGCACGCGATAGAGGGAGGAGAACTTCAGGCCAGGCCGGTTGATGAGGCTCGCGAGGAACACCGCCACCGGGATGCCGAGGAGCACGATCCCCGAGTAGATGAGGGTGTTCAGGATGGCGCGGTAGAAGTCGGGGTCCTGGAACAACCGGACCCAGTTGTCTGCCCCGATCCAGGTCTGCCCGCCGAAGACCCCGAACTTCGTGAACGAGAAGTAGATCGTCTGCAGGATCGGCCAGAGGTAGAAGACGCAGACGCCGAGGAAGAGGGGGGCAACGAACGCCCAGGGCCACCATCCGTCCGTCCGGGCCAGGCCGCCCGGACGCCGGCGGTCAGGCATGCTGACCGCCGGCGCCCGAGAGGTGCGGTGGGACAAGGTCACTCGGCGTCCAGTGCCGCTTGAACCTTCGTCGCGAGGTCCGCGTTGGCCTGGTCGACCGGAACATCGCCGTTGAACGCCGGGAGCAGCAACTCCGCCTCCAGCCCGGCCCAGGCCGAGGTGTTCTTCGAGACCGGGTAGGGGTAGGAGTAGGCGATCGCATCGAGGAACACCTGCAGGTCGTACTGCGGGATCGAGTCCACGAACGCCTTCTGGGTCCCGTTGAACGCGGGGATCACCGCGCCCATCTCACCCTGCTGCTGCTGCGCCGCCTTGCTCGCGAGGTACACCTGCAGTGCCTGCGCGGCCGGCTTGTTCGCACTCTTGGCCGAGACGACGTTGGCGACTCCGTGGATGACGGTGGCCTGCCGCTCACCCTTGGGCAATTCGACGACCTGAACGTCATCCTTCACGTCGGACTGCACCATGGCGTTGCGCTGCCAGCTTCCACCCTGGAACATCGCGGCCTTGCCGGAGGTGAACCAGGTGAGTGCGGGGGTGTCGCTGAGCTGCTGGATGTTCGGCGAGGCGCCGCTCGTGATGAGCTCGGTCCAGAACTGAATGCCGGCCGCCGCCTCCGGGGTGCCGTACCCCGTCTTCTTGCCGTCGGCGGAGATCACGTCACCGCCCGCCTGCAGGATGGTGTCGTAGTAGCCGGACTGCCCGTCCGTGGCTGCGGCGATGCCGTAGATCCCTTCGCCGGACAGCGCGCCGGAGATGGCCTTGGCCTTCTCCTGCAGGTCGTCCCAGGTCCAGCCCGCCTTCGGCTCCTCGACCCCGGCCTTCGCGAACAACGCCTTGTTGTACCAGAGCGCGATCGTGTCGAAGTCCTTCGGCACCCCATAGCTCACGCCATCCAGGGTGTAGAGGTCGATGAGGGCCTTCGGATAGTCGCCAGGCGTGATGTGGCCGCCGTCGACCTCCGAGGTGATCGGCTCGAACATCCCGTTGGAGGCGTACAACTGGAAGTTGGGCCCGTTCATCCAGAACAGGTCGGGGAGGGTCGCGCTCGACCCCTGCGTCTGGAGTTTCGTCCAGTAGTCGCCCCACGGGGTGACGTTCACATTGACCTTGATGTTGGGATACTCCTTGTTGAAGCCCTCGATGTTGGCTTCGATCGCCTCGACCTGGGTCTGGTCCCAGACGCCATAGGTGATTTCGGCCTTGAGATCCTTGGCCGGGGGCGTGTAGCCGTCCGCGGCCGGCGAGTCCGTTCCAGCGGAGGTGGAGCATCCGGCCAGCAGTGCCGCGACGCCCGCGATGGCGAGCGCGGTGGTCAGGCGCCTTCTGGTTCGAGAGTGGGAGCCTGGCAGGGTTGGTGCTGTGCGTCGCATGAGTCGAGCCTTTCTTTACTGTTGGGAGGAGCGGTGGATGGTGGAGCGTTCCAGGTAGGAGACCAGGTCGGCCGGCAGTGGGGGAACGTCGATGGGGACGGAGCCGTTGCGCAGCGACTGTGCCGCGAGCGCGCCGACGGCCGCCGCATAGCGTGCGGCGACCGGCGAGGTGGCGGTGGACGCACCGGTGCGCAGAAGGTCGATGAACTCGGTGACGGTGAGCCGGTCCGCGTCGACGTGGCCCGCGGCGAGGCCGCCGACGGTGTATTCGGCATCGCCGGATGCGGCAAAGTCATGCCGCCGATTCCACACCTTCACGATGCTGCCGACGGTGTCGCCGAAGTTCTCCACGCGGCCCTCGGTACCGATCACCGTGTAGTTGCGCCAGTAGTCCGGGGCGAAGTGGCACTGCTGATAGCTCGCGGTGACGCCGTTATCCAGTTCGAGCAGCAACATCGAGACGTCTTCGACGTCGACCACCGGGTTGAGTCCGGTCTGCGCCAGCGGCGGCCAGTTGTCCATCGAGAACCAGTCGGTCATCCGTTGGCCGGAGCGGTCCGCACGGTCGGTGATCGAGCCGTAGAGCGCGAGCGCGCCCATGGCCACGACGCGACGGCCGTACCCGCCGGCGAGGTAATGGATCACGTCGAGATCGTGGCTGCCCTTCTGAAGCAGCAGCGAGTTCGTCGCCCGGCGGTCGGCGTGCCAGTCCTTGAAGTAGTAGTCGCCGCCGTTGCCGACGAAGTGCCGGCACCAGATGGCCTTCACCTCGCCGATCTCGCCCCGCCGGATGATGTCGCGCAGCAGCGTCACCACGGGCGCGTGCCGGAAGTTGTGACCGACGTAGAGCACGGTTCCGGTCTCCATAGCGGCGGCAAGCACCGCGTCGCAGTCCGCCACGGTGATCGCGAGTGGCTTCTCCAGATACACCGCGATCCCGGCGCGGAGCAGGTCGATCGCGATGCGCGCGTGCGTGGCGTCCGGAGTCAGCACGAAGGCGGCGTCTACTCCGCCCGCGGCGATCAGGTCGGTATGCGAGGCGTGGATCGCCACGTCCCGGCCGAACAGGGTCCGGGCAGTCTCCCTCCCGAGCGGTGAGCTGTCTGCGACGGCCAGCACCGCGACACCGCCGTCAGAGCCGTCCGTCGCGTGGTGGAGGATTGCGGCACGCTGCCCAACGCCGATGACGGCGAGCCGAAGTTGCGGCTGTGCGGAACGATCCATGCCAACACCCTTGTTTGCTTGATAATGAACGATTATGCCCTATATCGATCACTACTTGTCAAGTGGTTGGCGTGAAGTGGGGACAGTTGGCTCACCCCGAGCGTGAACGGACCGGCCACGAGCGCGCCGGCGCTGCCACCGGAGTCGTCAGGCGGCGACGATGACCTCGACGCCGGCGAGGTCGAATGTCTCGCGCATGGCGTCGCCGAGCGGCGCATCCGTCACGAGCGTGTCGATCTTCTCCAGGTCGCAAATCCGGGCGAAGGTGGCCTTGCCCACCTTGGAGGCGTCGGCGACGATGATCACCCGCCCCGCAACGGAAGCGAGTTGGCGGCTGACGTCGGCTTCCCCCTCGTGGATGGTCGTGGCGCCGAATTGAACGCTCAAGCCGTCCACACCGAGGATCGCGACATCCAACGACAGCGACTTGATGGTGTCCCCGACGAGCGGACCGACGAGTTCGTACGACTGACGCCTGGCGACACCGCCGGTGACCACTATTTTCACGTGCGACCGGATGGAGAGCTCGAAGGCGATGTTGAGGGCATTGGTGACGATCGTCACGCCGGGTTCGTCACCCGAGCCGATGAGCTTCTCGGCTCGCCCGATGGCCCGAGACACCTCGCTCGTGGTGGTTCCGCCGTTGAGGCCGATCACGTCGCCGAAGTTCACCATGTCGGCGACCGCCGCGGCGATGGCGGCTTTGGCCTCGGCATTACGCGGTGCCTTGTACTGTAGCGGGAGTTCGTAGCCGGACCCGAGTGCCATGGCGCCGCCATGCGTTCGCGTCACCAGTCGCTGGTCGGCGAGGCCGTTGAGATCGCGCCGCGCCGTTGCCGCGGAAATATGCAGTTCATCGACTATTTCCTGGATCGACACGGATCCGCGCACGATGACGAGCTCGAGCACCGCGTTCAATCTGTGCTGCTGAGACAACCGCTGCCCTCCACCTTCGTGCGTCCGTCACGCCAGACGCGTCGCACCATCAAATCACAAAGCCTTCCCCGTCTTGGATCTCTCGTCGCGGATCGCTCGTCCTTGGTTACCGTGACACGACCGAGCACAGCCGGGCGACGGTCTCGGTGATGGCCGCCCGCCCATCCCGCAGGTAGATGCGCGGGTCGCTCGAGGTCGTCGCATCCAACCGCCTGCGAACCGCGGAGGTGAACGCGACGCCCAGCGCCGTTCCGATGTTGATCTTTCTCATCCCGGCGGCGACGGCCTGTCTGATGGTCTCATCCGGGACTCCCGACGAGCCGTGGAGTACGAGCGGAACCGGGACGCGCTCCGCGAGCCTGCCGATCAGGGCGATGTCGAGTGTCGCGGTTTTGGCCGTCATCGCGTGGGAACTCCCCACCGCGACGGCGAGCCCGTCCACGCCGGTGTCGCCCACGAATTCGGCTGCCTCGTCGGGATCGGTGCGGACTCCCGGCGCATGGGCGCCGTCCTTGCCACCGACCTCGCCGAGTTCGGCTTCGATCCAGAGCCCGATATCGTGCGCCACCCGGGACAGTGCCGCGGTGCGCTCGACGTTGAGTGCGTAGGGCAGATGCGCCGCATCGACCATGAGCGAGCTGACACCGGTCACCGAGGCGGCCGCGATTCCCGCGTCGATAAGGGCCACGTCCTGGAAATGGTCCAGGTGGATCGCGACAGGTATCGAAGCCGCTTTGGCCAGCTCGGTACAGGCAGCGAGAATCGGCACCATGTTGCCGTCGTGGAAACGCACGGTGTTTTCACTCAGCTGGAGCAGTAGTGCAGCACCCGCGGTTTCGCCGCCGCTGACGATCGCTTCCGCATGCTCCAGGGTGATCACGTTGAACGCTGCGACCGCGCTGTCTTCCCGGACCGCAGCGGCTACCAGGTCACGCGTGAGTGCAAGTGTCATGAATCGATCATCCACGGGACAGGCCCCGGCACGCAAGGTTGTGATCGACAATCCGGGATACCGAGCAACATCGAGCGTCATGCCCGGAAGTGGCGGCTGGCTATCCTGAGGACACGGTAGAAACAAGTGAGGGGAGCATCAGTGTCCGGTCGAACACTCATCCACTCCGCCCGGCTGGTCACCTCGGGGCGGATCGTCGAGGGCGGCTGGGTGCTCTTCGAGGGCGGCCAGATCGCCGGGGTGGGCGAAGGCGACCGGTGGCCGGGCGCCGACGCGGTGACCGATGCCCGAGGCCGCTGGCTCACGCCAGGATTCATCGACATTCACGGGCACGGTGGCGGCGGTACCTCATTCGATTCGGGTACCGACGGCATCCTTTCCGCGCTCGCACTGCACCGCAGTCACGGCACCACCCGCTCGGTGCTGTCGCTCGTGACCGCGGCGCTGCCCGACCTGGAACGGCAACTCGGCATCATCGCGGATGCCGCCGGCGCCGACCCGCTGATCCTCGGCTCCCACTTGGAAGGTCCATTCCTCGACGACGCCCACCGAGGCGCCCATGACCCGGCGCTGCTCCGGCCGGCGGACCGGACCAGCGTCGACCGGCTGCTCGCCGCGGCGGACGACACCCTGGTGCAGATCACGTTGGCGCCTGAAATGCCCGGCGGAATGGATGCACTGCGGCAGTTCGTGGATGCCTCGGTCGTGGTGGCGGTTGGTCACTGCGCCGCGGACTACGACATCGCGATGGCGGCGTTCGACGCCGGTGCCAGCATCCTGACGCACGCGTTCAACGCGATGCCAGGCATCCACCACCGCGCCCCCGGTCCCGTGGCGGCCGCGATGGACTCCGCCGGGGTGACGCTGGAGGTCATCAACGACGGCGTGCACGTGCATCCAGCGGTGGTGCGGCTCGCGTTCGAGGGTGCCGCGGGCAGAATCGCGCTGATCACCGATGCCATGGCCGCCACCGGCTCCGCCGACGGCCACTACCGGCTCGGCACCCTGGATGTGACAGTGACCGACGGCGTGGCGAGGCTGGCGGACGGCGGGTCCATCGCCGGCTCCACGCTCACCCTGGACACCGCGTTGCGGCTCGCAGTCAGCTCGGTCGGTCTGCCCGTTGAGGTCGCCGTCCGAGCGCTCACCGAGACCCCGGCCCGGGCGATCGGCCGCGAAAAAGACCTCGGACAGCTGGCACTGGGCTTCGCCGCCGACGCCGTGCTGCTGGACGCCGACTTCACCGTGCAGGGCGTGTGGGGCGCGGGACGCCCGCTGACTTAACGGGCGACCACGATACCCAGGCACTACGCTGTGCCGGGAAAGGACCACCGCCGATGCGCCTTCCTGGCTTCTCCGCCAAGCTACTGCGGCCGGCCACTGGTGAGGTGTCCGACCGGGTCACCTTCACCGAGCTCTTCTTCGACCTCGTGTTCGTCTTCGCAGTCACCCAGGTGTCCCATGTTCTGATCGAACACCACTCGTTCGCCGCACTGGCGCACACCGTGATCCTCGGGCTGATCGTGTGGTGGGTGTGGGTGGACACCGTGTGGGTGACGAATTGGCTCAACCCCGAGCTGCCGTCGGTGCGCGGCATGCTGATCGGGCTCATGCTGCTAGGGCTGCTGATGGCCAGTGCCATGCCGGAGGCCTTCGGACACAAGGCGGTGCTGTTCGCGGTGTGTCTCGTGGCGCTGCAGGTCGGCCGGAGCCTGTTCACGATGCTCGCGTTCGCGCGGCACCGACCCGGCCACGCGACGAATTTCCTGCGCATCAGCATCTGGCTGTCGGCATCCGGGGCGTTCTGGATCGGCGGCGCGTTCGCTGCCGAGGAGATTCGGCCCTGGATCTGGGTCGCGGCGTTGATGATCGACTACACGGGCCCGCGGGCACGGTTCCGGGTGCCGGGACTGGGTGCTTCCGATCCGAAAACCTGGGACGTCACCGGGGAACACATGGCAGAACGCGTCAGCTTGTTCATCATCATCGCACTGGGAGAGTCAATCATCGTCGCGGGTACGACGTTCAGTGCACTGGGCCTCGACTGGGTGAAAGTCATCGCTTTCTCTGCCGCATTTGCCAGCACTGTGCTGCTCTGGCTGTTGTACTTCAGCCACAACCAGCGCGGCGGGCGGGACTACATCAGCCAGGCGGATGAAAGCGGCTTGATCGCGCAGGTGGCCTATACCTATGTTCCAGTCCCAATGGTGTTCGGCATCATCGTGGTGGCGGTGGCGGACAACATCGTGCTGCAGCATCCGCTGGATGGCGACACCTGGGCGGCTGCGTTGATTTGCGGCGGTCCCGTCGTCTACCTGCTCGGGAACGCCTTCTTCACCAGAGCCATTGGCGGGCCGTGGCTGCTCAGTCACTTCGCGGGCATCGTTACGCTGTCTGGGATCTTTCTGGCGCACGATTCGCTGACTTCGCTAACGACGTACTGGATCGGGAACGCGGTGCTGGGCGCCGTTCTCGTCGCCGACGAATGGAAGCTCAGGCGCCGGAGGCGGCACACCGAGGACGCCGTAGTCTGAGCCGGACGTAGTTCGAGCCGGCCGTAGTTTGATGACGCTGCCGATGCGAGGGGTTACCGTTTCCGCCGGGCAAGCGCCTCGTCGACGTCTGGGTCGCCCAGGTTGCCCAACCAGGTGAGCAGGTCGGGATAGGCCTTGGGGTTCGATGCGATGGCCGCGCGCGCCTCCGGCACCGTAGAGGCGATTTCGCGCAGCCGCACCGCCGAGGTTCTGCGGTTCGCCGCCTCGGCACGAATCGCCTCGAGCGCCTTCTGGTCGCTGGATGCCGCGCGGTCCTTTCCTGGGCGTTCCGGACCGGCAAGGTGCTCGGTGAGGTCGGGAAGCACCGCGGTGGCTGCCGTCGTGTCCGTTGCTGCATCCGGCATCGCCTCCGTCGCCAGTTCGGACTCGATGAAGTCGACGTCGTCCGTGGCAGGTTCCGGCCGGCGAGCGTCCGCGGGCTGGGCGGTCAAGTCGTCTTCGCGCAGTTTCCGCACCGGTTCCCGGCGCTGCCTCGGCGTGCGGGCGATGCCGGTGAAGCTGTACCGGCCGAGCCCATCGTCCGGCAGCGCGTGGAAATACTCCCGTGCCGCGGGGGTGCCCCACAGAATCACCAACAGCGCCGCCGGGAACGCGAACGCGAGAAGCAACGTCAGCGGTGCGATGCTGCCCAAGCCGAGCACCGACCAGATGACCACGAGCGCCAGACCCAGCACGAAAAGCAGTCCGGCATACGCGGTGGCCAGCCGGTGACCCTGACGCGGATCTTTCGGGCCGGTGAGCCGCACGACGATGCCGCCGGCCGCGCCGAGGAGGCCGAAAATCAGCGCCAGCACGAACGGCACCGGGCTGACCGCGTCGAGGACGTAGTCTCCTGGGCTGGTCAGCCGGATGATCGCCACGATTGAGACGATCGCCATCAGCGCGTTCACGCCGATTGCCAGATCGAGCACCGGGCGCAGCGCCGGCAGCCAGGACACCGACTCACCGCCGTGGCGGGTCATCAGGCGCGCGACGGAGGGCGCGGCCACCGCAGCCCCGAACGCCATCCAGAACGCCAGCGAGAAGGAGGGGAACACGGCCGTCGTGGTCATCTTCGTCAACACGAACTGAGGGCTCAGGCTGAGCAGTCCGAACACCGCACCGACGATGCCGATCCCGATGCCAACCAGCCGCCAGGGGTTCGACCCGCGCACGACTCCGACGGCGACCACGGCCAGCAGTGCGGCGTTGCCCAGTGCCAGCAGGGCGATCATGACCATGGAGCCGGCGTCGAAATGGGTCGCCGCTTCGATGATCTGGATCAGTGTCAGCACGACGACCAGCCCGGCGATGGCGAGCACGGCGACGACCCAGCGCCGGTCCCGCACGACGTCGCCGTCGGCCAGTTCGGATCGGCGCGGCTGTGCGGCGAGGACCGCTCCGGCCAGTCCGAACGCCATCGCCGGCCCGAGTCCCAGACGCACCACGATCTCGATCACCAGGTAGACGACCACGAGCAGAAAGTACGGAGTGTTGGCGAGGAGACGGACATCCTGAGTCCTCGCGTAACCCCACGTCGGCCCGAAGACACCGGCGCGCCAAAGGTACGGGATGCTCAGCGAGGCAAGACTGAGCAGGGTGATCACCACGACGTCGGGATGCGTGGCCGCGAGGTCGCCGGCGAAGCGGCCGGTTCCGGCGCCGCCGGCGTGCCACACCATGAACAGCGAGATGATCAGCGCGAACGCGGCCAGACCATCGCGCACGTAATCCACGACCGGGACAGCACGGGTGCCCACCGGTGCCTGGCCGGCTGGCTGACCCTCCGTGCCGACCGCTGTGCCGCAGTTGCTGCAGAACTTTGCTCCCGGTTGAAGTTTGCTACCGCAGTTGGTGCAGTACGACATGGTCGGTCTCCTTTGTGCTTTCGCTTAGCGGGGCGCCATCCGGATCGCGCCGTCGAGGCGGATCGTTTCGCCGTTGAGCATAGGGTTCTCCACAATGTGCCGCACCAGTGCAGCGTATTCGGAGGGTTTTCCCAGACGCGACGGGTGCGGCACCTGAGCGCCGAGGGACTCACGTGCCGCCTCGGGAAGCCCCGCCAGCATCGGCGTGTCGAAGGTACCGGGAGCGATCGTCATGACGCGGATGAGGTGCGCCGCGAGTTCCCGCGCGATCGGCAGCGTCATGCCGACCACTCCGCCCTTGGATGCCGAGTATGCCGCCTGCCCGATCTGACCGTCGAAGGCGGCGACCGATGCTGTGCTGACGATGACACCACGCTCGCCGTCCACGGGGTCGGTGCCTGCGATGGCCTTGGCAGCCAGACGGATGACGTTGAAGGTGCCCAGCAGATTCACCCGCACCACCCGTTCGAAGCTGTCCAGGGCAAGCGGCCCGTCCCGGCCGAGCGTCTTGCCCGGTGTGCCGATTCCCGCGCAGTTCACCACGATCCGCAGCGGCGCCCTGGCGGCATCCACCGCGGCTTGCACCTGCGCTTCGTCCGTGACGTCCGCTGGCACGAACGTGACACCATCGACGTTGTCACCGCCGGAGGCGGGCAGGTCGACGATGATCACGTGGGCGCCCGCGGCGCGCAACTCAAGGGCGGTGGCCAGGCCCAGGCCGGAGGCGCCCCCGGTGACCAGCGCAGAGCATCCGCTGATCTGCATGGTCACATCCTCTCGATCACGGTGGCGTTGGCCATGCCGCCGCCCTCGCACATGGTTTGCAGGCCGTATCGCCCGCCGCTGGACTCGAGGTAGTTGACCAGGGTGGCCAGCAGCCGCGTGCCGGAGGAGCCGAGCGCATGACCGAGCGCGATCGCGCCGCCCCACGGGTTGAGCCGGTCAGGATCGGCGTCCAGGTCGTGCTGCCAGGCCAGCGGCACGGAGGCGAACGCCTCGTTCACCTCGTACGCGTCCATGTCGTCGATGGTCAGCGACGCCCGCTCGAGCACCTTACGGGTGGCGGGGATGACTCCGGTGAGCATGAAAATCGGGTCGCTGCCGGTGACGGCGAAACTGAGGAACCGGGCGCGGGGGGTGAGTTTCAGGGCGGCGGCGCGTTCGGCGCTCATGATCAGGGCGCCCGAGGCGCCGTCGGTCAGCGGCGATGAGTTGCCGGCCGTGATCCGCCAGTCCAGTTGCGGGAACCGCGCGGCGAGTTCGTCGGTGCGGAACGCCGGGTTCAGGCCGGCGAGGCCGTCGACGGTCGTCGTGTCCCGGATGGTTTCATCGCGGAGCACCTCGCCGACGGGGACGATCTCGTGCATGAAGTCGCCGCGCTCGGTGGCGTCAGCGGCGAGTCGGTGCGACCGGTAAGAGAAGGCGTCCAAGGTGTGCCGGTCCAGGCCCCACTTCTGGGCGATGAGTTCGGCTGACACACCCTGGCTGACCAGACCGTCCGGGTACCGGGCGGCCATCCGTTCGCCGTAGGGGTTCCTGCTGCCGGAGGACGATCCGAGTGGCACCCGGCTCATCGATTCGACGCCGCAGGCGATGGCGATGTCGTATTGGCCGGTCATGATGCCCTGCGCCGCGAAGGTGGCGGCCTGCTGGCTCGAGCCGCACTGCCTGTCGATGGTGGTTCCGGGGACGGAGTCCGGGAAACCGGCGCCCAGCAGTGCACTCCTGGTGATGTTGAAGGTCTGTTCGCCGGCCTGCGACACACAGCCGCCGATCACGTCGTCGACCATGGCCGGATCCAGGTCGTTGCGGGTGACGAGCGCTTCGAGCACTCCCGCCAGCAGATCGGCAGGGTGCACCCCGGAGAGGGCCCCTCCGGGCTTTCCGCGGCCGGACGGCGTTCTCACCACATCGACAATCACTGCTTCTGGCATTGTTATTGCCTCCTGTCGGTCAGCCTACGCGTCCTCTGCCGTGTCGAGACAGTCTCAGCACGGGTCGTTGCGGCGCTATGTCAACGATGCCAGTAGCATCCGCACTATGCGCTCGACGCGGTGGGGGAAGCTCTCCAGCGCACCCAGGGTTTGCGACACCGACAGCGCACCGAAGAAAGCCGACACCATGAGCCAGGCGCACTCCGCGGAGTCGATGCCGGCCCGGATGTCGCCGTCCTGCTTGGCCTCGTCCAGCATGACCTCGACGTGCCCCATCCACCCGACGTAGGGGGTGGGCAGGGCGCCGTCGATCTGGCTCTTCTCGGCCAGCAGCCGCACCGTGGCCCGCGCAGGGACATCCGACTGGAACTGCTCCGCGACGAATCGGGTGTTGGCGATGATCGCCGCGATGCCGCGCGGCGCGATTTCGACGCTCGGCGCCAGAAATGCACCCCGGGCGAACGACGCCTGAATCAGCTCCGTGGCGATCGTGGATTTGGTTCGGAAGTGGTACTGCACGTGCCCCTTGACCGTGCCGGCGCGGGCGGCGATCGAGGCGATGGAGGTACCGGCGTAGCCGTGTTCGTCGAACTCGACGGCCGCCGCGGCGAGGATCGCCTCCCGCGCGTGGGCGGATCGGGGCTGCGTTGTAACCACAAACCGATGTTACGGATGTTTCACTTCAGGCACCTAGTACGGTCGTCCTAGATGGCGCTAGGCTGTGGGCGGGGTGTCTCCGACGGTGCAGGACTCCACGCCTCAACCGTGCGACCGCACCGGCAAACGACGCGGTCGACCCGACACGTCTGCGGCGACTGTGGCTGGACGAGACACCCCGACCACGCAGGATCAAATGAGCGCCCACAGCGCGACGGCGCTGGCAGCAGCCACGTTGAGCGAATCGATGCCGTGCGCCATGGGGATGCGGATGACGGTGTCTGCGGCGCCGATCGCCGCAGCGGTGAGGCCGTCGCCTTCGGCGCCGAGCACGATCGCAAGTTTTGCCGGCGCTGTGGCAGCGAAGTCCCGCAGCGACACGGCATCCGTGGCCAGCGCAAGGGCGGCGATGTGGAACCCGGATGCCGCGAGCAGCGCGCGCGTGGACGTCCAGTCGCCGACCCTGGTCCAGGGCACCTGCAGCACGGTGCCCATGCTGACCCGGATCGCGCGCCGGTAGAACGGGTCGGAACAGCGCGGGGTGACCAGCACGGCATCCGCCCCGATGGCGGCGACTGAGCGGAAGATGGCACCGACGTTGGTGGGGTCGGCGACGTTTTCGAGCACGACGATGCGGCGGGCATGCTCGAGTAGCGCCGTAGGGTCCGGCAGCGCCGGCCGGTTCATGGCGGCGATCACGCCGCGGTGCAGCACGTAGCCGGTGAGGCCGGCCAGCACCTCGCCCGGCCCGGTGAAGACGGGAACGTCGCCGCCGACCATCGCGCGCGCCGCATCCACCCACCCGGGCAGCGCGAGTACCGAGCGTGGTTCATGGCCGGCACCCAGCGCGCGCTCCAGCACCAGCGTGGACTCGGCGATGTAGAGGCCGTGCTCGGTGCCGCGGGCCTTGCGCAGTGCCACATCGGTGGCGCGCGCGTAATCCGCGAGCCGCGGGTGGATCAGGTGCAGGCGCGCAGCATCCGCGAGCGTTGTCGCATCCGGGATCTCGACGACAGCCATCCGCTACGGCCTTTCATTATTCAGGAGGCGGTGTGATGCGAATGGCTGGTGAGGCAGGGCGACAGCATCCCGGCATGCGCGAGCCACTTCTGCCACGTACCCTCCTGAATGATGAAAGGGTCCGGTCAGGCGTTCGGGTTCGGAGTCATCGTGTACTTGGTCGCCAAGTACTCGTGGATGCCCTCGAAGCCGCCCTCACGGCCGAGCCCCGACTGCTTCACGCCGCCGAACGGCGCCGCGGCGTTGGAGACCACGCCGATGTTCAGCCCCATCATCCCGGTGTCGATCGACTCGATGAGGCGTTGCCCGCGGGCCAGGTCCTTGGTGAAGACGTAGCCAATCAGGCCGAATTCGGTGTCGTTGGCCAGCCGCACGGCCTCGGCCTCGTCCTTGAACCGAATGATGGACAGCACCGGTCCGAAAATCTCCTCGCTCAGGATGTCGCTGCCGGCCTGCACGTCGTCGATCACCGTGGGCTGGAAGAACGTGCCCTTGCCATCAATGGCGGAACCGCCGGTGAGCACCGAGGCGCCACGGCCCACCGCGTCGGTGACCAGAGCGCCGACCTTCTCGATCGCATCCTGGTCGATGAGCGGGCCGATGCCCACGCCGGGCTCGGTGCCGCGGCCCACCTTGAACTCCTTCACCCGCGCGGTCACCCGGGCCGCGAATTCGTCCGCGATGGACTCGTGCACGATGAACCGGTTACCGGCGGTGCAGGCCTGGCCGATGTTGCGGAACTTCGCCATCATCGCCCCATCCACGGCTTGGTCCAGGTCGGCGTCGTCGAACACGACGAACGGCGCGTTGCCGCCCAGTTCCATCGAGGTGCGCAGCACTCCGTTCGCGGCCTGCTTGAGCAGCGCCACGCCCACCGAGGTGGAGCCGGTGAAACTGAGCTTGCGCAGCCGCCGGTCGGCGAAGATGGGTTCGGAGACGGCACCGGAGTGCGAGGTGGTGAGCACGTTCACCACACCGGCAGGCAGGCCCGCTTCCTCCAGCACCTTGACGAACAGCAAGGTGGTGAGCGGGGTGAGCGAGGCTGGCTTGACAATCACGGTGCAGCCGGCGGCGAGCGCCGGGGCGATCTTGCGGGTCGCCATGGCCAGCGGGAAGTTCCACGGGGTGATCAGGTAGCACGGTCCCACCGGGTGCTGGCTGACGATCATCCGCCCGGTGCCCTCCGGGTTGATGCCGTACCGGCCGGTGATCCGCACCGCCTCCTCGCTGAACCAGCGCAGGAATTCGGCGCCGTAGGTCACCTCGCCGCGGGACTCCGCCAACGGCTTGCCCATCTCCAACGTCATCAGCAGGGCGAAGTCGTCGGCGCGGGCAATCACTGCCTCGAAGGCACGGCGCAGCAGTTCACCTCGCTGTCGCGGGGCGGTCGCCGCCCAGGTTGCGGATGCCGCGGCGGCAGCATCCATCGCCGCTTTCGCGTCGTCAACCGACGCATCCGCGATCGTCTTGATCGTCTCGCCAGTGGCCGGATCCTGCACCGTCATGGTTGCCCCGCCCGTCGCGGGACGCCACTCACCCCCGATGAAAAGCCCATCCGGGACGTCGGTAAGCAGGTCTTTTTCGGTTATCGCGGTCATGGTTGCCTCTTCTGGTGAACGGTTTCGACCAGTTTAGAAGGCACGAGCGATGGTGGCCACGACGATGGGCGGTAGCCGACCGCCGTGGCCGTACCTGCTACCTGTCGCGAGCGGGAAGTGCTGCCAGTTTGTGAAGCAATTCGACCGTGGGAAGCACGTCGGCGTACTTCTGTCCCATGTCAAACAGGTTGGCCTTGTGGGCCGTCTCCGACCGGTCGAAGGCGGCGTCGCTGGGGACCGCCACGTGGTAGTTGTACGAGAACGCGTCCACAACGCTGCCCCGCACACAGCCGCTGGTGGTGCATCCCGTCACGATCAAGGTGTCGATCTCGAGGTTCACCAGGTAGCTCGCCAACGGCGTCCCGAAGAACGCGCTCGGGTGCCGTTTGGGCAGCAGGACATCTCCCTCGCGAGGTGCGACGGCGTCGACGAAACGGTACCCGGCCTCGGGGATTTGCATGATGGTCGGTACTTTGGCTCCCAATCGACCCGCGTCGAAGACTTCCTTCGGCGCCACGTGCGGGTAGAGCACCGGCCAATTCTTCTCACGGAACAGCGCCAGGATGTCGGCGATCTTATCGACCGCTGCCCATCCGACATCGCCGCAACTTGTGCGGTAGTCCTCCAATGACTCATAGAACGGTTTGGGGGAATTGCCGATGGTGCGGTACTGCACATCGATGATGAGCAGCCCCGGCCTGGTGCCCAGCCCACCGGGACGCCCGAATCCGGCGGCCTCGTAGCGACGCTCATCGTCTTCGGTGATCACTCCGGCCCACGGGCGGTGCATTTCTGCGGCGTTGGTCATTGCTTCCTCCTGGTGTTGTCGTATCTGCGGATGTCGGTCATCGGAGCCCGGCAGCCTTCAGTGCGGCCTCGCCGGAGTGCGCCCTCGGTAGGTAGGCCGCGCCGATGGCGGGCTGCAGAACTCCGTCACGCACGGCGAACTGACCCCGGATGATCGTGTCGGTGATCCGGCAGTCCACCTCCTTGCCTTCCCAGACGGAGTACTCGGCAGCACTGTGCTGGGTAGCGGCGGTAATCGTGTAGTGCCCGTTCATGTCGACGACCGCGAAGTCGGCGTCGGAGCCAACGGCAATCTGGCCCTTTCGCGGGTAAAGCCCGAACAGTTGCGCCGGACGGGTCGACGTGAGCTCCACGATGCGCTCTAACGGGATGCCGCGGCGCAGGTGAGCCTCGCTGATCATGGTCGGCAAGAGTGTGCCAGAACCGGGAAATCCTGCCGAGGCAGACCAGATGTCCTTGTCCTTGGCCGTGAAGTGACGCGGGACATGGTCGGAACCGATGGTGTCGATCCTCCCGTCCCGCACCCCCTCCCACAGCGCATCCTGATTGCCTTCTGGGCGAACCGGCGGGTTGACCTTTGCGCGCGATCCCATCGGCGAGGACGTGTCCAGGGTCAGGTAGTGCGGGCAGGTCTCCAAGAAGATGTTCTCGTACTCCGCCTTCCGCCCGCTGAGGGCGTCTAGGGCCTCGCCGGAAGACACGTGTACGCCGTAGTAGCTGGCCCCTAGCACCCGGGCTAAATAGGCGACTCGCTGTGACGCTTCCGCTTCTACGAACGGCGGGCGGGTGGCGTTCCATCCGACCAGGCCTGCATCGGGGGTCTTCGGCACGTCCTTGCGTAGCCGCCAAATCAACTCGACGTTCTCGGCGTGGGCGTTGATCATCGCCCCGGACTTCACGGCGATGCTCAGGAGGTCATACATGAAGGAGTCATCCGCTCCTGGCACGCCAAGGTAGGCCCCCTCTTCGCCGCGGAAGTTCATGAAGAACTTGAAGCTGGAAACGCCGAGATCGGCGACGTAGGACGGCAGCGCCTCGATCTGGTCCTGGGTGACGATGCAGAAGTGAAACCCGAAGTCGGTGTGGGAATACTGTTCCATCACCTTGACGGCATTGGCGAACGGGGTTTCATACGGGCCGGGTCCGATCAGGTACGCGAGGATCGTCGTCATCCCGCCCGCCACGGCCGATGCCGTCTCGGCAGACGCGTCGATGGGTTCCTCCGGCGCGGCGATGTTCTTACCGAGGTGGACATGAGCGTCGATCGCGCCGGGCAGGATGACCCGGCCGGTCAGGTCGACGGTTTCCCCCGCCGTAGCGGTGTCGTCCCGGCTCACGATCGCGGCGACGCGGCCGTCTCGCACGCAGATGTCAACCTCGCTCAGCCCGACCCCGGGCAGCATGGCCCGCGCTCCGGTCAGGCGCAGATCGTAAGGCACTGTTGGTGTGCTGGTGTCACTCATAATTCTCCTCCATGTCATTCCCGTACGTGATGCCGAGTTCGTCGAAGACGCTTTTGCGCACCAGCCGCTGGCGCTCCTGCCAGCTGGCGATTCGCTCATTGATCGCAATGCTGTCCCCGGCGTTGAGTAGATGGGACAACGCAGACTGCATGCCGGTCATGGCCGCACGCATCGCCATGTTGGCGTAGAGCACGATGTTGAAACCAAACTCCCCGAGTTCGGCCAGCGGAGTGATCGGGGTGAGCCCGCCCTCAACCATGTTGACGAGGTGCGGCCCGGGAACCCTCGCCGGGATGGACCGCAGTTCGTCGACGCTCCGAGGTGCCTCGATGAAGGCGACATCCGCCCCGGCATCGAGGTATCGGGCGGCGCGATCACAGGCCTCGTCGAAGCCGAGCACCGCACGGGAATCGGTGCGGGCAATGATGACGAAGTTGTCATCCACCCGCGCATCCGTCGCCGCCTTCACCTTGCCGATCATTTCCTCGGCGCTGATCACCGCTTTGCCGGAGAAATGGCCACAGCGTTTCGGAGCGACCTGGTCCTCGATCTGAATGCCGCTCGCTCCGGCGCGCTCAAAAAGCCGGACCGTTCGCTGCATGTTGATCGCGTTCCCGAACCCGGTATCGCCGTCGACCACGATCGGCAGTCCTACGGCATCGCGGGTTGCGGAAACATGGCCAACGATCTCGGGGAGGGAAAGCAGGCCGATGTCCGGCGCCCCCAGGTAGCTGTTGGCGATACCCGCACCGGAGAGGTACACCGCGTCGAAGCCAAGGTCCTCGATGATACGGGCGGTGATGGCGTTGGGCGCCCCGGGAAGCAAGAGCGGTTCGCCCGGCCGCGCGATCAGGCGGCGTAGGCGCAGTGTCTGGTCGTCGTTCACCGTGTTCCCGCCTGCTGGGTTCCCCTATGCGCACGCCTGCGTGCCGGCATCCGGTTCTGGCTAGACTCTCGATCGGGACGCCGGCACTGTCCGCGCCGTCCGATACCATGCGCGTCAGCTCGAAGGAAACAGGCATGCCCAAACGGATCATTTCCACCACCGCCGCCTCCTCCCCGGCTGGCGCGTATAACCAGGGCGTGCTCGCGGGCGGCACCCTTTACACCGCTGGATTCGGTCCGAGGGATCCGGAAACGGGTGCCATCGTCGGCTCCGACGTCCAGGCGCAGACACGGCAGGTGTTCGCCAACCTCCGGGCCGTGCTCGCCGAGTGCGGCATGGATCTGTCGAACGTCGTCAAGACGACCGTGCACCTGCACGACGTGGTGAGAGACGCGCGTGCCTTCGACGAGACGTATGCGCAGCTCATGCCGACGCCCTACCCGGTGCGGACGACTGTCGGCTCTGTGCTGAGCGGAATGCTGGTAGAGATTGATGTCGTCGCCGTCACTTTCTGATGCTGCCGTGAACGAGTGCCCCGTCGACGACGACGGCATCGATGTCAGCGACGCTCGCCCGCTCAACCAGGCTGGCGATGGGGTCGGCGGAGTCGCTGAGGTTGCCCGAGGTGAAGTCGAACGCGACCAGTGTGGCTGACTTGCCCTCGCTGATCGAGCCGAGTTCGTCATCCAGTCCGAGCACCCGGGCAGCGTCGATGGTTCCGGCAGCGAGCAGGGCGCGGGCGTCGATGGCAGTGTCGTGGGTCAGTGCCCGGTTGACCCGACCGAGAAAGTCCATCTCTGCGAGGATGTCGGGGCTGTTGATCATGACGTTGTCGGTGCCGAGCCCGATCAGGGCCCCCTTTGCCAGCGCCGACGCGTACGGCACAAAGCCGTTACCCAGGGCCGCCATACCGCGGCCGCAGAAAACCATCGGCAGGCCCGCGTTGATCGCCGTGTCCAGTTCCGCATCGTTGGCATCGGTCATGTGCACGACGAAGTCCGGCATCAGGTGATCGACGACTCGATCCACGTCGCCCCGACCGGTGCGGGCTAGCGAGAGCTGACGGTAGGTGTCGGACTCGCAGGCGTGGGTGGCCAGCCGCTTTCCGGTGTCGCGTACCAGGCTTGCGGTCTGCTGAAGTCCGAGATCGGTGGTCTCGTTCGCCCAGACTGCGGAGAACCCGTCGGCCACGTCGAGGCAGCGGGTGATCTCGGCGAGGTGCTCCTCGGACAGGCCTTCGCGGTTCTCGTTGAAGGCTTCTTCGGTGTGCAACGGGGCGTCGGCGTGCCTGGCGTAAATGATGGCGCGGATCGGCAGCCCGTGACAGGCGTCTCGTAGGGCGATTACCCCCTCGTAGCCACCCTCGCGGAAGTCGGCGAACGCGACGACCCCCATCGACAGCATGTGCTGCGCCGCCCGGCGCATCGCGGCGACCAACTCTGATCGAGGTGTCTCCGCCATCCATTTCCATCGAAGTCCGTCCGGCTGCCAGAGCAGGTTCGTCTCGGTGGGAAAACCGAATCCTTTTTCCTTGAACGCGGCGTCGCCGATGTGGGTGTGACAGTTGATCAGGCCGGGGATCAGCAGTCGACCACTCATGTCGATGACCGGTAGGCCGCTCGGCGGTGCGCCGGTGCCGACCGCGGCGATCACACCGTCGCGCACGACGACATGCCCCATCCGGATCAGGTCCAGTTCTTCCCCGGCGATGACATCCCCCCCGGCCAGCACGTACTCGTTACCCAGCTGCGTGGTGCTCACGGCGTTCCCTTCGATGGTGCGCTTTGAATTTGGCCGGGCACGTCACAGCGCCCCCTGCACGAGCCGGCCGTCCACGATGACCGCTCGGATGTCGGCCGACGTGGCCCGCTCGATGAGACTGGCGATCGGGTTGACCGAGAACGCCAAGTTGGCCGACGACATGTCGAACGCCACGATGCTGGCAGACTTGCCGACGCTGAGTGAGCCGAGCAGGTCGTCGATCTGGAGCGTCCGCGCGCCGTCGATGGTCAGCGACGCCAACAGGGTGCGGGCATCCAGCACCGCCGGGTCGGCGTTGACCGATCGCACCGACCGGCCGAGGAAGTCCACCTCGGCGAGCAGGTCGGGGCTGCTCATCATGACGTTGTCGGTGCCGAGCCCGACCACCGCGCCGGCGGCGATGGCTGCGGCGTACGGCGGGATCTTGCGGCCGAGCGACGCCATGGTGCGCGCGCACATGACCATCGGGATGCCGGCGGCCGCCATCTCCTCGATCTCCGCGTCGGTGGCCACCGTCATATGCACGACGAAGTCGGGGTGCAGCAGTTCGACCGCGCGGGTGATGTCGGTCTTCCCGGTGCGCTCCAACGACTGTTCGCGGTAGTCCGGTGAGGCGGCCGAGTGGGTGGAGATCATCTTGCCGTGCTCGCGGACCAGCTGTTCGATCTGGGTGAGGGCCACGTCGGTGGTGTCGTTGACTCGCACCGGTGCGAATCCGTCCGCCACCTCCAGGGTGGCGGCGATCTCTGCCAATTGGTCCCTGCTCAAACCTTCACGGTTCTTGGCAAGCACCTCATCGGACTGGACCGGGAACACCGAGTGCCCGGCGAAGATCAGGCAGCGCAACGGCAGGCCGTCGACGGCCTCGCGCAGGGCGGCGACGCCGGCCACGCCGCCGGTCTTGTAGTCGGCGACGGCCACCGTCCCGGTCGCCAGCATCTGCTGGGCGGCCCGGCGCATGCCGGCGATGAAGTCTTCTCGGGGCAACTGCGCCATCCTCACGTGCCTGCGGCCGTCCGGCTCGAACAGCAGGTTCACGCCGTTCGGCACCCCGAAGGCGAGCTCCTTCAGGGCGGCATCCTCGATGTGGGTGTGGCAGTTGATCAGGCCGGGGATCAGCAGCATCCCGGTTGTGTCGACCACTGGCGGGCCAGCGGGCGGCGTACCACCGCCGACAGCTGCGATCCGGCCATTTCGCACCTGCACATAGCCGGGGCTCAGCAGGGCAAGATCGTCACCGGCGATAACATCACCGCCGGCCAACACGTATTCAGCGGCCAAGGTGTTCTCCGTCACCACTGACGTCCTCCCATCGTGAACCTCCATGTGCCGGCCGACCCCGGCTGGCTAGACGTACAGATCGCCCAGCGCCTTCATCGGGTCGGGGCCGAGGTCGTCCCTGCTGCCCTCGAAGACCTTCTCGCCGCCGCGAATGACCACGAACCGGTCGCACAAGTCGATGGCGACCTGCACGTTCTGCTCCACCAGCAGAATGCTCATGCCGGCCGCGCGCATCTCGGCCAGAAAATGCCCTACCTCCTTGACCAGCACCGGGGCGAGCCCCGAGGTCGGCTCGTCGAGCACCAGCAGCACCGGATTACCGATCAGAGCGCGACCGATGGCCAGCATCTGCTGTTCGCCGCCGCTCAACGAGCTCGCGCGCTGCGCACGGCGATCGCGAAGGCGGGAAAACAAGCTGAAGACCTTCTCCAGCCGGCCGTCCTCGCCTGGTCGCTTCTTGGAAAGCACCTGCTGGCCGAGCACCAGGTTCTCCTCCACGGTGAGAGAGCCGAACAGTTCGCGGTCCTGGGAGACCTGCAGCACCCCGAGCCCGGCGATCTTGTGGGCGGAGAGCTTGGTGATGTCCTGCGAATTGACCCAAACCGAGCCGGAACCCTTTTTGGCCAGGCCGCTGATCGCGTCGACGATCGTGGTCTTGCCAGCCCCGTTCGCGCCGAGGAGTCCGACCACCTCGCCGGGGCGCATGCTGAGCGAGAAGTCGCGCACGACGGTGGAACTGCCTCGGATGATGCTGAGGTTCTCGATCTGAAGTACCGCTTCGGCTGCCTGCACAGTCATCTTCGCCCCTAACCCAGGTACGCGGCGACGACCGCCGGGTCGTTCTTGATGTCGGCTGGTGTTCCTCGTCGCAGTTCTTCACCGAAGTTCATGACCACGACCTCGTCGGAGACGTTGAAAAGAAAGTCGGAACTGTGTTCCGTGATGAGGATGGCCGTTCCAGCGTCGGCGACCCTGGCCAGCAGCGCTGCCAGTTCGTCCCGCTCCGAGACGGTCAGGCCGGCGGCCGGCTCGTCCAGCATGACGACGCTCGCCTCGGCCGCCATCGCTCTGGCCACTTCGACCCGGCGGCGCAGTCCTGCGCCCAGATCGGAGCCGAGCCGATTTGCGACGTCGGCGAGGTCGAAGTCGGCCAGGATCTGCTCCGCCGCCGCCCGCACCTGACGCCGGCGGAGGAACTTTCCCGTCATCCGCCCGCCGTGGTCCAGTCCGAGCGCGATGTTCTCAATCGCGCTCAGGTCTTCGACCAGGCCGCCGAGTTGGAAGGTCCGGGCGATACCCATCCTGGCTCGTCCGTGCGCGGACAGCCCGGTGACATCCTTGCCCTTAAGGAACACCTGGCCAGAGGTGACCGGCTGGTGACCGCTCAGGGTGTTGAAGAAGGTGGTCTTGCCCGCGCCGTTCGGCCCCATCAGCCCGGTGATCCGTCCCGGCTGGAGGTCGACGGACACCCCATCGACGGCGGTCAGCCCGCCGAACCGGACCACGATGTCCTGCGCCACGAGGATCGGCTCGGTGGTCATAGTACCTGCTCCCTCAGTGCTCGGATGCGAGCCGTGACGGCGCCGTAGATTCCCTTGGAGAAGAACAGGACCGCCAGCAGCAGCACGACGCCGTAGATGATTTCGCTCATGCCGGGGAAGCCGCGCAGGTACTCGCGGAGCAGCACGAGCAGCAAGGATCCGACGATCATTCCGGTGGTGGAGCCGAGGCCGCCGACGATGAGGATGAGGAACATGAAGATGAGCTCGTTGAACAGGTAGGTCTCCGGCAAGAACCGCAGCGAGAGATAGCCGTACCAGGATCCGGCGACCGAGAGGTACACCGAAGTGATGGTGAAGGCGTACAGCTTGCTGCGCCAGACGTCGACGCCGAGCCCGGAGGCAACCCCGGGATTGCTGCGCACCGCACGCCAACTCCGGCCAAGCGGGGACCGTTCAATCCGGCGCGCGGCGAAGAAGGCGATGATGACCAGCACGATTCCGAAGTAGTAGTACGAACTTCCAGACACCAGCGGCGTGTTGCCCAGCACCAGCAGCTTCGGCATCGGGATGGAGAACCCGCCGTAGCCACCGGTGATCGCCGGGAAGGTGCGGTAGAAGAAGTCGAGCAGAAACATCAGCGCGATGCCCGTGATGGCGAAGTAGTAGTGGTTGAGCTTCACCGTCAAAGCGCCGTAGGCCAGCCCGAGTACGCCGCCGGCCAGGCCGGCGATGATGATGACCACCTCGGTCGGTAGGCCGAGCACCGCCATCCGACCGCCGACGAACGCGCCGAACCCGAAGAACGCCGACCCGGTGAAGATCAGCAGGCCCGCCCAGCCGAGCGACATGTTGAAGCCGATCGTGGCGACCATGTAGCACACGGCGAGAGCGAGAATCGAGACCTGATAGCCGTTCATGAACATCGGCGCGACCAGCACGATCGCGAGGATCACGACCGCGACGATCCAGCGCCAGCGGGAGCCGTCGGCGTTCAATCGAACCCTATCCAGCAGCGCGGTCGACTTGTTCGCCCCGGCACGCACGGTTACCTCATTCATCGGGACACCTGCAATCGGATTCCGCGGAAGCCCATGATTCCGTTGGGCCGCACGATGAGCAGGACGAGGACGACCAGGAAGCCGGCCACCGCCCCGAGTTGCGTCGACACGTAAAAGTTGGCGAATTGCTCGAGCAGGCCCATGAGCAGCCCGCCGATGACGGCGCCCGGAATGCTGCCGAAGCCGCCGAGGGCCATCGCCACGAGACCGATGACCAGCGGCGTGTTGCCGACATCCGGACTGACCAGCAAAGTGGGGGCGGCCAGAATTCCGGCGAGTCCGGCCAGCACAGCACCGAGCCCCCACATGATGGCGAAGACGCGTTTGACGTTGATCCCGACCAGGTCGGCGCCACGCAGGTTGTCGGTGCAGGCGCGGATGACCAGGCCGATGCGGGTGCGCTGGAAGAAGTAGGCGAGCAGCAGCCCGACCACGATGAGGCTGGCGATCATCATCAGATACTGCGTGTTGATGATGGCGCCGCTGACTTCCAGGTAGCCCTTGCCGCCGAGCAAGGCCGGCAGGCCGCGCTGGTCCACGGTGACGAAGCGAACGGCACCAACGATGATGAATGAGATCGCCACGGTCGCGAAGACCTGGGTGACGTGGTCTTTCTTCAGCAGCGGCTGGAAGGCAAGTTTGTCGATGGTCAGTCCGAGCACCGCCAGGATGATCAGGGCAAGCGGAATAGCCAGCAGGTACGGCACCCCGGCCATGATGAGTTCCAAGGTCAGGAAAGCCCCGAGCATGAAGAGGGCACCCTGCGCGAAGTTGAGCGTCGTCGTGGAGCGATAGATGAGCGTCAACCCGAGTGCCATCAAGGCGTAGATGCTCCCCTGGCCGAAGCCCGCTATGAGTACCTGGATCAGGTCTAGGAAGATTGAACCCACGGTGTGGCCCTTCGCAGTAGTGACGGGTGTGCAGAGTCGGTGGATGGCCGCCTGTCTGGCCGGAACCGAACCCGATCTGCAGCGCTGATGCGGGCCGATGTCCGGGCCGCACGGTGAGTCTGCGGGCAATACAGACCCACCGTGCGGGGATCGGCGATTACTTACTGACCTTCAGCCACTCGTTCCAGTCCTTGACCACGACCACTTTGGCGTCGTCCGACTTCGGGTCCAGCGCGCTGAACTTCAGCTGGATACCGGGACGGCGTGACTGCGGATCAGCGGCATCGAACGGCTTGAATGCCATGGGTCCGCTGACGACGCTGTCGAACTTCAGGGTTTCCGCCGTCTTGATCCAGTTGTCCCAGGTCAGCTCATCGCCCATTTCTTTGAGGACCGCGATGTTGAACTCCGCGCTCACCGCACCCTCGAGCGCGACGGTGTCCCAAGCAAGACTAGGGTTTGCCTTGGTGAACAGGTCCTTGTACGGAGCGAACCGGGCGTCATCGAGTGTCGCGGTGTATGAGTACACGCTGAAGAACCCCTCGGCCAATGACCTGGTACCCAGGCGGCCCATCTGCTCCTCCGGCCTGGTCCCGTCACCGGTCACGATGGGGATGTTCATGCCCTGGGGGCGTGCGCTCTGCAGGAAAACCGTCATCGGTTGCGGGTAAGCGAACACGGCCGCCATGTCCGCCTTGCTGTTGATGATCTTGCGGATGGCCGGTGTCGAGTCGCCCCCTTGCGGGTCGAGCTGCTCGATGGTCGAGATCTTGAGCTTGCCGCCGCCAAGGTCCTTTTGCAGCGGCGGAACATAACCCTGTCCCCACTCATCGCTCGTGGCTGCGACGGCTACCGTCTTGGCATCCTTGTTCGATTCCATGAACGCCGCGATCGCCTTGATCTGCTCTTCCACGGTCGCCTTGGCGTGGAAGAGGTTCTTCACAGCCGGGTTGGAGATGGTGGCGCTGGCCGCGTTGACGGTGAGGAAGGGAATCTTCAGTTGCTCGATCAGCGGCTTCGCCGAGACGATCGCGTTGCTGCACGATCCGCCGTTGATCATGAAAACCTTGTCCTGCTCGACGAACTTACGGATGATGCCCTGGAGACTGGCCGCGTCGCAGTTGGTGTCCCCGGTCACGATCTCGATTTGGCGACCATTGATGCCGCCCTTCTCGTTGACCTGCTTGTACAGCGCCTCCGCCATCCGGTCGGCCTTGCTGTAAATCGACGCTGAACCCGAATACGGGCCGAGGATACCGATCTTGATGGTGTCCTTAGTGACACCCTGGTCGGTAACCGTGGCTTCCTTGCCGGGGTCGGGTGTTTCGCCCGGTCCGGCCGCGCACCCGGTGAGAGCGACCGCCGATGCTATGAGCAGGGGCAAGGCTTTCCAGACAACACCCCGACGAAGCCGAGGGCCATGGACGGTATTGCTGCGTGACTGCACGTTGACCTCCGTAGGTGGCGTCTTCTCTGACGACATTCCTCGAAAGTTACCCAAGCCAACTCGCACTTGTCAAGTTGCTCATCATATGTATTATCTATCAACATCTTGTCATATACGATGGAATATATCGATGTTATATATAGCATGTTGCTTTGTGGCGTCGCCGGGTAAGGAAGCGGGCCGGGCGGGCAACTCTTGGCGGAGTACGGCAGCAGCACAGAGAATTGAGAGCGGCACTACCCGGCTGATCAGACGAAGGAGCCACGACAATTCACGCTGACACGTCAACAAGCGGTAGCAAGTCTGAGCGCGCCCGTAACTTCATCAAGACACGAATATCAAATGGAACGTACTCGTCGGGATTCCGGCTTGTCCTCGGCCAAATCGCTGCCGAACTCGAAATGAGCGTTGTGCCGGTGCGCGAGGCGATCAGAATGCTCGAGTCGGAAGGCATGGTCACCTTCAAACCCAACATCGGCGCACAGGTCGCCGTGCTGAATACCACCGAGTACGTCGCCACTATGCAGGCCCTCAGCATCGTCGAAGGTTACGCAACCGGTGCGGCGAGCGCGTTCATCACTCCCGGCGAACTCGAGGTCGCGCGTCGGCTCAACGGCGAACTGCAGGAATGTCTCCAGCACTTCGATCCGAACAAGTTCACCAGGTTGAATTTCGACCTGCACGCCGTGCTGTATGCCCGCTGCCCCAACACGCACATCCTTGACGTCGTGAACAAAGAGTGGATACGGCTGCGTACGCTGCGGGAAACCACGTTCCGTTTCGTTCCGGGACGGGCTCGGCAATCGATCGAGGAGCACTCAGCCCTGCTCGACCTCATCGAAAGCGGTGCCGACCCCTCGACGGTGGAGATGGCAGCCCGCAACCACCGCCTGGCAACTTTAGAGGCGTTCCTCTCGCACGAAACAAACTTGCCGTTCGGGCCCTAATGCCGGGTCACACCGCCTGCGACCCACGCCCGTTTCAAGGAAAAACTGTCACCGAGGGGCCTGCCCACCGATGCGGGGAGCCAGGGACGACAGAATCTCCTTGAGACGGGTTGGGCAGCCGGGGTGGGAGTCGGGATGCGGTCAGTCGGCGCGGGCCAGGAAGTCCCGGATGCGCTGCTGCAGCGGCTCGGCGTCGTAGCTCTTCACCAGGGCGCCGGCCATCCGCACCGGGTCGCCGAAGAAGAAGTACTCGTACAGCGCCTGCCGTGAGGAGAACCCGGAGATCGACGCGTCGTAGGCGAGCTTGAACAGCTTGATCCGCTCCGGCCCAGTCAGCGACTTGCCCTGCAGGTACAGCTCGATGTCCGGCAGCGCGTCGCTGGCCAGATCCGCCTCGCCCGGCAGCGCCATCAGGCCGCTGGCGCAGAAGGTGCGGATGATCTGCGGGAACCGCTGCGCGATCTTCGGGTACCAGTTGCGGGCAGCGTTCAGCGTCTCCCACTTGGGCTGCATCATCCCCCACTCGTTGAGTTGCGCATCCACCTCGGATGCACGCATCAGCGCCTTGCCGATTTCCACGTCGACGATGAGCTCGGCCAGCGACTCCTGGATGTGCAGGAAGCCGTCGATGCCGATGGCCGCGGCGATTTCACTGGCCAGCCCGAGGAAGAACTGGCTCTTCGCGATGGTGCGCGTCACGACCTGCTGGGTCATCAGCGCCGCGGCGCCGGTCTCGGAGTAGAACGCGTTGCACAGGTCCGGGTGCCCGAGCATGAAGATACGCTCGTTCGGCACGAACACGTTGTCAAAGATGACCACCGCATCCATCTCCTCGAAACGGCCGGCCAGCGGCTCGTCGAAGACGCTGCCTCCGTTGTGCAGCGACGTGCGGCACAGGTAACGCAGCCCGGGCGCGTCGTTCTGGATGGCAAACGCATAGGAGTACGGGGCATCCTCGGGCGTGCCGCGCAGCACGGTCGAGGGGAACACGAGCAACTCGTCGGCGATCGGGCCGATGGTGGCGAGCATCCGGGCGCCGTGGATGACGATGCCGTCCTCGCGCTCCTCAACGATGCGCGCCGACAGCTGCCCGCCGAGCTGCTCGCTGCCGGACACCGAGCGATTCACCTGCGGCGGAATGAGCGTGTGGGTGGCCAGCAGGTCGTTCTCCCTGGCCAGCTCGTAGTAGTTGCGGATGCGCTCGCCGTACTCTGGGCCGGCCTGGCTGAACCACTTCTCGGCTGCGGCCAACGCGGTGAGCGAGCTGTTCATGTAGTCACCGGTGCGACCCAGGAACCCGTTGGAGTACTCAGCCCAGACCTGGATGCCGGCGCGGCGGTGCTCGAGGTCCTCTATGGTGCGCGGGATGAGGAAGGAGACGCCGACCTTGTCGCCGGTGCTCGGCGAGTCATAGGTGAGCGCATCCTGGTATTTCGGGTCGTGCTGCATGTCGAAGAGCTTCGCGTACGTGTGCGCGACGTTCTTGAACGCCGGATGCTCGGTGAGGTTCTCGCTGACCACTTCGCCGTCGATGGTGATGTGCGGCCGCATCGAGTTCAGCTTGTCGAGGTACTGCTGCCCGGTTCTGATGCCCATGTGATGACTCCTTTGTTCGGTGGGAAAGGTTGTGCTGTTCGGTGGAAAGGATCGTGCTGTTCGGTGGAGGGATCGTGCTGTTCGGCGAAAAGGATCGTGCGGCGAAAATGTGTCAGAGAAGCGCTTCGTGCCCGAGCAGGTACTCGGGAATGGTGGTGAACTGGCCGTTGACGAAACCGAGGGCATCGCCGGCGCGGTAGTCGAAGTTGATCACTTCACCCAGATACAGCGTGTGATCACCACCGTCGTAGGCCGCCCACGGCGTGCACTCGAAGAACGACAGCACACCGGAGAGCCGCGGCGCCACCGTGCCATCCACCCAGCGGGGTTCCCCGGTCGGCGCGCCGGCGAAGTTGCTCGCCAGGGCCCGCTGCTCGGCGCCGAGCACATTGACAGTGAACGGCCGGCCTGCCAGCTGATCGTGGGACTTCGTGGTCTTGGCGATGCTCACCAATACCAGCGGCGGTGTGAGCGATACCGAGGTGAACGAGTTGACCGTAATCCCGTGCCGCCCCTCGTCGCTGTCGAACGTCACCACTGCGACGCCGGTGGCGAATCGTCCCAGGCTGCCCCGGAAGTGCTGCGCGTGCGGGTGCAGCACCGAAGAAACCTTGGTGCCTGGATGCTTGGGCGTAGCAATCATCATTGATCCCTTAGGCTGATCGTGTTCGATTATCGAACGCAGTACTCTATAGTGGAACTCTGCTTACGATAGGGCACGATGACGTCAATGACAAGCCGGACCGTACCGCACTCTCAGACACTGTCTCGGGGCATCCGCGTGCTCGAGTTGCTGAGCGAGTCCCGCGAGCCGATGACGATCGCGGAACTCGCCGCGGGACTCGGGGTGCACCGTTCCATCGTGTACCGCATCATGCGCACCCTCGAGGATCACCGCCTGGTGGTGCGAGACCATGCCGGCGGTGTGGCACTGGGACCCCGGCTGGCCGCCCTGGCTGGCGGAGTGTCCCGCAACCTGCAGGCCGCGGTCCTGCCCGAACTCACCGCGCTGGCGGGCGAACTCGGCATGACGGCGTTTCTCGTCGTGCTCGATCGTGACGAGTGCGTGACGTTGGTGAGCGTGGAGCCCCGGCACCTGAACGGGTCGGTGGCGCAACGGCCGGGTACCCGGCACCACGTCAGCGTCGGTGCGCCGGGTATGGCCATCCAGTGCTCCCTGCCCGATGAAGACCTCGCACTGCTGCTGCCGCACGGGCATCCGCGCGGTGAGGTCGGGCTTGCCCGAGAGCGTGGCTTCGCCGTCAGCCATGGTGAGGTGATCGCCGGCGTGTCCTCCGTCTCGGTGCCCGTGACAGTGCACGGACAAGCACCGTCGGCGATTTCCGTGGTCTACGTGACGAGCAATCAGCCCACCGAGGTCATCGCCGAGCGGCTCAAACTGGCGGCGAAAACGGTGCAGGCCAACTACGCCTAAGCTCTCCGTCGCCGAGGTCAAACGGTAGCGAATGCGTCAGCGTACCGAGACGGCCGAGGCGACGATCACCATCGGTGCGGACGGGTTCTCCTACACCCGGGAGGGCGAACCGATGCCGGACTACAAGCTGGGTAGCCAGGTGCAGCCGGTGGGTCGCCCCGTGTGCACGGGGCGACCCCCACGGCCGGGTCAGTCCTCCGCGCGCACCAGCCGGTCGCCCCCGTCCCATGACGTGTAGGTGTAGGGGTTCGGGATGAGCTCCGCTGGTGGCAGCTCCGGCGTCATGCCTTCGGCCCAGGCCTCCTCGCCCATCGATGACCGCAGGTAGTCCACGGTGTTGGCGACGGCATCCTTCGCCTGTCGCAGGTCGCCCGTGAGTCGGTGGCCGTCGAACTTGACCACCTTTCCGTTGATGACCACCGTGTGCACATCGCCGCGGCCAGCCTGGAACACCACGTGAGCGTAGGGGTTCAGGATCGGGGTCATGGTCGGGGATTCGTCGTTCTTGATCAGCACGATGTCGGCCTTCTTGCCCGGCGTCAGCGTGCCAATGCGGTCCTCGAGACCGAGCGCGTGGGCGCCGCCCACGGTCGCGTAGCGCACTACGTCCTCCGCGCGTACGTCGTTGCCGACCACCGTCTCGTTGCGCGCGTGGGCGCCGAGGTGGTCACGCGCCCGGTCGGCGTTCAGCGTGGCACGCATGGCGGAGAACGCGTCAGCACTCCACCACACGCTCGTGTCCATGGACAGCGAAACGGGGATGCCGTGCCTGCGCAGTTCGTAAGTGCACGGATAGCCCTGACCGGCGCTGTCCTCGCTCTCGGCCGACACCGACGCGTTTCCGCCGCTGGCGGCGATGCGCTGATAGGAATCCTGGCTCAGCGTCGACGCGTGCACATAGGTGACACGGGGGTTCATGAATCCGCCCTCCGACATCTGCAGGATGCCATCGTCGGTGGTGGCGCCCCAGACGCCGGCATGAGTGGTGACCGCGAGGTCCAGATCGCGCGCCACCTCGAACGCAGCCCGCTCGGGGAACTCCGGCTGGCCGGTGACGTCGAAGGCGAGCTGCAGTGAGAGCATGTCGTTTGCTGCGGAGAAGTGCCGTTCCACGAAGGCCTTGAACTCCGGGGCGGTTGCCCACTCCCACGGTGCGCCGAGCAGGTTGCCGTAGCCGAGCACGAATCTGCCCGGCACCGCCTTGAGCGCTTCCAGTGCCGCCTCGGCGTGATCCGTTGTCTGCAGTCCGTGCGACCAGTCGAGCGTGGTGGTCACGCCGCTGTCGATGGCCTCGATGGCGCCGAGCAAGTTTCCGGCGAAGACATCCTCCGGCCGGAACAACTTTCCCCAACTGAGGTAGTAGAACACGAAGTACTGGCTCAGCGACCAGTCCCCGCCATAGCCGCGCATCGTGGTCTGCCACATATGGCGGTGGGTGTCGATCATGCCCGGCATCAGGATGCCGTCGGCGGCGTCGATCTCGATGGTGCCCTCCGGCACAGGGAGGTTCCGGCCCACCGCCTGGATGTTCTCGCCGACGACGAGCACGTCGCCGTCATGGATCACTCCGGCGGAATCCATGGTGAGGACCGTTCCGTGGCGGAATACGACTGGGTGCCCGGATTCGAAATCGGGCCTGGGGGTCTGCGACTGCACGATAATCCTTCTCTACGTTGAGTTGACTGCCGGGTTCAAAAACTGCGTACGGCTGTCCGCGTGACGGACACTGCCATAGTACTCATGGCCGCGGGGCCCCGTCAACGACGGTCGGAGCCACAGGGCGGAGGGCGCACGCTTGACACAGAAGCAACGGTTGAACCATAATTTCAGATAACCTCCGCCGCCGGTCACTTGTCCGCATGGCGGACACCCTCGAAGAGCAACGGAGCCGACGATGACAGATGCGACCATGACGCAGGACCACACCACCCCGGTGTTGATCGTGGGAGGCAGCCTGGTGGGGTTGACCACCTCGCTGCTGTTAACCACCTACGGGATACCCAACATCGTCGTGGAAAAGCATCGTGGAACCGCCATTCACCCGCGCGCGGCATCGTTCCATCAGGGCACCATGGAGGTCTTCCGTCACGCCGGCGTGCAAAACGTCGTCGAGGAGGCCGCGGCCCTCGAGTTCGAGCAGAACGGCGCAATCGTCGCCGTTGAAAGCTTGTGCGGGAAAGAACTGCAGTACTTCTACAAGTCCTGGAACGAGGGCGTTGAAGATCTCAGCGCCACGACTCGCCTCTTCATCACCCAGGTTGGCCTAGAGCCGGTTCTGCGAGACGCGGCGGCGCAGCGCGGCGCCGCCCACTACTTCGGTTCCGAGGTCGTATCGCTCACGCAGGGTGACGACGGGGTCACCGCCCAGGTGCGCTCCCGGGACAGCGGCGAGACGCACACCGTTCAGGCCCAGTACGTGGTCGCGGCCGATGGCGCACACAGCAGCACCCGTGAGCAGCTGGGTATCGAGATGGACGGGCACGGGAGTTCAGAGTGCATCACCGTCTACTTCCGGGCCGACATGCGCGAGATGATCGGCGACCGCAACCTCAGCGTCATCTACGTGCTGCACCCCGAGCTGCTCGGCTTCTTCCGCTTCTCCTTCGACAAGCAAGCCGGCTTCCTCTCGATCTTCTCCGTGACCGATCCGGCAACCGGCCAGCACCGCGACCTCATCGCCGACCTCAGCGACGAACGTTGCATCGAATACGTCAAGACGGCACTCGGCTGCCCGGCAGACACGGCGGTCGAGATTACGAGCGTGCAACGCTGGGAGGCCTCCGCCAGCTCCGCACGCCGCTACAGCGACGGCCGGGTGTTCCTGGTCGGCGACGCCGCCCACACGATGCCGCCCACTGGCGGCTGGGGTGGGAACACCGGAGTCGCGGATGCCCACAATCTGGCGTGGAAGCTCGCCATGGTGTTGCAGGGCAAAGCGCAGCCCGAACTGCTCGACAGCTATGACGCGGAACGGCGTCCCTCCGGGCTGATGACGATGGAACAGGCCTATGCGATCTACGCCGGCCGCTACGCGGAGCGAGCTACGACAGACACCAAGCCACTGGCTGCTCCGCTGGCCGCCGAGGCTGTCGAACTCGGCAGCATCTACCGCTCCGGCGCGGTCGTCGACCCGAGTGGTGCCTCCGTCGACCCGGATCGCGAGAGCGCGGTGCACGATCCGCGCGCTCCGCTGACCGACGTCGGCGGCCGCGGCCCGCATCTGTCCGTGGAGCACGACGGATCCGAAATCTCGATCCACGATCTGTTCCGTGACGCGTATGTGCTGCTGGCCGGATCCGACGGCGCTGCCTGGCGTGATGCGGCGGCCGCGGTGTCGAAGCGGGCATCCTTGCCGTTGAAAGGCCTCCTGGTAGGGTCCGGCGGCGACGTGGTCGCCCCGGATGGGCTGTTCGAGCAGGCGTACGGGCTGGCCGCCGACGGCGCCATCATCGTCAGGCCCGACGGAGTGGTTGCCTGGCGCTCCCCCGCCGCGGCCGAGGGCGCAGAAAGTGCCGTCGAGGAAGCGATGACCAGCCTGCTCGGTCGCGCCTAACCGACGCTACCGATCGCTTTCCGGACGAGCGTGGCCGCCGCGGCGCTCACACTTGTCCGGAAAGCGATCACTCGGAGATGACCTGAAGCGGGCGGGAATGCCAGGCGATCCAGTCCGAGCTGATCGCATCCGCGCACGCTAGAAGGAGCGGCAGGTGATGGCCGGTCAGCGTCTCGATCGAGGTCTCGGCACTGTTGGAGTTGACGTTGACGGCGGCCACGGTGCGGCCGTCCCCGTCGCGCACCGCGGTCGCCACCGAACGGATGCCGCGCGCCAGCTGTTCGTCGGTGATGGCCCAACCACGTTCGCGGACCACGTTCAGTGCCGCATCGATCTCGTCCCGATCCGGCTGCCATCGCGGAACCAGGCCGGAGCGGGTCGGCAATTCGAGCGTGCGATCCAGTTCTTCCGGCGTCAGCGCGGCCAGTAGCACCTTGCCTAAAGACGTGGACAGCGCGGGGAACCGCGTGCCGATCGTCACCGACAAGGTCACCAGTTTCGGCACGGCGACCCTGGCAACGTAGACGACATCCGACCCGTCCAGTTGCGCCACGGAGCTCGACTCATTGGTCTGTCTCACCAGGTCGGCAAGACTCGGCCTCACGACGTCCCAGATGCTCATCGAACCGATGTACGCCATGCCCAACTCGATCACCCGTGGGGTCAGGGTGAACCCGTCGTCACTGGAACGGACGTAGCCGAGCTGCTCGAGCGTGATCAGGATGCGCCTGGCGGTGGGGCGGGGCAGCCCCGAAGCCACTGCGACCTCGCTGAGGGACATCACCGGCCGGTTGGCGTCGAAGCCGCGAATGACGTCGAGACCCCTGGCGATCGCCTCAATGAAGTCCGGGCTGGAGTCTCGTCGCATTCGGTGCCTTTCGCGTCAGCTGCGGTCGTCCGGTGCGTAGTACGCGTGGCGATCCACAGTCATGTATACCGCCTCGCCGATCGGACGCCGCATTTCTTCGCCCAGGTGGCCGAGCAGACCGGCGCACCGGGCCAGCAGCACGGCTCCGCGAAGTAGGGCGAGTGGCACACCGATGTCGGCCAGCGCCGCACCGCAGACCCCGGCGCCGTTCAGCGGCAGCGTCTTGCCGAGGATCTCGCCGTGTACCCGGCCGATGGCCTCGAAGAGGCGCAATTGCGGCCCGCGCAGGCCCTCCTCCTCGGCAATGGCGATGATCACCGGCGTGCGGGGATCGCCGGTCTTGTGCACCGGATGCCCAAGGCCGGGGACCAGCTTCTTTTCCGCACGCGCCGCGCGGACCGCGGCCCGGGCCAATTCATCGAAGTCGGCATCCGACTCTGGTGCGCGCTCGGCGGAGTCCAGTGCCTTGGCTAGGAACCGTCCGGTGTCTTCGGTCACACCGAGGAACCGCGAGCCGCCGCCGAGCAACCCCGCGGCGAGCGCGCCCTGGATCGACTCGGGTGCGCTATACAGCGTGAGCCGGGAGGCGATGGCGATCGGGGTGAGGCCGTGGTCGGCGAGACCGGCCATCACCGCGTCGAACACCCGCGCCTGGCCTGCGGTGGGCCGCACGCCGGTCATCAGCCACATCGCCAGCTCTCCGAAGGCAACCTTGCCGAGCATCTCGGTGGCAATGTCGTGCCCGAGCAGCGACATCGTGGTGGGGGTAGAGGTGCCGATCGAGGTGGGGAACGACGGTTGGTCGGCGGTGTCAGTCATGCGGGAAGCTTCCGTTCGGTAGAGGGGAGGGAGTCGAGCCAGTCGAGCACCGCGCTGCGGTCGCCGTCGAGGCTGGGCGGCGCGAGGTCGTAGGTTGGCGGAGTCCGCGAGAAGGTGATGGGGTTGCGAATCGTCGGCATTGCGGCCTCCCCGGCGCCGGCGCTCACCACCGGCTCCAGCCCGAGACGCTCTGCCAGTTGCACACCCTGCGCGACATCCTGAATCGGTGCGCACGGGATGCCTGCATCGGAAAGGATCGTGAACCACTCCTGGGCGGTGCGTCGACCCAGCCGCTCCAGCAGGAGCGGCCGGAGTTGTTCTCGCTCGCTGTTACGCTGCGCGGGCGTGGAGAACCGCGGGTCCTCGGGCAGGTCCGGCAGATCCAAGGCGGCGCACAACTTCGCGAATTGACCGTTGTTCCCCGCGACCACGATCAGCTCGCCATCGCCGGTGGGCAGCGGTTCGTAGGGGAACAGGCTCAGGTGCGCGTTGCCCATCCGTTGCGGGATGAAATCTCCCGCCACGTAGGCCGAGGTTTGATTCACGAGTCCGGACAGTGCGGAGGACATCAGGTTCGTTTCGACGTGCTGGCCCTCGCCGGTCTCGGTCCGGTGGTGCAGCGCCGCCAATATGCCCAAACCGGAATGCAGTCCCGTCATGACGTCGAAGACCGAGATGCCGGCCCGGTAGGGCGGCCCGTCGGGGGAACCGGTGAGACTCATCAGACCGGACAGTGCCTGCACCAGCAGGTCGTAGCCCGGCAGGCCGGCGCCCTCCTTCGTGCCGAACCCGCTGATCGACGAGTAGATGATACCGGGGTTGTCGCGAGCCACCGAGTCGTAGTCCAGTCCGAAGCGCTTCAGCCCGCCGGGCTTGAAGTTCTCGATGAACACATCGGCGCTGGCGGCAATCTTGTGCGCCACCGCGAGGTCGCCGGCATCCTTAAGATCAAGGGCAATCGAGCTCTTGTTGCGATTGATGGCGAGGTAGTACGTGGCGTCGTCACCGCGGGACGGCGGGCTCCAGCTACGGGTGTCGTCCCCGGCCGGCGATTCGACCTTGATCACCGTCGCACCGAGGTCCGCGAGCAACATTGTGCAGTACGGGCCGGCGAGGATGCGCGAGAAGTCGGCGACGATCATGCCGGCCAGCGGCCCCGTCGCGGCCGGTCTCAGGCGCGCCCTCGCGAGCACATCCCGCTCGGTCGATGTCGTGGTCACTGCTGGCTCCTCATAATGCTGGACTGTGCACCGGACACACGGATGTTCGGCGAAGCGGTTGTGGGATGGAACTCCCGGTTCAACAGATCACCGACGGGTATTCCTTTCCGCGCCAGTGCTGGAGCTTCGCGCCGTATTCGAGTTGGAACGAGAGCGGTCCGGACTTGGCGACGTAATCGTCGTTGTAGATGCCGATGTAGATCGTCAACGACAGGAAGAAGTGCGCGCCCAGCTCGAACAGCGTCACGTAATCGTGGTCGATCAGGGCCTGCCGCTCCTGCGGGGTGAAGCTGGTCCAACTCGTGGTCTCGGCGTCGCTGAGGCGCGGCCCGATCTCGCGTTCCCAACGCTCCATGTAGGCGGCCGGCTCGCTCTTGTACTGCTGGAGCAACAGCGGGTCCCGGTCAGTGGTGTACAGGAACTTGTCGACGTAGTACTTGCTCATTTCTCCACCCCATTCGGATACCAGGTGATGTAGGCCTCACGCGTATGGAAGAGGTCCAGTTGATCGACGTACGATGCCTCGATCGGACCGGCGATCCCCATCATGGTGACCAGGTCCAGGAAGCCGTGCGTGGCATTGCCTGCGGTGCCCAGGTTCTCCCGGGTCACGTTGGCCAGCAGGCCCTCCACGTCGCCGGTGGCCAGCCAGTTGATCGCCCGCTTGTCGAACTCCGGGTCAGGACCGTGCTGTTCGAACTGGCGCGGCCCGCCGAGCTCCAGTGAGAGATGCCCGCTGCCCACCGCGGCGATCCGCTGGTCGGAGGGGTACTCGTCGATGATCTCGCGAATGGCCCGGCCCAGGTCCCAGAAGCGCTGCGGCGTCGGGAACGGCGGCGCGAAGATGTTGGTGTAGATGGGCACCACCGGAAGGTCGGCATCCGGCCTGGTGGTGATGATCGGGCAGATGATCGAGTGGTCCAGCTTGAGTTCGTTGCTGAACGCCATGTCGAAGCCGCGGTCGATCAAGCCCTCCAGCATGAACTGCGACAACTCTTCGTGGCCCTCGAGCACGTACTTGGGGATCTCGAATTCGCGCTCTTCGTTGTAGAAGGTGGCGTCGTACCTGGGCGCCTTGCCGATGAGGAACTGCGGGTAATTGTCCAGGAAGAACTGATGGAAATGGTCGGCGCCGACCATGACCAGGACGTCTGGCTTAGCGGCCGTGAGGGTCTCGCGGTATGCCTCCACCTTGCGTTTCCACTCGGGTGCCTGCGGGATCTGCTCCTCGGGAGGCGCCGAGGTCAATTTGAGGTAGAACGGATGATGGGTGGTCGCCAGCACGGCGGCGAGATGTGCCACGGTGTTTATCCTTCTTTCGTCATCGAACAGTTACGGAGCGAAAACTGGTGTCCTGTTGTGAGGGTCAACGGGCAAGGCCTGCTTCTGGCTCGGCGGCCTTTTTCATCCCGGCACGACGGAGCGCGAGTGGGCCCTGGGCACCCAGTACGCCGACCACCAGCGCACCGCCCGCCCAGGCGGCACCGTGGAACCAGCTCAGCCCAAGCAGATAATCGATCGACCATCCCCCGGGTCCGGTGGCCGCCAGCACCACCGCCAGCAGCCCGTAGACCAGTGCGACCTCGTAGCCGCCTTGGTGAGCCCAGATTCCGTGTCGGAAGTTGTACGCCACCGCAACGAACATGGTGCCGACCACGATCGTGGCACCCAACGGCACGAGCGCGCCAAGGACGATCAGCGTCGCGCCGACCAACTCCGAGCAGCTGGAGAGAATGACGAAGGGAAGTCCGGGACGAAGTCCCCAGGCCTCGAAGCTCGCGGCAGTACCCCGTGCACCCTGGCCCCGGAACCACCCGAAAACCTTCTGCGTCGCGTGGCCGAACAACAGGGCGGCGAGGATCACCCGGAGCATCAGCAAACCAAATTCCACCGTCGTTCCTTCCCCATCGTTGGGTCACTCTCAGAGCCATCGTAGCAATATCGGACTGCTGTCCGCTAAGTGGACAACTCCACTATGGTCGACACTATTGAACGATGTCAATGGCACGGCAGGATTTGATCGGTGCGACTCCGGCGGCTTCCTCACCGGTTGCGACTCGGCGGTCCGCCTTCGCGACGGCGAGCGCCATCATTCTGGTTTCAGTTGTTCGAGAGGTTGTTTCCGCACTTGAGAACGCCCGCGGTGAGGTTGTCCAGCGCCGTCATGGCGTTGGCCGCCACATTGCTGCCAAGGGCGAAGAAGGCGAAGGACAGCGCGCTGCCATCCGGCGAGTGCGCGATACCGGCCAGGGTTCGGGAACTGCCAATCCAGCCGGTCTTGGCGTTCACCAGGCCCCGTGCGGCGGCACTGTCACCGCTGAAGCGGGTTTTCAGGGTTCCGGTCTTCCCCGCCACGGGGAGCGCGGAGTAGATGATCCCGAGATTCTGCTTGCCGGCCAAGACCTTGGTCATCAGTGCCGCGAGATACGCGGGCGGCACCGCGTTGTCGGCACTCAGGCCCGAACCGTCTTTGATGACGACTCCTGTGGTAGGGATGCCGTAGGCGGCCAGCGCCTTCGGGATGACCGTGGCCAGTGATGCGGAGGTTCCTCCGGCGCCGGACGACACGGAGGTCACCCGGGCCAGCATCTCGCCCAGGGTGTTGTCCGAGTCGATGAGCATCTGGCCGATCAACGTCTTCACTGGCTGCGATTGCACCTGGGCGATCGGCTCGCCCGCTTTTCCGGTTCCCGGCACGATGTCGACCCCGGCTGGCAATCCCAGCGCCTTGGCGAATGCGGCGCCGGCGTCGGCCACGGGTGTGGCGCTGCGCCTGCTGGATCCTCGCGATGGATCAGACCTTCCGGCATCCACCATCAGTGCGTTGACCCTGGTCTGGTCGCCGTCAGCGAGCGCCCTTTCGCCCCAACTCGCGTTCCAGTTGTCGGCGGGATCCCACATCGTCGCATCCAGGATCACCTTGGTGATCGGCTCGTCGCTGTCTTTTTCCCAGGCCGCCTTGGTCTGTGCGGCCAGATCCGCTAGGCTCGGCGCGCCGGCGTACAGAGTGGGCGAGCCGGCATTGAGCGTCGGGTCGCCGCCACCCACCAGCACGATGCTGCCGGGTTCGGTGCCCTTGAACACCCGGGTGGTCAATCGGGCGTCGGGGCCGAGGATGGCAAGCGCCGCGGCGGCCGTCAAGACTTTCAGAACGCTCGCCGTGGGTGCCGGCTTCGACGCGGAACGATCGAAGAGCACGTCCCCGGTCGCGGTGTTGACCACGACCCCCTCGAAGGTGCGCAGTCGTGGGTCCGCCGCCAACGCGGCCACCGAGCAGGTGCGCAGCGCAGTCGCGGCCGCAGGGTGGGCCGGCACCGGCCGGGCCGGGTCGGCGGTGGGAGTCGGGGAGGCGCTGGTGGCCACGAGCGGTGCCGCGGTGTTCGGCTCGGCTGGGGCCTCGGGCGCCATCAGGCTTCCGGCGAACACGGAGCCGGTGCCCAGCAGTACGAAGACGACCGAGAGTGCCGTGGCGATCCAGGCGCGCGGATGCCTGACGAACAGCCCGGCGAGAAAACCGGACGGGGCAGGGCGCTCCGGCTCTGGCACAAATTCGCTAGTGTGCGTCGGTGCTGACGTCGGTGGTGCGGGAGGCAGGAAGAAGGCCTCCGTTGCCGGCACCTCGAGCCGCTGGGTGGCCTCACCACCCTCCGGCTGCCCGCCGTTGGTGGCGCCGTCTCTGGTTGCGCCGTCTCTGGCGGCGCGCGCGGCGCGGCGGCTGGTCGGCTTTTCTGGCGGGATCATCCGTTACATGATAACCGGCACCTAGTGCCTGCCTTCCCGTCACTCCCCCGGGTAACGCAGCCCGATCTGGTGGCGGATCTCATCGAGAACCTCCATGATCCGCAGACTCTGTTGCGGCGGGAGGATGGTCCCGGCGCTTTCGCCAAGCAGAGCCAGCCGTTCCAGCTCCTCGGCCTGATACTGCATGCCGCGTCCGGTGATCTCGGAGGTGAACCGTTCGATAGGCGTGCCCCGGCCGTCGTAGACGGTGAACCCGGTGGCCGTGTACCAGACCGGGTCGATCTCGATGCGGCCGGCGGTGCCGATGATCGCCGCGGTGTTCGGCCCAAGGGTGTCCAGTGCGGTGTGCAGCACCGCCTGCCGTCCGTCCGGGTAGCCGAACAGCATCGCGGTTTGGCGGTCCACCCCGGTTGCGGTCTTCGCCGCGATCGCATGAATCGAGTTCGGCACACCGAACAGATCGACGGCGAGCGACACCGGGTAGATGCCCAGGTCGAGCAGGGCACCACCGCCGAGGCCCGGCGCGTTGAGCCGGTTGGTGGGGTCGCCGGACAGCAACTGGTTGTGGTCGGCGATCACGGTGCGCACCTCGCCCAGTGTGCCGGCGGCGATGATCTCGCGGATGCGCAGCATGTGCGGCAGAAACCTGGTCCACATCGCCTCGAGCACCACGAGGTGTTTGCGGGCCGCGAGTTCCACCACTGCCCGGGCCTGGGCGGCGTTGAGCGTGAAGGGCTTCTCCACCAGCACGTGTTTGCCGGCGCTCAGTGCGAGTTGCGCATTGGCGGCGTGGAACGGATGCGGGGTGGCCACGTAGATCGCGTCGACCTGAGGATCCGACACCAGGGCCTCGTAACTGCCGTGTGCCGTGCTGATGCCGAATTGGTCGGCGAAGGCCTGAGCCGACTGCCGACGCCGTGAGCCGACCGCGGCGACCGTGAAGCCGTCGCCCATCAAATCGGCGGTCTGCAGGTGTGCTATCGCGCCGGTGCCCAGGATTCCCCAGCGAAGCGCGCCTGCCATGGATTCCTTCCTGCCGAACCCGTTCGGATTCGCCAGGAGGAATCTAGCATCCAGTCGTCAGCAGCCGCCCCAACGAGACGCGGCCCTGGTGAACGCGTACGATTCGTTCGGGATGCCGCCGTGAGTCATCGCGAAGTAGATGCACACGCCGGCCGTACTGCCCGTGTAGGACGGCTTGTAGAGCGAGAGGCGGTGCGAAAGCGAGTTCCACCATTTCTGCGCCACCGTCGCGCCGGTGTTGCCTGAGCCGCCGGCAAGGTTGCCGTCGCAGCCGCGGCTCGGTACCCCGTCGCTACGCTGTGAGCCCATGTGCCCCCAGGCGCTCATCGGGTCGGTACTCGGGTCTTCGGCCATCCAGACCAGCCGGGTCTCCATGCATCCGTCGAAGCGGAAGTGGCTCATCGGCACTGGCTGGAGGCAGTTCGCCACCCGGATGGAATTGTAGGTAGCCGCGAAAGACGCGAGGTCGGCGGATGTCGTACCGGTGATCGCGCCGCCGTCGTAGGAGGCCCCGGGTGCCCCGCCGGTGCCGCCGCCCACAGGTGGCGGGCAGCCGCCTCCGGATGCCGCGGGAGCGCCTGCCGGTGCCCCTGCCTTGGCGGTTCCCGCCGTACGCGGTGCCGCCGTGCGGGCCCTCGCAGCGCTCCCGGTTCCCGGGTTCGCCGTCGGCGCCTCGGCCTCCACCACGACCGGCTTCGGAACGGGTTTCTGCGCAAGGTGCTCGGTGTCGAGCGCGGTGGTTGCGGTGGCTGGTGTTGCTGACGTGGTGGGCTTTTGCAAGCTGCGCGCTGAGGCGGAATAGGCGATGGGCGATACCGAACTGGCCGCGGGTGAGACGACAGCCGACGCCGCGGGCCTCATGACGGAGGCGAAGACCGGAACTCCGGTCTGTGTCGCGGCAGCGGCTGTCTCGCCGACCAACGAAGGCCCGCTACCTCCGACAAACGGAAGTACGAGCGTGATCACCGCCGTCAACACGGCAACCAGCAACGCAGATCGCTTCTTCACTTGAATCCCCCGATTGCGGAACATACCCCTCTGCAGTGCCGCACCTCCCACGCTAAACGTGTTGAGAAGGGCTTGACAAGCCGCAGTGAGCCTCAAGCTTCGATTGCCCCTCGGTTTGGGGGCGTTTCGCTCCGCCGGTTGTCCCCCTTGGTGGGGACGCGGGCTCGATCACCGGCGAGGGTGAGGGGCAGCCTCTGTGGAGCCGCCTGTCAGAATCGAACTGACGACCTTCTCATTACGAGTGAGATGCTCTACCGACTGAGCTAAGGCGGCGTGGCGTAGGCGTAGCCACGACACAGCAAGAAAGCTTATCCGATCATCGTGCTCCGACGGTTCCGAGAACCGTTTCGAGCTCGTCGAACGATTCGCGCACCCGACGTGGCAATCCCGGGCCACCGCCGGCACCGGCCCACTTCGACCAGGCGTGCCGCAACGCCGCCAATGCCACCAGAGCGATGAGCCTGGACCGTTCGGCGAGCGCCGTTGGATCGGCGGCCAGCACCGGGTCGTCAACGGTGAGCCGACGCGCAACCACGGCCGCGAGTTGATCTTCGAGTTGGTGCATGGCGCTCATCCGCATCGCGAAGAGATGAGGGTACTTGTTCAGGAGCCTGCGTCGCAGGTTGACGATGTCCTTGTCCTCGGTGGTGGCTGCCGAACGGGCCAGCAGGCCGCCGATCCCCGAGACGATTCCCTGTCCGGTACCCGCACTGACAAATGCCGCCACTTCGTCCTCGGCCGGCAAGGCGGGTGGGTCGCCGACCAGGGCTGCCTCTTTGGTCGGGAAGTAGTTGAAGAACGTGCGTGGTGACACGTCCGCCTGGGCGCTGATCTGCTCGACTGTAACCTTGTCCAGGCCGCTTTCGGCGACCAGGGTGAGGCAGGCGAGCTGAATGGCGTGTCGCGTCGCCAACCGTTTGCGTTCGCGCAGTCCGGGAGCCTCGGTGTTCATGTCGGCTCCTCGGCCACGAGGGTGCAGGTGAACCACGGCATCATCCTCATGCCCACATTGTCGCACCGACGATCAACACTGCGGGTCTTTCTTCGGCACTGTTCCGTCGACGAAGAAACCGTCCACGGCATCGTTCACGCAGGAGTTCGACTTGTTGTACGCGGTGTGACCTTCACCGTGAAAGGTCACCAAGTGACCATTCTGCAGTTCCTTCGCCACGGTCTTCGCCCACACATAGGGCGTCGCCGGGTCGTTGGTCGTACCGACGACCAGGATCGGGGCTGAACCGGCGGCGACGATCGGTTCCCGGTCCCGCGTGGCGGGGAACGGCCAGTTCGCGCAGGAAGTTCCGCCGTAGGCCATCTGTGGTCCGAGCACGGGTGCGGCGGCCTTCAGTTGGGCCGCCTCTTCCCGCAGGCTTGCCCTTGTACTCGTGGTCTTATAGTCCAGACAGTTGATGGCGATGAAGGCTTCGGTGGAATTGTCGTTGTATCCGCCGCCCGGTCTGCGGTTGTTGTAACTGTCCGCGAGCTGGAACGCGTAGTTCGCATCACCGTTCATCACCTTGCCGAACAGGTCGGTGAGGTACGGCCAGTTGCTGTGGCTATACAGGGGCAGGATGATGGCACTGAACATTGTGGCACTGCCGAGCATCCTGCCGTCGTCAGCGCGCAGCGGGCTGGCATCCAGACTGTCGAGCAGGCCGCGAATGGTGTGCATCGCATCGTCCACGCTGCCGCGGAACGGACACTTGCTGCCTGATAGACAGTCGGTGACGAAGGCGCGCAGCGCGCTTTCAAATCCGGTCGCCTGGGTCTTGGTCACCTCAAATTCCGTGGTGGCTGGGTCGACGGCGCCGTCGAACACCAGGCGGCCTGTCTTCTTGGGAAACAGTTCGGCGTAGGTGCCACCAAGCAGCGTGCCGTACGAGTACCCGAGGTAATTGAGCTTCTTGTCGCCCAATGCGGCCCGCAGCACATCGAGATCGCGGGCGGCGCTCACCGTGTCCACGTGGCCGAGCAGGGCCCCGGTGAAGGACTGGCACGCCTTGCCGAATTCGGCGTTGGAGTTTTCTTGGTAGTCGATCCACTGATCGGTGCCGATCGGGAAGGGTGGAATGTCGTAGAGAAACGCGTCCATCTGCTTGGGGTCGTCGTAGCACTTCACCGCGGAGGAGCGGTTCACCCCGCGCGGGTCGAACCCGACGATGTCGTACGCAGCCTGCAGCTTGGGCGAGACCGCGTAGGAGAGGCTGTCGCGGATGAAGTCATACCCGGAGGCTCCCGGGCCGCCCGGATTCACCAGGAGCGAGCCGTGGGAGGTTCCGGTGGCGGACTTGCGGATCAGGGCGAGGGTGATGGTGGCTCCGGATGGCGCATTCCAGTCCAGGGGAACGGTTGCGTCGGCGCAGTGGAACGCTCCGCACGCCGACCAGCGCAACACCTGTTTGTAGTACGGAGCCAGGTCGGCCGCCACCTTCTCGTTGGTGGGCGTCGACGTAGTGGTCTCCGGTTTCGGCAGGAAGGACGTGACGCATCCGGTAAGCATCATCACGGCCACCAGCGCGAGCGCCAGGCCCGCGGTGCGCGCGGTTCGAGCCTCGGTCATGTCAGGCTCCTCGTTTGGCCGTGATCAGCATCGCTTCCAACGCGAGCGCCGCGGACACGTTGCCGTCGATGCGTTCCCGCGCGGTGGTGATCGCGTCGAGCATTTCCAGGGTTACCGCGGCATCCGTTGCCTCGGCCGCCCGCACCAGATCGGACCGGATCGCGAGATTCACCGGCTCGGTCGGCGCGCCCAGTTGGATGAGGAGCACATCGCGATACAGCGACAACAAGTCCACGAGAATGCGGTCGATCCCGTCGCGCAAACTCCTCGTCGCCCGGCGTTTCTGGTCTTCTTCCATCGCCTTGAGCTGCGACCTCAGCACCGCAGGGATCGTGGCGCCCGGCTCGATGCCGAGCGAACGCAGTGCGTGATCGCGTTCCTGAGCGTCGCGTTCCACGGTGATGGACTTGGCGTCCTCGCCGGCAAGGTCAAGCAACGTCGCCGCGGCCATGACGGCATCCGACACCGAACGGATGCCGAGGGCGAGTTGCAAGGTACGGGAGCGGCGGGCGCGCGCCTGCTCGTTGGTTGCGAGCCGCTGGGCCATACCGATATGGCTTTGCGCTTCGCGGGCGGCGCGAAGCGCGTCGCCGCGGTCGACACCCATCCGGCGCACCAACAGTTCGGCCACTTCGTCAACGGACGGCACTCTCAGCCGCACGGTGCGCACTCGGGATCGGATCGTGGGAATCAGGTCGGCCTCGCTCGGCGCGCACAGAATCCAGACGGTGCGTGGCGGAGGTTCCTCCAGGGCCTTCAGCAGCACGTTCGAGGTGCGTTCCACCATCCGGTCGGCGTCTTCGATCACCATCACGCGGTACCGCGACACCGACGGCGAGAACTGGGAGCTGGCGACGATCTTCTTGACGTCCTCCATTTTGATGATGACGTTTTCGGTCGCGAGCACGCCAAGGTCGGGGTGGGTTCTGGCCTCCACCTGCCGTCGGGTCAGCTCATCGCCTTCGTCGGTTCCGGGGCTCAACAATGCCGTCGCGAATGCGTAGGCCAGGTTCGACCGGCCGGATCCGGGCGGGCCGGTGATCAGCCACGAATGAGTCATGGCGGAATCCTCCGCCACGTCCATCGGCGAGGCCGTCGTTCCCGGAGTCGTTACCCGCAGGGCTGACTGTGCCGCGGACCGGAACGTCGCGATCGCGTCGGCCTGGCCGGTCAGTTCATCCCACACGGACATGTGCACAGCCTAAACGGCGCCGCCCGCATTCTGGCTGGATCACGGCGTGAGCAGCGGATGAACCTTGGCCCGCACCGCGGCCGCGAGAGACTCGCGGGAGTCGCTCGCATCCAGCACCACGAACCGGTGGGGTTCCGCCGCGGCGAGGCGGAGGTATGCGCCGCGCACTCGGGCGTGGAAGTCGTCCTTTTCCGCCTCGAGCCTGTCGTAGCCGGTACTCGAGCGCCGCACCCGGTCTCGGCCGATTCTCTGGTCAAGGTCGAGCAGGAAGGTGAGGTCGGGCATCAGGCCGCCGGATGCCCACAGTGATATTCCGCGGACTTCCTCCGCCTCCAGCTCGCGTCCGTCGCCCTGGTAGGCGACGGACGAATCGAAGTAACGATCCTGCACGACGATGTCGCCGCGTTCCAGGGCCGGCTTCACCTTCGTGGCGATGTGGTGTGCCCGGTCTGCCGCGTAGATGAGCGCCTCGGCGCGCGGCGCGATGTCCCCGCGGCGGTGCAACACGATGTTGCGCAGTTCAACTCCGAGCTCGGTGCCGCCCGGTTCGCGGGTGCGCAGCACCGTGTGTCCTTCGGCACTGAGCCACTGGGCCAACAGGCTCGCCTGGGTGGACTTGCCTGACCCGTCACCGCCTTCAAAGGTGAGAAACAGACCGCTCACGCCGTCTCTTTCTTGGCGGGAGCTTTCTTGGCCGGAGCCTTCTTCGTGGTGGTCTTTTTGGCGGTGGTCTTCTTCGCGGCGGGTTTGCGCTTGGCCGGTGCCTTTTTCGGTTTCGCCGGCCCCTTGGCGCGTTTGTCTGCGAGCAGCTGAACGGCGCGCTCGAAGTCGACCTCCTCGACCGTTTCCCCGCGGGGGATGGTCGCGTTGGTCACACCGTCGGTCACGTACGGGCCGAATCGGCCGTCCTTGACCTTGATCGGCTTGCCGCTTTCCGGGTCCGCCTCGAATTCTTTCAGCGCGCTCGAGGCGCGGCGGGCGCCGTACTTGGGCTGGGCGAACAGTTCGAGAGCGCCGGGCAGGTCGATCTCGAAGATGAGGTCCTCGCTCGCCAGCGATCGGGTGTCCGTTCCCTTCTTCAGGTACGGCCCGTACCGTCCGTTCTGGGCGGTGATGTCGTTGTCCGACTCGGGGTCCTTGCCCACGATCCTGGGCAGGTTGAGCAGCTTCAGGGCCGTGTCGAGGTCAATCTCCGCGAGGTCCATGGACTTGAACAGCGACGCGGTGCGCGGCTTGGGCGCGTTCTTCTTCGCCGGCTTTTTCTTTGGCTTGGCGGCGGTGATCTCTCCCGTCGATGCGTCAACGGTCTCGGCGACGGCGTCTGTGCCAGTGTCAGGCTCCAGTTCGGTCACGTACGGTCCGAAGCGTCCGTCTTTGGCGACGATCTCTTTGCCGTTGGCCGGGTTCACGCCGATCACGCGGTCGACGACCACCGGCGCGTCGATCAATTCCCGTGCCTTCTCGGCGGTCAGCTCGTCGGGGGCCAGGTCGGGTGGAATGTTCACCCGGCGCGGTGCGGCGTCCGGTGTGCCTGTGGCGTCCGGTACTTCGAGGTAGGGACCGTACTTGCCGATGCGCAAGGTGATGTCCTCGGTCAGCGAGATCGAGTTGATCTCCCGGGCGTCGATGTCGCCCAGGTTGTCGATGACGCTGCGGAGGCCGCGATACCTCTCGCCACCGAAGTAGAAGCCCTTCAGCCAGCCGACCCGGTCCTGCCGTCCTTCGGCGATGCGGTCGAGGTCGTTCTCCATCTCGGCGGTGAAGTCGTACTGCACGAGGTACGCGAAGTAGTCCTCGAGCAGCCTGACGACGGAGAACGCCGTCCAGCTGGGCACCAGAGCGGACCCGCGCGGCGTGACGTAGCCGCGATCGATGATAGTGGAAATGATCGAGGTGAATGTGGACGGTCGCCCGATGCCGAGTTCCTCGAGCTTCTTGATCAGGCTGGCCTCGGTGTAGCGCGGCGGCGGCGTGGTCTCGTGTCCCTTGGCCTCGATCCCGACCAAGGCGAGCGCCTGGCTCTCGGTGAGCGACGGCAACTTGGACTCGCTCGGCTCGGCGCCCTGCTCGCGCTCCTCGTCATGACCCTCTTCGTACGCCGCCATAAAGCCGCGGAACGTGATCACCGTGCCGGTCGCGACGAGTTCGGCGATGGTGACGCCGCCCGCAGCGCCGGGAAGGGTCAGTCCTTCGACCCGGTCGTGGATGAGCGCCTTGATGGTGACGGATGCCGTAGAGCCCTTGGCGTCGGCCATTTGGGACGCTACCGTGCGCTTCCAAATCAAGTCGTACAGTTTCCACTCGTTGCCCCGCAGCGAGCCCTTGAGGTCGGACGGCACGCGGAAGGAGTCGCCGGAGGGACGGATGGCCTCGTGCGCCTCTTGGGCGTTCTTGCTCTTGCTGGCGTAGACGCGCGGTTTCTCGGTGACGGAGTCCGCTCCGTAGAGTTTCTTTGCCTGCGTGCGCGCGGCACTGATCGCCTGCTGGGAGAGCGCCGCGGAGTCGGTGCGCATATAAGTGATGTAGCCGTTTTCGTACAGGCCCTGGGCCAAGCTCATGGTCTGACGCGCGGAGAAATGTAGTTTGCGTGCCGCTTCTTGCTGCAGGGTGGAGGTGGTGAACGGGGCGGCGGGTTTGCGGGTGTACGGCTTGGAGTCGACGGCGCTGACGATGAGGGCGACGTCCGGGTTCCGCAGGGCCGCGGCGAGGGATTCCGCGGAGACGCGGTCGAGGGCGACGGCATCGGAGGTGAGCGTGCCGGTGTCATCGAAGTCCCTACCGGTGGCGACCCTGCTGCCGTTCAGCCGGGCTAGGCGGGCTTCGAAACGCGCCGGGTCCCCCTGTGGTGTGAGTTTCGCGGTGAGGTCCCAGTACCCGGCGGCGGTGAACGCGAGCCGTTCGCGCTCCCGGTCGACGACCAGGCGGGTGGCCGCAGACTGCACTCTGCCGGCGGACAGGCCGGGTCCGACCTTGCGCCACAGCACCGGGGACACCTCGTAGCCGTACAGACGGTCCAGGATGCGGCGGGTCTCCTGCGCATCGACCAAGGCGCTGTCGATGTCGCGCGTGTTGTCCTTGGCGAACTGGATCGCCTCTCGAGTGATCTCGTGGAACACCATGCGCTTGACCGGCACTTTGGGTTTCAGAACCTCGAGGAGATGCCACGCGATGGCTTCGCCCTCGCGGTCCTCATCAGTGGCGAGATAGAGTTCGTCGGCGTCCTTCAGCGCACGCTTGAGGTCCGCGACCGTCTTCTTCTTCGCATCGGACACAACGTAGTAGGGCTCGAACCCGTTCTCAACATCGACGGAGAACTTGCCCAGTGAGCCCTTCTTGAGCTCCGGCGGCAGGTTTTTGGGCTCAACCAGGTCGCGAATATGGCCGACCGAGGCTTGCACCTCGTAGCCATCGCCCAGGTACTGGGCGATTGTCTTTGCCTTGGCCGGCGACTCGACAATCACCAGTCTTTTCGTGCCAGGCACGCGACTCCTTCAGCTTGGTATGGACACGGACACCATACACACGAAAACCGGCCGCACCACTACTTTGGGAGCGCGCCGGGCGGACCGGCAGTTGCGATGCCCGGAACCGTGAAGCCCAGCACGCTGGCACTCACCCGCACTGTCACAATAACGCCTTCCAGCCTGCACTCGCGCAGTGAGGCATCGTTCGCCCGCGCGACCGACGACGCGGAGCGGCAGGGAAACCCCGGTGCGGCGCCCACCGCAACGTCGGCGGCGGCGAGCGCGGCGAGGTCAGCGGCGCCTGCCGCTTGCCGCTTTGCGAGCAGCACACCATAAAGAGGAATGGCGGCAAGGCTGACCACGACTACGGCGGCGATGATCGCGACGCCCAGAACGGACCCGGACCCGCGCTCGCCCCTCACGGCCCGGCAGCCAAGGCACAACCGGAGGCGGTGAGTGTCACCGTGCCCAGCAGCCCTCCGGCCACCGCGGCGGGGGCACTGAGTCGGGCGCAGACCATGCCGTCTCTGGTCTGCCGGTCAACAGCAACACCGGGCACGAGCTGCCGGGCGCGCTGATCTGCGGCTGACGGCTCTCCGCGGGCTAGGATGCGCGCCGTATCCGACGCCGCGTCCTGCAGAACCAGTCGCCGGCCGGCCAGCTGCACGAATCCGAGGCACACCACCAGAATGAGGATGATGGCCGGGACCACCGCGGCGAATTCCGCGGTGACCGTACCGGCGTCGCTGCCCGAGCTAGCCGGCGAACGTGAGAGCACGGTGGATCAGATCCATCAGCATTCCCCGGACCGCATCGCTGCGCAGAATCACCACGAGTACGCCAGCGAAACCCACCGCAGCCAGTGTGGCGATGGCGTATTCCGCCGTCGCCGCGCCGTCATCCAGCGCCGCCCGTGCCCGGATCCTGGACATCCAGTCCCTGACTGCTGACCATTGCCTCATCATTGCTCTTCCCTTCGTCGGCGTCGAAAACGGTAACGCCCAGTGTCGCCCTGCCAGGGTGCGGACTTCCGGTCGACGCCGGTCATCGGGGGTGAGCCATTAGAGCGCCGCCTCTGTGGACGAGAGGATCGCGATGAGTAGCGGCGCGACGCTGAGCAGCATGAACGCGGGCAGCACACAGAGCCCGAGCGGCAGCATCAGCGTCACCGCGAGTGTGGCCGCCTTCGCTTCTCCGCTGCTGCGGGCCTGGCGCCGTGCCTCGTCGGCCTCACTGTGCAGCAGCGCCGCGGCCGGAACACCGGCCCGCCTGGACAACTCCAACACCTCGGTGATGGAGGCGACGCCGTCCGTCTCGATGCCGCAGCGCTGGTGCGCCTGCCTCACCACCTCCTTCGCACGCGCTAAGGATGCTCCACCCGACACCGCGATCGCCATGAGATCCATGGCCAGGCCGGGCGTGAGAAGACGCGGTCGGGCTCGGGCCAGGAGCCTGCGGTTCCAGGCGCGTGCGGCGATCAGCAGCACCGTGCCGGTGCTGAGACAAATGAGTCCGGGGACGGAGGTGAACAAGGACTCCACGGCATTGAAGCCGAGGACCAGTCCGAACAGAATGCCCACCGCGGGCAGGATCATCACGAGCTTCGCGGTGGCGGCGGGTCCCGCCAGTGCGGTCGAGAGGTCCCGTTCGGTCTGCGCCAGGTCGCGCAGGCCCTCCGCGAAATCCCGCAGCGACGACGCCAGCGGCGCACCGGCGGCGGTGGCCACGAACCAGGCGGCCGCCAGTCCGCGCCAGGCGGCGGCATCCGGCTGGTCGAAATGGCGGCCCGGCGATCCGCCGGCGCGCCGCCGTGGCACGTTCTGTGGGCGTACGGTGGCGAGGATTGCCTCGGCGACAGTGGCCCCGGCGCCGAGGGCGCGAACGATGTTGTGCAATCGGTGTGATTGCGGGCCGCCTGCTTCGGCCAGATAGTGCCAGGCGGAGACCGGAGCGACTCCTGCGGCGAGCAGCACGGCCAATCGTTGGACGACTGCGGCGACCGGTTCCAGCTCCGCCCGACCGCGGCGCGCCGTCACGGCCGGCTCTCCGTCATCGGCGGGGCAGCCGACACTGGTAGCCGGGGATCGAGCGGCTCGATTTTCAACCGGTCCCGCCGGTCAAGCTCCAGACGCCCCGCCTTCACCAGCCGTCGTACATCCAGGCGGCGCTCCAGGTGCAACACGATTCCGATGGCACTCACCGCCTGACGGGCGATCGCGTCAGGGCTGAGTCCCCCCAGTGCGCCGAGCGCCTCGATCCGAGCCGGAACGTCACCAAGGGTGTTGGCGTGCATCGTGCCGCCGCCACCGTCGTGTCCGGTGTTCAAGGCGGACAACAGTTCGCGCACCTCTGCTCCCCGGCACTCTCCGACCACGAGACGGTCCGGACGCATCCGCAGGGCTTCGCGAACCAGGCGTTGCGCCCCGACAGCGCCCGCGCCCTCGAGATTCGCCTGTCGGGCTTCGAGCGAGACGAAATGCGGATGGTCGACACGCAACTCCGCGACGTCCTCGATGGCCACGATGCGGTCGGTCGGTGCGGCCGTCGCCAACAGGGCCGCCAGCAGCGTCGTCTTGCCACTGCCGCTGGCCCCGGTGATCAGAAGGTTGCACCGCTCCCGCACCGCTTGAGCAACCAAAGCCAGCGGCACGTCGCGGAAGAAGCCGGCCGCGTCGAGGTCACGGACACTGGGACGTACCACGGCGGGCAGCCTGATCGACAGAAGGGTGCCGCCGGTCGAGATCGGCGGCAGCACCGCATGCACTCGGATGCCGTCACGCAGTCGAACATCCACGCACGGCGAAGCCTCGTCGATGTGTCGGCCACCGGCGGCGATCAGCCGAACCGCGAGGTCACGCAGTTGCGTCTCGTCGAGCGCGAGCGGAGCAAGCTGCTCAAGGCCGCTGCCTCGATCCACCCACAGTTGCTGCGGACCGTTGACAAACACGTCGGTGACCGCCGGGTCGGCCACGAGGGGTGCGAGCGGTGCGAATTCGGCGAAGTCGACGACGCGACCGGACGACAAGGTGCCCACCCGCCTCTCGACGCGAGTCTCGGCGGCGGGATCGCCCGGATGCGCCTGCGGTCGTCGGGCGACGAACCGCGGGGCACCGATCCAGACGGCTTGCGGATCTACGAGTTCGGCCATTCGCCGACGCTAGACCGCCGGCACGGAGGCGGATGCCGCAGGACCCGCGGTGGGGGAAGATGCGCCGGCGTCGGCACGGTGGAGGAGACGCGACGGAGCAGGCGCGACGAAGGAGGCGCGACGAAGGCCAGGCAGGTCGCGTGTAACGAGTCGCGTCTTAACGAGAGGGGCGGCACCGGTTGGGGGGAACTGGTGCCGCCACAGCAACGCTGGATTGGGGGGAATCACTGGCGCGTTGCTCGCCGAACTTGCGCTCGACGGCCCCAAGTCTATCGCAGGGACCCCAGATATCAATGGGAATTTTCCCGGCCTTCAGCACACCCGAACGGTCCACCGAGCGGCGCGTTGCGCGCTCAGGCGAACTCGACGATGAACTCCACTTCGATGGGCGAATTCAACGGCAATGCCGCCATGCCCACCGCGCTGCGGGCGTGGAATCCGGCCTCGCCGAAGATCTCACCGAGCAGTTCCGATGCTCCGTTGACCACCCCTGATTGCCCGTCGAACGACGGTTCGGAAGCGACGAAACCGACGACCTTGACAATGCGGGTCACCCGATCCAGGGAGCCGATGGCCGACTTCACCGCGGCGAGCCCGTTGAGCACGCAGGTGCGTGCCATCTCTTTGGCCGCCTCGGCCGACACGGCTCCGCCGACCTTGCCGGTCGCCGGCAGTGCGCCGTTGATGAAGGGCAATTGACCAGAGGTGTACACGAGGTTGCCGGTCACCACCGCGGGCACGTACGCCGCCACCGGTTTGGCCACCTCCGGGATGGTAAGGCCTAATTCGGCAAGGCGGTCATCTAGTTTCGACATCGACGTCTTCTTCTCTCTTTCCGGCAGCAGTCGCACGGATGCTTCGGGCCCCGTTCAGCTTCGCTCAGGATTCCATCCCGTACCCTGTATCTTATGTCTGCCCAAAAATCGAAGCCTTCCGGCCTGCTCGGAGCGTTTGCCGGACTGGTGGGGGTCAGCGCGGTAGCCGGCATCCTGGTCACCGCGATGGTCGCTCCGGCGCTGGCGGTGACGAGCATGACCGTCAATACTTCCATCGGCGTCTTCGACAGCATCCCGGACTACATCGAATTGACCACGCTGCCGCAGCGCAACACGCTGTACGGGATGAAGGGTGGAGTGCCAACACCGTTCGCTCAGGTGTTCAATCAAAACCGCGAAGAAGTGTCCTGGTCCAACGTGTCACCGTTCGTCAAGGACGCGGTGGTGGCTGCGGAGGACCGCCGGTTCTACGAGCACGGCGGCGTGGACCTCGCCTCCCTGGCCCGCGCGACCCAAGGCTTCGTGAGCAGCGGCGGCGAGGCCAGATCCGGCGGCGGGTCGACGCTGGCCATGCAGTTGGTGAAGAACATCCGCGTCGTTCAGGCGCTGAACTTGCCGACCGAGAAAGAACGCACGGCCGCGTACAAGGCCGCGATCGAGACCTCCCCCGATCGCAAGCTCAAAGAGATGAAGCTGGCAATCGGTCTGGAGAAGCGATACACGAAGAACCAGATTCTGCTTGCCTACCTGAACATCGCCGGTTTCGGCGGAACCACCTACGGCATCGAATCCGCCGCCCAGCAGTATTACAGCGTGAGCGCGAAAGACCTCACCCTGGTGCAGGCGGCGAGTCTGATCGCGATCGTGCAGCAGCCGAACGTGCGCAACCTCAACGACCCGAAGAAATACCCGGCCAACAAGTCGCGTCGCGATTTCATCCTGAACAACATGCTCGAACTGGGCAGCATCAACCAGCAGCAGCACGACGACGCGGTGAACACCCCGGTGGAGCCCAAGCTCTCCAACCCCAGCAACGGCTGCCTGTACGCAACCGAGGCGCAGTTCTTCTGCGACTACGTCGTCGCGAATGTCGAGAACTTTCCACAGCTGGGCGCCACGCCGAGCGAGCGCAGGGCGAACTGGAACCGCGGCGGCTACGAGTTGTACACCACCATCGACCTGGACCAACAACACGTCGCTCAGGCTCAGATCGACGCGAACGTGCCTGGCACCGACACCCGCTACGAGATCGGGGCGGCGCTGAACGCCGTGGAAGCCGGCACCGGGCGCATCCTCACCATGGCGCAGAACAAGAAGTTCAACAACACTCTGGACGGCGACGCCACCACGACGTCGGTGAACTACAACACCGACTTCAAGTACGGCGGGTCGGGCGGATTCCAGACCGGATCGACGTACAAGATCTTCACCCTCGTCGACTGGTTGCAGAACGGGCATGGGGTGAATGAGGTCGTCAACGGCAACGCCGTCCGCCGCTCCAGCGCGCCGGCGAGCTGTCGCCCGGGGGGTGAGTGGAAAACAGCCCCTCCGGTCATTCTGAGAAACGATGGCGGAAGCAACCCGGGACCGGTGAGCGTGCGCCGCGCCACGGCCCAGTCCATCAACAACGCATTCTTCGACATGGCAATGAAGATGGACCTGTGCGAGATCCGTGATGTCGCGGAATCGATGGGTGTGCACACCGCCAAGGGTGAGGAACTCAACACCACGCTGTCGTCCGTTTTGGGCACCAACGAACTGGCACCCCTGACCATGTCGGCAGCGATCGCGACCATCGCCAGCGGCGGCACCTACTGCGAACCGATCGTGCTCGACAAGGTCATCGAACCGGACGGCAAGGAACTGCCTGGGCAGAACGCCAACTGCCGTGCGGCGCTCTCGGCCGATGTCGCCGCCGCCGCCGCCTACGCGCTCGGCGGCCCGACCGGTGGTTACCCCGGCTGGACGACGGGCTCCGCGGCCAACCCCCGCGACGGCCACGCCCTCATCGGCAAGACCGGAACGACCGACAACCGCGAGAATTCCTGGATGTTGGCCTCCACCAGCAAGGTCAGCATGGTGGTGTGGGTCGGCAACATCAAAGGCCACCAGGACCTTGGCCGGGTCAACGTCGCCGGCGGCAACGCCAACAGCGTGAAGTTCCGCATCTTCAAGAACACCATGGCCTCCATCAACACCGTCTATGGTGGCGACGCGAAGTTCCCGGATGCTCCGGATGTGCTCATCAACGGCGTCACCCAACCGGTCCCCGACGTGACCGGGCAGACCGTCGAGCAGGCCACATCGCTGCTGGAGAGCCTGGGACTGCGCGCGAACGTCGGCGACCCACAGCCATCCGCAATCGAGGCCGGCAAGATCGCCCACACCGACCCCGGCGCCGGAGCGCGGGTCTCCAAGGGCTACAGCGTGACGCTGCACCCGAGCGACGGCACGTTGGCCGCGACCATGCCGGACGTGATCAAAAAGTCACCGTCAGAGGCGACGGCCATCCTGCAAGCGACCGGGTTCACCAGCACACCGTCGGTGATCTGGACGAAGATCGACACGCCGACGCCAGGCTCGATCTGCCGGGTGCTGAAGAGCGACCCGCAGCCACAGGCCGCCACCACCAAGGATGTGGCGGTTACGCTGACGGTGAGCAGCATCGAGGACGGAACACCGCCGCCCGGCTGCGTTCCATGAAGGGGTCACCATCGATGAGCGAGCAGATCACGGGGAACTCAATGCGCGGCGGTTCGGTGCTCGGAAGCTCGCTCGCCGCGGTGGGCGCGCTGGCGCTCGGGGCCGTGGCGTGGGGTGCCCTCGTGGAACGCAACCGATTCACGCTGCGGCATGAAACACTTCCGGTGCTTGAGCCCGGGGCGCGTCCGCTGACAATTCTGCACATCGCCGACCTGCACATGGCACCGTGGCAGCGCGACAAGCAAGAGTGGATCCGCACATTGGTCGACTTCGAACCGGACCTCATCGTGAACACCGGGGACAACCTGGGCCACGTGGACGGTATCGACGGCGTGACGAAGGCACTCGAGCCGTTCCGCGGCGTCCCCGGCGTTTATGTGAACGGATCCAACGACTATTACGCGCCCGCCGCCAAGAGCCCCCTGGCGTATTTCTCCGGCCCCACCACGACGAAACCCAACCCGGTGAACCTTGACACCGAACTGCTGGAAGGCTTCTTCGACTCCCTCGGCTGGCTGAACCTGAACAACACGGCCCGCGCGATGTCGATCAAGGGGTCCCGACTCGAATTCGTCGGCGTGAACGACGCCCACGTCGGCTGGGACCGGCTCAGCAGCATCCCGGGAGCCATGGACGACATGCGTGAGAACGTCGGCTGGCGCGGGGAGGAGGGCCCCGAGCCGGTCACCATCGGGCTGACCCATGCGCCATACCGACGGGTACTGAACTCGTTTGTCAACTACGGCGCAGACGTGATCTTCGCCGGACACACCCACGGCGGCCAGGTGCGGATCCCGGGGGTCGGCGCGTTGGTCACCAACTGCGACCTTCCCCGTGACCAGGCCAGCGGACTCTCACTGTGGCACCACGCCCGCAATACGGCGTATCTCAACGTCTCGGCGGGGCTCGGGACCTCGATTTACGCCCCGGTCCGCTTCGCCTGCCCACCCGAAGCGGTACTGATGACATTCACGGCCAACGAATTCGGCTATTCTTGATAAGGCTCCGGACGAACCGCAGGGTGAGGCCGGAAACAATCGGGGTGTGGCGCAGTTTGGTAGCGCGCTTCGTTCGGGACGAAGAGGTCGCAGGTTCAAATCCTGTTACCCCGACACACACAAGTACTAGCGGGACCGCGTTTCGCGCGCGAGCGATGCCATTTCGGACGAGTGATGCCGCCGCGGCGGGCGGTGTGGTCCGGAAAGGTATCGCCCGAGGCGATCAGCGGGTCAGGTGAAGTCCGGGTCCGGGGCGGAGTCGTAGCTGAAGTCGATCCGGGGTTTCCTGCCGTTGTTGAGCACGCCGTCGCTCTCGTCGAGGTAGCACGCACCGCAGAGCGATTCGTAGGACACCTCCGAGACGTCTCTGGCGCTGTGTCGTCCCGAGGACGTGTCGATGGCGACCTGATCGCCGGAGAACACGAACTGGCCATCGATCTTCCGGGCGTTGAACACCGCTTTGCGGCCACAGCGGCAGATCGTCTTCAGCTCCTCGAGCGAGTGCGCGATCTCCAGCAGCCGCCGACTGCCGGGGAAGGCGACCGTCTGAAAGTCGGTGCGGATGCCGTACGCAAGCACCGGGACGTTCTCTTGGATCGCGATGCGCAGCAGGTCGTCGACCTGGGACTCGCTGAGGAATTGCGCCTCATCCACCAGCAGGCAGCTCACCGGGACGCCGGTCTCGCGCAGCACCCGCGCGCGCTGGGCGGCGAACTCGGCGTAGGCATCTGCATGCGGCGCCAGCACGAAGTCGGCGCGTCGCGTGACCCCGAGGCGCGACACGATCATGGCGTCACCCTTCGTGTCGACCTGCGGTTTCGCCAACAGCACCTGCTGACCGCGTTCCTCATAATTGAACGCCGCCTGCAGCATCGCTGTGCTCTTGCCACTGTTCATGGCTCCGTAGCGGAAGTAGAGTTTGGCCACTAGCGCAGATATCCGTCCTCGGCAGCACGGCGGATGAGGTCCGCCTTCTTACTGGCCGGTCGATTGGCTTTTGCGTACTTTTCCCGTACGCGTCTCAGGTAGGTCTTCGCCGTCTCATATTGCACGTTCATCCGGTCGGCGACCTCGGTGGTGCTCAGCCCGGTCACGTACAGCTTCAGCGCATCGATCTCACCGTGGCTCAGTTTCGGACGGGACTGGTTCGTGGCGCCGATCGGTAACGGACGCCAGTCTTTCTGCAGTTCTTCTCCGTGGTCGATTCCCATGATGCGACGGGCGGTTTCCATCACCTCGCGCATCGGCAAGGTTTTCACGAGGAATGCTGCCGCTCCGGCCGCCAAGGCGCGGTCCCGTGCCTCGCGGGTGTCCAGGCTGCTGATCACGATCACCTTGGCTCCCGCGGCGCGGCAGGTGCGCACCCGGGCTTCGATGGAAATCGTCTCCTGCAGTTGGAAGTCGATGAACACGAGGTCGGTCGGAAAGTTGTCGCTGTGCACGAGCTCCAACCAGGTGCTGGCGCTGAGAACGAGGTCGAAGTCCGGCGCGTTCGCGAAAATCCAGCTGCTGAGGGTGTCGAGCAGGACTTCATGATCGTCGAGCAGGGCTAGTCTGACACGGCGCGGCCGCTGTTCGCCGGTCGGGTCAGTGAAGCTCATACGAGAACCCTATCTCCACCGAGGGTTGCAGACTGGCGATCCTGACCTGCGCGAACGACACGCGCATGATCGCCAAATAGGGGGCCATGAGGGACCGTGCGATGCGCTCGCTCTGGGCAAAATCGGCGGTGAACGTCACCCGGGCCAACGCTCCGTCGGCTTCGAGGCGGAACCGGATACTGTCCCGGTCGAAACCGGGATCTTCGCACAGTGCGGTGAGCAAGGCCCGAAGAACCGTGCGCTGTTCTCGCCTCATGTCCGAGGCCAGTCGTGCCTCATCCCACACCCGGCCGCCCTCCGCTCCGGGTCCGGCCACGCTGTCCACCAACGCCTCCAGCCAGCTGCGATCCGCTTCCGTCACCATGACCCGGCGGATAGCGGCGGCGATGTCCCGCGCGCGGTCACGATCATCGTCGGTGATCCTGTCTCGGGCCAGGATGTCGCTGAAATAGGGTAAGACGTCCCTGCCGAGGATGGTGACCCTGTCCTGCTGCACCGAACGGGTGATCCCTTCCCGGAATCGATTCACCATGGCCGCTCCAGCCTGTTTCGTCTGGCGGCGCCACTGCTCGAGCGAGTCCACACTGGTGTCCGCGTAGGCCACCGAGGCGAAGCACAGCGCCAGCATCGGAGTCATGGCCGTCAGCACATACGCGGCCGGCGGCGCGGCCGTAGCAAGACCTTCGGATTGGAGCAGCGTGAGGAATCCGAGGAACAGCGCCGAAATGCTCCCCCACGCGGCAAGCTCTTTCGCCGGCCGGTAGGGGCTGAGTGCGAGCACCAGCAGCCCGAACGACACCGGCCACCAGTCATCCCGAACGAATCGATTCGTACCCCACCCGGCTGCGGCGGACGCAATGACGGCCACCCAGACCACGCAGTGCACCAGCACGTGGCTGCGCCTACGAAATGGAGCACGGCGGGCGCTCGTGGCCACGATAACCAGTGCACACGCGACGCCGAGCACAAGAAGAGACAGCACGGACAGCGCGGGCCACGTGATCTCCTCCGCCGTGAGCACGGTCGCGCTGAGCGCGTATCCGAACGCCCCAATCGCCAGCAATATTGTCAGCGGCCACGCGCCGAGAGACGCCGACGGGTCTAGCTGTTGCCGGGTGCGCTCGTGTCGGATCACGACGCCTGCCCCGTTCCGCGAGCCGGCGACGCGTCCTGCAGCCGCGCGGCGGGTACGCGGATCACAATCGACGTGCCGCGTCCCAGGGTGGAAAAGATCTTGACCGAGCCACCAGCCTCCGTGATGCGGTGTTCGACTGATCCACGCAGGCCGAACCGATCTGGGGACACCGCGTCGGGATCGAACCCCCGACCGGTATCCACGACCATCACCGACAGGTCGGCACTCGAGGCGAACACCGCCACTTCGGCGTGAGTGGTCCCCGAGTGCTTGAGCACGTTGACCAGGCACTGTTTGACCGCCAGACCCAACGCCCGCCCGTTGTCGCGACTGAGGCGACCCAGACACGAAGGGTCTCCCGTCACGTCCACCTCGAGGCCGAGCAGACGGCTTTCTTGAACCGCATCGAACACATCGCTGCGCCGCCAGTCCTCGCGATTGGTTCCGGCATCCGTCGACTGCTCACTCAGCCATTCCTCGCCAACCAAGATTTCCAAGTCGCGCTCGATCTGCACCCTGAGTCCAGCCGGAAGGGCCGTCGTCGAATCGGCGATGGATGCCAGGTGGCTGAGAATCGTGTCGTGAATCAGCGTCGCAGCCTTCAGTTCGACCCGGTAGCGCAGCGCGGCGAGTTGTTCATCCCGCGCGGCACGGTGTAGCCGCGGTGGGGCGAGCTGCATCCCGCGGCGGCCCAGTGTGTTGAAGACGAGAACCGCCGCCGTGATCCCGAACACGACCACCGTCGTGGGCTCCAGCCAGAATCCGTACCCGGTTTGCACGCCGGCGATGCCCGTCGCCAACTCTCCCAGAAGCAGCCCGGCCAGAGCCCAGGCGAGACCGGAGACCAGCCCGACCCCCGGACCACCCACCATGACCATGGCGATTTGCAGCAGGGCCATCGACAAGACGTCACCGTGGGAGATCGCGTCGACTTGAGAGAAGAAGGTGCTGGTGTACCAATAAGTGCTCGCTGCGCCGACCACCAGGTAGCTCAGCGAAAAGAACGCACTGTTCGTGCGGCCACTGATGATCAGGATGGCGACCATCGGCAGCAGGGACAGCGTCGCGGGCCACAGGATCAGTGCCGGGTAGTCCGCCTGGAACACAACCACGGTGACGAACGCGACGCCAAGACAGGTGAACGCGATCGCGTGCGAGGCGCGTGCGAGAGAGCGACTGCTGGTCGACGCGATAAGGTGCGCCGGCAGGCCGATGGACACGGTATTCCTTCCCGCCAGTGCCTGTGGAGGGCAAATCCGAGTATCTCACGCATATACGGCGACGTTGTACCCCGCTTTCGTGGGACCGGGGCACGGTGAGAAGGGATCCGAAAGAGCTTTGTGCCCCGAAACGCTAAACGATCGAAAGAGTTTTTTCGATAGCCTTGATCGTTTTCGCCGCCAATTGCGGCTTGGCGGCGAGCTTGGTCCCGTAGCTGGGCACCATCTTTTTGATTACGGGTGCCCACGCGTCGAGGCGGTCGGGGAAACACCGCTCGATGACGCCGAGCATGATCGGCACCGCCGTTGACGCACCGGGCGAAGCACCCAGCAGCCCCGCGATGCTGCCGTCCGCCGACGCCACCACCTCGGTGCCGAACTGCAGCACGCCGCCGCGCTTGGCGTCCGGCTTGATCACCTGCACGCGCTGCCCTGCGGTGATCTGGTACCAATCCCGAGGGTCGGCATCCGGCACGAAGTCCTTCAGAGCGGCGAAGCGGCCGGCCCGAGTGGACAGCACCTGAGTGATCAGATACCACACCAGGTCGAGGTTGTCTTTGGCCACCGCAAGCATCGGCACCAGATTGCGCCCGGTGACCGAGCCGGGGAGGTCGAACCAGGAGCCGGTCTTCAGGAACTTGAAGTTGAGGCCGGCATACGGGCCGAACATGAGGCTGGTCTTGCCGTCGACGACTCGCGCATCCAGGTGCGGCACCGACATGGGCGGTGAGCCGACCGCGGCCTTGCCGTACACCTTGGCGTGGTGGCGGCTGACCAGCTCCGGCTTGTCGGTGCGAAGGAATCGGCCACTGATCGGGAATCCACCGTAGCCCTTCGCTTCGTCGATCCCCGACTTCTGCAGAAGTTTGAGCGCCCCACCCCCGGCACCGACGAAGACGTATTTCGCGTAGGCGGTGAACGGCGTCGCGCCGACGCTGTGCCGCACCCGGATCCGCCAAAGGCCATCCTTCTGCTGCTTCAGCCCGGTGACGCGCTGTTCTAGGCCGAGCTTCACGCCGTTGGCGGTGAGGTAGTCGACCAGGCAATGCGTGAGCGAACCGAAGTCCACGTCGGTGCCCACGGTGATGCGGGTCGCAGCGAAGACCTGGCCTTTCTTGCGTCCGGGCAGCAGCAGCGGTGCCCAGGAACGGATGACCTCGGGGTCGTCGCTGAACTCCATGCCGCGGAACAGCGGGTGGTCTTTTAGCGCTTCGTAGCGCCGCCGAAGGAAGTTCACGTTGTCTTCGCCCCACACAAAGCTCATGTGCGGCACCGGGTTGATGAAGGCCTTCGGATCGGGAATGGCTCCCTTGCTGACCAGGTACGACCAGAACTGGCGCGACACCTGGAACTGCTCGTTCACCTTCACGGCCTTGGAGATGTCCATCGTGCCGTCTTCGGCATCCGCGGTGTAGTTCAGCTCCAGAAGCCCGGAGTGCCCGGTGCCGGAGTTGTTCCACGCGTTGGAACTCTCCAGGGCGACATCGCTGAGGGACTCGAAGATGCGGATGCTCCAGTCCGGTTCGAGTTGCTTGAGGAGAGCGCCGAGCGTGGCGCTCATGATTCCGCCGCCAATCAGGGCAACGTCGAGGGGGGAAGACTGAGAACTCACCGTCTCAGTTTAGTGGGAGCTAACGGCTGGCTCCGGCCTCGGGCGGATGCCACGGCGGCGTACGAAACGCTAGCGAGAGGCGGACACCAGCCCGGCTGCGACCAGTTCGGCGATTTGCACGGCGTTGAGGGCAGCGCCCTTGCGCAAGTTGTCATTGCTGATGAACAGCGCCAGCCCGCGGTCGTTCGGCACCCCTTCGTCCTGTCGGATGCGACCGACGTAGCTTGGGTCAGTTCCCGCGGCCTCGAGCGGTGTCGGCACCTCGGACAGTTGCACGCCGGGGGCATCCGCGAGCAGTTCTCTGGCCCGCGCAGCGGTGAGCGGCGCGGCGAACTCGGCGTTGATCGACAGGGAATGGCCGGTGAACACCGGCACCCGCACGCAGGTTCCGCTTACTAGCAGCTCTGGCAAGGAGAGGATCTTACGACTCTCGTTGCGCAGCTTCTTCTCCTCATCGGTCTCGCCCAGCCCATCGTCGACCACCGTGCCGGCCATCGGCACCACGTCGAACGCGATCGTGCGCGGAAACTTCGACGCTGCGGGGAAGTCGACGGACGCGCCGTCGTGCAGAAGACCGATCGTGTTCTGTTCGACCGCGGCCCTCGCCTGGGCCAGCAATTCTTGTCCGCCGGCCAGTCCGGCACCGGACACCGCCTGGTAGGTACTGACGATCAGGCGTTCCAGTCCTGCCTCGTCGTGGAGCACCTTCAGCACCGGCATCGCTGCCATGGTCGTGCAGTTCGGGTTCGCGATGATGCCCTTGTGTGCCTGTCCGATGGCATCCGGGTTGACCTCGCTGACGACGAGCGGAACCTCCGGGTCCATGCGGAACGCGGACGAGTTGTCGATGACGAGCACTCCGGCGGCCGCAAAGCGCGGCGCCTGGACGCGTGAGGTGCTCGCCCCGGCGGAGAAGATCGCGATGTCGAGCCCACTCGGATCGGCGGTGGCGGCGTCTTCCACCACGATCTGTTCGCCCCGGAAAGGCAGGGTTGTGCCCGCTGACCGGGCCGAGGCGAAGAAGCGGATCTGGCCGAGCGGGAACTCACGCTCTACCAGCAAGCGCCGGACCACGGCGCCGACCTGCCCGGTGGCGCCGACCACGCCGATGTTCACCGCGGCTCGTCCCGAGCCTGTCGATGCGCTCATCGTCCGGTCCCCGCGTACACGACGGCGTCGTCTTCGCCATCGAGCCCGAAGGCGTGGTGTACTGCCCGCACGGCGTCGTTGACGGTGTCGGCCCTGGTCACGACGGAGATCCGGATCTCACTGGTAGAGATCATCTCGATGTTGATACCGGCCTCGTACAGTGCGGTGAACAGCTTCGCCGACACACCGGAGTTGGTGCGCATCCCGGCGCCGACCACGGCGAGCTTGCCGATCTGATCGTCGTATTGCAGGGCGTCGAAGCCGATGTCGTCTTTGCGTGCGGTCAACGCCTGCAACACCTTCGCGCCGTCCGACATCGGGAGCGTGAAGGAAATGTCGGTGAGGCCCGTCTCGGCACCCGACACATTTTGCACGATCATGTCGATATTCGATTCGGTCGCCGCGACGATGGTGAAGATCTGACCGGCTTTGCCCGGCACGTCTGGCACGCCGACGACGGTGATCTTCGCCTCGCCCATGTCCACGGCGAGGCCGGTGATGATTGCCTCTTCCACGTTGTCTCCCTCGTTTCGATTGACCACCAGCGTGCCCTCATTGTTGTTGAAGGAGGAGCGCACATGGATGGTCACACCCTGGCGACGCGCATATTCCACTGCGCGAATATATAAGACCTTGGCTCCGGCTGCCGCAAGTTCCAGCATCTCTTCGGTCGAAATGCTGTCGATTTTTCGTGCGCTGTGCACGACCCGCGGGTCAGCGGTGAACACGCCGTCGACATCCGTGAAGATCTCGCAGACGGAGGCGCCGAGAGCAGCGGCCAGAGCGACGGCCGTGGTGTCCGATCCGCCGCGTCCGAGGGTGGTGATGTCGCCAGTGCCCCGATTGAATCCCTGGAATCCTGCGACGATCGCGATTGCACCGGCATCCAGGGCCTGTCGCACCCGCGCCGGGTTCACATCCACGATCCTGGCGCTGCCGTGGCGGGCATCCGTGATCATGCCGGCTTGGCTGCCGGTGTAAGACCGGGCCTCGTGCCCCATCGCCTTGATGGCCATCGCCAGCAGCGCCATCGAGATCCGCTCGCCGGCGGTGAGCAGCATGTCGAGTTCGCGGCCGGCGGGTAGCGGTGCCACCTCCTTGGCGAGGTCGACCAGCTCATCGGTGGTGTCACCCATCGCGGACACCACGACGACCACCTCATTGCCCGCCTTGCGGGTCTCGACAATGCGTTTGGCAACGCGCTTGATGCTTTCCGCATCGGCGACGGACGAGCCACCGTACTTCTGTACGATCAACGGCACGAAGAATCTCCCAAGAAAAGGCCCAGCTGGGGAAGCTTCGATTCTACCGGCTCGGTGCGGCCTGCCTTGCCGTGTGACGAACGAGCGATCAGCCCTCGACCAGCCGGCGGCCTTCGAAGGCGCGGCCCAGGGTGACCTCGTCGGCGTACTCCAGGTCGCCGCCGACCGGCAGACCGGAGGCGAGCCGGGTCACCCGCAGTTCCATGTGTTGCAGCAACCGGGAGAGGTAGGTGGCGGTCGCTTCCCCCTCGAGGTTCGGGTCGGTGGCGATGATGACCTCCGTGACAGTGCCGTCGGCGAGGCGCTGCAGCAGCTGGCGGATGCGCAGGTTGTCCGGTCCGATGCCGTCGATCGGCGAGATGGCGCCGCCCAGCACGTGGTACAGCCCGCGGAACTCTCGCGTGCGTTCAATGGCGACAACATCCTTCGCCTCTTCGACGACGCAGATGGTGGCCGGTGAGCGGCGCGGGTCCCGGCAAATGCCGCAGGTGGCCTCTTCGGTCACATTGCCGCAGATGTCACAGAAGCGGACCTTGTCGCGCACCTCCATGAGGATTTCAGCCAAGTGGGTGACGTCGAACGACTCGGTTTGCAGGATGTGAAATGCGATTCGTTGAGCGGACTTCGGCCCGATTCCGGGAAGACGGCCCAGTTCGTCGATCAGCTCTTGGACGATACCCTCGTACACGGTCAGAATTCCTTCGGCGTGACGAGCGGTTCAATGGTCTGCTCTTCGATGAAACTGGCGCCGAGAATCTCCCGAACGACCGATTCGCCATACCGTTGCCGAGGTTGCAGGCCCGTGGACGCTGCCGCCTTCTCGACCTTCGCGGCGACGGTCGCGGCTGGGGCCGTCGGGGACACCTTCGGGTCGGACTTCACCGGTGCCGCCTTGGCGGGCTTCGGTCGCGCAGCGACGCTGGGAGTACCGCCGGGCGCGGAGCCATCGGGTGCGGAGCTATCGGGCGCGGAGCTATCGGGTGCGGAATTGTCGAACTCCGGCACCGGGGCGGTGTACCACGAGGTGCCGTCCGCTTCGGGGGGCGCTGGTTCGATGTCGGGCTCGGTGGGCTCCGGCGGTTGCCCGCTGTCCTCTGGGCGCGTGTTAACCGGGCGCCCACTCGCAGGCGAACCGACCGGTTTCGGGTCAACCTTCGCCAGGAGTGCCGGCCGGATGCCCAGAACCTGGAAGGTGGCGTCCTTCAGATAATCGCCGATCCCCTGCCCTGGGGCCGACCGCTCCTTGAGCCCGTCGACGTCCTTTTGGCTGGGGAACGTCAAGACCAGCACGTTGTTGTCGCGCAGTTCGCGAGGTCTCGCCGTGGCCAGGACCATCCAGGCCGTGCGCTTGGCTTCCTCGACGACCTTGAGGACCTGGGGCCAGGCATCCTTCACCTGTTGCAGGGTGATGGGGCCGGCGGGTACCGGCGGTTCGGCAGCGGGCACCACGGCGGGCACGTCGGTGGGGACCGCGACGGGCACCGTGGTGGAGCCGGAGGAGGGTGCTGCGACGGAGGGCGCCCTGGGCGCTGGCACCGACGGGGTGCCGGCATCCGCGACCCCGATGCGACGCTCCAGTCGCTCGAGCCGGACTAGCGTGCCGCGCTCGGTGTCGTCGCTTGAGGGAAGCAGCACGCGCGCGATGAGCAGCTCGAGGTGCAGACGCGGCGAGGTGGCACCGGTCATCTCGGTGAGCGCGGCATTGACGACATCCGCCGCCCGGCTCAGTTCCGCGACGCCGAACAGTGCCGCTTCGCTGGCCATCCGGTCCAATTCGTCCTGTTGGATGCCCCGTAACACCGCGGCTGCGCCGCCTCCGGTGGCGGCGACGATGATCAGGTCGCGGAGGCGTTCGAGCAGGTCTTCAACGAACCGACGCGGGTCTTGGCCGGTTTGGATCACACGGTCCACGGCGGCAAACGCTGCGGCAGCATCCGCCGACCCGATTGCCTCCACGACCTCGCCGAGCAATGCCGCATGCGTATAGCCGAGTAGGGCGACGGCGCGCTCGTACTGCACCGTTGACCCTTCGGACCCCGCGATGAGCTGGTCGAGCAGGGACAGGGTGTCGCGGACGGAACCGCCGCCGGCGCGCACCACGAGCGGGAGTACGCCGGGTTCGACGTCGATTTTCTCACTCTGCGAGATCTGATCCAGGTACTCGAGCATCTGCGCGGGCGGCACCAGCCGGAATGGGTAGTGGTGCGTGCGCGAGCGGATGGTGCCGATGACCTTCTCGGGCTCGGTGGTGGCGAAGATGAACTTGACGTGCTCCGGCGGTTCTTCCACGATCTTCAGCAGCGCGTTGAAGCCCTGCGGCGTCACCATGTGTGCTTCGTCGAGGATGAAGATCTTGTAACGGTCCCTGGCCGGTGCGAACACGGCGCGTTCACGCAGGTCTCTGGCGTCGTCCACACCGTTATGGCTGGCGGCGTCGATCTCCACGACGTCCAGCGATCCGCCGCCGTCACGGGACAGTTCGACACAGGAGTCGCACACGCCACAGGGGGTGTCAGTGGGTCCCTGGGCGCAGTTGAGGCAGCGCGCGAGGATGCGTGCGGAGGTGGTCTTGCCGCAGCCGCGAGGCCCGCTGAACAGGTAGGCGTGATTCACCCGGTTGGTGCGCAGCGCCGTCATCAGCGGCTCGGTCACCTGGGACTGGCCGATGAGTTCGGCGAAGGTCTCGGGCCGGTAGCGGCGATACAGGGCGGTAACCACGACCCAATGTTACTTGGCGCACCCGACAGCCGGAGCCGCGCGCTCTGGGCCGCGCTTGCCACCGACCAACGCGTACTCAACCGAGGGGGAAAAGCGACACCCCGGGTTTCGGCGCCGCGACACGCCGGCCGGCTGCAGCATCCCCTCGGTTGTGTAGCGCGCCCTCCGCTCCTCCCCCAGAGCCCGAGCCAACCGGCTTTGCACAGACCGAGCCGACGGGCGGCGGAATGCGGCTTGCGGCGACGACACTGCAGGGATGAATACGCTGTGCCGGCTCGGTCACGTCGCGTCATCGCGTCAACTCGCCGCGCACGGAGTGGGTCGACGGCGGATGCGCGCGGCGCTGGCCGACGGCACCGTCGCGCGGCTGCGCCGTGGCATCTACGGCTGCGCGCACCTGGATGCCGCCACCATGCATGCCGCCGCAGTGGGTGGAGCCGTCACCTGTGTCTCGGCGCTCGCGGCGGCCGGGGTGTGGAGCGGACCGTGGCAAGGTGGGACACCGCCGCAGCTGCACGTGCAGGTGCCACCCACCGCATCTGAGCGAACCGGCGATCCTCAAGTACGCGTGCACTGGGATGCGCCGCGTTTCGGGATGCGATCGCCGTGGTGGGTCAGCCCCAGGCAAGCCCTGTGGCAGGCGATGCACTGCCTCGACGAGGAGAATGCCATAGCCGCCATGGAGTCCGCCGCACACGAGGGTTTTCTCACGTTCGAGCAGGTGCAGCAGCTTGGTCGGCTCGCTCCTCGCCGGCTGCAGGATGGCATCCGTCGCCTGATTCCCAACAGCGGGTCGGGCAACGAGACGATCGCGCGCCTTCGGCTACTGCGGGTCGGTTATCGCGTTCAGGCGCAGAGCGCGGTTCCTGGAATGGGTCACGAAGATCTCGTGGTGGAGGACTGCGTCGGCCTCGAGGTGGATAGCCGCACCTGGCACGGATCGGAAGACAGCTACGTGCTGGACCGGGATCGGGACCTGCACGTCGCCGGGCTCGGCAGGGTTGTGATCAGGCTGCGCCCGTCGTACATCACCGACACCTGGCCGCACACTCTCTCGGTGATCGATCGCACGGTCGCCGACGCGCTGCGGGAGCGGCGCAGGCGCAGCGGACGCCCGCTGGCCGAGTAACGGACGCAACCGAGGGCGAGATGCGACACACCGGGTTCCGGTGCCGCGACACGCCGACCGGCCGCAGAATCCCCTCGATTAGGTGCCGGATGCGACGGCGAGCGTTTGGCGGGCGATCTCGAGTTCCTCATTCGTCGGCACCACGAGCACGGCGATCCGAGAGTCGTCCGCCGAGATGACCCGAGCCTGGCGGGAGGTGCTCTCGTTGCGCTGTGGATCGACCACGATGCCGAGGCCTTCGAGTCCGGCGAGCGACCGGGCGCGCACGGCGGCGTTGTTCTCGCCGACCCCGGCGGTGAACACGATCGCATCCGCCCCGCCGAGTTGCGCGAGATAGGCGCCGACGTAGTGGCGGATCCTGTGCAGATATACCTCGAAGGCCAGCCGCGCGGTGGGGTCGGAGTCCGCAGCAGCAGACACGTCCCGAACGTCGCCGTGGCCGGTCAGCCCGAACAGCCCGCTGTGATGGCTGAGCAGATCGTCGATCTCAGCGAAGCCCATCCCTGCCGATCGCTCGAGGTGGATGAGCACTCCCGGATCGATGTCGCCGGGCCTGGTACCCATCACCAGTCCCTCGAGCGGGGTCAACCCCATCGAGGTCTCTACCGAACGCCCGCCGTCGACGGCGCAGGCGGATGCGCCGTTGCCGATGTGCAGTTCGATCAGCTTCAGTTCGGCGACCGGCCGGCCCAGCAGCGTAGCCGCGGCATCCGTGACGAACGCGAAGGACGTGCCGTGGAACCCGTAGCGACGGATGCCGTGCTTCGCGGCCACCGTCGCATCGATCGCGTAGGTGTATGCAGCGGGCGGCAGGCTTTGGTGAAACGCGGTGTCGAACACCGCTACGTGCGGCAGCGCCGGAAAGGACTGCTGCGCCGCGACGATGCCGGCGAGATTGGGCGGGTTGTGCAGGGGCGCCAGCGCCGACAAGTCGTCAATGTGCTGCTTCACCTCATCGGTGATCAGCGTGGGCTGCGCGAACCGGTCCCCGCCGTGGACCACCCGGTGGCCGACCGCCACGGGCGGGTTGGAGTCGAGGTCGGGGCCGTACGCGGCGAAGTTCTCGAGCATGACCGCGAACGCCGCGGTGTGGTCGGGGACGGTGAGCTCGCGGGTGGAGGTGCCCTTCGAGACACTCGCTGGCGCTCGCTCCTCAGGGACCGCCTCCGAGACACTCGCTGGCGCTCGCTCCTCAGGGACCGCCTTCGAGACACTCGCTGGCGCTCGCTCCTCAGGGACCGCCTCCGAGACACTCGCTGGCGCTCGCTCCTCAGGGACCGCCTCCGAGACACTCGCCGGCGCTCGCCCCTCAGGGACCGCCTCCGAGGCGGGCGCTAGAGCACCCACCTCAGGGACCGGGGCGGAAGGGACAGGGACCCCGGCCGCGACCGTGTGGCGCGCGACGCTGTGCGCTTCGCCGATGCGGTCGACGAGGCCGCTCGCGAGCATCCGCTGTGTGCTCATCTCGATGAGCTGGTACTTGAGCGACGACGAACCCGCATTGACGACGAGGATGCGACTCACCGGCGTGGCTCCTCGGTGGCGGTTTGCGCCTGGATGGCGGTGATCGCCACGGTGTTGACGATGTCCTGCACGAGCGCGCCGCGTGACAGATCATTGATCGGCTTACGCAGACCCTGCAGCACCGGCCCGATCGCCACCGCCCCGGCGCTGCGCTGCACCGCCTTATAGGTGTTGTTGCCGGTGTTGAGGTCGGGGAAGATGAATACGGTGGCGCGCCCGGCCACCTCGGAGTTGGGCAGCTTCGCCGCGGCCACCGCCGCATCCGCCGCCGCGTCGTACTGGATCGGTCCGTCCACCGCCAGATCCGGCCGTCGCGACCGCACCAGGGCGGTCGCGGCGCGCACCTTGTCGACGTCCGCTCCGGTGCCAGACTCGCCGGTGGAATACGACAGCATCGCCAGTCGCGGCGCCACCCCGAACTGCTCAGCGGTCGCCGCGGAGGACACCGCGATGTCCGCGAGCTGTTCCGCGGTCGGATCCGGCACCACGGCGCAGTCGCCGTAGACGAGCACGCGGTCCTCCAGGGCCATGAAGAACACGCTCGAAACGATGGACACGCCCGGGCTGGTCTTGATGATCTCGAAGCCGGGCCGGATGGTGTGTGCCGTGGTGTGCGCGGCGCCGGAGACCATGCCGTCGGCCAGGCAGAGGTGCACCATCATGGTGCCGAAGTAGGACGGGTCGGTGACGGTCTCCCTGGCCACATCGATCGTCATGCCCTTGTGGGCCCGAAGCCGCACGTACTCCTGCGCAAACCGCTCCCGCAGCTCCGGGTCCTGGGTGCTCAGCACCGCCGCAGCCGAAATGTCCAGGCCGAGTTCCGCTGCTCTGGTGCGCACCTCCTGCTCCTCGCCGAGGATGGTGAGCTCGACCACGCCACGGCCGAGCAGCGTGCTCGCCGCCCGCAGCACGCGGTCGTCGTCGCCCTCCGGCAGCACGATGTGCCGGATGCTGGACCGGGCCCGTTCGATGAGGCCGAACTCGAACATCAGCGGCGTCACCACATCGGAGTGGCCCACCTCCAGGCGGTCCAGCAGCACCGCCGCATCCACATGCCGCTCGAACAGCGCCAGGGCGGTGTCGTACTTGCGCTGCGAGTCGGCCGCGAGTTTGCCCCGCGACTGGGCGATTCGCTGGGCGGTGTCGAACGTGCCGAGCTCGGTCGAGATGATCGGCAGCGCGGGGTCGAGTCCCGTAATGAGCTTCTCGATGGTCGGTGAGATGTCGAAACCGCCGTTCAACACCACGCCGGCCAGCGACGGGAAGGTGCCGGACGCGTTCGCCATCAGCAGGGCGAGCAGCACCTCACTGCGGTCCCCGGCAACCACGACGATCGCGCCGTCGTCCAGCCGGGTCAGCACGTTCTCCATCGACATTCCAGCGATGACCACGCTGAGCGCTTCCCGGTGCAGGAGCGCCGGGTCACCCTTGATCAGCCGTCCGTCGCAGGCGGCCATGATGGTGCCCACCGTAGGCGCCACCAGCACCCGGTCCTCCGGAATCGACCAGGCCGGGATGCCGGCCGCCGCCGACACGGAGCGGGTGATCTCCTCGAGGTGCGCGGGATCGGCGCGATTGACCACGACGGCCAGCACGGCAGTGTGGGATGCGGCGAGCTCCGGCATCGTGATTTCGGTGATCTGCCGCAACTGGTCGGCACTGCGTCCGCGCACCTCGTCAGCGTCCCGGCCGGTGAGCACCAGCAGCACCGGGGCGCCGAGGTTCGCGGCGATGCGGGCGTTGAAGCTGAGCTCGGTGGGGGTGGCCACATCCGTGTAGTCGCTCCCGACGATGACGACGGCATCACAGGCGTGTTCGACGGCGTTGAAACGCTCGATGATCCGCGAGAGTGCGGCATCCGGATTCGCGTGCACTTCGTCGTAGGTGGCGCCGACGCATTCGTCGTAGCTCAAGTCGACGCTGTCGGCGGCTAACAGCAGTTCGAGTACGTAGTCGCGCCCCTGCACGGATCGGGCGACGGGCCGGAACACGCCAACGCGGCCGACGCGGTGACTGAGCGCATCCAGCACGCCCAGGGCAACCGTCGACTTTCCCGAATGACCTTCGATCGATGCGATGTAGATGCTGCGGGCCACGTTTCTAAGACTACGGGGTGACTACTCGCGCTTTGGTGTCCAATTGCCGCCAGGACCGCCCAACCGTTGGTGCGAGCGTGACCAGCGCGTACGCTGCGGCAACGACGATGAGGGTCGGGAGCAGGCCAGCCTTTTCGACCGCGACGCCGCCGAGGAGGCTGCCGAGCGGCATCCCGGCCGTGACCCCGGTGGTCAGGGCGCCGAGGACGCGGGCACGCATTGCTCGGGGGATCTTCGCGTAGAGCATGGCGTCGAGGAGCGGGTTGATCGAGCCGGCCGAAAGCCCAGCAAGAACGAACACGCTCAGCAGGGCGGGCACCGGCAGATCCAACGCCATCGCGATGTAGGTCGGCGGTCCAGCCAGGATGAAACACACGACGAGGGTCAGCCGGGGTGGCAGCCGGTGCCCGAACCAGCCGAACAGGCCGGCGCCGGCGAGCGCTCCGAACGCGAAGCAGGCCACCATGATGCCGAACAACGAGCCGTCTGGGCTGACCGTGCGCGCGTACACGGGTTTGAGTACGAGCATCCCCGCGGCGTCGAAGCAATTGGTGACTACGATCATCAGCACCAGGTTGCGGATCAACGGCTCGGCAGCCAGGTAGCGCACGCCGTCGGCGAACTCCCGCCAGAACCCCAAGGCCGTCGCCTCCTCCGGCGCCGACGCCGCGGTGCGTGCCGGCACTCCACTCCACAGCAGCGCCGCCGAGACCGCGAACGAGACGGCATCCAGCAGCAGCGAGTTGAGCGGTCCCAGCCAGACCACGGACACCGCAGCCACCGACGCGCCGACCATCATCGCGCTGCGCGAGATCGCGGATGCCGCTCCGGTCGCTCGGGTGAGCCGCACGTCGCACGAATCGGCGAGGTCGGGCAGCAGGGATTCCTTGGCGGTGTTGCCCGGAGTGTCCAGCACGCCGCTAAGGAACACCAGGGTGAGCAGTGCCCAGAACGGCAGCCCCACGGTGGCGGCAAGCACGGGGATAGCGAGCACGGTCAGCCCGCTGGCCAGGTCGGCGGCGATTGCGGAGCGGCGGAAGCCGAGCCGGTCGACGAGCACGCCGCCGAGTGCCCCGCCAACGATCATCGGCACCGTCGCGAAGACTCCCGCAACCCCGGCGGCGAACACCGATCCGGTGACCTGCAGCACGTACAGCGGGATGACCACCAGCGTGACCGCGTTGCCGGCGAGCGAAAGCCCGTGCGCGGCGAGCAGTGACACCAGCGGGGCGAAGCGCATCCAGTGCACAGCCGCGGTGCGAACGCCACTCATGGTCGGCGCACCGCGTGCACGATGAGTTGCACGGCCCGGGTGCCCGCACGGTCCCGATCGCGGCCTTCTCTATGCCACTTTTCGATCACAGCCTCCAGTTCCGCGCCGGCGTCGGCCAACTCGGCGGCGGTGAGGAACGCGATGGTGTCCGAGGAGCCCGCGGCCTCCACCCATTCCCTACTCTGGCCGGGCAACGCGTCGATCGCCCGATGCAAGGTCCCGGCGTAGACGTCGATGATCTGGTGCCGGATGGCGGCGGCAGCGTGCTGCTCCGCGGCCGGGGCCTCCACGTCGACCGGATGCAGCCGGGTGACCTCGTGGGCGGCCCGCCACCAGTGCTCGCGCCGGTCCGCCGCCAGCTCCGGCACTTCCTCGACAAAGCCGAACTCGGCGAGTTTGCGCAGGTGGTAGCTGAGCGTACCCGGCGCTTCACCGAAGAGCTCTGAAAGCACTCCCGCGGTGCGCGGCCCGTTGACCCGGAGTTCTCCGAGCACCTGCATGCGCAGCGGATGCGCCAGCGCCCGCATCTGCTTCACGCTCGTGAGTGCGACCGATCGGATGTCCCTACGCATCGGCTCAGCATATATCCACAAGACTTCTTGTGCAACACTTCTTGTTAGTCTGAAACGAGGACGAACTTCTTCCGGGAATCAGTAGGGCGCCCACGAGAGTCGACCCGGCAGGACAGTCGAGCGAAGCGAGCCATCGGGTGCGCCCGCGAGCGCCGGCGAGCCGGACGTTTGCCCGAAAATGTAAGCGGCCCCTCGCGCACCCATCAGAGCCCGGTTACCCTTGCTACGTTTCCGTCCTGGGGGAGTTGGCCTGGATGACGCCACGCGAGGAGCCACCGGTATCCTACCTGCTGTCCGCCCGGCAACTGTTCCCGTTCCGGCTAACTGTTCCCCGCGCAACGGACACAGTTGCCCGCAACGGGAACAATCACGGCACGCGAACGGTACGCACCGACGCCACCATGGCGACTGTCACCACGAGCCACGCGAGTCCGGCGATCCAGGTCCCCACCTGCCCGATGCCGACCAGTATCGGCAGCTCGGCGACGCCACCGAAGTGCATGCTGGCGACCGAATACATGCCGAGCGGAAACACGATGCTCCACAGTTCCGATTCGTACCGCACGGGTTCGCGCCGGATCCCGTGCCGCCAGACGGCGAAGACGATCAGCAGGGGTATCCACCACATCCCGAAGGCCCACAAAATGTAGGTGAACCCGGAAATGAACGCCGCGGTTGCGGTGAAGACCGGCAGGTCGGGTGAGAGCGCGAGGATGCGGGACCCCGCCAGCACGGTGATGGCGGTCGCACCCATGTAGATCCAATAAGAGGGACCGAGTTTGTGGGGGTCGCGCCGGGTGGTGAGCAGCCGCAGCGTGACGAGGGTGGCGAGCATGATGTACAGCATCACGCCGATCCCCCACAGGGCGACAGCGACATCGGCCAGGGCGGCGTTGTTCGCGTGTTCGTCGAGCGCGGCTGCGGCTGTGGCCAGCGACTGAGTGCCGACCACCCACAGGAACCAGCTGCCGTTCACTTCCGCCGACACCGGGCTGTCCCGGTCTCGAAGAATGAGCGTGCCGGGCACACCGTAGGTCAGCAGCAGCCACAGTGGCACGCTGAGCACGGCCAGCACGACGGTGGGGATGGGCGCCTCCGGGGTGTACAACCGCACCCCGACGACGTTGACAGCGGCGACCACGGTGAAGAACCCGAACGCGCGAGCAGGCTCGCCGGCATCTCGGAGCACATCGGCACGGTATGCCGCCACCCGCCACACCATGGCGGCAGTGATCAGAACCAGCCCGAGCACCGCGATCACGAGCAGGGCCAGTGAGATCACGCGCTGGCCGACTAAACCATACGCCGAGGATACGATGCCGGTCGCCATCACGAAGGCGAACGCCCCCGGCGGCAGGTGCCGCACAGCATCCGTCAGCCAGGAGGAGCGCATTATCGAACTGCCGACGTCATCGAACTGCCTTGTCCGTGTCATCCGCCGGGCTCGCTGACACCGCCGTCAGGCGTGCGCGTGCGCCTCGTGGGCGGCGTCCGGAACACCTTCGCCCAGCGCGCGCAGCGCGATCGCGGAGTGCGCATAGGCGCCGCCGGCACGCATCTCGGCCGCAACCCAGATGGCTTCCATGATCTCTTCGGAGCTGGCGCCCTTGCGCTTAGCGAGCTTGGTATGACCTTGGATGCAGTAGGGGCACTGCGTCACGTGCGCCACCGCGACGGCGATCAGCTGCTTCGTCTTCTCCGGCAAGGCGCCCTCGGCAAACACCTGGTGGCTGAACGCCTCAAAGGCATCTTGGATGTCGGGGGCGAGTTCCTTGCGCCTTGCGGCGACCTCTCGCGTGGTGTGTTGGTAGACGGACTCGTCAGTCATAGAGCAGCTCTCCAAGAATCTCGCAGCAGTTTGTGCCGGTTCTTCCAGTTTACGGCGGGCAAGCCTCACCCCCCGGGCTGCTCGATCCGCGAAACCGCCGGCTAGAGCACGATGCTCAGCGGGGCCTCGAGAATACCCTTCAAATCGCGCAGGAACGCCGCGGCCATCGCCCCGTCCAGCACGCGATGGTCGACGGTGAGGGTGATCTTCATCTTCGGCACTTCGACGAGCTGGCCGTCGCGCACTTCCGGCACGGGGACCGCCGCACCGACAGCGAGGATCGCGGCCTCGGGCGGGTTGATCACCGCGGTGAACTCGTCGATGCCGAACATGCCGAGATTGCTGATGGTGAAGGTACCGCCGCTCATCTCGTCGAGCTTCAGCTTGCCGGCGCGGGCCTTCTCGGCTAGGGCGACCGTGGTCTGCGCGATCTCGCCCAGCGACTTGCGATCCGCGTCCTGCACGACGGGCACGATGAGTCCGTCGGGCAAAGCCACCGCGATGCCGATGTTGATCCGGTTGTGGCGCAGCAGCTTGTCACCGCCCCACGAGGAGTTGACCTCCGGATGCGCACGTAGCGCCACGGCGACCGCGCGCACGATGAGGTCGTTGATGCTGACCTTGCCGCCGGATGCCGCCAGTGACTCGTTGACGTCCTTGCGGAAAGCGATGAGCTTTCCGGCATCCACCACGTTCGTGAGGAAGAAATGCGGGACCGCCTGGCTCTCGGTGAGTCGACGGGCGGTGACCTTGCGGATGTTGTTGATCGGCACCTCGACGGTGTCCGGTCCGGCCTGCACCGCCGGAGCTGCTGCCGGTGCCGCCTGAGCGCTGGGCCCCGCGGCGATGGCCGCTTCGATGTCGGCGCGCACAATCCGGCCCTGCGGGCCGGTGCCGGTCACGGAGGCCAGATCGATGTCATGATCGCGGGCGATTTTGCGGGCCAGCGGCGAGGTGCGTAGGGCGCCTGCTGCCAGGCCGGTGTCCGGCGCCTGGTCCTTCTTCTCCGGTTCCGACTTGGCCGGTTCCGACTTGGCCGGTTCGGTGGTGCCGGGCTGCTGCGTGCCCGGCTCGGACTTCTCGGGTTCTGATTTCGCCGGTTCGGTCTTCTTCGCGTCGTCCTTCTTCGCGTCGCCGGCCCCAGCCGGAGCGGATGCGGCGTTGCTACCGTCACCGATCACCGCGACGGCCTGGCCGATGGGGACCACGGTGCCCGCGGTGACGAGTTGCTTCTCGAGCACACCGTTCTCAAACGCCTCGAGATCCATCGTCGCCTTGTCGGTTTCGATTTCGGCGAGCACGTCACCCTTGTGGATCTCATCGCCAACGTTCTTGAGCCAGCGGGTGAGTTCGCCTTCCTCCATCGTGTCGGACAGACGGGGCATGATTACCTCAGGCATGTTCGCCTCCTAGCGTTGGAACCGTGTGGCATCGAGCACCTCACGGATCACCTTGATCAAGTCGGCCGCATCCGGAATCGCCGCCAACTCGAGCGGCTTGGCGTACGGCAGCGGCACCTCCGCGGCGGCGACGCGACGCACCGGCGCATCCAGGAAGTCGAACGCTCCCTCACTGATGGTGGCGGCTACTTCCGCGCCGATGCCGTAGGTGAGCAGGTCGTCCTCGAAGATGACGGCGCGGCTCGTCTTGCGCGCCGAGGCGCAGACGGTGTCGCGGTCCAGTGGGCGCAGGCTGCGCAGGTCGATGACCTCGATCGAGACTCCTTCCGCTTCGAACTGCTTCGCGACTTCCAGCGCCGTGACCATGCCGCGCGAGTAGCTGATCAGGGTCAGGTCGGTGCCGGCCTTGACGACGGCGGCCTTGCCGATTTCGGCGACCTGGTCTCCATCCGGAACTTCGCCCTTGAGGTTGTACAATCCGAGGTTTTCCAAGAAGATCACCGGGTCATCGTCGCGAATCGCGGCGGTGAGCAATGCTTTGGCATCCGCCGGGGTCGATGGTGCGACCACCTTGAGGCCTGGGATGTGGGCGTACCACACCTCGAGGTTCTGCGAGTGGGTGGCGGCCAGTTGTTGCCCGCCTCCGCCAGGAGTGCGGATGACCAGCGGCACGTTCACCTGGCCTCCGAACATTGCGTGCATCTTGGCGGCGTGGTTGACGATCTGGTCGATCGCGATGAGGCTGAAGTTGATCGTCATGATTTCGACGACCGGGCGCAGCCCGAGCATCGCGGAACCGATAGCCGCTCCGACGAAGCCTTCCTCTGCGATGGGAGTATCGACGACTCGCTTGGGACCGAACTCGGCCAGAAGCCCGGCGGTGATCTTGTACGACCCCTCGAACACGCCGATCTCTTCACCGATCAGGTAGACGTTTTCGTCCCGAGTCAGTTCGGCGCGGAGTGTCTCGTTGAGCGCTTGCCGGTAGGTGATGACCCGCGAACCGGTCTCGGATTTCTGGCTGTTCTCGTTCGTTGTGACCTCGTTCGTCATGACAGCGCCACCACCGGGTCGCCGGGGAGTGCGGTGGATGCGTTTGCGACCGGTGTCGCGTAGGTGTAATCGAACAGTTGGTCCACACTCGGATCCGGACTGTCATCGGCGAAGGCCACAGCCTCGGTGACGCGCTGCTCAGCGGCGGCGTCGATCTTCTCGGCTTCCGCCGCGTCGAAGACGCCGGCGGCGATCAACCGATCCCGGAACAGCGGTATCGGGTCGGCACTGCGTGCCTCCTCGTTGTCCTCCTTGGAGCGGTACCTGGCAGGGTCCACCACCGAGTGGCCCCGGAGGCGGAAGCTGGTCGCCTCGAGGATGCGCGGCCGGCGCTGCACCCTAGCGATTTCCAGGGCCTTGCGGGCCGCGTCGCGGACCGCGATCGGGTCGTCGCCGTCGACCCGCTCCCCCTCAATGCGGTAGGAGCAGCCGCGCTTGTAGAGGTCAGGCTCGGCGGCGGCCAGGGCGACCGGAGTGCCCATGCCCAGCTTGTTGTTGATGATGACGTAGACGATGGGGAGATTCCACAGTCCGGCGAGGTTCAGTGACTCGTGGAAGGCGCCGATGTTCGTTGTGCCGTCACCGAGCAGGCACATCACCGCTTCGGAGTCCGGCCCAGCCTCGCTGCGGTAGCTGACGGCGAGCGCCGCACCTGTTGCCGGGGGAATCTGCCCGCCAACGATGCCGTAGCCGCCGAGCATTCTCAGGTCCATGTCGAACATGTGCATGGAACCGCCGCGGCCACCCGAAACGCCCGTGCTCTTGCCGAACAGTTCCGCCATCACCGGTCCGGGCTCCATGCCGCGCGCCAGCGCGTAACCGTGGTCGCGATAACTGACATAGAGGTAATCGCGTGCCTCCAGCGCGGCCATCAGGCCGGTCACGGTGGCTTCCTCGCCCAGGTTCAGATGACAGTAACCGCCGATCTTGGCCCGCGCATACATCTCGCTGGCGCGCAGCTCGAACGCCCGCACCAGCGACATCTGCTCGTAATACCCGCGTAGGACTTCCGCGGACTCATTTCCGGGAAGGCTACGGACCTTAACTTTTGTGGAGCGGGTTTTGTCCGCCATAACGCGCCTCGCTTTCGACACACCGCGTGCTCCTAGTTTATGGGCCCAACGGTGGTGGCCGAGACCGCGAGCGCTGCTCACGCCCTGCGAGGCGGGATGCGCGGCATTGAAGCGTCAGTAGGCCGGTGAAGGCGGCACCTGGAATGCCGTCGCCAGCTCGATGATCTTCTGCGCGCGACCCAATCGGGGCCGGTCGCTGCCGTCGCGGATGACGCATCCGCCCGCTTCGAAATCGGCGAGGAACTTCTGCGCCCACGCGACGTCGGTCGGCGTGGGGCTGATCACCTCGTTGACGATCGGAGTCTGTGCCGCGGACAGGCAGATCTTGCCGGTCATGCCCATGAGCACCGTCACGGCGGACTGCTCCCGCAAAATCGGATGGTTGCCACCGACGGTCGGGCCGTCGATGGGCCCTGGAAGCTTGCCGGCGCGGCTGGCGACCACCAACCGTGCGCGCGGGTAGGCCATGGCTTCTTTGTCGGCACTCATGCCCGTGTCGCGGCGGAAGTCGCCGCTGCCGAACGCGAGCCGGAACGCGCCGGTTGCACGTGCGATGGCTGTCGCTTCCTCGATGCCCAACGCGGACTCGATGAGCGCCACCACGGGCTTGCGCGCTGCCAGCCGTTCATACGTGTCGCTGACCTGTTCCGGGCCCTCGGTTTTAGCGAGCATGACTCCCAACAGGCCAGGACATCCCGCGAGGGCGTCGAGATCGTCCGACCAGAAGCCGGACGTTGCATCGTTGACGCGCACCCAGGCGTGGCCACCGGCCCTGAGCCAGTCCACGACGTCCGCCCGCGCCTCGGACTTCCGGCTGGGATCGACGGCGTCTTCGATGTCCAGCACCACGGCGTCGGCGGCGGAGGCTTCCGCCTGGTCGAATTGGTCGGCGTGCGTGGCCGGCACCAGCAACCAGGAGCGCGCCAGCTCAGCCGGGACCCGCGCGATTCGCGGTGCGGAGAGCACGTCCTCCCCCAGCACACTCTCCAATGAGGGGCCCGTCGCCTGGTCGAGGTTCGCCGGATCAAACATGCTGATCGCGGCCGCTGCTGCTGGGAATGAAAATCTGTGTGTTGGCCATTGAGAAAGGCTAGGCCGCTCGGCGCCAATCCTCCAATCCTGCCCCGCGGCCCGCGTTTCGTTGACACACGGATGCCCCAGGCGCACGATAGGGGAAACGCAGCGCGCCCTCGACGCCTGGGCGCCCCAGTTGCGGTCCAACTTCAGTGGAGGTCAATGATGACGAACGGTGCGGCGAACAGCTTCGGGGCGCGCGACACCCTGACCGTGGGCAGCAAATCGTACGAAATCTTCCGGCTGGATGCGGTGCCCGGATTCGAACGCCTCCCCTATAGCCTCAAGGTGCTGCTGGAGGACCTGCTGCGCAACGAAGACGGGACGCTGGTCACCGCCGACCAGGTGCGGGCGGTTGCCGAGTGGGATCCGGCCGCCGAACACGGCTTAGAGGTGCAGTACACCCCGGCGCGCGTGCTACTGCAGGACTTCACCGGAGTGCCCTGTGTGGTGGACCTCGTGGCCATGCGCGACGCCATGGCGGCGTTTAACGGCGACCCGCAGAAGATCAATCCGCTGATCCCCTCGGAGCTCGTGATCGACCACTCCGTCATCGCTGACTCCTTCGGTGGCCCCGGATCGTTCCGGATCAATGCCGACCTCGAGTTCTCCCGCAACCAGGAGCGGTACCAGTTGCTGCGCTGGGCGCAACAGGCCTTCGATGATTTCCTCGTGGTGCCACCGGATACCGGCATCTGCCACCAGGTGAACCTCGAGTACCTCTCCAGGGTCGTGTTCACCCGGGTTCGCGGCGGCGTGACGCAGGCCTACCCCGACACCCTCGTGGGCACCGACTCGCACACCCCGATGGTCAACGGGCTGGGGGTGCTTGGCTGGGGGGTCGGCGGCATCGAAGCAGAGGCCGCCATGCTGGGCCAGCCGATGAGCATGCTCGTGCCTCCGGTGCTGGGTTTCAAACTGACCGGAGCGCTCCGCGAAGGCGCCACCGCGACCGACCTGGTGCTCACCGTGGCGCAGTTGCTGCGGCAGACCGGTGTCGTCGGCAAGTTCGTCGAGTTCTTCGGGCCGGGGGTGGGGAATGTTCCTCTGGCCAACCGCGCCACCCTGGGAAACATGAGTCCCGAATACGGCTCGACCTGCGCCATCTTCCCGATCGACGACGTCACGCTGGAATACCTGCATCTGACCGGGCGCTCCGAGGAGCAGATCAGCCTCGTCGAGGCGTACGCGAAGGAGCAGGGCCTTTGGCATGATCCCGAGCACGTGGCGGACTACTCGATTGTCCTCGAACTGGACCTCGCCGATGTTGAGCCGTCCATCGCCGGACCGAAACGCCCGCAGGACCGCATCCCGCTCTCCCACGCCCGTAGCGTCATCGGAGCGATTCTGAACGGGGGTTCGCTGGCCCCTGAGGAGCTTGAGGGTCTGGATGAGGCCTCTGCCGAGTCTTTCCCCGCCAGCGACCCAATCGCGTTCGGCAAGATCGGTCCGAGCGAGCATCCGGTGGACCGCTCAGAGCCGGAGCCTCATCAAGTCTGGCCATCGAACCCCGCCCCGGTGACCTTCGCCGACGGACGCACCATGAGCGTGGACAACGGGCACGTCGTCATCGCGGCGATCACCTCCTGCACCAACACGTCCAATCCGTCCGTGATGATCGGAGCCGGACTGATGGCGAAGAAGGCGGTGGAGCTGGGGCTCAGTTCCAAGCCCTGGGTGAAGACTTCGCTGGCTCCCGGCTCCCGCGTCGTGACCGACTATTACGACAAGGCCGGACTCACCCCTTACCTCAACCAGTTGGGCTTCGATCTGGTCGGATACGGCTGCACCACGTGCATCGGCAACTCAGGACCGCTGATCCCCGAGGTGGGCGATGCGGTCACCGCGAACGAGCTCAACGTGAGCGCGGTGCTCTCCGGCAACCGCAACTTTGAGGGCCGCATCCACTCTCAGACCCAGATGAACTTCCTCGCCTCACCACCGCTGGTGATCGCGTACGCGCTGGCCGGCACGATGAACACCGATCTGATGACCAGCCCGCTCGGCGTGGGCACGGACGGGCAGCCGGTGTACCTGCGGAACATCTGGCCGAGCAGCCGCGAGGTGGAAGAGGTCGTCGGCGACGTGCTGGAGGCAGACATGTTCTCCAAGGGATACGCGAACGTGTTCGAGGGCGATCACAATTGGCAGGACCTGGAAATCCCCGAGGCTGACATGTTCGCCTGGGACGATTCCTCCACCTACGTGCGCCAGCCGCCGTACTTCCAGGGGATGCCCCGGGAGCCGGAACCGCTACGCGACATCACCGATGCCCGGGTGCTGGCTCTACTGGGCGATTCGGTGACGACGGACCACATCTCACCCGCCGGTGCGATCAAGAAGGACTCGCCAGCAGGAAAGTACCTGATGGAGCACGGGGTCGAACCGCGAGACTTCAACTCGTACGGGTCGCGCCGCGGAAACCACGAGGTGATGATTCGCGGCACGTTCGCGAACATCCGACTGAGGAACCAATTGGTCCCGGATGTCACTGGCGGCTTCACCCGTCACCTGCCGGACGGCGAGCAGCTGAGCATTTTTGACGCCTCGACCCGCTACCTCGAAGACGGCGTCCCGCTCGTGATCGTCGCCGGTAAGGAGTACGGGTCCGGATCGTCCCGCGACTGGGCGGCCAAGGGCACCCTGCTGCTGGGCGTGAAGGCGGTGCTGGCGGAGTCCTTCGAGCGCATCCACCGCTCGAATTTGATCGGCATGGGCGTGCTGCCGCTGCAGTTCGCTCCGGGGCAGACGGCGCAGTCCCTGGGGCTCACTGGCGAGGAGGTCTTCTCGATCACCGGATTGGCCGGAGCGACGCAGGTGCCGCACGAAGTCACCGTGCGCTACACCCGCGGTCCGCAGACCGGCGAATTCACCGCGGTCGTGCGCATCGACACACCCGCCGAGGCGGCATATTTCCGTCACGGCGGCATCCTGCAGTACGTGCTGCGCAGCCTGCTCGATCACTAATCGAGGGGATCCGGGCGGCACGCCGTTTTTCGCGGCGCGACACGCCGAGCCGGGTGCCCGATCTCCTCGGTTATTGACCGGAAGGGGGGTTCCGCACGACCAGAACCGGGCAGTGTGCGTGCGCGGTGACGGCCGCGCTCACCGAGCCGAGCAGCAGACCGGTGAAGCCGCCGAGACCACGGCTTCCCACCACGAGGATGTCGGCCTCGGCGCTTTCGTCGATGAGCACGGATGCCGGTTGCCCCTGTCGCACCACGCTGCGCAGCCCGGCGGGACGGTTATCGCCGTAGGCACGGCCGAGCGCTTCTTCGAGCACCTGCGCCGCGTCCTTCTCTGGCGACCATTCCAGAGCGACGAAGTTGTCGTACGCCGGTGGGTAACGCCAGCAGGCCACCGCCGTCACCGTCGATCCCAGCGCCTGAGCCATGGCGGCCCCCTGGCGCAGCGCCTCGATCGAGGGCTCCGATCCGTCCACGCCGACCACGATCGTCCCACGACCGAGCGAGTCAGACATTGGAACCGGCCCCCAGCCCGCGAGAGGAAGCCCGATCTGGCTCCCCGACGTTGCCATGGATGCTCATGTTCCCGAGCCTAGTGCGACCTGCCCAGCGCGACCAGGGCCGGTCAGTAGAGTGAGAGAGTGCTCGTGGATGCGCTCATTTTGGCAGGAGGCCGGTCGTCGCGCCTGGATGGCGTGCCGAAGGCCCAGCTGCGCTTCCGAGAGCACACTCTGCTTGATCAGACCATCGCCGCCGTCGTTGCGGCGATGCGCAACATCGTGGTGGTGGGCGACGTCACCGGGGCTCCCCTGCCGACCGGCGTGCTCGTGACGCGCGAGGAGCCGCCGTTCAGCGGACCGGCAGCGGGGATCGCCGCCGGCCTGACCGCGCTCGCGTCTGCCGATCCGATCCCCAGCGACTACACGCTGGTGCTCGCCTGCGATATGCCGGGCATCGACGCAGCCATCGTCCGGTTGCTCACCGCGCTGGAGGCGCAACCCGCAGACGGCGTGCTCGCGGTGGACGGCCGGCACCGCGTGCAGCCGCTGGCCGCTGCCTACCGCACGTCGCGGCTCACCGCCGCCGCCGAGGCCAAGCGCGCCGCCGGCATCCTGGAAGGCCTTTCGATGTTCCAGCTCATCGCCGGACTCGCACCGATCGAGGTCGCCGTTCCCGAAGGCGCGACGGACGATGTTGACACCTGGGCGGACGCTGGTCGCTTGGGCGTCGCCCTCCCGCCAGGACACGCGCAGCCGGCGACGACGCATCCGACGCAGAACCAACCAACACAGTCGAGGGAGAAGAAGATGGCCAATCCTGAACAAGCCAACCCGGGCATGAGCCGCGAGGACGAGGACGAGCTCTTGAAACGGTGGTCGGCCAGACTCGTGGAGGCGCTCGCGGTCGAGGGACTCGAGGTGGATCTCAAGGGTGTCTTGGGGCTGGCCGGCCGGGCAGCCCACTCCGTGCTCCGCCCGGCGGCACCGCTGACGACGTTCGTCGTCGGCTACGCAGCCGGACTGACTGTCGGCGCCGGGCAGGCCACCAGTGAGGCGGCGGTGAAGGCCGCACTTGATGTCGGATTCCAACTCTGCCGCGACGAGATGATCGCGGCGAACCCCGACCACGACAAACGATGAACGTGGAGCCGCTCGGCACGCGGCCGGACTGGCACGCCGCTCGCTCCTATAGTTACCGCGCGCCGCAGCGGTTGGAGCCGGAGTCCGTGCCGCTGAACGAGGCGGTCGGCAGGGTGCTGGCTGCAGACCTGGTTGCCCTCTGCGACGTGCCGCATTATGCGTCCTCGGCGATGGACGGTTGGGCGGTCGCCGGCGATGAGCCATGGCAGCTCGCCCCAGGGCACCGGCTGGAACCGGGACACGCGGCCCCGATCGTGACCGGCGGGCTGATCCCGGCCGGGGCGCGTGCCGTGCTCCGCAGCGAGCACGGCACGGTCCGCGGCGCCGACGGCGCCCAGGTTTTGGGAACCAGCGCTGGCGCGCGCCCCGGCGAACCGGCGGACGGCGACAACGTGCGTCCCGCTGGCGAAGAGGTGGCCCAATCCGACGTCGTCTTTCCGGGCGACACCCGCCTGAACCCTGCACACGTTGCTGTTGCGGCGGTGTGCGGACACGACGAACTGACGGTGCTACGTGCCCCGCGCGTCGCACTGATCCTCACCGGCGATGAGGTGGTCGGTTCCGGTATTCCCGAGCCCGGTCATGTGCGGGACACCTTCGGACCGCAGTTTCCGGCGTTGATCCGGATGTTGGGCGGCATCGTCACTGCGGCTGATCACCTCCGCGACGACCTCGACGTTCTGCTCGACACAATTGCCGAGGACACCATCGCGGACGTCCTGATCACCACGGGCGGCACCGGCCGCTCGACCGCCGACCATCTGCACGCTGCACTGAGGCAATTGGATGCACGCATCCTCATCGATGGAATCGCGATGAGGCCCGGTGGTCCGAGCCTGCTGGCGCAATTGCCCGACGGCCGCTACCTGGTCGGACTCCCGGGAAACCCGCTGGCCGCGATGATGGGCATGCTGACTCTCGCGCAGCCGCTGCTCGCCGGGCTGGCCGGGGCCGCAGAGCCGACCCTTGGTTCGGTGGTGACGGGGCGAGACCTTACCGGCAGGCCAGGACTGTGCCGACTGCTCCCGTATCAGTTGCAGGGCGGCACGGCGGCTAAGAGTCCCTGGTTCGGGTCGGGAATGTTGCGGGGCCTCGCGACGGCGAGCGGAGTGCTGGTGTCACCGCCGGAGGGCGCCCGCTCGGGAGAGAGTGTTGCGACGGTGCCGCTGCCCTGGTGAAAAAGCCGCGAACGGGCCGGCGCGGTTTCGATATGCGGCCTCCTTCGTCGGGCGCTACTCAACCCGCGGACCTGGTCAGTGCGAGCCGTATCGACCGCGTCAGCGGGTTGAGTGCGAGCGTATCGAAACCGCGTCAGCGGGTTGAGTAAGCGAGCGTCAGCGCGAGCCGTATCGAAACCGCGTCAGCGGGTTGAGTAGGCGAGCGTCAGCGCGAGCCGTATCGAAACCCCAAGACTACCCGCCGATGTAGTGCATCTCGATCCGCTTTGCCGAGTTCTTCGGCTTGGTTGATCTGATAACGCTCGTGTTCAGGGCGCGCTGTTCTGAGTAGTTGTCGGTGCGGGCGCGCCAGATGTGCGCCATCACCGTCGCCAGCTCCTCGTCCGTTGCGCCGGCGCGCATCAGGGCGCGTAGGTCGTGGCCGTCCGTGGCGAACAAGCAGGTGTACAGCTTGCCCTCCGAGGAGATCCGCACCCGGGTGCAGGTGGCGCAGAAGCATTGGGTGACACTCGAGATCACGCCGATCTCGCCGCCACCGTCTCGGTAACGCCACCGCGAGGACACCTCGCCGGTGTAGTTCGGGGCAACTTCCTCCAGCGGCATTTCCGCGTTGATGCGCCGGATGACCTCCGCCGACGGCACTACTTCGCCCATCTCCCAGCCGTTGGTGGAGCCGACGTCCATGAACTCGATGAACCGCAGGATGTACGGCGTCGCCTTGAAATGTCGAGCCATCGCGACGATGTCCTGGTCGTTGTGCCCCTTCTGAACGACCATGTTGATCTTGATCGGTCCGAGCCCCACCTCGTGGGCGACCTCGAGTCCGTGCAGCACCTTCTCCAGCGGGAAGTCGACTCCGTTCATCGCCATGAAGGTGTCGTTGTCCAGCGAGTCCACCGACACGGTGATGCGCTTCAGCCCGGCATCCTTCAGCGATTGGGCCTTGTGCGCGAGCGCCGACCCGTTCGTGGTCAAGGCCAGATCAAGGTCCCGACCATCCGGTGTCTTGATCTCGCTGAGCATTCCGATGAGGTCTTCAATACCCACCCGCAGCAGTGGTTCGCCGCCGGTCAGCCGGATCTTCTCCACGCCGTGAGCCACAGCAACGCGCGTAATCCGCACGATCTCCTCGAAGCTGAGCAGCATCGCCTTCGGCAAGAATTCGAAGTCGCGCCCAAAAATCTCCTTGGGCATGCAGTACACGCATCGGAAATTGCACCGGTCCGTGACAGAGATCCGCAAATCCCGAAGCGGTCGATTCCGGGTATCGGTGAGAACTCCGGTGGGGATCTCACGGTCATGAGGAATCTGAGACACCCGCCGGTAATAGCGAGGCTCCGCTGTGCGAACTTCAGTGTCTGTCACGACCTCAGCCTATGCGGAGAGGGCCGACAAGGCGAGCATGGATCTCATATCACTCGACCAGTTTCCCCACGACGCTGTCTTCGCCGGTCGGCATCAGATCCAGAATCTCCTGCGGAGTCTCGGGCACAGGCTCCTGGGTCACTCCGGTGGCCGGCGACCACAGCATGTTGACCGTGAGTTCAGGGTCTTGGTCCGGGTAATCGGCGCGATTGTGTGCACCGCGGGTTTCCCGTCGCATGAGCGCCGATTCCAGCGTGGCGCGGGCGGCGATCAGTGAACCCTTCATGTCGAGGGCGTGGGCGAGGTCACCGAATCCGGCAATGTCCGGGTGCACGGCCAGGTCGGGCATCCGGGCTTCGACGGCATCGAGCTTGATCAACCCGGCCTTCAATCCCTCTTCGTCCCGCACCACACCGGCGTGCTCACTCATCAGGTCGCGGATGGCGCGCTGCATGCTCCGCACGTTGTCGTAGCCTCGGCCTGCCAGCAGTTCGTCGATCTCATCTCGCGCCTCGGATACGGCGGCGGCGCTGCGAACCTGGGCCGGCAGCGTTCGCGAGTACGCGGCTGCGGCCGCCCCGACGATGCGGCCGTAGACCAGGAGTTCGGCCAGGGAGTTGCCGCCCAGCCGGTTGGCGCCGTGCGTGCCGGAGGATGCCTCCCCGATCGCATACAGGCCGGCGACCTCGGTGCCGTGATCGTCGGCGCGCACCAGCACTCCTCCCATCGAGTAGTGCGCGGTCGGTGCGATCTCGATCGGGTTCTTGGTGATGTCGAGCATCTGCAAATCGAGCATGTTCCGGTAGACCCGAGGCAGCCGGGTGAGCACGACGTCGCGGTCCAGGTGGGTGAGGTCGAGCAGCACGCCGCCCTTGGGCGTTCCCCGACCCTGCGTGATCTCGGTGGAGATGGCCAGCGCCACCCTGTCCCTGGTGGACAATTCCATCCGCTCCGGGTCATAGCGGGACATGAACCGCTCGCCGTCCGCGTTGAGCAGGATCCCACCCTCGCCACGTGCCGCTTCCGAAATGAGCAGGCCCTGCGCATCCGCGGGCTCGAGGATGCCCGACGGGTGAAACTGCACCAGTTCCGCGTCCCGGATGCGCGCGCCGGCCAGCACCGCGAGCCGGAACGAGTCGCCGGTGTTCTCGTCACGCCGGGACGACGTCTGCCGCCAGATCCTGGTGTGTCCGCCGGTGGCGAGGATCACCGCGTCGGCGTGGATGACCATTCGGGTACCATCGACGAGATCGAAGCCATACGCGCCGAAAATTCGCCCGTCGGCCACCAGGAGCCGGGACACGTAGACGGTGTCGATGATCGGCACGTCGACCTCGGCCGCCCGGCGCAAGAGGGTCCGCTGGATTTCCAGACCGGTGTAGTCCCCGGCGAAGCACGTCCTGCGGTAGGTATGTGCCCCGAAGAACCGCTGCGAGATCCGGCCGTCCGCTTCCCGGGCGAACGGCATACCCCAGCCTTCGAGTTCCTTGATGCCCTGTGGCGCGTTGCGCGCCACCGTCTCGACGATGCTGGGATCGGCGAGGAAGTACGCTTCCTTGATCGTGTCGGCGGCATGCTGCTGCCAGGAGTCTTCGGGGTCCATCGTGCCCAGGGCCGCGTTGATGCCGCCGGCGGCAAGGGTGGTGTGTGCGTCGTACTTGCGGCGTTTGCCGATCGCGAGGACATCCACGCCCTGCTGCTTGAGTTCGATAGCCGCACGCAGGCCCGCGCCTCCTGTGCCGATCACGAGGACCGAGGTGGAAATGACGCTTTCGTTGTTCACGGTGCTTTCTTTCTGGTCCGTGCTGGACCGTTTGGATCGATGGTCGACTATCGTGAGACGATGCAGAAGACCTCACTGACTGCCTTGATGCGCCACGAACTGGAGCACGCGCGTACCGCTCCGGCCGGCCGGAGTTCTAAGACTGTTTTCGGCGGGCACGAGAAGATCCTTCGCCAGACGGTGATCGCGTTGCGCGCCGGCGAAGGCCTGGATGAACACGTGAGTCCTGGCGAAGCCACCATCTATGTGCTTCACGGCAGGGTGTTGCTGGAAAGCGGCGGCTCATCCTGGTCGGGGTGGATCGGCGACCTGCTCATCGTGCCGACCGCGAACCTCACGCTGAAGGCGCTGGAGGATTCAGCACTGCTGTTCACGGTGGCAAAACTGGTGCAACCCGGCCAACCTGCCACGCCTGACGTCGGGGCTTCCGTCTCCACAGTCTGACCTCTCGCGTTGAGAATCCGCGACTCCGTGGCCCGAGCATGATCTGTCGAGGAGGTCGTGGAAAACAACGCTGTCCTGATTAAAAGGCTAACGAGAGGGTAGGAAAATACCAGACTAGAAACTCCCGCACCGTAGTGCTACGGTGCGGGAGTTCCGAGACGCTCACCGTGTTAAATCGACTGGCGGTACCCGAAGAACTCGTGGTCCTGGTTGTAGCCGCCATAGCCGCCGCCGACTTCAGAGAAGTGCTCGACGAACTCGATTCCCTTGATCCACTTGACCATCTTGAAGCCCAGCTGGGTTTCATTGCGCAGTCGCAGCGGGGCGCCGTGGCCGAAGGACAGCGTCTCGCCGTTCATGTCGTAGGCCAGCATGGTGAGCTGATAACTCATGTGCTCGATCGGATGCGCATCGTAGTAGATGCCCTTGTCCGGTCCGTCGCCGAGCGAGTAGAACACCACCCACTTCGCCTCGGGTTTGGGCTTCACGAGATCGAGGATGTCCTGCATCCGCACCCCGCCCCACTTCGCCACGCCGGACCAGCCCTGGATGCAGAAGTGCTGCGTGATCTGCTCGTGGTACGGCATGGCGCGCAGCTGCACGAGGTCGAGTTCGACCGGGTTCTCCACGAGACCGTTGATGCGCAGCCGGTAGTCGGCGAAGTTACCGTCGAACAGCGCCTTGTACTCCTCGGAGTCCGGGTACTGGCCGTTGTGCCACAGGTAGGGCGAGATGTCCTTCTCGGTGTACTGCCCTGGCTTGGAGTCGATGTGCTCGAACAAGCGCTGCGCCGGCCCGATCAGCGCGTAGCCGACCCGCTGCACCACCCGCGGGTAACGGATGGTGAGTGGCGTCGCCGCGACCCAGCCGACGATCATGACGACCAGGGAGGCGGCGAAGATCCAGAACCCGACCCAGGTCTCGTCGTCGCGGCTGGCGTACATGTGGTTGAGATTCCGCAGCGCGCCTGTGGTGAGCACAAGCGTCACGTGCACCACGATGAACAGCAGGAACCACACCATGACGACGAAGTGCAATGATCTGGCCACCTGGATGCTGAACACCGAACTGATCCACTTGAACTTCGTCGACAGCGCCGGCGACATGCCGAGCCCGGTGATCAGGGCGGCCGGGGCCGCGAGAAAGACGGTGATGAAGTAGGCGATGAGCTGCAGACTGTTGTAGTTCACCCAGCCGGTCTCGGCCGGCCAGTCCAACGACAGGTACTGGATGGCCACCGAGATCGAGTTCGGGATGACATCCCAGCTCATCGGCACCAGGCGCATCCACTGTCCGGTGACGAAAATGAGAACGAAGAAGACGATGCCGTTGAGCAGCCACAACGTGTCGACGCCCAGGTGCCACCAGCGGGCCAGGCCGATCGAGTGGCGCATCCCGGGCAGTCCGACCTGGTGCGGGAGACTGATCGAGTCCTTCTTCGCCGTCCACAGCGGATCATCGGGCACCGGCCGCTGCACCCGGAACCAGTCCTTGCCCGGAGTGGAGTGCCTGGTCCAGTACAGCCGGGGATGATCGGTGAGAATCTGCCAGCCACTGCGGATGATGAAAATGAGCAGGAACGCGTTGAGGAAGTGCTGCCAGCCGAGCCAGGCGGGGAAGCCGACCGGCGCGTTGTCGGGCAGTTCCGACGTTCCCGGGTACTGCGCCATGAAGTCCTGCACGGCGGGCAGTTCCCGGATGCCTTTGGCCACAGCAATTCCGATGATAAGCAGCAGCAGCCCGATCGGGATCAGCCAGAGCAGGTTGAACCACTTGCTATTGCCGATGCGCACCCGAGGTGCAATGCCGCGGTCCTGCGGGATGGTCCCGGCGAACGTGTGCGGGTCGATGACATCCTCACCCTGCCTGAGCTGGGATCGGAAGCTGTGCACGACCTCCGGTGAGATCTTGGAGGCGGCCGGACTGGGCAGGTCGGACGGGGTGGGGCGCTGTTCGGTGTCCATGGGTCCGAGCGTAGCAACGTGCGTCGTCGACCCACCAGGCGCAACGGAGTGTCGCTCGAATTTACGCTTTCAGGTTCGCGATGACCACGCCGATGGGCGTCGTGATCAGCACGATCAGGATCATCACCCGAAAGCCGTACAGCATCCACCGGTTCCCGGCGCTCGCTCCGCGCACCGACCAGATGAACAGGCCGAGCGCGACAACGATGAGCGCGGCGCCGATGTCGACCATCCACGCGGCACCGATGATGGTGCCGAGCAGCACCGCAACATGGGCCAGGTTGAAGGCCACTGCCTCGGCTGCGACTACCCGACCGGGCGGCTGATGCGACGCCAGCTGTGCCTGTCCCAGTCCAAGGACGAGTTGCGCAACGCCCGCCACCAGCACGATGTAGGCCACTGCCCAGGATGCCGTGTAACTGGGCGCCGGAGCCGCCGCTGCGGACAACACGCCACCGGCGATGACACTCACCCCGCCGAGAATCAGGAAGGGGATCGCGGGCCGCTGCACGATCTCCAGTGTAGGTGCGGCAGAACGCGAATGTGGCGCCGGTCCCCCGACGCCACACTCCAGTTCCGTTGCTGTTACACGACCGACGCTTCGTCCGCATCCGCGATGACCGGAGCCTTGACCGCGTCCACCTTCGGCTTCGGCATCCTGGTGATGATCGGGAGGATGATCGCCGCGAGGGCGATGACGCCGATCACCGTGTAGCCGGACACGTAGTTCTTGTCTCCGCCGATCAGCGCCGCGATGATGGGCGGCCCGATGATCCCGCCGAGGCTCCACCCGATGATCATCAGCCCGTAGATGGCACCGGCGTGCTTGACCCCGAAGAAGTCGCCCGCCGTTGCCGGCATCGTGCCGAATCCGCCGCCGTAGCAGAGGTAGATGATCGCCGCGAGGATGAAGAACAGCGCGGCGTTACTGGCGTGAGGGATGATCAGCAGGCAGACGCCCTGCAGGCCGAGCATCAACCCGAACGCCGTCATCCGACCGGTGAAGCCGGATACCCACGCCCAGAAGATCCGGCCGCCGCCGTTGAACAGCGACAGGATGCCGACGAGCGCCGCTGCACCCGCCACGCTGTATCCCGCGATGTCGATGGCGCTGGAGTTGGCCTGCGCAATCAGCGCGATACCCACTGTCACGTTGAGTGTCAGGATGGCCGCAAGCAAGTACCACTGCACGGTGTGCAGCGCCTCGCCCTCGGTGAATTGCTTCGCGCTGTCCCGGGTCCGACCGGTTGTCGCTGGCACCCAGCCGGGAACGGTGTAACCGGCCGGCGGGTTCCGGAAGAACGACGCCCCGACGAGCGAGAGCACGAGGTATCCGATTCCCAGGGGAAGGAACGCCCAGTTCGGTTCCGTCGGACGCATGGCGATGAGCCACTGTGCCACCGGGGCCGTCAACACGGCGCCGAAGCCGAACCCTGCGACGGCGAGGCCGGTGATGAGGCCGCGCTTGTCGGGGAACCACTTCTGCAGCATGGCGATCGGCACAATGTAGGCGAAGCCGAGTCCAAACCCGCTGATCACTCCGTAACCGAGCACGAGCAGCCACAGTTGTGAGTGGTCGTGCGACAGTGCGAACGAGGCGAGGATGCATCCGACGGCGTAAATGATGCCGCCGGCCAGGGCCACCGGACGTGGTCCTACCTTGTCCTGGATGCGGCCACCGACATAACTGCCGATGAAGATCATCCCGATGGTAACGGTGAACGGAAGGGAAGCTTCCGGGTTGGTCAACGCCATGGCGTCTGGTTTCTTCAGTGCCGAGCTGAACACACTCCACGCATAGACGGCGCCGATGGAGAATTGCAGCAACAGTGCGGCAATGACGATCCACCATCGACCGTGTGTTGGGTTCTGCCTGTTCCCGAGCGCGGACGTCGACCCGGTAGCGGATTGGGACATCGTTGTACCTTTCTGTTCGCGCCCGAGTCACTCCCTGATGGGACGGGCGACGCTTTTGGGGTCGCTGAACGACCCGAGGGTGTTCCGAAACAAAGCTGGCGGTCGCGAGCGACCGGGCACCGCCCGGCCGCCGCGAGGGGTCATCATTCAGACGCCTGCCAGGGCGCCTTCCGTCGTGCCGACGTGCCGTTCATGTATTGTCCTGGACGGTTCCAGCCGCACCACGACCGACTTCGAGGCGGGCGTGTTGCTGCCCTGCGCCGTGAAGTCCAGGGGCACCAGCGGGTTCGCCTCCGGGAAGTACGCAGCCGCGCATCCGCGACTGGTGGGGAACGCGACCGCCTTGAACTGGTGCACGACGCGATCGACGTTGTCGGTGAACTCGCTGTGCACATCGACCAGTTCGCCGTTGTCGATGCCGAGCGCGGCGAGATCATCAGGATGCACGAAGATCACCTTGCGGCCCTTCTTGATGCCGCGGTAACGGTCGTTCAAGCTGTAGATCGTCGTGTTGAACTGGTCGTGCGAACGCATCGTCTGCAGCAGCAGCCGTCCTGGCGGGCACTGGATGTACTCGAGTTCGTTCACCGTGATCTTCGCCTTGCCCGTGTCCGTCGTGAAGGTGCGGGAGTCGCGGGGGCCGTGAGGCAGGATGAATCCGCCGTCCTGGCGGATCAGCTGGTTGTAGTTCGCGCAGCCCTTGACCACGTGGCCGATGTGCTCCCGGATCAGATCGTAGTTGCCCTCGAATCCGGCCCAGTCCACGTTCACCTTGTTCCCGAGCACCGCACGCGCCAGCCGGGTCACGATCGAGACCTCGGACAGCAGTTTCGGTGAGATCGGGTCGACGCGGCCGTGCGTCGGGTGCACTGCGCACACCGAGTCCTCGACGGAGAGGAACTGTTCCCCGCCCTTCTGCATGTCGATCTCACTGCGACCCATCGTGGGCAGGATCAGTGCCTCCTCGCCGATGACGGCGTGGTTGCGGTTCAGTTTGGTCGAAATCTGAACCGTCATCTCGGTCTTCTGGAACGCGGCTTCGGCGGCCGCGGTGTCGGAGATGGCTGCCACCATGTTTCCGCCGAGAGCTATCCAAACCTTGATCTTGCCGTCCCGCATTCCGCGGATGGCCTGCACGGAGTCGACGCCCTCTTCACGGGGCGGGTTGAATCCGAATTCCTTCTCGAGCGCGTCGAGGAAGGCGGGTGGCATCTTCTCCCAGATGCCCATCGTCCGGTCGCCCTGAACGTTGCTGTGTCCCCGGATCGGAGACGCGCCAGCACCGGGCTTGCCGATGTTGCCGCGCAGCAGCAACAGGTTGATGATCTCCTTGATGCTGGGGACCGCCTCCTTGTGCTGCGTCAGTCCCATCGCCCACGTGATAATCACCCGGTCTGCCTTGAGGTAACGCGCCGCCAACTCGTCGATTTGCTCCGTCGTGAGGCCGGTGGCCTCCCGCACCGCAGCCTCGTCGAGGTGCAGCAGGTGCTCCCGGAATTCCTCCAGGCCTTGGCAGTGCTCGGCGAGGAACTGGTGGTCAAGCACCTTTCCCGGGTTCTTCGCCTCAGCCTCGAAGACACGCTTCGAGATTGCCTTCATCAGCCACCCGTCACCGCCGAGGCGGATCTGGAGGTACTGGTCGGCGAGACCGGTGCCGTGGCCGAGGACGCCCTTGACCTTCTGCGGGTTCTTGTAGCGCATCAGTCCGGCCTCTTGCAGCGGATTGACCGCAACGATCTCGGCCCCGTTTTCTTTCGCCTCCTCAAGAGCAGTGAGCTGACGCGGGTGGTTGGTGCCGGGGTTCTGGCCCATGATGATGATGAGGTCGGCCTTGCGGAAGTCGCCGTACGACACCGTATTCTTGCCGATGCCGATGGTCTGGCCCATCGCCAGGCCGGTGGACTCGTGGCACATGTTCGAGCAGTCCGGCAGGTTGTTGGTGCCGAAGGCGCGCACGAACAGTTGGTAGGCGAAGGCCGTCTCATTGGCGGTCCGTCCGCTGGTGTAGAACGCCGCCTGGTTGGGCGAGTCGAGGCCCTTCAGCTTGTCGGCGATGATCTGGATCGCCTTGTCCCAACTGACCGGCTCGTAGTGGTCTTTGCCCGCCGGCTTGTAGACCGGCTCCACGAGCCTGCCCTGCATGCCGAGCCAGTAGTCCGATTTGGTCAACAGGTCGCTCACCGAGTGTTCTCTCCAGAAACTCGTCGGCACGGTCAGTGGAGTCGCCTCCCAAGTGACCGCCTTCGCGCCGTTCTCGCAGAACTCCGCAGTCTTACGGTGTTCCGGATCCGGCCAAGCGCAACTCATACAGTCGAAGCCGTCCTTCTGGTTCATGGAGCTGAGGAGCTTCAGGCTGCGACTGACCCCCATCTCCTTGAAGGCGGGTCCCATCGAATGCGTGACCCCGGGCACTCCGGCGGCCCATGTCTTCGGCTCGCTGACCTCGATGTCCTCGATGACGTCATCAACAGGCGGTTTGCTTGTCATGCTGCACTACCTTCTTTAACTTTTACTCGGTTGCCGACAACGCGTTCGGCGCCGGCATAGATCACCATCGACTTTCCGCGCAAGAAACCAACCAGCGTCATCCCGGCATCCGTGGCCAATTCAGCGGCAAGCGACGACGGCGCCGACACAGACGCCAGGAGCGGAATCCCGGCCATCGACGCCTTCTGGGTAAGTTCAAAACTGGATCGGCCTGACACCATGAGCACGGTGCCGCTCAGCGGCAACCGGTTCTCCTTGAGCGCCCAGCCAACGACCTTGTCCACGGCGTTGTGCCGACCGACATCTTCGCGAAGGACGAGCAGTTCACCGGTGGTGCCGTCGAACAACGCCGCGGCGTGAAGTCCCCCGGTCTTGTCGAACACCGCTTGCTGCTCCCGCAGTTTGTCGGGGAAGCTGGCCAACAACTCCGCGTCGATCACCAGCGGGTCGTCCTTCACGCTGTAGGCGGATTTCGTGCGCACCGCCTCGATGCTTGCCTTGCCGCACATCCCGCATGAACTGGTCGTGTAGAACGCCCGCTCCAGGCTCGGATCCGGCGCGGGTACCCACGGCGCGAGGGTGACATCGAGCACGTTGTACGTGTTCAAACCCTCCGCGGTCGCGCCTGCGCAGTGCCGTGCGGCGCCGAACTCGTCGCCGCGGGAAATGATTCCCTCCGACACGAGAAAGCCCGCCGCCAGGTCCACGTCGTTTCCAGGCGTTCGCATCGTGATGGCCAGCGACTGGCCACCCACTCGAATTTCCAAAGGTTCTTCGACGGCGAGAAAGTCCTCAACCATGGTGGAGGTGTCGCCCACCGTAAGGCGGGTGACTCGTCGTCGAGCCGTAATTCTGCCCACACGGCATGCCTACCACGTAACTTCCAGCTTCACAAGAGAATCGCTCGCAATGAGGATGCTGTTCGTGCCGCTATCCGAATCCGACCGGAGTGGATTAGCCTGACAGTCACGAAGACTTCAGGGAGATGATCGTGGCGCTGCTCACTGACACGCAGCGGGTGCCGGCGCTTGTCGAACCTGGCCCGCCGCTGCCACCGGACCGCCTCGCGCGATTCAGCAGGCAACTGCTCATGCCGGGGTTCGGCGACCTCGCGCAGCGGCGACTAGCCGCCGCCCGCGTACTGGTCGTCGGCGCAGGCGGCCTCGGCAGCGCGAGCATTCCTTACCTTGCTGCGGCGGGCGTTGGAACCATCGGCGTGATCGACTCGGATGTCGTCGAGCTGTCGAACCTGCACCGTCAGGTCTCGCATTCCCTTCGTGATGTCGGCAGGAACAAGGTCGACTCGATCGCCGATACCGTGGCCGCGATCGACCCGGAGGTCGAGGTCATCCGGCATCGGCTGAGGGTGGATTCCAGCACCATCCTCGACATCCTGGCCGACTACGACCTCGTGCTGGATGGCAGCGATAACTTCCCGACCCGGTACCTCACCAACGACGCGGCCGCCCTGCAGCACAAGCCCCTGGTCTGGGGCGCGATTCTGCAATACAGCGGGCAAGCGAGCGTCGCTTGGGTGGATTACGGCCCGACCTACCGCGACCTGTTCCCGGTGCCTCCGGCGCCTGGGGAGGTGTTGTCATGTTCGATCGGCGGGGTGCTGCCAAGTGTGTGCGCGGTCATCGGCGCGATCATGTCAGCCGAGGCGATCAAGTTGATCACCGGAATCGGCGCTCCGCTGCTCGGCCGGGTGACCACCTACGACGCCCTGAGCGGACGGCACCGTGACATCGAGTACGGCAGCATCCCGGAGGCGGAACCCGTCACCGAACTCACCGACTACGAACTGTTCTGTGGCGTCAGCTCGCGGCCGTCCGCCGGTTCGGCACCGGAGGCTATCGACGTGGCCGAACTCTCGCGGCGGCTGGCGACGGGCTCGCCGATGCAGCTGGTGGATGTGCGGGAGCCGTTCGAAGCGCAGATCGCACGGATCGACGGCTCCGAGCTGATCCCGCTGGGCTCGCTGGAGCAGTCCCTGGAACGCATCCGCACCGATGTTCCCGTGGTGGTGTACTGCCACCACGGCGTCAGGTCCGACCGCGCGGCGGCGATGCTCCGTCAGCACGGGATTGCGAACGTGCTCAACCTGGAGGGCGGCATCGACGCATTCGCCGCCCGCGAAGACCCGACGATGGCGAGGTATTGAGGATGGCAGCTGTTTCCGGCATGGACGAGGCCGTCGCCATGATCACCTCGGAGCCCATCGACGAAGCGCTGATCCGCCACGCGGTCGAGGCGCCGGAGAGCGGTGCCGTGGTGTTGTTCTGCGGCGTGGTGCGCAACCACGATGACGGCCGGGCGATCCTCTCGCTCGACTACCAATCGCATCCGGATGCCGAGTTTCTGCTCAGGCAGTGCTGCGAGGAGACCGCAGCGAAGTCGGGGCTGCGGGTGGCGGCTGCCCATCGGGTCGGTTCGCTTCAGATCGGGGACATCGCCCTCTACGCCGCCGTCGCCGCGTCGCATCGCAGGGAGGCATTCGACACCTGTCAAGAATTGGTGGAACGGATCAAGGCCACCATCCCGATCTGGAAGCGCCAGTACTTCGTCGGCGGCGTGACCGAATGGGTGGGGCTGTAGTCACTACCCTCCGGCGAACGGTGGAAGCACGTCCACGCGCCCGGTCAACGGGAACGAGCTGTCCCGCCGGACCACCTTGTCGATGAGGAACGAGCCGGTACGCATCACCCTGCCCATGGGCTCGCCGTATCTCGCCTCGAGGAGCGAGCGCAACGAACCGAGTGTGGCGCCGTCCTCCAGCGACAGCTCTTCCTCATCCCGGCCTGCGGCTTCGGCGGCCGCAGCGAAATATCTCACGGTGACATCCATTACGCCCCAATGTACGACATTTGCAGCCCTGAAGGGCACCCGTAGCCGGGCTTGCCTCCGAGTCGATCCCGGCCTACCGTCGGCACCGACCTGAATGATCGGGAGGGCAGAGCACCATGGCATCCACAAGTCACACCACCACCGACCACGACGAGATCCGCCGGTGGGTGGAGCAGCACGACGGCAAGCCGGCAAGCGTCGCGGGCACCGAGGGAGGCGACACCGCCGGAGTGCTCCGCATCGACTTCCCCGGTGGTGCCAGCGACAAACTGGAGCACATCGACTGGGATGACTGGTTCGCGAAGTTCGACGCGAGCGAGCTGGCCTTTCTCTACCAGGAGCGCAAGGCCGACGGCAGCGACAGCACCTTTTTCAAGCTGGTGCAGCGCTAACCTTCGACGGCGCTGAGGTTCTACGGCGCCGGCGCTAGCTGCTCTTTCGGGTGAGTTTTCTGTTCTCGCGCCCGATCGCATCCACGAGGTCGTCCTTGGACATGGCGGAGCGCCCCGGGATCTCCAAACGTTTCGCGATGTCGTAGAGGTGCGACTTTGAGGCGTTCGCGTCCACTCCGCCCGCGGTTTTCACATCCTTGCCTCGACTCTTGGTGGTGCGCGCCGCTTGCGCGTCCGATGGCCCGCGCTTCTTCTTCGCCTCCCAGTGATCGCCGACTTTTTCGAATTCGTTCTTCAGCGCCGCGAACGCGGTGCGGTGCGAACGCTCGCCCTCGCCGTATTCCTTGACGGCCGAATCGTGCACCTTCGACCAGAGCGCTTGGGCGTGTTTCGGCGATCTGCGGATGGTGTCCGGCATTTCCTCTGACGCGGGCATGGTGTCATCTCCCGATGTACTGACGGATATTTGCGGCCAAGATACGCTCGGCGCTTGCCCGCGACAACGCCGGCCGGGACCATGGCAGACCGGTGCGCCCGCGGCGGGCGATTAGAGTGGCAGCATGGCAGAGCAGGCCTCCAGCGTCTCCGTGGAAGAACACGTCGAGCGCATCCTCTCCGGGCTGACCGCGATGCCGGCGATCAGCGTCCGGCTGGAGGACGCCGCCGGGCTGGTGCTGGCCGAGGCGGTCAGTGCGGCGGCGGATGTGCCCGGTTTCGACAACTCCAGCATGGACGGCTACGCCGTGCGCCGGGACGACCTGCTGGGGGCCAGCGCCGGCGCCCCTGTCGTACTCCCGGTGATCGCGGACATTGCCGCGGGCTCCAAGCAGAGCATCGTCGTGACGCCCGGAACAGTGACCCGCATCATGACCGGCGCTCCAGTGCCCGACGGCGCGGACGCCGTCGTGCCGATCGAGGCGACCGACCAGGGCACCGTGCGGGTGGCTATCACCGAGGCACCCGCCCCGGCCGCCTTCATCCGGCGCGCCGGCAGCGACGTGCGCGCCGGAGCTCCGGTGCTGGCTGCCGGGACAATGCTCACCGCCCGGCACATCGCCGCGGCGGCCGCGTCCGGATGCGGCGAGGTGGTGGTGTACCGTGCGCCGCGCATCGGAATCATCTCCACCGGCAGCGAGTTGGTGCCGGCGGGCGCACCACTGCGGCGCGGGCAGATCCACGATTCGAACTCGCACCTGCTTGCCGTGGCGGTCGCCGAAGCCGGGGCTGTCCCGGTGCGAATCGATTCGGTTCCCGACGACGACGATGCGCTCCGGATCACCCTCACCAGCCACGCGGCCGAGGTGGACGGCTTCGTGCTCTCCGGAGGCGCCAGCGTCGGCGCCTACGATGTGTCCAAAGCCGTTCTCGCTCCGCTGCCGACGATGCTGTTCTCGCGGGTGCGGATGCAGCCGGGCAAGCCGCAGGGATTCGGACGCTGGACCGATGGCACGCCGGTGTTCGCCTTGCCAGGCAACCCGGTCAGCTCCTTCGTGTCATTCGAGTTGTTCGTGCGCCCGGCGCTGCAGAAGATGCTGGGCCGCCGCATCCTGCACCGCCCCACCCGGGAGGCGGTCGTCTCAGCCGGATGGCGCAGCCCGGCGGACCGCCGCCAATACATGCCCGTCGCGTTCGAACCCGGCGATGTGGGCGGCGAACTACGGGTGCGTCCGGCGACACCGGGCGGCTCGGGCTCACACCTGGTGACCAGCCTCGCCAGCGCCGAGGCGCTGGCCGTCATCGACCAGGACACCACCGACGTGCGCGAGGGAGACCGTGTGACTGTCATGCTGTTGGAATCATGAGCGACCAGCCTTTCACCCACCTGGATTCCTCAGGCCAGGCGCGGATGGTCGACGTGACGGCGAAGACTCCGACGGTGCGTGAGGCGACGGCGGCCGGGTTCGTCAGTTGCGGAGCGGCCGTCATCGCGGCACTGCGGTCCGGCACAGCACCCAAGGGTGATGTGCTCGCGGTCGCAAGGATCGCGGGAATTCAGGGCGCCAAGCGCACCGCGGAGCTGCTGCCGCTGGCCCACGTGATCGGCGTGCACGGCGTCACCGTGGACATCGAGGTCGAGGATGCCGGGGCGCGCATCCAGGCCACGGTGCGCACCGCGGATCGCACCGGAGTCGAGATGGAAGCGATTACCGCGGTGTCGGTGGCGGCCCTCGCGTTCGTCGACATGGTCAAGGGTATGGATCGCACCGTGGTGATCCGCGACATCCGGCTGCTCGCGAAGTCCGGTGGTCGCTCCGGCGATTGGAAGCGCCCAGAGCCGGCGTAGCTCCACCTCACGGTTCCCTAGGCGAACCGTCCACTCGACCGTTGAGGGTTAGTGGTCGCCGCCGTCCAGTTGATCCAAGATGTGCGGCACCAACGGCAGCACCACCTCGAGCCCCTGTTCCACGGCGCGCGGCGAACCCGGCAGGTTGATGATCAACGTCTTCGGCGGATGCCCGGCGATGCCGGCGAGTCCCCTGGTCAGCACCGCGTGCCTGCTGTGCTTCGCCCCCTCACTGCGCAACAGTTCGGCGATACCCGGCAGTTCCCGAACGAGCAGTGGGCGGGTGCCTTCTGGAGTCAGATCGGTCGGGGACACACCGGTTCCTCCGGAGGTGAGGACGAACCGCACGCCGGACTCGACGGCATCCTGCACCGCATCGTGAACGCTCGCGATGCCGTCAGGCACAACCCGAGCGGCACCAACGTCGTACCCCGCGTCCCTCAGCAGCTCGACGGCGCGCAATCCCGAGGTATCCGCCCTCTCCCCGCGAGAACTGCGGTTCGACACCGTGATGACGACGGCGGGCACCCGCGATCCCGAACGTGCATTTTCTTCAGCCATACCAATACCGTAGGCCAAGCAATAGGGTTGAAGATGGCGCGCCGGGAAATGGTCTTAGGCGCACACCGCAAGAATCCGGTAAATCAAAAGAGGAGTTCATTGTGAGCATCGCCGTACGGCACGCCGAAACCACCTGGGAGGGCTCGCTCGCCGAAGGTCGCGGAACGATCAACGGCACCACGAGCGGAGCGCTAGATGGACAGCCTGTTACCTGGGCGGCACGTACGGAGCAGCCGGGTGGATTGACCAGCCCGGAAGAACTGGCCGCCGCCGCGCACTCCTCCTGCTTCTCCATGGCGCTGTCCGCCGTCCTCGGCCAGCACGACCTTGTGCCGACCCGCCTGGTGGTCGACGCTGCAGTCACTTTCGACTCCGTCGATGGCAAGCCGACCGTGGTGTCTTCCGAGGTCACCGTGCGCGGGACCGTGCCGGGAGTCGATGCGCAGGCATTCAAGGACATCGTCGACGAGGCATTTGCCTTCTGCCCGATCTCGCGACTGTTCGCCGGTGCGAAGCTCAGCGTCGAAGCCACTTTGGAGGCGAACTGACATGGAAACCCAACCAGCCACGCACGCCGACGGCACCGCCTGCACCTGCGGTGAGGAGAACAGCAAGCGGGTCGTTCTCGACACCCGGCTCATCCCGCACGCCATCCGCCACGCGACGATCTTCGGCGCGCTCGACTCCATCGGGCTCGGCGCATCAATCGACCTGATCGCAAGCCACAACCCGTTGCCGTTGCTCGCCCAGTTGAACCAGCGGAATCCGGATGTGTTCAAGATCGACTATCTGCTTGAGGGCCCGGAGGACTGGGCACTGCGCATCACGCGCGTCGCCAAGTAACACCCGCCGCAGCATATTCGGAGCGCTCCGCGCTTGAGTACTACTGCCTCACCTGGAACAGGCCGCTGGCACCTTTTTCTGCGTCGGACATGACGTGACTGAGCACTGAGTAGTTCCCCGCCTCCGGGAACGTCAGCTCCACAAATCCTCCCTGAGCGGGCGACAGATCCAGCGCCTGGGATCCCCCGGAGCCGGTGCTGCCCCCGTCCTTGAGCAGGTAGTCGCCTTCCTTGTAGACGGTGTCGAACTGCGCGCCGACGATGTGGAACGCGCTGCCGATGTTGGGCCCGGCATCCAGCACCCATACCCGCACTTTTTCGCCCACCGTCGCGGCAATCGGGCGGTCGCGGTACTGGTTGGCATAGCCGTTGAACACGACAAGATCGGGCTTCTGGGCCGCCACCTTGACCGCGTCACCCGCGCCACCCTGCGGACCGAGGTAGTACTCAGACTGCACTACGAGGTACTCCTGGTCCACTGGCGTCAGGCCGATCGGATCGATCACGACCGCGCCGAACATGCCGTTGGCGATGTGCAACGACATCGGCATGGTCGAGCAGTGGTAAAGCCAGATTCCGGAGCGCGTCGCCGTGAATCTGTACTCCAGCCTCTGCCCCGGTGGGATGGTGCGCATCGGCTTGTCCGGCGCCAGCGCGCCGGCGTGGAAGTCGATCGAATGACCGATGGTGCCGTCGTTCACCAGGGTGATGTCGAAGACGTCGCCGACCTTGCCGCGCAGCGTCGGGCCGGGGGCGGTGCCGTTGTAGGTCCACAGCTCCTGGGTGACGCCCGGCGCCACCTCGGTCTTCACGTTCTTGACCGTCAGGGTCAGCGTGTGCACAGTCTGCGCGGATGCCGCAGGCAGCACGGGATCGCGCGCGACGAATCCGGCGCCGGGGCGGGCCATCAAGTCGAGATCCCCGGCGGCCGATGGGCCGCTGGCCGCGGCGTGATCCGAATGGTCGCCGGACGCTGCCGCTCCCCCAGCGGCGACAACTTTCATTACCATTCCAAGTTGGCGATGGCCCGCCACCGAGCACCAGCCCTCCAGGTCGGCACCGATCACCCCGACATCGACCGTGACGCTGCGGCCGGGCGCGACGGAACCCGAGGTGACGCCGTTGGAGAGCACCAGGTCGTGGAGCATGTCATCGGCGTTGGTGAGGTGGATGACCAGCTTGTCGCCGACTGGCACCTCGACGGTGCTCGGAGTGAATCGGTAGTTCGCCATCGACATTTCGACCGTCGTCGTGTGACCGGTGGCCACGGTCTCACCACCGGCCGAGGTGACCGCGATCCCGATGGACCCGGGATCCAGTGCCACTCCGATCGACATCGCCAGGACGAGCGCACCGGCAGCCACCGTGACCATGCCACTGCGGCGCGGAATCGGCGGCGGCACCGCGCGGGGGCCGCCAACGGAGGCCGCTCCGGCGTTGGGCCGCAGCCGAACGCGACGGGCCACCGCCACGGCTCGCACCGCAAACACCAGAAACGAGACAAGGGTGCCGAAGACCAGCACCGCGAGTGCGGCTTTGACCAGGCTCGGCACCGGCAGCACATACAGCAGCCCGCCGAAGTTCGTCACGACGATACGGAAAATGCCCGCACGGTCCAGTTCCCGAGCCGAAGCCCTGGCCGCCTCCGGACCGCCGCCGAGCGCGACAGGCAGCAGGTAGCTGAGCGCGCCCAGGAGGATTTGCGCCGCGAATCCCACTGCGAACAGCGGCACGAGCGCAGCGACTCGGTCGCCGATCTGCGTCCAGGTGGGTGCCGTCACGACGAACACACCGAAGCCGAGAACGGCGATCGCAAACCAGATGAGGGCGGCACCGATGCTCCAGCTGGCGAAGCTGGCCGGGCGGGACTGTTTGCCGTGCTGGTACACCTCGATCAGGACCTGCCCGAACCCGACCAGGTAGATCAGGACGCCGAAGGCGACGGCGATCCGCAAGTCGAGCAGACACGCCAGACCGATGAGCACTACGCCGGCACCGAGAAGCGGCAGCGCGCCTTTCGCCGCGGTATCCGAGGAGGCCCGGGCCTTCGTGCGCAGCACCGTGGGCCACAGCAGCACGACGGTACCGATGACGGTCAGGCCCACCCACCCCAGCACGTTCATGCCGATGTGCGCAACGAAGAGGCGGTCGTGCACTTGGCCGACGACATCCGGGCGGGCCATGATCACACCGAGGGTGATACCGACGACGAGCGCGGCCGCCGCGGCAACGTAGTAGCGCACCAGCGGGCCGAACCGCGCCGGCAGGGAGCCGCGCAGCTGCTGAACGAGGCTGACGGCGTGCACGATCGCGGCAACCGCGATCAGCGCCGCGCCGGCCACCACAACCGGCCAGAAACCCGTGACCACGCCCGTCACCACCCCGAGAGCACCGAACGTGTGGAGGCCGACCCGCACGCCCAACGAGACTCGGCCGCCCGACGAGCGATGACGCAGCAGGGTGTCCGCGAAGTGTTGACTCCACACGAAGATCGCCGTGCTGAGCGCCCCGAGCAACAGCAAGTGCACCATCAGCCAGTTGCCCGCCGGAAGCAGACGGAAGCAGACGGCGGCGATCCCGGCGGCTGCCAGCCAGAGGCCGACGAGCGCATTCAGGATGACGTACCAGGTGCGGCGGCTCACTGTCGGAGGGCCTTGCCTGGCCCGTCGGACGAGGCTGCGGCCGCCCGTGCGGCGCGCACCGTTGCCGTGGCGCCGTCAGGCACTGCCGATGCCGGTGGCATCCGCTTCACCGTCGGCGTGCGCTTCCCGGCGGGTGTGCGCCGTGGAACGCCGATGATGACCGACACCACGGCAATCACGACGAACAACAACAGTGCGACGATGTTGATCACGCCGCCCAGCTGCACCATGCCTACGTCACCGCGAGCGTCACCCCACAGGGTGCGTAGCAGCAATGAGGCGTGCAGGAGCACGACCGGCAGGTACATGATCGGACGATACGGCAACGGCCGGCGCAACACCGCGGGCAGAATCGTCGGCGCGTGGGCCATGATCATCGAGATGACGAAGCCCAAGAAAATGGCGTGCAGCACGGCGTCGTACGGCGGCCCCGAGTACACCGGTCCTCCGGTGAGCCAGACACCGCCGGCGACCACAAGCCAGACATAGCCGACCAGAAGGCAGATCGCCATGTAGCGAGGCAGCCCTGTGGAACGGATCAGTTTGGTGGCCACGTCATAGCGGAAGAGCCACACCACCAACCCGAGCATCGAGGCGCCCAGCAGGGGGAAGCCGATCACCGGCCACAGCAGCGCGGCGATCGCGCTTCCGGTCAGGCAGAGCGAGGGGATGAGCAGCCACAGTTCGGCGCGGGCATCCACGGTCGGCGAAATGCGGGCGAGCTCGAGTCGTTCGCCGCTGATGGTGAGAATGAGGAACAGCCCCATCGCCGGCACGATCTGCGGGATCGACGCGCCGCCGAGCCAGAGCACCGTCGCCATGATCGCGGTGACGGCGCCGAGTGCTTGAACGGCGGTGGATGCGGAAGTCTGCTTACGCCAAATCTCGGCATAGATGGCGGCCAAGAAGAAGGAGCCGATCACGAACGCGATCTGCCCGACCGCCAAGGGGAGCGGGGACATGATGGCGAGCCCGCCAAGACCGAACAGGCCTGGGGAGAAAAACGCCCACCACCGCCTGGTGGCAACCGCACGCTCCAAGACGACAACGGTGCCGACAAACCCGAACACCATGAGCGGGCCGTGCACCTCTGCCAAGCGCACGGTCACCACGGGGGCACCCAGTCCCAGCAGCAGCAGCGCGGCATCCACCCCGGCCAGTAGTGCGATGCCACCGGTGAGGAGAAAGGTCAGCCGCACTGGGGTGCGGTCGAGGACCTTCGCTTTCGCCCTTTGCGAGGCACCCTGACGTCCTGTGGATCGAGGCTGCATACTCACACATTGATCGTAGCTGGGCACCACTGGCGCTGCCCAGAGTCGTCATCCCGTAAGCTGTGTGTGGTCGGCTGTCACGAGCAGCGCGGCTCGCCAGGAGGATTCGCCTAGTGGCCTATGGCGCACGCTTGGAAAGCGTGTTGGGTGAAAGCCCTCGGGGGTTCGAATCCCCCATCCTCCGCCAATTTCTATACGATCCCAGAAGGCCCCACCGGACCGAGCTTTCGAGGCCGGTGTATCAACCAGCTGTGGTGTCCCTGCCCCTTGTGCTCTGCACGGACGAGCGTTGAATGGTCGGGTCAGAAGGGACCGCACCATGGCGAACATCATTGAGCACGAACCTCCTTACACGGTGGGCTACCTGGTCGGGAGCCTGGCGAAAGCATCCATCAATCGCACACTGTCGAAGGTCCTGGTGCACTTGGCACCCCCGGAGTTCGAGATGACCGAGATCCCCATAGGGAACCTGCCTCTGTACAGCTACGACTACGACGCGGACTACCCTCCGGTCGCGCGGGAATTCAAGCGGTCGATCGAGTCCAAGGATGCCGTGTTGTTCATCACCCCGGAGTACAACAGATCGATTCCCGGCGCCCTGAAGAACGCGATCGACTGGGCGAGTCGGCCGTGGGGGACAAACTCGTTCACGAACAAGCCGTCGGCGGTGATCGGCACCTCGGGCGGTTCGATCGGCACGGCCGTGGCGCAGCAGGATCTGCGCAGCGTCCTCAGCTTCTGCAACTCCCCACAGATGAACGCACCCGAGGCCTACATTCAAACCCTTCCCGGCCTGTTCACCGAGGACGGCGAGTGCACCAACGAGGGCACGCGTCAATTCCTGCAGAGCTGGATGGACGACTTCTTGGTCTTCGTCGAGCGCGTGCTCACGGTGGTCCCCAACCCGTCCCGCAGCTAGAGCCGCGGTCTAGGCGCCCAATCCCTCGACGGCGGAATCAAGCCGCGCGACGGCCTCTGCTGGTGACAGCCCGTGCTCGGCAGCGACGATTGCCGCCAGCGACCGCGCTTCCTCGTGGCAGGCCGGGCAACTGCGCAGGTGAACTCTGAACTCCTCGGAAAGTGAGGCGGACGAAACCACCAACGCATCGATGACGACGTCAACGTGCTCGAAGCAATCGTCACACGAAAGCCACGGTTCAGTGTCCGCGGTCAAGCGGTCTATCGCTTCGGAACTCAAGGACCTAAGGTTCGTCATTTGGTCACCTCCCTTCCGGTTGCGCCGGGCAATAAGAAGTCATGAGCGGACAGGTGGGCCCGCAGGCGCTGTCGGGCGTCGTGCAATGTCTTGTAGAGGGCGCCCCGGCTCGTTCCGAGCCGCTCGGCCAGCACATCTATGGGCACCTCATCGACGAGCACGGCGAGCGCAACGCGTCGTTGATGCGGCGTCAATGCCTCTCGAAGGCCCTCGCGGACGGCCCGCGCCAAATCGCGTCCTTCCGCGTACACCTCGGGAGACGGTGCCACACTGTGGGGTTCGGAAATGTCGTCCAGGTGTATTTCACGATCACGCCAGGCGCTTCGCCGTACCTCGGTGCCTGCGTGCAGGATCCCGAACTTGTACGCCCAGGTCGTGAAGGCGCTCCGACCCTCGAAGGTGCTCAGCCGGGACAGGACCGCCACGGTCGCCTCATCGGCGGCGGAGTGAATGATCTCCGCACGGCGGGAGGCACCAAGCGCGGCTGCTGCCGGCATTCGGCTGACCTGGTGCCGTGCTGCGCGCAGCAGCAGTTCGTGCAGCTGGGCGACCGCGATCTCATAGTCCCGCCCGGTCGCCGAAAGGCGACTGATCCAGTCATCGGCGGGCGGGACGACAGGTTCGGCCCGACGTAAGGGCTGTTCGTGGACCATCAACCCGGCTGGTTCACTCACTCCGCTCACCTGCCGACCTGCCTTCCAGCGCGCCTTCGCACCCAACTTGGTGAAGTAATCATCGCCCACCACGACCAGGGTATGAACATCGGCTGTGCGGTCGACTGCCATCCGGTGTGCGGAGAGTTCGTCGTACCCGGCAGCGATGAGCTGCTCCCGGCGCCATCGTAACAGCGGACCGTGCAACTGAGGGCAACCCGACGACGGGATGCCTCGGGGTGCGGCAGAACTGTCCATAACTGATTAGTGTCGCCGGCTTGGCTTGTCTTACCGGATCCGGGTGATCTCGCAAAGATCGGTAAACCCGTGAGTCCGACGGGCCACTAAGGAGGTGAGTCTGGTCGCGCACCACCAGGGTTCGCACGCCGGATGCTGATCAACCACGAAGGAGCACACCATGTCCATCCATCACACGGCGCGGCACCGCGGTTACGCCGCTTCTCTGATTGCCGCACTGGCCCTGACCGGCGGCCTGCTGACCGGCTGCAGCGTCAGCCATGCGGACGCGCCGGCAGCGGCTCCGGCCGAAGCGGTCGCCCCCGCCATGGCGCTCAGTCACACGGGCCACTCTGCCGACCAGGGAGCACAAATCGCCCTGCACAGCGCCATGCGCACACTGTGGGACCAGCACATGCAATGGACCTATGACACCGTGGTGGCGTTTGCCGCGAACTCGCCCGGACTGGGACCCACCCTCGATCGCATCCTGAGGAACCAGGTCGACATCGGCAACGCGATCGCTCCGTATTACGGCAACGCCGCCGCCACCCAACTCACCGATCTGCTCTCTACCCATATCGCGGATGCCGTTCCCGTCCTGACCGCCGCCAAGGCCGGCGACACGGCGGCGCTGAACACGGCCGTGCAGGCCTGGTACGCCAACGCCCAGGACATCGCGGACTTCCTGGCCAAGGCCAATCCGAACTGGAAGCGGTCAGACCTGCGCGACATGATGAAGTCGCACATCACGCAGACCATCGGGTACGCCAGCGACGTGCTCACCGGCAACTATTCGAACGCCATCTCCGGCTACGACGCGGCCCAGGCGCACATGGACCAGATGGCCGACATGCTCAGCGACGGCATCATCGCCCAGTTCCCCGGCAAGTTCTGACCAACGACGCGCGGGCGGCCGGACCATCGAGTCCGGCTGTCCCGCACGGCACACCGAAATGGAGCGTTCTATGTCCCGCCTCTGGAGCCCCCAGCAGTCGCCATTGCGGTGGCCGGCCGCACTGTTTCTCATGGTCAATGCGGCCATCCACCTTTACCTGACACCGATGCACCTGGTCGAGGCCCCCTATATCGGTGCCCTGTTCATCGCCCTGTCAGCGGCATGCATCATTCTCGCCGTGCTCGTGACCTTCTTCGACAACTTGCTGGTATGGACAGCTACCGGGGCCATGAGCCTGCTCGCGCTGATGGCGTTCCTGATCTCACGCACCATCGGCATGCCACAGATCCGCGACGACATCGGCAACTGGACCGATCCGCTCGGCTATCCGGACATGGTGGTCGAAATACTCACCGTCACCGTCGCCCTCGTTGTGCTGCGATCCTGGCGGCTCGCTGCACCCGCCACTCGCTACCGTTCCCCACGCGAGTGAAAAGTCGCAGCGATCCGGCCCGACACTAAGCACGATCGGCGGACTTCCGCCAGCACCCTCCTCAATGCGCGTAGATTTCACTTCACGCACACAATGTTGAGGGGGCGTCAGTGACATCCGTTCTGCCAAGCCGCGTGGTGGTGCGGCCGAAAGCATCGCTGCTGCGCAACGTCCTCTCCTCCGTGGTGCTGTTCTCGCTGCCGCTCTACGGTGCGCTGTACGTTCTGGGGGGTGTCGCGAGGCTCTTGGCTTGTGGTGCTCGCCAGCCAGTGCATCGGCATCGCGCTGTGTGCGTTGGTGCGGGTGCGTTATCGCGCGATCTCGGTCGCGGTATCCGAGACGAGCATCGACGAGCAGGGCTTGTTCTTCCGCCAAAGCTGCCCCTTGGGGGCGGTTTACCGGGTGATCCTCGCCGAAATCTATCGTTCATCGTCGGCTGAGACCTGGCACGAACTGCTGGTCACGGACGCCGAGAACAAGCGCCTGTTGCGGATGCGTGGTGTGTTCTGGGGCGAATCGGAAATACGTCGTGTCGCTGCGGCCATCCCCCTTCCGCTGACCGAAATACCGGAGCCGGTGACCCGGCGCATGTTCGTAACGGCACATCCCGAGAGCGTCGACTGGTATGAGAGAAGTCGAACCCTGGCGGCTCTCGGTCTCTGTGCCGCGCTGATCGCCGCTATCGGCATCGTCGTCGGCCTGATGGCCCTCGCCGGTGTTCCCGTCGGCGGCGCGACGTAGGGAACCGCTTCAGGTCAGCGGCGCCGCAAAGTGCCAAAGATGCCTTTGACCACGGAAGTGACGATGGCCCGGCCCTGACGGGAACCGAGGAAATCGGTGAGGGGATTAGATGCCTTCTCCGGCGGGCGCCGTTTCGGGGCCGGTGCGGGCGGATGCGCTTTCTCCATGTCCCGCCGCATCCGCTCGAATTCTTCGCCAGCATCCGGCGCATTCTCCTGCGCCGCAGCCGCCGCCGCGTCGAGCTTCCGGCCGAGGATTTCGCGGGCGGACTCCGGATCGATCGGCGTACCGTATTTCGCTTGCAGCGGGGAGGCGGCGATGGTAGCCGCAATCGCGGCGGCCGGTGAGGGATCCATCGAACCCTGCGGGGCACGCAGCCGGGTCCAGGCGACCGGCGTCGGGGCGCCCTTCTCGCTCATCACCGTGACAATCGCCTCACCGATGGCCAATTGCGTGAGCACCTCCTCTAGGTCGTAACCGGAGGTCGGGTACGTCGACACCGTGGCGCGGAGCGCTTTGGCGGCATCCGGCGTGTGCGCCCGAAGCTGATGCTGGATGCGCGACCCCAACTGCGCGAGAACGTCTTCGGGAACGTCTTTGGGGGTCTGGGTCACGAAAACAATGCCGACACCCTTGGATCGGATCAGGCGCACGGTCTGGAGGATCGCGGCGAGGAAGTCCTTGGAGGCGTCTTTGAACAGCAGGTGAGCCTCATCGAAGAAGAAGACCAGCTTGGGCCGGTCGGTATCGCCCACCTCCGGAAGGTCGTTGAAGAGATCCGCGAGCATCCACATCAGGAAGGTTGAGAACAGCGCGGGCTTATCCTGCACTCCCGGCACCTCGAGCAGGCTGATCACGCCGCGGCCGTCCGCTGCGCTCCGCACGAACTCGGCGGTGTCGATCTCGGGCTCACCGAAAAACACGTCGGCACCCTGGTCGGCGAACGCGATTAGTTCGCGCAGGATGACGCCGACCGTCGCCGGGGAGAGTCCGCCGAGCTCGCGCAGCTCGCTCTTGCCCTCGTCGGCCAGCCAGGTGAGGACGGCACGCAGGTCGGTGAGGTCCACCAGCGGCAGTCCGGCGTTAGCGGCATAGTGGAACACGAGTGAAAGCGAGGATTCCTGCGTGGCGTTCAACCCGAGCACCTTGGACAGCAGGATCGGCCCGAACCCGGACAGAGTCACCCGCACCGGCACTCCGGCCCCGGTGCCGCCGAGGCTGAAATATTCGGTGGGAAAGCTGGCGCCGGACCAGTCTTGCCCGATGCCGGCGGTACGGGCGAGCAGCTTGTCGCTGGGGGTGCCGGGGGTGGCCACGCCGGACAGGTCACCCTTGATGTCGGCGGCGAACACCGGGACTCCGGCCGTGGAGAGTTGCTCGGCCAGCACCTGCAGCGTTCGGGTCTTGCCGGTTCCGGTGGCGCCGGCGACAAGCGCGTGCCGGTTGAGCATGGCGATCGGGATACGTACCTGTATCTCGGGCAACGCCTCGCCGTTGACCAGCGCCCCGATCTCGAGCACGTCCCCGTCAAAGGCGTAACCCGCTCGAATGGCGTCCACGTCGAGTGGGGAAAGCGGGACGGTCTGCCTGGCTGGTTCGGCGCCATCGGCCTGCGCCCGTTCGAGGGCCGCTTCCGCATCAGCCAGTGCCTTCTTCGCCGCCTCGACGCGCGCCGCTGCATCCGTCATGGCGATCAGCATAGGCGAGGAGCCTTCGCGTGTCTGCCCCTTGCGCGACTGTTTCTGTTCCGGCTGTTTGTTCCCGGCGCAACGGAAACTACTAGCCGGAATGGGAACTATTACCGGAGATGTTCGGCCTCGCGTCGCAGTCGGTCCGCCAGGGGGGCCCAGACCATGATGGCGACGGCGACGCCCAGCATAAGACCGCCGATGGTGTCCGTCAGCCAGTGCACCCCCAGGTAGGTGCGGCTGAGCATCATCAGCAGTGTGTAAGCCGCCCCGGTCAACCACACCCAGGTTCGCCAGAAGATGATGCACATCACTGCCGCCATTGTGGCGGCGTTCGCGACGTGCCCGGACGGGAACGAACCGGTGTCGATTTGCACCAACTTGTCCAAGGGACGGGCCCGCCCGAGCAGCTGTTTGAGCACCTGCACCAGGATGGCGCTGGCCGCGATGGAGGTGCCGAAGAAGATTGCCGCTTTCCAGCGACTGGCCAGGCAGAGCGCTCCGATGACCACGATGGGTACGACCACGACCGCGAACCATCCGCCCCCGAGGAAGTTCATGATCAGAGCCGGCACTTCCCCGAGCGGAGTGCGGTATTCGAGCATCTCTCCCATCCACTCGGTGTCGATGCTTGGGGCGGCGTGGCGGGCAGCCAGAAGCACTCCACTCACCGTGATCAGCAGCAGCGCAACCGCGGAACTGACCAGCGGCCACATTCGGGAAACCCGCCGGGTGGTGATCGGCGATGGCGCCGCGGTGCCCCCACTGGTGTGCCGTTCGGTCATGTCGCCAGACTAGGCGCCACTCCCTTCACGACAGCCGCAAGTTCGCCGCGCTCCTCGGAGAGCCGCTCGATCGGTTCGAGGCGGCTCCTCACCCCGTTGTCCGTCGACCCCGTCGCGCGCGCTCGTTCGTCATCGCAGCGTCACCGCCGTCCAGGAGACAGGCGGGAGTGTGATGTGCAGTTCCCCATCGGCGAGCTCAGCGGTGCCATTCGGCTTCAGTCCCACTCGTTCGGGATCGGACAGTGTATTAGCCGCGTGGATGTCATCGTCGCAGAGACTCTCGGCGTTGACGACCGACACATTCCCGAGAATGCTCGTGTCGATCACGATCGCCACTGGCTCATCCATGCTGCGGTTGACCAGAAAGACCGCGGTGTCGCCGGTCACATCGTCGTGCGTCGCGACAGCGTCGACCACGGGGACGACGCCGTGAAGTTCCGACTGGTATGTCGGGCAGTCAAGCTTGAGCTCAAGCGTGACTCCCCGCGCCAGGCGCGATGTGACCGCGAACGGGAAGAACGTCGTTTGCCGCCACGCCCCACCCCCCGGCTCGGTCATGATCGGGGCGATGACGTTTACCAATTGCGCTACGCTCGCCGCGGTCACTCGATCGGCGTGTCTGATGAGTGAGATCAGAAGATTGCCGAAGACGACGGCATCCACGACCGAGTAGACGTCCTCGAGCAGGCGGGGCGCTACGGGCCACTGCTGAGGATCGGTGATCCGGTCTACCGCGGCGTAGCGGGAGTGGTACCAGATGTTCCACTCATCGAAGGAGATGTTGATGGTCTTGTCGCTATCTCGGACCGCCTTAACATGGTCGACCGCGGCGATCACCGACTCGATGAACCGGTCCATGTTGACCGCTGAGGCTAGGAAGCTCGCGTAATCGCCTTCGATCGGTTCGTAATAGGCATGACAGGAAATGTAGTCGACCTCGTCGTAGGTCTCCTCAAGAATGATCCGTTCCCAGGTGCCGAACAACGGCATCTGAGCGCTCGAGCTGCCGCAGACCACAAGTTCCAGTGCTGGGTCAATCTGGCGCATCGCACGGGCTGTCTTCACTGCGACGCGCGCATAGTCGCGAGGTGTCCCGTGACCGAGTTGCCACGGTCCGTCCATTTCGTTGCCGAGGCACCAGATGCGGATGTCGTACGGTTCAATCGCTCCGTTCGCGATTCGGCGATCCGACAGTTCGGTGCCGCAGCGCACGTTCGCGTACTCGAGCACATCGAGCGCCTCCTGCACTCCCCGCGTGCCGAGGTTCACGGCGTACATGAGCTCTCCGTCAACCTTGCTCAGCCAGCGGGAGAACTCGTCGAGCCCGATCTCGTTGGTCTCCACCGAATGCCACGCCAAATCAAGCCGGCGGGGGCGCTGTGATCGTTCGCCGACACCGTCCTCCCACCGGTAGCCGGAGACAAAATTGCCGCCCGGGTACCGGATGGTCGTAGCACCCAACTCCTTCACCAGGGCGATGACGTCGCGGCGGAAGCCGTCCTCATCGGCGTCCGGATGATCGGGCTCGTAGATTCCCCCGTAGACGCAGCGTCCGAGGTGCTCGACAAAGGAGCCGAACAGGCGGCGGTTGACAGGACCGACCACGAAATGGGGGTCGATGGTGAGATGTGCGGAGATCACGTTTCCTCGAAGGGTTAGATGCTGGAAAGTCGGGGGCGGGGAGGCCGGAGCTACTTGAGACTTCCGATCGCGAGCCCTCCTTGCCAATAGCGCTGGAGGGATAAGAAGGCAATGATCAGAGGAATGACGGAGACCAGCGAGCCGAGGATGATGATGCTCCACAGACTCTCTCCACCCGCGGCGCCGTACGTGGAAGCTGTGGACTGCCACAGCCCAATTCCCACCGTAACCGGGAAGAGCCGGTTGTCCGACAGCATCGCGAGCGGCAGGAAGTAGTTGTTCCACGACGACACGACAGACAGCAGCAGCACCGTGACGATCGCCGGACCCATGAGGGGCAACGCGACCTGGATGAATGTCCTGAACTCCCCTGCGCCGTCGACGCGTGCGGCATCCAGGAGCTCATCGGGCACCGCCTCACGGGCGTAGACGTTCATGAGATACACACCGAACGGGTTGAGCAGCGTCGGGAGGATCACCGACCAGATGGTGTTCGTGATGCCCCACTGGGAGAACAGGATGAAGGTCGGGATGACGAGCGCGGTCATCGGGACCATGACGGCGCCAAGGAGGATGGAGAACCCGGCGCGGCGTCCGGCAAAGCGGTACTTCGCTAAGCCATAGCCGGCGAGTACCGCCAACACCGTGGCCCCAATCCCGCCGACGAACGCGTACAGGGCGGAGTTCAGCAGCCAGTTTGCGAAGATACCTCCGCCGTAGCTGAAGAGCTGCACCATGTTGCCGACGTAATCAATTTTGGTGGCGAACCACAGCGCGTTCCCACCGCCGAATAGTCCGGCCGAACTCTTCGAGCTGTTCACAATGACCCACCAGAAGGGGATCAGGAAGTAGATGACCAGCAGGCCGAGCACGATCTGCAGCGGTATATGTCGAGGTCTGCGATGGACGCGCCCGAGCCGTGCGGCACTCATGAGAGGAAGCTTCCTCGCTTGCGAGTGGCGAATAAGAAAATGTAGACGCAGATGAAGACGACGGCGCCGAGCGCAAACGAGATTGCAGAACCGTAGTTGTAGTTCGCCAGTGTGAACGCCTGTTGGTATGCATACAAGTTCGGGGTGAAATCCTCCGGGATTGCTCCGGCCGCGAGTTGCTGCAGGATCTTGGGCTCGTTGAAGAACTGCAACGTTCCGATCAGGGCGAACACGAGGATCAGCACGAGCGCTGGCGCCACGAGCGGGATTTTGATCCGGAGGATGATCTGCCAGTGAGAGGCGCCATCTATGCGAGCTGCCTCGTAGAAGGTGGGGTCGATCCCTTGCAACGCAGCGTAGAGGATGATCATGTAATAGCCGGCCCATTGCCAGGTCACGACGTTCATCAGGCCCCAGAAGATTAACTGCTTGCTGAGGAAATCCGGCCCCGTCGTACCGAGCGCATTGAAGAAGTCTGCGATTGGGCCGAAGTTCTTGCTGTACAGAAAGCCCCACATCAGCGCGCCGATGACGGCAGGGATCGCATATGGCATGAAGATCATGAGTCGCGAGAACCGTGCGAATCTCGTGGTCACCATGTCAAGGATGAGCGCCATGGCGAGTGAGATGGCCATCTGGATCGGGATCAGCACCAGCGAGAAGCGGATCACGAACCAGACCCCGTCGACAAAGGACGGATCGCTGAAGGCCTTGGCGTAGTTGCCGAGGAAGACGAACCTGGTCCCACCGATCAGCGCCTTCTGGAACGTGCTGAGATAGAACGCGAATCCGAGCGGGAGCACGAGCATGGCGAGGAAGACGATCGCGAACGGGCCGACGAACAGCCAGCCTGTAAGGTTCTGGCGACGGCTCGTACCGCGACGAGCCCGTCGCGATCCGGCTCCGCGTCGAGCCGGCAGTGTGAAGGTCATGGATCTTGCTTTCTGGTCGAGGGAGGGGATCGGTGGGCCGCCCCGTCATTCGGCCGGCCCACCGGGGTCAGGGATCACTTGACAGTGAAACCCTGCTCCTTCGCATACTTCGCGACATCCGCCTGCAATGCGTCGGCCGCCTGGGATCCGGTGGTGGATCCGTCATTAATCGCGGCGATCTGCTTCGTGAACGCGCTGTAGAAGTATTGTCCGATCGGCGTATAAGTCATGCCCGTGTAAGCCTTGGCCGCTGGCACGTATACCTCCCTATTGGCCTGCTGGCCATTGAAGAACTTGACTTTGGCATCAATAAACGCCGGATCGTTCAATACGTTGACGTTGAGTGGGAATATGATCTGGTTCTCCCACCCGTCCTTCAGTGATGCGTCGTCTGCGTAGACTCCGAAGGCGACCTTGGCCGCGAGCTTCTGATCCTTCGCCTGCTTGGTCACCGAGAAGGCGGAACCGCCCCAGTTCACCGCTGGGTTGCTCGGGTCCCACTTCGGCATCGGAGCCGTCGCCCACACGCCGGCATCGTCGCCCTTGCCCACGCCCGCACCCTGCAGGTAGCCCGGTGCCCACGCGGCCGAGAGGTACGTCGCGTACTTGCCGCCGATCACACCGGAGATGTATTCCGGGGTGAACTGGTCTTGCGTGCCCACCAGACCCTTCGACACGAGCCCTGCCCAGTAGTCGAGCACCTGTTTGGTGGCGTCGTCGTTCAGTTTGATCCCGATCTCGCCCTTGTTGGCGGGGTCATAGGTGAACGGCTGCGCGCGGTTCTGGTACAGCAGCGCCGTGACATAGGCGGCCTGGTTCGCGGGGAAATCGCCGAACAACGGTCCGCCGGCATCCTTCACCTTTTGTGCCGCGGCCTCGTATTCCACCCACGTGGTCGGGGGCGTAATACCGTACTTGTCGAAGATGTCCTTGCGGTAGATCATCCCCATCGGACCACCGTCGATCGGGGCACCGTAAACACCGTCGCCGACCGAGACATCCTTCCAGGCGCCGTCGCTAAAGTTTGCTTTGACGTCCTTAAAGCCAAGGTCCCTGAGGTCCACGAGGGCGTCCTGAACTTGGTAGGTCGGAATCCGGTCCGCTTCCAGCATGACGACGTCGGGAGCCCCGCTGCCTGCGGAGATCGCCGTCTGGAACTTGTCGTACTCATCGCCTCCGGCACCGGCGTTCGTCCAGCACACCTGGACGTCGTCGTGCTGCTTATTGAAGTTGTCGACGACGAGTTCGGTGTTGGGATACCAGGCCCACAGCGTTACCACCGGTGCGTCTTTCTTGGTGATCTTGTTGGTGCAGTTGGCCGCCTCATTACCTTCCGTGGCTCCGCCGGAACAGCCGGCGAGCGTACCTGCGACCATGAGCGCCGCAAGGGCGGCGATGACTTTCTTGGTCTTCACTGATCCATTCCTTTCGATGCTTGGACATGTTCGGTGCACCGCGAAGCGAACAGATAGCTATGGCCGTCAGCTTCGACAACCATCGCGATCATGTAGGGGTTGTTCGCGATATGCAACGTTGTACTACAACGTTGTAGATCGACTATGGCTAACCTTGATCGGGGTGTCAAGCATTTCCAGAAATCTTCTGGCTGCGAACCTTCAGGGCCGGACCGTGCTCGTGCCGTGCCCTGTCGCTACAGTGAACTGCAACGCAACCTATGGAGCCCGAACAAGAGGAGCCGCATGGTGTCAACCCTGCACGACGTGGCTCGTATCGCCGGCGTCTCGATCAAGACCGTTTCTAATGTTGTGAATGACTACCCGCACGTTCGCGCCGCCACGCGAGACAAGGTACTCGCGGCGATCGCCGAACTGGGCTATCGGCCCAATCTTTCGGCACGAGGTCTCCGCTCAGGAAAGACGGGCGTGATCGGGCTTGCAATTCCGGAGTTACGCCAAAACTACTTCGCCGAGCTGGCCGACACGATCATCCGGGCGGCACGCCGCCATAACGTCGACGTGGTTATCGACCAGACGGGCGCCACACGGGAGGGTGAGCTGGCCATCCTTTCCGGCAAGCGGCTGCGGCTCACCGACGGTATCCTGTTCAGCCCTGAACGTCTCGGGCAGGAGGACATCGACCTCCTCAACGTCGATTTTCCCCTCGTCTTACTCGGCGAGCGGATGTTCGGTGGGCCGACCGATCATGTGACGATGGCGAACGTCGAGTCAGCTCGTGCCGCGATGGATCATCTTCTCGGCATCGGCCGGCGCCGTATTGCCGTCATCGGAGCCCACCCGATCAACCAAAACGACATCCGGTCAGCGAACTTGCGCATTCGCGGATACCGGGAAGCTCTCGAGGCGGCGGGACTCAGTTACGACCCCGCGCTCGTCCGCGTAGCGGCACCGTGGCACAGAGAAAACGGCGCAGCGGCAATGCGCGGCCTACTGCAAGACGGCATTCCGTTCGACGCGGTGTTCACCCTGAACGACACACTCGGCCTAGGCGCCCTGCGAGCACTCGGTGAAGCAGGCGTGCGAGTGCCGCAGGACGTCGCGGTCATCGGCTTCGACAACATCGATGAAGCCCGGTTCTCGTTGCCATCACTCTCAAGCGTCGAACCGGGACGGGACCAGATCGCTCAGGTTGCTGTGGATCTGCTCATCGAGCGGATCCACGAAAAGGGCGACCGGCAACCCCCACGAGAGATTCTGGCGGACTACCACGTCGTCGGGCGCGAATCGACAGGATTCTCTGAGCCCCTGGAGCTTGCCGAACCGGCAGCTGCGGTCGGCCCTCTTGAAGCAGGCTGACTGGCTCGGCGACATGTCGCCTCGCGTCGTTACCGCGCGAGCCTCGGCACCGTCCATGGCCGTACGACGAACCACAGCGCCAAGACCGAGAACACGGCGGTGACCGCCATCACCGCGCCCATCGGAACCGCGTCGTGGATGCCGAAGAGTCCGGCGATCGGAGAGGTGAGGCCAGCCAATCCGAAGTTCAGGGCGCCGAGCACCGAGGCCGCCGTGCCGGCCTCGCGGGGATGATTGACCAGCGCGAGCACTTGCACGAGAGGAAACCCAAACCCGCAGGCGGTGAGGAAGAACCAGAGCGGGATCACGATTCCGAGCAGCCCGAGGTGGGCCGAATCGAACACGATGATGAGCAGCGCGGAGACCAGCAGCACCGCGGTGGTCACCGCCAGAATCCACTGTGGTCCGACGTACCTGGCCAGGCCGGCACTGGCTTGCACGCCCAGTACGACACCGATCGAGTTCACCGCGAAGAGCAGCCCGAACTCCTGTGGATTGAGTCCATAGATTTCCTGGAACAGGAACGATGAGGAGGAGAGATAGGCGAACAACCCCGAAAAGGTCATCGCCGAGATGACAGCGACCCCGACGAAGGTGCGGTCAGTCAACACCGACCGATATCGTTCTCGAACAGTGGCATGGCCCGTGTCCACCCGACGAGCCGGTGGCAGCGTTTCAACAATGAAGAGGAAGGTCGAGAGCACCACGACAAAGCCGTAAGCCGCCAGGAAGTAAAAAATGCCGCGCCAGTCGAGGATGACCAGAAGTTGCGACCCGATCACCGGAGCCAGGATCGGGGCGAGGCCATTCACCAGCGCCAGCCGGGACAGCATCCGGACCAGTGGAAGGCCACCGAAAAGGTCACGGACCATCGCCATGGCGACCACGCCGCCCGCTGCTGCGCCGAAACCCTGGAGCACCCGGAACACGCCCAGAGTGACGATGTCTGGGGCGAAGGCGACGCCGAGCGACGCTGCCACGTGGAGCGAGGTAGCCAGAACCAACGGCAGTCGCCGACCGACGCGGTCACTCCACGGTCCCACCAGGAGCTGGCCGAAACCGAAGCCGACGGCGGTCGCCGTGAGTGTGAGTTGGATGACGGCGGTGGTCGCCGCGAAGTCGTCCTCAAGGGCGGGGAACGCCGGTAAGTAGAGATCAACGGTAAACGGCCCGAGCGCCGTCAGCGCACCGAGGACGAGGATGTACACCAAGCGCTGTTTGGGGGACAGCGAGTCGCCGGGATGGACGACGGTGGTCACAGGCAAACCTCGAACTCGGCGGGCGAGGCAGAGCGCCCGATAACCGCCTCCAGAACAAAGAACGGCACGACTGGCCGCTCGACATGCCTGCGGCCTCGTTTACTGTAACCGACGGCAGCAGTCGCTATTCCCGACCGACTGGCGGTTCGGAAGACACTGGGGTATCCGCCAGTCCGTAGGCTGGCGTCGGTGACTCAGTGAGCTCGAGTCGGAACGAGGGGAACGCTCGTGTATTTCGATCTACCCGAAGCGCAGTTGACCAGATATCAAAGTGCCCAGGAGGACCCGGAAGACTTCGACGCGTTTTGGGCAGGCACCATCGCCGAGGCTCGCTCGGCGGCTTCGTCCGTCATTCTCGAGCGGGTGAAAACCCCGCTGACGACTCTGGAAGTTTTCGATGTGACGTTTTCCGGATTCGGCGGGCAACCGGTGAAAGCGTGGTTGCGGATGCCGGCCGGCGCGGATGGCCCTTTGCCGGCCGTGGTGCAGTTCGTGGGCTATGGTGGCGGCCGTGGCCATGCCCTGCAGAACCTGCTGTGGGCATCCGCCGGCTTCGCCAGCTTCCAGATGGACACGCGCGGGCAGGGCTCGTCCTGGTCTGCCGGCGACACGGCGGACCCGGCCGGCTCAGGCCCGCAATACCCAGGATTCATGACCCGCGGCATCCAAAGCCGTGAGAGCTACTACTACAGAAGGGTTTTCACCGACGCCGTGCGCGCCATTGACACAGTGCGCGAACTGGACCGGGTGGAGGCCTCGAAGGTCACGGCGTTCGGACAAAGCCAGGGTGGCGGAATCACCCTGGCCGTTTCCGGCCTCGTGCCCGACCTGGCTGCGGTGGCACCCTGCGTGCCATTTCTTTGCGATTTTCCGAGGGCAACCACGCTCACGGACAACTTCCCGTACAAAGAAATCGGCAACTACCTGGCCGTGCACCGGGACCGGTCGCGCGACACTCATGCCGTGCTCGCCTATTTCGATGGTGTGAACTTCGCTCGGCGCGCGAATGCACCCGCCTTGTTCTCGACCAGTCTGATGGATGCTGTATGCCCGCCTTCGACGGTCTTCGGAGCCTTCAACGCCTACGCGGGGTCGAAATCCATCACCGTGTGGGAGTACAACGGTCACGAGGGTGGGCAAATTCTTGATGAAGAGCGTGCCATCGCCTTCTTCCAGCAATCGCTGCCGCGCCGGTAACGACGAAACGTTCGATCAGCGGGAAGTCCCGAACGCCGCCGGATCGGCCAAGAGGCGGGCGAACGCCAGTTCAGCCGCGCCGATCATGAGGATGTCCGAACCCAGTTGCGCGCGCGCGATCCGCAGGCACGCGTACGACGCCGACAACGCGTGTCCTGCGACCTGAGCCTGCAGGTAGTCACCGTCGACCGCGAAGAGTGCGCCGAGGAACCCGCCCAGCACGATCAGTTCAGGATTCAGAACGTTGACCGCGTTACGCAGAGCGATACCGAGAAAGCCCAACTGCCGCCGCACCTCGGCACGCACCAGCGGAGCGGTGGAGGCCACAAGAGCACTCTCCAACTCATCCGGGTCGGCTCCGCTCAATCCGAGAACCCGCAGCAGGTCGTCGCGGTTCACTTCCAGCTCCAGACTGCCCTGCGCGCCAGCGGCATCCCGGTCAGCTCGGTGGGTCACGAGCGTGTGGCCGAACTCGCCGGCATAGCCTTCGACGCCGCGCAATGGGGTGCCATCGGTGATGATGCCACCACCGATGCCGCTGGCGCCGCCGTTCAGGTAGATGAGGTCATCGACGCCCCGGCCGGCGCCGAACAAGCGTTCGGCGTTCGCGCCCAGTCGTGCGTCGTTGCCGGCGACGACGGGAAATCCGGTGTCGGCCTCCAGCATTCCTGCGACCGGTTCGTCGGTCCAGTCCAGGTGCGGCGCCAGACGGACCAAGCCGTCTCGCCCACGCACCAGCCCGGGAAGCGCCATGCCGATTCCGACCACTCGGTGCGAACCGTCGAGTTCTGCCTCGATACCCCGGATGATCTCGGCGGCGACGCGAACGGCCTCGGTCGCCGACGGCGAGTGCTCCAGCGCGTGGCGGACGCGTCTCACCATCGTGCCGCCCAGACCGACCACCCCGACCGTGATCGCATCGATTTCGGGGTTAACGGCGATGGCGACGGTGCGCGGATCGGGCCGCACCACGGGGCTGGGCCGACCTACCGCCTTGTTGGGGCCTGGCTCTGACTCCACCACGAGTCCGGCATCCATCAGCTCGGCGACAAGAGCGGCGATGGTGGAGCGGTTGAGCCCGGTGGCTTTCGTCAGCCTCGACCGCGAAAGCTCACGGGAGTGGTGCACCAGGGTCAATACCGCGGAGAGATTATGGCGACGCAGGGAGTCACTGCTGTTCCCTCGATTGGCCGAAGCGGCGCCGACCAGTGTCATGGCGCTAACTTACCCTGGAACGACTGCGGTTCCGGCGACCCGTCGTCAGACCACCATCGCCGTTGATGACACTGCGGCCTCATGGTGCACGCTCGCCATGCGAGGATCCGACGTGGTGACCTCGTACACGTCGCCGGTGATCGCGACGACCGCCCGGGAACTCGATACCCCGGGGAGCGGCCTCACCTCGACATGGTTCTCGCTGACGATCGGACCACTGCTGGATGCCCCGGTGCGCGCGTCAGCCGACACCTCAGCGTGCGATGCCACCCACACCTGTACGTCACCTGGCTCCACGATCTTGACCATCCGACGGTCGGTGAACGCGAATCGGGTCGTCGGTACCGAGAACGTGAGGCGAGCCGAATCGCCGGCGTCGAGTTCGACGCGTGCGTAAGCCAGCAGCTGCGCCACCGGGCGCGTCACCGAAGCACGCACATCGTGGCCGTAAAGCTGCACGGTGTCCGTTCCGCGCACCGCACCGGTGTTCGTCACCGTCACCGCCGTTGTGAAGGAGTCGCCGGCGGTACAGGCGGGGTCAACGGCGAACTCGGAGTACTCGAAGCTGCTGTATGACAGCCCGAACCCGAAGGGGCGCAACGGCGTCGAGTCGGTCTCGGTCACATCGGATGGTCCACCCAGAATCGGATGCAGGTACGAGTACGGCTGCGCACCGACCGACCGCGGCAGTGACACCGGCAATCGCCCAGAAGGGTTGATGCGGCCGGTAATGATGTCCGCAAGAGCGAGGCCACCGCCCTCGCCGGGAAAGAATGCTTGGAGCACCGCGGCCGGCAGCGGCGCAACGCCGTCGAGTGCCCAGCTGATCGCGTATGGCCTCCCGGTCAGCAGCACCATGATGACGGGAGTCCCGGTTGCGACCACCGCCTCAACAAGTCGACGTTGCACGCCAGGCAGGGTCAGTGTCTCGGAGTCGTTGCCCTCGCCGACGGTGCCCCTGCCGAAGAGTCCGGCCTGGTCACCCACGACGACAATGGCCAGTTCGGCTGCGGATACGGCGTCAACCGCGCGCTCGAAGCCGGAAACATCCTCGCCCTCGACGGAGCATCCTTCGGCATAGACGAACTCGGGCACGGTGAGGCCCGCCGCCTCGAACGCGCGGGGGAGCGACTCGAGAACCGTGGGAATCTGGAATCCGAGCGGCAGTTCCGGATAGCTTGCGAGCACATGATTCGCAAAGGAGTAACACCCTTGGAGCGCCTGCGCTCGATGCGCGTTGGGACCGATGACAGCAACCCGGGAGAGCGTAGTCGAGCGGCGATTGAGCGGAAGCACGCCGTCGTTGGAGAGCAGAACCACCGACTCCTCGGCGAGCCGCCGCGCCAGCTGGCGGTGACGAGGAGAGTCGAGGTCGACGTTGGTCGGTGGATCGGACTCGAAGGCATCCTCGTCAAGAAGCCCCAGCTCCTCCTTCTGCGCAAGCGCACGCAGCACGGCACGGTCCACGTAGGCCTCATCGAAAGCGCCGGCGCGAATGCGATCTGCTAGCGGCCGCAGGTACGCGTCACCGGTCGGCAGTTCGATGTCGATGCCTGCTTCGAGCGCCAGCGCGGCGGCCTCACCTCGGTCTGAGGCGACGGCGTGCATGACCTCGAGGAAGGCCACCGCGAAGTAGTCGGCAACCACGACGCCGTCAAAACCCCAGGTATCGCGCAAAAGATTCGTGAGATATTGCCCATTGGCGGCCATCGGCACGCCGTCGATGTCCGTATAGGAATTCATCACGGATTTGGCCCCTCCGTCGAGGACGGCCATCTCGAACGGCGGCAGGAAGACATCCGCTATCTCGCGCGGTCCGACGTGCACTGGCGCATGATTGCGCCCCGCGCGCGACGCCGAGTACCCAAAGAAGTGCTTGAGCGTCGCGTGCACACCGGCGCTCTGCAGGCCGCGCACGTAGGCCGTCCCGACCGTGCCAACGAGATAGGGGTCTTCCCCGATGCATTCGTCGACCCGGCCCCACCGGGGGTCCCGGATAACGTCGAGCACCGGGGCCAGACCCTGGTGGATACCCAGCTCCTTCATCGAGTCGCCGATGGCGACGGCCATCTGCTGAACCAGTGCGGGGTCGAACGATGCGCCCCAGGCCAGCGGGGTGGGGAACGTCGCCGCCTTCCAGGCGGCCAGGCCGGTGAGGCACTCCTCGTGCACCAGCGCTGGGATGCCGAGCCTGGTCTCGCGCTTGAGCCGCCGCTGCTCGCTCCACAGCCATGCCGCGCGCTCTGCCGGCTCGACAGGACGGGTGCCGTACACGCGGGTGTAATGGCCGATGCCGTGGCGAGTCACCTCGCGCAGGTCTTCTGACGCTTTCTGTCCGGCAGCCATCTCGCCTTGCATCGGCGCAACGAGCCCGTTCTGATCGAGCCAGTAACCCACGATTTGGGCGAGCTTCTCCTCGAGGGTCATCCGAGCGTGCAGCGCACGCACACGCTGCGAAACTTTGGGGCTGGCCGCCACGACATCCGTCACAGGATCATCACTTTCGTTGAGTATGGAAACAAGACGTCGGGGGCCGGGCGCACCTAGCCCTTGACCGCACCGGTCAATCCCCCCACGATCCGGCGTTCGAATATCGTGAAGAAGACCAACGCAGGGATCATGGACAACGAGGTGAACGCCAGCACCTTGGCGGTATTCACCGAGTACTGGGAGGCGAACGCCTGCACCCCGAGCGGCAAGGTGAACGTCGACTGGTCGTTCAGCAGGAACAGCGGCAGCAGGTAGGCGTTCCAGCTTCCGACGAAGGCCAGAATGCCGGTCGTGACCACTCCGGGCACCGATAACGGGATGACCATGCGGAAGAAGAATCCGAGTTTGCTCGCCCCGTCGATCGACGCCGCTTCCTCGATCTCATCAGGGATCGCCTTGAGGAATGGCACCAGGATGATCACCGTGACCGGAAGTCCGAACCCGATCTGCGGCAGGATCACCCCAGCGAGATTGTTCGTCAGGCCCAGGTTCTTAATCAGAATGTAGAGCGGAGTGATCGCGACGGTGATCGGGAACATCAGACCGGCGGCGAACAGCGAATACATTGCTCCCCGGCCCACGAAGTGGTACCGGGCCAGGACGAAGCTCACCATCACGCCGAGCACGACGACTCCCACCGTGGTGGCGAATCCGACAATCGCCGAGTTGCCGATCTCCAGCCAGAAGGTGGAACTGCTCAGCACGTCGATGTAGTTGTCGAACCGCCACGGGTTCGGCAGGCCGGCGGGCGACGAAGTGATCTGTGAGTTGCTGCGAAAGCCGCCAAGCACGATGTAGAACACCGGCACGAGGCACACCGCGATAAAGAGCAAAGCGATGAAATAGGTAACCGGATTGCCCCACTTCTGCCGGCTGGGCCTGCCGACCGGGCGCGATGTTCGGTCAAGAGTGGTAGCGGACATTACTGAGACCTCCCGGTGACCGCGCCGGCCATGTCGCGTCGCAACACGAAGCGCTGGTAGATCAGTGCGATGGCGAGCGAGATAACGAACATGACCACCGCGACGGCACTGCCGTAGCCGAAGTTGCCCGAGGTGCGCCCACTGGCGACCATGTAGGTCGCCATGGTGGAGGTGCCCGCCGTTGAGGCGATGTACTGGCCCCAGATGATGTAGACAAGATCGAAAAGCTGCAGGGAACCGATGATCGACAGGAACGCCCAGATCCGAATCGTCGGGGAGAGCAATGGCAGCGTGATGTCACGCTGAATCTGCCAGTAGCTGGCCCCGTCGATCGAGGCCGCCTCGAACAGTTCCTCCGGGATGCTCTGCAACCCGGCGAGGAAGAGGATGACGGCGAAGCCGATGTACTTCCACGAGATGATGAGCATCAGCGACCAGATCGCGATCTTCGGATCAGACAGCCAGTCCGCCTTGAAAGCACCCAGCCCGACCGTCTGCAGGAAGTCATTGACCGCGCCCGCCGTCTGCAGCATGAGGCTCCAGCCGACACCGACGATGACCTCGGAGATGACATACGGCACGAAGATGAGCACGCGGATGATCGAACGCCCTCGGATCTTCTGGTTCAGCAAGAGCGCAAGTACAACGGCGAACGGGCCCTGGATTACGAGCGACAGCACAACAATGAAGCCGTTGTGTATCAACACCTCGTGGAAGGCCGTGTCGGCGAAGATGATGAAGTAGTTGTTCAGACCGACGAAATCGGTCGGCGCTCCGAATCCCTTCCAGCGAAAGAAGCCGTAATACGCGGCCAGAACCACCGGAAAAATAACGAACGCGACGAAGACGATGATCGCCGGGCCCGAGAGGATGGTGATTTCGAGGCGCTTGCGCCAGACTGTCGCATTTCGCCCCGGCCGCCCGGCGGCTGGGGACGACGCGCGTTGCGCCTCATCCCCAGCCGGTCGGGTGCCCTGAGGCGGATGCTGACCAGTCAACGATTCCGCGCTGAGGGAACTGCTCATGATGGCGAACTATCCCTTGGCTGCAGCCTCATTGACCGCCTTGATGATGTCGCCGGGTGTGCCCTTGCCGGCGAGCACATCGACGACGGCGGTGTTGAGCGCATTGCCAACGTTCTGACCGTACAGAGTGTCGAGGTACTGTGACACGAACGGCGCCTTGTTGTAGGCCTCGAGCACTGACTTGAGGTAGGGCTCGGTGATCACGCTCTGCGCGTCCTTGTTGGCCGGGATCGCGTTGAACGCCTTGTAGTAGCCCTCTTGCACGTCCTTCGTCGTCATGTAGTTCAAGAACTCGGTGCACTCTTTCTTCGGAGCCTTGGCCGAGCAGGAGTACCCGTCGATTCCGCCCATGATGGCGCCGTCAGCGCCGTCGCCACCCGAGATGTTCGGGAACGGGAACCAGCCGAGGTCTGGCAACGGCTTCTCGTCGGGCGTCAGCGATGCGATGACTCCGGGATCCCACGCGCCCATGAGTTCCATGGCGGCCTTGTGGTTCGCCAAGAGTCCCGCGGAACTGCCCGCACCCTGCTGAGCCGAGGTGGTGAGGAAGCCGTCGTTGAACGGGTTGGTGTTCTTGAAGGTGTCGAGCAGCGCACCCGCCTTCGTCCAGCACGAGTCCTCGAACTTGAGCGTCTCGGCAGCCTTCGCGAGCGTGTCCTCGCTGCACTGGCGAAGCGCGAAGTTGTAGTACCAGTGGGCGGCCGGCCAGGCGTCCTTCGCTCCGACCGCGATGGGTGCGACACCCGAGGCCTTGAGCTTGGTCACGGCGGAGTCAAGCTCGTCCATCGTGGAGGGCGGGGTGTCAATTCCTGCGGCCTTGAAGAGGTCCTGACTGTAGTAGATGCCCTCTGGCAGTACGCTGACGGGCATGGCGTAGATCTTGCCCTTGTAGGTCTCGCCTTTGAAAGCGCCATCGCTGACCGCCGACTTCGTTTCCGAATCGATGGAGTCGGTAAGATCCATCAGCTGGCCGGCATCGGCCATGGCCGCCATTTTGCCACCGCCGCGCTGCAAGAAGACGTCCGGTGCGTCACCCGCGTTCAGCGAGGTCTGCAGCTTGCCGTCGAGGTCTTCGTTCTGGATGGTCTGCACCTTGATCGTGACGTTCTTGTGCAGGGCTTCGAAGTCGGCTGCCGTCTTCTCCCAGAAGGCTTTGCCAGGACCCGTCGTGGCATTGTTCCAGAACGTCATGGTGACTTTGTCTGTGCTGTTGCCCCCGGCGTTGTCGCCGCCTCCGCCGCTGGAACAACCGGTGGCCAGCAGGGCCGTGCTCGCGGCGAGCAGCAGGATACCCGCGGTTCGAACGTTCCTCATCATTATCGAACTCCTTCGTTGTGACTGATGACATGCGGCCTCGGTATGCCGTGCAGTCAAGATTGACAGCGGATCCGCCATTTTGTCAATCGATATCGATAACGATTTCTATACCGGTGATTGCGCCTCGAAACGAGCGTTCGGCGCTGTACTGTGAAGCCATGAGTCCTGACGCCACTCCGGTTGCCTCACTGGGGCGAGCGACCATCGCGGACGTGGCGCGCGCCGCCGGCGTCTCGGTGCCGACGGTGTCCAAGGTCGTCAACGGCCGATACGGTGTCGCTCCGGCGACCTCGAAGCGCGTGCTGGAGGTTGTCGCAGCCCTGGGCTACGAGACGTCGTTGGTGGCGAGCAGCCTCCGCAGACGACGCACCAATGTCATTGGGGTTCTCGTCGCGGAGTTCGAGTCGTTCTCCGTCGAGCTGCTCAAGGGTATCTCAACCGCCGCCAGTGGCACCGGCTACGAGCTCCTCGCCTACTCCGGTCTCGTGGCGGGAGGCAGCCGTACCGGCTGGGAGCGCAGATCCCTCTCACGCCTGGCCGGAACGCTCATCGACGGCGCCATCGTCATCACGCCGACCGTCCTCATGCCGACGACCTCGATCCCGGTTGTCGCAATCGACCCGCACACCGGTCCGGGCGGCCCCTCGACGATCGACTCGGACAACGTCGGCGGTGCCCGCACCGCGATGCGCCACTTGATCGGGCTGGGTCACCGACGCATCGCCCATATCCGGGGTCGTAGCGACCTCGCATCCGCCGAACTGCGCGAAGCCGGCTACCGTGAATCGCTGGCGGAGGCCGGCATCGCGTTCGACCCGACTCTGGTGCGCGACGGCGGATACCAAGCCGCACTGACCGCCGGAGCCGCGCGCGAACTACTCACACGCCTCGACCGGCCCACCGCCGTGTTCGCCGCGAACGATATGTCCGCGCTCGGGGTGCTCACCGTAGCCGGCGAACTCGGGCTGAGCGTGCCGCACGACCTCTCCGTGATCGGATTCGACGACATCCCCGAGGCGGCCAGTTCGACGCCACCGCTGACAACCATGGCGCAGCCACTGCATGATCTCGGTGCCCAGGCATTGGAGATGCTCGTCGAGTTGCTGGACGGCCACGAGGTCCCGGGCCACGTCCAGCTGCCAGCCAAGCTGGTTGTCCGGGCCAGTACCGCCCCCGCGCCGGTGCTCTGAGCGACGGTCGCCGATTTCGGCCGGTTCGAGTATTGGAATTTCGGCGACGAGCAGTAATATGTTTTACCAGCCAACAAACCCAGATCCGACGACGATGAGGAAACTCCATGGCACTGCAGCCGACCCGCGACGACAAATTTTCTTTCGGCCTGTGGACGATCGGTTATAACGGCACCGATCCGTTCGGTGGTCCGACCCGGCCGCCGCTGGATGTCGTCGAGGCGGTGACCCGGCTCGCCGAGCTCGGAGCCTACGGTCTCACCTTCCACGACAACGATCTGTTTGCCTTCGGCTCCACAGAGGCCCAGCGTCAGCAGCAGATCGACCGGCTGACGCAGGCGCTGGCCGACACCGGCCTCATCGTGCCGATGATCACCACCAACCTGTTCAGTCAGCCCGTGTTCAAGGACGGCGGCTTCACCTCCAACGACCGCGGCGTGCGCCGGTTCGCGCTGCGCAAGGTGCTGCGCAATCTCGACCTGGCTGCCGAGCTGGGTGCCAAGACGTTCGTGATGTGGGGCGGACGTGAGGGCGCCGAGTACGACGCGGCCAAAGACATCCGGGCCGCATTGGAGCGCTACCGCGAGGCCGTCAACCTGCTCGGCGACTATGTCACCGACCAGGGGTACGACATCCGGTTCGCCATCGAGCCGAAGCCGAACGAGCCGCGCGGCGACATCCTGCTCCCGACCGTCGGGCACGCGCTCGCGTTCATCACGACGCTCGAGCGGCCGGAATTGGTCGGCATCAACCCCGAGGTGGGGCACGAGCAGATGGCCGGCCTCAACTACGCGGCCGGGATCGCGCAGGCCCTGTACCAGGGCAAGCTCTTCCACATCGACCTGAACGGGCAGCGCGGCATCAAGTACGACCAGGACCTCGTCTTCGGCCACGGCGACCTGCACAACGCGTTCGCCCTGGTCGACCTGCTCGAAAACGGCGGACCGGACGGCGGGCAGACCTACACCGGCCCTCGCCACTTCGACTACAAGCCCTCTCGCACCGAGGACATCACGGGGGTGTGGGACTCCGCTGCCGCGAACATGCACACCTACCTGCTGCTCAAGGAGCGGGCGGCGGCGTTCCGCGCCGACCCGGAGGTGCAGGAAGCGCTGGCCGCGTCCCGCGTGCCGGAGCTCTCGGTGCCGACGCTGGGCGAAGGCGAGTCGTACGCCGAGCTGCTGGCCGACCGATCGGCGTACGAGGACTTCGACGCCGACTCGTACTTCGGTGGCCGCGGCTTCGGCTTCGTGCGCCTGCAGCAACTGGCCACCGAGCATCTGCTCGGCGCGCGCTAGCCTCCCGCCCGGTCCCTGCATCCGGCTCCGCAGCATCCGTCGCCTCGCCTTCATCATTCAGGAGGGTGCGTGACTGACGGGGCTGCTGGGCTGGCTGAGGTCACCAGCAGCATCGTCTGCCACTGTGGTCACACAACCTCCTGAATGATGAAAGGGGCACGGATGCCATTGGTTGCGGGCGTTGATTCGTCGACGCAGAGTTGCAAGGTCGTCATTCGGGGGCTCGACGACGGCGCCATAGTGCGCACCGGTCGTGCGGCGCATCCGGGTGGCACCGAGGTCGATCCCGAGGCGTGGTGGGCGGCGTTGCGCGCGGCGGTGGCGGATGCCGGGAGTCTAGACGACGTGTCGGCGATCTCGATCGCCGGTCAGCAACACGGGATGGTCGTGCTGGATTCCGCCGGCCGCGTCATCCGCCCGGCTCTGCTGTGGAACGATACCCGCAGCGCACCGGCGGCCCGAGATCTTATCGACGAGGTCGGAGCGGAGGCCTTCGCGCAGCGCACCGGCACGGTGCCGGTCGCCTCGTTCACCATCACGAAGCTGCGCTGGCTGCGCGACCACGAACCAGACAACGCCGCCCGAGTGGCGGCCGTCGCCCTCCCGCACGATTGGCTGACCTGGCGGTTGCGCGGCTATGGCCCCCTTGGCGAGAGCGCCCTCGGACCCGACCTCGCCGCGCTCAGCACCGACCGCTCCGAAGCGAGCGGCACGTCCTACTGGAACCCGGGTACCGGCGCCTACGACCTCGACCTCGTCGCTCGTGCGCTGCGTCGACCGCTCCCCCTCGGAAATTCAGGAACCCAAGGGCTACCGATCCTGCCGACCGTGCTAGGTCCGGGGGCGCGTGCCGGCACGGTGGCCGGTTTTCCTGAATTTCCGGGGGGCGGGGCGGATGCCGGGCGGACCGACGGTCGGATCGTGGTCGGTGTCGGGATGGGTGATAACGCAGGCGCCGCACTCGGCCTGGGTGCCACCGCCGGCGACGTCGTCGTCTCGATCGGCACCAGCGGCACCGTGTTCGCTGTCACCGAGCGACCGGTGCGCGACGCGAGCGGTACGGTAGCCGGGTTCGCGGATGCCGCGGGCGGCTTTCTACCGCTGATCGCCACCCTGAACGCGGCTCGCGTGCTGGACTCGATGGCAGGGCTGCTCGGTGTGAATCACGCGGAACTCGCGCGTCTGGCACTCGAAGCGAATCCGGGCGCGGACGGCGCGGTGTTGCAACCGTACTTCGAGGGAGAGCGGACCCCCAACCTGCCGGACGCGACCGCGACGTTGTCAGGTCTCACGCTCGCATCCACGACCCGTGGCAACGTCGCGAGGGCGGCCATCGAAGGTATGCTCTGCGGGCTAGCGGACGGGCTGGACGCGATCCGGGCGCAGGGCGTCCATGCGCAGCGCATCCTGCTCATCGGCGGCGCCGCACAGAACGAGGCGGTCGCGACGATCGCAGGTCAGGTGTTCGACCTTCCGGTCGAGCTGCCGTCTCCGGCAGAATATGTCGCGCTCGGCGCAGCGGTGCAGGCCGCCTGGGTGCTGAAGAACAGCCGCCCGCAGTGGCCGCTGGAAGTGTTGGCCACGCCCAGGCACGACACGCAACCCATCATCCGCGAGCAGTACGCCGCTCGCCGCTGAATCGTCCGGTGCCGAATCGTCCGGTGCCGAATCGTCCGGTGCCGAATCGTCCGGTGCTGAATCGTCCGCGCTGAGCGGTGCCGTCGGCCCCGTGGTTACCCCTCAACCTCGGGAATCGTGCGGGTCGCAGCCAGCTGCGCGTACCAGAAGGCACTGTCCTTGGGCAGGCGCTCGAGGGTGTCGTAGTCGACCCGCACGATCCCGAACCGCTTCGAGTACCCGTAACCCCACTCGAAGTTGTCGAGCAGCGACCAGACGAAATAGCCGCGCACATCAACGCCCGCCTGGAGCGCACGATGCGCCGCCGTCACATGCCGTCGCAGATAGTCGACCCGGTTGCCATCATGCACCGCCGCTCCACTATCGTCCTCGATCACGACATCCTCGAATGCGACTCCGTTCTCGGTTACCATCAGCGGCAGATCCGGGAACTCCGCGTGCACGGACAGGAGGAGCTCTTCGAGCCCACTCGGCTCAATGTTCCATCCCATCGACGTGTAAGGCCCGGGCTGCGGCAGGAACTCGATGTCATCGGCTCCCGGCCAGGGCGAAACACCGACGGCCTTGTGCCCGTCCCAGCTGGAGCGCTCCCCGTGGCCGTCCCAAACTCGTACCAGCGTGGTCGCGTAATAATTCACCCCGAGTACGTCGATCTCCTGGTGGATGATCTGCGTGTCTCCATCACGCAGGAACGACCAGTCGGTGATCGCTGCGGTGTCTTCCAGCAGGTCCTGCGGATACGCCCCGTGCAGCATCGGCCCGGTGAAGACGCGGTTGCCGACCGCATCGATGCGGCGCACCGCCTCGGCACCGGTCGGCCCGTCGCCGCGCAGCGCATGCAGGTTGAGCGTGACGGAGAACTGCGGCTCGTTCGCGACCACCGTGCGCAGCGCCTGGATGGCCACGCCGTGCGCGAGGTTCAGGTGGTGCGCAGCCCGCAACGCCGCCAGCGGCTCGGTTCGACCCGGGGCGTGGGCACCGGAGGCATAGCCCAAGAACGCGGCACACCACGGTTCGTTGAGCGTCGTCCACACGGCGACCCGGTCCCCCAACGCCGCCCCGACGATGCGCGCGTATTCGCCGAAGGCAAGGGCAGTGTCGCGGTTGGCCCAGCCTCCCTTGTCCTCGAGCGCCTGGGGTAGATCCCAGTGATAGAGCGTCGCCACCGGCGTGATCCCGCGGTCGAGGAGCCCATCGACCAGTCTCGAATAGAAATCGAGACCGGCTTGGTTGACCGGCCCACGACCGGTCGGCAGTATGCGCGGCCACGCGATCGAGAACCGGTATGCAGCGAGGTTGAGACTTTCCATCAGGTCGAGATCCGCGTCGACGCGGTGATAGTGGTCATCGGCCACATCGCCGGTGTCTCCGTTCAGCACCCGTCCCGGCGTGTGGCTGAAGGTGTCCCAGATGCTCTGACCCCTGCCACCTTCCGCGACGGCGCCCTCGACCTGGTACGACGCGGTGGCCGATCCGAACACGAACCCCTCCGGAAACACCAGTCCACTGTCGCGATAATCCGCATTGTTGGCCGTCATCGTCCTGCCCTCATCTTTCGTCTCGTCGTACCGGTTCGATCCGCGCTGGCTCCAACCACACCCGTCACCGACTGCGGGGCAGCGAAGTCACCAGTTGTCCGGGGTCGCCCCGAACGGCACCGGTTCGGGCTGCTCTACCGTGCTCACCAGTTCGACAACCCGTTTCTCGGCGCCCGCACGGAGCACGGCATCCATGATTTCCAGCACATGGAACGCGAGGTCCCCCGACGCCCGGTGCGGACGACCAGTTTCAATCGCGTGTGCCATATCTGCCAGCCCGAACCCGCGTCCGGCGCCCGCATAGCCGGCGGATACCGGCACCCCTGTCCATTCCGGTCGGTCCACAGTCCAGACCTCGACGGGGTCGGAGAACCGGTTGGGATCAGGCACCGCGATCGTCCCCGCTGTTCCATACAGTTCGAACAACGGAACGCGCGATGCCCACACCTCGAAGCTCACCGTCAGGGTCGAAGTCAGCCCGTTCGCGTGTTCAAGGATCGCGCTGACGTGTGTGTCCACATCCACGGGGAATGTGGTTCCCGCCTGGCTGCCCTTGGCGATCACGCGCTGCCGGCCCGACCGCGTCGCGACGCCGGATACCCGGACCACGGGACCTAACAGCGTGACCAGGGTCGTGAGGTAGTACGGGGCCATGTCGAACAGCGGCCCGCCACCGTTCTGATAGTAGAACTGGGGGGCAGGATGCCAGAGTTCGTGTCCGGGCGAGCTCCAATGCACCGACGCGGCAACGGGTTCGCCGACCGCCCCGGACTCCAGTAGCGCACGGGCGGTCTGCACACCCGTGCCGAGCACCGTGTCCGGCGCGCTGCCCACTCGCAGTCCTCGCGTCCGCGCGAGTTCGAGCATCTCCCCTGCTGCGCCGGGGTTCAGCCCCAGCGGCTTCTCGCCATAGACGTGCTTACCTGCCAGGAGCGCCCGGGTCGCGAGTTCGACGTGCACGGCGGGGACGGTGAGGTTCAGCACCGCATCGATGCGAGGATCGGCGAGCAGCGCGTCGACGCTGAGCGCCTCGACCTCGTACTGCGCTGCCACCCGGGCCGCCCGAGATCCGTCGAGATCGGCGACTGCCAGGATGCACAGTCCGGGTAGCTTGGGGAACTCGGCGAAGTACTGGGCGCTGATCGTGCCCACTCCGATGACTCCGATGTTCATCGCGCCGCCCACAGAAGACCCCTCTCCACAATGGTGCGCACATTGGGGTCGTCGAGAATCTCGAGCCGGTGTCCTGGGGCGCAGACGAAGATCCGACCCTTGCCCCACTGCCTGGTCCAGACCGCGGGAGCGGTGACCGGCCGGTTCCAGGCGTCCCACGGCCGGACTTCCTGGGTGGTGGTCGCCAGCACATCGTTGTACTCATCGCTCAGCACCCAGTACTGTTCCGTGACCAGGTCGAAGTCGGCGATCCCCTGCGTGATCGGATGTCTGCGGCCGAGGTCGGTGATATGCACTGTGTATGGAATGTAGTTGTCGGACTGGTCGCCGGTGCGCTCGGCCGGGTTCTTGCCTGCGTGGTGGGCAAACTGCCCGCCGATCATGTGCAGGTAGTCGGCACTGTTGCGATACGAGTCCGCGATGCCGCCGTGCCATCCGCCCATCCCCGTACCGTTCAACACCGCGGTCTGGAGACCGGCGAGTTCGTCCTTGCTGATGGATGCCATCGTGTTGATCTGCAGGATGAGGTCGACGGTGGCGAGGTAGTCGGCATCCGTGTAGATGGCGGGAGACTCTTCGATGCGCACCGTGAACCCGTTTCTGGTCAGGAACGGAATCGTGGAATTGGTCGTCTCGACGGGCTGATGGCCGTCCCACCCGCCCCGCACGATCAGGGCATTGCGTCCGCCCGGCATGACGGTCACCGCGTGCTCGCTGTCTGGACAAAGTTGCTCATAGGTTTCTTCCCTGTTCTCGTTCCGCGGCATTGCCATGGTGCTCCACCCTGACCCAGCGACTGCCGTCGGCGGAGCTTGCCTCAACCGCTTCGAGCACTCGCTGCACCTGGAGGCCTTCGTCGAACGACGGCCGCGGCTGTGTACCGGCGGCGATATCGATCAGCAAGTCGCGCACCTGGTGCGAAAACGGGTGCTCGTAGCCGAGGCCATGGCCGGTCGGCCACCAGGCCGAAAGGTACGGATGCTCTGGCTCGGTGACGAGGATGCGGCGGAAGCCGTTCTGCCCGGACTGATCCGTGGCGTCGTAGAAATCGAGCTCGTTCATCCGCTCGAAGTCGAACGCTATCGCCCCCTTCGAACCGCTGAACTCGAGGCGGAACGCGTTCTTGCGCCCGGTCGCGTATCTCGTCGCCTCGAACGAGGCGAGCACGCCGCCGTCCAGCCGTGCGGTGAACAAGGCAACGTCATCGACGGTTACCCGGCCGCGTTCGCTCGATGCAGTGCCGCTGAGCCCAACCGACTCGCCGAGCAGTGGCCGCTCGGGTACAAGCGTTTCCAGGACTCCGCTGACGCTCGTCACCGGGCGGCCCGTGATGAACTGCACGGCGTCAATCGCGTGCGCGCCGATGTCACCGAGAGAACCCGAGCCGGCGAGGTCCTTGTCCAGCCGCCAGGTCATCGGTCCTTCGGCGTCGACGAGCCAGTCCTGAAGGTAGAGCGCGCGTACCTGTCGCAGCTGTCCGATCTTCCCAGCGGCGACCAGATCGCGGGCGAAGGTGATCGCGGGCACCCGCCGATAGCTGAATCCCACCATGGCGTAGGCGCCGTGTGCTGCTGCTCGCTCGGCTGCGTCGGCCATCCGTTGCGCTTCGGCGACCGTGTTGGCGAGAGGCTTCTCACACAGCACGTGTTTGCCCGCCTCCAGCGCCGCTATCGCTATCTCGGCATGGGTGAAGCCGGGGCTGCAGATGTCAACGAGGTCGATGTCGTCACGCTCGATCACCCGGCGCCACTGTGTTTCCGCCTCCGCCCATCCGAAGCGCTCCGCCGCCGCTTCGACGCGGGCCGGGTTTCGCCCGACGATCACCGCCATCCGCGGCTCGACCGGAAGTTCGAAGAAGCGCGGCGCGACGCGCCATGCCTGCGAATGCGCCGCTCCCATGAAGCCGTACCCGACGAGTGCAATGCTGAACTGTTTCTTGCTCATGTGTGCACACTCCCGTTCGTATGGTCGAGCGAACGGACCAGCCGATACTAGCCCGTGTCGTCACGGTATCCGGTCACGGCAGCCAACGCAAGCTTTCTCGTCTGGCTCAGAAACATATCGCTCGCATCTCGCTTCAATGCTGGCCGTGCCGGACTCAAGCCTTCGGCGGCGCCGTGCTCGCCCGCACGATGAGACTTGTCGCAAGATCGAGACGAACGAGCTTGTGATGCGGATCGTCGCGCATCGCGAGCACAAGACGCGTCGCCTCTTCCGCCATCTCGATCAAGGGCTGACGTACCGTTGTGAGCTTGGGGCCCATCCAACTGGCACTCGGAACATCGTCGTAGCCAACCACGGAAACATCGTCCGGGATGACCAGGCCCTGCATGCGTGCGGCTTCATAGACCCCGAAGGCCTGGAGATCGTTGCCTGCGAAGATCGCAGTCGGTCGATCCGCTCTGGTCAAGAGCCTCGTACCGGCAGCAACCCCATCCTCGTAGTGAAAGCTGCCAGCTTCGATGAGCGTCGCCTCGAACGGGATGCCCGCCTCGTCCAGCGCAGCGCGGTACCCGGACAGCCGAGCGCGCGAGCACAGCATTTCCTGCGGGCCATTGACCATGGCGATCCTGCGGTGACCGAGCTCGATCAGGTGCCTCGTAGCCGCCAGGCCGCCCGACCAGTTGGCCGACCCCACCGACGAGACATCCTGGTCCGGCTCCCCGGCCGGGTCGAGCACGACAAACGGAATGTTGCGGGTTCTCAGCTGTCTCTTGTGGTCAATCGAGAGGTCCGAAAAGAGCAGGATGACGCCGGCTGGTTGCCGTCGGAGGATTCCGTCGATCCAGTCGGGTGCGAGCGACAGGTGTCTCCCGCTTTCCGTGAGGATGACACTGAGACCCCTCTCCCGCGCGACGCTCTCGACTCCCCGGATGATCTGAAGCGACCACTCGCTGTCGATGTTGTCGAACACTAATTCAAGGAGGATGCCCTGTTCATGGGCGGTGCCACGCCGGCTATACCCCGCGGAGTGAAGCAGGCCTTCGATCTGTTCGCGTACCGAATCAGAGACGCCGGCTCGGCCATTGAGCACCTTTGAAACCGTCGACACCGACACTGAGGCACCGTGCGCAATCTCGGCGAGTGTGGCACGCGGCTGCGAAACCTTTTGCTGGCTCATGCGCTCATGGTACCGGTCAAACAGGCTCGCGCCGTGGCCGCTGGACGCAGTCCGTCTCGACTTTTTGTTGACAATGCCCGAGAACCCATGAATACTGATGCCGTCGCTGAACGAAACCTTTTCATGAACAGAGCGACAATTGCATCCAACGACGAATCAACACCGCTGCCACTGTCGACGGCGGCTGGAAAGGAAACTGTCATGGCTTCACAATCCACAGGATCTTCCTTCTCGAGGCGCGGTTTCCTGGGAATCGCCGGAGGCGTCGCAGCGACTGCCGTGCTCGCAGCCTGCTCGACCGGAGGGAAGGCCGGAGCCGGTTCTGCCAAGGCGATCAAGTTCTGGAACATGCCGTGGGGCGGCACCGAATTCAACCCGACCGACAAGAAGATCACGCTGGCGTATACACCCAAGAGTGGCCTCGGGGCGGCAACCTATCAAGAAATTCAGTGGGCGAACTTCACTCAGACGTTCTCGTCCGCCGTCGCATCCAACACCGGTCCAGCGGTGAGTTCCGGTGGCGGGACGCAAGCCTTCCAGTTCGCCCATCAGGGCAAGATCGCCTATGCAGATCACCTGCTCGACAGTTGGAAGAAGTACGGCATCTACGACGACTTCTTCGACGGCCTGGTAGACACGATGAAGACCGATGAGGGCTACGCGGCAGTGCCGTACAACCTTGACGTGCGGATCTCGTGGTACAACAAGACCCTGCTCGAACAGGCGGGTGTCGAGCCGCCAACAGACTGGGACTCTTACAGGAACGTCTGCGCAGCGCTCAAGAAGAATGGCGTCTACGGGTTTGGTCTCGGCTCCGGCGCCGGCAGCTTCACCGGCAGCCACATCCTCACGGCGTTCATGATCAACAACGGAGGCGGGCTGTTCAACGCCGATAAGAAACCAGACTGCGTCACCCCGCAGAACATCGAGGCCATGGAGTACATCCTGGATCTCGTGAAGAGCGGATACAGCGACCCGGCGGCAGCGACCTACACGAGCGCCAACGTGCAATCGCAATGGAAGGCAAAGAAGTTCGGCTTCGGGTGGGACGGCGCAGGTCTCGCCGCTGGAGCCGTGGGTGATGTTGCGGGCGACCTTGTAGTCGGGAGCCCGCTCACCAGTCCGAGCGGCAAGAAAGGCGGTCTGTACTTCCCGAACAACATCATGATGTACAAGAACACGCCGAGCCAGGAGAGTTCCGAGGCGTTCCTTACCTACTACTACCAGAACATGAAGGAGCTGTGGTTGAAGAAGACCGGGATCGGCCTGCCGCCGCTGAAGTCGATCTCGGAGACCGCTGAATTCCAGTCCGAACCGAACAATGTCAAGATCATCAAGGAATGGCAGCCCGTCTTCAAGACCTGGGCCGCACCGGGCGGTGACGGACTGTTCTACAACATTGCCAACACCGTCGACGGAACCGCTCCGATGATCACCTTCGCGCAGGCGATCCTCGGTGGAAGGACCGACGCAAAGAGCGCTCTGACCACGTTGCAGACTTCTATGGAAGGCCTCATGAAGTAAGGCCGAACGGGGGTGGGCCGAGCGCAAGCCGGGCCCGCTCCCCTTTGACCATCACCGGGATCTTCGAAGGAGAAGCACTATGGCGACCCTGTCCGTGATCGGAGCGCTCAAGAAGGCGCGGAGCGGCGTGGGGAACGCCGGGTCGCCGCGGCCCCGGCCATCCAGCAACCGAGAAACCAAGCGCGCGTTCTCCCACTCTCGGACATTCTTCTTTTTTGTGCTGCCGTCGCTGATACTGCTTCTGCTCTTGAACCTCTACCCGGTGATTTACGCGGGCCTGCAATCCCTGCGCAACGGCGACCTGCTGAGCGCGGGCGATTTTGTCGGCATGCACAATTACGTCTCGATCGTGCAGACCCCGGCGTTCTGGCACGCCACCGGCTTCACTATCGTCTTCACCCTCGTGGGCGTCTTCGGAAGTTGGGCCATCGGACTCGCGCTCGCCCTGCTGCTGCGCACCCGGATCCCGGCTAACGGCTTGTTCAAGGTGCTGCTGCTGCTGCCTTGGGTGGTCCCGGTCGTGGTTTCGGCGACATCGTGGAACTGGCTGGTGGCGACACCGCAATCGCCACTGCCGATGCTCGCGCAGGCGCTGGGCCTCGGCAACGTGCTGTTCCTCGCAGATCCGCTGCTCGCACAAGTGACGTTGTGCGTGTTCAAGGTCTGGATCAGCTTCCCGTTCATGATGATGATGATGTCCTCGGCACTGGCTTCGGTGGACATCAACGTTTACGAGGCATCCAGAATCGACGGCGCCTCGAGCTGGCAGATCTTCGGGGGCATCACACTGCCGATGATTTCGCGCTCGACATACATCAGCTGGATCTTGATGACGATCTTCTGCGTCAACGACTTCCCGAGTGTGTTCCTGCTGACCGGCGGCGGGCCGGTCAACTCCACGCAGACCCTCGTCGTCCTGGCCTACTCGACCGTCTTTCAGAACTTCCAGACCGGGCCGGGGGTCGCGATCGCCTTCATCATGACCATCGTGCTCGTGATCATCGCCACGATGCTGTACCGCCAGATTCGAAAGGTGAACATCGAATGAGTGTGATTACTTCGGAGGTCGCCGATACCCGCCTGAGCCAACCCGCGGCACCTCCTATCAAACGGCGTACCCTCACCCAAGCAGCGGAACGAGGCAAGTGGTGGCGTTTTCTCGCCGTGCTGATCATCTCCGCCATCGTGTTGGTCCCCATCGTCGCCGTGGTGCTGCTCTCGCTTGAACCGTCGCTCGGTAGCACGGAAACCGGTGCGACGCTGGAGAACTTCGGCAAGGTCTTCGCGCAGACGTCGGTAGGAGCGTGGCTCGCGAACAGCCTCATCGTCACCCTGGTCACCGTCGTCATCGCGGTGATCGTCGCGGCACCCGCTGGATATGTGCTCTCCCGAGGCCGCAGTCGGCTGGTCTCCGGCTACTCGCTCATCCTATTCATCGTGCAGTCGCTGCCGGTCGTCACCGCGGTGATTCCCCTGTTCATTCTGTTCGCCCAGGTCGGTCTGGTCGATAACTTGGCAGGCGTCACGATCATCTACGTGGGTTCGACCATGTCCGTTGCGATTTGGATGATGGCCGCGTACTTCGACTCGATTCCGATTACTCTCGAAGAGGCCGCATGGATGGACGGCTGCTCGGTTTTCGGCAGCTTTGCCCGCATCGTATTGCGTAACTCATTGCCTGGTGTGCTTTCCACCGCCATCTTCGCGTTTCTGCTTGCCTGGAACGACTACCTGGTCGCTGTGGTGTTCCTACGCTCCGACGCGAACTACACCCTGCAGATCGGCCTGCAGACGTTCTTCCAGCAGAATCAGACGAACTGGGGACTGGTCATGGCCGTCGCCGTCATCATGATGCTGCCACCGGTCATCCTGTTCGCGGTGCTGAACAAGTACTTCAGCGTCGGGGGGATCGGCGGCTCGCTCGCCGGACGCTGAATCCCCCGTCAGGCGGTGAACGCACCGGGGCGGAAAGGGAACATCGCCCGGGGTAACCGTCGTCAGTGCCCGCCGGAGCGCCGCTTGTTGAACACGTCGAACGCCACGGCGAGCAGCAGCACCAGGCCCTTGACCGCCTGCTGCCATTCGATGCCGATGCCCATGATCGACATGCCGTTGTTGAGCACGCCGATGATGAGGCCGCCGATGATGCCGCCGGCGATCGTACCGACGCCACCGTGGATGGCCGCACCGCCGACGAACGCGGCCGCGATGGCCTCGAGCTCGAATCCGTCGCCGGCCTTGGGGCCGGCGAGGTTGAGGCGTGCCGTGAAGACAAGCCCGGCGATCGCGGTGAGCACGCCCATGTTGACGAACAGCCAGAACGCCACGTTCTTCGTCTTGACGCCGCTGAGCTCCGCCGCGTGCAGGTTGCCCCCGATCGCGTAGATGTAACGCCCGAACGGTGTGCTCTTCATGACCACGCCGTAGACGAGCACGAGGATCGCCAACAGGATCAACGTGATCGGAAGGCCCTTGAAGGTCGCCAGCGCGTACGCCAGGAAGAGCACGCCGACGGACACGAGCACGAGTTTGGCGACGAACCAGGCGGCGGGTTCGACTTCTTGTCCGTAGCTCTGCCTGGCGTGCCTGGCGCGGGTCTGGGTCACGGCCAGGGCGACGATGGCGATGATCGCGATCCCCATGGTGACCGGGTCGACTTGGTATTCCCCGAGGAGGTCGGTGAGGAACCCGTTGCCGATCGCCCGGTATTCGAGCGGGAACGAGCCGATGTTGGCGTTGCCCAGTACCACGAGCGCAAGCCCGCGGAAGATGAGCATGCCGGCCAGCGTCACGATGAACGACGGTATGTCGACATAGGCGATCCAGAAGCCCTGCCAGGCGCCGGCCAATGCGCCGACCAGCAGCGACAGGATGATCGCAAGCCACCAGGGCAGCCCCATGTTCACCGCGAAGACGCCGGACACCGCTCCGATGAACGCGGCCATCGAGCCGACCGAGAGGTCGATGTGGCCCGCAACGATGAGCATCACCATCCCCATGGACAGAATCAGGATGTAGCCGTTCTGCACGATGAGGTTGGAGATGTTCTGCGGACGCAGCAACACGCCGTCCGTGAGGAACTGGAACAGCACCACAACGACGATGAGTGCGAGGAAGATCCCGTTTTTTCCGATGTCGCTGAGAATGTGGCCGAGTGCGGATCCCGGGGTGCGGTTGCCGTCGCGCTTGCCCGCATCCGCCTTGCCTGGCTTCGGCCGTTGCATGGTGTCAGTCATTGACGTGAAGTCTCCTTGTGAGTCTCGTGCGGCGCCTGCCTAGGACGCTTTTTCCATGGTCATGAGTTTGATGAGTGCTTCCGGGGTGGCCTGCGCGATCGGCAGTTCGCCGGTGATCCGCCCCTCGGCGAGCGTGTAGATCCGGTCGCAGGTTCCGATGAGCTCCGGCAGTTCGGACGAGATCACGATGATGCCTTTGCCCTCCGACGCCAACCGGTTGATGATCGTGTAGATCTCGTACTTCGCGCCGACGTCGATGCCGCGAGTGGGCTCATCCAGGATGAGCACCTCCGGGTCGGCGTAGATCCACTTGCTCAGCACGACTTTCTGCTGGTTTCCGCCGCTGAGCTGCCCGGTGTTCGACAGCACAGAGGGAGCCTTGATGTTCATGCTCTTGCGGTACTTGTCCGCGACGGCGTACTCCTTGTTGTCATCGACGAGTCCCAGCCGGGTCAGCTTGCCCAGCGACGCCATCGAGATGTTCCGCTTGATGTCCTCGAGCATGTTCAGCCCGTAGTTCTTGCGGTCCTCGGTGGCGTAGGCGAGCCCGTTAGCGATGGCTTCCGAGACGGTGCGGGTCTTGATCTCCTTGCCGTGCAGGTACACCTTGCCCGAAATCCGGCTCCCGTAGGAGCGCCCGAACAAACTCATCGCGAATTCGGTGCGGCCGGCGCCCATCAGCCCGGCGATGCCGACGATTTCGCCTCGGTTGACGGTGATGTTGACGCCGTCCACCATGACGCGCGTCGAATCCTGCGGGTGGTAGGCGGTCCAGTCCTCGACGCGCAGGATCTCCTCGCCGATCGATGGGGTATGGTCCGGGTAACGGTGTTCGAGGTCCCGACCCACCATGTCCTGGATCATGCGATCCTCGGTGACGTCGTCTTTGGCGATCGTCTCGATTACTCGGCCGTCGCGGATAACGGTGACGGCGTCGCCGATCTTCTTGATCTCGTTGAGCTTGTGGGAAATGATGATCGAGCTGATGCCCTCGGCCTGGAGGCTGCGAATCAGCCCCAGCAGGTGCGCGGAGTCGTCGTCGTTGAGAGCGGCAGTTGGCTCGTCGAGAATGAGGAGCTTCACCCGCTTGGAGAGTGCCTTGGCGATCTCCACGAGCTGTTGCTTGCCGACGCCCAGTTGCATGACGGGGGTGGTCGGGCTTTCCCTCAGTCCCACGCGTTCGAGCAGCGCCACGGCTTCCTGATTGGTCTTGTTCCAATCGATGAGCCGGTTCTTCCCCTTGATCTCGTTGTTGAGGAAGATGTTTTCGGCGATCGACAGGTAGGGGCTCAGCGTCAGCTCCTGGTGGATGATGACGATGCCTTGGGCTTCGCTGTCCCGGATGTTGCCGAACGCCACCGTCTCGCCCTCGAAGACAATGTCGCCCTCATAGCTGCCGTGCGGGTAGACCCCGCTCAGCACGTTCATGAGTGTGGATTTGCCGGCGCCATTCTCGCCGCAGATGGCGTGGATCTCGCCTCGACCGACGGTGAGAGTGACATCCTGGAGCGCTTTGACTCCGGGGAAGGTCTTGGTTATCGACCGCATCTCCAGGATGTTCGTCGTCACGTGAGTCACCTGTTCCTTGGGTCAGAAGATGTTCAGAAGTGTAGGGGTAACGGTGTGCCGGTGGGGGCGGAATGCGCCCCCACCGGTGTACCGCGCTCTGCTGCGATCAGCCGTCGATGTCGGACTGCTTGTAGTAGCCGACGTCAACCAGTGCTGTCTTGATGTTGTCCTTGGTCACCACGACAGGCTCCAGGAGGAACGACGGCACGACCTTCTTGCCGTTGTCGTAGTCCTTGGTGTTGTTGATCTCCGGCTTGCTGCCGGTGAGCACCGCCTGTGCCATGCTCACGGCGACCTTGGCGAGGTCGCGGGTGTCCTTGAAGATGGTCGAGTACTGCTCGCCCGAGACGATCGCCTTGACAGAGTCGAGTTCGGCGTCCTGACCGGTGATGATCGGGAAGTCGTCTCCGACCTTGTATCCGGCGTCGGTCAATGCGGAGATGATGCCGCGCGACAGACCGTCGTACGGTGCCAGAACACCCTGTACCTGCGACCCGTCCGAGTAGCTCTTCGTCAGAAGGTCCTCCATGCGGCTCTGCGCCAGTTCGCCATCCCAGCGCAGGGTGGCGACCTTGGTGAAGTCGGTCTGCCCCGACTTGACGACCAGCACGCCCTTGTCGATGTACGGCTGGAGCACGGACATCGCACCCCTGAAGAAGAACCCGGCGTTGTTGTCATCCGGGCTGCCGGCGAAGAGCTCGACATTCAACGGACCGGTGACACCCAAGTCCTTGCCGTCGGCGTCAACGACGCCCAAGCCGGTGAGCAACGAGGTGCCTTGCTGCACGCCGACCTTGAAGTTGTCGAACGACGCGTAGTAACTCACGTTCTTGGTGCCGTTGATGAGGCGGTCGTATGCGATGACCGGAATGTCTTGATCGGCCGCTTCCTGAAGCACGTTCGTGAGGGTGGTGCCGTCGATCGATGCAATGATGAGCACCTCGGCGCCCTTGGTGATCATGTTTTCGATTTGGTCGACCTGCCGCGGGATCTTGTCCTCGGCATACTGCAGGTCCACCTTGTAGCCGGCAGCCTCAAGTTGCTTCTTGATGTTGTCGCCGTCCTTGATCCACCGCTCGGATGACTTCGTCGGCATCGCGACGCCGATTAATCCGCCCTGGCCCGCTCCGTCGGCTCCGTTGGTGCCGGCTTTGCTGGAGGGCGCGCAGCCGACGAGACTGGCCACCATAGCTCCGGCGGCAAGCGACGCCAGAATCACTCTCTTCTTCACTCTTGTTTCCTCTCGAATCTTTCGATGGACGTCGTTGTCGTGCCTGTGCTGTGCGGATCCGGGTTGTCCATGAAGCCCGGCCGCTCGGGAACACCGAGTTGGTGCGCGCCGTGGAGCGTTGTATTGCGAAGGGAATCCCGCAATGTGACCGTTCACATTGCGTGACCTTATGCTGACCCTTCGCGGAGCGAGTTGTCAAGTCCGAGCGCCGGTCCAGTCGATTGGCGAAAGACGAATTCGGGTTGGGTGCGTGACGGACCCAGCTCTCGCCCTGCGAGCGCCTCCTGAAGGGTCACCATGATGCGCCGGCCCAGTTCGCCGAAATCCTGGCGCACGGTGGTGAGCGGCGGCGTGAAATGTTCCGATTCTGGAATATCATCGAAACCGACGATGCTGACATCCGCAGGGACCGAGATCCCCGCCTCGGTGAACGCGTGCAGCAGCCCGAGTGCCATTTGATCGTTGGCACAGAAGATGGCCGAAAACCCGCCGGTCGCGGCGAGCCTGCGGCCACAGCGGTAGCCGCTGCCTGCCAGCCAGTCGCCGACGAGAGGATCGGCCGCGGGAAGCCCCCGCTGTGTCAACTCCGCCCGCCAGCCACGCTCACGCTCGGCGGCGTCCAGCGATCCTGCCGGGCCGGCCAGGTGCAGGATGCTGCGGTGACCGAGGTCGGCCAGGTGAGCGGTTGCCATCCTGGCGCCGGCGAACTGGTCAATCGACACGCTGTGCAGCCCGGTACGGCCACTGCTCTCGGCCGTGATCAGTGGCACGCCAAGGGTGACCCCCTGGATCGCTTCGAGCGAAGATCGGTCCGCCGCCACGAGTACGAGTGCTTCGACATCCTGCCGCAGCAATCGGTCGACTGCGGCCAGCATCGCGCTGCGCTCGGCGATTGCCATGCTGGCGATACTGACCTGGTACCCGGCCTGCCTCGCAGCTTCGTTGAAGCCGAGCATGATGCTGGACGGGCCGTAGAGGGCGCTGCCCGTGCTGATCAGGCCGATCGTTCCGGTCTTGCGCGTGGCGAGAGCCCGAGCCGCGGCGCTAGGCCGGTAACCCAGCCGTTGGATGGCGTCCTCGACCCTGGCGCGAGTGCTCGCCCGCACCGTGCCTTCCTCGTTGAGCACCCGCGAGACGGTCTGGTGCGAGACGCCCGCGAGTTTCGCGACGTCGGTGATCGTGGCCACCGGTCAGAAGCCCCTGGCGAGTCGGTAATAGGCCTGGTTCCACCGCAGTTCGCGGGTGAACTCGCGCAGGGTGGTGTTCTGGTCGATGACGACGAGCTCGTTCTTCGCGATCTGTGCGAAGTCCTCGAAGACCTCTAGCCCCACCTGCGTACTCATGACGGTGTGGTGGGCGGCACCGGCGGTGAGCCACGCGGCGGCCGAGGTGGCCAGATCGGGCTCTGGCTTCCACACTGCTCGTGCCACCGGCAGCTTGGGCAGCGGGTGAGGCAGTGGCACGACCTCGACGACGTTGGCGACCAGGCGGAACCGGTCACGCATGTCCGAGAGGGCGACGACGATGCCGGGACCGGCATCCGTGTCGAAGACGAGGCGCACCGGGTCGTCGCGGCCGCCGATTCCGAGCGGATGGATCTCCAGGCGCGGGCGCGAGGAGGTGAGGCTGGGGCACACCTCAAGCATGTGAGCGCCGAGGATGACCTCCTCACCCGGGACCAGGTGGTAGGTGTAATCCTCCATCAGCGAGGCGCCGCCTGGCAGTCCCGCGCCCATGACCTTCGCGGCTCGGACGAGCACCGCGGTTTTCCAGTCGCCCTCAGCCCCGAACCCGTAGCCGTCGGCCATCAGGCGTTGCACGGCGAGCCCTGGCAGTTGACGCAGTGCGCCCAGGTCTTCAAAGCTCGTGGTGAACGCGCCGAACCCGCCGGCCTCGAGGAAGAAACGCAATCCCAATTCGATGCGGGCGCCATACCGCAGGCTGTCGTGCCTCGCGGCGCCTCGGCGAAGTTCCGGTGCCACGTCGTAGCTCTGCTCGTATTCCCCCACGAGGGCGTCCACGTCCTGCTCGCTCGCGGCAGCCACCGCGTCGGCGAGGTCATTCACCCCCCACGTGTTGACCTGCACCCCGAACTGCAGTTCGGCTTCGGTCTTATCGCCCTCGGTGACGGCGACGAATCGCATGTTGTCCCCGAACCGGGCGAGTTTGAGGTCGTGGGTGGCCGCCCAGCCGGCGGCCGCGCGGGACCAGGTGCCGATCTTGGCCGTGACCTGTGGGTTGGACGCGTGTCCCACCACGGTCTTGCGGGCGACCCCGAGGCGGGTCTGAATATAGCCGAACTCGCGGTCGCCGTGCGCCGCCTGGTTGAGGTTCATGAAGTCCATGTCGAGGTCTGCCCAGGGCAGTCCGACGTTGGCCTGCGTGTGCAGATGAAGCAGGGGCTTTCGCAGCAGGTCGAGGCCGGTGATCCACATCTTCGCGGGGCTGAACGTGTGCATCCAGGCGATGACACCGATCGTCTTGTCGCTGGCGTTCGCCTCGATCGCTGCGCGGCGGATCGACGCGGAGTCCGTCAGCACGGGTTTCCAGACGACGCGCACCGGAATGTCACCGGCCTCGTCGAGCATCCGGGCGATCGTCTGAGACTGCTGCGCGACCTGACGCAGGGTGTCCTCGCCGTAGAGCCCTTGGCTCCCGGTGAGGAACCACACCTCGAAGTCGGCGAGATCGGGGATGATGCTTCTGCTCACTGGTGTTCTCCTGACACGTGCTGGCCATAGACGTTCTGGTACCGGTTGAAGAGGGCGTCGATCTTGTCCGGCGGGATGGGGATCGGTTCGCCGAGTTGCCGAGCGAGGTGCACGGTGCGGGCGACGTCCTCGGCCATCACCGCGGCCTTCACGGCGTCGCGAGCGTTCCGCCCGATAGTGAACACGCCGTGGTTCTGCATCAGCACCGCCCTGGACCGGTGTCCGCTGAGCGTGGCGACGATACCTTCGCCGATCGACTCGTCGCCGATGATGGCGAACGGTCCGACGGGGATCTCTCCCCCGAATTCGTCGGCCTGGCCGGTGATGACGCACGGCACGGCTTCGCCGCGTGCCGCCCAGGCGGTGGCGTACGGCGAGTGGGTGTGCACGACGCCGCCGACTTCGGGCATATGCCGGTAGACGTATGCGTGTGCCGCGGTGTCGCTGGAGGGCGCAAAGTCGCCTTCGAGGACTACGCCGCCGAGGTCGCACACGATCATCGATTCCGGAGTCAGGTCGGCGTAGTCGACCCCGCTGGGCTTGATCACGAACAGATCGGTGCCGGGAACCCGGCCGGAGACGTTGCCACCCGTCCACACGACGAGGCCGTACCGCACCAAGTGCTGGTGCAACGCTGCGACGTCGGCGCGCACCGTTCGTATCGCATCCGCGGTCGCCGAACCGCTCACATCCTGGTTTGTCATGCCTGCTGCCTTTCTTCTGCGTCAGCCGTGCCGTCTCGCCCGGTGCGGAAGCCCTCGCGCCTCAGCGCCGTCAACCGGTGCATCACGTCGTTGCCGCCGCGGCCGAAGTAGTCATGCAGCTGCACATATTCGGAGTACAGCTTGTCGTAGGCATCCGCGGCCCGGGGGTCCGGGGTATAGGCGGCCCGGTTCACCGCACCCATCCGGTTGCCGGCCGAGCGGACATCCGGGTATGCGCCCGCGGCAACGGCCGCGTGAATGGCCGAGCCGAGAGCCGAGCCCTGGTCGCTGGCGATAGTGGAAATGGGCATCCGCAACACGTCGCTGTAGACCTGCATGAGGAACTGGTTCTTGAGCAGACCGCCCGCGACGATGAACTCGGTGACCGGAATACTGCCGGCTGAGAACGTCTCGATGATCCGACGGGTGCCGAAGGCGGTTGATTCCAACAGCGCGCGGTAGATTTCCTCCGGCCGAGTGGCCAGGGTGAGTCCCACGATGGTGCCGCTGAGTTCGTGGTCCACGAGCACCGAACGATTACCGCTGAGCCAGTCGAGCGCAACGAGCCCGTGGCCCCCGACCGGTTGGCTCGAGCACAGCTTCGTGAGGTACTCGTGGATGCTGACGCCGGCGGCGTGCGCCCGCTCGTGATAACTTCCCGGAACCTGATTCTTCACGTACCAGGCGAAAATGTCGCCGACGCCTGACTGGCCCGCCTCGTATCCGTACAGCCCGGACACGATGCCGCCGTGGACCACTCCGCACATGCCAGGGACGTCTTCCAACAGATCCGAGTTCATCACGTGGCAGGTGGAGGTACCCATGATCGCGACCATCTGCCCCGGCTCCACGGCGCGCGCGGCCGGAGCAGTGACGTGCGCGTCCACATTGCCCACCGCGACCGCGATGCCCGCCGGCAGTCCCGTCCAGGTGGCGGCCTGAGCAGTGAGCGTTCCGGCACTCTCACCGAGCTGCCCGATGTCGTGCGCCACCTTGTCCTGGGCGAACGACGCGAAGGCCGGATTCAGCGCGCCCAGGAAGTCACGGCTGGGATAGGCGCCGTCCTGATAGATGCCTTTGTAACCTGCCGTGCACGCGTTCCGCAGGTAGCGGCCGGTGAGCTGCCAGACGATCCAGTCGGCGGCCTCGACCCAGTGATCCATCCGCTCGTACAGCTCCGGGTCCTCTTCCAGTAATTGGAGCCCCTTGGCGAATTCCCACTCGCTGGAGATCAGTCCGCCGTAGCGCGGCAGCCAGCTTTCGTGCCGGGATGCCGCGAGTTCGTTGATGCGGTCGGCCTGCGGTTGGGCGGCATGATGCTTCCACAGCTTGACGTAGGCGTGCGGCCGGTTGACGTATTCCGGCAGCTCGCTCAGCGGGGTGCCGTCCTGGAGCACGGGCACCATCGTGCAGGCGGTGAAGTCCGTGCCGATCCCGATGATCCTGGCTGGATCGATGCCCGCCGCCTTAACCGCTTGGGGAACGGCCGTCTTCAGCACGTCGATGTAGTCCGAGGGCACCTGAAGTGCCCACTCCGGCGGCAGCGCGGCGTCGGCGCCGGCCACGGTAAGGCGCTGGTCCATCACCGAGTGCGGGTACTCAAGCATGGCACTACCGAGCTCCGTTCCGTCCGACACCCGAACCACCACTGCCCGTCCCGACAGCGTCCCGAAGTCGATCCCGATGACGAAGCTGTCATCAGCGTGCTTCGTTTCCGCATCCATCTGGAACCACCGCTCTTCCCCGAAATGTGACCGCTCACATTGATTGGTGCCATGCTACCGCGGATGGCTCTGCGGCTCACGCCAGAGGGCGCGCCGGCCCGGTCGACTCGCGGATCACCAGTTCAGGAACGATGCGGTGCCCGGCGTCGTCGCTGTCCGTACCCAGTTCGCCGAGCAACAGCCGGATCGCGCGACGGCCGAGTTCGGCGAAGTCCTGGTGCACGGTGGTCAGCGGCGGCCAGAAGTGGGCGGACTCCGGGATGTCGTCGAAGCCGACCACGCTGACATCGCCGGGAACGTTCAGGCCGGCTTCGCGGAACGCGTGCATCAGGCCGAGGGCCATCTGGTCGTTCGCCGCGAACACCGCGGTGAAGTCGCGGAACCGTGCCAGTTGCCGACCAGCGTGGTGGCCGAAGTCCGCCGTCCAGTCGCCGAGGATCGGCGGGTGCGTGCGCAGGTCGGCGTCGCCGATTTCCTGAAGGAAGCCGCGCATCCGTGCCTCTGCCTCGATCCAGTCTTGCGGGCCGGCGACATGCACGATCTCCTCGTGGCCGAGGTCGATCAGGTGCCGGGTGGCCAGGCGTGCGCCGGCGAACTGGTCCACCGCGAGGCTGCGGGCAGCATCCCGGTCGGTGGAGTCGAGGGTCACCAGCGGCACGTTGAACGCAAGCTCCTTGACCGCATCCAGCACCGTGACCTGAGGCGCGATGACGACGAGGCCCTCGATGGCTTGGCTCATCAGGTGTTGCAGCCCGTCCAGGATGGCAGCGCGGTCGCTTGTGGCCAGACTCGTCGTGCTGATCAGGTAGCCGGCTTCCCTGGCGGCCTGCTCGATCGCGTGCAGGCTCGTGGTGGGCCCATAGAACGCCGTCTGGGAAGTGAGCACCCCGATGGTCCTCGACCGGCTGGTGACGAGGGTCCGCGCGGCCTGGTTCGGCCGGAAGCCGAGCTCGTTGATGACGTCGAGCACCCGTTGTTTCGTGGCTGGGCGGATGTTCGGCGAATCGTTGAGAACTCGCGACACGGTTTGGTACGAGACGCCGGCCAGGCGTGCCACATCCCGGATGTTGGGCGCGCGAACCTTGTCAGGATCCATCTGTTCGCACCCGGCTTCATCGTTGATGTGTACGGTCACATCGTTCGGCGGTTGACACCATTATGGCGCAGTCAGGGTTCCCAGCTTCGCGTCACGCTCGCGGCCTCGTGCGGCGCTGCACCAGCGTGACGACCAGCGCGGCGATCGCCAACCCGGCGGCGATGGCGAGATTGACGCCGGCGAGTACGAGCAGCCCGGCGACCAGCACGCACGAGATGATCGCGAGCCACCAGCCCAGTGACCAACGCTCGAGCAGGCGCACAGCCGCGAGCATCCCGAGTGCGTAGACGGAGATCATGCAGCTGGTGTGGATGAGGATGAACGGCGTGAGGTCGAGCCCCTCACTCACCAGAGAGACCAGGTACACCGTCGCCAGGCCGCCCACCACAAGCAGGCTGCGCCGCGGGATGCCGCCGGTTTCGGCCCCTGCGGCGAGCCATCTGGGCAGGTCGCCGTCGCGGCCGAGGGAAGCGCCGAGTTTCGCGAACGCTCCCAGGTAGGTGTTGAGCACGCCCAGTGAGACCACGGTGGCCACGGCCGCGACGCAGGCGGGCCCGATCCCGGGCGCGGTGACGGCGACCAGGTCGAGCAGCGGCACGGGGCTGCCGCCTGCGGCCGTGCCCAGCACCGCGACGGTGACCAGCTGCAGAGCGAGGTAGGCGATGCCCACGGCGGCGATGGCGATGGCGGTGGCCAGCGGAATCGTGCGCCGTGGGTTCTTGAACTCGCCCGCGATGTGCGTGACTGCCTCCCAGCCGGCGAACGCCCAGACGAACAGGCTGACCGCGGCTCCGACGCCGCCCCAGCCGCCCGGTAGGAACGGCGTGAAATTCTCCGCCCGCGACGCCGGTGCTGAGACCGCAACGACGCCAACGACGATCACCACGAGCGCGCCGGTGAGCCAGAGCTGCACGGCCCCGGAGACCCGAAGGCCGTAGGCGTTCGAGACGAACGGCGGCACGAGAATCACCAGCGCGACGGTCACCACCGCCCAGGGCGGTCCGCCGAAGATCGCGACGATGTACGAAGCACCGAGCACGGCGACAACGGGGATGCCGACGGTAACGCCGAAGAAGAACCAGTATCCGGCCATCCGCGCCGCCGTGGGACCGAGGGCGAGCCGGACGAAGGTGGCGACGCCACCGGCATCCGGATAACGGGCGGCCAGGGCGGCGAACGTACCGGCCAGCGGTATGGACAGCAGCAGCACGGCCAGCACGGCCAGGATCGACGCGGGGCCGGCCTTGGCGGCGGCCAGAGCGGGAAGCACCAGAATACCGGTCCCCAGCACCGCGGCGATGTACAGGGCCGAACCCTGCAGGAGCCCCACGGTCGGCACGTGCGCGCGCGGGGCAACTACCGGCGAGACGTTTCGGATGCTCATGATCTCAATACTCGTCGTGGCAGTAATGCATCGTCCAGTGAAATCCGGTCACGCATGCGCGACTTCGCGCCACGAACGGCGCAGCCAGCCCATCTCAGGATGCCGGCAGTGCCTGCAGCACGTCGTCGACCAGGTCGCGCTCTCCCTCGATGCCCACCGACAGTCGCACGATGTTGTCGGCCACCTCGAGTTCGGTGCCGCGCACGGACGCATGGGTCATCTCGGACGGGTAGTTGACCAGCGACTCCACTCCGCCGAGGGACTCGGCCAGCTGGAACAGGTGCAGTGACTGCGCGAAGGTCCGCGCCGCCGCACTGCCGCCAAGCAGACCGAGCGACAGCATCCCGCCGAAGCCGCGCATCTGGCGCGACGCCAACTCGTGTCCTGGGTGGCCCGGCAGGCCCGGATAGTAGACGCACTCGACAGCCGGATGCCCCACCAACGCCTCGGCGATCGCCTGCGCATTGGAGGAGTGGCGCTCCATCCGCACGGCCAGGGTCTTGATGCCGCGGATGGTCAGCCAGGCATCCAGCGGCCCGGACACGGCACCGGCGGCGAACTGCAGGAAGCCGATCTTCTCGGCCAACTCGTCGTCGTTGACCACCAGCGCGCCGCCGAGGACGTCCGAGTGCCCGCCGAGGTATTTCGTGGTGGAGTGCACCACGACGTCGGCGCCGAGGGCCAGCGGGTTCTGCAGGTACGGAGACGCGAACGTGTTGTCCACCACCACGATCGCCCCGGCGGTGTGGCCGATCTCGGCCAGCGCGGCGATGTCGCTGATCTTCATCAGCGGGTTGCTCGGGGTCTCCAACCACAGCAGAGCGGTGCCGCGACCGACGCTGGCTCGCACGGCATCCAGATCCGACAGCTCAACGGTCTCCAGCGCGACGCCCCACGGCACGTGGATGCGGTTGACCAGTCGGTGCGTGCCGCCGTAGACGTCGTTGCCCATCACCACGCGGTCGCCGGGCTTCAGGATGGCGCGCAGCGCGACGTCTTCTGCGGCCAGTCCCGCCGCGAAACTGTAGCCGTGCTTGCCGCCCTCCAAATCGGCCAGTAACTCCTGCAGGCTGTCGCGGGTCGGGTTGCCACCACGGGTGTACTCGTACCCGCCGCGCAGGTCGCCGATCGACTTCTGCACGAAGGTGGAGGTCATGTATACCGGCGGGACGACCGATCCGGTGGTCGGGTCGAAACCCTGGCCGACGTGGATGGCGCGCGTTGCGAAGTCGTGGTTGGACATGGATGCTTTCTGTTGGGTCATGCGGAGAGGAAGGTCAGGAGGTCGTGCCTGGTGACAACCCCGGTGGGCTTGCCGTCGGTCAACACGAGCAGCGCATCCGCGGTGGTGAGCGCGGTCTGGGCCCGCTCAAGCGACTCGTTCACGCCGATCAGCGGGAGTCGGGGGGCCATCAACGGCTCGACCGGGTCGTCCGGTTTCGTCTGGCCACTGGTGAGCCTGGCCACCAGTTCCCGCTCGTGGATCGTGCCGATGACCTCTCCCAAGACGACGGGCGGCTCGGCGGAGAACACCGGCAGATCAGACACACCGTGCTCGCTCATGAGGGCGATGACCTGGCGCACCGTGTCGGAGGGACGCGCGTGCACCAGGAGCCGGCTTCCGGGTGCGCCACCGAGCGCGTCGGCGACCCTCGCACCCTCGGACGGCGCCGTGAACCCGTGCGAGGCCATCCAGTTCTCGTTGAAGATCTTGCCGAGGTAACCGCGGCCGCTGTCCGGCAGCAGCACGACCATGATGTCGTCGGCGCTGAGGTCCTTCGCCGCCTTCAGCGCGGAGGCGACGGCCATGCCGCTGCTGCCGCCCACCAGCAGTCCCTCCTCGCGGGCCAGCCGCAGTGTCATCTCAAACGCCTCGGCATCCGAGGATGCGACGATCTCATCCACCACGGACGGGTCGTATGCGGCGGGCCAGAAGTCCTCGCCGACGCCCTCTATGAGGTACGGACGGCCGGTGCCGCCGGAGTACACCGAGCCCTCGGGGTCGGCGCCGATGACGCGTACCGCGCCGCCCGACACCTCCTTGAGGTACTTCCCGGTGCCGCTGATTGTGCCGCCGGTGCCCACGCCGGCGACGAAGTGGGTGAGCTTACCGTCGGTGTCCGCCCAGATCTCCGGGCCGGTGGTCTCATAGTGGCTGAGCGGGCCGTTCATGTTGGAGTACTGGTTCGGCTTGAACGCGCCGGGGATCTCTCGAGCCAGCCGGTCGGAGACGCTGTAGTAGGACTCCGGACTCTCCGGCGCCACGGCAGTCGGGGTGACCACGATCTCGGCGCCATAGGCGGTGAGCACGCTGCGTTTGTCCTCGCCGACTTTGTTCGGCAGCACGAACACGCAGCGGTAGCCGCGCTGCTGCGCGACCAGAGCCAGCCCGATGCCGGTGTTCCCGGAGGTGGGCTCGACGATGGTGCCACCCGGCTTCAGCTTGCCCTCCCGCTCCGCGTCATCGATGATCTTGACGGCGATGCGGTCCTTGGACGATCCACCCGGGTTGAGGTATTCCACCTTGACCAGCACCGTCGCGGCGATCCCTTCCGCCACTGAATTCAGTTTGACGAGGGGAGTGTTCCCGATCAGATCGAGCACGGAATTGGCGTATTTCATGATGGCTTCAATCTATCAGCGGCCCCGCCGCTGCCTCAGGGTGGAATACCACCGGCGCTACCAGGTTTGACTAGAGGACGGTGATCTAGATTGTCACTATCCACGATTCATCAACAGTGAGGACATGCTCCGTGGCACGACCTACGCGCCCCTCCGCCGGCAATGCCGCGGACCCCGCCAAACCGGCTCGACCGCTGACGGTCAAGGAAGAGCGCCAAGAGCGACGGCAGGCGAAAGTTGCGGCATTCAAGCGGGAGCAGGTTCGCGCCAAACGTCGGCGTCGGCTGGCCGTCATCCTCAGCTCCGTGGCAGGTCTTGCCGTGGTCGGTCTCGTAGTGGGGTTTGTGATCACCGCCAACTCTTCGGATGCCGAAGCGCCTGCCGTCGACCTGAACGGCGTGCAGACGTGGGACGTACCCGGCGCGGTTCACGTGGATCCGAAGACCGTGGACTACAAGGGCGAATTCGGCATGGATCCCCCGGCGGGCGGCCCTCATTGGGCGGTGTGGCTCAACTGCGGCATCTACACCCAACCGCAGCAGAACGAGCGCGCCGTGCACGACCTGGAACACGGAGCGGTGTGGGTCACCTACAATGCGGACAAGGTTAAGGGGGAAGCGCTGGCCAAGCTGCGTGATCGGATTCCGGACACCTACGCTGTGCTGTCTCCGTACCCCGGCTTGGATGCCCCGGTGGTCGCCTCGGCGTGGGGAGCTCAGGTGAAGCTGACCGGTGTGGATGACAAGCGGCTCGATGAGTTCATCAAGAAATACTGGCAGTCGCCCGACGCCCCGGAGCCTGGCGCGCCCTGCACAGGAGGCGTGGATGGCCCAGGTCGAATCTGACCACCGCCTGCCCACCCGCCTGATCGTCGCCATCATTCTCGGCGCCGCCCTGTTGTTAGCGGTGGGCATCGGAGTCGGCCGGCTCAGTGTCCCGAACACCGCGATCCCCGACACCTTCAGTGCCGAGGCCGGCTTCGCGCGCGACATGCAGACCCACCACCTTCAGGCCGTGGAGCTGTCGATGATCATCCGGGACGCCACCGACGACCAGGAGATCAGGTCGCTGGCCTACGACATCGCCACCGCGCAGTCACAGCAGTCAGGTCAGATGCACGGCTGGCTGAATGTGTGGGGGCTGCCTCAGGCGGCACCGGAGCCGTCGATGACCTGGATAACCCGCCCCGCGCCCGGCGGCAGCGGCCATAGCCACGGCGCGCTGGGCAGCGGTCACGTTCCCGGTGCTCGGATGCCGGGCCTCGCGACCGACGATCAGCTGGCGCAGCTGCGGTCACTGACCGGCGTCGAGGCCGAGAAGCTTTTCCTGCAGCTGATGATCGCGCACCACAACGGCGGCATCGAGATGGCGGAGGCGGTGCTGGATCGCACCACCAACAAAACCGTCTCCTCGCTGGCGCGCGGCATGGTGAAGGCTCAACAGAGTGAGGTCGATTACATGGAGGGCTTGCTGGCCAGGCGGCGCTGACGCAGGTACTCGGCCCAGGTCAGCGGGCGCGCACCTGCTCCGTGTAGAGCCGCGCGTATTCGCCGCCGGCGGCGATGAGTTCGGCGTGGGTGCCGCGCTCCACCAGCCGGCCGGCCGCGATCACGAAGATGACGTCGGCATCCAGCACGGTGGACAGCCGATGCGCGATCGCGATCGTCGTCCGTCCGCGCGATGCGGCATCCAGTGCCTCCTGCACGATGCGTTCCGACACGGAATCAAGCGCGCTGGTCGCCTCGTCCAGGATGAGTACCGCGGGGTCCTTGAGCAGCACCCGGGCGATGGCGATGCGCTGCTTCTCTCCGCCGGAGAGCCGGTAGCCGCGCTCCCCCACGATCGTCGCATAGCCGTCGGGGAAGGAGCGAATAGTGTCGTGGATGTTCGCGGCTCTGGCGGCCGCCTCGAGTTCCGCGTTGCTCGCCTCGGGTTTGGCGTAGCGCAGGTTCTCGGCAATCGTGGCGTGGAAGAGGTAGGTCTCCTGGCTCACGATGCCGATGTTCGCCACGAGGGAGTCCTGCTCCAACTCGCGCACGTCGTCGCCGGCGAAGCGGATGCTGCCGCTGGTGGCCTCGTGGAAGCGCGGGATCAGATACGCGATCGTGGTCTTGCCCGCCCCGGACGGCCCGACGAAGGCCGCGAACTGGCCGGGTTCGATCGCGAACGAGACCCGCTTAAGTGTGGGCGGCGGCGCGACGCCGGCATCCGGGTAGGAGAACACCACGTCGTCGAACTCGACCCGGCCGAGCCGCGCCTCGTCCACCGGATGCGCGTTCGGCGCATCCACGATTGCCGGCTTCAGGTCAAGGTACTCGAAGATCCGGGCGAACAGTGCCTGCGAGGTCTGCAAATCGAGGGCGACCCGCATCAGCCCGAGCAGCGGGAACATCAGGCGGGCCTGCACCGTGGTGAATGCGACGATCGTGCCGGCGGTCACCGGCACCGAGCCGAGGATCAGCCAGGCAGCGACGAGGTACACCACGGCCGGAATGATGGCCAGGAAGATCTGCACCAGCGCGAAGAACCATTGGCCGCTCATCTGCTGTCGCACCTGCAGGTGGATTTGGTTGTCGTTCTCGGCGGCGTAGCGGCCCACCTCGGCGCCCTGCTGGTTGAAGCTCTTGGCCAGCAGGATTCCGGAGACCGACAGAGTCTCCTGAGTGATCGCGGTCATGTCGCTGAGCGACTCCTGCGTTTTGGTGGCAATGCGCGCCCGAACCCGGCCGACCCGTCGCTGGGCGGCGACGAGGATCGGCATGAGGATGACGGCGACCACGGTCAGCTGCCAGGACAGCAGCAGCATCGCCACGAACGCGGCGATCACGGTCACCGTGTTCCCCAGCACGCTGGAGACGGTGTTGGTGAGTACTCCGGCAACCCCACCGACATCGTTCTGCAGTCGAGACTGGATGATGCCGGTCTTCGTGTGCGTAAAAAACGCCAGTTCCATCCGCTGCAGATGGCGGAACAGCTTGACCCGCAGCGCGCCCATGACCTTGTTGCCCACCGTGGCGGTGAGCCAGGTCTGCCACACCCCGAGCGCGGCGGAGGAGACGTAGATGAGCACCATCAGCGAGACGATCTCGACCAGCACCGGCACATCGGGGCGACCGCCCCGCGGAAACAAGCCAAGGTCGAACGCGCTCTTGGTTAACAGCGGCGGCAACACGGACAGTCCGGCGCCGAGGATCACCAGCACCGCCGTGAGGATGAGCGCTCCGCGGTGCGGCAGGAACAGTTCACCGATTCGGCGCAGCAGGTGCGGCACGCGGGGCGCCGTGGCGTTGATGGCGCGCTGGGCCTGCGCGTCGCCGCTGCTGATGCGGCCACCGTGCCCGCCGCGCATCCCGCTCATCCCTTTATTATTCAGGGAACGGCTGGGTGCGGGGCTACTTGGTGGAGCCGGCCAGCAGCGCCGAGACGAAGTAACGCTGGAAGGCGAAGAAGACGATCAGCGGCACGATCATCGACAGGAACGCGCCCGAGGAGAGAATGTCGATGTTGGCGCCGAACTGGCGCAACTGCGACTGGATGGCCACGGTCACCGGCTGCGACGTGGCATTGGTGAAGATCAGCGCGACGAGCATGTCGTTCCAGGTCCAGAGGAACTGGAAGATCGCCAGGCTCGCGATAGCCGGCAGCCCGAGCGGCAGGATGATCCGACTGAAGATGCGCCACTCGTTCGCTCCGTCGATGCGGGCCGCCTCCAGCATCTCCCCGGGCACCTGGGTGAAGAAGTTGCGCAGCAGGAAGATCGCGAAGGGCAGGCCGTAAGCGGTGTGGAAGATGATCACCCCCACGATCGACCCGAACAAGCCGATGCTGCCGTACAGTTTCGCGATCGGGATCAGTGACACCTGAAGCGGCACGGCGAGCAGCACGATCACCACGACCAGCAACCAATCCCGGCCAGGGAACCGGATCCACGCGAACGCGTACCCGGCGAGCGCCCCGATGATCACCACCAGCACGGTGGCCGGCAGCGTGATCGCGATCGTGTTGACGAACGAGCCCATGAACTGCGCGTTGCCGAGCAGATTGGCATAGTTGTCGACGGTCAACTCGGCCGGCTTGGTGAACACCGTCCACCAACCGGATGCGCTGTTGTCGGTGCTGGAACGCAGTGACGCCAAGAACAGCCCGATCGTTGGCACCAGCCAGAACACCGCGACGATGATGAGCACGATGTTGACGACGCCCTTGCCGAAGAACTCGGCGATGCGGCCGCCCACGCCGCGCTTCGGCCGAACCATCGTCAGTTCGGTCATTGCTCCCGCTCCATCCTGAACCGTCGCACGTTAATGATCATGAACGGAAGCACGAGCACCAGCAGGAGGATGGCCAGCGCGCTGCCAAGACCCTGATCATTGCCGCCGCCGAAGGAGACGGACCACAACTGCACGGCAATCACCGTCGCGGAGGGCAGCGAGGAGCCCGGTGGGATCACATAGACAAGATCGAATATCTTCAGCACGTTGATGATGAGCGTGATGAAGACGACGATCAACACGGGAGCCAGCAGCGGCGCGGTGATCCGGCGGAACACTTGCCACTCATTCGCACCGTCCATCCGTGCGGCCTCCTGCAAGGAGACATCCATGGCCGACAAGCCGGATGCGATCATCACCATAGAAAAGCCCGCCCAGATCCAGACGTAGGCCAGGATGATGACCGCGGTGACCAGACTCGGACCGAGCCAGGAGACACCGGAATATGGGGCGGTGAAGTTCGACGCCGGCAGCCCGATATTGTAACTGCCGGACTTCAGTCCATCGATGACGTAGGTGCCGTTGTCGGCGGTGGTCGCCGAGGCAACCACCGTTCCCGAGGAGTCCACGGCGTTGACCACCACCCCGGGCAGCCCCTTCTTCCCGTCACCCAGCTCTCCTGCGGTACCTCCTCCCCCTCTGACGAAGTCAAGCCAGACGGTGCCGGAAATCTGATCGCCGGCCGGATTGGCGGCGTCCACCGCGTCTTTCGCACTACTCGGCACCGTGTTTTGGAGGATTCCGACGAGCGGGAAATCCTGCGTGCTGCCGACATCGACGGGCCCGGAGGTCAGCACGCCACGATCCGCCACGGTGAGATTGGTGTTCTCCCGAGGCCGGGCGCCGGGATAGGCCGCCCCGCCGGAGAAGGCGCTGTGTACCGCGACCAGGCCGGCATTCACCGCCCCGAGATTGGGGTTCTCCTGGAACAGCGTGCGGAAGATGACCCCGGAGGCGACCATCGAAATCGCCATCGGCATGAAGATGATCAGCTTGAACGCGGTAGCCCACTTGATCCGGTTCATCAGCACGGCGAAGATCAGTCCGAGGATGGTGCAGGTGATCGGCGCCACGATCACCCAGATGATGTTGTTGCGGATCGAGATGAACGTCGCCGGATCGGTGAACATCGTGACGTAGTTTGCTCCGCCGACGAAGTGGGAGCCGCTCGCGTCATACAGCGAGCGCACCAGCGAGTAGATGACGGGGTATCCGATGAGGAATCCGAGCAGCACCAGCGCCGGCGCAAGGAAGATCAGCGCCGTGACCAGCTTGCGGCGGCCCCCGGCGCGGGGAAGGCGGCCGTTCCGTTCCAACCCGGAATCGGTGCCCTCCCCGCCGGCCAAGATCGCCGGCGCGGCTTGCCCAGTGGACACGCCGGCCCGTTCAGCCCGTGTACGCGGACGCCGCAGCCGCCTCAAGCGCGGCCGCCGTGCCCTGGATGTCGCTGGGGTTGTTGTAGAAGTCGATCAGGATCTTCCATTCACCCGAACCCGGCGTGCCACCGAACGCGCTCGGCGCCTGGTCGGACATGTCAAAGCGGAAGGTCTTTGCTCCCACCAGCGCCTCGGCGATCTGCCGCGAGGTGTCATCCGGGTAGTCGCCGGTGTCGACGGCCTTGTTGGGCGAGGTGAATCCACCCAGCTTCACCCAGATGGACGCCGCCTCCGGCGACGCAAGGTAGGTCATCAGCGCAGCGGCGCCCTTGTTGTCCTTCAACTGGATGGCTGCGTTACCGCCGCCGACGACCGCAGGGTCCGAGCCGTTGATCGACGGGAAGTCGTAGAACTTGGCGTCGGTTCCGATCTTGGCTTTCGTCTGTGAGGTGATGTTCCCCGCGACAAAGTCACCTTCGTACACCGTGCCGGCCTTGGGTGGATCGCCGAACACCTCGGTCACCGAGTCCCCGAAGGTGCGCTGTGCGCCGCCGGGCTCGAGGATCGTGGTGTCGCTCCAGAGCTTGGACAGCACGGTCAACGCCTCGATCACCGACGGATCGGTCCACGGGATCTCGTGCTTGGTGAGCTGGTCGTACTTGTCCGGCCCTGCCGTGCGCAGGTACACGTTCTCGAACCAGTCGGACAGCGGCCAGCCGACGTCCGCGCCAACCGACAGACCGGCGACGCCGGAGTCGGAGACGAGTTTCAACTGCGCAACGAAGTCATCCCACGTCTTGGGCACTTTCGCCCCGGCATTGTCGTACACCGAGGTGTTGTACCAGACCGTCGACTTGTTCGATCCCTTGAACCACACTCCGTAGGCCTTGCCGTCCACGGAACCCAGGTCGACCCAGTCTTTCGAGAAGTTCTTGTTCACGGCGTCGAGTGTGTCTTTGGACAGCTCGATCAGGCTGCCGCCCTTGACCAGCGACTGCAGCAGCCCAGGCTGCGGGATCACCGCGACGTCGGGCGGGTCACCGCCGGCGATCTTCGTGTTGAGCGTGGTCGCGACGTTGCTTCCATAGCTGGTGTAATTCACCGTGGCGCCGGTGTTCTTGCTGAAGGCGTCGAGTACTTTTTCGAAGTTGGCCTGCTCAGCGCCGGACCAGTCGGCTGCGACGTTGAGGGTGACGCCCTTGAGCTCTGCTCCCCCACCACCGCTCGTGCCGGGGGTCGGCGTGCCCGAACTGCAGCCGGTGAGGATCATCCCGACGGCCCCGATCGTGGCGATGGGAGCCAGTAGGCGGCGATGGAAGGTGGAAAGCATGGCTTCTCCTCGATGTCTCTCGGATGCGCAGTGGCATGAGCCAGGACGCCACTGGAAGACATCACGCTAGGCGTGAGGGGGAGGTCTGAAAAGGGGTAGTTTTCGCCGATTCGTCGAGATTTACCCAATCGTTACCGATGGCGAGTGGGCAGCCCCGTCGCCGGGACTGCCCACTGCGCGTTACCAGCGAAGCGGGGTTCGGGGCACCCGCTCCCTTCACCCGCACCAAACATCTGCCATTGGCTAGCCAGAGGGTAAGACTGTCTAGAATTTCGCGGACGTGGTGTGGTGAGCACGGCACTGGTATCAACAATCGGGGGGCCGATGTGTGATGTCCTCATTATGGCGGACACGAACAATCCGGCACAAGACTTTTTTGGGAGATCTTCACGAAAAATCCCCCGGCCGAATTCGGCCGGGGGATTTCGCGAATGTAGCTGTTCCGGCGCCGCTGGGCGCCTCAGGCTCGCTACTTGAGGGTGACGGTGGCGCCCGCCTCTTCGAGCTGGGCCTTGGCCTTCTCGGCGTTCTCCTTGTTCGCGCCTTCCAGCACGACCTTCGGTGCGCCGTCGACGAGGGCCTTGGCCTCTCCGAGGCCGAGGCTGGTGAGGGTGCGCACCTCCTTGATGACCTGGATCTTCTTGTCGCCAACGGCCTCGAGCACGACGTCGAAGGAATCCTTCTCCTCGACCTCTTCCGCGGCGGCCGCACCGTTGCCGGCGGCGGCAACGGCCACGGGGGCGGCTGCGGTGACCTCGAAGGTCTCCTCGAACTTCTTCACGAACTCGTTGAGCTCGATGAGGGTCAGGTCCTTGAATGCGTCAAGCAGCTGGTCAGTTGTCAGTTTTGCCATGATGTTCTCCTTGTATTACGTGTGAAACGTTGTGGACTGGTTCGCGCCGCTACTGCGCTTCTTGCTTCGCGCGCAGCGCATCGACCGTGCGAACGGCCTTCGACAGCGGCGCGTTGAACAGGTACGCGGCACCGAACAGCGACGCCTTGAAGGCGCCAGCCAGCTTGGCCAGCAGCACCTCCCGGCTTTCGAGCTCGGCGAGATCGTTCACCCCGGCGGCGGTCAGAGGGTTACCGTCGAAGTAACCGCTCTTGATCACGAGCAGGGGGTTTGCCTTGGTGAAGTCGCGCAGTGCCTTCGCGACGGTGACCGGGTCACCGTGAACGAAAGCGATGGCGGACGGGCCGGCCAGGTCGTCGTCAAACGAACTGATCCCTGCCGCGTTGGCCGCGATTTTGGTGAGCGTGTTCTTCACCACGGCGTATGTTGCGTGCTCACTGATCGACATCCGCAGCTGCTTGAGCTGGGCGACGGTGAGACCGCGATACTCGGTGAGCAGTACGGCGTTCGAGCTGCGGAACTTCTCCGTGAGCTCAGCGACCGAAGCTTCCTTGTTCGCCATGGCACTCCTTCTGGTTAGTGACAGCAGGCGGAGCGCACATAAAAAATGCTCCGGCGCAAGGGCACGGAGCTGGACAACCTTGCCGACTGGTCAGCAGCCGGCAATCAACTTCACACACCTGCGCGGGCCTTCGCATGAGCGAACCTTCGATCGACGCATCCGTCGTTCCGAAGAACAACAGGGCGCCGAAAACCTGCGGTCTTTGGCTCCGGTAAGACTATCGGGTCAGTTCTCCTCCGCGCAAACCGGTGCCGGCGGGGTCTCCGGCACAGTGACCGCCTCCGGTGCCGGCGCCTGGCGATTGGAGCGGACTCGCCGACGGTCCGGCAGGAGGACGAAGGTCGCCAGAAGCACCACCACGACGCCGAGGGTGATGCCGGCGATCAGCAGTCCTTGGTTCACCGGGGTGGCCGGTGTCGGCGCGGCCGCGCGAGAGAGGCTGGCCTGGTAGTCCTGCACCGGCGTCGGCGTCCGCACGCCGGACGTTCCGGTGACCAGCGGGGTCAGCACGCCCTCCGCGAGGGCGAACCAGGCCGAGTGGTCCTGATCGTGCAGCAGTGTCGCATCCGCCGGCAGCGCCGCTATCGCGGACACGATGCGCGAACCGGCGGTGAAGTCGGCCAGCTCTGGCAGGTTGGTTGCCGGGTTGATCCACACGATGGCCAAGCCCAGCGGCCGGTCCTTGACCCGGACGGGTGCCACCCAGCTGTTGGTCAATTGAGTCGGAATCTTCGTGTGTGTTCCGGCCAGGAACGGGGCCGTCCACTCGCGAACTCGTGAGATATGACCGGCCTTGGTATCGGCGACCGAACCGGCATCGGGGCCGTACAGGTCGATCAGTCGCGGGACGAGGCCGGCGGTGAAGTACTCGCTGACCTGCTCTGGCACCGGATCGGCGTCGGCCCGGGCCGGCATGGCGCCGAACACCGCCGTGAGCAGGGCAATCCCGAACACGATCAGTCCGGCGACGATTCGATATCGCGGCACCGGCGTCGCCTGCGCCCCAGTGCCGCGAAGAAGATCAGGCATGGTCACGCCAAGAGTGCTGCGGGTCGTATCCCAGCACCCTTCGCGCTTTGTCGATGGACAGCAGCGTCTCGTGCTCGCCAAGAGTCTTTCTGACCTCGACATCCGGGAACACTTCGGCGGCCAGACTGGTGCTGGAGCGGCTCATGACGGTGTCCTCCGCGGCGATGATGTAGGTGTCGAACCCGCGTTTGTGCAGTTCCAGGGCCTTCGCCACCGCCTGGGCGCCGTCGCGCGCATCGATGTAGCCCCAGAGATTCCACTTGCGGATGCCCGGGTCAGCGTCGAAGTCATCGAACGCCGCATAGTCCTCCGGGACCATGACATTGGAGAATCGCAGCGCGGTAATGCTCAGCTCCGGATCCCAGCGGACAAGCTTGGACGCCAACTCCTCCTCGAGATGCTTCGTCAGCGCATACACCGACTCCGGGCGGGACGGGTATTGCTCGTCTACCGGAAGGTAGGGCGGCGGCACATCGAACGGGATGCCGAGCAGCGTCTCGCTGGCGGCGTAGACGATGGTCTTGATCCCGGCCCGGCGACAACCTTGGAACACATTGAAGGTCGCCAGCATGTTGTTGTGGAAGGTTTGCGCATCCGCCAGGATGCCACCGGCGGGGGCCGCGGCGAGGTGCACGACGGCGTCCAGGCCGTTGTGACGATCGTTGATGCCGAACAAGGCGTCGACGGTCTGTCCGTAGTCGGTGAGGTCGATCTGGGTGAAGCCCGGTCCGCGCTCGCCCACGGCATCGAGCACGTGAACGGCGTGCCCCGCCTCTTTCAGCACGCGCACGACGGTGCTGCCCAGTTTTCCGGAGCCTCCGGTTACAGCAATTCGCATTCGGGTTCCTCACACTGCACGGGTAGTGCCAGTGTGGCACGATCCCGGCACCACAGAGGCGGCGACAGGCTACCGGCCGCCAGCCAGCGGAAGTTCCACGCGGAAGACCGTGTCGCCGGGCACGCTGGTCACCGATACGGTTCCGCCGTGGCTGGCGACCACGGCGCGCACGATCGCGAGGCCGAGCCCTGTCGAGCCGGTGGCCCTCGAGCGGGAACGCTCACCGCGCGCGAACCGCTCGAACAGCACCGCCCGGATGTCATCGGGGATTCCGGGGCCATTGTCGGCGACAGCGATGACCGCGGTTGCCTCGCCGGTGCCGAGCGTGACGGTGACCTGGGTGCCCGCTGGAGTGTGGATCCTCGCGTTGGCCAGCAGGTTCATGACGACCTGGTGCAGCCGCGTCGCGTCTCCGCTGACCACGACCGGGGCATCCGGTACGTCGAGGCGCCATTCATGCTCCCCTCCGGCGGCGTGCGCGTCACTGACCGCGTTGACCAGCAGTGGACCCAGATCGACCGGGGCGCGCTGCAGGTCGCGGCCTTCATCGAGACGTGCCAGCAGGAGCAGGTCCTCCACGAGTGACGTCATCCGCACCGCCTCGGATTCCACCCGGCCAATCGAGTGCACCACGTCGTCGGGCAACACGTAGTCTCCACGCCGGGTGAGTTCGGCATACCCGCGGATCGACGCGAGCGGTGTGCGCAATTCGTGACTCGCATCCGCTACGAACTGCCGCACCTTGTTCTCGCTCGCCTGGCGGGCGGTGAGGGCGGAGGCGACGTGGTCGATCATCCGGTTGATGGCGGCGCCGACCTTGCCGACCTCGGTGCTCGGGTCGGCGTCGCGCTCCGGCACGCGCACAGCCAGCGCGACCTCGCCGCGGTCGAGCGGGAGGGCCGACACGTCCGAGGCGGTCTGGACCACGCGGTCGAGCGGACGCAAGGCCAGACGCACGATGGCGGTGCCGCCCACGGCGGCGAGCGCGAGCGCGGCGGCCGTGACCAACGCGATCACCACGACGAGTCGCACGAGGGTGGCCTGCACTTCCCCCATCGGCAGCCCGGTGACCAGGAGCGCATCCGCCGCGATGCGATTCACCGCGACGCGGTAGTCCCCCAGCCCGCCGCCCAGGCCGACCGTTGCGGGTTTGCCGTCGGCGTGGACGGTGAGTAACCGGGAGATCTGCTCGGCGGACAACGCATGCTCCGCACCGGACGCATCCAACACCCCGGCGACGCTGCCGCGGCTGGTGATCACGGCGCCGAGCATCTCGGGACGTTGCCCCGGCAGGGTGAGAAAGCCCGGGGTGGCCACCGAGGCGTCCGGCTCACCGACCACCTGCCGAGACCGTCCGGTGGTGGACGTGAGCTGGCTGTCCAGCCGATCAAGCAGGAAACCCTGCAGCGCAAGCACTCCCACCGTGCCGATGATGATGCTGGTCACCGCCAGCAGTCCGACGACGCTGACGACGAGCCGGCGGCGCAGGGTCCAGCCGGCGGGGTGGAGAACTGCTCGCATCCGGTGCGACGGCGGATACGGCACCGGCGGTGCGGCATCCATCATCCAGGCGCCTTGATCATGTAGCCAACACCGCGCACGGTACGGATCATCGGCTTCTCGCCGGCGTCGATCTTCTTGCGCAGGTAGGAGATGTAGATCTCGACGATGCTCGACCTGCCGCCGAAGTCGTAGCTCCACACCCGATCGAGGATCTGCATCCGGCTCATCACCCGCCTAGGGTTCCGCATGAGAAAACGGAGCAGTTCGAATTCTGTGGCGGTCAACTCGATCTGCCGATCAGCGCGGCGCACCTCATAGCTTTCCTCGTTGAGCACGAGATCTCCCACCTGCAGCAGCGGGTCGACGGTCTCGGACACGACGGTGGTGGAGCGGCGGATCAGCCCGCGCAGCCTGGCCACCAGTTCCTCGAGGCTGAACGGTTTGGTGACGTAGTCGTCCCCGCCGGCGGTGAGCCCGGCGATCCGGTCGTCCAAGGAATCCTTCGCGGTGAGGAAGAGCACCGGGATGTCGGTGCCGTCGGCACGCAGCCGGCTGAGTACGCGCATCCCGTCCAGGTCGGGCAGCATGATGTCGAGGACAACGACGTCGGGCCGGAACTCCCGAATCAGACTCAGCGCGCTGTGTCCGTCGGCAGCGCTGCGCACCTCCCAGCCCTCGTAACGCAGCGCCATCGACAGCAAATCGGTCAGCGATGCCTCGTCGTCCACCACGACGACACGAACCGGGGAACCGTCGCGGCGCCGGAACCGGGCGCTGGCCGGCGCGACAGCATCCTCTACGCTCATGCCTTCCAACTATCGCCAGAATTCTGAGAGAAGACTATGAGCCTGCTGGGTTTCTCACCGGTGGTTTGGCGCTGAACGCGGCATCGAAGGAGGCGGCCGGCAGCTCCCAGAGCAGCGAGCGGATGTACTGCAGCGCCTCCTTGGCGCCGTGCAGGCGGTCCATCCCGGCGTCTTCCCACTCGATGGAAATCGGCCCGGCGTAGCCGATCGACCGCAGTGCGCGGAACGCGTCCTCCCAGGGCACGTCGCCGTGGCCGGTCGAGACGAAGTCCCACCCGCGTCGCGGGTCGCCCCACGCCAGGTGCGAACCGAGGATGCCGCCGCGGCCGGTCTGAGGCCGCAGCCGGGTGTCCTTGCAGTCCACATGGTAGATCCGGTCGGCGAAGTCGACGATGAAGCCGACGGTGTCGATGCCCTGCCAGATCAGGTGGCTCGGGTCCCAGTTGAACCCGAACGCGTTCCGGTGATCGATGGCCTCCAGCGTGCGCACGCTCGTCCAGTAGTCGTAGGCGATTTCGCTCGGATGCACTTCGTGGGCGTAGCGCACACCCTCGCCGTCGAACACGTCGAGGATGGGGTTCCATCGATCGGCGAAGTCCTGGTAGCCGGCGTCGATGATCGACGCGGGCACCGGGGGGAACATCGCCACATACCGCCAGATGCTGGAGCCGGTGAAGCCGACCACCGTGTCGACGCCCAGTTTCCTGGCCACCTTGGCGGTGAGTTTCAGTTCCTCGGCAGCGCGCTGACGCACTCCTTCGGCCTCACCGCCGCCCCACACCCTGGGGCCCACGATGGCCTGGTGACGGAAGTCGATCGGGTCGTCGCACACCGCCTGGCCAGCCAGATGGTTGGAGATCGCGAACACCTGGAGGTTGTAACGGGCCAGAAGGTCGAGCCGCCCCTTCAGATAGGCGTCGTCCTCGGCGGCACGCCAGATATCCAGATGCTCCCCCGAACAGGCGATCTCCAGGCCGTCGTATCCCCAGTCGCTGGCGTATTTCGCGACTTGTTCCAGCGTTAGGTCGGCCCATTGTCCGGTGAACAGGGTGACCGGGTGGGTTGTTTCCGTCATGTCAATCGTGTCCCTTCGTTTCGTCACATCGCTCCGGCACCAGGGTGGCGGCTCTGGGATCCCACTCTTCCTCGAGGGCCGGGGCGATCTGCACGGTGCTGGTGATGTCGACACTGTCGTGACGCTCGCCGGATTCGATCGTGGAGGCCATCACATCGAGCACGTGGAAGCCGAGTTCCCCGGATGCGCGCTCCGGGCGGCCGGCACGGATGGCCCTGGCCAGTTCGACGACCCCGATGCCGCGGCTGGTCGTGGTGCCCTTCGCCGGCCAGGTGGTGATCTCGTCCCCACTGCGATGCACCGAAATATCGCCGTCGAAGAAGTTGGGGTCCGGAACGACCATGCTGCCGTCGACTCCGGCGATCTCGAACTGGGTTCGGCGGATGTTCGAGTCGAAACTGAACACGCTCTGCGCGCTCTGACCGCCGGCGAACTCGTAGAGCGCCCCGACATGCGTCGGCACCGTCACGTCGAAGCTCTCGCCGGACCGCGGACCCGAGGCGATGGTGCGCCGCATCCTCGACCTGGAGGTTCCGGCGCTCACCCGGGAGATCGGCCCGAAGAATTGGACCAGAGCGGTGATGTAGTACGGGCCGACGTCGAACAGGGGACCGGCGCCGTCCTGGAAGAGGAAGTCCGGGCTCGGATGCCACAGTTCCGGTCCGGGGTTCTGCATGAGCGTCAGTGCGGTGAGCGGCGTCCCGATCTCGCCGCTTTCCACCAGGCGCCGAGCCGATTGCAGGCCGGCGCCGAGGAACGTGTCCGGAGCGGATGCGGCGCGCAGTCCGGCGGCGTGGGCTGCGTCGAGCAGTTCCCTTCCGCTCGCCCTGGTGATCGCGAACGGCTTCTCGCCCCAGACGTTTTTGCCGGCCGCGAGCACCTGGAGAGCGACCTCAACGTGCACCTTGGGAATCGTGATGTTCACCACGATCTCGATGCCGTCATCGGCGAGCAGTTCGGCAACCGATCCGAAACCCGGGACGCCGAACGCGGCGGCCTGGGCCTGCGCCCTGGGCTGGTCGATGTCGGCAATGAACCGCACGTCGAGGTCGGGAAAGGCCGTGAGGTTCTTCAGATATTGGGTGCTGATCACGCCGGCGCCGATGACGCCGACGCCGACCGCGCCGGTGTCCATCACGCGGCCGTCCCGGTGGTGAGGAACGCGAGGCTGTCGGCGATGGCCTGGAATCGGTCGCCTCGGGAGTCGTCCAGTTCGATGACCCGCAAGGCGTCGGGGGCTGAGGCGATGATGTCCCAGATCGCCAGCGAACCGGCACCGACGGCGACCTGGTCCTTCGTGTCCGGTGTTCCCGGGCCGTCCTTGATGTGCAGCGCCTGCACCCGTCCGCCCAGGTTGTCGAGTACCGTCACCGGGTCCTGGCCGGCCACCGCGACCCAGTAGGTGTCCACTTCGAGCATCACCGCGTCATCCAGTGCGTCGGCGAACACCTCAAGGGCGGGTCGGCCCTCCAGCAGGATCGACAGCTCGTGGGAGTGGTTGTGGTACCCGACGCGCACGCCATGCTGGGCGCCGACCTTCGCCGCCGCGCCCAGCTCTGCGGCCACCGCGCGCACGCTCTCGAGGCTCCTCCAGCGTTCCGGCTCGACATAGGGTTCGATGACGGTGCCGATCCCGAGTTCTCGCGCCGCGGCAAAGACGGAGCCGGCATCGCGGCCGACGAAGTGGGCATGGGTGGTCGGCGCGGTCAACCCCGCCGCCCGTAGCGCCGAACCGAGACCACCGAACGCCGTGAAGTTGTACGGTTCGACGAGGGTGAAACCCATCCCGGCGATGCGCTCCAGCGTGCCCTGCAGATCCGCCTCCAACGCTTCGCGCACCGTGTAGAGCTGGACGGACGGCTGGGACCTGGTCATGATTCTCCTCGGATGCCGCCGCGACGGCGCGGCGACACTTTCCCATCATCGCCCCAGACAGCGGCCACAGCCCTGAACTGCTGGGCTCATTCGCGGACGGGCCGGCGTCGAGCCGCCCCGTGGCATCCGGAACGCGCGACAATGTGTTGGTGATGACCCAGCCGACGCTCTCCTTGTTCGCGGAGCCGGCAACGCTGCCGACGCGTCGAATCGTGGCACACTCCGAGGACCGCGTCGCGTGGCTGAGAGCGCGTCGCGCCGGGGTGACGGCGACGGATGCCGCACAGCTGTCCAGCGCTCGGTCTGTGCAACGGCTCGTGCTCGAGAAACTGATCGGCGGCGGATTCGGCGGCAACTCCTACACCGATCACGGTCGCGCGCGGGAGCCGGAGATCGCCAAATGGGTGCAGGAGCGGCACGGCATCGCACCGAGCACCGCCCTGTTCCGATCCACGACGCAACCTCTGCATCTGGCGACTCCGGACGGGATCGCGCTGCTGGATGGCGAGGTGGTCCTGGCCGAGATCAAGACCACGAACAAGCCGTGGCGTTCGATCCCGCGTTCGTACCTGCGTCAGGTGTGGTGGCAGCAGTACGTGGTCGGTGCCGAGCGCACCCTTCTGGTGTGGGAGGAGCACGTCGACTTCGTGCCCGTGAGCGCGGAGCCGCAGTGTCGTTGGATCGAGCGGGACGACAACCAGATCCACGTACTGGTGGGGCTGGCGAATCGGGTGCTCGAACTTCTGCACCGCTGAAGGCCCCGGCACACTGTTTCGTGCATCGTTTCTCCACCGCCGCGGACCGTACGGTAAATTTCGGTACATGACCGCAACGGATGTCCCCACCACCATGCGTGCGATTGTTGTGGACCACCCGGGGCCGCCTGAGGTGCTCACCATCGCCGAGGCGCCCATGCCACTGCTGATCAATTCCGAGGTGCTCGTCAAGGTGGCTGCGGCTGGGATCAATCCCATCGACGCCAAGACCCGGGCGGGTCGCGGGGCCGCGGCAGCGGTCCGCTGGCCCGCGATTCTCGGCTACGACTTCAGCGGAACCGTCGCCGCGGTACCGTTCGAGGCGCATCCGCTCCACGTGGGCGACGAGGTCTACGGAATGACGGCGATGCCCCGCAGCGAGGGCAGCTACGCGCAATACCTGAGCGTCTCCAGCCTGAGCGTCACGAAAAAACCGGCACGACTGTCCCTTGTCGAGGCCGCGGCCGTGCCGCTGGCCGCGATGACGGCGTGGGGCATGGTCGTGGACGTGGCGCAGGCGCACCCGGGACAGCGGATGCTGATCCACGCCGGGTCCGGTGGCGTCGGCCACTTCGCGGTGCAGTTCGCGCGGCACTTCGGTGCCGACATCACGGCGACCGGGTCCGCCGGGAACCTGGACTTCTTGCGCGAACTGGGCGCTCGTGAGGTGATCGACTACGGCTCGACCCGCTTCGAGGAGGTCGCGCACGACATGGATGTCGTGCTGGACTTGATCGGCAACGTGCACGACAATACCGGCACCCGGTCCTTGTCCACACTGCGTAAGGGCGGCCTCATGGTCAACGTTCCCACCGGAAGCTGGCCGACCGTGATGGAAGAGGCCGCCGCGGCAGGCGTTCAGGCCACCCACTTCAAGCTGGCCCCGGACGCCCGCTTACTGGATCAGATCGGCGCGCTCATCGACTCCGGCCAGGTGCGGGTGCACGTGGACGAGGTGTTCGATTGGAAGCGGGCCGCGGCCGCGCACGCCGCCCTCGAAGGCGGGCACACGCGCGGCAAGATCGTGCTCGCGATCGCCTGACCCGTTTCAAGGAGAATTTGACCAGTCCAGGGCCTCTCAACGGGGTTTTGGAACCTCGGCGACAGAATCTCCGTGAAACGGGTCAGGGGTCAGATGGATGCGGTTGCGCGCGGCACCGGCAGCCGCGCCCTCACCGCGAAGCGGCGGATTCATGTGCCGAGCCAGATACCGGGCGTCGCGGCGCACGCCGGTGACGGTAGCGGAAACGGCCGAGAAGAGAAACTCCTGGCCGAGAAAATACAGGCCCGGCACGGAATCGACGATTCCGCGCGCCTGAGCCGGCCGCGCTCCATCCTGGAAGCCGGGCAGGTGCACCCAGTTGAAGTCGGTGCGGTAGCCGGTGCACCAGATAACGTTGTCGACGCTCAAGGCCGAATCACCGTCGGTCATCGGCATCCCGTTCGCGACCGTGACCACCCGGGGTACCGAGCGCACCCCGGCCGCGGCGAGATCGGTCATCTTGGTACGGATGAGCGGCGCAGCGCGCGTGGTCATCGCGAGGTGCGCCTTGCGGCCAACCGGAGTCGCCATGGTCAAAACGTGCAGAGCGACGAAGCGGACCAGCGGGAGCAGAAACCGAGCCGCCGCCCTCCCGTGCCGCACCGGAAGTTGGCCGCTGGGGGTTCCGGCCAGCCACGTCGGATGCGAGCGGCTCACCTCCAGCGCGATCTCTGCCCCGGAGTTGCCGACGCCCACCACCACAACGGCCCCTGGCCGCAGCTGGGCCGGGTTTCGATACTCGCTGGAGTGCAGTTGCAGCACCTCTGGACCGATCGATGCCGCGAGCTGCGGGAGCCTCGGCCGTTGGCTGCCGCCCGTCGCCAGCACCACGTTGTTGGCCAGCCACCGGTCGGCACCGGCGGTGACCAGGAAGCCGTCCTCATCGCGCCACACCGCGTCGACCATGACGCCGGTGTGCACGGGCAGGTCGAACCGTGCGGCGTAGTCCTCGAGGTAATCGGCTTGCTGGTCCTTGGTCGGGAAGGACAGCCGATCCTCGGGGAAGCGTACGCCGGGTAGCCCGTCGAACTTGGCCGGTGTGAACAGACGAAGCGAGTCCCAGCGCTGCCGCCAGGCATCCCCAACCCGCGCATGAGCATCCAGTATCACAAAGTCACGCTGTTGCTGCGCCAGGTAGTAGCCGAGGGCCAGCCCGGCCTGGCCGCCACCGACGACCACCGTGTCGACGTGTTCGGTGGCGTTCATATCAGTGCCCCCAATTTCTGGACGGGCTGCAGTTTCTTCACGGATTGGGCGGCGTCTTCGGCTGCCAGTGCGAACGGGTGCCGACGGTAGCGCAGGCAGAGGGTCAGCATCACGGCGGATGCGATGAGGTAGAACGAGTGCAGAAACCAGATCGGTCCGGCGGGCAGACTGAACACGTAAATCGAGTGGACGGCGTTGGCCAGGTTGATCAGGGCGATGCTGCCCAGGCTGTACGAGGACAGGTCCTTGGTGCGCACCGCCTTGATCAGCATCGGCAGGTTGCTGATCCCGAAGATAACGGTCGATACCGCACCAGCGATGATGGTGACGTTCATAACGACAACGCTACGAATGTCGACTCTTCGCCGCGTGGGGCATACGCCCCATCTTCACCCGGCATCGGTATGGGTATTTCTACCCAGTGCCGGGCCGCCGACGAGTCCGTTCTGGTATGCGTACGCCGTGGCCGCCGCCCGCGAGGAAACGCTCAGCTTGACGAAAATGTTGCTGATGTGCCGAGCGACCGTCTTCTCGCTGAGGAACAGTTCCCTGGCGATGACCCGATTGGTCGATCCGGCCGCGATCAGGCGCAGCACGTCGGTCTCCCGCGGCGTAAGCGGAGTCGCGGTCGGGCGGGACATCCGATCCAACTCGGCGAGCGCGGCGCGGGCGCCGAGCTCGAAGAAGACGGCCCGGGCCGCATCGATTTCCGCGGCGGCAGAGTCCTCATCCCCTTCGTCCCGGTGCGCACGGGCGATGAGGACACGGCAGCGTGCCACCTCGTACGGCGCGTCCAGTTCTCGCCACACCCGGCACGCCAGGCGCAACCGCCCCGACGCTGCCTCCGGATTTTCCTCACCGAGCAGCACGGCGCCCTCGGCGTAGGCGCAGACCGCGTCCAACATCGGCATCGGGCTGGCCTCGCTCATCGCCACCAGCGCATCCACGTTCCGGCGCGCCGCCTCGACGTCGCCACAGGCCAGGTCGATCTCGACGGCAGCCGGGAGGAGGTGCCGACGGGTCGCAGGATCTGCCGCACGAAGGCTCCGGCGAATGCTGGTCTTGGCCTGTTGTGCCTTGCCCTGTGCGAGGCGTAGGAGCGCCAGGCCGGGCTGGGGCTCGAATCCGGAGTCGCTGGCCAGCGCAAAGCTTTCTTCCGCGGCCGCAAACTCGCCGCGTAGGCGCTGCACCTCGCCGCGCTGGTAGTAGGCGCCCCAAGCGGCGTCATGATCCCCGCGTCGAAGCCGCTCCTCGGCAACCCCGGCCGCGGCGAGCGCTTCGGACCAGGCACCGTGCAGGCGGAACAGCTCAGCTCGATGGGCGTAGCACTGGCCGCTGAACGCGACCATGCCGGGCTGCGCGCCGCACCAATGATCCAGAGCGCTCGTCCACTCCTGGGCCCGACGCAGATCGAACGCCAGATGGCAGTACCCGATCACCGCGCAGTAGACGATGCCGGACGGAATCGGCGAAACCTCCCCGGTGGTGACTGCGACCATTGCCTCGTCGAACAGTCGCAACCCCTCAATGGTGCGTCCCAGCATGATCCGCGCCTGCCCCTGCCCCAGTTCGGCGAGAGCGATCACGTCGGCGTCGGTCAAGCGGTGTCCGATCTCGGCGACCCGGTCGAATAGTTGCTCCGCCGCCGTGGCATTCCCCTGAAACAACGCATCAAGCGCCGCCGGGATGAGCACCAACCCGTCTACGGAGCTGGGTTCCGCTACCTGCTGGGTGAGTCGCTCGGCCCGGGCGAACCAGCCGGCGCTCCGCGATCGGTCTCCGATACCCATCAGATGAATACCCATCCACCCGGCGCACCGCGCGGCCCCAGCAAGATCGTGTGCCGCGAGGAACTCCTCGTGTGCCCGGGTGAGGGCGTCGAGACCGTCGGCTTTCCTGCCGAGGAGGAGTGCCGCCGTGGACCACCACTCCAGGTCAGCCGCCGAAAGTGCACCCGTCGCATCCGCAGCGGCGAAGCCGTCGAGGGCATCCTGCCAGCGATGCTCCGCGTAGGCGGAGTGCGCAGATTCGATGGCAGCAGGCGCGCTCATGACCCTCCGGCGAGCGTCCAGCACCCGGACGGTGCCGTGGGCGCCCGTCTTGTACGCGTTACGGTACTGCCGCCCGAGGCCGCGCGCAAGCCTGCCCGACAACCGGCCGGCACCTCAACCGTTGACCCCGCTTCAAGTCGATCGGTTGACCCCGTTTCAAGGAGAAACCGACCGGCCGGCACCGTCCCATCGAGATGTCAGGCTCTCGGAAGCAGAATCTCCGTGAGACGGGTCGGCGTGATCGGCTAGCCTGAGCGGCACGACCGCATCATCGAGGAGCACTCATGGACGAGCAGCAGACCGCGTTTGTGGAGACCTTCCGCCGGTTCATCGACGAGCTGATCAACGTGCCGAGACCACGGCCGGAGATGCTTACTCCGCTTGGGGAGGTCGTGCAGTCGTTTCTGGGCACGGATGTGACTGCCCTCCCGCTGGTCACCGAGGATTTGCCGCCGCATCGGCTGGTAGATGTCGATCTGGCGCTCGAGGCGCTGGCATCCCAGTCACCCCATTCCCAACTGGTCGGGGTTTCCGGTGGACAGCAGCGGGAACAGTCCGCGTTCCCGGAACTTCTGAGCAATCCCTTCATGCGTTTCGCGCCGGGACCTGTGGATTACGTGGAACGCGCGACCGGGCCGGATACCTCGCGGCAGGTCGTTGCGTTCGGCTTACGTCTACTCCAGGTGGACGGGCATCCGCTCGCCGTATTGCAGCGTGGCTCCAGACCCGAGCACGGCCGTCCCGCCGCAAAGCTCGAAGTCCTCACCGCTGATCCGGCCACATCGGCGTTGTTTCTGGCGCGGGTGCGGCGGCTCATGCTGGAGCGCAGTGTGCTGCGGGGACAGGTGCTCTCCTTCACCGGCAACGAGTACAGCCCGGGCGCGGCGGGGGCCACTTTTCTACCCCGACCGGATGTTCAGGCCAGCGACATCATCCTTCCGGCGGGTGTGTTGGAAGATGTGGCGGGCCACGTAGTGGGAATCGGCGAGCACCGGAACGCCCTGCGCGCAGTGGGTCAGCACCTCAAGCGCGGTGTGTTGCTGTACGGGCCGCCCGGTACCGGCAAGACGCTCACCGTGCGTCACCTGCTCAGCCGCACGCCAGGGACTACCGCCGTGCTGCTCACCGGCACGAGCATCCGCTTCATCACCGAAGCGGCGGAACTGGCGCGTGCCATGCAGCCGGCGATCGTCGTGCTGGAGGACGTCGATCTCGTCGCCGCCGAACGCGGAATGTTCGGCGGCCCGCAGCCGCTGCTGTTCGCCGTGCTCGACGCCCTCGACGGGCTCGACACGGACGCCGACGTCGCCTTCATCCTGACCACGAACCGGGTCGACGTGCTGGAGCAGGCCCTGGCGCAGCGGCCCGGCCGCGTTGATCTGGCGATGGAAATACCGCTGCCGGATGCGGACTGCCGGAGGCGCTTGTTCGCGCTGTACGCGCGGGAGCTCCCGCTGTCGGCCGCCGCTGTGGCGGATGCCGCTGACCGCTCCGAGGGCATGACCGGCTCATTCGCCAAGGAGCTGATGCGGCGCACGGTGCTGTTGGCAGCGCAGGAGGAACGCCCAGCGGCGGATGCCGACCTCACCGCGGCCTTGGATGCGCTGTTGTCCGCGCGGGAGCACCTCACCCGGAGTCTGCTCGGCGGGCACGACCGGCGGCATCCGGCGCCTCAGTCCTGACCCAACCAGCCTCGAGCAAACCCGTCTCAAGGAAAAACTGACCTACGCGAGCCAGCCCATCGGGTAAAACGGCCCCCCAGTACAGAAACTCCGTGAAACGGGTTAGGGCAGGAGTCGCTCCCGCACGAAGTCGTCCTCCCATTTGCCGCCGAGCAGGAACTTCTTGCTGCCGACGATGGCGAAGCCGTTCTTTTCGTAGAACCGGTTCGCCCGCGCGTTCTGCTTGTTCACGCCGAGCCACACACTGGCAAACCCGCGTGAGTGGACCGTGTCGACGGATGCCGCCATCAGCGCGGCGCCCACCCCGCTGCCGTGGTGGCCCGCCAGCACGTACACCTTGCTCAACTCGGCCGTGGGCCGCGTGTGGACCACGGATGCGACATCCGGATCGGTCGGCGCGCTGCCGATCGGGTCGGGGAGGATGAGCATGGTGTATCCGGCGGCCACACCGTCGGCCTCGGCGATGAGAATCACACGGTCGGAGGCTGCCGCGTAGTGGGCGAAGGCAGCCTCGGACAACTGGTGGGTGACGAAGTCGTCGATGCCGGACTGAAGGGTTCCCGGGGGACACGCCATGGCGAATGTCGCCGCTGCCAGGGAATGCAGCAACGCGGCGTCCGAAGACGCCGCGTTGCGAATTGCCACAGTCACCTGGGGAGCCTACAGAACGTTAACGTCCAGCGGGATGCCGGGGCCGAACGTCGTTGAGACGGTGCCCTTGAGGATGTACCGACCCTTGGACGAACTCGGCTTGAGCCGGGCGATCTCGTCCAGTGCCGCGGTGATGTTCTGGCTCAGCTGCTCGGCCGAGAACGAGACCTTGCCGGTGACGAAGTGCACGTTGGCGTGCTTGTCGACGCGGAATTCAATCTTGCCGCCCTTGATGTCGGACACCGCCTTCGCGGTGTCCTGGGTGACGGTTCCGGTCTTCGGGTTCGGCATCAGCCCACGCGGGCCGAGGATCTTGCCCAGGCGTCCGACCTTGCCCATCAGTTCCGGGGTGGATACCGCGGAGTCGAACGCGGTGTATCCGCCGGCAACCTTCTCGATGAGGTCGTCACCGCCGACCTCGTCGGCGCCGGCCGCGATGGCTGCTTCGGCGGCGGCTCCGGTGGCGAAGACGACGACGCGGGCGGTCTTGCCGGTGCCGTGGGGCAGCACCACGGTGCCGCGGACCATCTGGTCGGCCTTGCGGGGATCGACGCCGAGGGTCAGCGCCACCTCGACGGTCGAGTCGAACTTGCTGGAACCGGTCTCACGAGCGACCGCGACGGCCTCGCTGGGCGTGTAGTACTTGCCCTCTTCGATCTTGTCTGCGGCGGCCCGGTAGGCCTTGGACTTCTTTGCCATGTTGTATCTCCTGTATCGAGTGCGCGGTAGGTGTGAGCCTGGCTGGCTCTCCCGCTGGTGTGGTGCTGAGGTGGAACGACTACGCGTCGACGGTGACGCCCATGCTGCGGGCGGTGCCGGCGATGATCTTCTCGGCGGCTTCGACGTCGTTCGCGTTGAGGTCGGTCATCTTGGTCTCTGCGATCTGGCGTAGCTGCTCCCTGGAGAGCTTGCCGACCTTGGTGGTGTGCGGCGTGCCGCTGCCCTTGGCAACACCCGCGGCCTTTTTGATCAGTTCGGCGGCCGGCGGTGTCTTGAGGATGAACGTGAAGGAGCGGTCCTCGTAAACGGTGATCTCCACCGGGATGACGTTTCCGCGCTGCGATTCGGTGGCGGCGTTGTACGCCTTGCAGAACTCCATGATGTTGACGCCGTGCTGTCCGAGCGCCGGCCCGATGGGCGGTGCTGGGTTGGCGGCGCCCGCCTGGATCTGAAGCTTGATGAGGCCCGTGACCTTTTTCTTCGGTGCCATTGTTTTCCCTCTTTCAGTGATCGAGCGGGCCGGATGCCTCCGGCCATGCTCTCCCGTCGGTTCGGCCAATCCGGACCGCGGTGGTTTTAGTGTGGGTCTCGATACGCCGCTGCGCGGCTACTCGACCTTGCAGCTTCGCTACAACTTGGTGACCTGGTCGAAGCTGAGCTCGACCGGGGTCTCGCGTTCGAACAGGGACACCAGCACGATGAGCTTGCCGCTCTCCGGCTTGATTTCGCTGATCGAACCGGGGAGCCCAGCGAACGAGCCCTCCTTGATGGTAATGGTTTCGCCGATCTCGAAGTCGACTTCTTGCGGGATGGACCGGCCGACCGCCTTGCCGCCGCGCGCGCCGGCCTTCGCCGGAGCCTCCACGATCTGCACGAGGCTCTTGAGCATCGAGAAGGCCTCTTCGAACCGCAGCGGGGTCGGGTTGTGCGAGTTGCCAACAAATCCGGTGACACCTGGGGTGTGCCGCACGACGGACCAACTGTCTTCGTTGAGTTCCATGCGCACCAGCACATAGCCGGGGATGCGCACGCGGTTGACCAGTTTGCGCTGCCCGTTCTTGATCTCGACGACATCTTCCATCGGCACCTCGACCTGGTAGACGTAATCTTCCATGGCCATGCTGATGCGGCGGTTCTCGATGTTCTGCTTGACTCGCTTCTCAAATCCCGCGTAGGAGTGGATGACGTACCACTTGCCCGGCTTCGCCTTGAGTTCGGCGCGGAACTCAGCGTACGGGTCCACTTCTTCCGGCTCCGCCTCGTCTTCGACTGCCTCAGCGGCAGCCTGGGCCTCGTCGACGGAATCGATGTCCAGCGCGTCGTCCACGACGGCATCCGCTTCTGGATCGTGTGCCTGGGCTACCGCGTCCAGTGCCTCGAGGTTCTCCTCCTCGGCGGCGCCCTCGACGTGCATGGCATCGCTCTCGGCCGCTTCGACCGATTCCTCTTCGGCGGCGAGTACGTTGCCCTCTTGCGCCTCGTCTTCCTCGGAGGACTGCTCCGCTGCCGTCGCGAGGTCCAATGAGGCGCGTTCTGTGTCAGACACTAAATCTCTTCCATTTCCGTGTTGCCCTCCGGCGCGCTGCGCCGGAGAAGTTTGTGTGGCCGCGACGTTCATTCGACCATCTGGGCTACTTCGTCGGCCCGTTGCCCCAGATGTACCCCACGGCAGTTCCGAATACCAGGTCGAACCCGGCAACCAGACCCATCATGATGGCCACGAAGACCAACACGACGCCCGTGTAACTGAACAACTCCTTGCGAGTCGGCGTGATGACCTTCCGCATCTCCTGCATCACCTGCCGGAGGAACAGGATTATGCGACCGATCGGGCCGCGCCGGGTGGCGCTGTCCAATTTGGCGCTCGCGACGATATCCTCACTCGGCTCGTCGACTGCTTTTCCCGCCACGCTCACAACCTTCCGGTTTCATCAACCCGTGCCGATCGGCACCCGACGGCACCTCTCGCAGCAGGGCGGACAGGACTCGAACCTGCAACCTGCGGTTTTGGAGACCGCTGCTCTACCAATTGAGCCACCACCCTAGACAGAAGAACACGCGCTGCTTTGTCATGCGATATTTTCAGCATTTCTTCGAAAATGGGCATAGAAAAGCATGGCAGATTTCAACTACCTCGGAACAGTCTAGGTCACGCCGCTGGAGGGCGCAAAGCTGGCAGACGGCCCCCAGGCACGAACGCCGAGTGCTTTAAGCTGTTGGGCGTGACCATACCTCTTTCTCGTGTGTCCCGCAGGATCGCCGCCATCGCCGAATCGGCGACTCTGAAGGTGGATGCGAAGGCCAAGGCGCTGAAGGCCGAGGGCAGGCCGATCATCAGCTATGCGGCCGGCGAACCGAACTTCGCCACACCCGACCACATCGTCGCCGCCGCCTCAGCCGCGGTGCTGGACCCCAAGAACCACAAGTACACCCCCGCCGCTGGTCTTCCCGAGTTGCGGGAGGCGGTCGCCGCCAAGACCTTGCGGGACAGCGGCCTGGCGGTCTCACCGTCCCAGGTGATCGTCACGAACGGCGGCAAGCATGCCGTGTTCCAGTCGTTCGCCACCCTGCTCGACCCCGGCGACGAGGTGCTGATCCCGACTCCGTATTGGACGACCTATCCCGAGGTGATCAAGCTCGCCGGCGGCGTGCCGGTCACCGTGTTTGCCGGCGCCGATCAGGGTTACCTCGTCACCGTCGAGCAGTTGGAGGCCGCGCGCACCCCGCGCACCAAGGTGCTGCTTTTCGTCTCACCGTCCAATCCAACCGGCGCGGTATATTCGCCCGAGCAGACCGCGGCGATCGGGCAGTGGGCTCAGGAGCACGGTCTCTGGGTGATCTCGGACGAGATCTACCAGAACCTGGTTTATGACGGCGTGAAGGCGGTCTCCATCGTTGAGGCGGTCCCCGAGTTGGCCGACCGCACGATTCTGGTCAACGGGGTTGCGAAGTCCTACGCGATGACCGGATGGCGGCTGGGCTGGATGGTCGGGCCCTCGGATGCGATCAAAGCCGCCAGCAACCTGCAATCGCACCTGACCTCGAACGTGTCCAACATCTCGCAACGCGCCGCCATCGCCGCACTGAACGGTCCCCAGGACACGATCGAGAGCATGCGGCAGGCCTTCGAGACTCGGCGCAACGTGATCGTGGCGGAACTGAACAAGATCCCCGGCATGCTCACCCCGACGCCGCAGGGCGCGTTTTACGTGTATCCGGATGTCTCGGCACTGCTGAACCGCAGTTGGGGCGGTGTGACGCCGACGACCTCGCTGGAGTTGGCTGACCTGATGCTCGACCAGGCGGAAGTCGCCGCGGTACCCGGCGAGGCCTTCGGCCCGAGCGGTTTCATCCGGCTCAGTTACGCGCTGGCCGACGAGCCGCTGCTGGAAGGCATCCAGCGCCTCCAGCGCCTCTTCGCCTGACCCCGATCAGGTCAAAGGAGTTTGCGCTCCAGCGCCCAGGCGGTCAGTTCGTGCCGGGACGAGAGCTGCAGCTTGCGCAACACGGCCGACACGTGGCTCTCCACGGTCTTCACCGAGATGAACAGGTCGGCAGCCACCTCTTTGTACGCGTAGCCGCGCGCGATGAGGCGCATCACCTCGCGTTCCCGTGCGGAGAGGCGATCCAACTCGTCCTCGGTGGCGGCCTGCTCTCCGGCGACGGCACCGAACGCATCCAGCACGAACCCGGCCAGCCGCGGCGAGAACACCGCGTCACCGCCGGCCACCTTGGCCACCGCGCTGCTCACCTGGGCGCCGGAACTCACCTTGGTGATGTAGCCGCGGGCGCCGGCCCGGATCACCCCGACAACATCTTCGGCCGAGTCGGAAACGCTCAGCGCCAGGAATCGGGTCGACGCCAGCAGCGCAGCGCTGCGCCGGATCACCTCCGCCCCGCCCCCGCCCGCGCCGCCGGGTAGGTGCACATCTAAGAGCACGACCTCCGGCATCAGTGTGGCGATCTGCGCCACCGCGTCGTCGACATCCGCGGCCTCGCCCAGTACGTCGATGGATGCGTCCAGGTCTGCCCGCAATCCCGACCGGAAGATCGAGTGGTCGTCGACAATGAGCACGCTGGTCATGCGGAACCTCGATCCTGGGGAATGTCGAGGTGCAGGTGTACCTCGGTGCCGACACCGCCCGCACCGGGCGCGACCGTGCCGGAGCCGCCGGCCCGGGACATCCGGCCGATGATGGACTCGCGGATGCCGAGCCGGTCGGCTGGCAGCGCGTCCAGGTCGACTCCGGCACCTCGGTCGCGGACGAAGACGTCGACCGCGTCACCGGAGCTCTCGACGTAGACGGAAACATCGCCCCCGGCGTGCCGCGCCGCGTTGAGCATGGCTTCGCGGGCGGCGGCGACCAGTGTCGAATTCGACGGGCCGGCGGTGTCCCCGGCGGCCACGACGTCCATCCGCACGGGATAGTCGAGTTCGATGGCGGCGGCCACTTCGCGAAGCTGCGTGGCCAGGTCGGCGCCGGAGGCCGCGGTGCCGGCGAAGAGCCAGTCCCGCAGCTCACGCTCCTGCGCCCTGGCGAGCCTGGCCACCTCGGAGGAGGGCCCGGCTCGGTTCTGGATCAGCGCAAGGGTTTGCAGCACCGAGTCGTGCAGGTGGGCGGCGATCTCGGCACGCTGTTCTTGGCGGATGCGCGCGGACCGCTCGGTCATCAGGTCGCTCCACAGCCGCACCACGCCGGGGGCGGCAATCACGCCGGCCCCGATCACGATGACCACCACCGCGAAGACCGCGGTAAGGGCATCCGGGCGGGCGCCCTGGGAGAGCAGCAGCAGCATTCCGGTGACGATCAGCACGCCGGCGCCGAACGTTCGCACAAGCACGCCGTAGCGGGCGCTGCGCAGCGGGTCGGGCCGATCGAAGGCAAGACTCCAGGCGACCGCAGCGCCGGTGAGCATGGTGGCCACGACGATGGCCGCATACGGCAGGCGCCCGCTGTTCGCCTGAGTCACCGCCACCACGGCCACGATCGCGCCACCGGCGAGCAGGATCGGTGCGACGGCGAGCCGGTGACCAGGTTCGACGTCCGTCTCGGAGGACGCGAGGGGGGTGAACGCCCACAGCCACAGGTAGAGCAGCGCACCGGCACCACCGAAGAACGTCAACACCACTATCAACAGCCTCACCCGGCGCACGGGCTGACGCAGGTGCTCCGCGAGGCCGGCACACACCCCGGCGACCAGCGCACGGCGGGGCCGCACCAGTGGCGGTCTGCTCGACAACGCGGATGGGGTGCTCACCATCCCATCCAAACAGAATCCACGCGTCCCGCACCCGCCGAGAGCAAAAGTCAGGGTGCGCTCAGGGTGATACCCCATAGCGGGCCGGCAGCGCCGCCGGGAGGATCGAAGCATGGCATCTGACCCCCACACCACCTCCACCGGCCCGACGGACCCTCCCGGTCCCTCCGGCTCCAACCGCTTCTTCGATTGGATGCGCGGCCTTGGCATCGTGCGCTCCCCCGGTTGGATCGGCGGCGTCTGCACCGGCGTCGCCGCCCGGCTCGGCATTGACGTGGTCATCGTGCGCGGGATCGTCGTGGTACTAGCCTTGTTCGGCGGCCCCGCCCTGCTGTTGTACGCCGCGGCGTGGCTGCTGCTGCCAGACTCCGAGGACCGGATCCACCTCGAGCGGCTCACCCATGGAGAATTCACCCCTCCGGTGATCGCCGCGGGAGTGCTCGTCCTGCTCGCGCTGCTCCCGATCAGCGGCCTGTGGTTCTCCAACCCGGCACTGTGGATCGGCCCGGCGTCCTGGCCCGGCTTCTGGGGAGGCGCGGTCGGGCCGATTCTGTGGACCTTGGCCGTGATCGGATCGATCGTCTGGTTTGTGATCTGGGCATCCCGACGCTCCGGCCAAACAGGCAGTTGGCAGGCATCCGGTGGGCCATCCTCGGGACCGGACGCCCCACCGACGGCGGCGACGCTGCCCACCGATACCGTGCCAGCACCGGTGGCACCGACCCCGCCGCCGGCCCCCGACGCCGGCGCCGCGGAAGCGGACTTCGCGTCATGGAAACTCCGGCAGACCGAGTGGAAGCGCGCGCACGAGGAGTGGAAAAGCCAGCAGGCAGCCTCTGAGCGGGCGCTCGCCAAGCAACGAGGGGACGAACAGCGCCGCCTCCGCCAACAGCAGAACGAGGAACGCCGACAGGTCTGGCTAAAACAGGGCCGCCGTACCAGGTCCAACCCGCTCTACACATTGACTGCGGTGGGTGTCGCGCTGATGGCCGGCGCGGTCGTCGCCCTGACCCTTGCAGACGGAAGCTGGACCCTCACCGCGGCGATCGCCGGCATGGCGGTCACCCTGGCCGTGCTCGGACTCGCGATTGTCATCAATGGCATCCGCGGCAAGCGCAGCGGCGGCGCCGGCGGGGTGGCGGTTCTCGTCACCATCGCCCTCGTGTTCAGCTCGCTGTTCACCTGGGTCAGCGGACCGGTCATCCAGAACCGGTCGCTGGACTGGTCGCCAAGCTACTCGGGCGAGGACTGGAACCAGCGCACCGTTGTCAACGGCGGCGCCACCCTCGACCTCACTGACTACTTCGCTGGGCCGGCCCGCGAGGACGGCAGCCACGACAACGGCCGGGTGCGCCTCGTGGTCATCAACGGCGATGTCGAGGTCACCCTGCCGGCCGAGGAATTCAGTCAGGTGCGAGCCAACTCCGTGAACGGATCGGTCACCTCCACCTCACGGACCCGCCGCGGTCCGTTCGCGAGCGCCGACGTCGATTTCACTCCGAGCAACGCCGGCACCCGGATGCACCGGGACGTGTTCGTGCAGGTCTGGGCGCTGAACGGCGACATCACCATTTCCCAAGCAACTAAGTAAGGACACCCGCATGACAATCGACGACAACAACGGCAGCGGATCACCAGTACGAGTGGGCACCATCATCTGGGGGTTCATCCTCGTGGCTATCGCGGCTTTCTTCTTCGCCGGCACCCAGTTCGACCTTGCCGGGTTCAACCCCGCCGTGGTGGCGACCTGGTCAGTGCTCGGGTTGGGCGCGTTGGCGGTGATCGGCGGCGTGGCCGGCGCGCTGTTCCGCCGCTAGCGGGAGCCTGCCCGGCGAACTGCTTACAGCTGGATGCCCACCAGGACGGGTTCTGGATGCAGCTCGATGCCGAAGTCATTGCCGACGCGCTGCCGCACGTAACGCGCCAGCTCGGCCACCTCGGCCGCCGTGGCCCCGCCGGTGTTGACGATTGCCAGGGTATGCTTGGAGGAAATCGCCGCACGGGACCCGGGCAGGGCGAACCCGCGGCCGATGCCGGAATGTTCGATCAGCCAGGCGGCGCTCAGCTTGACCTGAGGTGCGGATGCGACCGGGGCGGCATCCCGAGGCAGTCCGGAGTACTCGACCACTTCCAGCGGCAGGACCTGCGGCGGCAGATCGTCCCCCAACCGCCAGCGAGGCGCCTCCGCCGGCAACGACCTGGCAAAATTCTCGCTCACGATCGGATTGGTGAAGAACGATCCCGCGCTGACCGAATCGGAATCGTCCGGCGAGAGCAGCATCCCCTTGCCTGCTCGCAGCGCCAACACTGCAGCACGCAAACGCTCGATCGGCACTCGATCGCCGAGCCCCACCCCGAGGGCATCGGCCAGTTGCGGGTACGCGACGGGGTCGCTGAGAGCCTCCGGCGTCTGGTCCAGCTCCAGCTCGATCGACACGACCAGCCCCAGACGGCCGCGTTTGAAGGCCGACGTGCGATACCCGAACTCGAGGTCGCCGGCCGGGAGGTGTTCCAGCCGGCCGGTGTCGTGGTCCAGGAATTCCACCGCGATGAGACGCGAAGCCAGTTCCTGGCCATACGCACCGATGTTCTGGATCGGAGCGGCACCGCTGGATCCGGGGATGCCGGACAGCGCCTCAATCCCGGCAAGGCCGTGGTCCACCGCGTACGCGACGACCGCGTCCCACGGCTCGCCCGCCTGCACTCGCAGCCGCACCTTCCGGCCGCCCGGGCCGGCCACCGGTGGACTCGACACCGGCTCGATCCCCCGAGTGGCCACCAGAACGACCGTCCCGTCGAAGCCGTCGTCGCCGACGACCAGGTTCGAACCACCGCCCAGCAACAGCCAGCCTGCGGCATCCGCCCACGCCTCGTGCGCCGCGTCGATCAGAAGCGTGGGATCGGATACGCGGATCAGGTGGGGCGCAGGCCCACCCACCCTGATGCTGGTGAGATCCGCGAAGCTGTCGGACACTCAGTGAAGCCTGACAGTGACACGGGCCTTGCCCAAGACCGTGGCACCGCCGGCGACCACGCTGAGGTCGATGCGAGCGGTGTCCTCGTTGAGCGCACCGACCGTGGCGGTGACCAGGACGGTGGCACCGTCGGCGACGTTAACGGGCACCGGACGGGTGAAGCGCACCTGGTAGTCCACTATTTTGGCGGGATCGCCGAGCCAGTCCACAACCGGCTGGATGGCGATGCCCATGGTCAGCATGCCGTGGGCGAGCACTCCGGGCAGTCCAACGCTCTGGGCGATGTCATCGCGGTAGTGGATGGGATTGAAGTCGCCGGATGCGCCGGCGTACTTGACGAGATTGTCGCGGGTGATCGAGTACGTTTCTTCGGCCACGACATCCCCGACGTTGATTCCCGGCTTCATTCGTCGCCCCTGACCACGAGGGTGGAGACCGCCGTGACGACGTGCGCGCCGCTCGCATCCACGATGGCGGATTCGGCGGTGACCATCGAATGCGCCCCCAGCGACTTCACACCGGACACGGTCAAGGTCGCGGTCAGTTCGTCGCCGGCGACGATGGGCCTGCTGTACTCGAACCGCTGATCGCCGTGCACGACGCGGGAGAAGTCGATGCCGGAATCGGGCGAGGACAGCAGTTGTTCCAGCGTCCGTTCCTGGATGACTACCGCAAAGGTGGGAGGAGCCACGACATCGGGGTAACCCAGTGCGGCGGCGGCGGCGGGATCGTGATGGATGGCGCCGGTGGCCAAGACGGCGCGGGCGAATTCTCTGATTTTCTCCCGTCCCACGAGGTAGGGCTGCGTCGGCGGGAAGGCACGGCCTTTCAGCGCGGGGTTCACTGGCACTCGTTCATTCTATTCAGCGCACCCCGAGCGATACCGTTCGCGGCGAGTGTGCGCTCCGCGGCGGCTGCTTTCGTCCGGATCACCATCGGCGGGCAGTATTACCGTCGCTGGGCAGTTTCCGCGGCGCGGCACATGACGAAGCCCCGGTCGCCATGACTGGCGATCGGGGCTTCGTTGTGGTCTAAGTGGTTGTGATCTGTGTGCTGCCTACTGGCAGCTGTCGCATTGCAAGAAATCCATCGGGTCGACGGGAACCGTGTAGCCGCCAACAGTGTCGTTGTCGCTGTCCATTCTGACCTCCTCACTGGTTGACGAACCGTTGCCGCATCTGAAGCGGTGTCTTACTATATAACAGGAATGACACCCGTGTCATTCCACAACATGTAGTGTTTCGTGGATTCTTTTGCTTCCGCGTCAAATGGTACATTCGACCACCGACATCCCCCGGTCTGGGGTGCGGGTGGAAGGGTTGGTCTAGTTGTGGCTCACGACACGCCGGGTATAGTTGCTGAGTCGGTCGGATCGGCACGGGCCGGTTCGAGCCAAGGAGAAACGGGGTCTGGCTGGTGGTGAATGAGTAAGGGCATCGGTAAGCTCGCGGCCATGGCCGCGACCGGATGCATTGTCGCCACGGTCGCCCTGCCCATGTACGCCGCAGCCGAGCCCGAACCCGTTGCCGCGCCCCAGCAGCAGTCCTTGCAACTCCTGGTCAGTTGGGCTACCACCGAGCCGGATGTCCCGGTTCGCGACGCTTACTCGGTGACGTTGCCGCCGCCACCACCACCCGTCGTTCGTCCAGCACCACGCCCGGTGACGAAGGCGGCTGCGAGCCGGTACACCACGATCAACCCGCCGAACCAGCCCTACAGTGGCGCCGCCGTGCTGGCCTACGCCGCACAGTTCGTCGGCGTGGTGCCCTACGGCACTGGCAACAGCCCCAGCACCAGCTTCAGCTGCGACGGCTACACGCAGTACGTCTTCGCCGGCTTCGGCATCCACCTGCCGCGCACCGCCGACCGTCAAGCAGCCCTTGGCGTTCGCATCGCGAAGGCGGATGCCGTGGCGGGCGACCTGGTCTGGTGGCCGGGACAGCACATCGGCATCTATGACGGCGCCGGCGGTATGTACAACTCGCCGGACTACCCAAGATTCGTGGAGCACGCCAGCGGCCTGTGGGGGAACCCGGTCTTCATCCGCCTGTAGCGGCTACCGAGCGGATAGCGCCTTCTCGGCATAACCGTTGGATCAGCGCACAGACCTGTGGTCGTAAAGCACCTTCACGACGGTGTCTGCGGCCGCGCGAACGTCGGCCTTCCTGCTCGGGCTACTGGGATCGACGCGCACCTGAACATCGGTGCGCTCGCTGGCGGGGACCTCGATGCGTCCAACCGGGACATCGATGGCGAGGTTGATCGGACCATTGGTCTGGTATTCGGGCATACTGCGGCCTTCCTTTCGAAGGACGTGGACGGGTGGCCCCGCGGCGGCGGGGCTGGTCAGTGGGGCCGGGTGAGCTATCGCACCCAGCCTGCGTAATGGTCACCGGAGCCAGGTCCCCGTTGGCTCGAGCGCCGGTTCTTGGGTTCCAGAGCAGATGCGATCGCTCGCACCAGCCAGGAGTTCACGGAAAGTCCGTCAGCGGCGGCCGCGTCCTCCACCCGGCCTTTGAGCGCGTCCGAAAGTCGAAGCGTGGTTCGCGTGGTGCTCGCGCTGTCCGCGTCGTAGAAGGCGCCGCCACGCGTCGCTTCCGGGTCTGCGTAGGTGGCCTCGGCAGGCACGCTCACCACGAACTCGAGGTCGCGGCCGCGCAGCCGCACGTCCACCGACCCCGGGGAGAGCTCGCGGGTGATCTCTCCTGCTGCTGCCGAGAGCGCGTCGAGCAGCACCTGCCGGACCGCCGAGTCAAGCGACGCACCCAGGCGCTCGGCGACTCACTGTGACGGCATCATGAGGTCTGATCGCCAAGTGCATTCCGAGGAGCTGGTCGCTGGCCGAGCTTCAGGCGCTCCGTGGCCTCCGCCGCCGCGGAGTGGCGATCCAAGCAACCAGAACGACGAGCAACACAGGCGGAATCGTGAGCGACAAGGGCAACGGGCCGCGGTTGACCTCCCGGTCATCCACCCGCCACAGCGGCACGAGGCTCCGCGCAACGTCGGGAGCGATGAGCGAGGCTCCCGTAAAGCCCGGGACGTAGGACGCGAACGGTTCACGCGCCCCCGAGTCCACGTCGACCCAGGAGAATCCCGAGCAGTTGTCACCACTCTCGGCCCGGGTGTGCACGAGCACGGTACTGGCGTCGCGCCATCCGATCGCCGACCCTGACGCAACCCCCTGCAAAGTCACCACGTCCTCGACAGGCTCTGCGGCCGTGACGTCGACGATGCGCAGGAAGTTTCTACCCAGCTGTGCGAAGCGGCGTCCGTCGGGCGACCAGGCGTTGCCATCCAGATGCCCAGCACCCGACGACGACAAAGGGGTGTCTGCGGCTTTGCCTGTGACCGCGTTCAGTAGGACAAGGTCCCTGCCGGTTTCGGCGACGATCGAGGTGCCGTCGGGTGAAAGCGCCGCCGCGCTCACATCGGTGAGCTCGGGGTAGTTGCGCACGGCGCCCGTCTCCAGATCCAGGAGCGAGAGTGCTCCGTGCAGCTTGGAGTGCCGACCGATCAGCGGGCTGAGGGTGGTCTGACTGGTGAGGATGAGCGCGGACCTGCCGTCGGCCGCGATGCTGAGCGGAACGACGCTGAGCCCGTCGCCGACGAAGATGGACCGTCGCTCGTTACCTCGCACCGTCGCGACCTCGACTCCACCTCCCCCATCCGCCTTGCCGATCACGACGAACCTGCCGTCCGCAGACAAGATGCTCGCCGCAGGACCGCCCTGATCCGCTGAGATACGGAGCGACTCGGCCGCATCCAGCCGGCGGTAGGTAGCCCCGTCGGCTCCCAGGAGAACCGCCTGCGGGTAGTCGTAGAACTCGACTCCCGCCCCGTTCTGGTAGAGCATGGTCGCTGCGTCAACCGACGACGAAGAAAGCATCCCCGTCCACCACGAATAAGCAGCGACCTCTCGAGGAAATACCGGTGTCGCGACGCCCGGCTCGGCATGAGACGCCACCGCAGCCTGTATGACGACAGCGAGGATGAGCACCACAGCGACGGTGATCGCAGGAATCAGGCTGCGCCGGCGCGTGCGTTGGCGGGAGGCGGTAACGGGCACGGCCTTCTCCTTTGAGCTCCGTGGTGCCTGTCCTTGCCACCCTACCGAATGCAACCCCTCGGAGGTGAGTATTGATTCTCTTCGGAGTGCCGAAACTCAACCACGATCGGCAAGAAGTTCCGGCGGTCTCGAATCATTCGAGGCTACGTCGATCTCTTTGTGGTAGCGGGGGCGGGACTTGAACCCGCGACAACACGATTATGAGCCGTGTGCTCTAACCACCTGAGCTACCCCGCCGCGTCTTCCGCTCCGGTTGCCCGAAGGGAGGACCGAGCCCCCTGTGGGAATCGGACCCACTACCTCTTCCTTACCAAGGAAGTGCTCTACCAATGAGCTAAGGGGGCGCGCCGCCAGACTGCCGGACTACCGGCGCGCTGACGAAAGCACCGTACGAGACTAGCATCCGGATGCGCCCCGCGTCGCGCCGATGAGCGCGGTGGGCGCGGGAGGCCTAGGGTTTCGTCATGAGCGCTATCAGCACATCGAAGTCGACCACCGCCCCCGGGGAGGAATGGTGGCGGTCGGCAGTCATCTACCAGGTGTATCCGCGCTCGTTCGCGGACGCGTCGGGCGACGGGATGGGCGATCTGCCTGGCATCACCTCGCGGCTGCCGGCACTGGCCGAACTCGGTGTCGACGCCGTTTGGCTCTCCCCGTTCTTCCCGTCGCCGCAGAAGGATGCCGGATACGATGTGTCCGAATACTGCGATGTCGACCCACGCTTCGGAACCCTGGACGACTTTCAGACCCTGGAAGCGACAGCGCACGGCTTGGGCCTGCGCCTGATCGTGGACCTCGTCCCCAACCACACCTCGGACCAGCACCGGTGGTTTCAGGAAGCCTTGGCCTCCGAGGAGGGCAGCGAACAGCGTGCCCGATACCTCTTCCGCGACGGCAAGGGGCCCAACGGCGAGTTGCCGCCGAACAATTGGGGATCCGTCTTCGGCGGCGGTGCCTGGACCCGTGTGACCCGCCCAGACGGCTCGGGCGGACAGTGGTACCTCCACCTCTTCGACACCTCCCAACCCGACCTCAACTGGGACAACCCGTGGGTTCGCGAGCAGTTCCGCGGCATCCTGAGGTTCTGGCTCGACCGCGGCGTCGACGGCTTCCGAGTGGATGTCGCGCACGGTCTGATCAAGAAGGCCGGCCTTCCGGACTACACCAAGCCCGAATCCGGCGGCAGCATGGGATCCACCGGGCTCAATCCGGCTGCCGCCGACCGTCCTGCCGCGCCGGACCCGCCATACTGGGGCCAGGACGGCGTACATGAGATCTATCGCGACTGGCGTCGCATCATCGACGAATACGGCCGAAACGCGGTGTTCGTCGCCGAGGCGTGGGTCGAGCCACTGGCCAAGCTGGCCCGCTGGGTACGTCCAGGTGAGATGCACCAGGCGTTCAATTTCGAATACCTCGAGGCGGACTGGGATGCGCGCCGACTGCGTCGTGTCATCACGGATTCGCTCAAGTCGTTCGGCTCGGTGGGCGCCCCGAGCACCTGGGTGCTCTCCAACCACGACGTCATCAGGCACGCGACCCGCCTGGCTCTCACCGCACCGGTACCACAGGGGCAAGGTCTGGGGCCCGGCTCAACGTCCCGTCCGATTCCAGCACTCGGACTGAAGCGCGCTCGCGCCGCGACCTGCCTCATGTTGGCCCTGCCGGGCAGCGCCTACCTCTATCAGGGCGAGGAACTCGGCTTGCCCGAGGTGGTCGACCTCCCGGACTCGGCTCGACGAGACCCCACCTGGTTCCGCAGTGGCGGTACCCGCTACGGCAGGGACGGATGCCGCGTGCCTATTCCGTGGGAGCAGGCGCGTCCGGCGTATGGGTTCAACGCAACCGGCCATAGCTGGCTCCCGCAGCCGGACGGCTGGGCGCAGTTCGCCAGAGACGCGCAGGATGACGTGCCTCAATCGACGCTCCAGCTTTATCGCAGCGCCCTGGCGCTTCGCTCGGAGCTCGCTCTGGGCACCGGATCGCTCCGATGGTCACCCGGCTACGGACGTGACATCGTGACCTTCCGCAACGGCTCGGTCACCGTGATCCTCAACGCCGGGACGGATGCGGTGAACTTGCCGCCTGATGCGACGGTGCTGTTGGCCTCGGAACAGCTCTCGGCGGCCGTGCTGCCCCCCGACACCGCGGTGTGGTTACGGATGTAACGCCCGTTTAGTTCGCGTTCGCCTTCAGCCACGCGAACGGGTCGACGGGAACACCGCCCAGGTGCACCTCGAAGTGCAGGTGCGGTCCGGTCGACTCTCCGGTGCTCCCCACCAGGCCGATGATGTCGGTGACCTTGACGTGTTGGCCCTCGGCGACCTTGATCGATCCGTACTTCATGTGCGCGTACAGGGTCTGCACCTTCTGCCCGTTGATCACGTGGTCGATCACAACGTGGTTGCCGTAGGCGGAATTGGACACGGAGACCAGGCTGACCACTCCGTCGGCTATCGCCTGGATCGGTGCGCCGGCGCCGGGGACGAAGTCCAATCCTTCGTGGAACGAGGTGCACCCGCCACACGGGGCGATGCGTCTGCCGAATCCACTGCTGATCGGCACCGGGATGGTGAACGGCCACTGAATGGTGCCGTTGGGGTCGTTCGTGTACGAGAAGCTGCGGCTGCCGAACTTGACCCGGATCTGGTCAGCCAGTGAGCTCACTGTATAGGCATCACGGCCCACGGTGGCGGCCGGCTCCGCCGCGGTGGGAACACTCAACGACTGAACCGGCGCGGTGACGGACAGCGGCGAGTGGGTCGCGGTGTCCGCGCTGTAAAACGCGTTTGCGGGCACCGTGGTGGCCACCATCATCGCTGCCGCGCCCACCATGGCGCCGACCGACATGAGCTTCGACAGCAGGGCTCGCTTGAACGGCCGCCTGACGCGCTTTCGCACCGTGACGCCGGGGACCCGAGGGACCAGGCCGGCGGGGGCGGCGGGGGCGGCAGCCTGCTGAAGTCGCGACCGCCGCTGTGACTCGGCCAGGAGCGCGGCGCGTCTGGTGGTCACCGCCACCGGGGCGATGGCCGGCACGGTGTCCACCCGCACAACCGGGGCCTCAACCGGCAGCTCAGGCGTTGCGGGCATCACGACTGCAGCTGGCGCGGCAGCCTCGACGGGCAGGGGCTGCGTCTCGAACACCGGAGGCGACACGGCGGTCGATGCGGGCGCGGAGTGCTGCGCCTGAGCACGTTCGCGTTCGCGTCGTTCCCGCCGGGACCTGGCTTGTACCGGAGGCGTGTCTGCAGGGCCGCTGGCAGCAATCACAGCGGGTAAGAGTTCCGAAACGAGGGAGAATCCGAGTTGCCCGAATGCCGATTCAGCGTGAGCCTGTGCGGCATCGGCTGTCTCAGTGTTCACTTTCTCAGTGTTCACTTCGGGTCTCGACACTAACTCTCTAACCTCGCGTTGCGGGACCGTCCCCGAGCGGCGCGCGGACGCACGCTGTTCAGGTTTCGACCAGTGCGATCAGGATGACTGGTCACGATTCCTTGACGAATCGATACACGCAACGTGTCTCGAATGTAACGGATTCATAAACACTAACGTACGAATCCAGGTCGTCGCTAGACAAAATCCTCAGGAAATCGCTCGGAGGAGTACTCTCCGGGCGCACGAGGCCGGAATTCAGTGCAATCGCGGGGCCTTTCTGGGCCGGATGAGATTGTGGCAAGTGCAGGATTCGAACCTGCGAAGTCGTAGACAGCTGATTTACAGTCAGATCCCTTTGGCCGCTTGGGTAACTTGCCATTGTGCTCCGACCACGTGTAATCACCTGACCGGAGACGCAGATTAAAGAATACAGGTTACGCGGCCGGTGAAAAATCACCAGAGCGAGCACCAAATCCTGCCCGGCTCAGCCCCGCGCGGCGGCGGCGTAGCGGTTCGCCGCATCCGCCACCGTCTGCCGGTACACCCCCGATGCGTTGTATGCCGCGATACCGGCGCGCCAGCCGTCGGCACCGGCCATGTCGGCGCTGGCCCGGCACAGGTAGTTCGCAGCGGCGGTAACCGCGTCGTCGATGTTCTGCGGATCCTCCACTCCATCACCGCCGGCATCGACGTGCCAGTTGCGCCAGGCCTGAGGGATCAGCTGCATCGGCCCCACCGCCCGATCCGCCGCCGGATCGCCATCGAGCGCCCCCGAGTCGGAATCCGGAACGTGAGCAGTACCCGCACCGTCCAACGCGATGCCGAAGATAGGCGGAACCACGGTGCCGTCGCCCTGGATTCGCGAGCCGCCGTGCCGACCGTGGTCGCTTTCGGCGAAGCCGATACCGGCCAACGTCGTCCACCCGAGCGAACACCGCGGCATCTGAGCGGCTTTGACGATGGCGGCACCGGCGTACGCCTCCAGCGCCCGCCGCGGGATGCCGCTGGCGGAGGCGACGGAGGCCACCCACGCTGGATCCGCCAGTTGTGCGATACCGGCGCCGCCGGCGACCGGGTTAGCCGGTGGGAGTGGCACGACCAGGGCCGTCTGGGGCCGCGGCGGCGGCTGCGGCGGCATCCGCTTCGGTGCGCCGCCCGGGGCGAACGCGATAACGGCAACGGCGATCCCCGCCGCGACGAAGGTCGCGACGGCGGCAACACGCCCGGCGTAACTGTGCCTGGTCCGATGCCGTCGCATGATGCTTCCCATCATGACGGTGCCCGCTGCACAACCGATGCACGTCCCACATTGAGGCCGAGCGCAGCGCGAATCCTCAACACCCAGCGCAGCGCTAATCGGCGGGTGGGCAACTACCATGGTGCGCATGGCAGATGCAACATTCGACATCGTGAGCAAGGTCGACAAGATGGAGGTCGACAACGCCCTCCACCAGGCGCAAAAGGAAATCGCCCAACGCTACGACTTCAAGAACACCGGCGCGGAAGTGGATTGGAGCGGCGAGAAGCTGCTACTCAAGGCCAACGCCGAGGAGCGTGTCAAGGCGGCGCTGGAGGTCCTCGAGTCCAAGTTGATCAAGCGCGGCATCTCCCTGCGCAGCCTGGATGCCGGTGAGCCGTATGCTTCGGGCAAGGAGTACCGCATCGACGCGACGCTCAAGCAGGGCATCGCCCAGGACGATGCCAAGAAGATCACCAAGATCATTCGCGACGAGGCACCGAAAGGCGTCAAGTCGCAGATCCAAGGTGACGAGGTGCGCGTGAGCTCCAAGAGCCGGGACGACCTGCAGACCACCATGGCTCTGCTCAAGGGCAGCAGCAACCTCGAGGTGGCGCTGCAGTTCGTGAACTTCCGTTAAGTGGAGGCCTCCGACGTCGTCCTGATCCTTGCGGTCCTCCTTGTCGTCGTCGACTTCGTCATCCGTATCGTTGCGCTGGTCGTCATCCCGCGCAATCGCAAACCGCAGACTGCGATGGCGTGGCTGCTGGCGATCTTCTTCCTTCCTTATATAGGCATCCTGCTGTTCCTCCTGCTCGGCAGTCGGCACCTGCCCAAGCGGCGGCGCGACAAGCAGCAGGCGATCAGCAGGTACATCCTGGAGACCACAGAAGGCACCGACCTCCTCAACCGGGACGCGCCCTGGCCGCCCTGGCTGGAGCCGATCGCCGAACTCAACCGCACGCTCGGTGCCATGCCCCTGGTGGGCGGCAACACGGCGGCGCTGCTGACCGACTACACGAAGTCGTTGCAGGCGATGACCGATGCGATCTCGCACGCGACGCGGTACGTGCACGTCGAGTTCTACATCATGGCCTACGATGGCACCTCGGCACCGTTCTTCGACGCGCTTGAGGCGGCCGTGAAGCGCGGCATCGTCGTGCGCGTGCTGCTGGACCACCTCGCGTCGCGGCGCTCCCCCGGATATTTCCGCACCATCCGCCGCCTGAAGAAAATCGGCGTGCAGTGGCATCTGATGCTGCCGGTGCAGCCGCTGCGCGGCCGGTTTCAACGCCCCGACCTGCGCAACCATCGCAAGATCCTCGTCGTCGACGGCGTTGTCGCCTTCACCGGGTCTCAGAACATCATCGACTCCAGCTATAACAAGTGGTCAAACCGCCGACGCGGACTGCACTGGCAAGACCTGATGGTGCGGTTCGAGGGACCGATCGTTGCGGGGATCAACGCACTGTTCGTCACCGACTGGTACAGCGAAACCGACGAGTTGCTGCTGCGGGAAACGGACAACGTGCCGAGGGAGAAGACCCGCAACACGATTGGCGCACAGGTGGTGCCGAGTGGCCCGGCCTTCGACGGCGAGAACAACCTGCGCCTGTTCAATGCACTGCTCTATGCTGCGCAGGAGCGCATCATCATCACCAGCCCGTACTTCGTGCCCGACGAATCCATGCTCTACGCCATCACCACGGCGGCGCAGAGCGGGCTGGACGTTCAATTGTTCGTCTCTGAGGTGGGTGACCAACCCGTCGTCTACCACGCCCAGCGCAGCTACTACGAAGCGCTGTTGCGCGCCGGCGTGCGCATCTGGCTCTACCCGAAACCGACGGTGTTGCACGCCAAGCACTTCACCATCGACAATCAGGTCGCTGTGATCGGCTCCAGCAATATGGACATGCGCTCGTTCAGCCTCAACCTCGAGATCTCGGTCATGGTACGAGGCGAATCCTTCGTCAAAGCGCTGCGCCACCTCGAGGACTCCTATCGGGCAGCCAGCCGGGAATTGACGCTCGAGGAGTGGATGGAGCGCCCGCTCGGCGCAAAGGTGCTCGACAACATCGCCAGGCTCACCTCGGCGGTGCAATAGCAGCCAGCCTCGGGCGGCTGCCGAGCCAGCGGCGGCAGTACAGTGGCTCATGAGCATCGCGTCCTACCTCGCATTCTGCGGCCTGTGCGTATTGCTGGCACTCACCCCCGGGCCGGACACCTTCCTCATCCTGCGCTTCAGCATGCGCCGCGCCGCCATCGGCGTGGCCGCGGCCTTCGGCTCGGCGCTCGGCTCGCTGATGTGGGCCGTCCTGGTAGGCATCGGCCTCGCGGCGCTGATCGAACAATCGGTCGAGGCCTACCGTGTCGTGAAAGTTTTGGGCGGGCTCTACCTGGTGTACCTCGGAATCCAGGCTCTGCGGCACGCCCGTGTGCCTGCCGCCGAACCCGGTATCCCGGTAGCTCTCCGGCGCACCCTGCTGCCCGCTCTGGCCGCCGGGCTGTTGTCCACGATGACCAACCCCAAGGTCGGACTGTTCTTTCTCGCCGTGGTGCCGCAGTTCCTGCCGCACGGCGCCAACGCCTTCGTTCTGACCATGGCGCTCGGGGCGACCGACGGCATCATCGCTCTGGTCTATCTCGCCTGCTTGGCCAAGGTGGCCGCGAAGGCCAACGAGTGGCTGAAACGTCCCAAGGTGACCGTCGGACTCGAGCGCACCTCTGGCGGCATCCTCGCGGCCCTCGGCGTGGGTGTTCTGGCCTCCAGCGCCACCGAATAGCAGCAAACTCCCGGCTTTCACGACTGTTATGCCCGGGGATCGGCATGTTAATATTGCAGTAGTTGAGTCAAAGAGGCTCAACTTTAGGAAGAGGAAGGAAAACCCACATCATGGCTATGTCGTTTGATCCTTTCGGCGACCTCGATCGACTCACCGACGGATTCCTGCAGTTCCGGCCGGGACCTCGCTTCATGCCGGTCGACCTGTTCCGTGAACGGGATCAGTACATCCTCAACGCCGACCTTCCCGGGATCGACCCCGGTTCGGTGGATGTCGACGTCGATGGGCAGTTGCTGACCATCCGTGCGCAGCGCACCCAGGCAAACCAGGAAGGCGCGAAGTGGATGGCCCAGGAGCGGCCGCACGGCACCTACCTGAGGCAGTTCAGCCTCGGCGAAGGCGTTGACGCCGACCGCATCACCGCGCACTACGACAACGGTGTGCTCAGCGTCATCATCCCGGTCAGCGAAAAGGCGAAGCCGCGCAAGATCGAGGTCGGTTCGTCGAGCAAAGGCTCTCGGGACCGCCAGATCTCGGTCTGAGCGAAGAGCCGCATCAGGATGGCTCCGTCCGCGACCGCGGACGGAGCCATCGTCCTCTGGTGAGTGGTGCGCATCCACCGAAGGCGGACTAATCTCACCACCGAATCCGATGAAGGAGGCAGTATGTCAACCCCATCATTCCCATCGCAGGCTCGATCCGGACCGCCCGCAGCCTCCACCGTGTTGCGTGAGTTTCGCGATTACGCGAGCGCTCAGGCCCTGGTAGACAAACTGTCGGACGCCGGTTTTGCCGTCGAACACACCCGCATCGTGGGCGAGGGGGTGCGGATCGTCGAACAGGTGACCGGACGGATGACCAAGGGCAGGGCGGCGCTGCTCGGCGCGGCCAGCGGCGCGTGGCTGGGATTGCTCGTCGGCCTGTTGATCGGCTTGTTCACGATCGGGCCGGTCTGGATCTACGTGCTGCTGATGGGCCTCGTGATCGGAGCGGTCTGGGGTGCGGTCTTCGGATTCGTGGCCCACTGGGCCACCCGGGGTCGACGGGATTTCAGCAGCGTGCGCGGGCTGGAAGCGGAACGATACGCCGTGATGGTCGAGCTTGACTACGCTGCGGACGCCGAACGGCTCGCCGGCTCCTGAGCAGCCCGGCTCCTAAGCAGCAGAGGGCGCCTGACCAGCACAGCCCCGAATCAGTGCTGCCCGTCGCGTGAAACCCGCACCATGTCCTCGCGGGGCACCACCTTGATGCGGTCCCGGCCCTGGGCCTGACCCAACTGCACCTCGTGCCGGTCGAGCGCGTGCCAGCCGTCGAGGGTCGTGTATTGCACGCCGCGAGATTCCAGCAGTTGCACGACGGCCTCCGGTTGCGGATGCGGGGGGTTCCACCAGTCCGCCTGGTCGTGCAGCACGTGCTTGACCGTCTCCAATGCGTCGCTCTTGGTGCTGCCGATCAGTCCGACCGGCCCGCGCTTGATCCACCCGGTGGCGTACACGCCGTGCACTACCTGGTCGTGGTCGTCAAGCACCTGGCCCTCCCGGTTGGGGATCACGCCGCGCTTCTCGTCGAACGGGATCCCGGGCAACGGCGAGCCGAAGTACCCGATCGCGCGGTACACCGCCTGTACCGGCAGTTCGCGGATCTCACCGGTGCCGGTCACCCCTCCCGCGCCATCCGGCATGGTGCGCTCGTAGCGCAGCGCTGTGATCCCCGACTCGTCGCCGACGATCTCCAGGGGCTTCGCGTAGAAGTGCAGATGCATCCGGCGAGTCGCGGACGGGTTCTTCGCCTTCCCGCGCCATGCGTTCATGATGCGGTTCAGCACGAAGACCTGCTTGTTGGTCTCGATGGCCAGTTTAGAGGCGGCGTCCAGCTCGAAGTCTTCGTCGTAGAGAACCATCTCCACGTCGTTGAGCTCGCCGAGTTCACGCAGTTCGAGCGGCGTGAACCGCACCTGCATGGGTCCCCTCCGGCCCAGGATGTGCACGTCGGTGATCGGGGAGGCGGCAAGTGTCTCGTAGACGTTCGACGGAACATCCGTGGGCAGCAGGTCCTCTGCGCGTTTGCCCAGCATCCGGGCGACATCCAGGGCCACGTTGCCGTTGCCGATCACCGCGACCTCGTTGTGGTTCAGCGGCCACTGCCGCGGAACGTCGGGGTGGCCGTCGTACCAACTGACGAATTCGGCGGCGCCGAAGCTGCCGGGCAGGTCGACTCCCGGGATGTCGAGGGCGGCCGGTTCCACCGCGCCGGTGGCGAAGATCACGGCGTTGTAGTGCCGCTTCAGGTCGTCCAGGGTGAGATCGACGCCGTAGCGCACGTTGCCGAACAGCCGGACGTCGCCGCGGTCGAGCACCGCACGCAGTGCCGCCACGACGCCCTTGATCCTCGGATGATCCGGGGCCACGCCGTACCGCACCAGGCCGAACGGCGCCGGCAGATGGTCGAATACGTCGATCGACACGTCGAACTTCTTCTCCGCCTTCAGCAGGATGTCGGATGCGTAGATGCCCGCCGGTCCCGCCCCCACGACGGCAAGTCGCAGCGTTGTGGCCTGCGAGCTCGTCGCCGGCAGGGAGGTCAACTGGAGCGCTCCACGATCGTGTCGGCGAAACGCGTGAGCGCCTTCTTCACCGGTCCGATGGGCAGTGGTTCCAACGCCTCGACCGCTTCGCGTGCCCACCGGTGCGCCTCCACCAGCGTGTCGCGGGTGACGGGGTGCTCGCGTAGTTCCGCAATGGCGGCCAGAAGGTCGGTCTCGTCGTTGGTCGCGGCGCTCGAGTCCACGTGCCGTTCGATGCGCCCGACCAGCGCCGCGGCATCCGGGTCCGCCTGGGCCAGCCGGCGCAGATACAGCAGCGGCAGGGTGGCGACCCCGGATCGCAGGTCGGCCCCCGGAGCCTTGCCGGTTTCTTCGGCGGACAAGTCGATCACGTCGTCGATGAGCTGGAAGGCGATACCGATCTTCTCGCCGAAGTCGAGCATCGGCTGTTGGAATTCATCCGGCGCCTCCGAGAAGATCACACCGAATTGGGCAGCCGCAGCGATCAGGGACCCGGTCTTGTCGGCGAGCACCTGGATGTAGTGCTCGATCGGGTCGTCCCCTGCCTGCGGCCCCATCGTCTCGTGGAGCTGGCCGAGGCACAGTCGTTCGAAGATCCTGGCCTGCAACCCGATGGCCTTGGCACCCAGGCCCGCGATCAGGCTGCCCGCACGGGCGAACAGCAGGTCGCCGGTGAGAATGGCCACCGAGTTACCCCAGACGCTGTGCGCACTGGGCACGCCGCGCCGGGTGGCCGCCTCGTCCATCACATCGTCGTGGTACAGCGACGCGAGGTGGGTAATCTCCAGCGCCTGTGCGGCCACGATGACCTGTGGGGTGTTGCCGGCGCCGAGCTGAGCGGTAAGCAGGGCCAGGGTGGGCCGAACCCGCTTGCCGCCGGCGTCGAGCAGGTACCGGCTGGTGGCATCCGCCAGGGCGTCGCCGAACGACATCTCCTGCAGCAGTCCCGCTTCCACCGCCTCGAGGCCGGATTCGAGTTCCTGGCCGAAGCGTCGCTCCTCGGCGGAGGCGAAGAGTTTTTCGCCAAACGAGATCGCCGATCTCAAGCTGTTGCTCCGATGAGCAAGCGGCGCGCGCGCAGTCACCTAGCCAACCTAACCCTTGTGCGATCCTGAAGCCGCTAGGGCTTCGGGGCCTCGGGCTCGACGGACGGGGCCTCGGGCGTGAGCGGGGTGATGGTGCCGGCCGTGGCCCGCTTGGATTTCCGCGGTTTGCGCAGCGGCTTGCGTCCCCGGTGCAGGGCGACGATGCCCACCGTGAGGTTGCGGTAGGCCACCCGGGTGAACCCCGCTCCCCGGATCCACTGCGCGAGGGTTTCCTGATCGGGCCAATCCTGAATCGAGTCGAGCAGGTAGCTGTACGCCTGCGGGTTCGAACTCGACGTGGTCACCACAACCGGCATCACGTATTTCAGGTATGCCCAATACCCGGCCCGGAACAGCGCACGCGGCGGTTTGGAGAACTCGCAGATGACCAGCCGGCCGCCCGGTTTGGTCACCCGGTACATCTCCGCGAGCGCCTTCTTCGGGTTCTCCACGTTGCGCAGGCCGAACGAAATCGTCACGACGTCGAACTCGCCCGTCTTGAACGGCAGGGCGCTCGCATCCGCTTCAACGAAGTCGATCGTGGGATGCCTTTTCCTGCCGACCTCGATCATGCCATGAGAGAAGTCGACGGCCACGACATCCGCGCCGGATTTGGCCAGGGCGGCCGAGCTGGTGCCGGTGCCGGCGGCGATGTCCAGGATGCGCTCCCCAGGCCGCGGGGCGACGGCGCGCACGGTCGCGGTGCGCCACCGACGAGCATTGCCCACCGACAGCACCGAGTTGGTGCGGTCGTAGTGTTTGGCGACCTCGTCGAACATCGCCGCGACCTCGCCAGGTCGCTTCGTCAGATCCGCCTTCGCCACCGTGCAAGTCTACTTGAGTCGCCCGCACGGTTCCGGTCTGAGAGTCGGCCGGCGCGGGGGTCCCGGTAAACTGGCTGACGTGACCCGACCCGCGCGCCAGTACCCCGCGCTGAGCGTCGAAACACGGCCCTTGGACGACGTCGGCCCGCTGATCGCGCTGCTGAATGCGCGGCATCCGTTGCTCTGGATGCGCCGTGGGTTCGGACTGGTCGGGCTCGGCTGCGCGCTCCGCATGGAGTTCTCCGGCCCGAGCAGACTGACCGCGGCGGCGGCGGCGTGGCGCGAGGTCGCCGGGAGCGCGCGCGTGGTCGACCCGCTCGCCGACCCGGGCACCGGGCTGGTGGCCCTGGGCAGTTTCGCGTTCTCGGACCACTCCGGCGCTACCAGTGTGCTGATCGTTCCGTCCGTGGTGATCGGCCGGCGCGCAGGTCGCAGCTGGGTCACCCGGATCGGCGTCGGAGACCTCCCAGCCGTCCCGGACCTGAACAGCCTGCGTGCGCCGAGCGAGCCGGTCACGCCGGCCACTGAGTTTCAGCCGGGAGAACTCTCCCCGAGCGGGTATACCGCCGCGGTAACCGCGGCCGTCGGCCGCATCCGTCGCCGGGAACTGAGCAAAGCGGTGCTAGCACGGGACCTGATCGGGCACCTGCCGCCCGGCAGCGACCTGCGCGGGGCGATCGCCGTCCTCGGCAGCGGCTACCCGGACTGCTGGACCTACGCGGTGGATGGCCTCATCGGCTCCAGCCCGGAGACTCTGATCAGCGTCGACCACGGCACCGCAACCGCCAGAGTGCTCGCCGGCAGCGCCGCGCGAGGGGCGGATGCCGACTCCGACCAGGATGCGGCCGTCGCGCTCGCCACCTCGGCCAAGGACCAGGACGAACACGAGTACGCGGTGCAGAACGTGCTCGGGTCGCTGCGCCGCCACAGCGCGGACGTGACCGCGAGCGAGGTGCCGTTCACCCTGAAACTGCCGAATCTGTGGCACCTGGCCAGCGACGTGGAGGGCACCCTCGTCGACGGCTCGACCTCGCTCGACCTGCTGGCGGCGGTGCATCCGACCGCCGCCGTCGCCGGCACGCCGACGGCCACCGCGCTCGGCCTCATCGAGGAACTAGAGCCGTTCGACCGCGGCCGCTACGCCGGTCCGGTCGGGTGGGTGGGGGCCGACGGCGATGGCGAATGGGCGATCGCCTTGCGCTGCGCCCAGGTGACTGACGATGGCACTGTCACCGCCCACGCCGGCGCCGGGATCGTCGCCGAGTCGATTGCCGAGCACGAGCTGGTCGAGACTCGGATGAAGTTCCGCCCCATCATCGAAGCGTTCAGCTAGCCGGCGGCAAGGCGACGCTTCTCGGCCTCCACGTCGAACTGCGCAGACGGCCAACTCAGGTGAAGGCCGCGCAGCGCATCCAGCAGCAGTGCCTGCACCGCCAGCCGCGCGTACCACTTGTGGTTGGCAGGCACGACAAACCAAGGGGCATGATCGGTGGAGGTTCGCTCGAGTGCGAGCTGATACGCCTCCCGGTAGGCACCCCAGGCGGCTCGAGCATCGAGGTCCTCCGGGTTGTACTTCCAGTGTTTGTCCGGCTGGTTCAGCCGGTCGGCGAGGCGCTTCTTCTGCTCGCCGGCGCCGACGTGCAGCATGACCTTGACGATGACGGTACCCGAGTCGGTAAGTTCCCGTTCGAATTCCACAATCTGCCCGTAACGCTGTCGGATCACCGCCGGTTCGGCGAGATTGCGCACCCTGGCGACCAGAACGTCCTCGTAGTGGGACCGGTCGAACACGCCGACGATGCCCGGTCGTGGCAACTGCTTGCGGACGCGCCAGAGGAAGTCGTGGGCGAGTTCCTCCCTGGTGGGCTTGCCGAAACTGGCAACCCGTACGCCGGACGGGCTGATCGCGCCGACGACGTGCTCGATCACGCCGCCCTTGCCCGAGGTATCCATACCCTGCAGCACGAGCAGGACGCTGTGCCTTCCGTCGGCCTTGCTCTGTGCGTACAGCTTCTCCTGCAGCGCGGCGAGTTCGTCGGCGTGCGCCTTCAGCTCGGCCCGGCCGGCCTCCTTGCCACCGGTGAACCCCGGCGTTGCGGAGGGGTCCAGATGCGGCAGCGAGAACCCGCGTTCCACTTTGAGCGTCTCGCTCGGGCTTGCGGTCCACGGTCCCCCGGTCATGCGCCGATGCTACCCCCGCTGCTGGCACCCCGTTTCACGGAGATTCTGTTCCGGAGCCCCGTTCCGACCGGACAACAGGTGCCCGGAGGACAGTTTCTCCGTGAAACGGGATTGACGAGACGGGTTAGGAGCGCGGGAGCGGAACCTCGACCAGCGTGGTGCCGGATGCCGTGAGCGCCTCATCCAGTTGGCCGCGGTTGCCCGCCAGGAGGTAGTCCCAGCCGTATGCGGTGGCCAGATCCCGCAGGGAGGCCGACTGTGGCGTGTACAGCACCCGGTCCATGGCTTCCGGGTTCGCCGACGACGCCACCTCGAGTCCGTCGAAGATCGTGCCGCCCCCGTCGTTGCCGACGAGTACCTGGATGCGCGGGCGCGGTTCGCCGATCCCGAACAGCAGCGCGCCAACGTCGTGCAGCAGTGTGAGGTCCCCGAGCAGCACCCTGGTCATCCCGCCGGCGGAGGCGCCGAGTTCAGCCTGGCTGGCCAGCGCGATGCCGAGCGCCGTGGAGACAGTACCGTCGATGCCTGACAGGCCGCGGTTGGCGTGCACCGGGATCTTTTTCCCCACCACGACCCGATCGGCTTCCCTAATCAGCCGTGAGGCGCCGAACACGAGCCGGTCGTGCGGCCAGCTGGCCCGCCACACCGCTTCCACGAGCATCCGTCTGGTCACCGGTTCCCGGAACACTTCCAACTGACTCTTGGCGAACTTCGCCATTGTCTCCCAGTCGTCGGTGCGCGCCAGCGCCAGCGCGCTGCGGGCACCGTCCTCGAGCAGCATCCGGCTCGTTGCCACCCAGCGACCCACCCAGGCGCGGTCCGGATCCGCCGGTCCGGTCACCTCGACCGCGTCGGCGAAGACCCCGGTACGGTGGCCGGGGTTGTACACCTCGGCGCCGCGGCCGCGCACGGTCACCGTCTCCACCGACATCCGTCGCAACAGCGCTGGTACCTCGCGGCTCAACGTGGGATGACCGAAGACGATCGCGCGCTCCACCTGGCCGCCGAACTCGGCTTCACCGAGCAGTTGACGGTAGGCGACCACCAGGTTCGGTCCGAAATGGGAGCCGCTGGACACCTCGGCGAGCAGCGGCGCACCGAGCGCCCTGGCGGTGGATTCGGCGATGTCTCCCGACTGGTGTCCCGCGATGACGACCGTGTGCGGCGCGGCGCCCAGAGCCAGGGGCGCCTCCTGCACCTCGGGCATCCGGCCGGGCCGCACCGCGGCGTCGTCCGGGGGAAGCCGCACCGGCCCGGAAAGCGGCTCCCGGAACGCCAGGTTCAGCTGCACTGGACCGGGCGACGATGAGCGGCCGGTGGCCGCCGCCCATGCCTCGTGGGCCAGTTCACCGGGGTAGTCGGCGTCGAACCCGCTCTCGCTGGGCGCCTCGACTTCACGCACGAACGGCACGGCGGCACCGAACAGCCCTACCTGCTGGGTGGTCTGGTTGGAGCCGATGCCGTGCAGTTCTTCTGGTCGGTCTGCGGTGAGCAGGATCAGCGGGACGCCGCTGTGATGCGCCTCGAGGACGGCGGGATGCAAGTTGGCGACCGCGGTACCGGACGTGGTGATCACCAGTACGGGAACACGCGACTCGACCGCGATGCCGAGCGCGAGGAAGCCCGCCACCCGTTCGTCGATGCGCACCCGCAGCCTGAGCCGGCCCGCGCTCTCGAACTGGGCCGCGGCCAACGCCAACGCCTGCGAACGGGATCCGGGACTGAGCACGACATCGCGGATTCCCAGCGCCAGGAACTCACTCAGCAACGCAACCGAGAAAGCAGTGGCCGGGTTACTCCTTGGAGTCATCGTCGAGCTCGGCGAGCTCCTGCTCGAGCCGACGGATGCGTTCGTCCTGGTCTTTGTCCCGACCGAGCCGCTTCAAGAAGGCCGGGTCGTCATCTGGCGCGATGCGCTTACTGGGCGGTCCACCGAGGCTCCGGTCTTTGCCCAGGGTCAGCCACAGGATGCCGCCGATCGGAGTGATCACCAGGATGACCACGATCCACAGCGCCTTCGGTATGCCCCGAACGCGGCGACGATCGGTCATCAGGCAGTCCACGAGTGCGTAGATGGTGAAGAACACCACTCCTACCGCAGCCGCAACCAGGAACCTAGGCATGACCTGATTCTAAGCCAGCTTGCTGGGATTTGGCAGTCCGTGTTGGGGCGCCCAAACTACACTGGACGCGTGAGACGCACCCGCCCTTGGCTCTACTATTCCCTACTTCGGGTGACCCTTTTCGTGGTGGTGTTCGCCGTACTGATGCTGCTCTCGGTGAATGAGTGGATCGCGACGGCGGCGGCAGCCATCGTCGCGCTGTGCCTGTCCTACATCTTCCTCAAGGGTCCCCGGGATGCGGTCGCGCGCGACATCTACGCTCGCCGCCATGGCCAACACGACGACCGCGACGCGGACAGCGACATCGAGAACGAGATTCTCGACGAGAACGAGCGGCGCAACTAATACCTCGCCCTGATGTACCGGGCGCACCCCCTTGCGGCGACGCGCCAGAAGGCGTTCAATCGTGAGGCCGATCCACTTCTGTGGGCAAGAATAGGAGTTGAGCAAAAGTACCGGCCATTCCTGGCCGTTCGGAGGCGAGTGTGCATCTGTCGGTAGTTGGCGGTGGGGAACGGGTCCGCGGCGAGGTGACCGTACCGAACTCGAAGTATCACGCGCATCGGGCGCTCATCCTGGCCTCACTCGCACCGGGCCTGAGCCGCATTTCCGGCCTCAGCGACGCCGGCCACGTGCAGTCGACCATCGCGCTGTTGCGCTCCCTCGGCACCAGGATCGACCGAGAGGGAGACACGTTCTTGGTGCACGGCGGGCCATATCGGCGCGGGAAGAACCCGGTGTCGGTCGGCAGTTCGGGTACGACGCTGTACTTCATGCTCGGTCTGGCCAGTCTGGCCGACGCCGATGTGACGGTGACCGGCCAGCGGTATTTCCGCAGGCGTCCGGTCGGTCCGCTGCTGCGGTCCCTGACCGACCTGGGCGTGCAGACCTCGAGTACAGATGGCTGTCCGCCGATCATCGTGACGGCGCGTCGGCCGCGTGGCGGAGTGACCCACATCGCCGGCACGCTGTCCCAGTGGGTGTCCGGTCTCGTCCTGATGGCGCCGTTCGCCTCGCAGCACACCACGATCCTCGTCGACGGGCACCTCAACGAACGCAGTTACGTCGAATTGACCGTGGCGATGATGGCGAAGTTCAACCTGCAGGTCACGGTCTCCGACGACTGGTCCCGGTTCGACATCGAGCCGAACCAAACCGCGCAGCCGTGCGACCTCACCCTGCCGCCCGACATCGGCTCGGCCGCGTTCGGTCTCGCGGTAGCCGCCCTGCACCCTGCTGACGTCCTGCTGCGGGGCTTGTCGCAAACGTCCTCTCTCGGGTCGGATCACCCGGAGGCGGAGTTCCTCGACATCGTGCACGCCATGGGGTTGCCGATGGAATTCGACGCCGCATCCGGCGGCGTGCGCGTGCGGCATGACGGCATCCGTTTGCGTCCGGCCGAGATCGACTGCCGCCGACTGCCCGACATGCTTCCGATCCTCTCCGCGCTGGCCGCCACCGCCGACGGGGAGAGCGTGCTGACCAATGTCGAGCACGTGCGGTTGAAAGAGTCCGACCGTGTGGTGTCGATGCTGCAGCTGAACAGCATGGGCGGGCAGTTGACCTTCGATGGGAGCAGCCTGCGTGTCCGCGGGGTGGATTCACTCAGCAGCGCCCATCTGTCCTCGTTCAACGATCATCGAGTGCTGATGTCGCTGGCTGTGGCGGCGTCCGCGGCGGAGGGCCGGTCGACGTTGACCTACCCGAATGCGTACCGAATCTCCTACCCGCGATTCGTCGAGGCCATGCAGACCTTCGGCATTGCGATGGAGGTGGAACAGGGGCCGGCCAGGCCGGCCCGCCGCTCGGAGGCCGCACACGGTCCCGTGGCGAGCGCGGCCGGCGCGGAGACCATGACCGGCCCAGACTGGATCCGCCTCTGGGCGCGGGAGAAGCCGCATGCGCTGGCCGTCGTGGACGCCCGGTGGGATCGCACGGGACACACCAGCTGGCTGGAACTGGACACCGAGGTGGACAAGGCCGCGGCACTGTTCCTCAGCTTGGGCGTCAAGCCAGGCGACCGGGTCGCCGTGCAGCTGCCCAACGGCCGGGAATTCATCGTAGCGGCCGCCGCCGCCATGCGGATCGGAGCGGTGATCTGCCCGATCATGCCGATCTTCCGACAGCGCGAGGTGGCCTTCGCGCTCAAACGAGCCGGCGCGAAGGTACTCGTGGTGATCGACAACTTCCGAGCTCGGTCCCACGCCGCCGAAGTCGCCGACCTGCTCAGCCGGCCGGTGAACGCGGCCGCACCCCGACACGAGGCGCTCCCGCTGGAGCACGTGCTCGTGCTCCACGACACCCCGGGCACGGCGCGCATCCTGCCGCACTGCACGAACCCCACCGTGCAGTGGCACGGCTGGCATCAGGCGCTGGCGTCGGCGGTCGTGGACCGCGACGCGATTCAGGAGCGGTCGCCGTCACCGACGGATGCGGCGCAGCTGTTGTTCACCTCGGGGACGTCCGGCGAACCGAAGGGCGTCGTGCACACCCATCGCACGCTGAGCCGCGCCGCACAGATGGAGGTGCAGCACCTCGGTCTGACCGCTCACGACGTGATTTACATCCCGTCACCGCTGGCTCATCAAACCGGGTTCCTGTACGGGATGTGGCTGGCCTTCGCGCTGGGTGTGCCGCAGATCGTGCAGGCCATTTGGGACCCGAAACGCGCGCTGGAGGTGCTGCGCGGCTGGGAGGGCACGTTCGTGCAGGCCGCGACGCCGTTCCTCACCGACTTGGTGCGCGCCGTCGACGCGGGCGCTGTGGCCCCCAGCCGCCTGCGCATCTTCGTGGCCACCGGCGCCGCGGTACCGCGCGCCCTGGCAGAACGCGCCACTCGGGTGCTCGGCACGGCCGTGTGCGGAGCGTTCGGCACCACCGAGACCGGACTTGCGGCGCTCGCCTCGCCGTTCGACTCCCCCGCCAAGATGTGGGGCAGCGACGGGCGGGCGATGCCCGGAGTGAGTCTGCGCATCGTCGATGACACCGGCGCTCCGCTGCCGCCCGGTGCCGAGGGCAACTTCGAACTCAGCGGGCCCACGGTGTTCGACGGCTACCTGGACCGGCCGGACCTCACGGCCGAAGTCTTCACCGCCGACGGCTGGTACCGCACTGGCGACCTCGCCACCCTCGACGACGAAGGGTACCTTCGGATCACCGGACGAGTGCGCGACGTCATCAACCGGGGCGGCGAGAAGATCCCGGTGTCCGAGATCGAACAGCTGATCTACACGCATCCGTCGGTCGACGATGTCGCCATCGTTGCCATGCCGGACGAACGGCTCGGTGAGCGCGCGTGCGCGTTCGTCACCCTGCTGCCCGGGGCCAAACTGTCGTTCAGCGCGCTGCAGCATTTTCTCGACGAGCATGAGGTGTCCAAGCACTACTGGCCGGAGCGGCTCGAGGTCATCGACGCGATCCCGCGCAATGCCGTCGGTAAGATACAGAAATTCCTGCTCCGAGAGCAGGCCGCCGGGCTTAAGCCGCAACGACTCTCCGTACTCGTCACCAAGAAGGAACTCGCAGCCAATGACAATGCTCCAGCCCGTAACGTCCGACGGTCGAGGAAGCCGGGTCGATCAGCCTGACTACGACCGGATCCTTGAGCGCGTCACCGCATGGGTGGACGGCCCAGGCGAGGTGTGGGCACAGCAGATCGAACAGACCGGCGTCGTGCCGGCCGAACTCCGGGACGAACTGAAGCAGCTCGGTTTCCTGGGCCTGGCGGCCCCGGTCGAACTCGGCGGGCGAGGACTCAGTTTCGTGCAGTGGATGGGACTGATGGAGGTGTTCTCCCGCTCGCACGCCTCCATCCGGATGATCGTGCACGTGGTCAACGGCACCTGGCGGTCGATGAATCCGTACGCTTCGCCCGAGCAGCGTGAGAAGTTCGTCAAGCCGTCCATCGCCGGGGACATCACGGTGGCGTTCACCCTCACCGAGCCGGGCAACGGCACCGGCGCCGACCTCAGCTGCTCGGTACGCCGGGACGGTGACACCTATTACCTCAGCGGCCAGAAGCACCTGATCACCTTTGGCGTCAACTGCGATTATTGGCTGCTGTTCGCGCGCCTTGAGCACAGCATCGGCAAGGACGGCACCGTCGGACTGCTTGTCGACCGCACGGCACCCGGTGTCACCGTGGAGGACACCTCCAACACCATGGGGGTGCGAGGCACCGACCACGCGCGGCTCACCTTCGACAACACACCGGTGCCGGTGTCCCAACGGCTGGGCCAGGAGGGCGACGGACTGGCGATCGCCCTGGGCGGGTTCCTCACGCCGAGCCGCATCTCGGTGGCCATGAGCTGCGTGGGACTGGCCGAACGCGCCCAGCAACTCGCCGTCGAATATGCCCTGAAACGGGTCACGTTCGGCAAATCGATCGCCTCCCGACAGGCGATCAGCTTCATGATTGCGGAGAACGAGGCAGACATCCAGGCCGCCAAAGCCCTGGTACTGCACGCCGCCGGCCGGTGGGAGGACGATTCGCCCGACGCCCCGGCGCTGTCGTCGATGGCGAAGCTCACCGCCGTCGACATGCTGACCAGGGTCACCGACAAGGCGCTCCAGGTGCACGGCGGGATCGGCTACTGGAAGTCCGAGCCGATCGAGCGCGTCTATCGGGATGCCAGGGCGCAGCGGTTCGAAGAGGGCACCAACGAGATCCAGAAGACGGTCATCGCCCGAGACGTGTTCGCCCGAGCGGCGGAGTCGAAGCGATGAACTCCGCGGCGGGAACGTATTCGGGCAAGGTGGCCTTGATCACCGGCGCATCCAGGGGAATCGGCCGCTGCCTGGCCCTCAAGCTCGCGGCGCAGGGCGCCAGCGTGGTGGTGAACTTCCGCAAGAACGCGGAACTGGCCGACGAGGTGGTGCGCGAAGCGCGGAGCCTGGGCGGCGCCGCCCTCGCCGTGCAAGCAGACGTGGAGCAGCCAGAGGACATCGTGCGGCTGTTCGACGCCGTCGCCGGCGAGTACGGCCGCCTGGACTACTTCGTCAACAACGCCGCGGCCTCAGCGTTCAAGAAGGTCGTCGACCTGAAGCCGCACCACCTGGACCGCTCCTACGCCACCAACGTGAGACCGTTCGTACTCGGGGCGCAGGAAGCCGTGAAGCTGATGGACAACGGCGGACGCATCGTGGCGGTGTCGAGTTACGGCAGCCTGCGCGGATTCGCCACCTACGCGGTGCTCGGACCGAACAAGGCCGCGATCGAGTCGTTCATCAGATACATGGCGGTGGAGTTCGCCGGTTACGGCATCAACGTCAACGGGGTCAACGGCGGCCTCATCGAATCCGACTCCCTCGACTACTTCTATTCCATTCCCGGCATGGCTCCGATGCAGAAGGTGCTGGATGCCATCCCGCTGGGCAAGCCGGGCACGGTGGACGACATGGCGAACGCCGTCGAATTCCTGCTGTCACCGAACTCGGCATACATCACCGGTCAGGTGATCGTCGTCGACGGCGGGATGACCGTCGCCGCCCCGCCGTACTACCACGACACCACGGCACCGGTCGCGTTGCCGCCTCGCCCGACGCGCGGCTGACCATGGCCGCGCTCCGGTTCCCGCACCTGCGCGCTCCCCTGGCGATCGGCACGCTACGGCTCCCGCACCGCGTGCTGATGGGCTCCATGCACCTCAACCTGGAGACCACCGACGGGCCGGAACTGCAATCCTTCTACGCCGAACGGGCCCGCGGCGGCGCCGGCCTGATGATCACCGGAGGGGCAGCGGTGAGCCGGGCCGGTGCGGGCGGGCCCGGATACGCGCTGATCAACGAACCGGAGCACTGGGACCGATGGCGGCGCGTCGTCGACGCGGTTCACGAGGCGGGCGGCCTGATCGGGTTGCAACTCTTCCACGCCGGACGCTACGCCGAGCAGGCCACGTTCGGCATCCATCCGCTCGGCCCGTCCGCGGTGTACAGCAGCTATTCGAAGTGCACTCCGGAGCCGATGACGACGACGCAGATCGAGGCGACCATCGCGGACTTTGCGGCCGGCGGTGCGCAGGCGATCCGGCTCGGCTTCGATGCGGTGGAAATTATGGGCTCCGAGGGCTATCTGATCAACCAGTTCGCCTCCCCGGTCACCAATCTCCGCGACGACGAGTGGGGCGGCGATTCCGACCGACGCCGCGCCTTCCCGACCGCGGTGACCGCGGCGGTGCGCGCCGCCGTGGGATCGGCGCCGCTGCTGGTGCGGATGTCCGGGGCCGACCTCGTGCCGAATTCCTCCACGCCGCAGGAGGTGGACGACCTGGCGATCGCGCACGTGGCGGCCGGGGCGGATGCCATCGACGTCGGCATTGGCTGGCACGAGTCCCGGGTGCCCACGACGCAGTCGCTCGTGCCTCACGGAGTGTGGATCGACGTCGCAGCGCGGGTGCGGGCCGCGCTGGCGGATGCGGGGGCGGCGGTGCCGGTGATCGGCTCCAATCGAGTGAACTCGATTCCGCAGGCGGAGCGGATCGTGGCGGCCGGGAAGGCCGATCTGGTCTCGATGGCCCGACCCTTCCTGGCTGACCCGTTCATCGTGTCGAAGTCGTTTTCGGGCGACACCGCCCTGGTGAACACCTGCATCGGCTGCAACGAGGCCTGCATCGACCACTCACTGGGCACGGCGCCGGTGTCGTGCCTGGTCAACCCCCGCGCCGGGCGGGAGTGGCAGTTCCCGGCATCCGGCATCCGGTCCGGTGCACCGCGCTCGGTCGCCGTGGTCGGGGCCGGCCCCGCCGGGATGGAAGCGGCCAGGGCACTGGCCGCCGGTGGCGCGAAGGTCACGCTGTGGGACGCCGGGCGGCGCATCGGCGGGCAGTTCTTGATGGCCGGGATGGTGCCAGGCAAGGCCGACTTCCTCGAGACGGTGCGGTATTTCGAGCACGAACTCCGCCGGCTCGGTGTTCGGTTCCGGCTCGGCCATGCGGTCTCGGATGCCGCGCAGCTCGGCACCGTAGACCACGTGGTGCTGGCGACCGGGGTGCTGCCGCGCACCGCCGCCGTCCCCGGCGTCGGGCTGCCCCACGTCGTCGATTACCCACAGGCCTTCGCCGACGTCTCCTCGATCGGCGAGCGCGTGGCCGTGATCGGGGCGGGCGGGATCGCGGTGGATCTTGCCCACCTGCTTGTCGAGGTCGGCACCGGCAGCCGGATCGGCGAACCGGCCCCCGCCACCGAGTCGGAGGAAGCCTCCCGGTTCCTCGCTGCGCACGGGCTGGCTGTCGGCCCGACCACGCCGGCACGGCGGAAGATCACGGTGATGCGCCGCAGCGGATCCATCGGCGCCGGCATGGGCATCACCACCCGGTGGGCCGTCGTGCAGGCGATCCGGGCCGCCGGGGTGCGCACCATCACCGACGTGCGCTACGACCGTATCGTCGCGGACGGGGTGTGGATCGAGCACGACGGGCGGAAGCAGCTCATCGAGGCCGACACCGTGGTGATCGCGGCTGGCCAGGTGCCGAACGATCCGCTGTCGGCCCGGCTGCGGGCATCCGGTCTCGCGCACACGGTGATCGGCGGCGCCTTGCACACCTCGGGGATGAACGCCGTCGCGGCATTCGAGCAGGGCCTGCGCGTCGGAACGGCCCTCGCCGCCGGCTAGCCCCGGCGATGCCATTCCGGACCAGCAACCCCGCCGCGGCGGCCCGTTTCGTCCGAAAAGGCATCTGCCGCGGGGTTACAGTGCAGGAGTGACGTCAGCACTCGACCGGCGGCTGGGACTCGGTGACGCGGTGTTCATCGGCCTCGGCTCGATGATAGGCGCCGGCGTGTTCGCGGCGTTCGCCCCCGCCGCCCGCGCCGCGGGCAACGGGCTGCTCATCGGTCTGGTGATCGCCGCGCTCGTGGCGTTCTGCAACGCGACGTCGTCGGCGCAGCTGGCGGCGGTGTATCCGGTGTCCGGCGGCACGTACGTGTACGGCCGCAGGCAACTGGGGCCCTGGTGGGGATTCCTCGCCGGCTGGAGTTTCGTGATCGGCAAGACGGCCAGTTGCGCCGCCATGGCGCTGACCTTCGCCGCGTACGCCGCCCCGGCCGGCTGGGAGCGACCCGTCGCGGTGGCCGCCGTGGTCGCGCTCGCGGCGGTGAACTACCGAGGGGTGACCAGGACCGCGCTGGCGACCAGGATCATCGTCACCGGTGTGCTGATCACCCTCGCGGTCGTGGTCGCCTCCGGCGTCGGTGCCGGCCTGCCGGTCGTCGGCGGAATCCTGGACGGCGGCCTGCGTGACGGTGGCCTGGTCGCCCACGGCTGGTACGGCATCCTGCAGTCCGCCGGCCTGTTGTTCTTCGCTTTCGCCGGTTACGCGCGCATCGCGACCATGGGTGAGGAGGTACGCGCGCCCTCCCGCACCATCCCGGCCGCCATCACCATCGCGCTGGCGATCACCGTGGTGATTTACGCGGTCATCGCGGTCACCGTGCTGGGCACTCTGGGACCGGATGCCGTCGCCGGCTCGACGGCACCGCTGGCGCTCACGGTGCAGGGCAGCGGGTGGGACTGGGCCGTGCCCCTGGTCCGGGTCGGCGGCGCGGCCGCGAGTCTCGGCGCGCTGCTCGCCCTCATTGCCGGGATCGGCCGTACCGGGCTGGCGATGGCGCGCGAGGGCGACTTGCCCCGGTGGCTGGCCGCCGTGCATCCGCGGTTCAAGGTGCCGCACCGCGCCGAAGTGGCCCTGGCGGCGGTGGTCGGCATCTTGGTGGTCGGCGTGGACCTGCGTGGGGCGATCGGGTTCTCCTCGTTCGGGGTGCTGCTGTACTACTTTGTGGCCAACGTGGCGGCGTTCAGCCAGAGGCGTGAGCAGCGGCGCTATCCGAAGGCGCTGCAAGTGCTCGGTGGGACCGGATGCCTGGTGCTGGTCGCCACGGTCCCGCTGCCGGCCATCGGCATCGGCGTCGTCGTGCTGCTGGTGGGCATTCTCTACCGCCTGATCACCCACGCACATCCCGCCACCTAGGCCCCCGCCCCATCCCGTTTCAAGGAAAAACCGTCACAGCCGGCCCATTCCGTCGGCAATGAGGCCCCTCGGAGACAGAAACTCCGTGAAACGGGTTAAGACACACGGAAGGGGGCGGCATCCGCGCGCTTGAAGGTGAGGCCGGTGCCGGGAGCGGATGCATCAGGATGCAGGATGCCTCCTGTCGGGTCGAGGGTGCCATCGAACAGCAGTGACTCGATCCGCACGTGGTCGTGGAACCACTCCAGGTGTCGCAGGTTCGGTGTGGCGGCGGCAACGTGCACGTGCACGTGCGGCGCACAGTGCCCCGACACCTCCAACCCGTGCGAGGCGGCCACCGCCGCGGCCCGCAGCCACTCGGTGATGCCGCCGCAGCGGGTGGCATCCACCTGCACGCAATCCACCGCGCGCGCATCGCAGAGCCGCCGAAAGTAGACCAGGTCGAAGCCGTACTCCCCCGCAGCGACATCCGCCGGAACTGCCTCGCGCACCTCGCGCAAGCCGTCCAGATCATCGGAGGACACCGGCTCTTCCAGCCAGTGGATGTCCAGATCCTCTGCCTGCCGCATCACCCGGATCGCCTGTTTGGCCCGGTAGCCACCGTTGGCGTCGACGAAGAGTTCGGTGTGGGCGCCGATCGTCGCGCGTGCCTGACGCATCCGTGCCAGATCGCGCTCGGTATCGCCGCCCCAGTCCTGACCGATCTTGATCTTCACCCTCGGGATGCCCTGCCCGTGCACCCAGCCATCCAACTGGGAACGCAGCGCATCCGCGCCATACGAGGTGAATCCGCCGCTGCCGTATACCGGCACATCCGTGCGCACCGCACCGAGCAGCCGGTACAGCGGCAGGCCGAGTAGCCGCGCCTTCAGGTCCCACAGCGCCACATCCACGGCAGAGATCGCATAACCGATCGCGCCCTGACGTCCGCTGTTGCGCACCGACTTCACCATGTCGTCGAACCGGCCGGCTACGTCGAGCGCGCTGCGAGTGCGCAGCAGTGGAGAAAGCATGCTCGTCACGATGGAGGCGCATTCGGCGGCGCCGTAGGTCCATCCGGTTCCGACCATGTCGCCGGATGCCACTTCCACCAGCACCATGGTCGTCGACTGCCAGGCGATGGTCCCGTCTGCCTCCGGCGCGTCGGTCGGAATCACGTAGACGGCCGCGTCGACACGGTCGATCGTCGCGTCGAGCATGGCACGTCAGTCCTTGCCGTGCGGAAGGAACTCCTGCGCCTTGGTCTTGACCAGTTCCTTGAGCACCCCCCACCGATCCACGTCGCCCTTGAGCATCGCCTCGGCGAGATCCTTGGCCTGCTCGAAGGTCGCGTGCGGTGGGATCGGCGGCACATCCGGGTCGACGTGCACGTCGAGTACCGTCGGTCGATCCGCCGACAGCGCCTGCTCCCAGGCGACGCCCAGTTCCTCCGGGTCGGTGACCGGCACCCCGCGCAGGCCGAGGCTGTTGGCGAATCCGGCGTAGTCGACATCGGGCAGCCGCTGCGACTCGACGAATTTCGGGGAGCCACCCATGGCGCGCAGTTCCCAGGTGACCTCGTTGAGGTCGTTGTTGTGCAGCACGGCGACGATGAAGCGGGGATCAGACCACTGCTCCCAGTACCGCTTGAGCGTGATCAGCTCGGCCATGCCGTTCATCTGCATGGCGCCGTCGCCGGCGAACACAATCACCGGTCTGGTCGGATTACCGAACTTGGCGCCGATGCCGTACGGCACGCCGGGTCCCATGGTGGCCAGTGTGCCCGAGAGTGAACCACGGATGTCCCCATGGAATTTCAGGTGACGTGCGTACCAGTTCGCCGATGATCCGGAGTCGGCCGTCACGATGGCATCATCCGGCAACCGGGATGACAGCTCGGAGAACAGCCGCATCGGATTGATCGGGTCGGCGGACACCATCGCCCGCTTCCGCATGGTTTCCCACCACTTCCCAACACCCGATTCGACGTTTTCACGCCAGGACCGGTCTTCCTTGCGGTTCAGCAGCGGGATGAGGGCCTGCAGTGTCGCCTTCGCGTCGCCGACGATGTTGAGTTCGTACGGGTACCGCATCCCGATCATGGTGGGATCCAGGTCGATCTGCACCCCTCTGGCGCTGCCGGATTCCGGCATGAACTGGGTGTACGGAAAGCTCGAACCGATCGTGAGCAGCGTGTCGCACTCCATCATCAGGTCGTAACTGGGCTTGGTGCCCAGCAGCCCGATCGATCCGGTGACATACGGCAACTCGTCGGAGAGCACGTCCTTGCCCAGCAACGCCTTCGCCACCCCGGCGCCGAGCAGGTCGGCCACCTGCTCCAGTTCGGTTCTGGCGCCGCGCGCTCCGTTGCCGACGAGCATCGCCACCTTCGTCCCATCGTTGAGCAGATCGGCCGCCGCACGAATGGCCTCCGGGTCCGGGGCGGTGCTGCCCCAGTCGACGCCGACACTCGATGGCACCATCTTGAACTCGTGGGTCGGCGCCGCGTAGTCCAGCTCTTGCACGTCGGAGGGGATGATGACGGCGGTGACCGATCGCCTGGTTTGCGCGATCCGGATGGCGCGGTCCAGTACATTGGGCAGCTGCTCCGGCACGGTCACCATCTGCACGTAGTCGCCGGCAACATCCTTGAACAGGGTGAGCAGGTCCACTTCCTGTTGGTAGGAGCCACCCATCGCGCTCCGGGCGGTCTGGCCTACGATGGCCACGACGGGAACGTGGTCGAGTTTCGCATCGTAGAGCCCGTTGAGCAGGTGGATCGCGCCGGGTCCGGATGTCGCCAGACACACCCCGAAGGTGTCGGTGAACTTGGCGTAGCCGACCGCCTCGAACGCCGCCATCTCCTCGTGCCTGGCCTGGATGAACTGTGGCTCGTTGTCGGCGCGCCCGAACGCCGCGACGATGCCGTTGATGCCGTCACCGGGGTAGGCGAACACCTTCTGCACACCCCACTCCCGCAATCGGCCCACCAGATAATCTGCTACTTGCTGCGCCATGTCGGTCTCCTTTCCGTGCGCACTATGCCGCTGTACCCGCTGTGGCCAGTCGGTCGGCGGCGCGGGCGGCGAGGGCCATGATGGTCAACGCCGGATTCGCGGCCCCTTGAGTCGGCAGCACGCTGCCGTCGCAGATCAGCAGGTTGGGAACAGCGAAGCTGCGGCAGTCAGCGTTCACGACGCCGTGCTCTTCGTCCGCCGCCATCCTGGCTCCCCCGACCAGGTGCGCGAACCGCTGAATGGTGATGACCTCCTGCGCGCCCGCCGCCGTGAGGATGCGCTCCATCACCTCCTGGGCGGCAGTCACCAACTGCCGGTCGTTGTCGCACTGGGAGTACTCGAACCGGGCGATGGGTAGGCCGTTGCGATCGGTTTCTTGTGCAAGCGTCACCCGGTTGCCCGCCTGCGGCAGGAATTCGCACAGGGCACCGAGGCAGGCCCAGTGCACGTAGTCGCTCATGTAGTTGCGCAGGCTCGCACCCCAGTAGCCCTGCGCCATCACGTGCTCGGCCCACGTGATCGGCAGCGGCGATACCGTCTGCACCGAGAACCCGCGCTTGTAGGCGGCGTGCGGGTCGGTCTCGTAGAACGCCTCGGTGCTCACCTCCGGCGGCGGTGCCTTCCACATGCGCACCTCGGATGCGAACCTGCCGGCCGTCTGCGGCGCGCCCTGCACCATGAGGTAGCGACCGACCAGGTCGAAATCGTTGCAAAGCCCGTCGGGGAATCTCGGCGACACCGAGTTGAGCAGCAGCCGTGGCGTCTCGATGGAGTATCCGGCGATGGCGACCATGCGGGCCGCCTGAAAGTGCGCTCGGCCGTTCTTGATGTAGTGCACCCCGGTGGCAAGCCCCGTGCGCCCGTCAATCTCCACCTTGGTCACCATCGCATCGGAGCGCACTTCGGCGCCGTGGTCGAGGGCATCCGGGATATGGGTGATGAGCGGCGATGCTTTGGCGTTGACCTTGCAGCCCTGCAGGCAGAACCCGCGGTAGATGCAGTGCGGGCGGTTTCCGAAGCGGCCGTTGACAATGGCGACCGGCCCGACCTTGGTGGGGATCCCACAGGTCAGCGCGCCGCGCTGGAACAGTTCGCCGTTGCCGGACACCGGATGCGGGCGCTGCGGATAGGAGTGCGGGTCACCCCACGGCCAGTGCTCCCCCGCCACCGGCAGCTCGTTCTCGATGTCCGAGTAGTACGGTTTCAGGTCCTGGTAGTCCAGTGGCCAGTCGGCGCCGACACCGTCGCCGGTGAAAGTGTGGAAGTCGCTGGGATGGAACCTCGGCGTGTATCCGGCGTAGTGCACCATGGAGCCGCCGACTCCTCGGCCCGAGTTATTGGAGCCGAGCGGCACGGGGTCCGTCCCCGCGATGACCCGGGGCTCCGTCCAGTACAGGTGGTGTGAACCGGCCTCGTCGCTGACCCAGTCCGTTTCGGGGTTCCAAAACGGGCCGGCATCCAGCGCAGCCACGCGAAGGCCACGCCGAGCAAGCCGTTGCAGCAGGGTGGATCCGCCGGCGCCGCAGCCCACGATCACGAGGTCGAGTTCATCGTCGTCATCGAAGCGGCGCATGTTCTCGCGCAGCCGCGGCAGCATTTCCGAGCCGCTGGCTGTGAGCAGCCACGCGGAGTCGTTGCGTGAGGACACGGTGTGCCTCGCAGATACCGGGTTGCTCGTGCCTGTCGGGTTCACGATGTGCCCTTGTCCACGGCGTCCCCCCGGGGGCGGACCGGGTTATCGAACGGATTCGCATCCGGAACCTCGAACGGCTCCAGGCGGTCGATCCCGAGATTCTTATAGCCGCGCGGGTACGCGGGGCCACCGAACCCGATCTCGTCCCACGCCCACGGATGCGAGTAAAACGCCGTACAGGCGTACCTGGTCCACAAACTCCAGAGCCGGTCAGCCGGAAAGCCGCGCCACGAACCCCTGCCCAGGGCGTGGATGCTGTTCAGGATCGCTGCCTGATCCTCGCGCGCACAGCCGGCGAAGTCATCGCCGTGTTCTTCCCGGGCTTCGTCATCGAGGGCGGCCAGCGACCTGGACCAGGCTTCCCGGTCCGGCGGCAGGTTGTCATAATGCCAGCCATCGGTTTGATCCTCAGCCAGCCGGGCGTCGATGAGCTCGACAACTCGAACTCGCGGCTCATCGCGCTGATCGAGCAACTGGTCGACGAGGGCCCGGGCGCACGCCTCTTCCTGCGGCGTGAAGAACCGGATACCGGGAAGGGGGCCGAGGCGGGACTCGACCGCCGCACGAGTCACCGGGTCCCAGCGGCCAGCCTGCGCCATCGTGTGGAAACCCGGGTATCGCCGCCCGCCGTCGGCCGGACGCGCCGGCAGTTGCATCATTTCTCTCGCCTGAGCAGTGCCGCGAGCAGGCCCATGCCTCCGACCAGGGTGACCAGCAGCGGCGCCATCAACGGCGGTCCCATTTCCATGTTGTAGCGAAAATTCCGCCAACCGCCCGGCTTCTGCTTGATCCCGCGCCCGTGCAGCCAAGTGCCCTGCAGCCCATTGGCCACGATGATGCCGGACGCGAGCGGCAAGAATGTCTTTGCCATCCGCCGACTCACCACTCCCGCTACACCAGCGGCGGCGCCGACCGGGCCGAGCACGACCGGCGCCCACATCCACTTGTTGCCGAAGCTGGCCTTGTCGTGCTCGAAATAGATTTCAGCGGCGCTGACTAGTGCCCCGGCCGCCGTCATGGCGGACAAGCTGCGCTCGAACCGCCCCGTCTTGACATCTTGGACTATTCGATCAATTTCGCGGACCACAAAGATCCAGCTTGTGCGGATTCAGCCAGACCGCAACCCGCTGGGAGCAAACACGCAGCTAACGTCGATTCTGTTCCGGGTGGTCGCTGCTCTCAGAGCCCGCATGGCGGGCCGAAGTACGCGGCTCATCCGCGGTGTCCCTCGGGCGTCCGCGCACGTCGGTGTCGGGGTCGAGCGAGTTGGCCTCACGAAGCTGGTCGTCTGATCGGGAGCGGACCGATTCAGCCTCCTGTGCCCGTTCACGCGCCTCGCGGCGCAACCGTTCCGCGTCGACCTCGGCCTGCTTCGCATCGGCCTCGGCTCGCGTGGCTTTGGCTTCACTCTCGCGCGCGCCAAGTTCGTTGTCCCGGGCGTTCTGCCGCAACTCGGCTGCCTTGGTGCGGTGCGCGTCGAGCGTTCTCCTTCGACCGAGGTAGAGCACCACCCCGAGCACGATGAGGATAACGACGATCACGACGATGATCCAGACCAACGTTGTGGTGTCCATAAAGATTCTGCTTCTTTCGGTTCGTAGGGACTTGGGTCCGGCCCCGCTAGACCGACCGGCGTCCCGAAATGAAGCGGAACAGCCAGGCGATGATCGCGATGACCAAGAGAACAATTCCGATCCACAGCAGGAAGTTCAACGCTTGGTTGAAACCTCCGACGAAAAGCAGAATGATCGCGATGATCGCCAGGATGATGAAGAGCGAGTTCATGTGCTTAGTCCTTTTCTCTTGTGCGTTGCGCGCCCTGCCGGTCCTGACCAACGGTGGCGGCCAGGGAACTGTGCAGGTTGTCGATTTGGAGTTTCGCTATTGATGCGGAGGTGCCGCCCACCGCAGAGCGGGGAGCCAGCAGGTCGGTAGCGCGATTCTGGGCGCTGACGGAGTCTCGTTGCTTAGGCATGAGACGGCAACCAGGATAGGACGTGCTCGGTTCCGGTGGCCGGCGGGCTGACGCGGACGAAGTGCGCGATGGCATCCTCGAGGGTGGCGTAGGTGAACCACTCGAAGCCACGGCCCATCTGCATGACCTCGAACACGCCGTCCTTTTCCTCGACGAATCCGATCAGTGCGCGAGCGTCGTCGTGTTGTGAGAACCTGGTGTCGCAGATGCGCCACGCCGACGGTGAAAGGCTTTGGACGTCGATGTTGCAGGCCTCCGGGGCGTTTACCGCATATGCGGTTTGCTTCGTTGTGAGATGCACGTTTCCCCTCCTGAATGGTGCGGGGCGCTTGTAGGTAGAACGCCCTCTCTCTTTCGTATTGAACCCGCAGTGTCCCCCCACCAACAAGGGGTTGTCCGTCCCTGAGCTTTGTGGTAATTCCGCCGCGGCGGCGCGAAAAAGCGCCCGGGCGCCATGGGCACCCGGGCGCAACAGATGTTCGGTCAGACGCTGCTGCTACGGCCGGAGATAGATCTCACCAGCCAGACGATCACTGCGATGACCAACAGCAGAATGCCGATCCAGAGCAGGAACTTGAGAGTAGCCACGAACCCGCCAACAAAGAGCAGGATGACTCCGATAATTGCGAGAATCACGAGCAGAGACATTGTGTGTTACCTACCATTCCGTGTTGATCCGCCGGGGTACGACGGACGCATCACACGGTAGGACCACCGCACGTTACCGTCCAGGTGAGGCCTAAGAACGTACAGGCAACTCCCAGGCGACCTCAGAAGGCGATGGCGGCTGCCAGGCCGAGCCCGAACACGAGCACGGTGAGGCTGGTCAGACGTAACGCGAGCATGAATTCTGGAGCGGTTTTACCCGTGGCGACGATGAGCGCAGCGGGAACCGCCAGGAGCAAGGCGAAGTACACGAGCGGCGCGTTCAGGTAGAACACCGCGAAGAAAATCAGGATCAGGAAGGGGATCGTCATGAAGATGCCGAACAGGATGCGCGAGAGCTTCGCTCCCAGCAGCACCGCGAGCGTGCGTTTGCGGGCCAGCGCGTCCTGCTCGAGATCTCGGAGGTTGTTCACCATGAGCACGGCGCAGGCCAGGCTGCCCGCTGCCGCCCCGGCCAGCCAGCTTTCGATGGTGACCGTGCCCACCTGCACATAGGTGGTTCCCGCGGTGGCGACCAGGCCGAAGAACACGAAGACGAACACTTCGCCGAGTCCGTAATAGCCGTATGGGTGCTTGCCGCCCGTGTAGAACCAGGCGGCCGCCACGCAGGCGGCGCCGACGACGAGTAACCAGTAGAAGCCGCTGGTCACGACCACCGTGGCTCCGGCGGCCGCCGCCAGAGCGAAGAACGCTAACGCCACAGCCAGCACCGCGCGGGGTTTCGCCGCCCCGGACGCCGTCAGTCTGGCCGGGCCGATTCGATGCGCGTCGGTTCCGCGGATGCCATCGGAGTAGTCGTTGGCGTAATTGACGCCGATCTGTAGGCACAGGGCAACGGCGAGGCACAACAAAGCTCGCACCCAGTGCACTTCGCCGGGAGTGTAGACGAGTGCGGCCGCGGTGCCCAGGGCCACCGGCGCGACCGCGACCGGTAGGGTGCGGATGCGCGCCGCAGCGATCCAGTCCGAGGCGCCCGCCGCGGCCACCACCGCGCGTGGCTGTTGCCGACCGGGGTGGCCACCGGAGCGACTCTTCCCCGCTGCGGCTGACCTCGGCGCAGCCGGACGCCCCCGCTGAGGTCGCTTCTTATTGGTCTTGTTGGCCACGGGATCATCCTACTGGCGCGCGGAATGCGACCATGTGGAGGATGCCTCCTGGCAGGTAGATCGCTGCCGGTCAGCAGTCGGCGCCGTCAATGAGCAGCGCTGTCAATAATCAGCGCTGTCAACGAGCAGCGCTGTCTGCGCTTGCCAAGGCCACCAGCGCGCGGCGGTCCGGCTTGCCGCTGGCCAACCGTGGCAGCACCGGCACAACGCGCACGGATGCCGGGGCGGCGGCCGGGCCCAGCACTGCTTTGACGTCGTCGCGTAACCGAGTGAGGTCGACACTCGCCGTTGAGACGACCACGGGGACCTGGCCCCACCGGTCACTCGCGACGGCGACGACTACCGCTTCGCCAAGGCCGGGCATGGCACGTACCACGCGTTCCACGTCGGCTAACGACACCTTCACGCCGCCGGAAATGATGATGTCGTCCATCCGGCCGGTCACGCGCAGCGTGCCGCCCTCCCATCGTCCTGTATCGCCGGTGCGGTACCAGCGCACGCCGTCGCTGAGCTGGAACCGGTCCGCGGTGCGCTGATCGTCGCCGAGGTAGCCCTCGGCGAGCACGCTGCCGGCCAGTTCCACCTGCCCGTCTGAAATGCGCACCCTGGTGTTGCCGATCGGGACGCCGTCGTACACGCATCCGCCCGAGGTCTCACTCGAGCCGTAGGTACGGGTGAGGTTGAGTCCGAGCTCGAGCGCGTGGGCGAGAACGTCCAGCGGAGTCGACTGGCCGCCGACAAGGATTCGGTCGAAACGGCGCAATACCCCCAGTGCGCGCTCCGCCGCCAGCAGCCGGCGCAATTGCGCCGGGACCAGCGACACGAACCGTAAGTCGGCATCCATGCTCCTGGCGGCCTGGACGAACCGGCCTACGTCGAAGTGCCCGCCGGGCAGCATCACCGGTTCGGTTTCGGCGGCCAGGGACCGCACCAGCACGTTGGTTCCTGCCACATAGTGGGCGGGTAGCGCAAGCAGCCACTGACCAGGGCCGCCCAGCGCCGACGCGGACGCCGCAGCGCTGGACAGCAGCGCATCCGCGCTCAGGGCGACACGTTTGGGCCGACCGGTGGACCCGCTGGTCTCCACCACCAGGGCGATCCGCTGTGCCACGGTGGAGGGCAACCCTGCCGGATCGAACCCAGTGGCGGCCGGCAGGATGGCCGGCCCGTCGGCCGTCAAGGCCTGCCGCAGCGCGGCGAGCACAATGGACGCATCCGCCGCGGGCACCACCCTCAGCTCACGAGTCACAGCAGCTCCGGGGCGGCATCAGTACTGCCAGGGGTACGGCGACCAGTCCGGTTCGCGCTTCTGCAAGAAGGCGTCGCGGCCCTCGACCGCCTCGTCGGTGCCGTAGGCGAGCCTGGTCGCCTCCCCGGCAAAGACTTGCTGTCCCACCATGCCGTCGTCCACGGCGTTGAAGGCGAACTTGAGCATCCGGATGGCGGTGGGCGACTTGGTGAGGATTTCGTTCGCCCACGCGTACGCGGTCTTCTCCAACTCGGCGTGCGGTACCGCGGCGTTGATCGCGCCGGCGTCCAGCGCGCGCTGGGCGGAGTATTCTCTGGCCAGGAAGAACACCTCGCGGGCGAACTTCTGTCCCACCTGGCGGGCGAAATATGCGCTGCCGTAGCCTGCGTCGAAGGAGCCCACGTCGGCATCCGTCTGTTTGAATCGGCCGTGCTCCCGGCTTGCGATCGACAGGTCGCAGACCACGTGCAGTGAGTGTCCGCCGCCGGCTGCCCAGCCGGGGATCACCGCGATGACAACCTTCGGCATGAACCGGATGAGCCGCTGCACTTCGAGGATGTGCAGGCGCCCGACGGGATGCTGCCGCGGCGCATCGGCGTCGGTCGCGGCCTCGTACTGATAGCCGTCCCTGCCGCGGATGCGCTGGTCGCCTCCGCTGCAGAACGCCCAGCCGCCGTCCTTGGCGCTGGGGCCGTTGCCCGTGAGCAGCACAACGCCGATTCGAGAGTTTTGCCTGGCGTCATCGAGGGCCGCGTAGAGTTCGTCGACGGTGTGCGGCCGGAATGCGTTGCGCACCTCCGGGCGGTTGAAGGCCACCCGAGCCACCCGGCCGGCGACATCATGGTGGTAGCTGACATCCGTCAGTTTCTCGAAGCCTGCGACGGGCCTCCAGAGGGTCGGGTCGAACAGCTCGGAAACCGCGGGCTGTCCGGAAGTTGCTGACTGTCCGGGAATTTCAGGCATGCTCAAAGCCTACGCGTGGCCTACCGTGAGCCGGCGAAGGTCAGGATGCCGGTCAGCACCAGTGGATTGGCCAGCACACTGATGATCGCCGCGGCAATGGCGAAACGACGGCCGCGTCCGAGCACTGCCGCGACCACGGCCAGGGCCAGCGACACGACGGTGGCGCCCATCATCGCCTGGGCGATCGACGTGCCGAGGCTCCAATTTCCCGAGGATGCCGCGGCGATGGCGATCCCGTCTCCCAGCACGAACAGCAGGGCCAGACCGAGCGCCACCAGTCCGAGTGGTGCCGATACGGCGCGCGCCGACCTGCCGGACCGGCCCCGCTGGGGGTCGGGTGGTGCCCCGTCAGTCGGCCAGGACTCGGCGGCTTCGGCGTTGGACGTCATTGCTGTGCCTCCATCGCCGTTCCGTTTCCCTCAATGCCTGCAGCCCGAGTCCCACCCACAGTAGTGCAGCGCCTCGCGCGTCGTGCCGCGTGGCATGCGGGCGTCCCGGCGCGGCACACTGGAGGGGTGCCCCCAACGTTGCTTCCCCCGTTGCCCGAGTTGCTCGATTCCGCCAGGATAGTCGCGCTGCCGCTGGCCGCCCGCTTCCGTGGCATCGACGTGCGCGAGGCGATGCTGCTGCGCGGGCCGCAGGGTTGGAGCGAATTCTCACCGTTCGTGGAGTACCAGGACGCCGAGGCCTCGGTCTGGTTGGCTGCTGCGATCGACTTCGGCTGGCGGGCGCAGGCGTCGCCGCTGCGGGACTCCATCCCGGTCAACGCGACCCTGCCGGCGGTAGCACCCCAGCAGGTAGCCACGGTGCTGGACCGGTTCCCCGGCTGCCGCACGATCAAGGTGAAGGTCGCCGAGCGCGGACAGGTGCTGGCGGATGATGTTGCGCGCGTGGCTGCCGCACGCGACTACGTCGGGGCGGCCGGGCGCATCCGCGTGGACGCTAACGGCGGCTGGAGCGTCGCCGAGGCGGAAACCGCCATCCGCGCACTGCAGGATTTCCGGTTGGAATACGTGGAGCAGCCGTGCGCTACGGTGGCCGAACTGTCACAGTTGCGGTCGGCGCTGGCCGGCGAGGGAGTCCTCATCGCGGCCGACGAGAGCGTGCGGAAGGCCAGCGACCCGCTCGCCGTCGCCCGAGCCGGCGCCGCCGACCTGCTCGTGATCAAGGCGCAACCGCTGGGCGGCATCCGCGCGGCGCTGAAGATCGTGGCCGGTGCCGGGCTGCGCGCCGTCGTCTCGAGCGCGTTGGACACCTCGGTGGGCATTTCGATGGGCGCGCACCTGGCCGCGGTGCTGCCGAGTCTGGACTTCGACTGCGGGCTGGGTACCGCCGCGCTGCTGGCGGCGGATGTCACGCCGCAGCCGCTCCTGCCCGTCGCGGGCGAGATCCCGGTGCGGCCGGTGGAGGTCAGTGACGCGTTACTCGACCGGCATGCGGCGAGCCCCGAGCGCACAGCGTGGTGGCGGGAGCGGTTGGCGCGGTGCTACGCGCACCTCGTCGCGGAACCCGTGCAGTAGTTTCCATTCCGGGCAATAGTGCCCGGCGCAACGGCCCCTCGTAGCCGGAACGGGAACAGTCGGCTACAGCCCCGAGTAGGTGTGCAGCCCCTTGAAGAACAGATTCACGATGGTGAAGTTGAACAGCACGGCACTGAAGCCGACCAGCGCCAGCCACGCCGACCGCGCGCCGCGCCAACCGCGGGTCGCGCGGGCGTGGATGTAGCCGGCAAAAAGCACCCAGATGATGAAGGTCCAGACCTCCTTGGTGTCCCAGCCCCAGTAGCTGCCCCAGGCCTTTTCGGCCCAGATCGAGCCGGCGATGACGGTGAACGTCCAGAACACAAAACCGACCACGACCACCCGGTAGGCGAGGTTCTCCAGGCGCTGCGCATCCGGCAGCGTCTGCAGGCCCTTCAGCCAGGTCGACTTCCCCGATTCGCGCCTGGCCTGCAGCAGCTGGGCGATCGACAGTCCAGCGCCGATGGCGAACAGCGCGGTGGCCAGGGTGGCGACGAACACGTGGATGACCAGCCAGTATGACTGCAGCGCCGGCGGCAGCGGCTTGACGTCGACGTAGAAGTTGACGGTGCCGACGCCGAGCAGCAACAGCCCGAAACCGGTGATGTAGGCGCCTAGGAACCGCAGATTCTGCCAGAACTGCGCGACGATGAAGACGCCGACGATGATCGCCGAGGAGGTCAGCGAGAACTCGAACATGTTCGACCAGGGCACGTGGCCGTTCGCGAACCCGCGCAGCACCGTGCCGAGCACGTGCAGCACCCAGGCGAGCACGGTGAGCGCGAACGCCGTGCGCTCGAACCGGCGGGACGGCGCCACGGTCTCAGTGGCCGGCGCCCGTTCGAGCGTCGCCGTCGTGGTGCCGGCCATCATCCCTACCGAGCGTGCCGGGACGGTGGCGGTGATCGGAACGGCCTGGCTTTCCGCGGAGCGTTTGGCGAGGTCGAGGGCGAAGCAGACGAAGGCCAGGGTGTACACGGCCATGGCCGAGTAGATGGCAACGAGGGAGTACGACACGAGGTCAGCGATTGTCACCTGCACAGCCTAACTGCCCAGGCGCTTGATGTGTCTGGCGGCAAGGTCTGCGACGGCGCCTTCGAGTCCCGGATCTTCGCCGCGGGCCAGTCCCGCGTATTCGAGGCGGATGCCCCCATCCTCCTCGACCGCCTTCACCCACACCCGACGGCGCGGAACGAACAGCCCGGCGAGCAGTCCCGCGACGGCGAGGACGACGAACACGAACACCCACTGCTGGCTGGGGTCGTGGTGGATGTCGAGCGAGGCGAACCGAGACACGCTGCGGCTTTGGTCCGCTGCGGCCGGATCCATGTTCTCGAAGGTGACCGTGCCGATGCCGCCGGGCAGGCTCACCGTCTGCCCCGGTGTCAGTTGCAGGGCGGGACTGTCGGCGCCGGCGCCGGCCACCTCGGTGAGGCCGTCGGTGTCCAACGCGTACACCGACTTCGGCTCGCCGTCTCCCAGCCCGAGGTCCCCGGTGTATACCCGCAGGCTCAGCATGGGCGCGCGCAACTCGGGATGGATGGAGGTGAACGCGCCGGAGGTGAGCTCCTTGGCTGTCGGGTAGAAGAAGCCGATCATGCCGATCTGCTGGGGCAGAGCATCCGGCACCTTGATGACGCCGATGGAGGTGAGGTTGGTGTCCTGCGGCAGGAAGGGCACGGAATCGCTGAACGCGACATTGCCGTCGCCGTCGCGCACGGTGATGCGCGGTGCGTAGCCGTTGCCGAGAAGGTAGACGTTCGTGCCGCTGATGGACAGGGGCTCGTTCACTTTGATCGCTTCGGCCTGCGCCGGCTGCCGTGGCCGGTAGGCGGTGACATCCGCGGTGTAGTCGATCGCCTGCCCGTACGCATCCAGGTTGTTCTCTTCGTATACGGCGGTGAACTTCTTCAGCACCAGGCGGTACGGCGATAGCGTCGCGTCGGTGAAGAACCGGCCCGGATTGAACGAGTCGTAGGAGCCGAGCACGTTGACGAATGGCTGCCCCTCCACCACGACCTTCTGGCCGGCGTAGCCGAAGCCGCCGCCGATGCCCACCGCGATGAGCACGCCGATGAGGGCCGTGTGGAAGAGCAGGTTGCCGGTTTCGCGGGCGTAGCCGCGTTCGGCGGACACCGACAGGGCCTTGCCGTCGAACAGCTGCACCCGGTACCCGCTGCGCCGCAGCACCTGGCGGGCCGCCTCAATGGCGGTGGCGGCGTCGGTCCCAGCCGGCGCCGGCTGGGTGGTGAAACCGGCGAGCCGTTCCAGGCGTGCCGGGGTTTTCGGGGGTTTCGCGCGCAGCGCCTTCAGGTGGTGCAGCGTGCGCGGCACGACGCATCCGATCAGGGAGACGAACAGCAGCAGGTAGATGCTGGAGAACCACACCGAGGTGTACACGTCGAAGAACTGCAGCGCGTCGAGCACCGGCGCCAGGCCGGGGTTGTCTGCGACATACTGCACCACCCCGTTCGGGTCGGAACTGCGCTGCGGGACGAGCGATCCGGGCACCGCGGCGATGGCCAGCAGCAGCAGCAGGAACAGCGCCGTGCGCATGTTCGTGAGTTGACGCCAGAAGAAGCGCAGATATCCCACAGGACCGAGCCGGGGCTGAGTGATGCCGTCGCTCGGACGCGGCGGCAGCGGGGACTCGATGTGGTCAGAGGGCCGGGACAAAACCGATGATCACCGATCCCAGGTTGGCAATGAGAATGGACCAGATGCCGGACACCATGAGCAGTCCGATCGCAACCAGCATGGCTCCTCCGACGATATTGATGATCCGGATGTGACGTTTCAGCCAGCTGACCGAACCGGTGACCCAGTTGAATCCGAGGGCGACCAGCAGGAAGGGGATGCCCAGTCCCAGACAATAGACCGCCCCGAGCAGGATGCCGCGGGCCGGCGACCCGCTGCCGAGGCTCAGCCCGAGCACTGCCACCAACGTCGGGCCCATGCACGGGGCCCAGCCCAGTCCGAACACGATGCCCAGCAGCGGTGCGCCGCCCAGTCCGGTCGCCACTTTCCACTGCGGTTTCATGGTGCGCTGCAGCACACTGAATTGCCCGATGAAGACGAGCCCCATGACGATCACGACGGCGCCGACGATCCTGGTGATCAGGCCCATCCAACGGATGAGGGTAAGCCCGGCGACCGCGAAGGCGAGGGTGAGGGTGACGTACACGACGCTGAACCCCAGCACGAACAGCAGAACACCCAGTAGCAGCCGGCGGCGGTCCCGCCGCTGCCCGTCTCCGGCGAAGCCGCCCACGTAGCCCAGGTAGCCCGGCACCAGCGGCAGGATGCACGGTGAGGCGAACGACACCAAGCCGGCGGCGAGCGCGATCGGCAAGGCCAGAGCCAAGTTGCCGCCGGAAATGATCTCGCCGATCGGGTTCACTGCGCCGGATTCTGTTGGGCCGTATTCTTCTGCGCCGTATTCTTCTGCGCCGTATTCTTCTGGGCCGAATTCTTCTCGGCCAGCACCGTCTTGATGATGGAGTCGAGAATCGAGGGCGATTGCAGCTGACCGAGGATGCGGGCGGCGACCCGGCCTTCGGTGTCCAACACCAGGGTGGTCGGCAGCGCACTTTGCGCCGTCTTTCCGGCAAAGGCGAGTCGCACGCTGCCGGAGTCCGCGTCGAGGGCGGAGGGGTAGGTCACGTTGTACTTGCGGGCGAAGGCAAGGGACGTGTCAGCGGTGTCAGCGATGTTGACTCCGAGGAATTCGACGCCTTTGCCGTCATAGGCGCGGGACAGTTTCTCCAGGTCGGGCGCCTCGACCCGACACGGGTCGCAGTATGCGGCCCAGAAGTTCACGACCAGCACCGTGCCCCGGTAGTCCTGGCTCGACACCGTCGTGCCGGCGTCGGTGGTGGTGCTGAATTCGACGGGCGCGTCACGGTTCGAGACGGGGATCTCCAGTACGGTGCCATCGCCGGCGATGTAGTTCTGGTTGCCGCCGTCTCGGTATTGCGCGGCGAGCGGGTCGGTCGAGCATCCGGACAGCGCGAGCGCGGCGGCAATGACGAGGGCACCGGCCCTGACGACGAGCTTCACACCGCTCCCCGATCGAGGGCGTCAGCGGCCAGGTCCGCCGCCGGGTCCTGGTAACCGAGTTCGGCGAAGCCGTCGCCGTCCCGGACCAGGGTGGTGATGCTCGACAGGCTGCACCGCCGGTTTCTCGGATCATGGAACAGGTGTCGACCACCGATGGTCCGTTGCACCATGCAAATCGGCAGCTGGTGGCTGACCAGCACGACGTCGCCGTCCGAGGTGCCGCTGAAGGCATCCGCGATCGCGGCGAGCATCCGCTGCGCGATCGAGGCGTACGCCTCCCCCCAACTCGGGCGGAACGGGTTGAGCACCCACGGCCAGGATGCCGGATTGGTGAGCACCTGCGGACCGAACTCGAATTTCTTGCCTTCGAACCGGTTGGTCGGCTCGATGAGGCGCTCGTCGGTCTCTATCGGCAGACCGAATGCTGCCGCCCAGGGCTGTGCCGACTCCTGGGCCCGTTGCAGTGGCGACGCAATGAGCCGCGTGATGGGACGGCGGCCCTTCATCCATTGTGCGGAAGCGGCGGCCATCCGGTTTCCCAGTTCGGAAAGGTGATAGCCCGCCAGGCGTCCATAAAGGATCCCGTCGGGATTGTGAACCTCGCCGTGACGAACGAGGTGGACCTGGGATGCGACCACGATCCAAGTGTACGTAACCGTGCCGAGAGTTTCCGTTGCGGCTAGTTGTGCCCGTTGCGCCGGGCACAACTAGCCGGAACGGAAACTATTGCGCGGAGTCGGGCGGCGAATCGACGCCGGAGCGCCCCGGTAAACTCGCTGGAGTGACCACTCGCACTTTGATCAAGAATCTCGCCGCGTCCAGCGACGGCCCCGTCTGCGTCTCCGGATGGGTGGAAACGGTACGGGATCAGAAGAAGGTGCAGTTCGTCGTGCTGCGCGACGAATCTGGTGCCCTGCAGCTGGTGCATCCGCGGGCGGCGGAGGACGACGCGCTCGCCGACACGATTTCCGGCCTCACCCACGGCAGTTTCCTTACCGCGACCGGCGAGTTGAAGCACGATGAGCGGGTGAAACTCGGCGGCATCGAGGTCAAGCTCGAGTCCTTGGATGTGGTTGGTCCCGCGATTGGCGAAACACCGATCGCCGAGGACTCTGGGCTGGACAAGCGGATGGATTGGCGCTTCCTCGACCTGCGCCGCCCGGAGAACAACCTGATCTTCCGCATCCAGACCACCCTCGAGCACGCCATGCGCACCTGGTGGGTGGAGCACGACTTCATCGAGTTGCACACGCCGAAGCTGATGGCCAGCGCCAGCGAGTCGAAGGCGGAACTGTTCGAGGTGAAGTACTTCGACGGCAAGGCGTTCCTGGCGCAGAGCCCACAGTTCTTCAAGCAGATGGCGCAACCTGCGGGTTTCGGCAAGGTGTTCGAGATCGCGCCGGCGTTCCGGGCCGACCCGTCGTTCACGAGCCGGCACGCCACCGAGTTCACCAGCGTCGACGCCGAGATCAGCTGGATCGACAGCCACGAGGATGTCATGGCGATGCACGAGGAGCTCCTCGTCACCGCGCTCACCGCGGTCAAGGCCAAGCACGGTGACGAAATCCGCGAGTTGTTCGGCGTCGAGGTGACCGTGCCGTCACGCCCTTTCCCGCGCATCCCGCTGCTGGAGGCCAAACGCATCGTGGCCGAGCGCGGCTACGTCGTGCCGCGCACCGACGACGACATGGACCCCGAGGGTGAGCGGCAGATCTCCCAGTACGCGGCAGAGGTGCTCGGCCACGAGTTCGTGTTTCTCACCGACTACCCCACGAGCATCCGGCCGTTCTACCACATGCGTGACGCCGAGCATCCGGAACTCACGAAGAGCTATGACCTGGTCTGGAACGGTGTGGAGATCTCCACCGGCGCCCAGCGCGAACATCGCATCGACGTGCTGACCGCGCAGGCGCGGCAAAAGCACCTGGATCCTGACGAACTGAACTTCTACCTCGACTTCTTCCGCTACGGCGTGCCGCCACACGGCGGGTTCGGGATGGGCCTGTCGCGGCTGCTCATGCTCATGCTGCACCTGCCGAACCTGCGCGAGGTCATCTATCTGTTCCGCGGGCCGAACCGCCTGCTGCCCTAGCGCCCGCACCGCCGGTCGGCCATAATCGGCGGTATGGAACAACTCCTGGTACTCGGTCTGTTCACCATGATCGTCATCGACGGCGTTCTTCTCGTTGCCGCGATCGTCGGGCTGGCCAGGACGAGGTAGGTCCCGCGCGTCGGTCGAACCCGTGAGCGACCGTTCGTTGTTCGCTCATCGCGACTTCCGGATGCTGCTTGTCGGCCAGACCACCAGCCAGTTCGGTGCCCAGGTCAGCGGCATCGCGATCCCGCTCCTGGCCGTGCTGACCCTCAACGCGACCCCGTTCGAGCTCGGCCTGGTCACAGCATCCAGCACGGTGGCGTTCGCGGTGATCGGTTTACCGGCCGGTGCCTGGCTCGACCGGTGGCGCAGGCGCCCGATCCTGGTCGCCAGCGACCTGGCGCGCACCGTGCTGCTGGGCACCATCCCGCTTGGTGCGGTGCTGGGGTTCTTGACCATCCCGTACCTGGTGACGGTGTCGTTGCTGGTCGGTGTCGCGCGGGTGTTCTTCGATGTGGGCTACCAGAGCTACCTGCCGTCGGTGATCGGCAGACATCAGGTGCTGGCGGGCAACTCGGTAATGGAGACCATCCGCGCCTCGGGGCAGGTGGTCGGCCCCGGCGTCGGCGGCGCCTTGGTCACGCTGATCGGCGCGGCCAACGTGGTGCTCGTCCAGGCGGTCACCTTCGCCGTATCGGCCGTGTCGCTGCTGGGCATCCGGGTAACCGAGCCGGCGATCACCGCGGCGCAGGATGCTCCCCGCCTGTTTCCGCAAATCGTCGAAGGACTGCGTTTCGTCCGGCACAATCGGCTCCTGCGAGCCATGGCTATCGCCAGCGGGGCCAGCAACTTTTCGTTCGCGGTGGCCGCCGCAGTGAGCTTCATCTTCCTCTCGCGCACCCTCGAGCTGTCCGCCGCTGCGATAGGCCTGATCGTCGCGGCAGGATCGGTGACGGTGGTCGCCGGTGCGGCCTTCACCCCGCGGCTGTCGAAGGCGTTCGGGTCGGCCAGGATCATCTGGCTGTCGCTGACGGTGACCGCCCCGATCGCCATGATCGGCCCCTTCGCCCAGCCTGGCTGGCTGGTGGTGCTCATCATCGTGGGGATCGCGGCCGGGGAATTCGGCCAGATCATTTACGCGATCACGAACGTGAGCCTGAGGCAACGGCTCTGCCCCGATCGGATGCTCGGCCGCGTCAACGCGACCATGCGGTTCCTGATCATGGGGCTGTTCCCGCTGGGGGCGCTGGTAGGCGGTGTCCTCGGCGAGTGGATCGGGCTGCGCGGCACGCTCTGGGTAGCCGGTGGGATCGTCGTGCTGGCTCCGCTTCCGATCTTCCTGGCGTTGCGCGGCATCCGGGACGTCGACGACCTGCCGTCGTGGGGTTAGCGCACGGCTCAGGCTGCGGACTCGAGGCTCAACAGGGTGCGCTTGGCCTGCGCTCCGCCGACGTAACCGCCTGCGGTGCCGTCCGAGCGCACGACACGGTGGCAGGGCACGACGACCGGCAGCGGATTCGTCGCGCACGCCGAGCCGACCGCCCGCACCGCCTTGGCGTTGCCGACCGCCTGCGCGACCTGCGCGTAGCTTTCGGTGCGCCCGTAGGCGATGCCGGCCAGGTGGCCGAGCACCTCGCGGCGGAAGCCGTGCGAGAGTCGGAAGTCCAGCGGGACGTCGAAGCGCGTTCTGGTGCCTGCGAAGTACTCGTCGAGTTGCCGGGCGACGTCCTGCAGCCGGTGCGGAGCGCGCAGAATGCGCGGGCTCACCGCCGCCGCGAGCGTCGCCAGCACGTCGACGTGGCCGCCGTCGACGTAGGCCACGCGCACCAGCCCGGCCCGGGTGGCGGCGAGCAGCAGCGTTCCGACCGGCGTGTCATGCAGGTCGTAGGCGACATCCAGGATGCCCTCACGCTGTGCTGCCTGCTCGAGCCGGGAGTGCAACCGAGCCAGCTCCTCGGTGTCAGCGCCGTGGAGGGGCGCGAGCAGTTCGAGAGCGTCGTGTTCTTCTGCGATGGTCATCGCTGTTGTCCTTGTCGTGGCATGAGGGGCCGTGGTATCGGGGGCCGTGGCATCGGGGCTCGCTGCGGGCTGTCGAGGGTGAGCCGCAGCGTGCGGATTCCCTCGGAGGCGGCCTTGCGCGCCGCGTCCGGGCTGCCGCCCAGGATTCCGGCGACCTCGCCGTAGGGCAGGCCGATCAGGTAATGGTAGGCGAGCGCGTGGCGTTGCTTGTCGGGGAGGGCGGCGATGGCACGTTCCAGGTCGAGCCGTTCGGCGTCCACCTGCGCCGCCGGTGGTTCGGGCAACACGTCGGTGGTGATCGGCCTGCGCTTCCTGGCCCGCAGGAGGTCGATCGACTTGCGGTGCGCGATCGTGACGAGCCACGCCTCGACGTTGGCGCCCCCATCGAGTGCCGGGTAGGCGCGCAGCGCGGAAAGGAACGTCTCCGACCAGGCGTCGTCGGCATCGTCCGCACCCACCACGGCGCGGCACACGCGCAGTACCGCCGGCCCATAGCGCGTGACGATGTGCTCGAATGGCGGTTTCATGGTCACACTCCAGTAGACGACACGGCGGCCCCCAATGTGAGGTTCGCCTCAGCGGCGCGGTCAGCTCGTCTGGCGCAGGGCCAGCGCCGCCTGCACCAGCGCGGCATGGCTGAGCGCCTGCGGGAAGTTGCCAAGTTGCGCGCCGGTGGTCGGATCGATTTCTTCGGCGAATAAGCCGAGTGGGCTCGCCCGGCGCAGCAGATCCTGGAACAGCTGCGCGGCCTCGGGGCGCCTGCCGGTCATGGCGAGGGCTTGCACCAGCCAGAACGCGCAGGGCACGAACGCCCCTTCGGTGCCGGGGATCCCGTCCTGGCCCGGCGGGTACCGGTACAGCAGGCCACCCCCGGCCGACAGGGCGCTGCGGATGGCGTCGATGGTTCCGCGCATCCGCACCGAATCGGTGGGCTCGATACCGACCAGCGGCAGGATCAGCAGCGCCGCATCCAGGTCGTGGGAACCGTAGGTGCGGGTGTAGCTGCCGAGCTCCTCGCTGAAGCCCTGCTCGTGCACCTGCGCCGCGATGGCGTCCCGTGCGTTCGCCCACCGTGCGCGCTGCCGTGCCGAGCAGCGGTGCGTTGCGGCGATTCTCATGGCGCGGTCCAGCGCGAGCCACGCCATTACCTTGGAGTGCACGTGATGGGCGGCGTCGGCGCGGATCTCCCAGATTCCGGCATCCGGCTCGCTCCAGTGCAACGCCACGAAATCGGTGAAGGACCGCATCGCCCGCCACGTTTCCGAGTACAGCCGGTGCCCGGCCGCGACGAGCGTCCAGGCGGCGTCCAGCACCCAGCCATAGCCGTCGAGCTGGTGCTGATCAGTCGCGCCGTTGCCGGTGCGCACCGGGGCGCTGCCGGCGTAGCCGGGCCAGCCGTGCAGGGTACGTTCCGGCGGAACATGCTTCCCGTCCACCGTGAACATCGCGGGCAGACGCGGGCGTTGCAGCCTGCTGGCGTGCAGCAACCAGCCGAGGAAATTCTTGGCCTCCCGCAGTTTGCCCACGGCGAGGAATGCCGCAACGCCGATGCTGGCGTCCCGCGGCCACGCGAACCGGTAGTCCCAGTTGCGCAGGCCGCCAAGGTATTCCGGAAGCGAGGTCGTCGGCGCGGCCACCGGCGCCCCCGAGGGTGAGTAAGTGAGCAGGCGCAGCGTCAGCAGGCTTCGCACCACGGTGTCGCGGAACGGGAGGTCGGCGTCGATCTGCGCGCTCCAGTCGTGCCAGCGGGCTTCATCGGCGAGGACGAGGTCCCAGGCAACGGCGGGCGTGACATGGATGAGCGGTTCACGATTGGCCAGCGTGACCACGATGGTGAGCGGATGATCCTGGCTGATCTGCACGGTCAGCGGCTCACCCGGCAGCACGCCGATCTCCGGGTCGCAGGTCAGCGACATTGCGAGGGAACCCCATTCACAGACGATGTCCGCCAGGCGGGTGCTGACCCTGGGGCGCCGGTGGTCCTCGCCCAGTCGGGGATCGAATTCGATGGCGGCATCCACGGTGGCGCCGACGACCGATAGGCGGCGCACCAGTAGCAACGACGGCAGCAGGCGGCCGGCCACCTCCGCGATCATCGTTTCGGTGAGGGTGAGCCGGCTTCCGCCGAGGTCCCAGGTCGTTTCCAGTGTGGTCGAATGGCCGCGGTAGCGGCGCTGGACGACCCGAGCCGGCTGGGCCGGCCCCATCCGGAACGTTCCGGCTGCCGGCCCGCCGACAAGGGCACCGAACACACTCACTCCGTCGAACCGGGGCACGCACAGCCAGTCGATCGCGCCGCCGCTGGACACGAGCGCGGCGGTACGCGTGTCACCGAGGAGTCCGTAATCCTCGATCGGCGTGCTGCCAGAGCCGCTCATCACCGGACCTGCAGGAGCAGGCCCAGCACAACGCCGTAGATAAGGTGCGCGACGATCGCCACCGTGGGGGTCTGGATGCCGTAGTTGAGTCCCAACAGCCCAGGTGGCTCCAGGACCGCGGTGCTGGAGGGCCCTGCGCTTTCGGATGCCATACGCGGGTTCACGCCCGGGACCAGCGGCAGCAGGACGGTCAGCGCGACGGCGACGTGCAGCAAGCCCAGCAGCGCGCCGAGCCACCAGGACGCCTGGTGCACCAGGGCGAACGTGGCCGCATAGCCCAGGGCGAACCCTTGTCCGATGACCAGGTGGAGGAAGAAGCCGGCGATCCTGGCTTTGTCGGGGTCTTCGGTGAAGATGGTGCCCAGCACGAGCGGAAAATCGAGGCGGGTGAGCCCGGCCAGCTGCGCGGTGATCATAGCCGCGGTCAGAGCGGCGGTCGCAATCAGCCCGAACAGGGCCCATCCGCTCCAGTCCACACTGTTACGCTAACCGCCTGTGGTGAACGCACACAAGGCCCACGCGCGAGCTTGACTCACTATGGGTGCACGTCGCGGTGAATGGCGCGGTAGTGCCGGTTGCGACCGCGCAGCACGAGGCCGGCCAACAACGCCGCGACCAACGAGGCCGCCACGATGGCGACCTTCGCGTCCCCGTCGTGCGGGCCGTCCGCACCGAAGCCGAGTTCGGCGACCAGCAGCGACACGGTGAAGCCGATACCGCCCAGAAAGGCCACGCCGGTCAGGTCGATCCAGTTCACCGAGGGGTCCAGTTCGGCCCTGGTGAGCCGCGTCGTCAGCCAGGTGGTGGCCACGATGCCCAGCGGCTTGCCGACGACCAACGCCACCAGCACGCCGATCGTGACCGGGCTACCGAGGGACGCGACGAGCCCGTCCCAGCCGCCGATGGTCACGCCGGCGGCGAAAAAGGCGAAGACCGGCACCGCAAACCCCGTCGAAATGGGCCGGAACCGGTGTTCGAAGACCTCGGCAAGCCCAGGACCCGTGTCATCCGCGCTACCGGCCGCGCGCAGCACGGGCACCGCGAAGCCGAGCAGCACGCCGGCCACGGTAGAATGCACCCCCGAGGCGTGCAACAGCACCCACGCCGCGATACCGATCGGCAGCAGCACGAACCACGCGGCCGACGCGTTGAGCCGAAAGAACTTGCGGTATTTCTGCGCCAGAAACGTGTAGAGCGCGAGGGGCACCAGGGTGAGCAGCAGCGGCATCAGCTGGATGCTCGTCGTATAGAAGAAGGCGATGATGACGATGGCGATAAGGTCGTCCACCACGGCAAGGGTGAGCAGGAACAGTCGAAGCGCACTCGGCAGATGCGAGCCGATGACGGCCAACACCGCCAGCGCAAAGGCGATGTCGGTGGCGGTGGGGACCGCCCAGCCCCGCAGGGCATCCGGGTCATTCCAGTTGATGGCCACGTAGATCAAGGCGGGCACAATCACTCCGCCGACCGCGGCGGCCACGGGCACGATGGCGGTGCTGAGATCCCGCAGGTCTCCCGCGACGAACTCGCGCTTGAGCTCCAATCCCACCAGGAAGAAGAAGATCGCCAGCAATCCGTCGGCGGACCACTGGCCGACGCTCAGTTCGAGGTGCCAGGGGGCGTACCCGAAAGTGATATCCCGCAGCGCGAAGTAGCTGTCCGACAGCGGCGAGTTCGACCACAGCAGCGCGAGGGCGGAGGCCCCGACCAGAAGCGCGCCGCCAACTGTCTCTTTGCGGAGAATCGCGCCGATACGGACGATCTCGCCAAAACCTGCCCGCCCGAAGACGAATCGTCTGGGCTGACGTTGTGAGCGGGATGCAACCACGGTGGCTCCTTGGGCGAAGTGTTGGCAAAGAAATTGCCGACCAGACTTCCCGGCGCACCTGATGGTCAGTCTATCGACTGCCTGGTGAACCGCCGCCTGGCCTATCGTTGACCTCAGATGATGATCACGAGACGAGAAGCCGCCCTGCGTCTGGACATCCCGCTGGAGATGGCCAGGCGGCATGGTTTGCCCGCCCGCATGTCTGAGCCGGAATTGGCGGAGCTTGACACGCATCCGCCGGCGTGGTTGGCGCAGTCCCGCGCCAACCGTACCGGCAGCCGGCCGGTCTGGGTGCAACTGACCTGCGAGATCTGCGGATTCACCGAGGCTGCCCGTCCGAAGAAGTGGTGGCCGGCTTTTTCCCACCTCAGTTGTTCTCATCACGCGGCGGACGAACTGCCGGTGCCCGTCGCCGGGTTCTCGCGTCGTGAAGTCGACGGTATTGGCAGCCGTTTCGTCGGAATCGTGGACACCCCGCCCGGTAGCTGAGCCCTCGCCGCGAGGGCATCCGAATTAGATTCGGTCTAAGACGGCTTCGAGGAACTAGAATTCCCGTAACCTGCACGGCATCATCTGGGACAACCATGCGAGGCGAAAGGTCCGGCGACGATTATGGGCAAGCTAGTTTACGGAGCCTCCGTAGCTGAAATCGAGGTGGACGACCGAACGCTTGCGCACTTGGAGATTGTCATCGTCGCAAAGCTTCGCCGCGATGAGAAGTTCGTGCTTTCCTGGCACCACGGCCAATCGGGTGGGGGCGGCCGCAGCACGGTCTGGATCCATTCGGCGATTCCGTTGCATTTCCAATTCAACGGCAGCAAGGAACCGTCCATCAATCCGGCATGGCTGAAGGAGCTCATGGCCATCGCCAACAGCCCGGGCGGACTTCACATCATCCCAGAACCAGAACTCGAGCCGGCCAGCCGATGACCGGTGCCGGTCAACGCTGACGCAGCCCCGCGTCGCTCAGGTCACGCTCGCTCAGTCCTGCCGCCAGTGCCGCCTCCCTGGCGCGGGTGACGGTGCGTTCGTAGTGAGTGCTGACCAGGGCACCTACCCGATCCCACCGGTCACCGAAGGTCTCACCTTCCATGCCGACGGGCCGGGTCTCGTGCCGCAGCCTGAAGTTGGCAGCGGCGGCTTCGTCCAACGCCGCTGCCAGGGCGCGGGCCGCGTCACCTCTCGGCGTTCGATCGGTAAGCAGTTCGGACGCCGCGCGCAACCGGGCGTCCTCCGGATCGACGATGGTGTCGCCCATTCCGATCGGCCCTAGTGGACGAACTCGTCCAGGGTCGTGACGCGAATCGCGACGCCGGGGCTGACCAGCAGGAGCTCCACCCCATCCTCGTGCAGCAGGGGGACCAGCTCGGAGTGACCGGAGTCGAGCACCTTGCGGCAGTTACGGAGGAACACGTCGGCCATCGACGGCCGCGCGGTGAATTCCCTGCCGCCGTAACTGATGACCACTGTCGCCGGTTCCCTTTCCGCCTCCGTCCGAGACGTCGGGATCTCAGACCCGGACGCCATCGGATCGCGGTGCGGATGCAATGCGACGATCTCGCGACCACGTGTGGGCACCCGGCGCACCGTCTGCAACTTGCGCGAGGGTTGGTCAGCCGCCTTCGATGCTCGTATTGCTGGGTCCACGAATTACCACCCCCGACAGATGCATGTGCACTACCCGAGCAGACCGCCCACTCAAGGAAAAGTTTCCGCCTGTGCCACCCCTCGATCAAGGGCTTGTCGATGGTGTGCGGACGTGCTACTTTCGGCAGAAATCCGAACTGCTGCGGTGACGGTCACACTGCTGCGGTGATGGTTACGCAGCGTGCCGCCATATCAAGTACCTCCCCGTCGAAATGGGATGCCTCGTCCCAGGACAGGAGGATCCGATTGCCGGGCAGCCGGATGCGGTGCCGGGAGACATCGAAGTTCGCCACCACCGCCAGTCCGCCCCGATGCACCACGAACCACCGTTCGTTCTCGTCGAACTCGGTAGCGACCGACCCGAACCGCGGGTCGGCGAATTCGGGGTGACTGCGACGCAGCGCGATCAGGCGCCGGTAGAAGTCGTGCATCCGCCGGTGGCGCCCGCCATCGACCTCGGCCCAGTCCAGCTTCGACCCTGCGAACGTTGCGAGATCCCCCGGATCGGGCACCACCGCCGGATCCCACCCCATCCGTTCGAACTCGGCGAGACGCCCCGCAACGGTGGCGGCCGCCAGTTCGGGCTCCGGATGCGAGGTGAAGAACTGCCACGGTGTTGACGCGGCCCACTCCTCACCCATGAACAGCATCGGCGTGAACGGTGACGTGAGGGTCAGAGCGGCGGCAATCGCCAGAGCGCCGTCATCCACCGAGGCGGCGAGCCGGTCCCCGGCGGCTCGATTCCCCACTTGGTCGTGGGTCTGGTCGGAGACAACCAGGCGGAACGCCGGCATGCGTTCGGTGTCGACCGGGCGCCCATGCGGGCGGCCGCGGAACGACGAATAGGTGCCATCGTGGAAGAAACCTCTGGTCAACACTTTGCTGAGTGCTGCCAGCGAATCGAAGTCGGAGTAATACCCCACCGTTTCACCGGTTACCGCGACGTGCACGGCGTGATGGAAGTCGTCACTCCACTGCGCGGTCAGCCCATACCCGTCGCCCTCCCTCGGGGTGATCAGGGTGGGGTCGTTGAGATCGGACTCTGCGATCAGGCTCAACGGACGTCCGAGGAAGGCGGACAACGCCTCGGTCTCCTCGGCGAGTTCCTGCAACAGATGCTTGGCCGAGTGGTCGACGAGGGCGTGCACCGCGTCGAGCCGGAGTCCGTCGACGTGGTAGTCGCGCAACCACATCCGAGCGTTGTCGAGGATGAAACGCCGTACCGGTGCGGCGTCGGCACCGTCGAGGTTGATCGATTCACCCCAGGTGTTCTTCGCGGACCGGTTCAGGTACGGACCGAACCGGGGCAGGTAATTGCCGCTGGGGCCAAGGTGGTTGTAGACGACGTCCTGGATGACGGCCAGTCCGGCGGCGTGGCAGGCGTCGACGAAACGCTGATACGCGACCGGGCCGCCATAGCTTTCCTGCACCGCATACCAGAGCACGCCGTCGTAGCCCCAATTGTGATGGCCGTTGAACGCGTTGACCGGCAGCAGTTCCACGAAGTCGATGCCGAGGTCCACCAGATGGCCCAGTCTCGCAGTCGCCGCATCCAGCGTCCCCTCCGGCGTGAACGTGCCGATGTGCAGTTCGTAGATCACCCCGCCGGCCAGCTGACGACCTGTCCAACGGGCATCGGTCCACGCGAAGGCTGAGCCGTCGAAGGTGCGCGAAAGCTCATGGACGCCGCCGGGTTGGCGACGGGACCGGGGATCGGGGAGCGCGACGGCGTCGTCGTCGAGAAGGTAACCGTAGTCGACCACCGAGCCCGGCACCGGTTCAGCAGGCTGCCACCAGCCGTCGGGTCCGGCGACCATTGCCCGCCGCTCGCCGTCGGCGAGCAACGCGACGGAGCGCGCCGCCGGTGCCCACACATCGAAGTTCATCGGCCCCTCTTCTACGGTTCGGCGGCCAGTAACGCGACCGGATAGCGGTCGAGCAGGCGCACCAGCTCGACCTCCCCGCCGCTGAAGCGACGACCGGTGATCACGTCGACCCGGGAACGCGCCGACAACAGGATCCGGGTGTCCCGCCAGCCTCCCCCGGCCGCCAATCCGAGCGGCAGACGTGTGGCGACGGCAACGGCGCCACCCCGGTCGAAGGCGACAACATGCTGCCCGGCCGGGCCGAACCCGGCGACGCCCAGGTACCTGGTGAACAGTTCCGGCCGGTCCCGCCGGAGCCGCAAGGCACGGCTGGTCACGAGGAGCTTGGCTTCACCGGAGGGGTCGATGGGTGGCAATTCACCGCCGTCGATCCGCTGCAGTGCCGCTTCGGCGGCCCGGAAATCGACCGGCCGGCGGTTGTCGGGGTCGACCAGGGAGCGTTCCCAGAACTCGCTGCCCTGATAGACGTCGGGCACGCCCGGCCCGGCCAGCTGCAGCAGTTTGGCCGACAGCGAGTTCGACCACCCGGCATCCTGCACCCGCCGCAGCAGAGCCGTCAGAATCCGAACCACTTCAGGGTCGTCGAAGGCGGAGTCGACCAGCGCGTGCATCCTGGCTTCGAACCGCTCGTTCGGCCGGTCCCACGAGGTGGAGTTGCCCGCCTCGCGCGACGCTTTCTCGGCGTACCCGTGGAGGCGGTCCCGGGTGGCCGGCCATGCCCCGAGGATCGCCTGCCACAACAGTGACTCGAGCGGGCCGTCGCCCAGCGGGGCGAGGCGCCGCAGCCGGGCCAGTGCGTCCGCCCACTCGTGCGGGATCTCGGAAAGGACGTCGATCCGCGCACGCACGTCCTCGCCGCGTTTGGTGTCGTGGGTGGACAGCGTGGTCATGGACAGTGGGAATCCGGCCTGCCTGACGGTGTTCCTGCGGTGGTACTCGTTCACGTCGATGGCGAACTCGGAGGGGTCGGCGCCCACCTCGGTCAGGGACCCGAGTCGGGTGTAGCGATAGAACGCGCAATCCTCCACTCCTTTTGCCATGACCATGCCGGAGGTCTGCTGGAATCGGATGGCAACCGGATGCGCGGGGTCGCTGAGCAGGAGGTACAGTTCCTCGACGGTGCGGGCCAGCTCCGGGTGCCGGCGTTTCGCAGTTGCCGCGGCGTGCCGGAGGTGCTCGATTCCGAACGGCAGGTAGCTGCGGTAGACCGGGAAGCAGGTAAGCAGTTCGGCGAGCGCGTCCGCGAGCGATTCTCGATCGGTGATCACGGCACCGGAGCGCCGCACATCGCGAACCAGCCGTAACACCTCTGAATGGAGGATTCCGTCGGCCACGGCCCGCTTCGTGGAATGACGCAGCGCTTCCCAGGACGGCGGCTTACGCCGGTCGCGCACGTCGGCATCCAGAGCGTCGAGACCATCCTGGCCGCTTTCATCCACGAGCACCCTGTCGATGTCGGCGAGGGCGTCATAGCCGGTGGTGCCGGCCACCGGCCAGGCTCCGGGCAGCCGTTCGTCGCCCTCGAGAATCTTCTCCACGAGGAGGTACGTCCCACCGGTGGCCTCGGCCAGGGTGTCCAGATACCCGCCCGGGTCGGCTAGTCCGTCCGGGTGGTCCACGCGCAGGCCGTCGACCCAGCCGGTGCGGATCCAGCTCAGGATCTCCTGGTGCGACTTCTGGAACACCCAGGGAATCTCGACCCGAAGCCCGGCCAGCGTGTTGACGGCGAAAAACCGACGGTAGTTCGCTTCGCTGTCTGCCCGGCGCCAGTTGACCAGTTCATAGTGTTGACGCTCGTGCACGGTGCGCGGGTCCACTGCGTCATCCGCGGTGCCTGGTGCGATCGGAAAGCGCTGGTCGAAGTACCGCAACTCGTCGCCGATCACCCGGAGGGCGGCGAGCTCGTCCGACCCGTCGCCGAGGACGGGCAGGCGTACGCGGCCGGCACCGAATTCCCAGTCGATGTCGAAGGCTTCGGCAAAAGACGACGCCGCACCGTGTTTCAGCACGTCCCACCACCAGGCGTTGGATGCGGCGTCGGCGATGCCCATGTGATTGGGGACGATGTCGACCAGCACGCCGAGGCCCAGCGCGTGGGCTCGGGCGGCGAAGTGCTCCAGGCCGGCGGCTCCTCCCCTGGCCGGGTCGACACGGCTGTGGTCCACGATGTCGTAGCCGTGGTCTGAGCCAGCTTGGGCCTGCAGCAGCGGCGACAGGTACACCCAGTCCGCGCCTAGGGCGTGCAGGTAGTCGAGCACGCGGGTTGCCGCCTCAAGCGGGAAGGACGACCTGATCTGCAGTCGATAGGTCGAGGCTGGAGCGAGCATCAGACCGGCATGCCGTTCGGCCCGACGCTTCCGGCGATGAGCGTGGCAGACACGGAATTGTCCGGTTCCACCTCGAGATCGGTGACGTGGGCTTGCAGCACCAGCAGTGACCGAGCCTCGACGAGGAGGCTTTCGCCGGCGGCCAGTGCTGCGTCGGCGCGTTCCCCGGCGGTATCGACCACGATGTCCCACGACGTGGCGTACTCCTCGGGCGGCACGATGAATTCCACGGCCGCGTCGTCGCCATTGAAATAGATGACAAAGTTGACGTCAACGATGTGACGTCCGCGCGCATCCCTGCCCTGGATGCCGTTGCCGTTGAGGAAGAGCCCCAGCGAGCGGCTCAAACCGACGTCCCAATCTTCTGGGATCATGGCCGTGCCATCCGGTCTCAGCCAGACAATGTCTGGGAGCGGCTCACCCGGGCCGCGATTGACCGGCCTGCCGTCGAAAAAGCGAACGCGCCGGAACGTCGGATGCTCCCTCCGCAGCCGCGATAGGGCAGCGGTGAATTCGACGAGGGAGCGGTCCGCATCCTCCCAGTGCAGCCAGGACAGCTCGGAGTCCTGAGAGTACACGTTGTTGTTACCGTGTTGACTGCGGCCGGATTCGTCGCCGTGCGCGATCATCGGCACGCCCTGGGACAACAGCAAGGTGGCAAGAAAATTCCGCTGCTGCCGGGAACGCAGCCGCAGCACGTCCGGGTCGTCGCTGGGTCCTTCAACGCCGCAGTTCCAGGAGCGGTTGTCGGACTCACCGTCATTGCCGTCCTCACCGTTGGCCTCGTTGTGTTTCGTGTTGTACGAGACCAAGTCGGCCAAGGTGAATCCGTCGTGGGCGGTGACGAAGTTGATCGACGCGACCGGCCGGCGACCGTCTTTCTCGTACAGGTCGGCTGACCCGGTGATGCGGGAGGCGAACTCGCCGAGTACCGAGGGTTCGCCGCGCCAGAAGTCTCGGATCGTGTCCCGGTATTTGCCGTTCCACTCCGACCACTGCGGCGGGAAGCCGCCCACCTGGTAGCCGCCGGGTCCGACATCCCAGGGTTCGGCGATGAGCTTGACCTGCGACACCACGGGGTCCTGCTGCACCAGTTCGAAGAAGGTGGCGAGCTTGTCCACGTCATAGAACTCGCGTGCCAGCGCCGAGGCGAGATCAAATCGGAAGCCGTCGACGTGCATGTCGACGACCCAGTAGCGCAGCGAATCCATGATCAGCTGCAACGAGTGCGGGTGCCGCACGTTGAAGGAGTTGCCGGTGCCCGTGTAATCCATGTAGTACTGCGGGTCATCGTCGACCAGCCGGTAGTACGCCTGATTGTCGATGCCCTTGAACGACAGGGTAGGCCCGAGGTGGTTGCCCTCTGCCGTGTGGTTGTAGACCACGTCGAGGATGACTTCCAAGTTCTCCTCGTGGTACACCTGCACCATCCGCTTGAACTCCTGCACCTGCTGGCCCAGGTCGCCGCTGGAGGAGTACCCGCTGTGGGGCGCGAAGAACCCGATGGTGTTATAGCCCCAGTAGTTGCTGCGGCCAGCCTCGAGCAGATGCTGGTCGTGCACGAACTGGTGGACCGGCATCAGCTCCAGAGCGGTGACTCCGAGCCGGCGCAGGTGCTCGAGGACGGCCGGATGCGTCAGTGCCGCGTAGCTGCCGCGTTCGGCTTCGGCGATGTCCGGGTGCAGCTGCGTCAGTCCTTTGACGTGTGCCTCGTAGATCAGCGTCTCGCTGTACGGGGTGTCCGGAGCGCGGTCGCCGCCCCAGTCGAAGAACGGATTCGTGACCACTGCCAGCATGGTGTGCGGCGCCGAGTCCTCGTCGTTGCGGGAAAGCGGGTCGCCGAAGTGGTAACCGAACAGGGACGGATGCCACTGGATCCGGCCGCAGGTCGCTTTTGCATAGGGGTCCAGCAGGAGCTTGTTCGGGTTGGCCCGCAGTCCGGCCTTGGGATCATACGAGCCGTGCACCCGATATCCGTAGCGCTGGCCGGGCTGGACCTGTGGAAGATACACGTGCCAGACGTTGGCATCCACCTCGACCACGTCGACGCGTGTCTCCACCCGGTCGTCGTCGAACAGACACAACTGCACCCTCTCGGCTGCTTCGCTGAACAGCGCAAAGTTGGTACCCGCGCCGTCGAAGGTGGCTCCGAGCGGGCGAGCCGAACCGGGCCAGGTCTCCATGCGGTGCTGCCGGGTCACCGATCGGTGACGTCCGGGACGTCGGAGTAGTCGTCGAGTCCAGAAATATCCTGCATCTCGTTGGACCACATCGGCCGATCCGGCTGCAACTTCTTGGTCTTGCGCTCCAACTCCACAAGGACCTTCTTGTCCGTCTCGTCCTCCTCCGAGTCCGGCCGGCTATCGACCGGGGTGGAGAACAGTTGGCTCGCCGGACCGATCAAGAAATGCGCGTACTGCTTCTCACCGCTGTCGCCCACGAAGGGCAGGGACACCACATCGGAAAGCTCCCGCTTGGACAACGCCCTGGCGTAGCGCAATACCGCCTTGCACATGCGGTCGGCAAGGACGACGCTTCCGCTGACGTAGAACAGCCTTCTCATGGTCGCAGTTTCTTCGCTCGTCGACGAGGTAACAAGGACTTGCCGGGCATCTTCCACCGGGGTAAGGGTTCCGTCCGGTCCAACTTTCGTGCCGCCACGGGATTGCCAAGCACGCGTCGTGGTGGTCCGCTGATGAGCGACACGGCGTAGGCTCAATATCCTCACCAGGCGATTGCGGACTCGAGAAGGGCCAGGATCGGACACTATGGGAAAACTGCTTTACGGCACACCGCCCACGGAGGTTGACTTCGATGACCGCGTTCTGGTCCATCTGCAGATCGTGATCGGTGCCAAGCTGCGCCGCCGCGAGAGCTTCTTCTTCTCCTGGAAGAACGACGTGCAGGTGGGCAACGGCCGCACCAGTATCTGGATGGATGCGTCCATCCCGTTGGCCTTCAAGTATTCCGGCGGAAGGGTGCCGATCGTCAACCGGGAGTGGCTGGAAATCCTGACAGCGTCGGCCAACAGCGGCTCGGGACTGCAGTACGTTCCGGAACCGGGGGGCGGAAACGGCAGCGGAACCGCAGCGCCCAGCGGTGGAGCATCCGCACTCTAGAAGTTATGCTCCGACGGCATCGTCGCCGGGTCGAGGACCCGCGCGGTAGTTTCCCTGCGAATCGTCTGGCCGGTGACCGTTTCGAGGGCGAACGGCATCGAATCGCCCAAGACGACATACAGCTTGCCGGCGTTCAACAGCTGAAACTCGACTACGTGGCGCCCGGGAAGGACGTCCTGGTCGGTCGTTGCAAATGCCGCTGACACCAAGGCGCTTACCTGCTCGATGGTGTGTTCCGGGCTCAGCTCCAGTGCCTCACCGCCGTAATGCAGGATCAATGACATGCGGAAAAGATTACAGGACGAAGTCCACGCACGTGCGGTCCGAAATGACGGAACGGATGAACGCCGCCACCTTCCGATGTTCCGGATGTGTTTGGTAGGCGGCCAGCCCGTCGGCATCGTCGTAGTCGGCGATCAGAACGAGGTCCCAGTTTCCCGTCGTGGTGGCGGTGTCGGCGCCGACCGTGAGCTCGCGTATCGAGGACACTAGGGGCACAAGCGCGGTGATCCGGCGTCGGATCTCGGCCGATTGCGCCGATTTGCGCTCGGGGTCGTCGGTGGCGAGCTTCCAGGACACGACGTGTCTCAACATCAGGTCAAACCTCCAGAATTGCGGCGCGCAACCGATCCGGGTCGATGCGCCAGTGTGCGTGTTCCACGTCGTTCACGAGCAGCACGGGGATCTGCTCCCAATACCGATCGTAGAGTGCAGGGTCGTCGAGAATGGAGTACTGCTCCACCATGACCCGATCCTGTCCCAGCTCGTCAGCCACTCGATCGACGACGTCGTGAGCGACATCGCAGAGATGACACTCCGGCTTGCCGATCAGCGTGAGCCGGACCGGCGGTGTCGGCACTGCGGGCGTCGGCACAGCGGGGTTGGGCACGCCTACTTCTTGTTGCGGCGCTGGTGACGCGTCTTGCGCAGCAGCTTGCGATGCTTCTTCTTGGCCATACGCTTGCGACGCTTCTTGATTACGGAACCCATAAGACCTCACCGATTCGTGAACGGATGACCGGGTCCGTTCAGAACCGCGGAAAAAATACCTTGCTTAGTCTAACCGACTCTGTCGGAGCCTCGGAGCCTCGCCGCTATCCAACGTCGGCGATGTGCTTTTCGATGGCCGCCTCGACCGCGGACTCCGGCACTCGGAACGAGCGGCCGAACCGAATGGCCGGCAGTTCGCCGGAGTGCACCAGCCGATACACGGTCATCTTCGACACGCGCATCATGTCAGCGACCTCGGCAACCGTGAGAAAACGAACCTCAGAGAGATCCCGCGACATCGCACACCCCTCCCTTGGTTAGCTGTGTTGATTTGATGAGCTGTGTTCATTGCGCGCCCCCGGTAACAGTGTTACTGGAGTGCTAATTCGTAACTTTAGGGGTAGAAGTGACGGGATGTCTACTCGTCGACGGTTCCGGTCTGGCGGCCCAGCCGTTTCTTCAGCGGTGTGAGGACCCGATGCGACACGTCCGCGACGGCACGCCCGAGCGCAGCGCCGGCCTCGCCCGCCTGCGGCAGCCGTTCGGCGGCCCGACGGAGCGGCGCCGGCAACCGTGCGCCCGCCCACGCACTGTAGACCGAAGGCCCGGCATCGTCGACCACGAGATCGGCGTGATCCGTGCCGACGGCATCCGAGGCCAGAAAGGGAATCAGCCAGTCTTCGACCTGCTCCAGCGGCGACGAGTCGATGCTGTAGTAGCGGTGCTGGCCGCCCTCACGCACAGTGACCAGACCGACATCGCGTAGCACTTTGAGGTGCTTCGAGACGGTCGGCTGGCTGATGTTCAGCCGGGTGACGATCTGTCCAACGCTGATGCCGGCGCCGCCAGAATCGGAAGCGAGGTGCTGCTCGAGAAGAATTTGCAGCAACTCGCGTCTGGTTGCATCCGCAACCACGTCAAAGATGTCAGCCATGAGAACAGGGTAGCTGGGCGCGCTCAGGAGTACCATGACAAGCTGTCGTGCAGATGTCACACCGGCGAAGACAAAGAGGGCCGCATGCGGGAGTCGGTTAGGCCCCGCGATTCCGTGTTCGTGCGCATGCGGGATTTCATCGACTTCTTTGCGGCATCCTCTCCGGCGCGGTTCGCCATCGTGATCTTCACCGGGCTCGTGCTCATCATGACGGCGGTGTTGTCGCTGCCGATCGCGACGGCGTCGCGATCGACGACCCCGTTGGCCGACGCACTGTTCACGGCGGTGTCATCGATCTGCGTCACCGGGCTGAACACGGTGAACATGGCTACGCACTGGTCAACGTTCGGCAACGTGGTGATCCTCATCGGCCTTGAGGTCGGCGGCATCGGCGTGTTGACGCTGGCGAGCATGCTCGGACTGATCGTGTCACGCCGACTGGGTCTTCGGGCCCGGTTGATGGCCGCCAGTGACACTAACCCGCTTCGAATCCATCACGGACCCGTGGCTGAAGGTCAGGCGGTTCGTCTCGGCGAGATCGGCGGCCTGCTCGCCACGGTGGCCATCAGCGTGTTGGCCATCGAGGTGGCACTCACGGCACTGATCACCCCGCGGCTCCTGCTCGCCGGATCCGACATATGGCATGCCCTGTGGGAGGGTTTCTACTTCGCCACCTCCGCGTTCACCAACACCGGATTCGTGCCGCACGTCGAAGGACTCACCCCGTTCGCGACGGACCCCTGGATGCTTTCGGTGATCGCCATCGGCGTCTTCCTGGGCAGCCTCGGGTTCCCGGTGATCTTCGCGCTGGCCAAGGGTTGGCGCACTCCGCACCGTTGGTCGATCCACGTGAAACTCACCCTGGTCACCACGCTTGCGCTCATCGTGCTCGGGGCGATTGCACTCGGGGCGTTGGAGTGGAACAACCCGAAAACGCTGGGCGGTCAGGATCCCATCGCGCGCCCGATGACCGCATCCTTCCTGTCGGTCATGACGCGATCCGGCGGATTCTCGACGGTCGACATCGGGCAGATGCACGGCGCGACGCTGCTGGTGATGGACATGCTGATGTTCGTCGGAGGCGGTTCGGCATCCACGGCGGGCGGCATCAAAGTCACGACTCTGGCCGTGTTGTTTCTGGCAGCGTTGGCCGAGGCTCGCGGCGACCAGAACATGCAGGTGTTCGGCAGGCGGATCCCCTCCGACGTGCTGCGACTGGCCGTCAGCGTGGTGTTGTGGGGCGCGACGATCGTCGCGGTCTCAACGATCGCGCTGCTGTCAGTGAGCAAGGCGCCGCTTGACCATGTCTTGTTCGACGTCATCTCGGCGTTCGGCACCTGCGGCCTCACCACCGGTCTCACCGAAGGGCTGCCCGATTCGGGCAAGTACATTCTGGCGGCCACCATGTGGGCAGGTCGCGTTGGTACAGTGACCTTGGCCGCGGCCCTCGCGGCAAGCCAGCGCCGGCAGTTGTTCCGGTACGCAGAAGAGAGGCCCATCGTTGGTTGATCGGATTCCTCACGACGCCCCAGTGCTCGTCATCGGGCTGGGCCGATTCGGCGCCGGAGCGGCGGGGCAGCTGGCCAGGCTCGACCGGGAAGTACTCGCGGCCGACAGCAACGAAGAACTCGTTCAGAAGTGGTCGGAACGGATCACCCACGCCGTGCAGGCGGACTGCCGCAATATTGACGCCTTGCGTCAGATCGGAGCGCAGGATTTCGCCATCGCCGTCGTGGCCGTGGGCTCCTCCATCGAAGCGAGCGTGCTGATCACCGCAAACCTGGTTGACCTCAAGATCCCGCAGATCTGGGCGAAGGCGATCAGCCAATCGCACGGGAAGATCCTCGCGCGCATCGGCGCGAACCACGTCATCTATCCGGAGGCGGAAGCCGGCGAGCGGGTCGCGCACCTGGTTTCCGGCCGGATGCTCGACTTCATCGAGTTCGACGGCGACTTCGCCATCGTCAAGATGTATCCGCCCAAACCGATCCGCGACATCCCGCTCGCCCAGTCGCAGGTGCGGCGCAAGTTCGGGGTCACCGTCGTCGGCGTCAAGCCGCCTGGCAAGGACTTCACCTACGCGACGCCCGAAACGGTGGTGTCCAGCCATGACCTCATCATTGTGAGCGGCAACTCCGGCGCGATCGAACAGTTCGCGAGCCAGCAGGGCTGACCGCACCGGCAATAGCCGGTCACTTATGGCCAAACGCCGGTCACTTGCCGAGGGGATTCTGCGCGGATGTGGCGTGTCGTGGCGGTTTTCACGGCGTGTCGCCCGAATGTCCTCGTTCCGGACCGGCAGCGTCAGGCGCCGGCGGCGATTTCCTGCGCCCGGGCGATGGCCGAGGTGGCCATGCGATCGAACATGGACCCTAAGTCGGCCTTCGCCATCTCGGCGATGGCGCGCTCGGTGGTGCCGTGCGGGCTGGTGACGCGGCGGCGCAGTTCCTGCGGCGTCTCGCCGGAGGCGGAAAGCAGCTCGGATGCGCCGAGGAACGTGCGCTCGACCATGAGCGATGCCTGCTCGGGTGTGAAGCCGAGGCCGACCGCGGTCTGAGTGAGCTGCTCGATGAGGTAGAACACGTAAGCGGGGCCGGATCCGGAGATGGCGCTGACCTCGTCGATCTTGGACTCCGGTACCTCGAGCACCGCTCCCACGGTGGCGAACAGCGCGTGCGCCATGGCCAGGTCGGAGGCGCTGGCGCGGCTGCCGGCCGCCAATCCGGTCACCCCGCGGCCAACGAGAGCCGGAGTGTTGGGCATCGCCCTCAGCACCGCGACCGACGGTGGGAGCAGGGCCTCCATGGTGGCGATGGTGACCCCGGCGGCGACGCTGATCACCACGGCATCCGGTTCCAGGGCCGTGCTGATGGCACGAAGCAGGTCCGGCACCATGGGCGGCTTGACCGCGACCACGACGATTCGGGCACCGGTGATGGCGGCGAGATTCGCATTGGGATCGGCCTCGGTCGAGTAGCTGATCACCTCATCCGAGCGCAATGCGGCCGCCTTCGCCTCCGTGCGATTGGTGACCCGGACTGGGCCGCTGACGGGCGAGCCGGGCTGAACGAGGCCATTGAGGATGGCGCCCCCCATGGACCCCGCCCCTAGGATCGCGACGGCCGGAAGTGTATCCATATCACTACATCCTAGGATTAGTACCTAACGAGGGAGCACCGTGAGCGTTGAAGGCGGCAAGAAGGCGATCATCGCCGCGATGCTAGCCAACCTGGGAATCGCGATCACCAAGTTCGTCGCGTGGGCCCTGTCCGGTTCGGCCTCGATGCTCGCCGAAGCGGTGCACTCGGTCGCTGACACCGGGAACCAGGTGCTGCTGCTACGCGGCTCCTACGTCTCAAAACGAAAAGCTGACCCGCAGCATCCATTCGGCTACGGCCGCGAACGCTACATCTATGCATTCGTGGTCGCGATCATCTTGTTCAGTGTCGGCGGTGTCTTCTCGATCTACGAGGGCGTCGACAAGCTCACGCACCCGCACGAACTGTCAAACGCGTGGCTTCCGATCGTCGTGTTGCTGGTCGCGATCGTCCTCGAGTCTTTTTCGTTGCGTACCGCGGTGCGCGAGTCTAATCGCGTGCGCGGCAACGACAGCTGGCCCCAGTTCATCCGCCATGCCAAGGCACCTGAACTACCGGTGGTGTTGCTGGAAGACATCGCCGCACTGCTGGGACTGACCTTCGCCTTCATCGGGGTCGGCCTGACGATCCTCACTGGCAACAGTTCCTTCGACGCGTTCGGCACCCTTGCGATCGGCGTGCTGTTGGTCGTGGTGGCCATTGTGCTCGGAATCGAGACGAAGAGCCTTCTGGTCGGGGAGGGCGCGAGCCCTGCGGATGTCGAAGCGATCCGTACCGCGATCAACTCGGGTGAGAACGTCGAGGCGCTCATCCACATGAAGACGCTCTACCTGGGTCCCGAAGAGCTCCTGGTGGGCGCCAAGGTCGCGTTCGGGCGGGAGAAGCGCCTGGCCGATGTCGCGACGCTGATCGATGCACTGGAGACACGCATCCGCGCCGCCGTCCCGATTGCCCGCGTGATCTACATCGAGCCGGACGTCTACCTGAAGCCGGGAGCCGAGAACCCGCCGACCGACACGATCGTGATCAAGAGCGCCGACTAGCCCACCCGGCAATTGTTTCCATTCCGGCTAGTTGTTCCCGGCGCAACGGCAACAATTAGCCGCACCGGGAACTATCGGTTCAGCGCCGGGCGCCGAAGAAGTCGGTGAGCAACTGTGCGCACGCCGGCGTCTCGACGCCGGCGAACACTTCCACCCGGTGCGGAAGTCGCCGATCGCGCAGCAGATCGTGCACCGAGCCTGCCGCGCCGGCCTTGTCGTCCCACGCTCCGAACACGACCACCGGCACCCTCGCGGCCAGAATCGCGCCGGCGCACATCGGGCACGGCTCCAGTGTCACCACCAGGGTGGTGCCGAGGAGCTGCCAGTCGCCGAGCTTCTGCGCTGCCGCACGCAGGGCAAGGATTTCGGCGTGTGCGGTCGGATCCTGACGCAACTCGCGTTCGTTATGGGCCGCCGCGAGCAGCGTTCCGGATGCGTCGAAAACGAGCGCCCCCACGGGCACGTCGCCGCTTTCGGCGGCCCCTCGTGCCTCGGCGACAGCTCGTAGCATCCACTGCCCGTACTCGTCGACCATGACCCCTCCAGTAGATTTGAGCATATGCGAGTCCACGTTGCCGACCACCCCCTCATCACCCACAAGCTCACCGTGTTGCGCGACAAGACGACGCCGTCGCCGACGTTCCGTGCACTCGCCGAGGAGCTGGTTACTCTGCTCGCCTATGAGGCGACCCGCAACGTGCGTGTGGAGCCGGTGACGGTGGAAACTCCCGTCGCCACGGCGACCGGCCTCGCGATCAGCAAGCCCAGGCCACTAGTCGTACCGATCCTCCGGGCAGGCCTGGGCATGCTCGAGGGCATGGTCAAACTCGTACCGACCGCCGAAGTCGGGTTTCTCGGCATGGTGCGCAACGAGACCACGCTGAAGCCGGCGATCTACGCGGAACGGCTCCCGGACGACCTCTCAAACCGCCAGTGCTTTGTGATCGACCCAATGCTCGCCACCGGCGGATCCTTGATCGCGGCCATCCACTACCTCTTCGACCGCGGAGCCGTCGACGTCACCGCGATCTGCCTCATCGGCGCGCCGGAGGGCCTGGCGGCGGTTGAGGAAGCCACGAAGGGAAGCGAAGTAGCGATCGTGCTCGGTGCACTCGATGAACGGCTCAACGACGTCGGTTACATCGTGCCAGGGCTCGGCGACGCTGGTGACCGTTTGTACGGCACCGTCGACTGACGGCTGCTCAAAACTTGATTTTCCTGCTCCGATGCAAGATAGTTGCATCTATGACTGACAACGTGCACGCCCTGACCTCCTGCGAGGCTCCTGGGACTGCCGGCATGATGCTGATGCCCGGCAGCGTTGTCACGTGTTGTCGAATGCGTGCTTAATCGGCTCAACCTGCCGAGTTCCGCCTGAGAAACCTAGCGCGGACTCCCGGATTCCGATCCTCATAACGGTCGGTACCCGCACCACTCGTAACACCCAGAAGGATCCAACCCTCATCATTAGAGGCCTTCACCTCAGTTGTTCAGGATCGTTCTTCAATGTCTATCGCTCTGGAAACCTCTCTACCCACCACCGACTTCGATAGCGACCACGCAGCATCGCGTCCACCGCTCTCGCGCATCCCCGACCCCGCTATTCTCCACAGTGTCCATCACGGTGGCCACGCGTCCGATACCACCATCGGGGATGCCCCGGCTCCAACGTCACGTCTCCGCGCCATCCCCGAGGGCACACAGGCCCGCGGCTTTGTGCTCTATGTCGGAGTCGACGAGGATAAGGCGGAAGCCGCTGGCATCGATCTCGGTGGCCTCGTCTCCGCACTTAAGAAGCTCACTGCCCAACTCGTCCCGACCTCAGAAACGTACGCGGCCGTCGCGCTGGCACCACAAGGAGCCGGTGGCCGCGACGTCGACGTGGTGCGTCTCGCCCTGCAGGATCCGTCCGCTCTCGCGCACCATCGGGAGCAGGAAGTTCCAGTGGAAAAGCACCGCAACGGTGTGGTGGTGGACCTTTCGCGCAAGCGGGTGTTGCTGGACGACGAGCAGGCGGCGCTCACCTATAAGGAATTCGAGCTGTTGCAGTACCTCGTGCTCCGCGAGGGCAACACCATCGATCGCAGTGAGTTGATCAGCGCCCTGTGGGGTGCCGAGGACGACGAGGCGCCGAACGAACGCACCATCGACGTTCACGTACGCCGGCTGCGCGCAAAGCTGGGTGGCTACGAAGACATCGTGCGAACGGTACGGGGCGTCGGTTACCGCTTCGACCGCCACGCGGATGTCTCGGTGCGGCACGCCAGCGCTCCGTCGCCCGACTTCTTCTAAGCACCACCAAAGCCATCTTTCAGCGCTCCACGGGAACGGCCAAGGCGTCGCTCCACAGCGCGTAGAGCTGTTTCAGGTCTATCGTCGAACCCCGTTAGCTATTACGTCACTACACCTCAGGTGGAACGCTTCTCGGTCGCTGCGGTCGTCGTTTGTGGTTTGCTTTGGTTTGTGTGAGGGTGGCGGATCGGCTGGTGGGGTACCAGTTTCCGGTGTTGTCGAGCCAGGGTGGGTATTTCACTTCGGGTAGTCCGTTGACCATGCGGAATTGCCAGCCGGAGGTGTCGAGGGTGCGGTGGTGGAACCAGCACAGGATCATGCCGTTGTCGGTGTGGGTGGCAGGCTGAGCAGGTCGTCCTCGGACATGCCACCCAGTCCGCGCGGATCCAGCACCGCGGCCACCCGTGCGGTAATCCCATCCAATACTCTGGTGGTGGGGTTTCCCATACCCCTATTTTGCCACCGAACGCAAGCAGTATCGTATCTTTCTTCGATGTTGTGGATAACCATATCCGCCATTGACGCGTCGATAGTTGGCCTACGGTGTACTAGGGAAGCACCAGCTTCGGGTGGTGAGAACTCATCATGGCCGTATGTGTGTTCGTCATCGTTGCAGGGGTCTCGACACTTCGACAAGCTCAGTGGAGCCCAGGCTCGACCACCGGAGAAAGCACCCGGGAAGGGCGCGGGACTCGACACTTCGACTGGTCGGGAGTGAGGAGAATTGGTTCCTTTCCCGTGCGTAAAAAAGATTTTGGGAAATAACGTTTGGATAACTAGCGCCTGTTACCGAACTGTTATATAGTCTTCAACAAGCAGAGGTTGTTTGCTGTGGCAGGCTCTGTGGAATGTGATTGCAGGACACTCTTGGTGCAAGGGAGAGGGCCCGTCGTTAGCCTCTACGACGGGCCCTCGATTCCGTTAACGGCTTCGCGCGCCTTTGAGTCGCGCTACCGTACTGCTACGGTTCTAGATGCATTCGTATCGACGCGGATGTGACCCTGGAGGCGGTATGGCGCAGGAACGAGCCCTTGCGGTGAAGGCCTGGGAATCTCTCTTCCGAGCCCAGGTGACGGTGATGCGCCGACTGGCCGCGGAGTTCCCGAAGGGCGAGGTCTCGCTCGCCGAATACGACGTGCTGTTCACCCTCTCCACCCAACCCGGGCGGCGTCTGCGCGCCCGCGATCTCGGCAAGCACGTGCTACTGACCCAGCCGAGCGTGAGTCGGATGACCGACAGACTCGTGCGCCGAAAGCTGGTCAGCAAGTGCCCCGACCCTGGTGATGGGCGCGGCATCATCGTTCAACTGAGCGACGAGGGTTTCGAGGTGTTTCGCAGGGCAGCCGCGACTCACATGGCGTCTATCCGCGAGGCCGTGGGTGGGGCGCTTACCGCTGAGGAACTCGTACAGCTCACCGAGTTGACCGACAAACTGCGTCGCTATCAGGTGGATCGCTAGCTCAGACACTCCGCAGGCAGCTCGAACCACCTCAGATGTTCGAAGCCTTCGCCTAGCTGCGCCACGATGTCGCCACTGACGAGTTCGGTCTCCGGGATCGCCTCCAGAAGCAGATCAGCCGCCGCAAGCGCGTCGGCGTAGGCGCTCTCTGGCGCCCGGTCATCGTGGCGGGGGAAGCGCAACTGGCCGTCGTCGTCGTAACGGAGTTGGTTCAGCCGCAGCGGCGGTTCGATGGGACCATCGCGGTGTTTCCACAGCCCCCTGGCCGCATCGAAGCGGTACTGCGGCAATAGTTGCCAGCCATGGTCCGCGACCCAGGCCACCGCCTGCACAATGTAGCGGAAGGTCTCTTCGCTGATGAAGTAATTGAAGTTGACACGCACCCACCCCGGCTTGATGCCCTCGCATCCGCCGAGCACCTCACGCTCGAATTCGTGCGAACGCTCCAAGTCGATTCCGAGTAGCCGATGTCCGTACGGGCCGGCGCAGGAGCATCCACCGCGACTCTGGATGCCGAACACGTCGTTGAGCATGGCCACAATCGCGTTGTGATGCAGGAGCTTGCCCCCACTGCGCTTCACCACGAACGACACGATGGATAGCCGCTCCGCATCGGGGTTGCCGAGCACTTGAATCGACGGATGTGCGTTCCACGCGGTCACTGCGCGACGCAAGAAGTCTCGTTCGTGCGCCTGAATGGTGTCGAGACCTACGGCCTGCTTGAGTGCGAAGACAAGCCCGGCCCTGATCGACTCTACGATGGCGGGGGTGCCACCCTCTTCGCGGTGCTCAGGGTTGGTGAGGTATTGGTGGTCGTTCGGGTTCACATAGCTGACCGTGCCACCACCGACGACGACCGGCACCGCGTTGGTCAGTAGTTTGCGGCTGACAATGAGGACACCCGGGGTGCCGGGGCCGCCGATGAATTTGTGCGGAGACAGGAAGATGGCGTCTTTGCGCTCGGCCGGATTCCCGGTATCGGGGTTCATCTCCACATCCACGTAGGGCGCCGCCGCGGCAAAGTCCCACAACGCGAGTGCGCCGTGCTCGTGCAGCAGACGGGTGATGCCGTGGGTGTCGCTGAGAATGCCGGTCACATTGCTTGCCGCGCTGAACGAGCCGATCTTGAGCGGCCGGCCCGCATAGGTCCGCAATTCATCCGCCAGCTGCTGCTGGTCGATGTGGCCGTCGCCGTCTTCGTGAATGGTGACGACGTCGGCGATCGACTCGCGCCAGGGCAACTCGTTGCTGTGGTGTTCAAACGGTCCGATGAACACCACAGGTCGCTCGTCGGCTGGGATGTTCCCGCTGAGGTCATAGGCGACATCCAGTTCCTTCGGCAGCCGAAGGCCCAGGATGCCGACGAGCTTGTCGATCGCCCCGGTCGATCCACTGCCGACGAAGATCACGAGCGTGTCGTCGTCGCCGTGGACGGCATCCCGGATGATTTGTCGCGCGTCCTCACGAAGACGCGTGGTCTGCAGGCCGGTACCGCTGCTCTCCGAGTGGGTGTTCGCGTAGCGCGGTAACACCTCGTCCCGCACGAAGTCCTCGATGAAACTCAGGGCGCGTCCGCTGGCCGTGTAGTCGGCGTAGGTGACCGGGCGCGGGCCGAACGGACCGAGCATCAACCTGTCATCGCCGATCACGCAGTCGCGGATGCGAGTCAGGAGCGCTGGCTCAGGCAATGTTGTGTCGCGTGGCGGGATCACGCTTTCGGTGATCTGGTGCATGGCGTGACCCTAACCTATGCGGCGCGTGTCCACCAGGGGTGCGCCTGGAGGGATCTGAACCCACGGGGACTACCCCAATGACTGCGGGAGCAACCCGGCCGATGCCTGATTCTACGGACTTTTTTATGCCTCTTCAATTATTGAGTGCCTATTGAATTGTGGGGTTTCGTGAGGACTAACGTGCGCGGAGTGACGCCGGCTGTGGGCTTGAAAGGGTTGATCGCCAGTCTCGATAACGCGCCTGCCTCGATTCAGGCTGGCGAGTTCAGAGGCCGCGGATCAGCCATTCGTGGTCGGGGCTTCGCCCGCCGTCCACATCAGGCGCATCCGATGCCGGTATAGAGATAACCTGCTCCTCGAACGGCACCTGCTCGGGCAAGACACTCCAGCGGTTGGCGGGATCGGAGGCATCGGCCTCCCGTTCAGGGTTTTCCATCACATCCGCAAGTTTGCTCTCCCGGGTCGCAGCGTGTCCAGACTGGGGCCGATGGAGCACGCTTGGATGCTGTGCGCGCTGAATCAGTTGTGGGGCTTTCGTGGGGTTCGAGCCCTGCGAAGCGGCAAATAGCCCCGTAATCACTGGGATTCCGGGGCTATTGGATCGTGCGCCCGGAGGGATTTGAACCCCCGACCTATTGATCCGTAGTCAATTGCTCTATCCGCTGAGCTACGGGCGCAAGCCGCTTGGCGGCGTAAAACCGTGACAAGCCGACCTAGCGACTATACCAGCGTGGGAGGGGCGGCACGTCGACACGGGTGCACCGGGTCTCGACGGGGCTCGACCACCGGGACGCCGCACCTCGCCCCGCCGGAACGCGGCACCTCGGACGCCGGAACACTCGCCGCGGACGTTGCGCGCCAGCGATCTACGCAAGGTACTCGTACAGCTCGGGGCAGCGCAGCATCTTCAGCGCGCGGGTCTCGAGCTGACGCACCCGCTCTCGCGATACTCCAAGGATGCTTCCCACCTGCTCGAACGTCATAGGCCGGTTGCCCTTCAGTCCGTAGCGGAACTGCAAGATCTGCGCCTCGCGACTGGGCAGTTCGCACACTCGCTTGTGCAATTCGTCGTTGCGTACTCCGATCGTCACGATTTCCGCAACGGGCGTCAGATCGGCATCCTCAATGAGGTCGCCCAATTCGAACGACTCATCGCCGACGGCCGTCTGAAGCGACACCCCGTCGCGATCGACGCTCAGCAGGCGTTCGACCTCGTCCCCGGTCAACTGCGCTTCCGCCGCGATCTCCTCGAAGGTGGCCTCTCGGCCCAGCGAGACGGACAGCTCCCGAGCCATTCGCGTGAGCTTGGTGATCTTCTCAGCGGTGTGCACGGGAACTCGGATGAGCGCCCCGGTGTCGGCAATGCTCCGCGAGATCGACTGACGGATCCACCACATCGCATACGTTGAGAACTTGAACCCTTTCCGATGGTCGAACTTCTTCACCGCTCGGTCGAGGCCGACATTGCCCTCCTGAATCAAGTCCATCAGCGGTACGCCGCAGCCGGAATAGCGCTTCGCGACGCTCACCACCAGCTTGAGGTTGCAGGAGACGAATCGTTCGTAGGCCACGTTGCCATCGTGCTGCAACCACTTCAGGTCGCGTCGAGTTTCGGAATCGGCGTCTTGGCCGGACTCCAGCCTCTCTTGAGCGAAGAGGCCGATTTCGATGCGACGGGAAAGATCCGATTCTTCCTCCGCGGTGAGGACGGGAAATTTTCCGATCTGTTGCAGATAATCGCGGACCGCGTCGAGCGACCCTCCTGTGATTTCCGGATTGTGATGCGAAGCTGAATCCGGGGTCGCTCGAAATGAAGGTCGTGCTTCCTGCTCGTCGAGGTAGTCGATGTGAACGGCATTGGACATTGTGCTTCCCTTTCGTTCTTCCAGCGATCCCTAAGGTTGGGGACCGCTTGATGAGTCCGGTCGAGCTGTTTACGAAATCGCACTGGAAAGAACGATCTCTCTACCTTTCATATCGGCACGAAAAATCCCGAACAAGGGGTTGAACTCCCACCATTCGGCTGCTACACGCGCGTGATAGCGCAGGAAATGTGGCTTGTTGGGACGAAATTTGCGGGTAACCTAACCGCAGGATGGGAACGCAAAGACACTCGGACGCTCGGGAACGAATCCTCAGCGCTGCTTACAAACTTTTTTCGCAGCGCGGTATTCGTTCTGTCGGAGTGGACGAATTGATTTCGGCTTCCGGCGTCGCAAATGCCACGTTCTATCGGCACTTTCCCTCCAAGGACGATCTCGTTCTCGCGTTTCTCGACCGCCGCGAAGAACTCTGGACACTCGGGACCATCGTCTCCCAAGCTCTCGCGCGGGAGGAGAACCCGAAGGCCCAACTGCTTGCGATCTTCGACATCTTCGACGAGTGGTTCCAGCGACCCGATTACGAAGGCGACCCGTTTATCACGATCCTGTTGGAAATGGGCCCGGACCATCCGCTTGGGCGAGCGGCGCTCGAACGACTCGATACCGTGCGCGACATGGTGCGAGGTCTTGCCATCGAGGCCAGACTACGGGAGCCGGATTCCTTCGCCCACTCGTGGCATCTCCTGATGAAGGGCGCCATCATCACCTCTCGCATGGGTGATCTGATCGCTGCCCAACGAGCGCGGGAAATGGGACGGGCTCTCATCGACCGTTTTGATCCGGAATCCACGCTAGGCGAGCATCAGTTGAGCTTGAAAGGACAGACCGGATCCCACTCGTAGTGGCGAGTTCACCGGGCGGTGTTGTTGGTCGTGCTCTCGTGTTGCTCCAGCCCGACGGCGTCACGCAGTTCGCGCGCATCCTGATCGAGACCCTGCAACCGCATGAGGTCGCTCAGAGAGTCCGCGATAGCGTTCAGCTTATGCTGTACGGCTTGATCGGCTCGGGTTTGGCTGTTCTGCAGCAGTGCCACCATGAGGAACGTGATGATGGTGGTCAGCGTGTTGATGATCAACTGCCAGGTGTCGATGCTGCGAATCACGATGATCGACGGCGCCCATAACACGACGAGAAGAGCGCAGAAGCAAAAGAACCAGGCACGACTTGCCACCTTGGCAGCCGACGTCGCGAACCGATCGAACGCGCTGACCTGCTTTGAAACGTCGCTCGGCATCACCGGTTTCTCAGTCATTTTGTGAACCTCCCGCTCTCTTGAGTGACACCGTACCCGGTCGAGCGTCTCTTCCCCATCCAGCGGAAGCGGCCTAATCTCGGAAACCATCGACCGGCGACTACCGTGCCGGCGTGGCATTCCCACAAGGACTAAGGAGCCCATCATGGAAGCATCCGCACCACTCTCCGACAGCTTGCAAGCAGTGCTGGTGGACCTCATCGAGCTTCATCTGCAGGGCAAGCAGGCGCACTGGAACATCGTCGGCAAGAACTTCCGCGACCTGCACCTGCACCTGGATGTGATCGTTGATGCGGCGCGCGTGTTCGCCGACCGGGTCGCCGAGCGGATGCGCGCACTGGATGCCGTTCCTGACGGACGTTCGAACACTGTCGCCCAGACGACCACCCTTGGACCCCTCACCGCCGGCGAGATCGACACTGCGGATGCCGTCACGTCGATCACCGAGCGGCTGGACGCCACCGTGGCCACCGTCCGAGGCGTTCACGACACTGTGGAGGAGGAAGACCCGACCACGGCCGACCTGCTTCACTCCATCATCGAGCGGCTCGAGCAGCTCTCCTGGATGACACGTGCCGAAAACCGTACGCCACGCAAGCAGTCCGCGAAGCGCGCCGCGACGACCAAATCGACCACGCGCAAGTCATAGGGCTGAGGGTTTCACGCGGGATCCGGAGGTTCCGCGGCGCCGCCTGATGCGGTGTCGCCTTCGGTCTCCGGATCGTCGTTGGCCCCGCCGCCGTGCGAGTCTGCCTGCGCGGTGCCGTCTCGATCTGTGTCGTCTTGATCTGTGTCGTCTCGATCTTCGTCGTCCGGGTTCATCGTGTGCTCCTTCGCTTGTCATCGAGGCGGCGCGGCTCAACCCTGCACACCGGTCGTGGCATGGGCCTCACCGGCGGGTTTCGACTCAGGGGACCCCCGCTGCCTCAGATAAATCGACAGCACCACCATGCTGCCGACGGCCAAAAATTCCGACTGCCAGTTCTGCAGGGTGCGGTTCCAGAAGTCGGCGGAGACGACGTACTCCGGCCAACTGAGCGCATCCTGAAGTCCTCGCAATTGCTCTTCGTTGTAGGCGGCGACCCCGGCCACCGACTGGGTGAACCACGACAAGAAAAAGATGGTTCCCATCACCAGCAGGAGCGAATTGGAGAACAACCAGTGTCTGATCCCGCCCACCTTCGCCCAGGCCGGCGAGTCGGGCCGCGCGAACTGGCCGACGAGTTGTTCTTCGTCAGTGCCGATTCCCTCCTTGCCGACCTTCTTGGACTCCGTGGAGCCGCGCTGAACCAGCCAGATCGTTGCGGCGATGAACAGGAAGAACTGCAGGTACTCGGACTGCCAGTTCTCGGCGACGTCGACGGCGAACGCCGATGAGGTCACGAAGCGGAGCCAGCCGATCTGGCTGAGCCCGTGGCTCAGTTGCTCCTGGTTGTACACGGCCAGACCGGTGAGCGACTGCCCAAACAGCGTCGCCAGAAAAATGGCGCCGAAGAAGATGCCCAACCCGTTATCCCGTAGCACTCGTTTCATAACGACCTCTCGTCATCGCTGCAATACGGCGATGGCGATCATGTAGGCCAGACCGATTCCGATCATGGTGAGCCAGGCCGTGAACATCCACCGCATCCGCTATCCGCCCTTCACTTCGCAGTTGTACGGCTGGTCGGGCACCGGCGTGCAGCCGGCGGCGGTGACCAGCCAGCCCCCCGACGCGTGAGTGAGGAAAACGGTGTCACCGGCGAGCACCACCTCGGCGGCCAGGCCGTAGGCGGTGCTGCGCACGGCGTCCCCGCCTGCGGTCAGCTCGAGCCCGGCGAGCGCCTCAGTGCACGGCGCGTCCGCCTGGTCCTCCAACTCCGCCACGGTGTGCGGCGCCAGCAGGTCGCATGCCGCGTGAGCATCCCCAGAGTCGACCGCCCGATGAAACGCGACCGCACGTTCCAACGCCGCGTGCGCGTCAGGCGAAGTGCTGGCGCAGCCACCCAGCGACGCGGCAAGAAATCCGCCCACGATGATCGCCAGCACCTTCATGCGGGCCAAGCTACCCTTCGCCCGGGAAGGGACCAACCTACGGCATTACGCGCTAACAGCTCCCCGGATCATACTCATGATCACAGCAATCAATCGAGGCAGCTCCCCATCGTCGGTCTGCTGAGACATGAGCCAGAGATCCATCGCCTCGCCCATCCCCAGCACGACGGCGATCAGCAGACCGGTCGGGACATCGTCGCGGACTGCGCCCACGCGTTTTCCCGCGGCGAGAACCTGCTCGATCCATGGGAGCGAACTCTGCTCGATTTCGCCCTGAGCCGCCTGGAACCCGGGATTCTTCGATGCGGCAGCCCAACCTCGAAGGAGCGCGGCTAGTCGCGGCGAAGCAACGAGGGCTCTCATCAGGTGCAGGTAGTAGTCCTCCAGGGCCGACCAGAACGCGTCGGCACCACCGCTGTCCAGTGGCGGCAGCGGGCCGACCTGTACGAACAGCCCGGCCAGCTCGGTGCGCGCTACATATGCGTACAAATCCTCCTTGCCGTCGAAGTAGTAGTACATCGAGCCTTTGGAAATACCCGCTGCCTGGATCACCCGGTTGAGTGAGGCATCGTGGAATCCGTGCGCCGCGAACTCGTCGAGAGCCGCCCCGAGGATCGCCTGTTGCTGCTGTGGGGATAGTTTCGCGAACCTCTGTCTCACCATTGCGTCAACGGGCCGGCTCGGCTTCGGGAAACTCCGGAAGCTCAACTGCATCGTGAAAACTTCGTCCCATCACGACGTCCGGGACCTTGGGAAGCCCCATCAGCCGCATCACCGTGTTCCGTGCCAAAAGTTGAAGCCGGTTCTTCGGGGCGAACGCCAGGCCTAGTCCCTGCGCGGCATCCTGCTTGGAGCGCAGCAACGGGGCCAGCCTCCGTTCGTAGCGAGCGAAGGCATCGTGGTGGTTATCGGTTCGCGCGAGTTCGGTCGCCAGCGTGTAGGCCTCCACCATTGCCAGTGCGGAGCCCTGGCCGGCCAAAAACGACGGGCATGCGGCTGCATCACCCACGAGCGCAACCCGCCCCGTCGTCCACGATGGCATCCGAATCTGACTCACGGAGTCGAAATAGAAGTTCTGGGCGTGCGACATGCGGTCCAGAATTGCGGGTACTTCCCATCCTTTGTCGCCAAGCTTCGCCCGCAGGAGGCGTTCCTGTGCCGCCCGATCGGCCGGTACTTCACCGTCGTGCCGGAGACTGAAAAGGAACAGTGTGGCGTCGTCGCGGAGAGAGACTCGGACGACCTGGAAGCCGACTTCGGCATACATGAGCGCCACGAGCTCGTCGCGTTTCGGATACCGGTCGGCTTCGAACGCGGCCACGACCATCCCGAGGTACTTCTCAAAAGCCTCATCCGGGCCGAATGCCAGCTTTCGTACCTTCGAGTGCAGGCCGTCAGCACCGATAACCAGGTCAAAGTCGCGCTTGCCACCGCTCTGAAACGAGACCCGGACACGGTCGCCGTCGTCGGCCAAGTCGTGCACCGTGTCACCCAGAATCAGTTCGACCCCGCCGCCGAGAGCGTCGTAGATCACGGCGGAGAGGTCGGAACGGGGCAGGCTCAGGTATCGCTTCGCCGACTCCATGATGGCCTCGGGTTTGAACGAAGCCACCCGGTGACCGTCGCGATTGACCGCCCTGGCTTCCGTGAGCACGTATCCGCGCCGCCGTAGTTCGGGCACGATGCCCATCTTCTCCGCCACATCGAATCCGGCACCCCAGAAGTCGATGAGATATCCGCCGGTTCGGAGCCGCGGAGCGTGTTCCACGAGCGTGACTTCGTGTCCTGCCTTGGTCAGCCAGAATGCCACCGTCGGGCCGGCGATTCCGGCGCCCACAATCAATACCTTCACGACGCGGCCTCGCCTTCGTTGAGTTTTAGGCCACCAGTCTAAACCACTGGTCTATCACGTCAAGACACCACCTTCCGAACCCTCGGCGAGCACTTACGCTCGAAGCAATGAGGGTAGCCAGGAGGAATCCCGTGCGGGGCAGTGCCATCAGGCGGATCCCGTGCCGTGCCTTCCGTTACTACAGGTATGACGCGAGAAGGGATGCGAGTTCGTCGGGGCGCGAGATCATCGCCGTGTACCCCAGGTACCAGCCGCCGAGGGAGTAAGCCTCTATCGATTGGCGAGGGCAAGGGTATGAAGCGGAGACGGAGGGATTTGAACCCTCGGACCCCATTAAGGGGTCTCCACCTTAGCAGGGTCAGTGACGTCCGCAGGTAATGCAGAAATCGTGCGGTCCTGCGCCTAAAACACACGGGATTTGGTGTTGTCGGCGGACGCCGGGACCCTCACGGGACCCTTGGTGCCGTGCAGCGATCAGCCTGACACTCGGTGAGCAACCCGGACGCAACGAGGATCTACGTCAGGAAGCGTGCCCGTCCCGCCGGTAACACGGACCGCAAGCCGTGGCCAGTAACGTCGACGTATGAGTCTCCCCACGCTGTTCGCGCAAGAATTCGGCATCACCGTAGTTGACACCCTGAATGTTCTAGTCGCCCCTGCGGCGGCCTTGATCGGTGCGCTAGGGGGCGCGGCGATCGCCAACCGACGATCCGCACAACGAGCACGAGCACAGCGAGCTGAGAGCCGACGGGACGCCGCGCGGGGGCTCATGGTTGAGGTTCTCCACTCAGGACGGGCATGGTCACTGGAACATGCTCGGCGGAACTTTGGGACCTACATGCAATCGCACTCGCCGCTACCCAATGGGCCCTCCGGCATTGCCGAATGGGCGTCGCGCGAATCCGCTTTGCGGAAGCGGCTCGAAGAAGCGTTTATCGACATACTGCTCAGGGTGGATGACCTCGAACTTCGCGAGGCGGTGCGCGCCTGCCGCCAGATGATGGCGCTCTCAACCAAACAGTCAGGTGTCATCGATCAGAAAGTTCGAAATGGGGAGCCTGACGCAGAGGATGCCGTGGACGAGATGTTCGAACTTGGCCGTCAGTTCGACGTCCAACTCGATGCACTGGAGACCTCTGCTATCAGGTACTTCGCCGCGCCGACCGATTGAGCGCCGTCCCTACTCGCCACGCCGACTTGCCAGCCGCAACAATAATTGCGAGGCGCTTGCAATGTGACATTCGATGGAATATCCTCAGTGCATGCCTTCGCTCCCACCCAACCTTGTCGATAACCTCCGCTATCTAGTGATGGACATTCGCGAGTCTTATGAAGCCGAGGAGCACACGGTGCCCGAAGCGCTCTCGAAGAACCGTCATTTCCGGCGCACAAACCGTCCGAAGTCCGAGCTAACAAGGAGCATCATGGGCGGCGCATTTCAGCGCGGCGCTATGAGGCTCGGCCTCAACTACCGCGATGGCAAAGGCGGTGCCGTCGAACTATACGAACCCTTCTCGAACGGCTTCGCCGTCATCCGGCTGAAGCGCGCTAAGCGCGTCGGGGATGACTTTCGTGTGTCTGCGAACGCTGCGACGACCCTCAATGGGCTCGCCGACGACAGTCTGATGCCGGAGTACCACTTCCTGCTTGGGTGGGTTCTCGAGGACCATCAGCCGCTTGACCTCTTCGTTGCTGAAATCGTCGGGATCGAGGAGGGGAACCCCGGCCAATATCTGCTTGGTTGGACGCATGAGTTTGCGCTGCCGACTCCGCCTTCAGCAACCGGCTTCCAGCCGCACTCTGATGATGACCTCGGAGAGTGGGACCAGGACACCACCGGCCTCGACAAGCAGGGCTAAGACATGGTCGTGGATACGATCCAGCACTTCTCCGCCCGATCGGAAATCGGCGACCGCATACGCAGGCTAAGGCTTGGTCTCGGACTCAGTCAACTCGACCTCGCGACCAACTCTGGGATAGCGTCCGGAGTCGTCTCGATGATCGAGAACGACCGCCATGAGCCGGATGCCACGACTATCCGGGCACTGGCACAGGTGCTCGACTGCACGCCCGACTACCTCAGAGAGCCCGCCGCGGTCGAAGCACCTAGAGTTGACCGCCCGAAATTGCGCGCCTACGCCGACGCATCCCAACGATCGGTGGACCGAACCACCTACGACAGTATTACGGCAATTGAAGCTGTCCAGAAGGTCGGGCTGCGACGGATCGATGATTTGATGCCAGTCTTCGATGGTGACCTCAATGATGAGGTTTCGATCGACGAGATCGCTGCCGACGTACGAACTGCAGCCGGTTTACAGGTCTCAGAGGTGATTCCCAACGTCATCCGTGCGGCCGAACGGCTCGGATGTGTGGTTCTGCCGATGGACGGCGAGCTGGGGCGTCATTGGGGTCTCTCGTTCCGCGTCAACGACGTTCCCGTTATTCGCGTTACCCGCCCATCGCATGACCCAGAGCACGACATTCCCGGCGACCGTCAACGATTCACGGTGGCGCACGAGTTGGGCCACCTCGTGCTCCATGCGGGAACGGGACAACCGACGTCGCCGGAAGCCGCTGCACGAATGGAGAACGAGGCGAACCGTTTCGCGGCCGCATTCCTTGTACCAGGAGACAGTGCGCTCGATGACCTGCATGCAGCCGGCGGCCGAGTAACCCTGAGCACGCTCGGCACGCTGAAGGCCAAGTGGGGCTACTCAATCAAGGCCTTCGTGATGCGCTTTCGGCAGCTCGGCGTGATCGAAGATGCTCAAGCGCGCAGCTTGTACAAGCAGATTTCTGCTCGCAAGTGGAACAAGGACGAACCGTACCGCGTCGGCACCGAATCAGCCATGTGGCTGGATAGGGCGCTCGGCGAGCGTTTCTCCGGTACCAACGGTATACGTCAGGCGGCACAGGCGACTGGCTTGAGCGAACGATACTTCTCTCGCTGGTTGAACTGGGAACCATCTGGCGAGCCCCGTCCTACCGCGCCAGTCACTCAATTGCGCCGACCTGAAGTAAACGACTCAGCACCTACCCGCTCCCGCGACGCCAGAATAAGCCGACTGCCTCGCAGGGTCTAGTGCTCGCAGGGTCTAGTAATAGGCCAGGAAACCGCTGCCGCTCGCAGGACTGTCGTGCGTTGCCGACACAGTCGAAGGCGGCCCAGCCTGGGTTTCACTCCGGGCAGGCACCGCCGGTCCAGGGACAGCGCTCCCAATCGAACGGGTTCCCTACGAGCTTCGACCTTACGAAGTCGGGATTCGGGCCGTAGTCCGGGCTCATCACTCTGGCGACGGTGAAGATTTACACCTGCTCCACCCCAGCAGCCTTGAACATGGAAGCCACTCCCTGAGCATTGCTCCCGCTGACCCATGAATCGTCGGTCACGACAGGACGCCGCGCGGCGGTACGCGGACATGGCCGTCACCAGCCGCGCCGCCGGCCGGCCCCTGCCAACAGCGGACGGCTACCTCGCGGCCACCGCAGCGGCACACGGCTTCGCGGTCGCCACCCAGAACTTCAAGCACTTCGGGGACACCGGCGTCGAGTTGATCGACCCCTGGCAGGATCACTGACCCGCAGGGTGCCTCAAAGCACCTAAAGACCGGGAGCGTCGCGCTCCGGGACCGTCCTGACGTGGTCGCTCGACGGTTGGAACTGGCCGAGCCGGACGGCTCGCGCGGTTTGGGTGCGTTCGGCTGTTTCCAGTTCGGCCTCGGCTCGCGCGGCCCGGTCGCGCACCAGCCGGGCCGCCTCGGAGACGGGCAGCGCCTCGATCTCGGCGCGGTCGCGGCGGGCCTGCTCCGCGCGGATGCGCCACTGGGCGGCGCGGGAGCTGGCGATGCTCGCGGTCGCGGAGCCGAGCACCCGCCGACACAGGACGGCCGACTCACGCAGGTGCCGCTCGACCAGGTGGTGCTGCTCCCGACGGGTCTGCTGCGCGTGCCGCCGAGACTGGGCCACGCGAGGGTCGGTGTCGGCCCGCTTCCCGGCGACGGCCTCGGCCCACGGCTGCACGCCGGTCGCCCCGGTCGGTACGCCACCCCAGCGGCGGCGCACCGCGTCTTCCGTGCCGTGGTGCCCGCCAGTGGCCTCGGTCGCGTCCCGTTCCGCGGCACGCTTCCCGAGCCGACCCGCGGTCGCGCGGGCGGCCGTCGCCGCCCACACCCGCTCCCGCGTCTCGATGTAGGCGGTGCCATCGGCGGTGGCCCGCTCGATGAGGGGCGCGGCGACCTCGGCACGCACGTCGGCCGCGCGCGCGTCTGCTGCCGCGACCATCACCTGTTGCTCGGCGTACTCGGCCCGGTGCGCGTCCCGCTGCCGCGCGAGCGCGGCGATCGCGTGCTCCCACTTCGCCGCCTGTTGCTCGGCGTGTCCGATCTGCTGCGTGAGTCTGACGCGCTCGGTCGTGACGAGCTTCACCGGCCCGGCCGTGGCGAGGCCCTTGACCGCTCCCTGTGCGGCGCGCGTCGCCTCGACCAGGCCGCGGTCGGCCCGGTCACGCTCGAGCGCGAGGATGAATTGCTCGCGGGCATCGTCCAGGTCAGCGGCGACGATATGGAGCCGGTTGCGGGTGCGGCCACGGGTCATGCCGACGTACACCCCGGCGGCGTCGATGGTATCGGACAGCACCGTGTGCGATTCGTTCACGGTTGCGCTCTGCACGCCGTAGGCGGTGGCGGCATAGGCAAGGTGCGCGTGTCCGCTCACGTACTCGGCAGGCAGCCTCACGACGTGTTGGCGCTTGCGCCCGCTCCCGTCCTCCTTCGCCCACACCGTGCCGTCATCGGCAACGTGTTGGACGGTCCAGGTCTGCCGGTTGGCGACGCCCAGGCCGGTGTCGTTCCGGCGGGTTTGGATCACGTCCCCCTTGCCGATCGAGAGGCCATCGCTGCCGAATGTGGTGCACGCGTCGTTGACGCGGCCCAGCCGCACGCGCTCGTCGCGGATGCGCGCGTTCAGCTCGCGGGCCTCGTCGTTCGTCGCGACCGTGATCGCGTCCCCGTCGCGCGCGGTTCCGGCGATCGCATCGTGCACGGCCTCGCTGCTCTCGTGCAACACGATCAGGTCGAGGGCGCGCAGCCAGTCGAACAATAGCGCGGGGTTCTCACCGGCGCGCATGCACACGGTCAGGTCCGCGTAGACGGGGTCGGCGAAGCGGTGCACCATCGCCATGTCAAACGTGCGGCCCAAAAGTTGCGCGGCCATGTCGAGCACGCCGCCCCTGCCGACAGCGGGAAGCTGCGCCCGGTCGCCGACCAGAGCGACGGTTGCGCCGGTCTCGTCCGCGAGTATCAGGAGAGCGAGGGCGGTGTCCTGATCGAGCATCCCGGCCTCGTCCACCACGACCCGCTCGCCCCGGACCAGGCGGGCGCCCTTCGGCGGGCCGGTGTAGGTGTTGCCGTTCTCCGGGTCGGTGTCGCCGACCGCGAGGCGGGCCCAAACGCCGTCACCGTTCCACCTCCACCCGTTCGCGTGCACGAGCTTCGCCACACTGTCCGCGGGCACGCCGAGTTCCTGCTGCGCGACATCGGCCGCCTTCTTCGTCGGCGTGACAATCCGCCTCGCGCGACCCTCAGCAGCGGCCGCTTCGATAGCAACCCCCAGCATGGTGGTCTTGCCCGCCCCGGCAGCACCCTCCACGACCACGAGCGGATCATCCGACGCGACCGCAGCGGCCGCGCGCGCCTGCTCGGGGTCGAGGCCGTGCGTGTCCGCCAGGCGTGTCACGTCCGGCATCTGGCGCGCGCCACCGGCGGCGCGGGCGGCCAGCATGTCGCGCAGCTCCGTCTCGACCGCGACGACGTGCAGGCTCGTCAGGTGTGCGACATGGTCGGCTTGCATCGCATCCGGCGGCAGCACCGACAGGCAACCCTCCACCGCGAGCCCAGTGGTGATCGCAATCAGGTCGCGCAACGCCGCAGGCTCCGCCCGCACTCCTGCTTCGGTGATGATGCGGGTGACGTGCTCCTGCACCGCATGGCGCGTCCAAGTCGATGCGCCGGCCACGCACCTGTCCAGCGCACGCGATGCGACCTGTTGCACCCGCAACTCATCTAGAGCCACGGGTGCACGTCGGCGCACGCGTGGAAGGTCCGGGGTGTAGCCGAGGGCATCCAGCTCGGCGCGCCAGCCGTCCTCATCTCCCAGCGTGGCCGGCTTCTTGGCCGGCCGCTCATGGTCCCACGCCATCGCCGTCAGCCTGGCGGTGACGACTGGACCCGGCTCCTGCCCCGGATGCCTCGCCTCCCACTCCGTCTCGAACCGCGCGAGGTTCTTCTTCACCTGCTCGGCCCGCTTGCTCATGGACGCGTTGAAGGACTCCAGCTCCGCAACCTCGCCGGTCACCGGATCCAGCGTCAACCCGTGCCGGTCGAGGACCGTTGCCAGCTGCGGGTGCGCGGCGATCACCGCAGTCCCGAGTGCGCGGATCGCGCCCTGCTGCCGGAACAGTGCCGCCGTGTCCAGACCCCGCCACGCACCGGCCGCCCAAACGCGGGTGCCGATCTGGAAGTGGACATGCCGGTGCGGATCGCCCGCACGCGAGGTCTTGTGCACCACGGACACCGTCTCTAACTGCTCGACCGGCACCACCTCCTGCCTCCCACGCGGGCCGACGCGGGTGATCGAGTGCTGGCCGAGCCAACGCCGGATCTCGCCCATCGCATCCTTCTGTGCGACATCCAGCGCCTCAGACACATCCGGGTGCAGCGCCGCCGCGACCGAGAGCGACTTCGGCGCGTTCACCACCATCTCCGCGAACCGCGGCGAACCCCGCCGCCCTTCACCGGCGACGCGGGGCTTGCCCATCGACTCGCCCGTGAGCGGGTTGATCCAGTCCACCCATTGGGCGTACTCATCCGACGTCAGCGCGCCCTCACCAATCACGCGTCCCTGCGCGTCGACCACCGAGAACTCCGCCCGGGCGACCCCACCCTCCAAGTAATACTCGTCAGCGCGCGATCGATCCGACTCCAGGTAGCGGCGGGCGTCCGCGCCGGAGCCTCGGAAGAGGATCACGCCGCCCTTCATCGCCGCCCCCATGTTTCTGCTCATGTATTGGCAACTACCTACGGTAGCATACGTCCATTCAGGAGAGGAAGCGGAAGAGGAGCTACTCAGATATCAGTTTCAAGGCGTGATCCCCTACGAGATGCCCTCGTCGTTGCCGACGTTGCACGGCCCACATGATGGGCTGCTGGAAGTACCGATCACCGTGCACTGGAGCCCGTCGCGTGTGTTCGACCTGGGCGAATCCGGAATGCGCCGCATTGTCTATCAAGCGCTGGTGCGGGAATGTACCTCACAGATGCAGGAAGCGCTGTTGAACGAGAAGCTGTTGAGCCAGGAGTGCGACGGGTTAATCTCGCCCGAGCGTTGCCGCGCCCTCTGGGAGTAGCACTTTCCCGAACCGACCGCGTATCCAACTCGCGGGCAAACGTGCAGGCAGTTTCGTGACCGGCGGCGATGACGAGGTTCGCGCCGAGTTACAAGCGCGGGTGACCGCGCCCTGTTGAATGCGATCGCCGATGCCGGGTTCGGATCTCCAGCGGCGCCGTCAGCAGATTATGAGAATCCCTTGGCAGGGAGCTCCTTCTTTCATCTCATCAGGTTGCCCGATTTGGTATTTCGCCCAAGGCTTGCCCACAGGGTGAACGCCTCAGGTTTGCTTTCTGGGTCGCTGCCCGCCTCGGCACAGGCACATCCGTGGCACAACCCGCCCACTCATGCGGGGCTTGGATCTCGCGATGACCTAGATCTGGCGACGACACAAAGTGTTAGGCGACTTTCGAGATCGCCTCCAGCTCCGTCACTCTCCTGGCGTCGATCGTTTCCCTCATGCTGTTCATCTGCCCGTACGCGTTCCGATGCCAGGCATACTGGCCTGCGACAAGGGAGACGCTCACCCCGAGTCGAGCGGCGATCCGGCTCAGTTCGGTCTTGTCGGATGCTTCCACGATCCGCTCCAGCGCGTCCCCGGGGAACAGCGTCTCAATGACAAACTCGTCCGCCTCGCGCTCCTCGGGTGTGTTCCGCCCCTCCTTGTCGATGTCGAGAAACGTGGCCCGGCGGGGGTGGAGCACAATGTGGCCGACCTCGTGAATGAGGTTGAACCAGAAGGTGTCTGTCTTCTTTTGCCGCGCGGTCAGCCCAATTGCCGGCCGGTCACTCGCAAGCCACCAGGTCGCGGCCAGCAGCCGTGTGCCGGGAACCTCGCTGATGAACGTGAGAGCGACACCTGCTTCCGCTAGCGCAGCTCGAGCGGCGCGAAACCCCTCGACGAGGGGGAGGTTCGTCATGGCCTTCAGTTCCTTGGCGAGCTTCCGCAGTAGCTTCGGGTTGAACGCGGCCACCTCCACGTGTCGCGCGGACCGGTCCAATAGGCGCAGCCACAACGCGGTGTTCGCCTCCGCGACCTCAAACGACTGAGAGCGGCGGAACGATACCCGCGGCGCCAGCCACGCTTGCCGGAACGCGTCTGGACTGGCGACCTGGAAGAACTTAAGTAGCTTCTCTACGCGCGTGTCCGCGTCGTCGGCCTGGGCGACAATGTCGTAGTGGATCAGAGCGTTCAGGTCGAACTCGTTCGCCCACCCGTGGTACCGGTGCAGCTGACCGCGAGCGCGCTCCGTGCCCTGGTAGGCGGCCCAATCCGCTTCCAGACGCGTCCAGAAGGTGGCAGGGACATCGAGGGTCCGTTCGAGCAGGACGGCGACATCGCCACTGATAGCCGCACGGTCTTTCACGATCTGGTTGATGTGCTTGGTAGTTAGCCCGGTTCGTTCGGCGAGCTCGGACTGTCGCAGGTCCTTGGCTTCGAGGATCTCGGCGAGCATGTCGCCGGGTGAAACTGACCAGTCTGGCTGGAACTCGGTGTTGTTCACGGTTGCTCCTGTCGTGATGGAACCGCCAACACCCCGGCCACTGCGACGGTGAGTATGTCCAAACGCTGAACATGTTCCGCAGCGGTGATTGGGGAACTGACGGGTTCGCCGGTCGCGTCACGCGCGACGGCGGTAAGGGTGGCTTGCTTGTGGGTGACGACGATGGTCGTCGATCGGACCGGTTTCGATACGGCAACACTCAGGAGGCCGGTGCGAACCACGGCAGCGAGAGACTCGGCCATTTGCAGCACGTAGAGGAGGAGCTGAGCCTGACGTTTGCTCGTCGACCAGGTGCGGCCCATAGCAACGTCGGACTCGAGGACTTCTCTCAACGACGGGTCGGGAACAGTCACTCGCACATGACCAGTATGCACCAGAAAAGGTTGGTCGGTGCGCATTAAAGTCAGACGAATCAAACATAGAAATTAACCTGAATCGCGATATCTGTGTAATACTTCTTCTCGACGGGCGCCGTGCTCGAGCTCGAGAGGAGCAGAAGATGAGAATCAACATCCACGAGGCGGGGGACACACCCGCCACCATCCACCGCGAGATCGCCGACGAGACCCGCGTCGGTGACCTCCTCGTCCTCGATGAGGAGGAACGCTTATACCTGCTCGACTCCGAGGAGGAGATCGACATCAGCCGGACCGTCGTCGAGGTGTTTGGCACCGACGGCGGCCATGCCATCAAGCACACTTGCAAGAAGGTCGACGTCACCGTCCAGTACGCCGGTAACCCGACGAGCTTCCAGGTGTCCCCCTCCAGCCGCGTCAAGAATGTGCTGAAGAAGGCCGTCCGCCAGCTGGGCGTCGATAACACTCAGATCCCCGACCTTGCTCTCCGCGTCGCCGGCACCGACGTCGACCTGCCGTCCGCGGACCCGATCGGAGCGCACACCAGTAAGCACACCTGCAGTATTGAACTTGACCTGGTTCACCTCGTCCGCCCACAGGGCTGATCCTGCATGAGTCCGAACGAGTTGCGCTTGCGCAGAGACCTCGCCTCGCCCGCCTTTGATGATGGAGTCGCCGCCGGTCACTGGCGCCTGATCGACCTGACCTGGCCGACCCTGACAGTTGCCGTTAGCGCCGGCACCGGAGAGCTCGTGATCAAGATCGACACCGACGGCTACCCCGCCGTCCCGCCCTACGGAATCACCTGGGATCTCGGCCGCAACGCCCCGCTCGATGCCAGGCGATGGCCGCGCGGCTCCGGCGCCGAGCAGACGTACAAGGCCGGCTGGTACGAGCCAAGCGTCAACGCGATCTACCTGGCCTGCGACCGCGCCGCGCTGCGAGTCCACCCGGAATGGGCGACCAGCTACCCGGAACGCACCTGGAACCCGAGCCGAACCATCACGTTCTACCTCGGCGAACTCCATCGCGACCTTGCCGTCGCCACCATCCCCGAGGAGACCGAATGAACGCCAGCCCAGAACTGACCCTGACCCGCCGCACTTTCGCGACTCTGCGCCGTGAACTGAAAACACGCAGCGGCGGACACCGCGAATCCGGTGCATTTCTCCTCACGCGCTCCGCAGCAGCCGACCCGAAACCAACACGGATCGACGCAATCGCCTACTACGACGACCTCGACCCGACGAGCTTGACCGGCAACATAACCTTCACTGCTGCCGGTTACAGTGCGCTCGGACGCCTGTGCCGGGCCAACGGGTACCGGGTCGCAGCGGACATACACACCCATCCCGCCGAGTGGGTGCAGCAGAGCAGCATCGACGCAGCCCACCCGATGACCGCAATCACCGGACACCTCGCGATCATCGCACCGGACTTCGCGCAGCACCGGTTCCGTCCCGGCGACTGCGGCATTCACCGATATGTGGGGGCTGGCGCGTGGGAGTCCGCGTTCGCTACGGACGCCGACCGCCTCGTCCGGTTGACCGGTGCCCCGGCCTTCACTGACGTCTTCGACACGATCACGGCCTGGTTTCACTGGGATGGAGGGAGATCCTGATGGAGATCCTCGACCCGGACAGTGTCGACAGGACCGTCTTGTTCTCGGTGCACAACGGCACCGCGCACTCCCTCGAAGACGCCATCGCCCGACATGAAGCGACTGCATTCACCGTCTATGCCGACGCAGGCACTGTCCGCAGCCGGGAGAGTCAGGCCGCTCTCCTCACCATCGTCAAGACCGGCGTCCGCGCATTCGGCCGGGTTACGGTCGTTTTGGACGAAGGCATCATGGTGACCGGTGGAACATCCCGTGGGCTGAGCCTCGCCGACGCGGTCGCTGCAGAAGGCGCGACCACCACCTTCGACCGGGCAACTGTCAACTCGCAGGATCCGGCTGTGGTTCTTGGCAGCGCTCGTGCGCCCTCCCCGGCTCACCCCGTTGCCCTTCGAGCCAACTGGTCCGGATGGGTGGCCACCGTCGCCCCAGTCGGGGGCCCTCCTGCTGTACCGAACGGGAACGTCCTCGCGGCCATCGCAGCCGGCGCTCTCGCCGTCGATGAACTTTTCACCCTGACCTTCCTCACAGGGCAAGCCGACGCTGGGGAACGCCTGGTCAGCATCGACCTATGGGGACTCGATGATGGCGCCGGCGATCCGCCCCCATTGAAATACGCGCCTCACGCATGGTGGCTTGTGGGCCTCGGGCATCTCGGGCAGGCGTACGCGTGGACGCTCTCGTGGCTGAACTACAGCCACCCGAAGACGGTCGCCATCGTCCTCCAAGACACCGGACGCACCGCGGAAGCCAACCGCAGCACGGGGGTGCTTACTCCGAAAAGCTCGGCCGGTATCCTCAAGACCCGTCAGGCGGCGGTGGCGCTGGAGAACGCGGGCTTCACCGAGACCGTCATCGTCGAACGCCGACTCGACCGTACGAGTGCCCTCAGCGACACAGAACGCACCTACGTGGCGCTCTTTGGCATCGACGACGTCGACGGCCGGAAACTGATCTCTAACATCGGGTGGAACTATGCCGTCGACGCCAGCCTGGGGAACCGAGTCGAGACGTTCGACTCCATCTCTATCCACACATTTCCCGGCCGGGAACATAGCGAAAGGATCGCCTCGTGGAACCTCCCGGAGACACCCGTGACGATACCCGATGCCCCAGCGTTCAACCAGCTCGTCGAGCGCTTTGACCAGTGCGGTCTGCTCGAACTGGCCGGGAAAGCAGTAGGGGCATCCTTCGTCGGCGTACTGGCGGCGGTGCTCGCGATCGCCGAGCCGATCCGCGCGCTGCACGGAGGCGCAGCGTCTGACCGGCTGCGCTACGATGCGCGCAGCCACGACCTCTCAGTTGCGCAGGCCGTTCCCGTCCCCAACGTTCTGGCCGCCGAGCTGAGCGGACCGGAGTGACCTGCAATCGGGCGCGGCAGCGCGGCCCCAGTGCTGGTGAAATTCGTCGGCCGCTTCAGCCCCATCAACGGATCCTCAACCACTTTCATTGCTGGCTTTCGAGCATTCCTAGCGCGAAGAGAAGCGTAAGCACGATCGCGCCTAGCGACACCGCCACCATTAGGGTGAACTGAACGAAAGTAGCCCGTCCGACATCAAGCCCGCTAAGAGGGCGTCATTCGCACTTGGGTGCTTGCCCGGGAAAGCTTCTCTATTTTAGGGGACCACCTGCACGGCAAGAAATGTGAGCGAGGCCACCAAAATCTTGAATCCGCAGCGACTCAAGCGAGCCATGAGACCTTTTCATGTGCTAACTCATGTGCTACCGACCCTGTAGGTCCGTGAATCCTGAAGGACTTATCCACAGCCCGACCTGCCGACTCCCCTTTGTTTACGGGCCAAAACGCCGATTCGTGATTCTGCGCGCGAGGGGGTACAGAACAGTTCAACTCCCCGGATGCGCTCTCGGGCGTTCGCGCGGGTGGGTATGACGGGGAGCCTCTGCCGCTGCTCCTCGCCGCACTCGACAGGCGTTCGGAGGCACCAGGATCAACCGCTTCCGAGGGGCGAAAACGTGGCAACATCCTGGCAACGAACGTGGATGACAGGGACTTCTGAGACGCACTTGACGCACTCAGAATCCCCGCAACCACCGACCGATACGGAATCAGCGACGTAGTTCCGGGGGAGCCGATTCCCCTCTCACGGCGGTAACGCGGGTTCGAATCCGGCTGAGGTCACGGTGAGGTACGGGAGTGGGCAAGAGGCAATCTGAGGGTGCTCTTCTCGGAGACCGATACTTCGTCTTGCGAAACGCTCGCATTCCGTGACCGGCTCGCGTTGTCAGGTCTCTCCGTCGCTATTCGAGGCGAGCAGGGAAGCTCTGAGCGGACGTAGTGCTTGGCTTTTACAGCGGGGCAACTCTGCCCAGACTGGAGCGCGCGGTACCGTGGATTACACGCCCTCACGGCACTCGTCGATCAGATTGGTAGCCATGCCTCCTCTCCATAAGCGAAGGCGAGAGCTGGCCAACCTCGAAGAACGCGAGAGACAGGGCGAGTCCTTTTGGACTGAGTCATTTTCAACAGCGACGAGGAACCGCCTCCAGTTAGTGATGCTGAGTGGAGCGGGAGGCAATGACTACCGAACCGTCGAGGCGGCTACGCGTGTTCTTCTTGCAGACCTCGGCGAACTCAGCCTCTACGGAAACGCTCGCGGTGACACAAGAGACCAGTTCTTCCGATACCTCTCGGAATGCGATGACGACATGGTGCCTTCCGTCTTAGAGGCGTTCGGTGAGGGTTACGCGCGTGCGTTCGAGGAGGAAGCTCAGCGACAGGCGTTCAGCGCCGGTCAGCCTCCCCAAGACGGTCGCATCCCCATCGACGGTCTACTCGTGCGTGAGATCAACCGGGTACTCGCGGAGGATCGGATCGCGTTCGAGTACATCAACGGCGAGATGGTGCCGTTCGCGTCCCGTGAGCTTCACGTCGAGGTCGTCCAGCCGGTTCTACGCCTCCTTGCCTCGCCCGGATGGGAGCGTGTGGAGAAGAGCTACCGGGACGCGCTTTCACAGCTTGCGCGGGGTGAAGGGGCAAACGCGATCACCGATGCAGGTACATCGCTGCAAGAAGCACTGTCACACCTCGGTGCTGAGGGCAATCAGATCGGTGACCTCGCCACATCCGCCCGAAAGAAAGGGATCATCGCCTCCCACGACATTCCACTTTTCCAGACGATCGATAAGGCGTGTAGATGGGTGTCTGCTGATCGAAGCAACGTCGGGGACGCACACAACTCTGATGACGCGGAAACCGAGGACGCCTGGTTCACTGTGCATGTTGTTGGAGCGATCATCCTGCGCCTCGCAAGCGGAAAACCGCGCGATCCGGGCAGTGAATCGATCGATCAGGGGTAGCTATTCACTCAGCGCTCGTGGCACGGTGCTCTTCCCAACGCCGAGCGCACGGGCAATCTGCGCGTAGCTCTTTCCCGATGCTGAGAACTGCGGCCGCGCTTCGACCGACCCTATCGAGTCGCCACGCGACGATTTCATCGCCCTCACGAGCATGCTCGAGTAGTGCTGAGAATCCTGCGCGCTCGACAGGATCGACGGTGCCGGAGACGCCCTCGTCGGAGAACACCTTCGAGACCCCTGCGCGCTCCATTGCATCCCGCCGGAGATCAAGCGACTGATCCTGCGTGCTCACGCGAATGTAGCCCCAGAGCATGTGTCCGTCCCCTCAGCCGTTCCGAAATGGTTCCGAAACCTGAAACCTTCTGGTACGGGAGTACGGGACGAATCACCCGCAGAATCGTGCGGTCGCGATCGCCACCGCACACCAGTACCGGAACCTATAGTTTTCGGCACCGTCATCATGGCCGGAGGGTCGTCAAGTCATGGGGCGCTGGTTCTGATGCTCCTCGGTTGCGTACCGCTGGAAGAACTCGACCGTGGTTTGCAGATCGGCGACGGCGATCTCAAGGAAGTTCGCGTAGACGTTCATACTGATCGGATGCTCCGAAGGCTTCTGCACCGAATGCGGCTCGACCCCGATGCCCGCCGAGATCGGGACGTTTCCGTGAGACACGCCTGCGCACGCCATCCAGCACGATTGCATCAAAGTCGGATAGCTCGGTCGCACAGCGCGGCTTGCCTCCTGAACGATGCTGCTCAGCGCCACTCTCTTTGAAGTCGTCACCTTCTCCGGGTCAAGACCCTTGATGGGCTCAGCGATCTCGTGGATCGTCTCTTCAAGTTCGTACACTGCTCTGAGATCGGGGTTTGCGTCCGCAACGACCGCCATGTCAACGGCGCTCTGGGTGTCCCACCACATCCGCTTGAGGAATCGTTCAACCCTGACGCGATGAGAGGCATCCGCGATGAGCCATTGCGCTGTCGCCTGGCACTCGATCGCGACTCTGAGCACAACGAACGAAGTAAGAGTCGGGGTATGACCGTCGCAGGCAGATCTGATGTAGTGCTGTGCCAGGCGGAGTTGCGTCCGCACCATGTCCGATGGGAGGAAGGTCTCCCGGAAGCAACGATCAACGGCGGACGCCCGCCCTCCGGGGATGACTTTCACACTGTCAAGAAGCTCGCCGACTGCTTCAAGGCGCGCGCGGGCGACATGCACTTGTTCTTGTGGATCAGGTTCCTGTATCCGCGCTTCAAGGAATGCAGAAATGCGTCTGAACTCCTCCTCATCGATCTCCACAGGTTCAGGCTACGTCGAATGCCGCCGATGCTACGCCGAAGCATGGACGAACGGGGGCATCTCCGGAGATGTACTGGTTCACCGCCGCCGCGAACGCAGTCTGGTCCATCTATGGCCTCGTCGTTCACAACATCGCTTTACCCATCCCTCACTTTCTCTTGTTGCCGGTGAGGTCGCGCCGACGGCGAGGAAGCTGATCACCCTACGGCAAGCCATTCGGGAGCGCCGCTTATGGGGCAAACGATGGGGCACTGAATACGTTTCTGCGCGTATCGGAGCGTATCCGCATGCTGACACCACCCCGGAGAACGTTGATTTCATGCGGTTTTCTGCCTCCAGGTGTGAGTGCTTGCTCAGACGGGGGCAAGAGTTCAACTGCCCCGCCGCACACGGCGAAGCCGCTATCCGGCCCGCCCACGGCGCCCCGGAGGGAGCAACCCACGACCCCGAGCCTTGGCGACCCAGCCCTGCGCCGTAGTGAGAGCGACACCATTGATCTCTGCCATCGTGGCGCTGGGGTTCTTGTCGCCCTGTTGGGTGAGCCGGCCGTGCTGGAGGGCGACGCGCTGGTAGAAGTCGGGGTCCTGCTTGGCGGTTCCGCCGAGGGGTTTCAGGAGGTCGCGCTCGGCGATCTTCCGACCGCTGGGCAGCACGATCTTTCCGCCAGTGATCGTCTGCTCGCGCTTCATGGCGAAGAGACGCTTGTTGATCGCGGCCTCGATCTGCGCGGTCGGCAGCTCACGCAGCAGGCGGCTCGTGATCGGGTCGCCAGGGCGCCACGGAAGGTAGACAACGCCGGTGATGCGCACTTCTTCCGGAACGGCAAGGGCCTGGCGCTGCAACCGGATGAACACGCGTGTGTGACTCTCGGCGTGCTCGATGTAGCGCCACCGGCCCTCTGCGGTCTCGTTCTGCTCGGCGTCCTCGGACTCGCTGCCGTGAGCAGGAGCCGCATCGTCGTACCCGAGGATCGCGTCGATCTGCGCGCTGGCGTCATCGCTACGCTCACCGGGAAACCGTGTGGGCAGGTGCCACCCGTCCGGCAGGTCGTCCTGCTGGATCAGGCCGTCCGCATCCTGAAGCACGTACGGCGACGACGAACCACTCATGTCTCCGAGTGTACCGAGGATCACCAGAACATGTGCTCTTGCACAAACACGCGATTCGTGATCTAATCGCGTGTAGTAGCACAAGCATGCGTAGACGTGGAGGCGATCATGAGTGATCACACGACGGAGCCCGTCGAGCAGGAGCGACTGTTCTACACGGAAGCAGAAGCGGCAGCCGCGCTGCGTGTGCATCCCTCCACGCTCGGGCGGCTGGCGAAGAAGGGTCGCTCCCCCGTCGAGCCCGTCATGACGGGAAGCCGCCGCCTCTACCCGGTGGCGGCAATCGAGTCATTGGCCAGCCGATGATCGAGAAACGCGTCCTCAAGGACGGCTCGGTGCGATGGAAGGCGCGCATCAAGAGCGGCGGTGCGGTCGTAGCTCAACAGACGTTCCGGCTCAAGGGCGACGCCGAGACTTGGGAGCGCGAGCAGACGCGCGCGATCCAACTCGGAACCTTCCTCCCGCCACAGAAGGGAAAGGTACCGCTCGGCGATGTCATCGCCTCGTTCCTCGCCGCTCGCACGTCCCAGGTGTCTGCGCACTCGCACCGCACGGACCGTGACAACCTCGCCGTCCTCCCCGCGAAGCTCAGGGCGCGACCCATCGGCTCGGTCAGCGAAGCAGACGTGCTCGGCTTCCTCACCGACCAGCTCAAGATCAAAGAGCGCTCAACCGTTGCGCGAATCCGCACCACGCTCAGCGCCCTGTTCACCTACGCGATGAGCGAGAAGTACGTTGCCGCGCATCCCGTGCGCGGCGTTGAGTTGCCGCCCGGCGCGAGTCAGAAGCCCGCCGACGAGTGGTTCACGGCGGAAAGCCTCGCCGCGACGCTGGTGGCGCAGCGCGCGGCTTCGGCACACTACGCGACGATCACCGAGTGGACCTCCCTGACCGGCCTGCGCTGGTCCGAGACCCGGGCGTTGCGGGTGGCTGACCTCCAAGACGTGCCATTCCCAGCCGTGTGGGTGCGGCGCGCGCAATCGGAGGGCTACGACGAGAAAGCTCCTAAGACAGCCAACGGCGAGCGCGCCGTGCCGCTCACCGACCGGGCACGGCAGCTCGCCCGCGAGGCAGCAGCCGGGAAGCGCCCCGAGGCGTATTTGTTCACGAGCCCGAAGGGCCGACAGTTACGCATGAACCTCTACCGACGGTTCACGCGGTGGTCAATTACCGCCCCGCGCAAGCGCCCGCACATGCTTCGGCACTACTGCGCCTCCCAGTGGCTGCGCATGGGCATTCCGGTCAATCAGGTCGCGGAGTGGCTGGGCGACGACCCGCGCACGTTGCTCAAGGTCTATGCGCACGTCCTGGGCGAACAGCAGACGATCGAGGCGCTGCGACGCCTCAATGAGTTGACATCGGGCCCCTCACAGGACCCTCATCCCATTCCTGATACTGCAAACGGCACCAAGGAAGACCAGAGAGCGACGGATAAAAATGGCTTCTGACCAGGAAAAACAAGTGCGGAGACGGAGGGATTTGAACCCTCGGATCCCGTGAGGGATCTCCACCTTAGCAGGGTGGTGCACTAGGCCGGACTATGCGACGTCTCCTGGTTGCTCGTCAGCAATCATAGCGTCACTGGACGGCTCGTCGGAGCGCGCCGTCGATGGCGGCGCAGCATCACGCGACCACGGGAGCCGCTGAGCGAAGGCCATCGACGGGCGTTCGACGAGATGCCATGACCCGTACGCGAGCGCGGCACTGACCACGGCAACCATGGCGACATCCAAGGCCCACGGCAGGACGCCGAAGAAATAGACGATGCTCTGCTGAACGGGGAACGCCCACACGTACAAACCATAGGAAAGGTCGCCGAAGCGGGAAGCGTGCCGCAGGACAGGGGTGGATCGAACTCCGAAGGCAAGCAGGCAGTACGGCAGCGCGACCCACGCCGCATACAGCCCCCACTGGGGACGAAATGACACGATGACAAGCCAGGCGACGGCGACGACTGCCGCGACATCCGCACGCAAGCGCCGCCTGACGATCCCGAGCCGCACCAGCGCACCACCGGCGAAGAACACCCACATGAGCGCGGCGGACTCGACGCGCGCGCCAAAGAATTCGAAATGGATGAACAACGTGATAACGACACAGACGAGCGCGAATGCAGCCCACGCCGGAACTCGCAGCCGCCTCGGCAGCAGGCCGATCACCGGGACGACGAGATAGCAGGCGAACTCGGCGGGGAGCGTCCAGAGCGATCCGTTCACCGCGCCGGGGAACGGATTGCCGGAGAACACCCCCGGCAACGCGTAGTTGGGAATGAGGGCAGCATTGCTGAGGTAGGAATACGTGCCGCCGCTGGCAAAATACTGATCGACGTCCAGCGCGCTGACGAGCGGTCCGAGTACGAAGGCGGTCACGACGACCACGAGAAGCAGTCCGGGGATGATGCGCAACACCCGATTCGTGAGATATCGCGACAGGCGCGGCCTGCGGTCCCAACTTCCGCTGATCAGATAGCCGCTGATCACAAAGAACGTTCCGACGGCCAACTGCGTGATCGGGATGCCGAAGACGACCGGCATCTCGTCAGCGTGGCCGCGAAGTTCGCTCGCGTGGCCCAGGATGACCGCCGCAGCAGCCGCGATGCGCAGGGCATCGAAGTTGTTGTTCCGCCGCGCTATCTCGGTGAGCTTGTCCACCGGTGGCTAGTTGTTAACCTTCGAGCAGGTGTAGTCCGCCGCCGATTGGCCCTGCACGCCGGCGAGGACGTCCAACCCCGCGTCGGCTCCCGGTGTACCGCTCGGGCCGATAGGCGCGTCAGAGGCGGTGGATGAACCCGACGGAGTCGGCGCTGCCGCATCTACCGGAGGCTGGGTCACTGGGGCGTTGGGATCTGCGACGGAGCCACGACCCGTGTCGCCTGCCTTGAGCGCGAACGGTTCGTCGGCTTTGATCTTGTCGAACAGCGCCTTGGCAGCGGATTTGTCCGGCTGCACCTTGTTGGCGTAAATCCCGGTGCCACCGGTGACACCCGGATATTGCACGAACATGATGCGATCGAGCGGCAATTTCTTGAGCACCTGCGCCATCGCCACCATCGTGTTGACGTTCTTCAGACTGTTTGACAGCGTCATCGACTGGCTGACGACGGTGGCGATGTTGAACATCTTCGTGAAGTCGGTGAGCGTGTCACTGCTCTTGACCGTGCGCACCAGTGAGGACAGGAACACTTGCTGTGAACTGATCCGCCCGAGGTCGCTGCCGTCGCCCACACCGTGCCGACTGCGCAGGAACATCAACGCGTCGTGCCCCTGCAACGAATAGGTGCCGGCCTTCGGCAGAGTGAAATTCGTGAAGTGGTCGTGGAACGGTCCGCTCACGCACACCGGGACACCGCCGATGGCGGTGGACACATCGGTGACACCGGTGAAGGTGATCAGCCCGGCGAAAGGGATCTTAAGCCCGGTGAGGGCTTCCACGGTGATCACCGTGCAGGGCAGGCCGCCGTAGCTCAGCGACGAGTTGATCGGCTGCGCAGACATCGCACCGTAGTTACCCTTGCCGTTCTCCTTCGGGCACGACGGAATCGGAACGATCAAGTCTCGCGGGATGCTGACGGCGACGGCGTTCGTCTGGTCCTGGGACACGTGGAGCAGGATGTTCACGTCGTTCAAGGCGCTGTCCGGACCCTTTTCACCGGAACCGGCGCGGCTGTCGCTGCCGACGAGCAGCACGTTGAACCCACCGTCGAAGGCGCCGAGCGACGGAGGAGGGCCATCGACTTCATTCGCCAGCGTCACCGTTTTGATGTTGCTGTCGAACTTGGCCAGCGTGATCGCGGCAACCGAGGCGCCGCTGACCATGAGCACCGCTACCGCGGCAGCGAAGAATTTAAGGACGGTACCGAAGGGGTTTCGCGCGCTGAGTCGGCCGTGCCTCGCGATTCCCGGGACCCTGGCGGACCGGCGCGCCCGAGGACGGAACTCGCTCACTGGCTATCCTCGATTCTGTCGGTTGGCGGGCGGCGGCGCGCCGCAGCGGAGGGCGTGGGATTCGAACCCACGAGACATTGCTGCCCACCAGTTTTCAAGACTGGCTCCATCGGCCGCTCGGACAGCCCTCCAGAGAAACTCAAGCCCAAAGTCTAATCGGACTTGACCCGTGGACGGCTACCGCTGTCTCGTGATCGACCCCGAATTGGGGTCAAGAAACCTGCATTCTCCGGAGAAGTGTCGCTACTCCATCATCTATGTCCGTGCCTGTACGCTCGCTGGAAACGGCGAGCACCTCCTCCGGCGCCTGCCCCATCGCCACGCCGCGGCCCTGCTCCGCGGCCCACTTCAGCATGTCAATGTCGTTGCGGCCGTCACCAACGGCCATCACCCTGGCGCGGGGAATGCCGAGCCAGCTGCGCACACGCTCGAGGGCGGTCGCCTTGTTCACCCCGTCCGGGGCGATGTCCAGCCACGCCGTCCATCCGACGTTGTAGCTGACCTTGTGCAAGCCCATCCGCTCGACGATGGTGAGAAATTCCTCCACGGCGTGTTCGGGGGAAATGACCACCACCCTGGTGGCTTGCCGCTCGAGCAACTCATCGAACTCGACGACCTGGCTCAGCGCCCCAAGACTGGAGTTCGGGAAATATCCCGTGTAACGGAAGAAACCCGTCTCATCTTCGACCGCGAAGCTCGCGTCGGCCAGCGCCGCCCTGATCGTGGTCAGTACTTCGGACGGATCGAAAGCTTCGACGTGGGCGTGCTCGTATCCCGTCGGAGCGGCCGGGTTGCGCCGCAGGGTGATCGAGCCGTTGGAACACACCAGGTATTGCGGCGTGATGCCCAGCCGGTCGAGAACGGGCAGGGTCATCGAGGCGGAGCGGCCGGTGGCCAACATCACCTCGTGGCCGAGGTCGCGCATCCGCTGCACCTGGTCGATCACCGTTGGCCGGATCGCTCCGCCCTCCAGCAACACGGTGCCGTCCACGTCGAGTGCGATGAGCCAGGGGTCGCGAACCGTCTCAACCTGGGAGCGCGACGAGGCGACATCGTTCTGTCGGCTCATCGAACCGTCACGGGCTCGATCAATTCGATGCCGCCGAGGTAAGGCCGGAGCGCTTCGGGCACGGTCACCGAACCGTCCTCACGCTGATGGGTCTCCAGAATCGCAACGAGCCAGCGCGTCGTGGCCAGGGTGCCGTTGAGCGTAGCCACCGGCGCTGTTTTCCCGGAATCGGTGCGAAAACGGATGTTGAGACGTCGTGACTGATAGGTCGTGCAGTTGCTCGTGCTGCTCAGCTCCCGGAACGTGCCCTGAGTGGGAATCCACGCCTCGATATCGAACTTCCGGGCCGCGCTGGAGCCCAGATCGCCGGCGGCTACGTCGATCACCCGATAGCTGAGTTCGCAGGCCTGAAGCATCGCCTCTTGATATCCGACCAGGCGCTCGTGCTCGCTCTCGGCATCCTCGGGGCGCACGTAACAGAACATCTCCAGTTTGTTGAACTGGTGCACGCGCAGGATGCCCCGGTTGTCTTTGCCGGCAGCCCCCGCTTCGCGTCGGTAACAGGTGGACCAGCCGGCGTAGCGTAACGGTCCGTCGTTCAGGTTGAGGATCTCGTCGCTGTGGTACCCCGCGAGCGCGACCTCGCTCGTGCCGGTGAGATAGAGGTCGTCGGCGGGCAGATAGTAGATCTCATCGGAATGCTCGCCGAGGAATCCGGTGCCGCGCATGATCTCCGGCCGCACCAGGGTCGGGGTGATCAGCGGAACGAAACCGGCCGCGAGGGCATGGTCGAGCGCGAGGCTCATCAAAGCGAGTTCCAGACGCGCCCCGATGCCGCGCAGGAAGTAGAAGCGGGAACCGGAAACTTTGACGCCGCGGGCGATGTCGATGGCCCCGAGCATCTCGCCCAGCTCGACGTGGTCGCGCGGCTCGAAGTCGAATCGCGCCTTCGCGCCCACTTCGCGTAGCGTGACGAAGTTCTCCTCGCCACCGGAAGGAACACCGTCGATGATCGGGTTCGCGATGTCCATGGCAATTGTCGTGAACTCGGTCTCCGCATCCGTCGCGCTCTGGGCGAATGCCTTCACGGATGCCGCAAGCTCGTGGGCCTGGGCGAGCAACTGGACTTTCTGCTCGCCGCTGGCCGACGCGACCTGCTTGCCGAGCGCCTTCTGCTGGGCGCGCAGGTCCTCGGATGCCACAATGGCCGCCCGACGACGCACGTCGGCGTCGAGAGCGGCGTCGACAAGGTCGACACGGTCGCCGCGCGCCGCCTGAGACTTCCTGATTCTCTCCGGATCCTCACGGAGCAGTTGGGGGTCGATCACCGCTCCAGTCTATTCGGGCGAATTCCGAGGATTACCCGAGCCAGATGCGCCGCGATGCCGTACCGTGGAGGTCGTGGCCGCCCCCTCCGCACCCGCTCGACAGATCGCGGCCGTCGTCTACAACCCGATCAAGGTGGACCTGCCCAAGCTCGAGGCCGCGGTGCTGACTGCGGAACAGCGCGCCGGGTGGGGGACGACGCTGTGGTTCGCGACAACAACCGAAGACACCGGCGAAGCGGCCGCGAAGCTGGCCGTGCGACAGGGTGCGGATGTCGTGCTCGTCGCCGGCGGCGACGGAACCGTTCGGGGCGTGGCCCAGGGGCTGCGCGGCAGCCGGATCCCGCTCACACTGCTGCCCTCGGGGACCGGCAATTTACTGGCCAGGAACCTGGGTCTCGTACTGAACGACCTGGACTCCTCGGTCGGCAACGCGTTCACCGGTGCCGACCGCACGATCGACCTCGGGGTGGTGGAACTGGCGCGGGCGGACGGCGAGCATGAGGAACACGTGTTCGTCGTCATGGCCGGCCTGGGCATCGACGCCAAGATGATCGCGCTCACGAACTCCAAGCTCAAGAAGGCGGTCGGTTGGCTCGCGTACGTAGATGCCAGCGTTCGTGCGATTCCCGAATTGGAGCCGGTGCGTCTGAGCTACCGGCTCGACGACGGTCCCCAGCGGCCGCTGACCGCCCACACGGTGATTATCGGCAATTGCGGGTCGCTGCCCGGCGGCATCCTGCTCATGCCCGACGCCAAGCCAGACGACGGCATCCTGGATGTGGCGGCGCTGCGGCCGCGCGGCCCGTTCGGCTGGCTGAAGGTGTGGAACAAGCTGCTGTGGGAGAACGGGGTGCTGCGCAAGTCTGCGGTGGGCCGCCGGATCATCGACCTGACCCGGGACGTGCGCGATGTCAGCTATTTCACCTGCCGGGACCTGACGCTCGAGGTCGAGGCGGCCCAGGCGTTCCAGCTCGATGGGGATGAGTTCGGCGAGGTGGTCTCGGTGCACACTCACGTGGATGCCGGCGCGCTGACCGTGAAGGTGCCAGTGTAAGACCGACTCAGCTCAGCGGCGACGCGCCTTCCACGCTGCGGCATGCCAGAACAGCAGTCCCGACACCGTGGCAAGTCCCACGGTGATCAGTGCCGGGCAGGCGACGTACAAGAACTGAGCCAGCGCGAGGGCGCCTGGGTCCGAAGCCACGCTGTTGTTTCCGGAAAACAGGATGCGCATCGGTCCGGCCATCACGCCAATGCTGCCGCCGATCAGCACCACGCCGAGAACCCACAGCGCCCAGACGAACGGATTGTGACGATCATCGCGCGGCTCCTGTGGCAGCACGGCGACGCGGACGTCCATCGCAGCCGCTGGCGTTCCGTCGGCGGACGGCGGAGGCGGCGGCGGCGCTGTGAAGTCCGGTCTGGCGCTCCGGCCGTACATCACGTCCTCCGGAGTGAGCGACGGCGTCGCACTGGCCCGACGTGCCTGTTCAGCGGAGACGTCGAATCCGCGTTGAAAGGCAGGATTGAACCTCGGATCGAACCGCTGTTGTTCAGGCATCGGCAGGCCAACCTCCGTTCAGCTCACCGGCGATGAGCCCGCGCAGCCAGTCGCGCGCCTCGACGAACACCTCGTTGTCGTACCGGTGGTTGACGTGGGTGCGCACCTTGTCGGCCCGCGGGTAGGAGCCGAGGAAGATCACGTTGGGGCTGAACCGCTTCAGCCCGAGCAGCGCATCCGATACCCGCTCGTCCAGGATGTGGCCGTCGAGGTCGATCACGAACCGGTAGCGGCCCATGGTGTCGCCGATCGGCCGCGATTCGATGAGGCTGAGGTTCACCCCGCGGGTGGCGAACTGCTCCAGCATCGTGAGCAGCGCGCCGGCACGGTCGTCGGGCAACTCGACGATGACGCTCGTCTTGTCCGCCCCCGTGGCCGGCCGCACCGGAACGGTGCGGCTGACCAGCACGAACCGGGTCAGCGCGTTCGGATTGTCGCCGATGTTCTCCGCAACAATCGTGAGGTCGTGGTGCTCCGTGATCCCGGGCGGCGCGATCGCCGCATCCGCCAGCCCGCCACCGGAAGGATCGAGCAAGCTCGCGGCGGCGGCGACGTTCGAGGCAGCCGGAATGTGCCCGTGGCTCGGCAGATTCGCGTCGAGCCAGCGGTGGCATTGCGCATAGGCGACCGGATGCGCATTGACGATCCGCACGTCGGCGAGCGTCTTGCCGGGCAGGGCGACCAGCACGAAGTTCACCGGTACTAGATACTCGCCGATGATGCGCAGGTTCGGGATGGTGGCCAGCGCATCCTGGGTGGTGCTCACGCCGCCTTCGATCGAGTTCTCGATCGCGATCATCGCGGCGACGCTGCGACCGGTGACCACGTCGTCCAGCGCTTCACCCACGTTGTTGACCGACCGCCATGGTCGACCCACCGCTTCGGGCACCTGAGCGAGCGCAGCTTCGGTGAACGTGCCGGCGGGTCCGAGGTAGCTGTAGGTCTCCTGCGCATCCGAGTCGGGCATGCCCTAACTTTAGGGCACGCCCAAATCGCGCGGTGGCAGGATGGGACGATGAACGAGCGCGCAGGAACACCGGCCACAATCCGCGACCTGATCAACACCACCGATGTGATCGAGGCGTACTACCGGGTGAAACCGGATGCGTCGGTGCCGGCGCAGCGGGTGGCGTTCGGTACCTCCGGTCACCGCGGCTCCTCGCTGGACGCGGCGTTCAACGAAGACCACATCGCCGCTATCACGCAGGCCATCGTGGAATACCGGACGAACCAGGGCACCACCGGGCCGCTCTTCATCGGCTGCGACACTCACGCGCTCAGCCGCCCGGCGGAAACTACGGCGCTCGAGGTGCTGGCGGCGGCGGGAGTGCGGGTGCTTGCTGCCGAGCCGGGCGAGTACGTGCCGACGCCGGCGTTGTCACACGCCATCCTCACGCACAACCGCGGCCAGGCTGGCGGGCGGGCGGACGGCATCGTGATCACACCGAGCCACAATCCGCCCCGCGATGGCGGATTCAAGTACAACCCGCCACACGGCGGACCGGCCGACAGCGACGCCACTGCATGGATCGCCCAGCGGGCCAACAAACTGCTTGAAGGCGGTAACCGCGAGGTGGCGCGAGCGACCCCGGGGCCCATCGAGCGGTACGACTTCTGCGGCCACTATGTGGCGGACCTGGAAAACATCATCGACATGGCCGCAATCAAGAACGCCGGCCTACACATCGGAGCCGACCCGCTCGGCGGCGCCAGCGTGAACTATTGGAGCACGATCGCCGACCGCTACGGCCTCGACCTGACCGTGGTGAACCCGAAGGTGGACCCAACCTGGAGCTTCATGACGCTGGACTGGGACGGGAAGATCCGGATGGATCCGTCGTCACCGTCCGCGATGGCCTCCGTGCTCACCCACCGGGCAGATTTCGACATCCTCACCGGCAACGACGCCGACGCCGACCGGCACGGCATCGTCACCCCGGATGGCGGCCTGATGAACCCGAACCATTTCCTCGCGGTGGCCGTGCAGTACTTGTTCACCCACCGACCGGGCTGGCGCACGGATGCCGCGGTGGGCAAGACGCTCGTCTCCTCCGGCATGATCGACCGGGTGGCTGCGGCGCTGGGCAGGAGGCTGTGGGAGGTGCCGGTCGGCTTCAAATGGTTCGTGCCAGGTCTCATTGACGGCTCTGTTGGTTTCGGCGGCGAGGAGAGCGCGGGCGCGAGTTTCTTGCGCAAAGACGGCACCGCGTGGACCACCGACAAAGATGGCATCCTGCTCGCGCTGCTGGCCAGCGAGATCCTGGCGGTCACGGGGAAGACGCCGTCGCAGCTCTATACCGAATTGACGGAGCGGTTCGGCGAGCCGGCGTACCAGCGGGTGGATGCCGTGGCCACCACGGCGCAGAAGGCGGCGCTCGGCAAGCTGAGCGGCTCCGATGTGACCGCCACCGAACTCGCAGGGGACCGCATCACCGCCAAGCTCACGCAGGCGCCCGGCAACGGCGCCGCGGTGGGCGGGCTCAAGGTCGTGACCGACCGTGCCTGGTTCGCGGCGCGGCCGAGCGGCACTGAGGACGTGTACAAGATCTACGCGGAGTCCTTCGCTGGCGCCGGTCACCTGAAGCAGGTGCAGTCCGAGGCGAAGCGCATAGTCGATGCCGCCCTGGCCTGACGCGGTGGTCGACCGGAGCGGGGAACGGCAGAGCGTCGGGCAAGGAGCATCGATTTTCTCGCGAGTTATGGCGATCTCGGATGGCCACGCTTTTCGGCCGTCCGAGATCGTGATTGTTTGAGCTCGAAAATCGATGCTTCTTGCCCGGCGCGGCTAGATCAGGGGGCGTAATCGGGTGCCGGCGGCAAGTCGAAGAACTCCTCCAGGGTGGTGACGCCGGTGCGATGCATCTCGGTCGCGAGCTCCACGCCGACGTAGCGGAAGTGCCACGGCTCGAAAATGTACCCGGTGACCGCCTGCTTGCCCTGGGGGTAGCGCAAAATGAACCCGAAACGGTACGCGTTGGCCGCCAGCCACCGCCCCTGTGGCGTGGCCCCGAAGCACTCCTGGACGGCGCACACGTTGGGCACGGTGGCAATGTCGAGCGCATACCCGGTCTGATGCTCGCTGTAGCCGGGTCTGGCGCTCTGCGCATCCGCGGCGGCCGTACCGTACTGCGCCACTTGTCGGTTATGCACCGCCACCTGGGTGGCGTAGGACCGATAGGAGTTCTGCACTTGCATTTCACCGGCGCCTTCCGCCGCGCCGGCCTGGAACATCCGCTCGAGTGCCGCGGCGGCTTCCGGTCGCATCAACGGCGCGTACACGTGCCTCACCGCGGCCGGCACCAAGCTCGGCTGGTAGTCGGCCGGCTGCAACGGCCGCAGTTTGTTCACCACGACCCAGATGCTCGCCGGGTCGTCGATGGAGAACCGGCTCAGGTCGAATGCGGGACTCGGGGTGGCAGTGGGGATGGGGCGAGCACTGGATGCGGGCGTGCTGCTAGCCGGCTCCGGCTGCGGCTCCCGCACTGTCGCGCACGAGACGAGTGTCAGCGCTACGGCTGCGGCCAGCAGCGGCCAGGGGATCCGACGCCGTCGCTGAATGAGCACAGGTTCGAGCGTAGACCGGCGCAGGTCAGCGGTAGCCGCCCTTTTCCAGCCCCGCCTCGATTTCAAAGCGGTTCTTCAGCGGGTTACGCCCGGCGAGGAAGTACAGCACCGGAAACAGCAACCCATACCGTTTCCACTGGGTGACGTGTACGGCTTCGTGCTCCATCACATCGTCGGTGACGTTGTGCGCTGTGAGGTAGCACGCGCCGACGCACGCGCCGCCGCGCCCGAACGCCCACTTCGGCATGCCGCGAAAGACAATCAGGCCGTTCTGGCGCTCGATGTGCCCGGTGCTGCAGACAAATCCCCAGACGAAGCCGACGGCCGTGGCGTACCGGTATCCGGTCCTGCTGATCGGCGAGTCGAGGAAGAAGCGGGAGAGGGTACGCATAGCTCCATCCTGCCGGAGTCGGCCGTCACTTCGGCACAGTTCGGCTCAGGCAGCCGGCGCCACCGCACTGAGCTCAAACTCGACCGGCAATGCGGCCAGGCGCTTACGGATCACGGCGATCGCCTCCAGGCTCTCGTCGACCAGCAGGAAACGTCGTCCCAGGGCGGCGGCAACCGCCCCGGTGGTGCCGCTGCCGGCGAAGAAGTCCAGTACCCAGTCACCCTCGCGGCTGGAGGCCTGCACGATGCGGCGAAGGACGCCCTCCGGCTTCTGAGTCGGGTAGCCGGTCTTCTCCTTGCCCGTCGGTGAGACGATCGTGTGCCACCAGACATCGGTCGGCAACTTGCCGCGAGCCGCCTTCTCGGGGGTGACCAGTCCCGGCGCCATGTAGGGTTCCCGATCGACCGCTTCGGAGTCGAAATAGAACCGATTCGGGTTCTTCACGTATACCAGGATCGTGTCGTGCTTCGCGGGCCACCGGCTCTTGGACTTCGCCCCGTAGTCGTACGACCAGATGATTTCGTTGAGAAAGCATTCCCGGCCGAACAAGGCATCCAACAGCACCTTCGCGTAGTGGGCTTCGCGGAAGTCGAGGTGCAGATAAAGGGTGCCGTCGTCGGCGAGCAGCCGCCACGCCTGGGCCAGTCGGGGCTCCAAGAAGCCCCAGTAGTCCTCGAACTGGTCGTCGTACTGCATCAGCTCTCCGCGGATGCGCTCGTACCGTTGCCCCTTGAAACCGACCACGGAACCGGATGCCGACCGTACGGCGGTGCTGGAGCGTCGCGCCTGGCTGCGCCCGGTGTTGAACGGCGGATCCAGGTAGATCAGCGTGAACGCCCCGTCGGGCAGGCCCGCAACCGCCTCGAGGTTGTCGCCGGCGATGACCCGGTTCGGGCCGGTCGGCGACCACTCGATTGGCATGCGCTCATTCTCCCATTGCCCCGGTGCCTATCAGACGAGACAGGCGCAAAACCCACACCCCTCGTAGCCTGGCGTCATGGCTACCGAACTGATCGAGCAAACCGAGAAGAACCAGTACGTCTTTCTGCAGGATGGTGAGGAGGTGGGGGTCACCGGCTATCGGCGCCGGGGCGACGCCGTCTACCTCACCCACACCGAGGTGGACCCGGACCGTCGTGGGCAGGGTATCGCTGACGCTATGGTGGGCGCGGTGTTCGACGACATCCGGAGCAAGGGCGGTCTGAGCGTCGTTGCCGCATGCCCCTTCGTGACCGAGTGGCTGGAGCGCAATCCGGATGAACGGGATTTGGAGCGGAAGGCTTAGCGCGGGTCCGTGCGGTCCTCCCGCCGCGGCGGGCGTGCCTCGGGGGCGAGGGTGATCACAACCTGTCCGCGGTAGATGCCCTTGTCGCCGTCTCCGGCCAGGGGTGCTGGAGCCGGGAGCAGTGTCTGGCGGTCGAGTTCAATGGCCGCCTCGTGGCGCCTGGGCGCGAAGACCTCGTCACCGATGGCCAGGATGCCACTGCCGCGGCCGGAACTCCTGTTTTTGTTGGACAGGTCGATCAACCGCAATCGCTGCCCGAGATAACCGAGCGCAACGACAACGACGACGATCGCGCCGAAAATCCACCAAGTCATCCGTACAGCTTAGGCAATTTGTGCACTAGTGGAGGCCACTGTGCGGTTCAGGGAACCCGGTGCAGCCATTCGGCGGTGCTGAACTTCTCCGCGACCAGCTGCTGCGCCCGTTCCAGTTCGGCGGGGGTGATCTCGCTGTCGTGCAGCCCGTACAGACCGCGGAAGGTGTCTTCCATCCGTGCGATGATCTCCGCCCGCGGCAGGCCGGTTTGGCTGCGCAACGGATCAACCCGTTTCACCGCGCTCTTGGTGCCCTTGTCGCTCATCTTCTCGCGGCCGATGCGCAAGACCTGCACCATCTTCTCGGCATCCATGTCGTAACTCATCGTGACGTGGTGCAACACCGCGCCGGCGCCCAGCCGTTTCTGCGCCGCTCCGCCGATCTTGCCCTTGGCAGAGGTGATGTCGTTCAGCGGTTGGTAGAACGCGTCGATACCGAGCGACTTCAACGTGGTGATCACCCACTCGTCCAGGAATGCGTAAGAGTCGGCGAACGACATCCCGTGCACCAAATCGGTGGGCGCGTAAATCGAATAGGTGATGACGGAGCCGGCTTCCATGAACATGGCGCCGCCACCGCTGATCCGGCGGACAACCTGAAAGCCGTACTTGTGGGCGTTGTCCATGTCGACTTCGTTCTTCACCGACTGGAAGCTGCCGATCACGACTCCCGGCTCGTTCCATTCCCAGATGCGCAGGGTCGGCCGGCGGCGGCCGGCGCCGACTTCCTCGGACAGCACCTGATCCAGAGCCATTTGTACCACTGGTGGATACGGCGTGCCGTGGATGAGTTGCCACTGGTAGTCGGTCCAACTCGTCGCCCGGGACAGGGCGCGGCGGATCGCGACGGCGACTCCCTCCGGGGAAAAGCCCAGCAGCAGCGCACCGGCCGGCAATGCAGCGTTCACGGCGGCGGCAATCTGGGTGGACTCGCTCTCTTCCGGCAGGCCGTTCACCGCCCGGTTGATCGATTCCAGGGCACTGTCAGGCTCCAGGAAGAAGTCCCCGGCCAACTGAAAGTTCGCAATCACGCCGTCAGCGACATCGAGGTCGACGACCACGAGTTTGCCGCCGGGAACCTTGTACTCGCCGTGCATTGCGTGCCTTCCTGTCAGCTTTCGAGCCCAGCTTATTGCTCGGGGACGTAGCGTCCGTTGCCCTGGGTGCGCATCCTGGCCCTCAGCCGGCGTGCCGCGTCGTCGAGATCGGCAGGTTCGGCGGCGCGGTCGATTCCGCCGGGGTGGAACTCACGCGGTGACCAGGACGGCCAGACATGGATGTGCAGATGCGGGACCATGTAGCCCTCGATCATGAGGCCAACCCGGTCGGAGTTCCACTCTTCGCGTTGGGCCAGGCCGATTTTGTGGGCGATCGACATGAGGTGCGACATGAGTTCTTCGCTGACGTCGATCCAGCGGTCAACCTCCTGGCGTGGCACCACCAAGGTGTGCCCCGGTTGACGTGGCTCGATCGTGAGGAATGCGACCGCGAGAGGGTCTTTCCATACGAACCGTCCCGGCAGTTCACCGTCGATGATCTGGCTGAAAACCGAGCTCATGCTGACGTGGGGCCGAGCCGGGAGGCCAACCAGCCGATCGTGTCGGCGATCACCTCATCGCGATTGGTCTCGTTGAAGATCTCGTGCCGGGCATCCGGGTAGACGATCAGTACGACGTCACTCATCCCACCGCGGCGCCGATAGCTCTCGGCCAACAACTCGGCACTGCGCGGGCCGCCCACCGTGTCATCGGCACCGACCTGGATCAGCATCGGAAGCTGGGGCGGAAGTCCCCGGGCCGGCCGGCCGAGCAGGCGCAGGCTGTCGGCGAGGCCGAAGGTTTTCAGGCCGTTGGCGGTGAACACGAGCGGGTCCACGAGCGCGGCCTGCGCGATGGCCGGATCACGGCTGAGCCATTCGTAGCCGGTGGCGCCCAGGTGCCGGTGTCTCGCGTTCAGGTTGCCGCCGTTCATCCGTCGAAGCGTGCGGTAGGCCGTGCCGGTGAGGATGACGGCGTCATAGTCACCTGGCGCCAGATTGAGCATCATTTGGGCGAGGAACGAGCCCCAGCTGTGCCCGAGCAGAACGAGTGGGATTCCCGGGTTCTCACGCCGGATGATGGCGGTGAGTTCGCGCGCATCCTGCACCACGGCCCGCATCCCGCCTGGGCCGAGCTTGCCGAGGCGGTCAGCCTCACCCCACTGCCCGAGACCGGTCTTCCCGTGCCCGCGGTGGTCGTCGGCGTACACCGTGTAGCCAGCCGTCACGAGACGTTCGATGAGTGGCTGATGCCGTGCCGCGTACTCGCCGAGCCCGTGTACCAGTTGGATGACGCCGCGCGGACTGGCCGCCTTCCAGGAGTAGTAGTGCACGGTGACGCCCTGCGCATCGACGAACGTATCGTCGTGCCGCACGGGGGTGAACTCGACCACTGACTCTCCTTGCCGCAGCATTGCTCGCAGCAGTAGTTTATGCGGGATGCGGCCAGCGGCTGGAGCCTCCGGTTGCGAAGGAGCGGACATGCTGCTGCCTCTGACACAGCGAGAACAAGAGGCACTGATGTTGACCCGCGACAGTGATCCCGATAATCTTCCTGTTGAAACGATTCACAGTCCGTCCCTTAGTCGTGGATGAGGTGCGATGTCTTCCGAGTCTCCCTGGCGGGCAGAATGGATCTGGTGCGGGGAGAAACTGCCTCACGCCAGAGCTTCACGATTCGGAGGACTGCCTCCCGCAGACGACTACGACAGGAAGGTACTCTTCCGTCGGCGGTTCAGCCTCACCGAGATCCCTGCCGCGGCACCCGTTTGGCTCACGTCCAACTCGCGCCACATTCTCTTCGTCAACGGCCATCAGGTACTCCGCGGACCGATTCGTTCGTCCGCGAGGCGCCTCTACTACGATCACACGGACGTCCGCCGTTACCTCAACGAGGGCGAGAACACCTTCGCGGTCCTCGTGCGGTACTACGGCTTTGCGACGAGTTGGTGGGAGCCGACACCGATGACCGGCGCCGCAGGCGCTGGCGGTCTCCTGCTCCAAGCTTCGCTTGGCGAAGGCACTATCGTCACGGACGCCACGTGGCGCACGCGCGATAGTTCAGTGTGGCAACGGCGACGTCCGCACAACGAACTGTCGCCACAGATCCCAGAGATTTTCGACGCCCGGCACTCCGACGCCGAGTGGACCAGCGCGGACTTTGACGACTCGTCCTGGGAGTCAGCGAGCCTGCTGACGACGCACCAGTTGGGCCGCGTCTCATCCAGTAAGCCACCCTCCGAACCGTTCGGAAAATTGCTGGCGAATCCGCTCACGCCACCGGTCCCCTCCATTCGCAGGCCGCGCTCTGCCTGGCGCATCCCATCGGCCACCAGGTCGGACGACGCGATCGGGACATTGCGTGCAACGCTGTCGTCGGTTCCGATCGAACAGGGACCCGCGACGTCCCGGCAACCAGCACTGCCATCAAACGTCACGCGTGACGAGACGCTCGTGATCGATTTCGGCGCGATCGTGTCCGGCACCCTCTCATTCACCGTCGCGGCACACGAGAACGATCGTGTCGGTGTAACGCTCGTCGAAACACTGGCATCATATGCTCTCGACTCGGCGAACTACCTCGAGTACACCGCCCGGGGAACGCACGACGTCTACGAAAGTCTCGAATCCATGGGCGGCCGGTACGCCCTGGTGGCCGCGCTCGATGGCGAGCCCACGGTCACAGACTTGAGCGTGATCGAGCGCACAAGGCCAAGGCCGCCAGGATCCGGCTTCGACTCCGACGACGTCGGGCTGAACCGGCTTTACTCTGTGGCCGTCCGAACCGTCGATCTCTGCTCCCGGGATGCGTATATGGATTGCCCAACGCGCGAGCAGCGAGCCTGGGTCGGGGATTCGGTGATCCACCAGTCCGTCGACCTGACCTGTAACCCGGACTGGTCGTTGGCGATCCACAACGTGCAACTTCTCGCGGCGCCGCGAAGCGATGGACTGCTTCCGATGGCTGCCGCAGCTGACTTCGCCAGTCGCGATCTGGTGACAATCCCCGACGCGACGCTGCATTGGACTCGATCAGTGCACAATATCTATCGGTACACCGGTGATCGCGCGCTCGTCTCCCGGCTTCTCCCGGTCTTCGAATCAGCGCTGCGATGGTTCGAGCCATTTCAGGGCGACGACGGGCTACTGCACGACATCACCGGTTGGGTGCTCATCGACTGGGCGCCCACCGAGGTCGACGGCGCGGTCGCGTCGCTCAACGGGCTGTGGGGAAGAGCCCTGCTCGACTTCGCAGAAATCGCCGATTGGCTCGGTGACAGCGGACGATCGGCCTGGGCCCGTGCCGCACACCAGCGGCTCAGGTACGGCTTCGAGCGGTTCTGGGACCCGCAACGGGAAATCTATGTCGATTCACTGCTGGAGGACAAGCGAAGTCGACGACTCTCCGAACACGCCAACTCGGCAGCTGTGACCGGTGGACTCGTGCCCGAGTCCCGGTGGCCGCGCATCGCGGAAATACTGCTCGATCGTGAGCGCGTTGTCGATGCCGCATCGAGAATGCCGGCCGCCGAGCCTTCGACCTTCTTCCGGAGGGTGCTGGCGCTTCGTCAGCAGCCGAACTGGGACATCGAGCGGGAACTGGTGGCCGCCCAGCCGTTCTTTCGCTACATCGTGCATGACGCGATCGCGGCGATGGGCCGAGCGGATGCGCTGGCGGGGCTCCTGCACGATTGGGACGCGATGCTCGAATCCGGACCGAGCGCGCTGCGCGAAGTCTGGCGCGGCCAGTCCTACGCCCACGGCTGGTCCGCAACTCCGGCACGGGATCTCATCCGGTATGTCGCAGGGATCACGCCTGGCTCGCCCGGTTACGAGAATGTGCGGGTCGCGCCCATGCTCGGAGCGCTTCACCGCCTCGATGCGGCTGCCCCGTCGCCACATGGGCCCATCCGGGTGGCCGTCGCGGATGGGTCGCTGTCCGTCACCTCACCGAAACCGGTGACCCTTGTCCGACCGGACGGAGCGGTGGAGGAGCTTCCGGCCGGAACCTCCGTGGTTGCGTGGCCCCATCCGTAGTTCGACGTTGGAGGCGGCGAGGCTCCCGCTAGGCGACCGTTGAACCGCGCACGACAAGCTCGGGCTGAAGAACGAGGTGCTCGTGCTGGAAGCCCGGACCGTCTGCGGCTTCGCGCATGAGGAGGTCAACACCGACGTAGCCCATGTGCGTACTCGGCTGGCGGATCGATGACAACGGCACTACGGCGGCGCTCGCGAAATCGATGTCGTCGTAGCCGATGAGAGCGATATCCTCTGGCACTCGGATGTTGCCGTGCATGACAAGACCCTGAAGCACGCCGATCGCCAGAAGGTCGTTTGCGGCGAACACTGCGTCCGGACGATCGGTTAGCTCTCTCGAGCCGATCGCTGTTCCGACCACGCGACCCTGGACCACCGACATCGACTGGACGAAAACGTACTCCAGCGTTGCGTCCGGCTGACCGGCCACGGCCTTGCGGGCACCAGCAAGACGGTCGGCGACCTGACGGATGGAGCCGGGACCGCCGACGAACGCCAGTCGGCGGCGACCGGTGTTCAGCAAATGCTGTGCCGCGAGGAAGCCTCCTGCGACATCGTCGACCGAAACCGAGGAAAGGTCCTTGCGATCGGTCGCGCGGTCCACGAGCACCACTGGAGTGCCATAATTCCTGATCCTGTCGAGGAAAGTCAGGTCGTCACCGACCGGTGTGACGAGGAGTCCGTGCACCCGTTGCTCCTCGAACAGTTCGAGGTAGCTCAGCTCTCTGTGAGAGTTCGTATCGCTGTTGCCCAGAAGCAACGTCATCCCGGCAGCGGCGGCACGGTCTTCGGCGCCGCGGGCGACATCAGTGAAAAAGGGGTTTCCGATATCGAGCACGAGCATGCCGATGCTGCGGCTCTTCCCCGCCCTCAACTGTCGGGCGGCCTCGTTACGGATGAAGCCCAGACGGGAGATCGCCGCTTGGACCTGTGCGACGGTAGCCGGCGAGACGATCTCAGGGCGATTGAGAACGTTCGAAACCGTGCCGACCGAAACGGATGCCGCGGCAGCCACCTCACGGATGCTCACCGCCATGCCGATTCCTTCACGGTTCCGTGGACTCCATCACTGAAAGCTTTCAACCAAGAATAGAACGTTTGTGCCAGAGCGCTAACCGCGCTCGCCGTCGCGGCTTCACGCGCCTTGAGCCACACCGAAGACGAGTTCGGCGAAACGCAGCCCGATGTGGCGCTGCGCCTCCGGGTCCGGATGCAGCCCGTCCCGCATGGGCATCGACAGGAACTCCCGGCGACCGTAGAGTTCACGACCGTCCAGGTAGTGGAGGTTCGGATCGTCCACGGACCGCGAAGCGACGATTTGTTCAAGAAGGTCGCGGGTGAGCGAGAGACTCAGTCGGCCGCGCACGATGTCCTCAGGCAGCCCCGAAGTCGTCGCATGCCGGGCGCCCGGCTCACCAACGACAGTTGTCGGCCCCGGGCGGTCTTCGACGATCGGACACAGGACGGACGAGATCACCCAGATCGGCGTCTCGGGGTGCCGCTCCCGGACGGTGTCGAGAAACGAGTTCACCGCCGGAACAAACGTGCGCGCGCGGAAGCCGTCGTGATTGACGATGTTGATCCCTATCTTGAGAGAGATCACGTCGACGCCATGGTCCCGGATTGCCGTTGCGACAAACGGGTCGAGCATCGCGTTCCCGCTGAAGCCTAAATTTGTGAGGTTCACACCGGCGGCGACCGCGGCGACCGCCGGCCAGGTTCCGGTGGGGCGCTGGGCATTCATCCCGTGGCTGATCGAGCTGCCATAGTGCAGCCAGGTGCGGCGGGTGTCCTGGAACGCCGCAAGAGGAGCGTCGGCACGCAGAGACTGAACTACGACCTCGACGTCATGGGGCAGCCAGATTTCGAGGAACTTGTCGCGGTCGGTGAGCCCGCTGAAGAGGACAGTCACGGGGGCTGCTGAGGCAACCGTTGACGTGTTGGTCACGATGTCGGCAGTGCGCAAGCCGCCAGTGCGAACAAGGAACTCGGAGTGGAGCGTGCCGTCGACCACAAGGTCGAATTGGCCGTAGGAGCGCACGGGCTCGTCCGGGAACAACGTCAATGCGGTCGTCGAGACGACGAGTTCGATTTGAGTCGCACGAGACCACAGGGCGAGCCGGACTCCGGAGGGCTGAGCCTCAACAACCCGGAAGAACTCCGTATGAATGCGCCGGAGTGCGTGCTTCGGAAGCCGATGAAACACCAGCCCGCGAGGCGTCTGTTCCGCATGATCGGCCCCGAGAACCGTGACGTATCCGTCTCCCACCCCGATTACCGGCCACAGTTTGCTGACGGTGCTAGGGATCCCGTCCGAATCACGCATTGACGGCGTCCTCCGCGTTGCGCAACAAGTTCTCGCTCAGGAGGCGACGGGCTTGCCTGCGCTTGCGCTGCTCGTCGGGATCCGAGACAGGAGCGGCAAGCAGGAGCTTCTTCGTGTAATTGTGCGTCGGGGCGTTGATGATCTCGGCGGTATCGCCTTGCTCGACGATCACCCCCTGGTACATCACCGCCACTCGATGGCAGACCGCGCGTACTACCGATAGGTCATGAGTGATCACGAGCAACGCGACACCGGTGCGTTCTTGAATCTCTACAAGCAGGTCGAGCACACGCGCCTGGGTCGAGAGGTCCAGCGCGCTCACCGGCTCATCGCACACGATGAGGCGCGGCTCGAGCGCGAGGGCGCGCGCGATGGCGATGCGCTGGCGTTGCCCGCCGGAGAACTCGCTGGGGAACCGCTGCGACGCGTCGGAGGGCAACCCGACCCGATCGAGGAGTTCGCGGATGCGGATCCGTGCCTCGCTGCGGCCAATTCCTGCGGCTCGAAGCGGCTCGGAGAGGATGTCGGAGACGAGAAGCGCTGGGTTGAGTGAGGAATAGGGATCCTGGAACACCACCTGGATTTCCTTGGCCAGACCGCGTCGCTGCTTTCGGGAAACGCGCGTGATGTTGCGGCCGTCGTACACAATCCGGCCGGAGGCGACGGGCACGAGGCCGAGAATGCTGCGTCCGAGCGTCGTCTTACCCGACCCCGACTCGCCGACGAGGCCCAGCGTCTCCCCGGCACGGATCTGTAATGAGATGCCGTGCAGTACGCGATTGGCAGGACGGCGCCATCCGCGTGCTCGGTACTCCACCTCAAGGTCGTGGACACTCAGCAGTACGTCGTGTTCGCGGCTCATCTCGTTTCCTCCGCCCGGGTCGCCAGAGGCGCACGAATCGGAGCATGATCCAGCACCGAGGACAGCAGCAACTGAGTGTAGGGATGTTTCGGCGCGCCCATGAGGGCCCGAGTCTCGCCGGTCTCCACAATCTCTCCGTCCCTCATCACCGCAACCCGGTCGCAGATATCGGCAACGACTCCGAAATTGTGCGTCACGAGCACCATAGCCATCGACCGCTCCTGCTGAAGGTCGCGCAGCAGATCGAGGACCTCAGCCTGCACGGTGACGTCGAGCGCGGTTGTCGGTTCATCGGCAATGAGCAACTCCGGATCACACGACACCGCGATCGCGATGAGCACTCGCTGCGCCATGCCGCCCGACAGCTGGTGCGGGTAGAAGTTGTACACGCGCTCCGGTTGGTTGATGTTCACGCGCGCGAGCAGGGCGAGCCCACGCTGACGGGTCTCAGCCTTGGTGAGCCCGAGTTTCTTGCGCATGGCGAAGCCGAATTGCTGGCCAACGGTGAAGGCCGGATCGAGGTTTGACATCGGCTCCTGCGGAACGTACGCGATCGTCGTGCCGCGCAGGGTGTTCAACTGCGCCTGGGAGAGCCCGAGCACCGGGCGCCCGCCAACGGTGATCCGGCCGGAGGAAACGATGGCCTCGTCGGGGAGGAGCCCGAGTATGGCGAACGCGGTCTGTGACTTGCCAGAACCGCTCTCGCCGACGAGTCCGACTACCTCGCCTCGGTCGACCTGCAGCCCGACGTTGTTGACGACCGTCCGCACCTCGCTCGAGGACAACGGGTATCCGATCGAGAGGTTCTCGACGGTGAGGAAGGCGCGGGAGTTTCCCGGCAGGGCGGACCGCGCCGGGTCTTCCCCACGGGAACTGACCCGGCGCGCACGATGGCTGCGCGGGTTTCCCAGCGTGTCGCGCACGGCATTGCTGAGCAGAACGAAGGCGAGCACCGTGAGCACGATGGCCAGGGCGGGCCACAGGATCGCCAGCGGAGAAATGTACAGCGCGTTGAACGAATCCTGAAGCATCCCTCCCCAGGTGGGGCTCTCGGGACTGCCGAGTCCGATGAACTCCAGACTGGCCTGGATCACCAGCGCGAATCCGGCAACGTAGGCCATCTCGATGATGATGGGTGCACGCACGACAACGAGCACGTGCTTGCCGATGATGCGGGAATCGGAGAGCCCCGATACTTTCGCCGCGTCGACGTAAAGCTCGTTCTTGACGGAGATGACGACGTTACGGACCAGCCGGAAGTACACCGGCGTGAACAGGAACCCCACGACGATCATGCTCAGGACCGTCGAGGGGCCGGCGACCACGTAGAAGGCAATCAGGACGATAATGCCGGGGACCGACTGGAGCAGGTTGGAGAGCCAGGCGCCGACGGCATCGATCACTCGACCGTAGTACCCGGCTATCAGCCCTGTGCTCACGCCCAGCGCCGTGGCCACCGCCACGGCGATTGCCGCACCACCGATCGTGTTCGCGGTGGAGAACATGAGCCGGCTCAGGATATCCCGGCCGGCGCGGTCCCCGCCGAGGATGAAGTCGGACTGGAAGGGAGTGATGTTGACAAATTCGAGCACCGTGTAGTTCGGATCAAACGGGGCCAGTGTCGCCCCGAAGAATGCGAAGAACAGCGCGGTGAGAAGGATCAGTGTGGCAATGATAACCGTCGGCATCACGACGAGGCGTCGCATCGTTCCGACGCGGGCGAAGGTCCTGACGTCAACCGTCGGCGGGAGGCCCAGTTCGGCGCTCATCGGCTATTCGCTTTCGGGTTGGCCCACATGATGGTGAGGTCCACGACAATGTTGACTACGACCACCGCCACAACGGTGAAGAGCACGGTGCCCATGATCACCGGGATATCCGACTTGAGCGCAGCATCGATGATGAGGGTCCCCAGCCCAGGCAGCGCAAACACGCGCTCGATCACCACCGCGCCGCCGAGCAGGCCGATGAACTGCAGCGCAAGGATTGTGAGGCCGGGGGCGCTCGCGTTCTTCAGCGCGTGGCGCAGGTAGATCGCCGAGGTCGGAATACCACGGCTGCGCAGCGTGCGGATGTAGTCCTCGCGCATCACGTCGCGCACCGCGCCCCGCACCTGCTGGGACGCGGAGGCGATGGTGCCGACCGCCAGCGCCGTGACGGGAAGGATGAGCGACGTTATCCATTTCTCCAGCGACCTGCCCGGTGGGACATAGCCTGTTGCCGGAAGTAAATGGAGGTTGAGCGAGAAGATCACGATCAGAACAATCGCAATGAGGAAATGTGGTGTCGCGAACCCGAAAACCCCAAAGATCCGAAGCGAGGAGTCGATCCAGCCTCCTTTGTAGGCGCTGAGCAGACCGATCACGACGGCAAAAATCAGGGTGAGGAGGAGTGTGAAGCACACCAGCGTCAGGGTGACCGGAATTCGCAGCGTCAGCGTCTCGAATACCGACCTGCTGTCGCTGAACGAGTGTCCCAAATCGCCACGCAGCATGTTGCCGAACCAGCCGAAGAACTGAACCGGAAGCGACTCGTGGAGCCCCAGCTGTTCTGCGCGGTTGTAGACCTCCTCCTGGGTCGCGTTCGGCCCCAGGATGAGCCGGGCCACTCGATCGCCGTCGCCGTAGACGAGCGTGAAGGTCACGGCGGCGACTACGGCGATGAGCACGATGCCTGCCGCTATCCGTCGGGCGAGGAATACGAGCATTGAGATTTCCTAGAGCTTTTGACGAGCGGTGTGCCACCTGACAATTTCAGGCGGCACACCGCGCCGCGCTGAATGCGGTTCCCCGCATCCGAGCGTTTACTTGGCCGGCTTGATGTCCCAGATGAGCGGTTCGATCTGCCCGGGGCTGAGCTTCGCGGTGATCGCGTCGCTGGTGGCGAACAGGGTGGACGGTGTCGCCCACGGGGCGTACCAGGCGTTGTCCATCAGGTAGGTGCCGATGCCCTTGAACGCCGTCTCCTGCTCGGCGCCCTCGGTCATGCTCGCCGTGGTGATGAGCTTGTCGAGTTCTGGGGCCTGGTTCTTGAAGACGTTCCACAAGGCGGTCGGAGTCACCATGCCCTTGACATCACGCCAGTCGTCGAAGCTTGGGAGCGAAACGAAGGCGATGCCAAACTTCTTGGCGAAGATCTCCTTGAAGTAATCGCCGAGCTGGTAGGGCACCACAGTCAACCGGATGCCGATCTTGCCGAGTTGTTGCTTGATGATCGGCATGACCGCGTCGTGGTTTCCGATGATGGCGGGGATCGACATGTCGAATCCGTCCGCGTAACCGGCCGCCGCCATGAGCTTCTTGGCGCCGTCGACGTCGTACGGGTACTTGGCCTTCACACCGGGGACGTACGCCGCGCTGCTTTCGCGGAAGGCCTGGTTGTTGACCACGCCATACCCCTGATACAGGTTCTTGACGATCGCTTCTCTGTCGAAGACCATGTTGATCGCCTGGCGCACGCGCACGTCGGCGAGGGCTGGAACAACCGCTCCTTGACGATCCAGGAGGTGCAGGCCGGCCCAGTTGGCGATGCCTTTGTTGAGCGTGAATCCGCCGGCCTCGATGTCAGCGGCGTTCGCCGCCGGAACCGATGCACCGTCGACCTCGCCTGCCTTCAGTGCGTTCATCCGCGCCGCGACATCCGCCATTGGGCGCAACACGAGTTTGTCGAAGGGGTATGCCTTGGCGTCCCAGTAGTCCTTGTTGCGAACGTAGGTGTAAACGGAGCCGGGGGTGGTGTTCTTCTCGTCGAGCACGTACGGGCCGGAGCCGATGGGCACGACTGACTTGTCCTTGTTGGCGTTCTGGATGCCGGAAGGGGCGAAAACGGCACCGGAGGTGGCAGCCAGGGCCGGCAGCAGACTGGGATCGGGACGTTTGAAGGTGATCACGACCGTCGTCGGATCCTTGGCCGTGGCGTCGGCCATTGCGCTTGCGGCTTGGGTGGCTTCGCCGCCGCCGCCGTCTCGGAACGCGAGAAGGTTCGCCACGACTGCGGCCGCATCCAGCGTGGTGCCGTCGGTGAACTTGACGTCATCGCGGAGCTTCAGTGTGAGCGTTGTGTGGTCGTCGTTGTATGCCCAGTCTGTTGCGAGGTTCGGCAGTATCTCCAGGTCGGGGGTGATTTTCACGAGAGTGTCATACAGCGGCATCCAGTATGCGGCGGACTGATGCACCTGCGTTCCGATGTCGGGACGCACAAAGCCCCACAGGCTGTCCGACGACACCGCGAGTGTGAGCGTCTTTTCGGCAGCGGGCGCAGGTTCGCTTGGCGCACCACAGCCGGCAAGGGCAGTGGACGTGATCGCGACGACTGCGAGCGCCGTCACAATTCTGGTGCGGTGTTTCATACTTGCCTCTTTCTCTCTACGGCGTTGTACAGGGATATCAGAATATGAATCGTTTCAATCTGCTGGTCGACTTAGGATACACGGTTGCCATCCGCTTGTCGAGAGTGCCGCCGCTCAAGCCCGGCCCTACTGTGGCGAATCGATCGCTCGAGGCGACGAATCCCCGTTGGTCAGACCAACAACGACCATCGTGAATACCTCGAGCGGAATCTCAATCCTTGCGACACCACCCTCCATGCCCCAGTCACACGCGTGACCAGACCCGACCTGGTGCACTCCCGAAACTTCGAGCCCCTCAGGAATTCGCAGGTGGACCGTGACAGACACGACTGACTCTGGCGGCTCCTCGACGAGACGAAGGGCGTTCACGACGATGCGGCTTCGCTCCGGCTGCCCGAAGCCGGTGAGCCAGACATCCGGGTGGGCGCGGGCGGTCAACCGGGGCACGAGGCCCAATTCGGTCAGAAGCAGGCTTCGGAATGACGCCTCGTGCTCCCCACTGCCTTCTGCCTCAAGAACCGCGCTTGAGTACACCGCACGGCCCGCGCCAAAGTCGTTGACAACGATCGATGGGTTCTCGGTGTCCTCCCACGGTGGTGAGGAATGGATGCTGGCGAAGTCGTGAGCCCCCAGTGAGCCGTCCGCTGGGTAGCCGTACGGAAGCGTGAGTCTGGCGACAACGCGCGCGCCCGCTGCGGCGGTGATGCGCGGCAGATTCAGCACAGTTCCGGATCCGGCCGCTGACACGCGACGTTGTCCGATTGGTAGGCAGGCCTCCGGCTGCGCCGCGGCGCGAAGCTCGGGAGTCTCCGGGCGCACGTAGGCAACCAGACCCGGCTCGGTGCCTACGAGGCGGCATCCGAAGACGTCGCCGAGGGCGAAATCGGGCGGCACCGTCCCATCGTTGTACAGGAGCGATGTGCGACCGCTGGCGTAGAGTCGCCCGCCGGCACCGACGTAGCTGCGCAGCGCCGTGACGTCCTCCCGGGACAGCCGACGCGCATCGGGAACCACCACGACGGGGAAGCTTCCCAGGCGGTCGTTGTCGAGGCGGGTGGCCACCGAGAACGGGATGTGACCACGACGGAGTGCGCGCACGGCCCCCATCACCGCGTCCTGGTGGCGGGAGGTGCCGGCGCCGTGGGATGCGCCGATCGGGCTTCCACTATCCGTCTCGTCGATCCGAGAGTCGTCGGAGTAATACACCGCGACGTCGGTGATCGGGGTCCCGCCTAGTTCCGAGTCGAAGGCACTCGTTGCTGCGAAGATTCTCCGGATCCGCTCATAGACGGTTTCGTTGAGTCGGCCGGATGGTTCCACGGCGTCGATGAACAAGAAGGCGGTATCCGCCGCGACCGCGGCGAGCGCCTGGATCAGCATCTCGTGCTCGCTCTTGGTGGTTGAGTGATTAAACAGGTTTCTTGTCCGTGTTGTCATGAATTCCGGGAGCACGCCCGGACGCAGGGCGCGCATCAGTGCAAGCACGAAGACCTGTTCGTCGAAACCACCGTAGAGATCTCCCGCGACGAAGTCGTCGAGACGCGCGTCCTCGCTGCGTTGCCCCCGGAACCAATCCCGTAATCCGGGCGCCAAGTTGTGGGTGACCGCTATCCCGGGTCGCGCCGCGCGTGCCGTCGTCAGAAGTTCTTCGGTGAACCCCGCTATCCAGCGCTGGCGCGCAGATTGGAACCTCGCCCAGTCAGCACTGCCCCAGTCGACACTTCGGGGGATCTGGGAACCGCACTCCGCCCGGTACCGGTCTGAGCACGCGTCGCACACACAGATCGCGGTCCAGAATGCCATGTCGATCCACAGCGTTTCGAAGTCATACCGATCGAGCAGGGCGGTGATCTGTCGTTTCTCGTATTCGACGTATTCGCGCCGGTTCGGACATAAGGTGCCATACCTCGGGCCTAGTAGTGCCCAGTCGTATCCGAGCTCACGAGTTGCCGGCACAACCCGCCAGTGTGGGTGGTTCTCGGCCGCCCAATTGTCGAAGATGACACTGTGGTACGCGGCAACGCCGATCCCGGCGCTCTCGAGTGCTGCCTTCGTCTCCCCCACCAGGTCGCGATTGCGCGCGGCCCGGTGTATGCCGCCGACCGGCGAGGGCCAGTAGCTCAGCCCCAGGTGAGACTTGCAATACAGGAGAGCACCGCCCGCACCACAGCGCTGGTAAAGCCGCGCGAGCTCGGCCGGGTCGTAGCGGGCGAGAAACCCTTCATCCCAGTCCGGAATGTGCATGTCCAGCAGCAGTCGCCGCCGCGATGCCAGGTACCGATTCATGTCCCGGCACTCAGACCGAGTTCTTCATTCCCCGGGCCGAAGTGTTTGAGGATGACGAGGTCATCGGTTGTGCTGCGGTTGGAAATGGACACCCCCGCCCGTGCAGCACTGTCACAGACGAAGAATTCATCTTGGCTGAGTTGGCCGTACCGGATGAGTGTGGCGGCAGCAATATCGTGGCTCCCCATAGTTCCGTGACCCTGCACGACGATCGTCCCGTAGGCCGCCCGGTCCGTTATCGTCACGGTGTGGCCGGGCCTCACGGTCAGCTCTTTCGCGCTGAAACGTGAGGACCGGTAAACGATCCACTTTTCGGCGTAATGGGCATGGCCGTCGGATGTGGACTGGGCGGTAGCGTACGGCGCCATGAAGCGATTGCCGACGAAATTCGGGTCGATGTTCTTCTCCCAGTCCAGAAGTTCGATGATGAAGTCGAAGTCGCCGTGCCGATCTGTTGGGACGTCCTTCCACAACAACTCCTCCGGAACCTCCCGATTGTTGCTCCAGGACTCGCACATGCAGAACACGTCGCACGCCACCTGCGGTTCATACGTGCACGCGCTCGCCGGGGCGTGAAGCACACCGCCCGGGATATCCCACCCGGTTCCGAGCTGGGTGCGATACCCCCTGGCCAGATCGGTAATGCGATTGTCGCCGCCGTCGCCGAATCGCATCAAGCGTTCCTTGACCTGCTCCCGCGTGACTTCCGGCTGGAGACCAAGGAAGGAGATCGGCTGATCGCCGAGATGGTTGTTCATCTGAGGTGAGTAGTAATACGCCTCTGGCTTGCCGGGCTTGTCCACGAGTGCGGCGTGGTGATCGCGGTGATGGACGTGGAACGGGAGGGCCTGCTGGTTGTCGAAGAACTTCGAGTACATCGGCCACGCGCGGTGCTCGGCCCACATCGCGTCCCCGATGAGTTCGCCCCTGTGATGGTCGACGAAGTCGTCGAACGGGATGAGGACTCCTTCTGGGTCAACGGCCAGGCTCAATCCTTCGTGGGGTCCGGTCAGCGGACCGTTGTCGGCGCGGACGGCCGATGCCAGCCAGCGCTCGTCGATGCCGCCGCGTGTCTGTTCGAAGGGAAAGTAATCGTCCGGGTGCAGCCGGATCCGGCGACCTGGTGTGCAGAAGGCCCTGGGCACCCAGGCGGGAGCCAGGCGGATAATTCCACCGCCGGCATCCAGCGCTCGATCCATCGCTGATGCTGCGGATGTGACGTTGTCGTATGGCTGACCGATCATTGCCTTCCCTTTCCGGTAAGGCATTGTTTCCGGCTGAATTATGCGAGAGCGACATTGCCAAGCACTCGTGCGCTCAAGGTTTGGAGGTTCCTGTGAGCCAGTTGGTCAGCGACGCTATCATCGGCGATCATGACGCGTCAACAACCGCATCACGTTCCCGCCCATGATCGCGTCGATGTCCGCGTCAGAGAATCCGCCGTGCTCAAGAGCGTCGACGAGCCGCGAGATGTGCTGTGGACCCTCATAGCCTTTGGTGAGCCCTGGGACGCCGTTCATGTCGGTGCCGATGGCCACGTGTGCGACGCCGACGAGGCTAGCAATGTGTCTGGCGTGGGAAGCGAAGTGGTCGAAGGTTTCCATGCCGTGCCCCTGACCGCGATATGGCCAGAGTCCGACTACCCCGCCGGTTGCCGCGATAGCGACCATCGCCCGGTCTGACAGGTAGCGGGGGAAATCATCAAGCGCTCGTGCCCCCGTGTGGGAACTGATTACCGGGCGACTTGAGCGTTCGCACATGCCCAGCACGGTTTCCTCATCTGCGTGGCTGACATCGATAAGCATGTCCTTCGCGTTGAGGTTGTCCACGAGTTCGCCGCCGAGTTCGGTGAGGCCGCGTTTCCTGCCAGCAGCCACCTCGGTGCCGGACGTTGCGCCAGTGAAGCCCATGCAGATCGTGCCGAACGGGTTGTCGGAGAAGTGCATGACGCCCACGACGCGAACCCCTAGATCGTGGAGCACGTTCAACCGTCGAAGATCGCCGGCAAGGGTATCCGCGCCTTCCAGCCCGAGGACCACCGCGGTGCGGCGGTGTTCCATGGCGAGCATGATTTCGGCGGAAGTCGCAACGAGTGCGCATCCGCCGGCCTTCGCCTCGCGACGGATCATCGCGAACTGGTCCAACACCGCCCTCCATGCGGATGCTGGCCACCGGAACTGGGTGACGAGCTTGTCCCCCACCGCTGACACGACAATTCCGTCGACCTCAGTCGTGCGCAGCGTGCCGAAGCCGGTGTCGCGCGGCTGCCCCGGACGAAGTAGGCGGTTCAACGCGGCGACCGGCCGCGGCAACAGCTGGGTACCGTGAGCGTGCGAGTCGAAGACGATGCGCCGGTGTGGAAGGCCGCGCTCAGCGCTCACGATGGTTCCCCTATAGCGTCCATGCCCTTGCTCATGGGCCTTACCCTAGCGATATCTCGAGCCTGGACCTTGCAACTTTCAAGGGCTTATGAAACGATTCAAACAGCCTTGGGGCTGACGCCGTCGAGACGAAGCGATAACCCTCGCCTTCGCTGACGAACGCACGTCCCTCCTCGAGAAAGAAGCTCGGCCCGTGAACATCTCATCCAGCATCCTCGCTCTGCTCGGGCAGCAGGAGATCGAGCTGCCCTCGTGGGCGTTCGGAAACTCGGGCACGCGCTTCAAGGTGTTCGCCCAGGCCGGTGTCCCGCGCAATCCTCGGGAAAAAATCGCCGACGCCGCAAAAGTGAACGAACTGACCGGACTGGCGCCGAGCGTGGCCCTGCACATCCCCTGGGACAAGGTCGACGACTACACCGCACTGCGGGGCTACGCCGAGGGCCTCGGGGTGAAACTGGGCACCATCAACTCCAATACCTTCCAGGACGACGATTACAAGCTGGGCAGCGTCACCCACCCCGATCCGCGCATCCGGCAGAAGGCGATCGACCACCACTTCGAATGCATTGATGTGATGAATCAGACCGGCTCGCGCGACCTGAAAATCTGGCTCGCCGATGGCACCAACTACCCCGGTCAGGACGACATCCGGGCCCGCCAGGATCGCCTCGCGGATTCCCTCGCGAGGATCTATGAGCGCATCGGTGAGAATCAGCGCCTGGTGCTCGAGTACAAATTCTTCGAGCCGGCTTTCTACCACACCGACGTGCCCGACTGGGGCACCGCATACACGCAGGTGGCGGCCCTCGGCGAGCGCGCGATGGTCTGCCTGGATACCGGCCACCACGCCCCGGGCACCAACATCGAGTTCATCGTCGCCCAGCTGCTGCGGCTCGGCAAGCTCGGCTCGTTTGACTTCAATTCCCGGTTTTACGCCGACGACGACCTTATCGTGGGAGCGGCGGACCCGTTCCAGCTGTTCCGCATCCTCTATGAAGTGATCCGCGGTGGCGCCTACGGTAGCGACAGTGACGTGGCTTTCATGCTCGACCAGTGCCACAATATCGAGGCGAAGATCCCGGGACAGATCCGGTCGGTGCTCAACGTGCAGGAAATGACAGCGCGCGCCCTGCTTGTCGACCACGACGCCCTCTCGGCGGCACAACTCACCGGCGACGTACTCGCCGCCAACGGCGTGCTGATGGATGCGTTCTACACCGACGTACGGGAAAGTCTCGCCGACTGGCGGGAAAGCCGCGGGCTGCCGCGCGACCCGATGACCGCATACGCGGCATCCGGATACCAGCAGTGCATCGCCGACGAACGCGTCGGCGGCGAGCAGGCGGGGTGGGGCGCGTGACTGACAAGCTGACCAATCCGACGGTCTCCGAACTGATCACCCGGTCGAACCGGCTGGGCGCGGACCGCCGGAACACGAACTACGCCGGCGGGAACACGTCGGCCAAGGGCACCGACGTCGATCCGGCCACCGGGGAGACGGTCGAGCTGATGTGGGTCAAGGGCTCCGGCGGGGACCTGGGCACGCTGACCGAATCCGGGTTGGCGGTGCTCCGGCTGGACCGCCTGCGCGGCCTGGCGAAGGTCTACCCCGGCGTGGAGCGCGAGGACGAGATGGTCGCCGCGTTCGACTACGTGTTGCACGGCAAGGGTGGAGCGGCGCCGTCAATCGACACGGCGATGCACGCTCTCGTGGATGCCGCTCACGTGGATCACCTGCACCCCGACTCCGGGATCGCGTTCGCCACCGCAGCTGACGGCGAGGCGCTGACGGCGGCGGCGTTCGGCGACAAGGTGCTGTGGGTGCCGTGGCGCCGGCCCGGCTGGCAGCTCGGGGCGGACATCGCCGCGATCAAGGCGTCGCATCCGGAGGCGATCGGGTGCAACCTCGGCGGACACGGAATCACCGCCTGGGGGGATACGAGCGAGGCGGCGGAAGCGAACTCGTTGTGGATCATCGACACGGCGGCGACCTATATAGAGGAGCACGGCCGTCCCGCTCCGTTCGGGCAGGTTCTTGAGGGCTACCAGGCGCTGCCGGAGGCGGAGCGGCTGGCCAAGGCGGCTGCGTTGGCACCTGTCTTGCGGGGACTCGTGTCCACCGACAGGGTGCAGGTGGGGCACTTCACCGATTCGGAGGTGGTGCTGGACTTCCTGACTCACGCCGAGCATCCACGCCTGGCGGCTCTGGGCACCAGCTGCCCGGACCACTTCCTGCGCACCAAGGTGAAGCCTCTCGTGCTGGACCTGGCAGCCGAGGCGAGCGTCGAGGACTCGATCGCCCGCCTGACCGAGCTGCACGAGCAGTACCGGGCGGACTACCGCGCGTATTACGAACGCAACGCGCACGACCCTTCGACACGCTCAGGGAGCGTCCCCGCCATGCGCGGTGCGGATCCGGCGATCGTGCTCATCCCCGGTGTCGGCATGTTCAGCTACGGAGCCGACAAGCAGACCGCTCGGGTTGCCGGGGAGTTCTACGTGAACGCGATCAACGTGATGCGCGGGGCCGAGGCGATCTCCACCTACCGGCCGATCGATGAGGCGGAGAAGTTCCGCATCGAGTACTGGGCGCTCGAGGAGGCGAAGCTGGCCAGGCGGCCGAAGCCGAAACCGTTGGCCACCCGCATCGCGTTGGTCACCGGGGCGGCCTCCGGGATCGGCAAGGCGATCGCCCACCGGCTGGCCGCAGAGGGCGCCTGTGTGGTGATCGCCGACCTCGACCTGGTCACGGCGCAGGCCGCCGCCGCCGAAATCGGCGGCACGGATGTCGCGATCGGCCTGAAGGCGGATATCACCAGCGAGACCGAGGTCGCCGCCGCGGTGAACGCGGCAGTGTTGGCCTTCGGCGGGCTGGACCTGGTCGTCAACAACGCCGGCCTGTCGCTGTCCAAGTCACTGCTGGAGACCACCGTGGCGGACTGGGACCTGCAGCACAACGTGATGGCGAAGGGATCGTTCCTGGTGTCCCGAGCCGCCGCGAAGGTGCTCATCGATCAGAAGCTCGGCGGCGACATCATCTACATCTCCTCGAAGAACTCGGTGTTCGCCGGCCCGAACAACATCGCCTACTCGGCCACCAAGGCCGATCAGGCCCACCAGGTGCGGCTGCTGGCGGCGGAACTGGGCGAGCACGGGATCAAGGTGAACGGCATCAACCCGGACGGAGTGGTGCGCGGTTCCAGGATCTTCGCCGGCGGGTGGGGCGCGAAACGCGCCGCCGTGTACGGGGTGCCCGAGGAGAAACTCGGCGAGTACTACGCGCAGCGCACCATCCTGAAGCGCGAAGTGCTGCCGGAGAACGTCGCGAACGCGGTCTACGTGCTGTGCACCAGCGACCTCGACCACACCACCGGGCTGCACATCCCGGTCGACGCCGGCGTCGCCGCCGCCTTCCTGCGATGACCGCGCCCGACCCCGAGCGATACCGTTCCGGACGAGACATGCAGCCGCGGACGCATCGCTCGACCGGAAAGGTATCGGTGACCGCCGAGTGCAGCTGGGACGCCCGGTGGTGACCGGCGCGGTCGCGGCGATCGATCTCGGCGCGACCAGCGGACGGGTCATGCTCGGGTGGGTCGGGCCGAATGAGTTGAGTGTGCTCCAGGTCGCCCGGTTTCCGAACACACCGGTGCGCACCTTCGACGGACTGCACTGGGACATCCAGGCGCTGTACGACCATGTGATCGACGGTCTTGCCCTGGCGCTCCGAGAAGCACCAGAACTTGCCAGCATCGGAATCGACTCATGGGGATGCGACTACGGCCTGTTGCGTGACGGCCGACTGCTAGCGCAGCCGTTCCACTACCGGGATGACCACAGGCCTGAAGCGATAGATCAGGTTCATTCGCGCGTTAGTGCCACAGAGCTGTATTCGGCAAACGGCATCCAGCACCTGCCGTTCAACACGGTCTTTCAACTCATCGCGGACCAGTCCTCGGGCGCACTCGAAGCGGCCGACGAATTTCTGATGATCCCAGACCTCATCGCCTGGTGGCTGACCGGTCGGCAGGCGGCAGAGAGGACGAATGCCTCAACCACAGGGTTGCTCGGCGTGCACTCGCGGCAATGGGATGACGCGCTCATCGAACGGCTGGGGTTACCGCGAGCGATCTTTCCCGAACTCATTGACGCGGGTACCGAGATCGGCCACGTGCTGCGGTCAGTTGCTCAGGAGATCGGGGCAAGCTCGCACCTGAGCGTGACCGCGGTCGGATCGCACGACACCGCCTCAGCGGTCGTCGCGGTCCCTGCCATCGGCGACGACTTCGCATACATCTCCAGCGGCACCTGGTCCCTGGTCGGAGTCGAATTGGACCAGCCGCAGGTGAGCGAGGCGGGACAGCGAGCCGGATTCACCAACGAGGGCGGCGTCGACGGCCGCGTGCGGTACCTTCACAACGTCATGGGTCTATGGCTGCTCAATGAGAGCGTACGCACCTGGGAGGCCGGCGGAGAGCACGTCGATCTCCCCGCACTCCTCCGTGAGGCATCGGTGCTTTCCGGCGTCGTCTTCGATCCGGATGATCCGCGCTTCCTGCCACCAGGTGACATTCCGGCGCGCATAGTCGAATTCTGCCTGGAACAAGGGCTTCCCGTCCCGAGTTCGCGGGCGGCGCTGGTCCGCAGCATCCTGGACAGCCTCGCTCACGCTTACGCCCGCACACTGCGGGATGCCGTAAACCTTACCGGGAAGACAGTTTCGGTGGTGCACATGGTCGGCGGCGGCTCGCAGAACGAACTGCTGTGCCAGCTCACCGCCGACCGCACTGGGCTGCCCGTCCTCGCCGGCCCCGCCGAGGCCACCTCGATCGGCAACATCCTGATCCAGGCGCGAGCGCAGGGACTGGCCACGGGAAGCCTTGAGTCCCTGCGTGCGCTCGTGGCCGCGACCTTCCCGCCACGTGAGTACCGCCCGACACACGAATGACCTCTGCAAATGTTCTCATTGCGGCTGAGTGTGCCCGTTGCGCGGGGCACACCTAGCCGGAACGGGAACTGTTACGGAAGCGGAAGGCGCCTGGTGTAGGTTTTTCGGCATCACCGCGACCGAGGAGGGGACATGTCGACGGACCTGAACGGCTTCCTCGATGGTGTCGACTACCCGATGTTCGTCGTCACCGCGACGCACGACGGGGAACACGCCGGATGCCTGGTCGGGTTTGCAACCCAGGTCAGTATTCACCCGGCACGACTTCTGGTGGGACTTTCGGTCGCCAATCACACCTATCGCGTCGCTCGCGAGGCGACCACTCTCGGCGTGCACCTCCTGAGCCGCAACCAGACGGAACTCGCCGCCCTGTTCGGCGGCGAGACGGGAGATGAAATCGATAAGTTCACCCGCTGTCACTGGGCAGAAGGGCCCCACGGTGTTCGAGTACTCGGCGGCGTCACCGGCTGGATGGTGGGTTCGGTTCTCGAGCAGGTTCCGTTGGGCGATCATGTCGGATTCCTGCTCGATCCACTCGAGTGCCAGCGCGAGAACACAGGCGACGTGTTGATGTTCAGGCAAGTCATGGGCCTGTCGCCCGGGCATCCGGCGTGACCCAGACGGGTGATCGCCCCGTTACGACCGGATTCAGAACGCAGTGATCTGCAACAGAATCGAGTGTTCCGGTGCGAGGATCGGCATCGGCAGCCCCACTTCCGACAGGTAGCGACCGCTCGCCTCCGCCCCGCCAGCCAGCCAGGCCGGGGCCGCCCGTTGCAGATATGCGCCGTTCCCCGAGGGAAACACCACCTCGACCCGATAGCGGCGCGCGGCATCCAGACCCGGAATACCGATTCGGCCGGGAGTTTCGGCAAACGATGTCCCCACGCACACGAACCCGAACAGCGCCTCCGACGCATCCTGGGCGACCACGCCGTGCAGCGCGTATGCCGGGTCGGGCAGGTCGGCGTTAACGGTGATGCCGCCGTGCAGCAGGGGACGCGTGGCCTTGTACAGCGCGATGGCCTGCGTCAGTTCGGCACGCGCCGCTCCGGTGACGTGCCGGATGTCCCACTCCAGCCCGAGATGGCCGAAGATGGCCGTGGCGGCTCGGAAGGACAGGTCGTGCGTGCGGCGGGTGGTGTGCGCGGTTGGCGGGCCGATGTGTGAACCGACGAGTTCCGGTGGCAGCACCGCCTGGGTCCAGCGCTGGATGGTCTGCCTCTCGAGCGCGTCGTTGCAGTCGGAGGCCCACACCCGCTCGGTGCGTTCCAGAATGCCGAGGTCCACGCGCCCGCCGCCGGAGGAGCAGCTCTCGATCTCGACTCCGGGATGCGCGGCCCGCAACGCGTCGAGCAGCCGGTACACCGCCAGGGTCTGCTCGTGCACCGACGGGCGGCCGTCGTGCCCCAGCTCGGCGAGGTCCCGATTCTGGTCCCACTTCAGGTAGGCGATGTCGTTCTCGCCCAGCAGCGCATCCAGCCGCTCGAACAGGTAGTTCCAGGCATCCGGATTCGCCAGATCGAGCACCTGCTGATGGCGCCAGGGTCGAGGAATCCGCCCGAACCCCGGGCCGGCGACCCAGTCGGGATGCGCGCGGATCACGTCCGAATCGGGGTTCACCATTTCCGGTTCCACCCACAGCCCGAACTGCATGCCCCGCGACACCACGGCGTCGATCAGCGGCGTCAGCCCGTGCGGCCACAGCCCCTCGTCCACGTACCAGTCGCCGAGGCCGGCGGAGTCGTTTCGGCGGTTCCGGAACCAGCCATCGTCGAGCACGAACCGCTCAACGCCGACCTCGCGAGCGCTCTCGGCCAGTTCGGTGAGCGTGTTCACGTCGTGGTTGAAGTACACCGCCTCCCAGGTGTTGAGCATCACCGGGCGCGGCGAGGTGGGATGCCCCGGGCGGGCGCGCATCCAACGGTGGAAGCTCTCGGTGATGCCGTCAAGTCCGTGATCGCTGTAGGCGGCGTAAGTCCACGGCGTGGTGTAGCTCTCCGCCGGCGCCAGGGTGATCTCGCCCGGTCCGAGCAGCTCCGCCATGCCGAGCATCGCTGGGCCGTACGGGGTGTTTTCGAGGTACGCCTCGTGGTCGCCGCTGAACCCGAGGTGCGCCGCCCACACTCTCCCGTGGCGGTCGCCGAATCCGGCGGAGCCAACCGCGAGCAGTAAGGAGGAGTCGTGGCCGGTTCGGCCGTGACGGCCGCTGCGCGACCAGGTTCCTTGCGCCAGCGTGTGCCGTTGCGGATGTTGTTCGCGGCACCACCGGCCGGTCAGGTCGAGGATTTCGGCGGCGGCCGGCCCGATCGGCAGCACGGTGGCCAGCGACTGCAGCTGGTAGTCGGTGGGGCCGTCGTTGGTCAGCCGGGACCGGATGCGCAGCAGGCCTTCCTCGCTGAGGTGGAGTTCCACCAGGAGGGTGATTTCCACCTCGACGTCGGCCAGCGTGATCTCGTGTCCGTCGGCGCCGAGCGCGCGGTGCCCGACGGTCACCAGCCGCGGGGAGAAGCCGCGGCCCGCGCGGTGTCCGGCCAAAGCGGGGCGGCCACGCCACCCGGAGGAGGCCTGCGGCACGAGTTCGAGGCTTTGCGGCTCATCGTAGGAGGAGTGCGGCACTGGTCCGATCAACAGCGACGGGTCCAGTGCCCCGTCATCGAGGCGGCCGCCCCAGTGCGCGACGACGGGCGCCGGACCGGACAAGTCCAGGATCAGCGAGGTGCCGGCGCCCCGCAGATGCACAACCTCGGTCATTGCAGGCTCACCGTCAACTTGGTTGCTTGACCAACGGCGAAGTCGCGGCTATTGCAGCTATGCGTAACAGCGGAACCTTGTCTCCGAGTATTTTCTGAGCCTCACCCGATAACCCGTCATCGGTTACCAGAACATCCGCTTCGCCGAGCCCAGCGATGGTACTCATTCCCACGACTCCCCACTTGGTATGGTCGGCCACCACTATGACCTTGCGAGCCGTAGCCGCGAACGCCCGATCGGTCTCAGCCTCCAACAGATTCGGGGTGGTGAATCCAGCGCGTTCGTCCATCCCGTGCACTCCCAGGAAGAGCACGTCGAGGTGAAGTTGGTGCAACGCGCTAATGGCGATCGGGCCGACGAGCGCATCCGATGGCGTACGCTGCCCGCCGGTCAGAATCACGCTGTTATGTGCGCCCGCGCTCTGTGCTGATGCTCTGTAAAACACGTCCGCCACCTGAATCGAGTTCGTCACGATGGTCAGACCCCGCATTTGCGCCAGCGACTTGGCCAGAGTCCAAGTCGTAGTGCCAGCGCCGAGTCCGATCGCGGATCCCGCAGTCACAAAAGAGACTGCCTCGCTCGCTATGGCACTTTTTTCTGCTTCCTCACGCACCGACTTCTTCTCGAAGCCGGGTTCGTCGCTACTCAGCGTGCCAGGAATGGCGGCGCCACCATGCACCTTCTGCAGAAGACCAGCCCCGACGAGAACCTGAATATCGCGGCGAATAGTCATTTCAGACACATCAAAGGCCTGAGCGAGGTCGACGACCCGTGCGGCGCCACTGATGCGAACGGTGGCCATCACCTCGGATTGTCTCGTAGCGGCTAGCATTTCTAGTTTTTCTGGCCTATTGATGAGGAGTAGATCAGATTCGTGGCGTGTGGTGTCACCCGTGTCTCCGCTCGCACTATAAGGCCAGGTCCACTATTCCACTCAGCTGCTGTCCCGTGTGAGCATTCTTACCCTTTACTCGCCCCGAGAGTGAGCCCAGCCACGAATTGGCGCTGCAAGAGCAGGTAAATGATCAACGTCGGGATGACTGTGATGATCGCGCCGGCCGAGAGGAGGTTGTAGTTCGCGACGAACTGCCCCTGCAGATTCTTGATCGCCGTGGTGACCGGGAGCATGTCGCCGCTCTGGAGAAACAGCAGCGGCCAGAAGAAGTCGTTGTAGATCCAGATGACCTCGAGCGTGCCCAGCGCGGCCAGCGCCGGCTTGCACAGCGGCATGATGATGGCGGAGAACCTACGCCACATGCCCGCGCCGTCGACCAGGGCGGCTTCTGCGAGGTCGACCGGCAACGCCTTCATGTAGTTGGACAGCACAAACGTGCAGAAGCCAATTTGGAACGCCGTGTCAACCGCGATTACCCCGGTGTAGGTGTTCAACAGCGACCCCGAGCCGCTGATCGAGTACGGCAGCTCGAAATGCTTGAACATCTCGAACAACGGAGCGGCCAAAACCTGCGGGGGCAGCAGGTTTCCCGCCGTGAACATGATCAGCAGTGTGATGTTGAATCGCCAGGTGAACCTGCTGACCGCGAACGCCATCATCGCGGCGAAGAAGAGCGTCAGGATCACCGCGGGCACGGTGATGATCACCGAGTTCCAGAAGTAGGTGGAGAAGCCGCCCTGCGTCCACGCCGCAACGAAGTTGTCGAAGTTGAAGACGCCGCCGAGGCTGAAGTATCCGTATCTATCGGTCGCCTCCTTTGGACGCAGCGCAGTGAACAGCGCCCACCCCAGCGGAATCAGCCACATCACCGCCATCACGATCAAAAAGAGATGTGTCCCGTAGTGACGCTTGCCGGTGGACCTCACCCGTGAGGCCAACGGATCGTGAACGGTCTCCGGAGACGCGAGGGAGGTGCTCATCGGTCCTCCTTCTTAAAGGTGCGCGCCAGGTAGATGACGATCGGCCCCAGCGAAATGACCAAGAGGATGGCGGCCAGGGCGGATCCGACCCCGATGATCTGGCCCTCGCCGATCAGATTCTGGATGACGAGGGCACTGAGCAGTTCCAACCCGTTCCGGCCGCCGTTGATGATGTACACGATGTCGAATGCCCGCAACGACTCGATGATCGTCACCACCACGATGACGATGTTGATCGGCTTCATCACCGGGAAGATCACCTTGACGAACGACTGGAGCGCGCTGGCGCCATCGATGGATGCCGCCTCCCGCAGTGACGGGTCGACGCCCTTCAGACCCGCCAGGTAGAGAATCATCACGTAGCCGGCGTGGCGCCAGGTCGCCGCAACTAGCGCCGCCCAGATGTTGACGTTCGGATCGCCGAACCAGTCGACCGCGGCCGGGGTGCCCGAGGTGCCGAGAAGGAAGTTGAGCAGGCCGTTGTCCCGGGAGTAGAACAGCTGCCACACCACCCCGACCAACACCAGCGACAGCATCACGGGGGTGAAGAAGACGCTCTGGTAGATCTTGCTGCCGCGGATGTTCTGATCCAGCAGCACCGCCAGCAGCAGTCCGAGGGGTGTCGCGACCAGGCCCAGGAAGAGCAGCCACAGGATGTTGTGCTGCACCGCCGGCCAGAACGGCGGGTAGTCCTGGAAGATGTAGGCGTAGTTGCTGAGGCCGGCCGGCTTCATGTCCGAGAACTGCAGCCCGTTCCAGCGCACGAACGACAGCAGCACGGACAGCAGGGTAGGAATCCAGATCAGCACCAGCTGGATCAGGGTGGGCACGGCGATCATCACGCCGAGCACGACCTTGTCCCGCCGCGACAGCCTGAGCCTGGTGCGTCTCGGGCGCCCCGGCGGGGCAGAGGAGAAGAAGGTCCTCTGCGCCGCCCGGGCCGTTGCTACGCGCGTCATGGTCGTTGCACGCTACTGCGCCGCGTACAGCGCTTTCGCCTGGGCTTCCAGGTTCTTCGTGTCGACCGTGCCGTCCTTGAGGAAGGTCTGCAGCGCGGGGATCATCACGTTGTTCGCCATGGCGGGCAACGCGTCCCGGTCGAAGAACTGACTGATCATCTTCGCGCTCGCGATGGCATCCGAGCACTTCTTGTTCAGATCGCTGTAGGCGCTCAGGTCCGCGCCCTTGGCGGTCATCAGGTTCGACTTGTCGATGGAGAAGTAGGCCTCCTGCCCGGCCGGCGTGCCCATGAACTGGAGCATGTCGCGCGCGGCGCTGTTCTGGCCGCCCTTCTTGGACAACACCAGGCCGTCGATGGGCGCCTCGACCGCATCCCGGCCTTCCACCGCCATTTCCGGGAACGGAAAGAAGTCGATGTCGTCGAGCACCGTCTTGTCGGTGTACTGCTGGGTCACGAAGGAGCCGAACAAGTACATTCCGGACTTGCCCTGACCGAGCGTCTGCGCCGCCTCCTGCCAGGTCTTGCCCAGCGACGACGGGTCCTGGTAGGGCACGAGCGCCTTCCAGGCGTCGAACACATCCTGGACCTTCTTCTGGTCCCAACCTTCCTTGTGGGCGCAGAGGTCGATGTGGAATTGGTAGCCGTTCAGCCGCATGTTGATGTAGTCGAACGTGCCCATGGCGGGCCAGCCGTCCTTGTCGCCGAACGCGATCGGCATCAGCCCGTCCGCCTTCATCTTCTTGCATAGGGCGATCAGCTCATCGAAGGTCTGCGGAGCCTCGTAACCCTTGGCCTGCCAGACGCTCTTCCGGTAGAAGAAGCCCCACGGGTAGTTGTAGTTCGGCACGAAGTACTTCTTGCCGTCTTGACCGGTGGAGGCCTTCGCCAGTCCCTCGGAGAAGTTGCCGCCGATCTCATCCCAGACGTCATCGATCGGAGCGAGCAGTCCCTTCTGGGCCAGGTATTGCATCCGGTAGCCCGCGAACCAGGACACGACGTCGTCCGGGCTGGCCTGCAGGTAGGTATTGATCTGCGCGTGGAATTCGGCGTTCGGCACCACGTTGGTGTGCACCTTATTGCCGGATGCCTTCTCGAACGCGGAGGTGAACGCCGCGTATGCCTTCCGCGGCACGTCATCCGATTTGTCGGAGCCGAAGGAGACGGAGCCGGCCTTGGCCGCGCTGCCCTTCGGTGAGGGGCTTGCGCAGCTGGCGAGCACCAGGGCAGACGCGAGGCCGAATGCCCCGAAGCCGATGCCCTTGATTACGTTACGTCGGGTCAGGTCGGACGCGCCGGCCACATTGCCGATGGGTTGCATGGTCACTCCTTTGTCATCTGTATACGTGTTTGTTGATTGCACGACTCGTCACCGGAGGGCGAGAATCGTTTGTGGTTCCAGCAGTGCGGGGGGAAGCATTGCCTGCCGGTCCGCGAACGGCAGGACTTCGTCGGGCAGCCGGATGCCCAGCTCTTCGATCATCGAGGTGCGGCGCTTTGTGATCCGTTCCCATGCGCTCGGGAACCGGTCAGCGAATTCGTCGCGGAGCTCGGAGTCGGCGAGGGCGAGGGCGTCTTCGGCATTGGAAATGAATCCCGGCGTTGGCCCGACCGGGATGATGTCCGCCTGCAGCGACATCCCGGAGTACAACCGCCGGGCCGATCCCGGGACGAACGGGCTGTCCAGCCATTCGTCGAGGTGCTGCAGGTGGCCGGGGTTGAGCATCGGCCGGATGCCGCCCGCCGCCAAGACCTCCCGCACCGATGCCACGATTTCGCCGGTCGGGGTGCCCAGGGTGAGCGATTCGTACCAGGTGGTGATGGCGCGCCAGTACGTCGACACGAACTCCAGCGTCTGCTCGAACTCGGCGTGGCCGGAGTCGATCACCCGGCCGGCACGGGCGGTCAAACCGCCCTGCAGGCTGACGGCTGTGGAGAGTCGGTCGCCCTCGCGGATGATCCGGTCGGTTGGGCTGCGCAGCCCGTTGGCCCGCTCCGCTCCCGTCGTCAGCATGATGTGCGCCGAGAGCGGGCTTCCCGTCAATCGCATCTCGGCCGAAAGGTCGAGTTCCGACACGCCCGGCCGCATCGCCTCGATGGCGCGCCAAACGTGTTGCGATGCGCGTGTCGACCGGTGTTCGTTCAGCGCGAGTTGCTCGACCTGGTTGACGGATCGCAGCCCGTCCAGCCCGGCCAGCAGACCGGTGGCGTCCACAACGCGTCCCTCAGAGAACGCGAGGATTTCGTTGAGGATGAACTGCGGGATGGCCACCGACAGCGCACCGGTCGGCGAGTCGGCATGGTCAATGGGACGCCAGCCGATGACGCCGATCGTAGAAGAGGCATCCACCCTCGCTTCTTGCAGGGCGCTCGCGACGCGGGGCTGCGTAGCACGGGGTTGGCCGGCTAGGCTCAGGGATTGCGCCAAGACGCCGCGCAGTTCCATCGGACTGTCCTCGACCATCGAGATCGACTCGTTGCCGGCAATCACAACCGGTAGCCCGAAAGGCTGGACGACGACCAGCGCCTCCTCGAACCGCGGATCGAATCCGGTGAGGTACGACGCGTTCGCAATGTGCTCGCGATCCGCATAGACGATCACCGCCCCGAGGCCCAGTTCACTCATCCGAGAACGCAGGATCTCAACCCGGTGCTCGTACACCGCCGGCTCGAGGACCGGTTCCGGCCCGAGCGCCGAGAACGCCGGGAGCGGGCTGGCCACCGCCTCGATGCCACGATTCATGGTTGTCGCTCCTTCGCCGATCAGACCGGTGGCTAGGCGGCGGCGGTCGTCTTCGGAACCAGGGCGACCGCTCGGATTGGCGAGCCGGAGCCGCCTCCGATCCGCAGAGGCAGCGCGAGGAAAAAGCTCACCACCGGGATGTTCTCCAGATTGGTGAGGTTTTCCATGATCAGGACACCGTTGGGCAGCAGGTCGTAGTGTGCGCGCAGTTCGTCGCCGGCGAGCTTTCCGGCGTCGACGCTGATGCAGTCGGTTCCCACCGCCTTCACGCCCTGCTCGCGGAGGTATGCCGCGGCCTCACCGGTGATTCCCGGCCATCCGCGCAGGTAGTCGAATCCCTCAGGAATCGGCTGCCAGTGGCTGGACCACTGCATGTCGAGAAGCACGATGTCGCCCTGCTCGATCGTGACGTTCGCCTCCTCCCACTCCCGGATGTCCTGCACATCAATCTGGTGGCTGTCCGCTTCAAAGGGGCCGAATGTCAGCTTCACGGCCCGGCCGGCCAGGCGATCCAGGGGAATTTGATCGGTGAAGATTCTCCGCACATCGTCCTGGTCCGGAACGAAGTGGGCGGGCGAATCCATGTGTGTTCCGGAGTGGTCGCTCATGATCAACTGATTGAACTCAGCAGGGTCGCCCATCGAAGGATACGAGGCGAGAATGAACTTGGGGTGCGCCGGAATCGTCGGTATTCCCGAGGTGAGCGTGTGGCTGAGGTCCACAAACTCGTAGTTTTCGAGGAGGTCGAGAAGCGGTCGAACCGAGGTGTCCGCTGGGGAAAATGTCTGTTGGGTGGTGTCCATGTGAGAATCACACCACGGCGCACAAAAGGGCGTCAAAGATCAGATCGCTCTCGTGCGATAGGAGTTTGCTATACAAGCGCGTCCGAACCCTATAGAAATAACCTATGGAGGCCATCACACTGCGCCAAATTGAATTCGCACTGGCTGTCGAGAAGGCTGGCGCAATTTGCGCCGCAGCGCAGGTCCTTCACGTCGCGCAGCCATCCGTTTCGCAACAGATCTTGGCGCTCGAACGCGAAGTCGGGGCACAGCTCTTCGAACGCACACCGAGCGGTAGTCCCCCGACCGCAGCAGGGCAGATCTTTCTGGACGAGGTGCGCGACACTCTGGGAACGATTCAGCGAGCGCGCTCAGCCTCACTCAATCCGCTTCAGGTCGGTGCCAAACGGCTCGTTGTAGCAGTTGAGCAAATTGGCATTATGGGCCGAGTTGCTGCGGCATTACAGCAAATAAGCAAAAGCTTTCCCCAGTTGTCGCTACAGGTCCGTGAAGTGAGTGGTGCTCGCGACTCGCTGAAAGCGGTATCGGCAGGTGCCGCGGATATCGCCGTCGGTGCCCCGCCGACGAATTGGCACGAAGCGGACGTCTATGTTGGGGTGGATGAATATGTTGTCATTTTTCCTTCCGGACACCGTTTAGCAGGGAAAAAGCTTGTCGAGGTCGCGGCGCTACACGGCGAGCATCTCATTGAAACACCGGCGACAGCTGCACTTCTGCAAAGGCTGAGCGCCCGCTCGCGAATCTCTCCGGCACTGTTGTCCCAAGCGACCAGCTTCGAAACCGCTCTGCGGCTGGCACGCAGCGGAGTCGGTATCGCGCTGATTCCCGAGAACGCGGTCGCCCCCGAACAAACGGAATTGATCAGCAGGACCTCGCCGCGAATCCTGCGCACTGTTCATGCGTTCCATCGAGGCCCTACCGATGACGTCAAAGAGCTATTCGTCAGCACACTTATGGCTGCCAACCGGTGTGAACCGGAACCCGCCGACTGGGTGTTCTGACACGTTCAACGAACTGTGACTTCCGATGGAACGACTTCTAAGTTCTGAGAAATCAGCTAGCAACCGCTACAGGTTGACTGCCTTCAGGTCGGCGGCCGCACGCTCTGGCGAGACGTCGTTGGCGAAGACGCCCATTCCGGACTCCGAGCCGGCGAGGTATTTGAGCTTGTGCGGCCCGCGGGCGATGGAGAAAAGTTGAAGGTGGAGCCACCAGCTGCCGTCCCGGCCGTGCACCGGCGCCTGGTTCCAGGCTGAGATGTAGGGAATCGGGCGCTCGAACAGCTTGGCAAACCGGGCGGTCACATCCAGGTAGACGCCGACGAACGCGTCGCGCTCTGCCGAACTCAGCTCCGGGATGTCGGGTACCTGCCGGTGTGGGAAGAACTGCACTTCGTATGGCCACCTGGCTGCCGCCGGTACGAACGCCGTCCACAGGTCGTTGGCGGCGATGATCCGTTCCGGAGCTTGACGCGCCTCATCCAACAGCGCTCCGAACAGGTTGTCGCCGGTGCGCTCCTTGAATCGGGCCGTCGTCTCCACCATCTTCGCGGTGCGAGGCGTGACAAACGGATAGGCGTAAATCTGCCCGTGCGGGTGCGCGAGGGTGACGCCGATCTCTTCCCCGTGATTCTCGAACGGGAACACCTGTTCGACCCCGTCCATAGCGCTGAGTTCCCTCGTGCGGTCGGCCCAGGCGTCGACCACGAGACGGGCCTGTGCGGGCGCCAATCGCCAAAACGCGCCGTCGTGGTCGCTCGTGAAGCAGACGACCTCGCAGCGGCCCACTCCCGGGCGGAGCGTGGTGAGCGGGGAGCCGACGACGTGATCCGGCAGCGCCGGCGTGCCGTTCGCCAAGGAGGGGAAACGATTTTCAAACACGACCACCTGGTAGTCGCGATCCGGGATTTCGGTGTGGTTCGCCTCCGTGGTCGGGCATAGCGGGCACTGGTCGGCGGGCGGATGGTAGGTGCGTGATTGACGGTGTGACGCCACAATCACCCACTCGTCGAGCAAGCGGTCCAGTCTCAGTTCGGAGTGCACGGTCGTGGTGGGCAGCGGCCGGGTGTCTTCGGCCGTCCGTTCCGGCGGGAGCACACCTGAGACCTCGGCCGAGTCGAAGTAGATGATCTGGCGGCCGTCGGCGAGGAGCTTGGAAGTCTTCCTCAGCGCTCCGAGGGTCGCGGGACGGCCTGGTGCACTCATCTGAAGTCCCTCTCGCTCCCGTCCGCTACTCAATTCGGCTAACACTATCGCTCATAGTCTCACAGTCTGAAACAGGGAACGAGTAGCGTGCGGGAGCGAGGTCATAGGCTGAAGGCGTCGAGAGGATCTGTGATGACCACGTCTCACCTCACTGTCAGCGTCCCGAATGAGTCAATGCGGCGACGATTGGCTCCGGTGGACGGGGCAGGGTTCGCGGTATGGGACATGGTCGGCACTCCTCCGGCTGGAATCACCATGGCCGTGGTTCCGTATATGTCCCCGGTTTCTACCCTGCGGGCGATAGCCGGAACCGGGATATCGATCGTGCAGAGCCAGTCCATCGGATACGACGGGGTTGCCGACGTCTTGCCGGCCGGAACCACGTTCTGCAACGCGGCCGGAGTGCACGAGGCCTCAACGGCGGAGCTCGCCGTGGCGCTCACGCTCGCCAGCCTGCGCGGGATTCCTGAGTTCGCCCTGGCGCAGGCCGAGCGCCGCTGGGCGCACGACCGGTTTGAGGCGCTCGCGGACAAGCGGGTGCTCGTGATCGGCCAGGGCGGCGTCGGCCGTGCCGCGGCGATGCGGTTCCGACCGTTCGAGGTCGAGCTGGTGCGGGTGGCATCCACGGCGCGCACCGACGAACACGGTGCGGTTCACGCCGTCTCGGAACTCGCCGCTCTGCTGCCCGAGGTCGATGTCGTACTGCTCGCGGTGCCGCTGACCCCCGCGACGACCCGGCTGGTGGACGACGACTTCCTGGGCGCGATGAAACGCGGCTCGCTACTGGTGAACGTGTCGCGTGGAGCCGTGGTCGACACCCATGCCCTCGTTGCGCACGCCCGCGACGGTCGGGTGAGGGCGGCGCTGGATGTGACGGACCCCGAGCCGTTGCCAGCCGACCACCCGCTATGGACCACCCCCGGCATCCTGATCACCCCGCACGTCGGCGGCGACAGCACCGCCATGGCACCGCGGGTCGACCGGCTCATCCGGGAACAGGCGGCCCGCTTGGTACGCGGCGACGAGCCGCTCAACGTGGTGCTGCGCGCCTAGCCGGGCGATAGTTTTCCGGACGAAGAGACTGTCCGCGGCGGCATCCGTCGTCCGAAATGCCATCGCTGGACGGGATCAGCCGAGGCCGCGCGGCACGATGCTGATCAGCGACGCGTGCCGCTGTATCCGCACCCGTAGCGAGAGCCGGCCCGCTCGCGCGAGCAACACCGCGACCACCACGGCGGCGACCAAAGGGACTGCTCCGGAGACGACCATCGCGGTGCGGGCACCGGCGACTTCGGCGATCCAGCCCATCACTGGACTGCCGACCGCCTGGCCGCCGACGGCGATCATCGTGTAGAGCGCCATCACCCGGCCCCGGATGATGCGGTTTGACGACATTTGCACGACGGCTTCCGCCGTGGTGGCGAACAGCATCCGCATGAAGCCGATGCTGGCGAGCACGACAAGGAACACACTGAGCATCGGGGCCAGCCCGGTAAGGATGAGCGCGACGCCGAACAGTCCGGCGGAGAAGGTGATGTACCGCAGCCGGTAACTGATCCGGCGCGCGGATGCGATCGCGCCGACGAGCGCACCGACCGCGGCCGCCGAACTATAGAGCCCGTAGCCGGCGGCGCCGGATCCGAACACACTGTCGGCGAAGGCCACCAGCAGCACCGGCAGGTTCATCCCGAAGGTGTAGACGAAGGCGAGCAACACCATCGGCCAAAAGATGGCCGGTTTGGAGTGCACGTAGCGCAGGGCCTCGCGGATCTGGCCCTTGGCGTGTTGCACCACCAGCGAGGTGAGCAGGTCGGCCTTGCGCATCCGAAGCAGGGTGACGATCACGACGCAGCCCGCGAACGCGTTGACGCTGATCGCCCATCCCGCCCCCACCACGACAATGAGGACTCCGCTGATCGCGGGGCCGACCAGGCCGCCGAGGTGCCAGATGGAGGCGTTCACGCTGATCGCGTTGGCCAGCCGCTCCTGACCGACCATCTCGTTGACGAACACCTTCTTCGCCGGCTGGTCGACGATATCCACAAAACCGAGCAGACAGGCGACGAGGTAGACGTGCCAGACGTGCACGACGCCCGTGATGGCCAGGGCGGCGAGCGTGCCGCAGAGCACGGCCGCCACCGACTGCGTGACGATCAAGAGTGGGCGCTTCTGGTGGCGGTCGGTAACCAGGCCGCCGAGCGGACCGAACAGCAGCATCGGTCCGAACTGCAAGGCGGCGGTGACGCCCACCGCTGTGACGCTACCGGTGAGCTCGAACACGAGCCAGTCGATCGCGATGCGCTGCATCCAGGACGATGTGTTGGAGATCGATTGGGCGATGACGTACAACCGGTAATTGTGAATCCGCAGCGAACTGAAGGTGTCACGCCAGCGGGGCCGTTTCAAAAGGACCGGGATGGGCGCGGTCGCGGCGTCGGCGTCCATCGGATCGAAACTCATGCAATTAACGGTAAAGGCGGCCCCGCCATTCGAAGTTATTATCAACCCTATAAGTCCGATTACTTTTTTCAATGAAGGATGTGGATGTTCGACCCGCTGCCGCTTAGGACGTTCGTCTCGGTCGCCGAAACTTTGAATTTCACCCGCTCGGCGGAACTGCTGGGGCTCAGCCAGCCGACTGTAAGCCAGCACATCCGCAAGCTCGAAAAGGCCGCGGGGCGGCACCTCGTTACGCGCGACACCCGCGCCGTGCAGCTCACCGACAACGGCGACGCCCTGCTCGGGTTCGCCCGGGTCATCCTCGCGGCGCAGAATCAGGCCGAGAGCTACTTCACCGGATCTGCCATGCGGGGGCGGCTGCGTTTCGGCACGGCGGATGATCTCGCATTGACCCAGCTGCCGCAAATCCTCCGTGACTTTCGACAGTTATATCCCGAGATCAATCTCGAGCTCACCGTGAGCCAGAGCGGGGCGCTCGTACGCCGGCTCAACGCAGGACAACTGGACCTGGTCTTCATCAAGCAGGAACCGGGAGCTGAGCGCGGCCAACTGGTACGGCGAGACCGCATGGTCTGGCTGGGGCACAAGCAGCTGAGCCTGGAGGCCGGACAGCCGGTGCCGCTGATCGTCTACCAGGCACCGAGCCTGAGCCGCACCGTGGCGATCAACGCGCTCGAGTCGACGGAGCGGACCTGGCGCATCACCTGCAACGTGAAGGAGGTCAACGGGGTGCTCGCCGCGGTGCGCGCCGGGATCGGAGTGGCCGTCTTCCCGCAGTCCCTGATCCCGCCGGACCTCGCCCAGATCGCGGCGTTGCACGGCCTGCCGCCGCTTGGCGATGTGGACTTCGTGCTGCTGGACAACCCCGGGGCGGCACACGAGCCGGCGCGCGCCCTGGTCTCCGCCATCCTGAGACGGCCGGGCAACGTGGCCGCCGTTCAGTCCGGCCGATAGCCACACTGCCACATCCCGTTTCACGGAGATTTTGCGTAACCGGCCCTCGGATCCCCGCAGGTAGGTCGGCCGGATACAAAACCTCCGTGAAACGGGACCAGGACGGGGCGGTATCCGAGGCGGGGCGGATCGGGGCGGGGCGGGATCAGGAGCGAGGCGGATCAGGACGAGGGCGGATCGGGGCGAGGCGGGATGCCGGTCTCGGCCTCGTGGAAGTAGCCTTCGATGTGCCGGCGGAGCAGGGCGGCAGCACCGGCGCCGTCGCCGGTTCGGATCGCGGCGAGAATGGCCCGATGTTCGCGGCGGAGCCTCGCCGAGGTCGCGGCCCAATCCGGAAGTTTCGCGGTGAGCGAGCGAGTGTAGCCCTCGATCGACTCCCGCAGCGCAGCCATCATCGCGCTGATCAGCGGATTGCCAGCGGCGCGGGTGAGCGCGACGTGGAAGGCGGAATCCAGGACCAGGAAATGGTCCACCGCGGCGCCGGATGCCTCCATCCGCTCGATCAGCCCCTCCGCCTGGTCCAGTTCCGGCGAGTTCGGCACCGCATGGCCGGCCGCCCAGGTCTCCAGCAGCACCCGGGTTTCAACGACATCCGACGCGGTGAGGTGGTCGGTCGCCAGGTGCAGCCGTAACGCCGCGCTGAGCGCTGCTCCCGGTTCGGCAACCACGACGGTACCGGCGGCAGGTCCTGATCCGACACCGGAACGGACCACGCCCATCGCTTCGAGCACCTTGAGCGCCTCACGCACCGCGGTCCGCGACACCGCCAGATCGGCCGCAAGCGCCCGCTCCGGCGGGAGCCGGTCGCCCAGCACCAGACGGTGGGCCGCCAGCTCGGCCTCAACCCAGCCGAGGACCAACTCGTGGGTTCTCACCCCCGAAGCGTAACGCAGGCGGCGATACCCTAGAATCGGTACGCGAGCTGTGGTCAGACCACATGGAGCCGTAACAATCTAAGAATCAGAACATACCGAGAAGCCGTCGAGACCCAAGGACCGTCATGAACCGTCGATTCCCCAACCCGCGCGATCTTGCCCCGTTGATGAAGTTCAAGAAGCCGGAATTCAACGGGAAGAAGCGGCGCCTCGCATCCGCACTCACCATCGCGGATCTGCGCACTATCGCCAAGCGCCGTACCCCACAGGCGCCTTTCGATTACACCGACGGTGCCGCCGAGGGTGAGATCTCGCTGGCGCGGGCGCGACAGGCTTTCCAGGACGTGCAATTCCATCCGTCGATCCTGCGCGACGTTTCGGCGGTCGACACCACGGTGCAGATCCTGGGCGGCACCTCGGCGCTGCCGTTCGGCATCGCCCCGACGGGCTTCACCAGGATGATGCAGACCGAGGGCGAGATCGCCGGCGCCTCCGCGGCCGGCGCGGCGGGCATCCCGTTCTCGCTGTCCACCATGGGCACCTCGTCCATCGAGGAGGTGAAGGCGGCGAACCCCCACGGACGCAACTGGTTCCAGCTGTACATGTGGAAGGACCGGGAGCGCTCGATGGCTCTGGTCAACCGGGCGGCGGCCTCCGGTTTCGACACACTGCTGGTGACGGTCGACGTGCCCGTAGCCGGCGCGCGACTGCGCGACGTGCGCAACGGCATGACCATCCCGCCCACGCTGACCCCGAAGACCATCCTCAACGCGATCCCGCGCCCGGCGTGGTGGTTCAACTTCCTCACCACCGAGCCACTCGCGTTCGCGTCTCTGGATCGCTGGCCCGGCACGGTAGCGGCGATGATCGACTCCATGTTCGACCCCACCGTCACCTTCGAGGACCTCGCCTGGATCAAGGAGCAGTGGCCAGGCAAGCTCGTGGTCAAGGGCGTGCAGAACCTGAACGACGCCAAGAAGCTGACCGCCATGGGTATCGACGGAATCGTGCTCTCCAACCACGGCGGCCGCCAGCTGGACAGAGCGCCCATCCCGTTCCACCTGCTGCCGGATGTGGTGCGTGAAGTGGGCAAGGACACCGAGATCATCCTCGACACCGGCATCATGTCCGGAGCAGACATCGTCGCCGCGATCGCGCTCGGCGCGAAGTTCACGCTCGTCGGCCGCGCCTACCTGTACGGGCTCATGGCCGGCGGACGCGAGGGCGTCGACCGCACCATCGAAATCCTGTCGTCGCAGTTAATCCGCACGATGCGGCTGCTCGGGGTGAACTCGCTCGCCGAGCTCACGCCGGCCCACGTCACTCAGCTGCAGCGAGTGGTGCCGATCACCCGTCCGGCGATGGATGCCGCCGAGGCGGTCGCCGCCCGTCCGGCGCCGCGAGCGGCGGCCAGCATCGTGGCCGCCGGCCGGGCCGCAACCAGCACAACCACGGCGGCAAGCGTGAAGAAGGCCGCCGCCACGAAGGCGGCGAGCACCGCGAAGGACAAGACCAAAGCTGCAGCGGCGATAACCAAAAAGGTGCCGACTGCCCGGAAGACGACGACGGCGCCAACCGCGTAATCCGCTTCTCGGCGCGCGGATGCGCGTCGTGCGCCTCAGGTGCGGTGCGCACTCGCAGGTCGTCGCTCAGCTCGCGATGGACTCGGCTGGTCTGATGGCGTCGCCGTCAGGGCACCGGAAGGTTGGCGAAGCTGCGAACAGATGTCGTACGGCGCAGGCTTGGCGGGCAGCGTTGGCCGACCGGCCAGGTGGTTGGCCAACTGTTCGGCGATGTCGAGACTGTCCTGTCCGGCGCCGCTGATGTAGGTGGACCGCCGACGGCGCAGCACGCTGGTGCCGAGCACGTACAGGCCGGGGGCATCGGTGACCACTCCACCGTCGTGGCGGAGGTGACCCTTGCGGTCGACGACCGGCACATCGAGCCAGGAGTAGTCGGGCCGATACCCCGTGGCCCACACGATCGTCTCGAAACCCTGCCGTCTCAGATCGAGCTGCAGCCGTGGTGCCGCGTCGAGTCGCGTCGGCTCGGGTCGAGACGTCGCTTCGAGATCGGCGAGCCCGGCATCCTGTGCCCAGGCATCGAAGCGGTCGAGCAGCCGGCCGAGCTTGAGGTCGGCGAGTCGGAAGATATTCGCAAGACCGCCAGAAAACAAGGCGACACCGTCGCGAATCATGCCGAGCCGGCCGACGACTTCGACACCGTTCTCGCGCAGGGAGTTGAGATCAAGCGTTCGGTGCTCCGGCGTACCGACGAGCTGCGGCGAAGGCAGGTGCCGAGCACGGCTGAGATCGTCCAACTCGTCGAACCGCTCGTCGAGCACTCCGGCCACGTCCATCCACCAGAAGATGTCCTTGCCGCGGTAGCTGCGGGGCATCCGCACACACTCGCCGGTCGCGATGGTCACTTGACGGCCCGCGCGAGCGAGTTCGTCGGCGATCTGGGCACCGCTCGCTGACGCGCCGACGACGAGCACCCGGCCGTCGCCGACCTGGTCCGGTGAGCGATAGGTCAACGGCGTGATCGAAGCGATCGAGTCCGGGGCGCCGGCGGCAACAGCGGGAAGGTTCGCGAGGTTGCAGCCGCCGCTGGCGATCACCACGCTCGCGCACTTCCACGTGCCCTGATCCGTCTGCACGGCGTAACCGGTGTCGGTGGCCCGCACGCTCGTCACGGCGGTGCCGGTATGCACCGGGGCGGATATCCCGTCGGCATAACCTGCGATGAAGCTGACGACTTCTGGCATCGTCATGAAACTGTCGGGATCGCCGGCGGCGGGCTCAGATCCCGGAAGTCGGGACTGCCATCGCGGGGTGAGCAGTCGCAACGAATCCCACCGCTGCGTGCCCCAGGAATTCGCCACCCCGCCGCGTTCCAGCACGACGTGGTCGATCGAACGCTCGGTCAGGCGGCGGCTCATGGCGAGGCCGCTCTGACCGGCGCCGATCACGACAACCGAGGTGTTCATCTGCGCGGTGGAACCTCGTTCAGTTGACGGCGACGTTGATGTTCGTCGGGTTGCTGAGCGCGTCGAACACCGCCGAGCGTTTCTGCGACTGCGCGACCAGGGCGGCGATATCCTCCTCGGATGCGTCGGCATCGATGTCGAAGTGCACCGAAATGTCGTTGAATCCGTTGCGCACCTCGGGGTCGCCGCCCAGGATCCCGAGGATGTTCTCCTTGCCCTCGACCACGGCGGTGACCGAGTGGAGCTGGATCTGCCGGTTCTGCGCCACCGCGGCGATCCCGGCCGTGAGACAGCCGGCGAGCGCGGCGAGAACCGTCTCCACGGGGGTGGGCGCATTGTCCTCGGAGGCGAACACCTCCGGGTGGTCGCCCTCCAAAACGAACGCCCGCTTGTGCTTTTGTTCCTGGCCGAGCCCGACGAAGCTCTCGATGGTCTGCGTCGAGCGCGTGCCGCCGTCCCACACCGAGGTGGCGCGCCACACGAATTCTGCGGCTTCGGGCGCCTCACGCAAGGCGTCGCGGGCGGCCAACAGCGCGTCGGTCTTGACGCCGTTATCAACCGAGTTGGTGATGGTCATTGCGATTCCCTTCTACGTATCGCAACAGAAAAACGGATGAGAAGGACTCACTGCTTCCGTGCGGATGCGTCGAAGACTATGCCCGCGCGCCGGGAAAACGTCGTTTGTTACGGGAGATTGCGACCGTGCTCGTGACAGGGAGGACTGCGGTGGTGATCGCCCGATGCCTCTGGCTTAGGCGCGCAGTTGCTGCAGCACCGCATCCAGTTGCAGGACGGCGAAGTCGAGCTCTTCGGCGGTAATCACCAGCGGTGGCGCCAGGCGGATGGTGGACCCGTGCGTGTCCTTGGCCAGCACACCCCGTTCCATCAGTAGTTCGCACACCCGTCGGCCGGTGCCCAGGCTCGGGTCGATGTCGATGCCGGCCCACAGACCGGCGCCGCGCACCGCGAGCACCCCGTGCCCGATCAGCGCCGTCAACCCGGCGTGCAATCGGACACCCAACTCCCCGGCCCGCTTCTGGAATTCGCCGGTCTGCAGCAGTCCGACAACAGCCAGCCCGACGGCCGCGCCCAACGGGTTGCCGCCGAAGGTGGAACCGTGCTCGCCTGGGTTCAATACGCCGAGGACATCGCTATTGCCGACCACCGCGGACACCGGGACGATGCCGCCACCGAGCGCCTTGCCCAGCAGGTACAGATCCGGAACAACACCGACCAGGTCGCACGCGAACGTCGACCCGGTGCGCCCGAGGCCGGACTGGATCTCATCGGCGATGAACAGCACATTCTGCTTCGTGCAAATGTCGCGCACCGCGGGGAGATACTCCGCCGGCGGCACAATGACGCCGGCCTCGCCCTGGATCGGCTCGAGCAGCACCGCCACCGTGTTCTCGTCGATTGCCGCGGCGATCGCATCCACGTCGCCGTACGGCACCGACCGGAAACCGGGGGTGAACGGCCCGAAGTCATCGTGGGCGACCGGATCGCTGGAGAAGCTGACGATCGAAATCGTGCGGCCATGGAAGTTCCCGTCGGCCACGATGATGTTCGCCCGGCCGCGGGGCACACCCTTGACCCGATATCCCCAGGCTCGAGCCACCTTCAGGCCGGACTCGACCGCCTCCGCGCCGGTGTTCATCGGCAACACCATGTCCTTGCCCGACAGCGCAGCCAGCGCGGCCACGAACGGACCCAGTTGGTCGTTGTGGAATGCGCGGCTGGTCAGCGTGACCCGGTCCAGTTGGGCGTGGGCTGCGGCCAGGAGTGCCGGATGCCCGTGCCCGAAGTTGATCGCCGAATACGCGGCCAGGCAGTCCAGGTACCGGCGACCCTCGATGTCGGTCACCCAGGCACCCTCCCCGTGTGAGACCACGACCGGCAACGGGTGGTAGTTATGTGCGGCATGCTCGTGCTCGATGGCGATGGCGGCGAGGGTCTCGACAGGCTCGACCACCGGAGGCTCGACCACCGAGGGCTCGACCACGGAAACGTTCACGACCTCAACTCCAAGGTGCAGCACTTCACGCCGCCGCCGGCGAGCAGAAGCTCCGACAGGTCCACGCCGATCGGGTTGTAACCCCGCTCGCGCAGCTGCGCTTCGAAACCCTTCGCCCGCGACGCGATGACGACGTTGTGGCCGTCGGAGTACGAGTTGAGCCCGAGGATTGCGGCGTCCTCTTCGCTCACGATGATCGCTTCGGGGTACCGCTCTCGCAAGACGGCAAGACCGTGCTCGTTGAAGGCCGACGGCAGGTACGCAATGTTCGACTGTCCGTTCACGGCCACCGGGTCGAGCACGGCAATGGCGGTGTCGAGGTGGTAGAAGTTCGGGTTCACGAGCTCCAGCGTGATCACCTCGCGGCCGAAGACGCGCGCGATCTCCTTGTGGCTCTCTGGCGTGGTGCGGAAACCGGTGCCGGCCAGGATGACGTCGCCGACCAGCAGGATGTCACCTTCGCCCTCGTTGACGTTCTCCGGCTCGTGTACCTCGTAGCCGTTGTCACGGAACCAATTCATGTAGGCCGGGCCTTCCGGCTGCCGCTGCGGGTAGGTGAAGCTCGCGCCGTAGGCGATGTTGTCGAGCACGAAGCCGCCGTTGGCCGCGTACACCATGTCGGGCAGGCCCTCGATCGGATCGATCAGCCGCACGTCGAAGCCCAAGTCGACGTACGTCTGGTACAGCACCTTCCACTGGTCGACGGCTCGCGCAGTGCTGGTGGGGTCCTCCGGATGCATCCACGGGTTGATCCGGTAGCTGACCGTGTAGTAGTCCGGGCGGCACATCAGCACGGTGCGCTTGGTGGCCTTGCGGGCGTTGTTCGTCGTTTCGGTGTCAACCAGTGCGTTGGTCATTCAATCCCCTTTTGGGTCATCGGCCGCCGGTATGCAACGCTCGCGGCGGTTACCTGAAGGCGGACCAGGTCACTCGCATCGAGCCCCACAGGGGACGCCTGCTTCCAGTTTCACACACGCAACCGGATGTTTTCCGCTGGCTTCTGCAGGAATCCAGCGACTCACGCCGGCGTCAAGCAGGAATCCGCCGCCACGCGGATTGGCTGCGCTCTTCAGCGCCGGAGTTCCTGGGTGCAAGATTTGATTCCGCCGCCGCCCTTGAGCAACTCGGAAAGGTCAACCGGCACGGGTGTGTAACCGGCCGCGAGAAGTTGCCGGATGTATCGCGGTGCGCTGTCCGAAACGATGACATGACGGCCATCGGACACGGAGTTCAACGCGAGCAGCGCAGCCTCGTCCTCGTCGACGAGGATCGCATCCGGGAATCGTTTGGCGAGGACGGCCTGGCTGGCCGCGTCGAAGGCGGGCGGGAAATATGCGATTCGGCAGGTGCCGGAAACCGACTCGGAGTCGAGTACGGTCAGTGCGACGTCGAGGTGGTAGAAGCGGGGATCGACGAGCGCCAGGCTGACCACCTCGCGTTCGAAGATCGCCGCGAGTTCGCTGTGGCTTTCCGGCCGGCTGCGGAACCCGGTCCCGGCCAGGATGATGTCACCGATGACGGCGAAGTCACCCTCGCCCTCGTTGACGTAGCCGGGCACGTAGGTGTCGAAGCCGTGGCTTTCGAACCAGGATTGGAACGCCGGGGCCTCTGCCCGGCGCTGCGGATAGGCACAGCGAGCAACATAGGCCTTGCCGTCGAGGGTGAAGCCACCGTTTGCCGCGAACACCATGTCGACAAGGCCGGGAATCGGCGCGAGCAAGGTGACCGAGTGGCCGAGCAGCCGATAGGTGTCGCGCAGGTTCTCCCACTGTCGCAGGGCGAGCGCCGTGTTGATCGGCGTGGTCGGGTCCATGAACGGATTGCCCGAATAGGTGACCGCGAAGTGCTCGGGCGCACACATCAGGAAGTTGCGCACGGATGCCGTGCGCAGTCGAGGCGAGGCCCCCGGCGACGCCGTCGCTGAATTGGGCACGGGATCCCCCAGACAAGTGAACGCTGGAACCGCCGACCGGCGCACGAGTAGCGTTGTGACTTAGTCTCACACGCACGCATCCGAAATATCGCGGCGTGACGCGCACCATTTCTCCGTCATGGACCCCCACGGCACAAGATAACCCCATACAGTTAGTCACATGGACAGCCTTGACTACGGGATCATCGATCTGCTCCGGCAAAACGCGCGCGCCGGCTACGGCGACATCGGCGAGGTCATTGGACTTTCGGCGTCCGCGGTGAAGCGGCGGGTCGACCGGCTGGTGGCCGACAAGGTGATCCGCGGGTTCACCGTGCAGGTCGACCCCACCGTTGACGGGCTCGCCACCGAGGCCTACCTCGAATTGTTCTGCCGGGGCACTGTCTCGCCCGGGGAGCTGCGACGGATCCTTTCCGAGGTTCCCGAAGTGGTCGACGCCGGAACGGTCACCGGCAGCGCCGACGCGATCGTGCACATGCGCTCACGGGACATCGCAAGCCTGGAAAGCGCGATCGAGCGAGTGCGGCTGGCGCCGAATGTGGACCACACGCGTAGCGCGATCGTGCTGTCGAAACTCATCCACCGCTCGCACGAGGCCTGAAGACCCGGCAGTCCCCCGAGTAGATTTGTGGGATGGACTGGTCCTCGTTTTTGGCCGCCGGGCAGGGTCGCCCCGTTCGTGAGCTACTGCCGGCCGCCCTCGCCTATCGTGGTGAGCGGACACCCGGTGTCGCAGTGGACCTCGGCTGTGGCGACGGCACCGAGTCGAGGTTCCTTATTGCGAACGGATGGCGCGTGCACGCCTTCGACGGTGCCGCGGGCGTCGAAGGCCGGGCCGCGGCGGGGTTGTCGCCTCGTGCCGCCGAGCGGCTGAGTGCCCGGTGCGTGCCCTTCGAGGAACTCGAGGAACTCCCAGAGAACGACTTCGTATACGCGGGGCGATCGCTGCCGTTCTGCGCCGAAGCGTCGTTTCCGGCCCTGTGGGCAGCGATCACAGCATCGCTGAAACCTGGAGGATGGTTCGCGGGTGATTTCTTCGGCCCGCACGACTCGTGGGTCGGCCGTGAGGACATGAACTTCCGCGACGCCGATCAGATCCGCGGGCTGCTGGAGGGCTTCGAGGTCGCAGGCCTGCAGGAATCCGAGGGGCCGGCAGGCACGCCTTTCGGGCCCAAGTATCTCCATCTGGTCACGGTCGTCGCCCAGCGGCGCTGAATGCTGGAGCTGAATCCTGCGGCAGCGCTCGCTCAGAGGGGTAGCGCTGACATCGCGGCATCCGGGTAACCGAACCGGTGAGCGGTGATGGTGACGCTCTGCTCGCGCAGGAAGGTCAGCAGTTCGATCCTGCCGGCCGCGGTGACCGGCTCGGCATAAATCGCGGCTGAGAACCCGGAGCCGAGCAGCGCGGCGAGCGCGGACTGGTCCTCGCCGAGCAGCCGAATACGTTGCGCACCTGTCTCGCCCGACAGCAATCGAGCACGCCAGCGGCTGTCCGTCTCGATGACAACCTCGCTGACCGTGATCGCGGTGGTCTCATCATTGAGGAACCGCACCAGAGCCGCGGTGATCGGCGTGGCCGAACTGATCGCCACCGGGGACCCAGCCCGCATCGCTGCCGCCAGAACCCGCGCCAGCTCCCACGTCGGCGCGTTCTCGGACACTCGAATGGCCACCGGCACCGGACGGAACCGCACCACCAGACGCTCGAAGGGTGATCGGCCGAGCTCGTGAGCGCGGCTGAACCTGTCATCCCAGGCCATCTGATCGCTCCGGGCAGCCGCACGCACCCTGTCAAAACCGAGATAGTCCATGCCGGGCCCCGCCGCCGCAATCAGTTCGGCAATACCCTCGCTCACACCTTTCACGATCACGGACCCCCTCGGCTCGGGGAACTGCGGCTCCCACCTCCCGCGCACGGCCAATGCGTCGGTGTGGGAGGTGAGTGAGCGGGTGACTGAGGATGCCGACCGGTTGACCGCCAGTTCGGCCGATGAACTCGTCCGTAGCCACAGGTCCACCTCGTCCGTGTTCAACGAGTGCAAGCCGGCCGTGCGCGCGAACGGCATGGCCCGCTGGAGTTCGATCGCCTCCTCGAGGTCCGCGGCCACCATGATCCCGAGCACCGGCGCGCGATGCTGCGCCAGGTGGAAGTGCGAATCGGGTGCCACCTGGTCACGCACACCAGGCGACCACAACCGGCCGGAATCGTCCAGGCGATGCGGCTCGACCAGCCACTCCTCGCCCTCGCCCAGGGTGGTGAGCACCCGCGCCACCTCCCCGACCGCCGGCTGGAAGAGTGGCCCCAGGTCGACCGAGGGATCCTGCGGGTACCCGACCGCGAGACTCGACACGGCGTCGATCAAATGCCGCCGGAAGCTCTGCGACTGCGCGAGGGAACCGACGAGGATGACGACACTGGCGCTTGATCGGCCCTGCCCGGCCGACGTGAACGCGCTGGCGACGACATCCGCCACAGCCTGGTCCTGGTCCGCGCTCGGAGTGACCACGATCGAGTTCGTACCGGCGGTGTCCGCCGCCAGGTGACCACTCCCGCGCCAAGATCGGAACATCCGCGCGCTCTGCTGGCGGCCGGTGACCACCACGTGGTCCACCCGCGGATGGGAAACCAGGAGCCGCGCCAATTCGCTGTCGCCGAACTCGCCGCGGTCGAGATCGACAGGAGTGACCAAACCACCGGGCAGGCCGGCGCTGACCAGCGCATCGACGAACACCGCGGCGCTACGCCGGGCATGCCGGGCCGGCATGAGGATCACGGGGCTTCCCGCGGCGAGCGCGGCGAACACCGACTCGGCCGGAGCTGCGAGCGGCGACCGCTCGAGGCTGGCCACCAGGCTGAGCCGGGACGGCACGAACCGAGCGTTGTCCACGGTGTCGAGCTCGGGGGCCAGGGCGGCTGACCACCGCGCGCTGTCGATCGCCTGGCTCACTTCGGTGTCCGCGTCGGCGAACGTGAGTCCGACCTCGCCCACCATGGTCTCGATCAGTTCGGCGCGGCGCAGCTCCAACTCCTCGCCGATGCTGGACAAAACCTGTGCGCGCGTCGTCGATCGTCGCCTGGCCCAGTCCTCTCCGAAGCTGACTGCCGCGGCGACGCGGCGGTGCAGTTCCTCGGCGTCGGCGACCTGAGCGTCGGTGATCGCTGATTGTCCGAGGCGCGAGGCGCGAGTGCGGTCCAGAATGCCCCGGGCCCAGCGCCGGTTGGCGGCGACCGCCGGATTCGTGGGAGGCGTCCGCCGGGCCAGCGCGCTGCCGAAGGCGAACGCATCCGGCTGGGTCTCGGCATCGTTACCCAGTTCTGCATCGTTGGCGAGCTCAGTTTCGTTGGTCAGCTCTGCATCGTTGGTCGCCTCTGCATTTTTGGTCGGCTCCGCAGCATCCGCTTCGGCGACTGCGGCGAGGAACCGCCGCGCCTCGGCTGCGAACGCGGACCGGTCGGCAAGCCCGCCGGCGTTGGCGAGAAAATGGCCGGCTCCCACGCTGTCATCGAGTCGGCGCACCAGATAGTCCACCGCACAGTCCAGACGGCCGGTGCTCACCACCGGCACGGTCACCACGACCACGCCGAGCTCGGCGGACACCGCGTCGCGTGCGATCCCCATTCCGAGCATCATTTCGACCTCGATCCGACGCTGAACCGCCCGGTGCTCCGCCAGCAACCAGGCGTAGGCAATGTCGAATAGGTTGTGCCCTGCCACCGAGATGCGCACCGCGTCGGTGCGCTCCGGTGTCAGCGCAAAGTTCAGCATCCTGATGAAATTCGCGTCGGTCTGCGCCTTGCTGACATACGCCGGCACCGGCCAGCCGTGCACCGCAGCGTCGACCCGCTCCATGGGCAAGTAGGCACCCTTGACCAGGCGCACCCGGATGCCGGCACCGCCCTCGGCGCGCCGCGCGGCAGCCCATTGGGTGAGCTCGTTCAGCGTCGCGAGCGAGCCTGGCAGGTACGCCTGCAGCGCGATGCCCGCCTCCAGACCCCGGAGGGTCGGGCGCTCGAGAAGCCTCTCGAAGACCGCGACGGTGAGGTCGAACTCCCGGAACATCCCCATGTCGAGTGTGATGAACTTTCGCCCCGGCGAGGCCGCCGCGGCCTCGTACAGCGGCGCGAGCCGCGCGACGACGCGATCCACGCTCTCGTGGAAGGCCCATGGCCAGAGCTGGCCGGCGACGTCGGACAGGCTGATCGACACCGATTCCACGTCGTCCCTGGCCAGCAGCTCCCGGATGTCCTGAAGCCTGGCGTCCGCCGCGCCGTCGCCGTGCACACGCTCGCCCAGCATGGCGAGGCTGAAGCGGGAACCGGAGGCGCGCAAGGCGGCCAGTCGGGTGGTGAGGTGCGGGTCATCCGGGCCGGTGATCTCGACCAGAAGGTGTCCGACCATCCGGCGCATGACCAGCCGGGCGATCGGCACGATCGGCCACGGGATGACGGCGGAGAACCCGCCGCCGACGGCGAGCGCCCACCGCATGTACCAGGGCAGCATGGCGGGGATGTGCTGGGCGACCACCTCGAGTCCCTTGCCAGCAACGTGCAGATCGTCGGGGCGGATCACCCGGTCGATGAAGTCGAGGGCGAACTGTGGGCCGTCCGGGTCGTCGATCAGCTGCGCCAGCCGCAACGAAGTGGTGCTTCGTTGTGCGGAGTCGGCCCGTGGGCGTGCCGGCCGATCTCTGCGACCGCGCCGCTCGCGGTGCCGCACGGCGACGTTGGAGGAGGCGTCCTCCTGCGGCGCCGCACCGCGCGCCAGCCACCGCTCCACTAGGGCCACCGCATCCGCTGCCACGGGCCGTGGGGCCGCGTCCCGGTCGGGCATGTGCATGAGAAAAGCCTACTTGCGGGCCGGTGTGTGCGTGCTGAGGGCATCCGGTCGCTATTGCGTAAAGGTTCCCAGTGAATACAATTGGCGAGTGCCCAACGAGTCAGTGCTGACCGGTGCCGAGTGGGATGCGTGGCGATCCTTTTCCTCGATGCGCCGCAGATTGGACCGCGCTCTCGAGTTCGAATTGCAGCACGGCTGCGACGTGTCCCTTTCCGAGTTCGAGATCCTTCTGGCACTGAGCCGGGCGCCCGACCAGCAGCTCCGAATCAAGGACATCGCGCAGCGCATCGACTGGGAGAAGAGCCGCGTGTCCCACCAGGTGACCAGACTGGAGCGGCGCCGGTTGCTCGTGCGCAGCATCTGCGAAACGGATGCGCGGGGCTGGTGGGTGACGCTGACTCCCGCCGGTGTTCAGGCTGTGTCTCGTGCGGTGGGCGCGCACCAGAATGCCGTGCGCCGCTACTTCTTCGACGTTCTGCAGGAGGGCGAGGAGCTACGCATCAACGAACTTTCCACCCGGGTGGTGGACGCTATCGACGCGCTGCGGCCCAGCGCGTGAGCGACAATATCGTCGTCGTCGGGGGCGGGCACAACGGCCTGGTAGCGGCGGCCTACCTCGCCCAGGCCGGCAAGAACGTGACCGTACTCGAGCGTCTGGACCACCTGGGTGGTGCGGCCGTGTCGTCGTACACCTTCGAGGGTGTGGATGCCCGGCTGTCGCGCTATTCATACCTCGTGAGCCTGCTTCCGGAACGCATCATCCGCGAACTGGGGCTTCGCCTCCGATTGAAGCGTCGACGCTATTCGTCGTACACGCCCGAACCGGGCACCGACCGTGGCCTTCTCGTGGACAACCAGGATGCGCGATCTACCGCGGCCTCGTTCGCCTCGATCGGTGCCGCCGGCGACGCCGCCGCGTGGCACTCCTTCTACGCCGCCACGGCCAGGATGGCCAGGGCGTTGTTCCCCACGGTGTGCGACCCGCTGCTCACCCGCTCCGAGGCGCGAGGCGCGTTGGGCGACGACAAGCTCTGGTCGGCGATCGTGGAACAGCCGATCGGCGAAGCGATCGAGAGCGCGTTCACAAGCGACGTGGTGCGCGGGGTGGCGATGACGGACGGGCTGATCGGCACCTTCGCCCGCGCCCGCGACGCGTCGCTCGCCGCGAACCGCTGCTTCCTTTACCACGTGATCGGCGGCGAAACCGGGGACTGGGATCTCCCAGTCGGCGGTATGGGCGCCGTCACCGACGAGCTCGCGAAGGCCGCGAAGAACGCCGGTGCCACCATCCTCACCGGCGCGGAGGTGACCTCGATCACCCCGGACGGCGAGGTTCGGTACCGCCGCCGCAACTCGGAGCGCGAGCTGCGCGGCGAGACCGTGCTGGCGAATGTGGCGCCGTACGTGCTCGAGCAGCTTGTGCAGGCGGGGCTGCGCCGCGGCGGCCCGGCCGGCCCACCGCATCCGGAGCCGCCGCGCCCCGAGGGTGCCCAGGTGAAGGTGAACCTCATGCTGTCCCGGCTGCCACGGCTGCGGGACCGTTCGGTGGACCCCGCCGCGGCCTTCGGCGGCACCTTCCACATCAACGAGTGCTACAGCCAACTCGACGCCGCCTACGACGCGGCCAGCTCGGGGAGCATCCCGGAGCCGCTGCCGTGCGAAATCTACTGCCACACCTTGGCCGACCCGAGCATCCTTTCCGACGAACTGGCGGCGAGCGGGGCGCACACGCTCACGGTGTTCGCGTTGCACACGCCGGACCGGCTGCTCGCCGGTGAGGGCCAGAAACCGGACCAGGACCGAACCGAAGACCACGACGCGATGCGGCAGCGGCTGCAGGCCGCGGTGCTCGACTCGCTCGACAGCGTGCTGGCCGAGCCGATCGCCGACGTGCTGCTGCCGGATGCGCAGGGTCGGCCGTGCATCGAGACGAAGACCACCCTCGACATCGAGGAGGCCCTGCGCATGCCCGGCGGCAACATCTTCCACGGACCGCTGTCCTGGCCGTTCGTGGAGGACGACGCTGATCTGTCCACCCCGGCGCAGCGCTGGGGAGTGGACAGCGGCTACGACCGCATCCTGCTCTGCGGCTCCGGCGCCCGCCGCGGCGGCGCAGTCAGCGGCATCGGCGGGCACAACGCCGCCATGGCGGTGCTGGAGCGCTAGCCGCGTCCCCCATCCCCGCTCGCGTCACCCCCGCCGTCACCCGACTCCGCCACCTGACTCTGCCACCCTTCTGCGCCACCCGCGTCCGCCACCCGCGTCCGCCACCCGAGCGATAGTCTTCCGGACCAGAAGTCCCGCCGCGGCGCCATCACTCGTCCGGTTTCCTATCGCTCGACGGTGGCTGGGTCAGGACCAATCGCTGGGGGCAACGGCTCGGCTCGGCGGCAGTGCCACATCCGCGGCCCAGCGCGCCAGCCACCCGGGCGCCTCGAGTTCTGTGACGTCGACGCCGATCGCCTCCGCAACCTCGGCAATGCTGAGCGTGCCACCGCTGCGTCTGAGGAACCGTCCGCGCACGAACCCGACCGCGTAGATTTCCCGGCCGACGACAAAACGCTGCTCAACGTACACGGCCTTGGCGTCGTAGCCGATGATCCTGGTCTGCAGTGTGTAGCGCTGCCACGGCTGCAAGGAGCGGCGGAAGGTGATGGTTTCGCTGCCGACCACCGGGTAATAGCCGAGCCGGTCGAACGTGGCCCAGACGCCGGAGCGTTGCAGCAGGTCGAGTCGGCCGAGATCCATGATGCACGCGGAACCGGGCCCGAGCCACGTCATGAACACCCAGTCGTCGGCCGCGGTGACGACGCAGCCGCATGAGGATGGTTCGGAAGATCATATTCACGTGGCTGATGCTACGTCAGGGGCGACCTACCTGCGCGGCGGCGCCCGTAGATGACCGCCGCATCAGTGCCTGCGGTGGTCCTGGATCGTGATCCGCGGCCCGAACCTGGGCGCTCGGAAACCGCTCACGCCGATGAGGCGCATCACTCGTTGCCGGTGGCCACGCCAGGGTTCGAGCAACTCCAGCATCCCGTCGTCGTCGACGGGCTTGCCGATCAACGCCCAGCCCACGATGGCGGGCAGGTGGTAATCGCCGACGCTGACCGAATCGGGGTCGCCGTGCGCGCGCTGGCTGGCCTCGGCGGCGGTCCACGGCCCGATTCCCGGCACACTCTGCAGGCGCGCCAGCACCTCCGGACCGCCGCGCCCCAGGCGCAGGGTACGCTCCAGTCCGGATGCGACGCGCGCGGCGGCGATCACCGCGGTCGCGCGTCGCGGGTCGACTCCGGCGCGGTGCCAGACCCAGGTCGGAATGGCGCACCAGGATGCCGGTGAGGGCGTCACGCGCATCCGCGCCGGTGCCGGTCCCGGTGCGGCCTCGCCGTACCGGGTGACCAGCTGGCGCCAGGCACGCCAGGCTTCCACGCTGGTGACCTTCTGTTCGATGATCGCAGCGATCACGGCGTCGAGCACGTGTCCGGTGCGCAGCAGCCGCAAGCCGACGGCGCGCCGGCGTGCGGTGCGGAGGAACTCGTTCGCCGAGACGTCCAGTCCGGTCCAGTCGTCGCCGTCGCCGAGCAGTTCGGGAACGGCGGCGACCGCCGACTCGGCGCCATCCCCCCACCCGGTCGCGATGACCTCACCGCGGACGCTGTTCAACAGCACAGTGGCGGTGCCCACCACCGTGCGGGAGGTGAGCCATACCCCGCGGGCGTCCCAGAGCATGGTGGGGCTCTGGCCGCCCCGGCTGAGCGGGCCCAGTGTCATCCGCAGGTCCACGGGATGGCGCGGCCGGTACACGCTCTCCACGCGTACCCCTGCCGTGCCGGTCACGGTGGTGCCGGCGCCAATTGTCCCCATTGCGGTCAATTGTGCCCCGCGCAACTGACACAGTCAGCCGCTACGGGAACTTTCACGACGAGAAGTCCGAGATCAGGAAGTCGGAGGTCAATACGTGGTGGTGCAGAACGTGGCGCCGCTCGAGCAGGCGGCGGCGATGATCGCAACGAACACGATCGCGACGATGATGCCGAGGACGATGAGCCCGGCGCTGACGATGATGCCGGCCAACGCGATGCCGTTCTTGTATCCGGCTCGCCGGGACTGGTTCAGCGCGATGATGCTGCAGATGAGTCCGGCGAGTTGGAAGACAAAGGCGAGGATCAGGCCGACGATGCCGAGCGTCTTGCCCGGGTAGTCGGTACCGGGCGGCGCGGCGACGGGACCAGCTCCGGTGCGCTGCGGCGAGTAGGCGGGAGGGACGGGCGGCGCGGCATACGGGTCGGGGCGCGGGGTGCCATTCGAGTCGGTCATGGCTGCTCCTTCGAAAGAATTCTGCGCGCCCAGCATAGGGGATGATGGTGGCATGGCGATTGGAATCCTCACTAGTGGCGGAGACTGCCCCGGTCTCAACGCGGTCATCCGCTCAGCCGTCTTCAAGGGCACGATGATCCACAAGCAGAAGTTTGTGGGCTTCAAGAACGGCTGGCGGGGACTGCTCGAGGAGGACATCGTCCCCCTGCAGCGCCGGGACGTGCAGGGAATTTCGAAGCAGGGCGGCACCATCCTCGGCACCTCGCGCACCAACCCGTTCGACGGCGGCGGCGGGGTGGAGCGGGTGCAGGAGAACATGGAACGTCACGGCGTGGACTCGATCATCGCCATTGGCGGGGAGGGAACGCTCGCCGCCGCCAAGCGGCTCGCCGACGGCGGGGTGAAGATCATCGGCGTGCCGAAGACCATCGACAATGACCTTTCAGCCACCGACTACACCTTCGGGTTCGACACGGCCGTGCAGATCGCCACGGACGCGATGGACCGGCTGCGCACCACCGGCGAGTCCCACGGGCGCTGCATGATCGCGGAGGTGATGGGCCGGTACGTCGGCTGGATCGCGCTGCATTCCGGCATGGCGGCGGGCGCGCACGTGATCCTGATTCCCGAGCAGAAGACCAGCGTCGCGCAGATCTGCACCTGGGTGCAGCAGACCAGGGACCGCGGCCGCGCCCCGCTGGTGGTCGTCGCGGAGGGCTTCGCGCTCGACACCATGGACGACGTGCACTACGAACGCGGACTGGATGCCTTCGGCCGACCTCGCCTGGGCGGCATCGGCGAGATGCTCGGCCCGATCATCGAGGAGAACACCGGCATCGAAACCCGGGCGACCACGCTTGGGCACATCCAACGCGGCGGAACGCCCACCGCCTACGACCGCGTGCTGGCCACCCGGTACGGTATGGCGGCGGTCGACGCGGTGATGGAGGGCCTGTGGGGCCGGATGGTCTCACTCACCGGCACCGCCATCACGAACGTGCCCCTCGAGGACGCGCTCGGCAAGCTGAAGACGGTACCGCAGGAACGCTACGACGAGGCAGCGATCCTGTTCGGCTAGTCAGCGGGCGGCGGGAGACACGCCCCCTTCGAGACAGGCGCTAGAGCGCCTTCCTCAGGGAACGCGTCTCCCGGTCGGTCCCATGTGGCGTGAGCCGCCAGGCGAACATCGGTCCCTGAGAAGTGAGCCGCCAGGCGAACGTCTCGAAGGGGCACCGCCCCGGACTACCTCGCTGAGGGGATCGCGAAGGTGCCGGCGCGCTTGCCGGTGCGGATGTTAACGCTCTTCAGCTCGGTGAACTCCTCGAACCCGGCCTCGCCCATTTCGCGGCCGATGCCGCTGGCCTTGTAGCCGCCGAACGGCATCTGCGGTGGCGCGTCGATGGTGGTGTTGGCGTAGACCGTGCCGCTCCTCAGCTGCTTGGCGACGTCCAGCACGGTGTCGATGTTCTTGCTCCAGACGCTGTTGGACAGCCCGTAGTCGACGCTGTTGGCCAGCCGTACCGCTTCTGCAGCATCGTTGAACCGGGTCACCGTGAGCACCGGGCCGAAGATTTCCTCCTGGAAGGCGGAGGCAGTGAACGGCACCTTGTCGATGATCGTCGGTTGCAAGAACTGCCCGGCACCGTACTCGCCGCCGGTGAGCCGATCACCGCCGGTGACGATCTCCGCGCCCTGCCCGGAAGCGCCCTTCACGTACGCGCTCACCTTGCCCAGGTGCGCGGCGTGGATGAGCGCGCCGATGTCGCTGGTGCGATCCAGCGGCTGCCCGACCTTGAGCTTCGCGGCACGGCGGGCCACTTCGGCGACGAAGTCGTTCGCCACGGAGGATTCCACGAGCAGTCGCGGCTGGGAGACGCAGCACTCGCCGTTGTTGAAGTTCATGCCGAACACGACGCCGGCGGCGGCATCCTCGAGGTCCGCGTCGGCGAACACGAGGTTGGCGGCCTTGCCACCGAGCTCGAGCGAGATCTTCTTCATATTCCCCGTCGCGGCAGCGAGCACGCGCTTGCCGGTCGCGGTGGAGCCGGTGAACGATACCAGATCGACCATCTTCGACTCGGTAAGCGCCTGCCCGGCGGGGCCGGCACCGGAAACCATGTTCACCACGCCGTCCGGCACCCCGGCCTCGGCGACGAGCTTCATGATCTCCCACGCACTGGAGCTGGTGAACTCGCTCGGCTTCACCACGACGGTGCAGCCGGCGGCGAGCGCGAACGGCAGCTTCTGGCAGAGGATCAGCGCGGGGAAGTTCCACGGGATGATCAGTCCGACAACGCCGACCGGCTCCCGCAGCACCAGGCCGGTGAAGTCCGGCCCGTTGCTCGTGAACGTCTTGCCCTGCATGTTCAACGCCAGCGAGGCTGCATACCGGCACAGCGATGCGGCGCCGCCGATGTCACCCTCGGCGAGGATGATCGGCTTGCCGCCCTCCTCGCTGTCCAGCCTGGCGAGCTTCGCAGCATCCCGGTCGATCAGGTCGGCCAGCCGGTTCAAGATGATGGCCCGCTCCATGCCGCTGGTGTGCGGCCAGGTGCCGGTGTCGAACGCGGTGCGGGCGACGCTGATCGCGTGCTCGACGGCCTCAACACTCGTCGCAACCACCTGGCTCACCACCTCGTCCGTGCCGGGCGCCCGCCGGTCGATGAGTTCGAGCCCTGCGGATTCGACGTAGTCCCCGTCGACGAAATTGCCAATGATGCGGGTGGATGCTGCCATGATCTTCTCTCCTGCTACCTAGAGTGCCTTGCGATACAGAGCTTGAATGTCCTCGAGGGTGACCTCGCGGGGGTTGCCGGGCAGGTCAGCCTGCACGAGCGCATCCTGGGCCAGCGCGTCGATCGCGTCGGCAGGCACGCCCACCTCGGAGAGCTTGCGCGGCACCCCGGTCTCCTGGGCTAGACGGTGCACTGCGGATGCCGCGCGCTGCGCCGCCTGCTCGTCATCCAGGCCTGTGGTGTCCTCGCCGAGTGCCCGGGCGATGCGCGCGAACCGGGCTGGAGACGAGGAGATGTTGAAGTCCATCACATAGGGCAGGAACAGCGCGTTGGCGGTGCCGTGATGCACGCCGAAGTGCGCCCCGATCGTGTTGGCCAGCGCGTGCACGGCGCCCAGGCCCGCGTCGTGGAATCCGATTCCGGCCATCGACGACGCCACCAGCATGTTGTACAGCGCGTCCTCATCACCGTGGGCGGCAGCGACCAGATTCGCACCGATCAGCTCGATCGCGCCGATGTTGATCGCGTCGGTGACCGGGTTTGCGCCCTTCGCGACGTATGCCTCGATCGCGTGCGTGAGCGCATCCATGCCGGTCGTTGCCGCGATTCGGCCGGGCAGGCCGGCCACCACGCGCCGGTCGAGCAGGGCGATCTTCACGAACATCAGGTCGGAGACGATGACCATCTTCACGTGGGTGGCCGGGTTGGTGATCACGGCGCCCTTGGTCACCTCGCTGCCGCTGCCCACGGTGGTGGGGATCGCGATCACCGGCAGCGGGGCGTAGCTGAACTTGTCCACCCCTTCGTAGTCGGCGATACCGCCACCGTTCGTGGCGAGTACCGCCACCGACTTGGCGACGTCCATGCTGGAGCCGCCGCCGATGGCGACGAGGATGTCCGCGGCGGCGTCCACGCGAGCCTTCTCCGCGGCTTCCACCGTGGCGATATCGGGGTTGCCGACGACCTCCGTGAAGGTGGCGATGTCGAGATTGCCGGTTTTCAGCACGTCGAGCACCCGGCTCAGGATGCCGGCGGCCACGATGCCCGGGTCGGTGATGACCAGAACCCGGGTACCCAGGCTCGGCAGTTCCGCGGCAAGCTGCTCAAGAGCACCGTCCCCGAGGATCAGGCGGGGCGGGGAGGAAAAACGCTGGCTCATTGGGGTTCCTTCGTGTGGTTGGCAGGTGCGGGAGTGGACGATTTCTTGCGATCGAAGAAGGCCTGCACCGCGGCGCGCTGCTCGGGGCTCACCGAGCAGTGCCCGACCAATTCGGCCTCGACCTGAAGGCCTCGAGTGATGCCGGAACGCACCCCGGCGTAGACCGCCTTCTTGGCGGCGGCGACGGCGGTCGGGCTCATCGCGGTGATCCGGGAGGCGAGTTCCAGGGCCGCGGCGACCGGATCATCCGCGACACTGTTCACGAGGCCGAATTCAAGGGCGCGGTGCGCGCCGACGGGCTCTCCGGTCAGGATCAGCTCGAGTGCACGACCCTCGCCGATCAGGCGGGGCAGCCGCTGCGTGCCGCCCCAGCCCGGAATGTTGCCCAGGGTCATCTCGGGCTGTCCGAGCAGGGCAGTGGGCGCCGCGATGCGCAGGTCGCACGCCATCGCCAGCTCCAGGCCTCCGCCGAACGCGATACCGTTCACGGCCGCGATCACGACCTGGCCGGCGTCTTCCAAACTGTCGAAGACGAGCTGTCCGGTGCGCATCATCTCGGTGGCGCTCTGAAGCGTCAGTCCGACCAGGTTGTTGATGTCCGCGCCGGCGCAGAACACCTTGGGTCCGGACCCGGTGAGGACGACGGCCTTCACGTCGGCGAAGCGGCCACCGGCGCCGAGGTCGCGGGTCAGGTCGCCGATTGCCTGGATCAGCTGCGTGCTGAGCGCGTTGCCCTTGCGCGGCCGGTTCAGGGTGGCCAGGAGCACCTCCCCACGCCGCTCAAGCAGCAGCACGTCGTCGTTCGACTGGTCCATCAGTTCCTCCCCGCCAGCTGCAGCGCGAGCGCCGCGTTCTTGAACAGTGCCGGATCCATCACCTTGAGGTTGTCGGCCACGATTGGTCGGAAGCCCATGTTGGCGATGACGTCCCGTTCCAGGTCGGTGCCCGGCGCGAGTTCGATGAGCACCGGCCCCTCCGGCCGCAACTCGAACACGGCTCGCTCGCTGACGTACAGCACCGGTTGCCCGACGGCGGTGGCGCGCGCGCCAGAGAAGCTGATCTGCTGCACCTGCTTCACGAACTTCTGCTTGCCGCCGGTCGGCAGCCCGATGGATCCCGAGCCGTCGACCTGGTAGTCACCGCCCGCCACGAAGGTGCCGACGAACACTACACGATGGGAACCCTGCGAAATGTTGATGAATCCGCCGACGCCCGGGGCGCGCCGCCCGAATCGCCCCACATTCACGTTGCCCTGCGCATCCACCTCGGCGAAGCTGAGCACCGCGATGTCGACGCCGCCACCGTCGTACCAGTCGAATTGCGCCCCGGAAGTCACGCTGGCCTGGGCGTTGCGGGCCATGCCGAAGTCGGTGCCGCCCGCGGGCACCCCGCCGATGTGGCCTTGCTCCACGGTGAACGTGACGTCGCCGGCCTTTCCTTCCTCGGCGAGCACCGCGGCGACCCCGTCCGGCATCCCGAAGCCGAGGTTGATGATGTCACCCCTGCGCAGTTCCGCTGCGGCACGACGGGCGATGACCTTGCGCACGCCCATCTCCATCGGCTCGATGGCGACATCGTCCAGGCGCTTGCGACCCTCGAGATACGGGTCACGATCAGTGGCGCTGGAGAGGCGTTGCGTGGGGTCAACCACGATGGCGTCTACCAGGATGCCCGGCACCCGCACCTGATCGGCGACCAGCGTGCCCGACGGCACCCGGCTCCGCACCTGTGCGAGCACGAGGCCGCCGTTGTTCTTGACAGCCTGCGCCGCGGCGAGAGTCTCAGCGAGCAGCCCCTCGCCCTCCATCGAGATGTTGCCATCTTCGTCGGCGGTCGTGCCGCGAATGATCGCGACATCGATCGGAAACACCGGGGTGAAAATCCACTCCTTACCAGAAAGAGTGACTAACTCGACGATGTCGTCCACGGCGGCGGAGTTCAGCCGGCCTCCCTCGATCCGCGGGTCGACGAAGGTGCCGAGGCCGATATGGCTGACCACTCCTGGGCCGTGCGCTGCCGCCACCCGCAGCAGGTGCGAGATGGTGCCCTGAGGCAGGCAGTACGCCTCAATGAGGTTGTCAGCGGCCATCTCCTGCATGCCCTTGGTCCAGCCCCAGTGGCCGCCGATCACGCGCTTGACCATGCCGACGTGGGCGAACCGGTCGATGCCATCGCCGTTTCCCGAGCCCATGCCGGAGACATGCACGACACAGAGATCGCGCGGTGATCCGGTGCCGAGGAAGCGCTCCTCCAGTGCCTTCAGGATCACGGACGGGTCGTTGACGCCGCCGCCCGACCCGTCGACGATGACGGTCGCGCCGTCCGGAATGAGTTCCACGGCTTCCTTGGCGGTCGAAAAACGCATATTCTCCTCATTGGTTAACAGTGCGACGACGGGCGCGCGGGATACCCGGGGCCACCACTGTCAAATTTATGAGCGGGACAACCGGACTGCAATAGCGTAAAGAAAATAGTGTTAGCTATTGGCAATCGGTCGTACTAGTCTTCATTCTGTTCTGCCGAACCATCCCGGCAGCCGAACTGCTAAGGAACACCGTGGAAACGCCAGAGACAGAAGAGTCAGCCCTGGAGACGCCCGAAGCCGGACCCCGGATCGTGCGGTCGGTGGCCCGTGCCGCCGCCCTGCTCAAGGCACTCGCAGCCAAAGGCAAGCCGATGGGCCTGAGCGAACTCGCCAAGTCCATCGAGATCAGCAAGCCGGCCACATTCCACCTGCTGCGCACGCTCGAGCTTGAGGGCTTCGTTGCCAAGAGCTCGGATGCGACCTACCAGCTGGACTGGGGACTGTACGAACTCGGCAGCGCCGTCATCCGGTCGGTGGACCTGACGCGTGTCACCCGGCTGCACCTGGACCGGGTTGCCGAAGAGACCGGTGAGGCGGTTCTGCTCAGCATCCTCGACGGTGAGTCGGTGCTTTACCTCGACCGTGGGCAGTCTACGGAGTCGTTCACCATGGTGGCCAATGTCGGGCGGCGATCCCCGTTGCACACCAACGCCTCAGGCAAGATTCTGCTCGCCCACCAGGACCAGAAGTTCATCCAGAGCGTACTTGGCAAGCCGCTCCACGCGAACACACCGGCGACGGTGTGCAACCCGCGCGAGCTGGAAGCGCAACTGCTCGAGGCCCGTCGCGACGGGTACGCCACCTGTTGGCAGGAGCAAGAACTGGGACTGTGCAGCATCGCCGTCCCGATCTTCGACTACACGGGCAAGGCGTGCGCGGCCATGGCGATCGCGGGGCCGGCCGAGCGCGTGAGCAAGCAATCCGTGTCCGGGCTGGTGGAGCGGCTGCACGAGGAAGCTCACCAGATCTCGGCGAAGCTCGGCGCACTCGTGCCCGAGCTGCGATAGCGAACTGCGCTCAGCCCTCTCCACGGCGGGAGGATCGCGCTCAGTGAAATTCAGGCGCACAGTGAATTTCAGGCGCACAGTGAAATTCAGGCACAGAGAAGGTTGATCAGCGCTCCAGCGATGTCCGGGCCACCGACCGTGGCGACGTCGAGGGCATCGAGGCCGCGCCTCGTGCGCATCCATTCGAGCGTACCGCTGGTGCTGACGCCGGATGCGGTGACGGTGAGGCACGAGGACCCTGCCGCGTGCATCGCGAGACAGCTCGGCAGCCGAGCGGCGATCGCCTGAAGGTGATGCACCTTCTCCGGCGGCGCCATGATCATGAGCTCCTCCGGCGGCCGGGTGACCGTTGCCAGGTCACGCACCACCGGAGTGGCGTCCAGCGACCTGGCTAGGGCCGCGATCGTGTCATCCACCCGAGGTACGAACCAGTCGAAGCCGCGGAACCAGTTCGCGCTCAGTCCCACCGCATCAGCCGTGGCAACGAGTTCGTGGGCGACGGCCAGCCCGATCGCGCTCTCCTGCACGACCCGCAACACGCCGTCCGGCGCGAAAGCGCCGGTGAGCGCGCCCCGGGCGGCGACGAACTGAGCCGGCTCGAACTGCTCGAGCTGGCGCAAGATGCGCCGCAGCATCCGTGCCCCGAGGGAGGTGACGAGCACCAGCTCGACACCGGACCTGCGCACGGCGGTCACCGCGTCGACGCTCGCGCCGTTCAGCGAGTGGGTCGACGCCGCCAGTGCGGCGTCGACGTCAACGGCGACAAGTTTCACTGCGACCTGTCCTGCGTGAGCCGCACCGCAGCGTCTGCCCGTGCGAGCTTGTCCAAGGCCTCCACGAAGTAGTAGTCACCCCACATCACACTTTCGTCGACGCCCATGCCGTTGCGCCGATGGTAGAGAGAATGCTTGATGATCCCTTCCCATGCATCGCCGGAAGAGCCGAGAAATTCCGGTTCGCTCAGCCGTCCGACGATACCCCTTGCGTACTCCCGGTAGACCGGGCCGTCGTCTCCGATCAAGTCCGCGAGCTGCAGCATGGCCGCCGCGGTGATGCTCGCCCCCGACGCCTCATAGCGGAACTCCGGGGCCGGGTCATCCCAATCGTTCGGGCCGACGAACTTATCGCCGACCTGGTCGATGTAGAGGTCGGCACAACGCCGCGCCGTGTCGAGGAACCGGGCGTCGCCGGTGTACTGGTACGCGGTGCCGAAACCGTAGATGGCCCAGGCGTGTCCGCGCACCCAGGAGGAGTCGGATCGGTATCCCTGGTGGGTCGCCGCCCTGAGGAATTCGCCGGAGTTCGGGTCGAACCAGCCTTCGTGAATCGTGCTGGAGTCGCCTCGGACGAGATAGCGGCGCGAAGTGAGCGCGTGGGCGGTGGCAATGTCGGCCAGGGCGGTGTCGCCGCTGAGGGCAGCCGCCTGATAGATGATTCCGATGTTCATCATCACGTCGATGAAGGTGCTGCCGGCGTCCACCCAGGTGCGCAAGTATTTACCCGGGCGGTTGAACCGGCCCGCCATGGTCCGTCCGGCCTGAATCAGCACGTCCCGGGTCTCGTCGCTCGGGTGCAGGGTGTGCCAGCGACCCCAGCTAGGGGTGAAGAGAAAGCCGATGTCGTGGGTGCCGGCGTCGAGCTTGCGCGGTTCTACTATGCGGCTGTACTTCTCGGCCTGCTCGCGCCACGCGGCGTCGCCGGTGCGGTCGGCGAAGATCCAGACCATCCCAGCCAAGAACCCTCCGGTCCAGATCGGGGCCCAGGAGTCCTCGTCGAAGTGCCAACGACCGTTCTGCGTGTACACCGGAACCTGCCCGGGATGTTCCGTGATCAGGCGCCACACGCGCTCCTGGGCGAGTGAGAGCGCCTGATCGACATCCACGTCGGTCGTGTGCTCCAGCCGGATCTCAGTTGTCATAGTTGTATACGCCTTCGGTAATGGGGCAGCACGCGAGGACCACGACACCCACCTCCGAAAGATAGTCCGGTTGGATTCGGCTCCTCAATAGCTACTCGCAAATAGTATTCGTTCACTGCTAACATCGTTTTCTAACACGCGCAGCTTCGTTCCAATGGCGGCAAGGAGATTTGCCATGGCATCGCCAAAATCCGATCTTTTGACGAAAGAGCCGCGTGTCGTGCGATCGGTGGTGCACGCATCCGGTCTGCTCAAAGCTCTCCACAAGAACGGCAGACCCACGTCGCTGAGCGATTTGGCGCGAAAGATCGAGTTGAGCAAGCCTGCCACCTACGTCCTGCTGAGAACTCTCGAGGAGGCCGGGCTCATCAGCCGGGATGCCGCGGCGCGCTACGAACTGAGCTGGGGCGTGTACGAACTGGGCAGTGCCGTGATCCGGCCCGTGGGCTTGGCCCGCGCCGCCCGGCTACACCTGGACCACCTTGCGGAGCGCACCGGTGAGGCGGTACTTCTCGCCATCCTCGACAACGCAGCCGTGCTGTACCTCGACCGCGGCCAGGAGCATGAGTCCTTCAGGATGGTCGCGAACATCGGGAGGCGCTCGCCGCTGCACACCAACGCCTCCGGCAAGGTGCTCCTCGCCTACCAGGGCGCGGCCTACATCGAGGCGATCGCCACCCGTCCGCTCGCCCCGACCACCTCGCTCACCATCACCGACGGTCAGGCGCTCATCGCAGAACTCACTCGTGTGCGCGAGCGCGGCTACGCCACGTGCAGCCAGGAGCAGGAGATCGGCCTGTCCAGCATCGCCGTGCCGGTGTTCGCGGGCCAAGGACGAATGCTGGCCGCGCTGGCAGTGGCCGGCCCCACCAGCCGATTCACTCAGCATCAGCTGCCGATACTGCTGAACGAGTTGCGCGGCACCTCGGCGGACATCTCACGTCACTTGTCCCAACCGGGAGGGTTGCCACGTTAGCGATCAGCGAATACTATTTTCGTCTCGCTATTGCCTCTCGTGACGGCGAGGAGATACCGTTCGATCAGTTGAGAGGCCCAGGCGTGGTGCCACGCTTAGCGGCACCGTGAACCAAGGCGCCTGCGATACCTCTCACGCACATTCCCTGCTGAATAACCGGAGGTTTTGAAAGACATGAAACTCTTGACCAAGAGAACAGTCGGCATCGCCGCCGCACTGTTGATGACCGCGGGAGTGTTGACGGCCTGTTCCGCCAATGACTCCGGCAACAAGGCAGACGCGAGCAACGACACGTCGCATGCGAAGATCGGGCTCTTGCTGCCCGAGGTGACCACGCTGCGCTACGAGGAGAAGGACAAGCCGTACTTCACCGAGGCGCTCAAGGAATTGTGCCCCGACTGCGAGCTGATGTACGCGAACGCGAGTTCGGATGCCGCGAAGCAGTTGCAGCAAGCGCAGTCCTTCCTGACTCAGGGCGTGCAGGTGCTGGTCGTCGACCCGTATGACGGCGTCGCCGCCGCCAGCATCGTTTCCGCGGCCAAGGCCCAGAATGTGCCGGTCGTCTCGTATGACCGTCTCATCAAGAGCCCCGACGTCACGTTCTCCATTTCCAACGACTATGAGAAGGTCGGCGAGTTGCAAGGCACCGCGCTCGTCGAGAAGCTCAAGGCCGACGGGGTCAAGCCCGGCGACGGCGGCATCCTGATGATCGATGGCGCCGAGACCGACCCCAACGCGGCCAACATCAAGAAGGGAGCACACTCGGTTATCGACGCGAGCGGCTACAAGATTCTGGCCGAGTTCGCCACCTGGGACCCAGCGGAAGCGCAGGAATGGGTGTCCAGTCAGCTCACCAAGTTCCGTGACGACATCGTGGGCGTGTACTCGGCCAACGATAACAACGGCGGTTCGACCGTCGCGGCGATGAAGGCCATCGGCATGGAGATCCCGCCGATCACCGGACTCGACGCGTCGCTGCCCGGATTGCAGCGCATCGTTGCCGGCACTCAGTACATGACGGTGTACAACCCGTTCCGCTCTGAGGCGCAGCACGCCGCACAGGCGGCCTGGGACCTGGTGAACAAGCGCACCCCGAAGGCCACGACCGAGGTCAACGGCATCCCGAGCTTCCTCAACCAGCCGGTCTCGGTGAACGTGACCAACATCATGGACACGATCATCAAGGACGACTTCTACAAGGTCTCGGAGATCTGCACCGCGGAATACGCCGCGGCCTGCGAGGCAGCAGGCATCAAGTAACTGCAACTGCGGCCGGGGGCTCTCACGGGCTCCCGGCCGTTAGCCGCGTCAACGGCAGTCAACGCAAGGAAGCAACCATGACCATGACCTCCCCCGCTCCGGCCACGGCGCCGGACACCACAGACCCCATCCTGTCGTTGCGCGGAATCAACAAGGCATTCGGTGCCGTGCAGGCGCTCACCGATGTCGAACTCGACGTCTACCCCGGCGAGGTGCTTGCCATCGTTGGCGACAACGGCGCCGGAAAGTCCACGCTGGTGAAAATCCTCGCCGGCGTGCATCCACAAGACTCCGGCACCATCACCTTCCGGGGCGGGAAGGTCGCCATCGGCTCGCCGGCCGCCTCCCGCGACCTGGGAATCGCCACCGTGTTCCAGGATCTGGCGCTCTGCGACAACCTTGACGTGGTGTCGAACTTGTTCCTCGGACACGAGGTGGGCACCTGGGCACTCGGCGAAGTGGAGATGGAGCAGCGCTCGTGGGAGCTGCTGCAACAGCTGTCGGCGAAGATCCCCTCGGTGCGCATCGCCGTCGCCTCCCTGTCGGGAGGCCAACGCCAGACCGTCGCGATCGCCAGGTCCCTGCTGGGCGACCCGGCCGTCGTGATCCTCGACGAACCCACCGCAGCGCTCGGGGTGGCGCAAACAGCCGAAGTGCTCAACCTCATCGAGCGACTGCGTGAGCGTGGCCTCGGCGTCATCCTGATCAGCCACAACATGGCCGATGTGCAGGCCGTCGCCAACCGGGTTGCGGTGCTGCGGCTCGGCCGCAACAACGGCGAATTCCGGATCGGTGAAGTCAGCTACGAGGACATCATCGCCGCCATCACCGGCGCAACAGACAACGCGGTCACCCGCCGGGCGGGCGCCCACACCGAGAACGGAGCAATCTCATGACCGGCACGCTGGACGACACGAAAACGGCGCCAGACGTGCAAGACGAGCGCCTGATCCGCCCACACGGTCTGGCCGGCCAATGGCGAGCTACGGTATCCCGGATCAGCAAAGGCGACCTCGGCTCGCTGCCGGTCATCGTGGGTCTGGCCATCATCTGGGTCGTCTTCCAGCTGCTCAACCCGTTCTTCCTCTCCAGTGCCAACCTGGTCAATCTGGCCGTGGAGTGCGCGGCCATCGGCACCATCGCCATCGGTGTGGTGCTCGTGCTGCTGGTGGCGCAGATCGACTTGTCGATCGGCTCGATCAGCGGCGTCGCCAGCGCCATTGCCGCGGTGGGTTATATCCACCTGGATTGGCCGCTCTGGGTGAGCGTCGGCCTGGGCATCCTCTCCGGAGTCGTCATCGGCTGGATTTACGGCCTCATCTATGCCCGGTTCGGCGTACCGACCTTCGTCATCACCCTGGCTGGCTTGATGGGCTTTCTCGGACTGCAACTGTGGATTCTGGGCACGAACGGGTCGATCAACATCCCGTTCGACACCTGGCTGGTCTACTTCGCGCAGCAGCTGTTCGTCCCTGAGGCGATTTCATACGCGCTCGTGGTCGTCGCCGTCGCAGGCTACGGCGGCTCCGCGCTTCTCAACTCCAGGCAGCGTGCTGCGGCCGGGCTGACGGCGACCTCGACGGCGACCATCATCGCCAAGGCGGTCGCACTGCTCGTGGTGCTCGGCGTCACCGTCTGGTACCTCAATCTCACCCGCGGGGTGGCCGTGGTGTTCCTGACCTTCGTCGTCTTCGTCGTGATCATCAACTACGCGCTGACCCGCACCAGGTGGGGACGCGCGGTCTACGCCGTCGGCGGAAGCGTGGAAGCCGCACGCCGCGCCGGCATCAACGTGAACCGGATCTTCATCTCCTGCCTCGTGCTCGGTGGCGCCTTCGCGGCGATCGGCGGTATATTCGCGGCGGGCCGGTTGGCCTCGGCCGGCGTGGCCAGCGGCGGCGGCGACACCAACCTGATGGCGATCGCCGCAGCAGTCATCGGCGGAACCAGCCTGTTCGGCGGGCGCGGCAACGCCTGGTCCGCCTTGCTGGGCATCGTCGTCATCCAATCGATCGCGAACGGCCTGACGCTGCTCAGCCTGGACACCTCGGTGCGCTACATGGTCACCGGCGCCGTGCTGCTGCTGGCCGTCGTCATCGACTCGCTGTCCCGCCGCTCGCGCGCCATGCACGGACAGGCCTGAGTCGCGCGGCGCTTCCTCCACGCCGCCGCGCCCCAACCGGCTCGTCGCACCTTCCACCCCCGGTGCGGCGAGTCGGCTAGCGGGGCGCACCATGGCGACACCCGGTGGTGGGCTAGCGTGGCAGTGATGACCAGGAGGAGTGCCTGATGTTCCGTGCAGTGCGTGTGTCGAAGGATGCGGATGCGCCTGCCAGCGCAACCCTGGTGTCGATCAGCGACGACGACCTCATGCCGGGCGACGTGACCGTTGACGTTGAATATTCCAGCATCAATTTCAAAGACGGTCTGGCGCTCGCGGGCAAGCCCGGCGTGATCCGGCAGTACCCGCTCATCCCGGGCATCGATTTCGTCGGCACTGTCGCTGCATCGGACAGCGATCGGTGGTACGTCGGCGACCGGGTCATCCTCAACGGCTGGGGTGTCGGCGAGACCCATCACGGCGGTCTCGCCGAACGAGCCAGAGTCGATGGCGATTGGCTCGTGCGGCTGCCGGAGGCACTGAGCACGAAGCAGGCCGCCGCCATCGGCACGGCCGGCTTCACCGCGATGCTCGCTGTCCTGGCATTGGAGAGAACCGGCGCCCTGTACGGATCATTCGAGCAAGTTCACGAATTGACCACGGCCGGCGGCGAGGTCCCGCCCGAATCCGGAGCAGACGTGCTGGTCACCGGCGCGGCAGGCGGCGTCGGCTCCATCGCCATCGCACTCTTGTCCTCACTCGGCCACCGGGTGACGGCGTCCACCGGCCGCCTGGAGGAGGAGCCGTACCTGCGCAGCCTCGGGGCGGCGGCGGTCGTCGACCGTGGTGAGTTCTCGGAGCCGGGCAAGCCGCTGCAGCGGCAACGCTGGGCGGCGGCGGTCGACTCCGTGGGTGGGCAGACGCTCGCCAACGTGCTGGCCCAGACGAACTACGGCGGCACCGTTGCCAGCTGCGGGCTGGCCCAGAGTGCGAACCTCCCGGCCACCGTGATGCCGTTCATCCTGCGCGCGGTCACGCTCACCGGTATCAACTCGGTTCAGGCACCGCGCACCTTGCGCACCGAAGCGTGGCGGCGGCTCGCCAGCGACCTCGATCTGGGGCTGCTCGAGCAGATCACCACGTCGGTGCCCCTGGCCGAAGCCCCGTCGCTGGCCGATCGCATCCTCGCCGGCCGGGTGCGCGGCCGCACCGTCGTCGACGTCCGCGCCTGACCCGGCCACGCCAACCCGTTCCGGGCAACCCGTTTCACGGAGTTTTTGTCCCGGATGCCCGTCTGAGCCGATGTTTGTGCCGCCGGATGCCAGATTCTCCTTGAAACGGGACTGGACGGACGGGACTGGACGGAGCGGGAACGGAACGGGATGACGGGCGGATGCAGACGCTAGTCGTCGCCGACGCCGCCTCGCCTCAAATCGGTGCCGATCATGTGAGCGACGGACCGGAGCAGACTCAGGCTCTCGCGGGTGGTCTGCGTGCTCTGCCCAATCGAGGCGCCCGCAATCGCCAACGACGCGATCACGGCTCCGCGGTAGTCACGCACCGGCACTGCGAGCGAGGAGAATCCGACCTCGTCCTCCTGCCAGCAGGTCGCGAAGCCTTGCCAGCGGACCTTGGCCAGTTCCCTCCGCAAGTGGCTCGGGTCGGTGATGGTGTTCCGGGTCAGTCTGGCCAGCGGCCGCGCCACGACACGCTGCAGCACCTGGGGATCCTGGGTGAACGCCAAAAGCACCTTGCCGGACGCCGTGGAATGCAGAGCACACCGCCGCCCGGCGTTGGCCACCACACGGAAACCGCTTCGCGCTTCACCGCGATCCAGATACAACACCGAGTCGCCATCCAGCATCCCCAGCAGCACGGACTCACCGGTTTGCGCCGCCAGCCGATCCAGATAGTGACGAGCTACCCGGGTCAAGTCGATTCTGCGCACGACGGCGGCGCCGAGCTCGTACACGCCCCAGCTGAGCCGGTACTGCGCGCCGGTCTCATCACGGACCACGAACCGCCGGGAAGCCAGAGTGCCTAAGAGGTGATGTACGGTGGCCTTGCTCAGCCCGACGCGTTCCGCGATGGCGCTGACGCCCATTCCCTCCGGCGCCTCTGTGAGCACCTGGAGGACATCGATCGCGTGTTCAACAGACTGCACACGCCGAGTTCGCCTCGCTTCGGACACGACTGAACCCGTCGGTACCGCTGACACTGCAATAGCTTCGACCGTCATCGCTCGCCTATCCTCAGACTCAGTTCAACTGTGCAGGGTCCGGCAAGACAAATCAATAGCGTTGAGCAAATAATGTTAGCTATCGCCAAGCGGCTGGTATCCGGATGCCTGGATGACGGGAGAAGTTTCTTCATTTCACCACAAATTGCCGCTCAATTGTCCATAGCTAACAATATTTTCTGAGCGCTATTGCTTCGGGCTGATCGGGTCAGCAGAGTTGAAGAAAGCCCCAACGACGGGAGTGAGCGTGGAGCGAAGCCTCAGAATCGGCATCCTCGGGTCCGGCCATATCGTGATGAACGCCATCCTGGATGCCGTTGCCGAGGCCGACCATGCGGCCGTGGCTGCGATCGCCACCCGTGGCGATGGTGCGGCGTTGCGGGGCGACGGCCGCCTGGCGGGTGCGACGATCCTGACCGGCCCAGACTCGTACGCGCAGTTGGTCGCTTCCAACGATGTTGATGCGGTCTACGTCGGGCTGCCGAACCATTTACACAAAATCTGGACGCTGGAGGCCATCCGGCACGGCAAACACGTTCTGTGCGAGAAGCCCCTCGGCGTCGACGCGCGCGAGGCGAGCGAGATGGTGGCTGCAGCGCAGCGCGCGAACGTCCACCTCGTCGAGGCCTTCATGTATCGGTACAACCCGCAACACGCGCGTGTGCGGGAGATCATCGCGTCGGGAGAGCTCGGAACCGTGAAGCTGGTCCGCAGCGGCTTCACGGTGCCTCTCGACGACCCGCTCAGCAACGTGCGATTCGGTCCGTACCCGGCGGCGGGTGCACTTTTCGACGTCGGCGTCTATTGCATCAACGTTGCGCGCTGGATGTTCGGTACCGAGCCGTTGACTGCTTTTGCCAGCATGGTGGAACTGGCCGGTTCCAGGGGCGATATTTTGCACTCCCTGGTCCTGACCTTTCCCGATGGAGGGTTGGCATCACTGTCTGGTGGCCTTGGCCAGGCGTACCAGAGTTTTTACGAGGTCATCGGAACGGACGGAAGGGTGATGGTCGATCGGCCCTTCGCGACTCCGCCGTTCGTTCCGGCGCGGGAGCAGCTCGAGCTCGAGGTCCACACCGCCGGGAAAGTGAGGCGAGAGCCCTTCCCTGACACCGGGCAGTATGTCGCCCAGTTCGACGAGTTCGCCAAACTCGTGGCGGGAGAGCCCAGCCGCGCGTATCTGGCCGAGGACGCCATCGCCACCATGTCGATCGTCGATGCGTTGGTGAACTCATCGCGCTCCGGCCGCGCCGAAATCGTCAACCAAATCCCACGTTCATAGGAAGAAAAAGAGACTGTGAGTACAGAAGTCAGCGAAACCACCGACACGAGCACTCTCGACGGCAAGGCGGTGATCATCACCGGTGGCGGTCAGGGCCTAGGCCGGGCAGTGGCGCTGCGAGCGGCCGCCAAGGGCGCGAAGGTCATCATCGCCGACCTGAACCCGACGACGACCGCCTCGGTCTTGGACGAGTTGCGTGCCATTACTCCTGACGCTGAAAGCTACGTCGGCGATGTTTCCAAACCGGATGTTGCGAAAGGGCTGGTCGACCTGGCCGAGGAGAAGTTCGGCGGCCTCTGGGGTCTGGTCAACAACGCCGGGATCACCCAGGTCGGCACGCTGGAGAACACCAGTGAAGCCGACTGGGATCGCACGCTCTCGGTCAATCTCAAGAGCATGTTCTTGGTCACCAAGTACGCGCTCCCGGTGCTGCGCAAGGGCGGCGGCGGCTCGATTGTCAACGTGTGCTCGATCTCCGGTATCGCCGGGATGCCGGAGCAGGGCGCCTACGCGCCGTCCAAGGGTGGGGTCGCGTCGATGACTCAGCAGTTGGCCTTCGATTACGGCAAGGACGCGATTCGGGTGAACGCGGTTGCCCCCGCTGCCATGATGACGCCGATGATCCAGGACAACCTGGCCGGCTTCGACACGGATGAGCAACGCGAGTCCTGGTTCGCCTGGGTGCAGGATCAGGTCCTGCTGAAGCGAGTGGCGCAACCTCGCGAAGTCGCCTCAGCGGTGGTGTTCCTGCTCTCGGAGGACGCGTCGTTCGTGCACGGAGTGATCCTTCCCGTTGACGGCGGATGGGCGTCGCACTGATCCTGGCGGCCCTTTCCCGTTAGGCCGCCAGGGAGGCAATTGCCGCCCGCAGGTCCGCGGCGGATCCTGCGCTCCGCAATCCGCCTCCCATTCCGACGGCCACGGCACCGGCATCCAGCCATGGCCGCGCATCGGACATCCGCATGCCGCCGGTGGGCACCAGTTTCAGCAGCGGCAGGGCCTGCAGCAGCGCCTTCAACGTGTCCAGGGTCCACAGCTTGGCCGGGAACAGTTTCACTAGATCGGCACCGGCCAGGGTTGCGTTGACGCATTCGGTCGGGGTGAGTGCCCCGACCACGCTGGCCAGCCGCAGTTCCCGGCACGTGGAGATCAAACCCGCCGTGCTGATCGGACTCACAACGAAGGCCGCGCCCGCGGCTGCGGCATCCCGCACATCCTGGTCGGTCAGGACGGTGCCGACCCCGAACTGGACCCCGTCATCGCTGAACTGGTGAGCCATCCAGCGGGCCACGTCCAACGCTCCGGGAGTCGACAGTGAGACTTCGATGGCGCGCACGCCGGCTGCCACCAGCCGGTCGACCTCCTGCTTCGCGGCGTCGGTCGTGTGCTCGCGCACGATCCCGATCAGCCGGGAGGAAGTGATGGCCGTTACCGCGTCACGAGGCGACATCATTGACCCGATCTTGAGCGATGGCCGTCGGGGCGGCGGCGGTGATGCCGGCGGTCACCGCGGAAACACGGACAGGGAACTGTCATCGTCAGCGCCGGAACGCACCCGCCACAGTGCCTCGGTGTAGTAGCTGTCACCCACGATGACCGAGCCGCCGATGCCGTGAGCATGGGGCACGTCGAGCGCAGCGCCGCTGAGAATACCGAGCCCGCGCGGATCGCCGAGCACGTTCTTCTCGGACAGCGCCTCGAGCATCCGGGTGGCGTAGTTGCGCAGTTCGGACCGCCGGCGACCGCCCGTCAGGTCGGCCAGTTCGAGGATGCCAGCGTAGGCCAAACTTGCCGCGAAGGTGTCACGGATGGGCGTCTCGTTCTCGGGCAGGTCGAAGTCCCACAACGGTGCGGGCTCGTCTTGCACCCGATCGATCCAGTAGTCGGCCATGGCGTCGGCCACCTGCAGGGACGCCGCGTCGCCGGTGACCCGATGCACCGCAGCGAAGCCATAGATTCCCCAGGCCTGACCCCGGGACCAGCATCCGGAGGCTGAATATCCCTGATAGGTGTCGATGCCGTCCGGATTGCCGCTGCGGTCGAACAGCAGCACCTGACCGGTCGACCCGTCCGGCCGCACGAGCTGGTCGGCGATGAGTTGCACGGCCGACATGGCCGCGTCGGCGAGATCTTCACGGCCGGTCTGCAACGAGTACCACAGCGGCACCGCAAGATTGATCACGTCATCCACCGTGGTGAACGGGTATTGGGTTTCGGCAGGCGTGCCGAACGATTTCATGTACCCGATCTCAAGAAAGCGACCGGACACTGTCTCGGCGGCCGCCAGGGCCAACGGCCTCAGTCGCTCCTCGTGCCCGACCGCCATCCCGACCAGGGTGCCACGGAAGAACATGTGGGCCACCGACGCGAAGCTTCTCAGGTTCGCCCGGTTGGTCAGACGCTCACTCCACTCCAGTGCTCGATCCGCCCAGCTCTCACGCTCGGCCGTGTTGCCGGCTCCGGCAGCGAGGAACCACAGAATCGCGGGAAGGTCCCCGACCATCCACGACCCGTGATGGGGCAAGACCCCGCGTTGACTCTGGTCGAACTCGGACGTGATCCACGCGCCGTCATCCGTCCAGATCGGAAAGGCGCTCATCTGCGACAGCAGTTCCGCTTCCGCGCGGACTGCGTCCCAGGCACGTTCCAAAGTGGTCATGACTCCCCATTCGTGAGTTCGGTATCGGGTGTCTCCCGCATCCGAAATTGTCTGGCTCAGCCCTTGGTGGACCCCAGCGTCAGTCCGGCGATGAACTGCTTCTGCAGGACGATGAAGATGATCAGCGTGGGTATAGCCGCCATCAGGGCCGCCGCCGCGATCATGTTCTGATTGGCGACGAACTCACCCTGAAGGTCGGTCAGAGCCGACGTGATCGGCCGTCTCTTGCCGGTGGAGATCAGCGTGATCGCCCAGAAGAAGTCGTTGTAGATCCACGTCGTCAGGAGCGTGGCCAGCGCGGCAAGCGCCGGGCGGATCGTCGGAAGAGTCAAACTCCAATACCTGGTCCACAGTGACGCGCCGTCGACCAGAGCGGCATCGTACATCTCCTGAGGAATCGTTCTCATGTAGTTGCTGAGGACGAAGACGCAGAAGCCGACCTGGAACGTCACGTTGATCACGATCAGTCCGGTGATCGAGTTATACATCGTCCCGCTGGCGCTGAGGAACTCCGGCAGCGGGATGGCCAGATACAGCCGGTACAGCGGTGTGATGATCACCTGCTGTGGCAAGAGGTTGCCGGCGGTGAACAGCATCAACAGGGCGATATTCAGTTTGAAATTGATCCGAGTGATGACGAAGGCGACACCTGACGCCAAGAACAGCGTGATGACCACTCCGGGCAGCGTGATCAACACGGAGTTGATGAAGTAGGTCAGGATGTTGGACTGCTGCCAGGCCTCGATGTAGTTCTGGAACGTCAGGGACTTGGGCAGCGACACGTAGCCGAGCTTGTTGGTCTCGGTGATCGGGCGCAGGCTGACGTATAACGCGAACAGCACGGGCAGCAGCCACAACACGGCGCAGCTGAACATGAAGACCTCGGCAACGATCTTCCACGGCCGCATCCGGATGCGAGGGCGCCCCTTCGCAGCGTCGGGGCGGTGCACCGCATCGATCGTTCGGCGCGCGCCGCTGGTTCCGCTCATCGGAAGCTCCCTTCGCGGCGGAATGCCCGCCAGAGGAAGAGCACGATCGGCACCAGGGCGATGACGAGCAGGACCACCCCGAGCGCAGAGCCGAACCCGATCCGCTGGATCTCGCCGACGATGTTGTTGGTGACCAGCACCGACAGCAGTTCCAGGCCGTTATGGCCGCGGTTCGTGATGTAGACGAGGTCGAACGCGCGCAACGACTCGATCACGGTGACGATCACGATCACGACGTTGATCGGGCGCATGACGGGGAAGGTCACGAAGCGGAACCTCTGCCATTCGTTCACTCCGTCCAGCGATGCCGCCTCCTTCAGTGCGGGATCGACGGACTTGAGTCCGGCCAGATAGAGCACCATCACGTATCCCGCCTGCCGCCAACTCGCTTCGACCAGGACCGCCCACAGGTTCAAGTCCGGGTTTCCGAGCCAATCGATAAGGTTGTGGTCCGATGTTCGCCCGAGCACGCTGTTGATGAGTCCGAAGTTCGACGAGTACATGAACTCCCAGATGATGCCGATCAACGCCAGCGACAGCAGGACCGGCATGAACAGCGCGCTCTGATAGAACCGGCTGCCCTTGACGCCACCGTCGATGATGAGGGCGAACACCATCCCCAGCGGGGTGGCGAATCCGATGAAGACCGCCAACCAGATGATGTTGTGCAGCACCGCCGGCCAGAACTCCGGGTAGATCGTCGCCGCCTGAACGTAGTTCTGGGTGCCGTACCAGCATCCGTTGTTCAGCACGGAGGGCATCGGCGGCGGCTGGCAGGCCTCCAGGCGAAGCCCGCCAACGCCGTTCCAACGGGTGAAGGAGAGAAGGACGGAGCCCAGCGCGGGACCCCAGACGAAGGCCAGAATGGCCAGCGTCGGGATTCCCACTAGTCCCGCTATGACGAGCTTGTCCACCCGGGAGACGCGCCTGAATCGAAGCATTTCCCGTCCCCTCTACAACCCACTCCTGTGCCGTGCTTGGCGCGACTCAGGCAAAGATGGTCTTCGCCTGCGCTTCGAGCTTCTTTTGCACGGCCAGGATGTTGGATTTGCTCGGGTCCGCGATGAAGTCTTGTAACCCCGCGAACGCCGCGGCGGCCATGGCCGGATCGGTGTCACGGTCGAGGAACTGCGAAACGGCCTTCTTCGAGGAGATCAGCTCGGCTGACTTCTTCTGCAGGTCCGAGTAGTTGGACGTGTCGGCATCCTTGGTCATCCCGACATCCCACTTATCGGTTTTGAGGTACTGCGCAGCGGCAGCGCTGGTGCCGAGGTATTTCAGCACCTTCTTGGCGGCATCCGGGTTCTTGGCCTTCGCCGCACACATGTAGCCGTCGGAGGGTGCCTCCATGTAATCGGTGCCGTACTTGCTGTTGATCTCGGGGAACTCGAAGAAGTCGAGATCGGGCAGGTTATCCGGTGAGTAGTTCGCGCCGACCTGATTGGAGCCCTGGAACATGATCCCGGCCTGCTTGTTCTCCAGTGCCTTGGCGGCATCCTGCCAGATGCGCCCGTTGGCGCCGGTCTGGCAGTACGGCAGCAGCTCGGCATACTGCTCGAATGTGGCGGTCACCCCGGCATCGGTCCACGGAACCTCGTGGCGCATCAATTGCATGTGGTAGTCGTATCCGTTGACGCGGAGGTCGATGGTGTCAAAGAATCCGCACGCCGGCCACAGATCCTTATCCGCGAACGCGATCGGGATGAGGCCGTCGGTCTTCAACTGCTTGCAGAGCGCGATGAGGTCGTCCCACGACGTGGGGATGTCGTAGCCCTTGTCACCGAAGACGCTCTTGTTGTGAAAGAAGACCCACGGGTAGTTGTACATCGGGATGAAGTAGTAGTGACCGTCGAGACCCTTGGACAGCGCCTGCGCAGCCGGGCCGAAGTTGGATCCGATCTCGTCCCAGACGTCGTCGATCGGTGTGGCGAGTCCTTGTGCGGCGAAGAACTGCATCCGGTAGCCGGCGAACCAGGTGAACAGGTCGTCCGGTGTTGCCTGCAGGTAGTTGCTGATGCTGCTCTTGAACGTCTCGTGGTCAACGAGGTTGAGGTTGATGTCGACGCCGGTTGACCGCGCTGCCTCGTCAATGAGGGCTTTCTGCGAGTCCTTCACACCCGGGTTCGAGTTGTAGGAGCCGACGGTGATCGGCCCCTTGCCGCCGCCACCACCCGTCCCGCCGCTGTTTCCGCCGCCTGCCGGGCTGGCGCAGGAGGCCAGAACGGAGCTGCCGACACCGGCAACCGCCATGGCGGCGAGCCCCTGCAAAAGGCTGCGGCGGCTGAAGGAGTTGCCCGCCGATGGGTGAATGTTCATTGTCGTTGCCTGTGGGGTCATGCCACGCACGATGCCTCCCTGATAGTCCTGGCTGGATGATCAGGAATGTAACAGCGGCGTTCGTTCCGCCGGTGAAGAAGATGGCACTGCCAAACGCGCCGACCAGCATCCGCTGATCACCGTCGTCGGCGGGTGCGCTGATCCCGTTTCACGGAGTTTCTGTCCCGGATGCCCGTCTGGGCCGATAGGTGGGCTACCGGATGTCAGTTTTTCCTTGAAACGGGAGCTGGCGGGCGGCGGGGAACAGGTCGGCGCGCAGGTGCTCGGGACGGAAACCACGGCCCACCATGCGAGCCGCAACACGCTGGATGGCGGGCAGGACGATCCGCAGGAAGACGCGCCAGCGCAGCGGCAGCGGATGCGGCAGCTTGATTCCGGAGCCCGACCGGCCGATGCGCTTGTGCAGTTGCAGTTGGATTGGCTGCATGAGCCGCACCGGCGGCAACCGGCGGGCCTGCACTGCGGCGAGCTCCTTCGGTGTGACGCTGCCAGCTTTCAGGGGGACGGCGAGCAGGTTCGCGCTGGCCACCGCATCCTGGATCGCGTAATTGACACCGACACCGAACGCCGGCGACATGGCGTGGGCGGCATCCCCGATGCACAGCAATCCAGGTGCAGACCACCGCTTCAGTCGGTTCACCCGCACCGAAAGCAGCTTCACCTCGTCCCAGCTCGCCAGCTGCGGCACGGCGGGCGCCAGGAACGCCGCGGCGTCCACGATGCGCTGGCGGAACGCATCCAGTCCCTCGGCGCGGATCGCGTCGAATCCGCCCTTCGGGATCAGCATGCCCGCCTGGTAGTAGCCCTCGCGGGGAATGGTGATCACCATGGACCGGCTGTCCAGGTAGGCCAGTGTCGCCGGCTGCGGACGACCGAGCTTGGGCAGATGGAACCACAGCACATCCACGGCGACGCCGAACTCGCGCGGCACCATGCCGGCGGCGGCACGCACCGCCGAGGCGCGGCCATCCGCGGCGACGGTGAGGGCAGCGACCACGTCGATCGGCCCGTCCGGAGTCTTCGCGGTGACACCGGCGACTCGGCCGTGGTTGCGGCGGATGCCCGTGACCTCCGCCTGCATGATCAACCGGAAATTCGGATACTGCGACGCCTCATCGGCCATGAAGTTCAGAAAGTCCCACTGCGGCATCAGCGCGAGAAAGTGCGTGCCGCCGTGCAGGCGCCGGAAATCGATCGGCCGGATGCGATTGCCGCTGATCACGACGTCCAGCGTCTCAATCCGATCGTGCGGCAGGGCGAGGAACTCGTCTTTCAGCCCCAATTCGCCGAGCAGGTCGATCGTGGACGGGTGGATGGTGTCGCCGCGGAAGTCCCGCAGGAAGTCGGCGTGCTTCTCCAACACGACAACGTCGACGCCGGCGCGCGCCAAAAGGTAGCCGAGCATGAGCCCCGCCGGGCCGCCACCGGCGATGCAGCATTGCGTCTGGATGCTGGTTTCTGACATCCCCCCATTATTCGCGCCGGAGCGGGTGGTGTCGCGGAGGTCTCGACACGCGCCTCGCAAGCTCGGGCGCTATCGACCGGCGGGGCGGGCGGCAGGTGCTGCCCTGCCGCGGGGCAGGCGACGAACGCTAACGAACCGCCGCGGCAGCGGCTCTCGCGGCGGCCGGCAGTGCCTCCAGAATGCGCGACACCGCGGCGTCGTCGTGCGCGGCGGTGACGAACCACGCCTCGAACGCCGACGGCGGCAGACACACCCCGGCATCCAGCATCGAGTGGAAGAACGGCGGGTACCGGTACACGTCCGACGCCTTGACCGCGGCGTAGTCCCGCGGCGGAGACTGGGTGAACGCGACAGAGAACAGGTTGCCGGCCCGCTGGATTGAGTGCACGACGCCTTCCGCGGTCAGGGCAGCGGACACCGCATCCGAAAGCTGCTCAGCCACTACGTCCAGACGGTGGTACACGGCGTCATCGGCGAGCCGCAGCGTGGCCAGGCCCGCGGCGACGGCGACGGGGTTTCCGCTGAGTGTTCCGGCCTGATACACCGGGCCGAGCGGGGCGAGCAGGTCCATCAGGTCGGCGCGTCCGCCGAGCGCGGCCAGCGGCATCCCGCCGCCGACGACCTTGCCGAAGGTGAACAGGTCGGGTTGCCACGGCGCTCCGGAAGCCGCCTCGAGTCCCCACCAGCCGGCCGGGCCGACTCGGAACCCGGTGAGCACCTCGTCCAGGACCAGCAGCGCGCCGTGCTCGTGAGCGATCTGGGCCAGCGCGGCGTTGAACCCGGGCCGCGGCGGCACGACGCCCATGTTGGCGGCGGCCGCCTCGACGATGATGCCGGCGATCTTCGATCCGTGCGCGGCGAACGCGGCCCGCACGGCGTCGAGGTCGTTGTACGGCAGCACGAGTGTCTGGGCGGCGGTCGCGGCGGTGACCCCGGCCGAGCCGGGCAGCGCCAGGGTGGCCACGCCCGAGCCGGATTCGGCGAGCAGCGCATCCGAGTGCCCGTGGTAGTGCCCGGCGAACTTGACCAGCAGGTCGCGGCCGGTGGCCCCGCGCGCCAACCGGATCGCGGTCATGGTGGCCTCGGTGCCGGTGGACACCAGGCGCAACTTCTGCACCGGGGACCGCCCGCCAGCCGTAACCCGACCGCAGACAACCTCAGCCAACTCGGTCTCCGCCGGGGTCGACGCGCCGAACGACAACCCCTGCGCGGCAGCGTCCTGCACGGCGCGCACGACCTCCGGATGCGCGTGGCCGAGGATCGCCGGACCCCACGACGCGACGAGGTCGACGTACTGGCGGCCGTCGGCATCCGTCACGTAGGGGCCGCGCGCAGAGACGATGAACCTGGGCGTGCCGCCCACCGAACCGTAGGCCCGCACCGGGGAGTTCACCCCGCCTGGGATGGACCGCTTGGCGCGGGTGAAGTACTCGTCATTGGCGGTCATGCACGCCCTCCGGCAGACAACTGTTCCCGTGCGGCGGTCACTTCAACCAGCCGGCCAGCTCAACCGCCCAGTAGGTGAGCACGGCATCGGCGCCGGCGCGGCGGATGCCGAGCACCGACTCGGTCACCGCCCTGCGGCGGTCGATCCAACCCCGGGCCGCGGCTGCCTCGATCATCGAGTACTCCCCGGACACTTGATATGCCCACACCGGGACGTCGCTGATCGCGGCGGCGTCGGCCAGCACGTCGAGGTAGCTCATCGCCGGCTTGACCATCACGATGTCCGCACCCTCGCCGATGTCGAGGAGCACCTCGCGCAGTCCTTCTCGACGGTTCGCGGGATCGAGTTGGTAGGTACTGCGGTTGCCGACCAGGGTGGACTCGACCGCTTCTCGGAACGGACCGTAGAACGCCGACGCATATTTGGCCGCGTAGCCCAGGATGGCCGTGTCAATGAAGCCGTGCGCGTCGAGAACGTCGCGCACCGCGGCGACCTGACCGTCCATCATGCCGCTGAGGCCGAGCAGCGCCGATCCGGCTTCCGCCTGCGTCACCGCCATGTCCTGGTAGCGCAGCAGCGTGGCATCGTTGTCCACGGCGCCGTGGGCATCCAGCACTCCGCAGTGGCCGTGGTCGGTGAACTCGTCGAGGCACAGGTCGGTCTGCACGACCAGCGCGTCGCCCACTTCGGCGACGACCGCCCTGGTCGCGACGTTGAGGATGCCGTTCGGGTCCGTGGCACCGGAGCCGACGGCATCCCGAGTGGTCGGCACCCCGAACAGCATCAGGCCGCCGACGCCGGCCTCGGCCGCCTGTGCAGCCGCTCGCTTGAGGCTGTCCAGGCTGTGCTGCACCACCCCGGGCATTGATTCGATCGGCACCGGCGCGTCGGCGCCCTCGCGCACGAAGACCGGGAGCACGAGCTGCGCCGGAGCAACACGGGTCTCGGAGACGAGCCGGCGGAAGGCGGCGCTGGAGCGCAGGCGCCGGGGCCGGATGCGGGGTGCCGGAGCGCTGGACGGACGAGGTGAGTCAGGAATGAGCTGTCCCTTTGCTGGTGAGTTGGATGTCGCGAGCGTGGTCGACCAGGGCCTCGACCAGTCCGGCGGCGGAGCGGGTTTCGGCGATGAGATGAACGGTGATGCCGGCCGCGCGGGCGTCGAACGCGGTGCGGGGCCCGATGCACGCCACGACCGTGTGTTGCGGCAGCGGGCCGAGTTGCAGTTGAATCTGGCGGGCCACGCTGCCCGAGGTGACGAGGATGGCGTGGATGCGCCCTGCCGCGACGTCGGCGGCGATGTGCCCGGTGACCGGCACGCCCACGGTGCGGTAGGCGGCGACGAATTCGACGTCGAGCCCTAGCCCGGCCAGGCCGGCGACCAGCGTGGGCTCGGCGATGTTCGACTGCGGAATGAGCACCTTGCCGCGAATCGCCGACTTCGGCCATTCGCGCACCAGGCCACGGGCCGAGTTGTCGCCGACGGGCACGAAGTCCACCGGGTAGCCGGCCAGGCTGAGCGCGGCTGCGGTGGTCTCACCCACCGCAGCAATTCGAGTGCCGCCGGGGATCACCACCTGCTGGCTGACCAGCACGTCCACGGTCGTGGCGCTGGTGACCACGAGCCAGTCGAACGTTCCGGATGCCAGCCGCTGCAGCGCATCCGACAGGGCACCAGGGTCCTCGGCGCTCGCAAAATTGATCATCGGCGCGATCACGGGGATCGCCCCGTGCGTTCGCAGGCTCGCGGCGACATCGTCGCCCCATTTGCCGCCGCGGGGTACGAGCACGCGCCACTGGGACAGCGGCTTGTCCCTGCCCGCAGCGTTCATGCCGTTTTCAGTTCCGCAAGATCGGCGGCGCCGAGGCTCAGCAACTCATCGCCGACGCGCTCACCGAGGTCCTCGGCCTGGCGCACCCGCTCGACTGTCGCGCCTTCCAGCACAAGGGCATGGGAACTCGTGACGTGCCGTGTCCCATCCGGCTGGTAGACGGTCGCGGTGAGCAGCAGCAGTTCGCCGTCCACGACGGCGGTCGCCCCGATCGGTGCGGAGCATCCGGCTTGCAGCCTGGCCAGCACCGACCGTTCCGCAAGGGCGGTCAGGTGGGACGTGCCGTGGTCCAGGCCGTTCAGGATGCGATCCAGCAGCTGCTCGGATCCACCGCGCACCTCGATGGCGAGCGCTCCCTGTCCCGGCGCGGTGGGCCAGTCGGCAAGGTCGAGGAAATCGGTCACGGCGTCGAGCCGGTCGAGTCTGGCCAGTCCGGCTGCGGCGAGCACGACGGCGTCGAGGTCGTCGGGGTTGACGCGTCCGAGGCGGGTGTCGACGTTGCCGCGCAGGTCGACGACGGCAAGATCCGGCCGCAGCGCCTTCAGTTGGGCGACCCGGCGCGGGGAGCCGGTTCCGACCCGGGCGCCGACTGGCAGGGAGGCGAGCGTCCAGCCCTCACGGGCGCACAGGGTGTCCCGGGGGTCCTCGCGCTTCGGGACGGCGCCGATGCGCAGGTCCTCGTACGGCACCGTTGGCAGGTCCTTGAAGGAGTGCACGAGCAGGTCGCAGCGCCCGGCGATGAGGGCTTCGCGTAGTGCATTTGCGAACACCCCGGTGCCACCGAGCGTCGCAAGGGAGGCTTTGTTGCGGTCGCCCTCGCTGGTGATCGGGACCAACTCCACGTCGACCGCGAACTTCGCCGCGATCCGGTCGGCGATCAGTCCAGCCTGCGCCAGCGCCAACGCACTCGCGCGGGTTCCAATTCGTACTGCCTCGTCGGTCACGGAGCCTCTCCTGCCAGGGCCGGTTTGAACCCGAGCCGCACGTTCTCACAGCATCCGGGCCGGCAAACGTCGTACCACGGCCCGATGTCGGTCAATGCCGGTCGCTGGGCGATCGGGGTGCCGTTCACCCGTTCGAGCACGAGGTCGATCAGCCCGGAAACGAACGCCGGATGCGCGCCAGGCGTCGGCACGCGGACCGCGACGATGCCGTGCACCCGCGCCGTCTCGGTCGCCTCGGTGTCCAGATCCCACTTGACTTCCATGTGGTCGCTGACGAAGCCGAGCGGCACGATCACGACGGCCTTCGTGCCGGAAGCGGCGAGCTTCTCGATCCGCGCGTTGATGTCGGGTTCGAGCCACGGCATGCTCGGCGGTCCGGACCTGGACTGGTAGACGAGGGACCAGGCCGGGGCGCCGCTGGTGTCGACAGGCTCAACCCGCTTCGCGGTTTCGACAAGCTCAACCACCGGAGCGCCGGTCTCGACAGGCTCGACGAGCGGCGGCGAGGCGACCGCATCCACGATGGCGCTGGCCACCGCCAGGTGCTGGGCGACGTAGGCGCCGCCTGGGCCGAAGTGGCGCTCCGCCGGGCCCGATCGGTCCGCGTCCTCGGTCGGAATCGAATGGGTGGAGAACAGGATGTGGATCTCGGATGCCGCGAAACCGCGCAGTTCCTCGCTGGCGAGCGCCTCCTGCACACCGTCGATGAACGGCTGCACGAATCCGGGGTGGTCGAAGTACTGCCGCACCTTGTCCAGTTGCAGACTGAGTCCGGTCTCGGTGACCGCGGCGGCGAGGTCTTCGCGGTATTGGCGGCAGCTGGAGTACGAGCTGTATGCGCTCGTAGTGATGGTGATCAGCCGGCTGTGTCCGGCCGCGGCGGCGACGACGAGAGCCTCGCTCAAATACGGCGCCCAGTTGCGGTTGCCCCAGTACACCGGCAGGTCGACACCGCGGCGGGCAAGTTCGGCCTCCAGCGCGGCCTTGAGCGCGCGGTTCTGTCCGTTGATCGGGCTGACGCCGCCGAAGGCGCGGTAGTGGGTGGCCACCTCTTCGAGCCGCGCGTCGGGGATTCCCCGCCCGCGGGTCACGTTCCTCAGGAACGGGAGGACGTCGTCCTGTCCTTCCGGGCCGCCGAACCCCGCAAGGAGGATAGCGTCGTACGTCGTGGGCGGAGCCGCCACACGCTCTGGTGTCACGTGAGGACCTCGGGGATCTCGGTCGTCGCAATCAGGCGGCCGGTGTAGAACGGGGTTTCCTCGCGCACGTGCAGGCGCGCATCCGCCTGCCGCAGTTTGCGCATCAGGTCGACGAGGTCGACGAGTTCTTCGGATTCGAGGGCGAGAATCCACTCGTAGTCGCCGAGCGCGAACGCGGCGACCGTGTTGGGTTTCACCTGCGGGAACTCCCGGCCCATCATGCCGTGCCTGCCGAGCATCCCGCGCCGTTCCTCGTCGGGCAGCAGGTACCACTCGTGCGAGCGCACGAACGGGTACACGGTAAGCCAGCGCTGAGCCTCGACGCCGCGGAGGTAGGACGGCAGGTGGTCGGCAGTGAATTCGGCGTTGCGGTGCACGCCCATCACGTTCCAAGTGGGTAGCAGGCTCGAGAGCACGCTGGTGCGGCGCAGCAACCGCAGGGCCGACTGGATGGCCTCGGGGGCGCCGCCGTGCAGCCAGATCATGATGTCGGCATCGGATTTCAATCCGGACACGTCATAGAAGCCACGCAGAGTCACTCCGGTGCGCTCGACGGACGCGACGGCCGCATCCAGCTCCTGTACTGCCCCGCGCAGTTCCGCCTCACTCAGCGTGGCCGCCGGGTCCCGGCGCAGCACCGCCCAGAGGGTGTAACTCGGGTCAAATGGCGCGGCTGTATTCGGTTCCACGGGGAGGGTCATGCTTCTATCTTCCCTCGCCGTGCTGGGAGTGCAAAAACGGCTAGTCTTTGCCGAACAGCGCCCAGGCGACCAGGCCGCCGGCAAGGATCACGACGGCTGTCGCGCCGATGATCCAGGGCACGGGCCGATCTTCGTAGGATGCCGTAGCCCTGGCCTTCAGCCGCCCCATCTGCTTGGGCACGTTGAGCTTGTCCTCGATGGCGTCCAGGGTGTCCTCGAGTTCGGCCCGCAGGGTGGTTACCCGGTTGTCCGGGTCTTCGCTCGGTACCTTCACGATCCGCCTCGCTTCACTGTTCCGGTGATGACGCGCACGTCCTGCTTGACGCTGCCGATGGTCTCGACCGGCGTCGGCGGCGCGCCGGCCTTGAGCTTGGTCACTCCCAGGTACGCCAGCACGCCGGCGATGATGAGCAAGACGACGGCCACGATCAGGGCCGACAGCCAGGCCGGAAGCGCCACCGCGATGCCGAGCACGGCGGCGGCGATGAACGTGGCGAGCGCGAAGAATCCGAACACCGCGGCCACGGCGAAGAACGCCGCGCCGATCCCGGCCGCCTTCAGTTTGGCGGTCAGCTCTTCCTTGAACCGCTCGAGCTCGGCCTTGATCAACTCGCTGATCAGCGTGGGCAGCGAACCGATCAGGGAAAAGAGCGAGCGTTTGGGCCCCGCCTGAGATTCGGCGTCAATCATGCGCGTGAGGGGCGGCCGCATCGGTCGCGGCGCCGGCTGCCCCGGTGTTCGAGGTCGAACTAGACGTCGTGACGCTCTGGTTGCGCTTGGAGCGGGAGACTACCTTCTTGGCGCCCTCGCTCAGCGCCCTGGCGACATCCGGCGCCTTGTCTTTGGCGAACTCCCCCGCCTCGTGCACCTGATGCTGCACCCGTGGGTCGTTCCACAGGTTGCGCGCCCACACCTTGATGTCCTCATAACGCTCTCGGCCGGCGCGAGCACCAAGCACATAGCCGATTCCCACCCCGACCAGCAAAACCAGCTTGCCTCGCATGATGTCTCCGTTCCGTCTGGGCCCAGGAAGGGCGAAAGGCTCACGTACGGATCCAAGAGTAGTCCGGGTCACGCCGAGGGAATCGAGTGAGCCTGGGAGATTCCGGTTAATCGCGCGAACCCGCCAGCAGTTCGGCGCACGCCTGCCGGGCAAAGGAGATGCCGGCGGCGAGGCCGGTTCCGGCCACCGCCTCGCCGACCTGGGTCACCCCGTCCGGCGCGCCGACTGCGGAACCGACGGCGGGGCCCGGCCAACTGACCTGCGCGAAGCCGGCGACCTGCGCCGCGGTGATGGGCACGCCGAGCAGGCGTTGCGCATCCGTCCTGGCGATGTCGTCGAGTCCGTGTTCCGGCGCGCCGTTGTAGGACAGCCGCAGCACGTGCCTGTGCGGACCAGCCTTCTCGGCCAGCCACGCCCACTTCGCGCTCGCGTGCGTGAGCGCCTTCGCACGGATGCCGGCGGCACCGGGAGCGACCAGCAGGCCGGTACCGCGCGGGGCGGCATCCAGCGCTGCGGCATCGACGACGAGGGTGGCGAGCACGATCTTTCGGGCCGGTGGCGATTCCAGCCGTGTGGCGAGCACCACGTGGTCGGCTGTGAGCACGCCGCCGTCGGCCAGGTCCACAGCGCCGGCGCTCACGGCGGCCACGCTGGTTCCGGTCCGCACGTTGACGCCCCGGCGGTGCAGGTCGGCAGCCAGCGCCTCGACGATACGGTAGATGCCACCGTCGATACCGGCCACCGCGGAACCGGCCGGAGCCGCGGCACGCAGGCTGAGTACCGCCCGGGACAGCGAGCCGGTGCGAGCGATGGCTTTTCTCAGCCCGGGCGCCACCCGGTCGACCGCCAGCTCGTCGGGATGCCGGGAGTGGATGCCCAGTACCACCGGGGCGACCAGACTGTCCAACACGCGGGGGCCCATCCTTTTGCGCACCAGGTCGCCGAGGCTCTGGCCGTCCCGCACCGAGGCGAACGGCAGCAGCACATCCAGTTCGGCACGCAGCGCGCCGGCCAACCCGGTCACCGCGATCACGTCCTTGGCCAACGGTGTGCCGGGAATGCCGAACAGTCCGGTTTTCGGAAGCGGGAGCGGGTCCCGGTCAGCCGGCTGCAGCCAGGCACCGGAGTGATTCGGCTCGACGATCGCGTCGGCCATTCCGAGTTCGGTGACGAAGGCGGCCACTGTGCCGCCGCGCGTGGCGAAGCTTTCGGCGCCGGCATCCAGGTCGATGCCGGCGACGGTGTGTCGGGCCACGCGCCCCCCGAGCATCGCGGCGGCCTCCAGCAGGGTGACCTGGAATCCGCCGGTGGCCAGTTCCCGTGCCGCAACCAGCCCGGCGATCCCGCCACCCACCACGATCACCCGAGGCATGGGCATCCGTTCATCCTTCGGCACCGTGCATCTCGACAGCGTGCACTGTCTCGACACCGTGCACTGTCGGCGCCATTGCGGGCGGCTCGGTCAGCGCAGGGCATGGGCCAGTTCAACGACCCGCGTCAGCACGGCAGGGTCGGTGTCGGGCGGCACACCGTGACCGAGGTTGAGCACGTGTGCGGGCGCGGCGGCTCCGCTGTCGACGACCTCGCGCACGTGCGCCTCGAGCACCGGCCACGGTGCCGCGAGTATGGCCGGGTTGATGTTGCCTTGCAGCGGCACGGTGCCGCCGAGCCGGCGGTTCGCTTCGGAGAGCGGGATGCGGTCGTCGACGCCCATCACGTCCGCCCCGATGGCGTACATGGACGGCAACAGTTCACCGGTCCCTACACCGAAGTGCACGATCGGGACACCGAGTTCGCGAACCGGCGCGATCGCCTGGGCCGAGTACGGCGCGACGTGCCTTTGATAGTCGGCGACCGACAACGAGCCGACCCACGAGTCGAATAGTTGGGCGGCGCTGGCACCGGCCAGCACCTGGGCCCGTAGGAACGCGCCGGTCACCTCGGCGGCCCAGCTCAGCAGCGCCCGCCAGACCAGGGGGTCGGCGTGCATCAGCGTGCGGGCACGCAGATGGTCCTTCGACGGTCCGCCCTCGACCAGGTAGGCGGCCAGGGTGAACGGGGCGCCGGCGAAGCCGATCAGTGGGGTGGAGCCCAATTGCGCCACCGTGCGGGCGACGCCGTCGGTGATCGGCTGCAGATCGCTGGGCCGCAGCGGACGCAACGCCGCGACATCCGCGGCGCTGCGGATCGGGGCGCCGAGCACCGGGCCACGTCCGGGCACGATGTCGACATCCACGCCGGCCAGTTTCAGCGGCACGACGATGTCGCTGAAGAAGATGGCGGCATCCACACCGTGCCGACGCACCGGCTGCAGGGTGATTTCGCTGGAGAGTTCCGGCGTAAGACACGCGTCGAGCATGGCCGTGCCCTGGCGTGCGGCACGATATTCCGGCAGCGACCGGCCGGCTTGGCGCATGAACCAGACCGGGACGAATTCCGGCCGCTCGCCCCGGTACGCGCGGATGAGAGGCGACTGGGCCGTACGCCCATCGGTCATCGGGTGGGTATCTGGCAGAGTCATGTGTTCAAGTCTCACACGCGCCCGCGGTTAGCATTGAGTTGTGCTGTTGTGCCTGTCCGTGAACCATGTGAATGCGAGCTTCGACACCCTGGAGCGGCTTTCGGCCACGACCGTGGACACCGCCGCGGAATTGGTGCGCGGCGATGCCGTCGCCCAGGGGGCCATCATGCTGGCCACCTGCAATCGCTTCGAGGCCTATCTCGACCTCGACGCGGCATCCGGCATCGCGGTCGCTGCGGCGGCCGACGCGACGCTGGCGCAACTCAGTACTGCCAGCGGGATTCCCGCGGCTGAGTTGCGCGGATCGATCAGCGTTCTGTCTGGGCCCAGCGTGGTCGAGCACCTCTTCGCCGTCTCCGCCGGGCTGGAATCGGTCGTCGTCGGTGAGGACGAGATCTCCGGCCAGGTGCGTCGCGCGCTGGAGCGGGCGCGCTCACGGCGCACCACGTCATCCGAGCTGGAGCGGCTGTTCCAGAAAGCGTCGCACACCGCGCGCGAGATCAAGACCGGCACCGAGCTGGGCGGCGCAGGCCGTTCGCTCGCCCGGCTGGCGTTGGAGCTGGCCTCCAGCCGCGTCACCGACTGGGCGACGACGCCGGTGCTCATCGTGGGGACCGGTCAGTATGCCGCGACGACACTCGCGGCCCTGCGCCGGTACGGGGCCGCGGACCTGCGGGTCTTCTCTCCCTCCGGGCGCGGCGAAAAGTTTGCCCTCCGGCACGGCATCACCTTGGAGCGCGACCTCCTGGTCGCGCTCGCCTCGGCCGACATCGTCATCACCTGCACGGCATCGGCGACGCCGGTCGTCACGCCAGAGACGCTGCTGCCGCGCTCGCGCAGCCGCCTCATCATCGACCTCGGCTTGCCGCGGAACGTGGATCCGGCCGTCGGGGCCATCGACGGCGTCGAGCTGCTCGACCTGGAGACGGTGAGCCTGCACGCGCCGCTGGAGGAGCTGAACGCCACGAGCATCGCCCGCGAGATGGTCGGCGCGGCGGCCGCGGAGTTCGCCGCGGTCGGCGCCGAGCAGTCGCTCACCTCCGGCATCGTGGCGCTGCGTCAGCACGTCCTCGGCATCCTTGAGGACGAGATCGAGCGCGCTCGCTCTCGAGGAGACTCGACTCCGCACACGGAAGCATCACTGCGTCACCTGGTCGGTGTGCTGCTGCACACGCCGTCGGCGCGGGCGCGGGAGCTGGCGCGAAGCGGGGACCAGCAGGCGTTCGTCGACGGACTCGACGCGCTGTTCGGCATCCAGGTCCCGGCTGCGGCGGATGCCGCACCCGATGCCGAGGACTCCGCGGGCACGGCCGCCGCCTCCGCCTCCTAACCGCCGGGCCGTCACGCGCTCGTCTGCCACCCGCGCCGCCCCCCCGGAAATTCAGGAAAACCGGTCAGCCAAGCGAGCCGAGCGGCGTGTATTCGGGCCAGTCGAGTCGTCCGATGACGCCGTTTCCTGAATTTCCGGGGCGGGGCGGAGTTGCGGATGGCGGGCATCCGGCTGATGGAACATAGAGGACGCCCCGGTCCCTACCCGAGTGGGGATCCGGGGCGCCCTATCCTTAGCTGCTACTTCCCGTAGCGGAACCGCTTCTCGGCGATGACCAGGGCGCCACCGAGGAACAACAGGCCGCTGGCGAACAGCAGGCCCAGATTGATCGAACCACCGTCGGTGCCCGTAGCCGCCAGAGTTTCACCAGGAAGGGCGAGGGTAGTGAGATCCCCGCAGTCCATCGGGTCAGTGAAGCTCAGCGTCCAGGTGCTCGGGTTGTCGATGCCGAAGTCGAACCCGTGACCCTCAGCAGGAACGGCGGTGACAACGTGAGTGCCCTTCTTGGAAACAGTGTGAGTTCCAGCAGTGACCACGTTCCCATCGACCTTCCAGACGATGGCGTCGGCGATGCCGTCCGCTTCACCCAGGGTGAACGATCCGTCCGCCTTGCAGGTGAGGTTGTTGGATGCGACGGTCGGGGTGACCACCGATTCGGTCGGGAACTCGAATCCACAATTGTCTGCACGGTGAACAGTGACGGTGTATGGCCAGTGGGTGTCCCCACTGAGAACAAAGCCGTCAAGGGCCGTCGCAGTGACAACGTGGTCGCCGGGCTTCACCAGTGTGGTTGCGCTGGTGACTGGCTGTCCGTCGATCGTGTACTCGACTCCATCTTTGAGGTCGACCCAGACGCTGCCACTGGTCCGGTTGCCGGCGACGCAGGTCTCATCCTGCGCGACCGGATCGCCTGGGATGACGGCAGTCGGGCAAGGGGCGTCCGTGAAGGTAAAGGTGAACAACCGCTGCGTTCCCTTCGGGATCACCCGGTCCGTGGTCGGCGACGCCTTGACCGTCACGGTCCCGACGCCGTTGACCCGCTCGTCCTTCACTGTGTAGTGAATGTCGTCGGTGTTCTTCGGAACATTCACCACATCGTTCACGACGCCACACACATCGCTTGCCGTCGGAATCTCGGGCAGCACGCTGATCGTCGTGTAGTCGAATGTGTAGTTCACACAGCCAGCGGTAATCGAGTTGACAACTCCGTCCCCGATGGCGCCGGAACCGAGCGAATAGCCGACAGCCACTACCTGGATGTCGTGCCCCACGCTGTCCGCAAGGATTTCATTCAGGGTGCCGTAGGCGTGCTGGTAGCTGGAGTTCGGTCCGGCCGGAACGCCGGGGATCGCCCTGGTGCCCCAGAACTTGTCGAAGAGCGGCTCCTGAACAAGATTGCCGGCCCACACTCCGTCCACCGTGATGGACAGGTTCAAGCCTGCGCTAGCTCCGCTCGTCGCGGTGTAGTCCATCGAGGGAGTGCCAGCTTGCGAAAGTGGGAAGCTCACGGGAACGTATCCCGCCGACTTGCTCAACGAGAGGTCCGGCCCCGTGGTCCAGATGTGCAGGCCACCGGCGACGTACGCGTGGTGACCCTCACTCCTGGAATCCGAAAAATCCCACCCGTTGGGGTTGAGGTTCGTGCTTACCGGGCCGCTGGTGATGGTCGTGCACTGCAGCACGGTAGGCGGCGTGGAGCAATCAATCGGGGTCGATGCTGGAACGGTCACGATCCAAACGGCATACCCTGGGTCGAGGCCATCCCTGTCCGCCAAGACGTAACCACTGTCGGCGACCGCTGTGAACGCATACTCGCCGGGCGCAACGTTCGTCAACGTGCCAGAGCCCTCGGCCCAATGGCCGTGATCAAACGGCGGCAACGTGATGGTGCCGTTCGTTCCAGTGGATACCCCCGCCTGACAGATCGCGGTGCCCGCCACGGCGGTCGGTTGAGTCGGTGTCGCGTACTTGACGTCAGGAGCGCAGGTCAGCTTGGGCGCAATCGTGTAAGTCACGGCGAGCGTGGTTGTGCCGTCCGAAAAGGTATGCCCGTCGTCGGCGATGGCATTCCGAGATCCGTCGGTGACATCGTCGGTGTTCTCCCACGTCGCGTTGCTGATATCGAACGTGACTCCACCAGCTGCCTCGCATGTGGCCGGCAACGGTTGCGCGGATGCTCGCGAATCAGCTGTGGGTGTCGGAGTCGGGGTCATCCCGCAAATGATCCAGTGGGAGATAATCGGCTTCTGATTACCTTGGTTCAGCGGCGGGTAGTACGGTGTATTGGCCTCCGGAGCGGTGACAACGTGGTCGTTGCTCCCCGCGTTCACAATCAAGTACTGCCACGTAGCGGATGTGTTGAGCGTGACAGCCTTCTGGTCGTTGGTGACCGCACCGTAGTTGCTGTTGTCGCTGACGTCGTATTTGATACAACTGGTGTTGTAGAGGGTCTGCCAATAAGTCACCCCATTGGTGTTGTCTTCGATGCCGGCATTCGCTGGGCCTGCGCCTAGCGAGACAAGCCCGACGACCATGAGTAGTGTGCTCGCGATCGCCAATAGTTTTGTTCGCATTGCAATTCCCCCTGAGGAGATCGTGTTCGGGTACACGCGATCCACGAAAGGCAAACTGCAACATTGAAGCATCCCCGGAGTGGACACGGAGAAGGGGAATGGGGCAAGACTTGATGCGATTCGGGTTCGCAAGGTTACGGCCGGGGGCCGGATGAGGGTTCGGGTATCACCTGCCTATATGCACGCTGTCGGGTCGGCTGAACAGTTTCGGGGGCCTGCTCAACCCAGGTGCAGCCCCAAGGTAGCATGGCCCCCGTTCGGAGTACAAGGATTATTTAGGAATGCCGGCCGAGGGGCACCCTGACCCATCATTGTTGAGGGGTCAGGGCGTCTCTCGTCTGTGAATGCTGGCTACCTCTTGTCGAGGCGGAACCGCTTCTCGGTGATGACCAAGGCGCGACGCAGCAAGAGCAGCCCGCCGCCGAGCAACAGCAGACCCCCAGCCAGAAGCAGGCTCAAGTTGATGACGTTGGCGTTGGCACCGGTGGAGGCGAGACTGTCATCGCCGGGGAGGGCGAGAGTCGTCAGATCGCCGCAGTCCTGCGCATCCGTGAAATTCAGCGCCCACGTGGTCTGGGTGTCGAAGCTGAAGCCGTACGTCGGCGCGTTCGGCGCGGCGGTGACGGTAACGATCCCCGCCGACCTCACTAGATGCTTACCTGAGGTCACGGCTTTCCCGTCGACGGTCCAGAGGATTCCCTCGTCGAGTCCCTCCGCGGACGCGAGCGTATAGGTGCCGTTGGCGCTGCAGCCCAGGTTCTCGAAGGTGACCGTGGGAGTGACCAGCGGATGCGTCGAGAGCTCGACGCAGGCAGGATCGGACGCGGACAACGCTGGCGCAAGATCGCCGGTCAGCGTCATCGTTGCCTGTCCCGTGCTGAACAGGCGGCCATCGTGGGCCGCGGCCGTCACGGAATAGTGCAGATTGCCGTCGCCGGAGTACACGACCTCGTTCCAGGATGCAAACGCACCCGACCCGAGAACAAGTTGTGCCGGCGCTGCGCAGGTCGGGTCCGTCGTGGTGACCAGCCCGGCCACCGCGAGGGTCGGCGGCAACGAAACGCAGTGTCCCGCATCATCGCGCATCTGAGTGTCACTGCATTCGCCGACAGGCGGCACCGTCTCACACACCGTTCCCGCGCTCTGGTTGCCCAGCATCGCGGGGCAGGCATCCGTCTCCGGCGGCATAGTCACGCACACCGTTCCCGCGCTCTGGGGACCGGGCATGTCGGGGCACGCGTCCGTCGTCGGCGGCGTGCTGGAAGCAGTGCTTGGGGTATAGGAGAGGGCGTAATGGCTGATGTTCTTCGTGGCGGTGGGGTAGGAGATGGTCAGCGATGCGACCGGCGGATTCACATCAACCCACTTCGGGCCAAGTCCCTGTTGCACGGAACCTGCCTTGATGCAGTACCCGTCGATGAGTTGGCCTGCCGGCGCCGCGACTTCGAGCGCCAAGTGAGAGCCCGACACGTCGATCTTGCCGGAGTCGAATCCGGCGCAGACCTGACCATCGTTGCCGGCACTAGCCTGACCAGCGCCGAGCGCCATGAGCCCAGCCAGGAGAAGCAGCGCGCTTCCCGCCGCCAGTATTTTCTTGTGCATTGTTTCCTCGGGATATGTGTTCGGGTACACGCGATCCACGAAGCACTGACGCGAGCTTCCTGAGCCTCGGAGCGGTCACGAGGTTAAGGAGGGGGCAGGGCTCGATGCGATTCGGGTTCGCAGAGAAGTGGCCGGAGACGGCCGTAAAAGTGGTTCGGGTATCACCTTCCTGAGCACACTGTCGGGGAAGTGAGGCGAACTAGGGGTTCCGCCCAACTCAGTGCAGGCTCAAGCTACCATGACCCCCATTCGGAGGACAACTCGACATTCAGTGTGTCGACTTTCCGGTCAGGACACGTGTTCCAGCAGGTCATAACCCATCCGGCGCAGTGCATCGACGACACGCAGCCGGGCCGCGACGCCGGACTCCTCGAGGGTCACCGTGACGGCGTACGCTACCGCCGCCTTCGGTCCGTAGAGCAAACCGGCCTCCGAACGCACGCCGCCTGAACTGCCCGTCGTGTTGATCAGCTGGATGCCGGCCTCGGCCGACCGATGCGCCAGCGGGTCCAGCCCGAACGCGCTCGCCACCCCGGACAGGTCGAAGCCGAGGGACAGCCAGCCGAGCACTCGCCGGCTCGTCGGCGCATCCACCACCGCGTCGCGAGCCAGCGCTGCGAACAGGGCGGTGAGTTCTGAGGTCGATCCGACCGAGACGTGCGGCGCGTCATCCGGTCCGCGACGATCGCGCACCCGGTCGAGCATGGCGGTGTGCTTCAACCCGAGGGACTCCGCTCGGGTGCGCACCGCGTCCAGTCCCACCTGCCGAAGCAAGGTGTTGACGGCGACACTGTCCGCGGTCGCGCCGATCAGGGTGGCCAGGTCGACGGCGGGCAACGCCGGCGCCTGCAGGAATTGCCACAGACCCGGGCCCTTGGTGGCATCCTGCTCGGTCTTGTCGAGGATGCCAAGCCCGGCGTGGTCGCGTTCGGTGATGCGCGCCGACACCTCGATGAGCAACAGGATGCGTCCGACGCCGGCCGTCGGCAGCACGACGTGGTCGTCGGCCGAGAGCAGTGTCGTGCCGGTGGCCAGGTCGATAGCGTTTGCCGACACCTGCGCGCCTGAGTAGGCCAGCTGGCCCAGCGCTCGGAACGAGCCGGAGAAATTCTCGCCGACCTCCTCCGCGCGATGACGCCCTGGAGTACGCGCGCGCATCCGTTCGCGGCGCGTTTGATTCTGTGCTGCGGCTACCAAATGGTCACTCGGTCATCCGGGTCCAGCCACAGGGCGTCTCCCCCGGCGACATGGAAGGTGCGATAAAACTCGTCGATGTTGCGGACGATCTGGTTGCAGCGGAACTCGTTCGGCGAATGCGGATCGATCGCCAGCAGTCTGATGACCTCCTCATCGCGGGCCTTGAGCTGCCAGGCCTGCGCCCAGGAGAGGAAGAAGCGCTCCGCTCCGGTCATCGAATCGATCACGGGCGGCTCGTCGCCCTGTAAGGAAAGCAGATATGCCTTCCAGGCGATGTCGAGGCCACCGAGGTCCCCGATGTTCTCGCCGATCGTGAGCGCGCCGTTGACGTGGTGATCCGGCACCTGGCGTGGAGCGAGGGCGTTGTACTGCTCGATCAGGGAGGCCGTGAGCTTCTCAAACGCGACCCGGTCCTCGGCGCTCCACCAGTCGGTGAGGCGGCCGTCGCCATCGTACTTGGAGCCCTGATCGTCGAATCCGTGGCCGATTTCGTGGCCGATGACCGCACCGATCGCGCCGTAGTTGGCCGCCGCATCGCGGGTCGGATCGAAGAAGGGGAACTGCAAGATCGCGGCGGGGAAGACGATCTCGTTGAACCCGGGGTTGTAGTAGGCGTTGATCGTTTGCGGGGTCATGAACCACTCGTCGCGGTCCAGCGGTTTGCCAATCTTGCCCAGTTCGCGTTGGAACTCGAACTCCGTGGTGGCCCGCACGTTGGCGAGCAGGTCAGCCGGGTCGATCCGAAGGCTCGAGTAGTCGCGCCACTTGGCCGGGTAGCCGATCTTCGGGGTGAACTTCTCCAGCTTCTCCAGGGCGCGTGCCCTGGTGGCATCGGTCATCCAGGTGATCGTCGTGATGCTCTGACGGTAGGCCTCGACCAGGTTGGCCACGAGCACGTCCATCGCCCTTTTCGCTTCCGCCGGAAAGTGTCGCTCGACGTAGATCTTGCCGACGGCCTCGCCGAGCGAGCCCTCCACCAGCGAGACACCCCGTTTCCAGCGGGCGCGCAGCTCAGGAGTGCCACTCAGTGTCCTACCGTAGAAGTCGAAGTTCGCCTCGACGAAGTCGCTCGACAGGTAGGCAGCGGAGGAACGGATCACCTGCCAGCTGAGCCAGTCGCGCCAGGCGTCCAGGCGATCGGCGGTGAGCAGCGCGGCTACCCCCTGGACGAAGCTGGGCTGGCGCACGACGAGTTCGTCGAGTGAGCCGGCGGGCACGTCGAGCGCGGTGCGCCACTGGTTGAAGCCAGGGTCGACCTGATCCCAGGTCCGCAGGTTGTAGGTGGCTTCACTGTCGCGGGAGGCCACGTTGTCCCAGTGGTGCCCGGCCAGTTCGGTCTCGAGCGCGAAGACGCGTTTCGCCCGACCGGCCGGGTCGTCCAAGTGAGCGAGACCGAACATCCGCTCGAGGAACCCAACGTAGTGCTCCCGCACCTCGGCGAACGTGTCCTGCCGGTAATAGGACTCGTCGGGCAGTCCCAGGCCACCCTGCTCGAGGAAGACGAGGTAGCGTTCCGGGTCGCCGGGGTCGTTGTCGACGAACAGTTGGAAGAACCCGCCTACGCCCTTGCGCTCGAGGTGACCGAGAGTGGTGAGCAGTGTGTCGACGGAGTCGACGGCGGCGACCGCGCTCATCAGCGGCGTCAGGGGGCTGGCACCCAATTCCTCGGCACGGGCCTCATCCATGAAGCTCGCGTAGAGGTCGCCGAGCTTGCGCGCCTCGGTGCCCGGCTCGGCGTTCTGGGCTTCGACGATGATGTCGCGCACCGCCTTTTCGGCCTCCTCGGCCAGCACGTAGAACGACCCATACCTGGCCTTGTCTGCGGGGATCTCGGTGCGCGCAATCCACTTCCCGTTGACGTGACGGAACAGATCGTCTTGAGGCCGGATGTCCCCATCCAGCTCGTCGACGAGAATTCCAGATTTCAGGGGGCTGTCGGGGCTCATGCGTCAAGCCTATGCGAGTGCGCCGAGGCGGGCGCAGCACAAGCTTCGCTGCGGGTTAGCGAACGCGGACGACGTCGATGGCCATGACAAGAATGACCCGGTCCGCCGCATCCGCCGGTGCTGGCGAATCGTGCCCGGCGCCGTAACGCCGGTCGAGCACCTGATAGAAGGAGCCGGTCGGGTCGTCGATCACCTCACTGAGCCGCCCGCGCAACTCGACGAAACGGTAACGGTCGTGCACGTCGGTCACCGACAGCGTCATGGCCGGGTTGAGCTGCAGGTTGCGGAACTTGACCCGCTTGTTGGTGTGGGTGAACCGGATGTTCTCCCCGTCGAACAGGAACCACATGTCGTTGAGCTGGATGCGACCATCCGGCCTCAGCGTCGCCAGGTGCGCGATGGTGGCTTGTTCGAGGATGGCGCGGTGGCTGGCGGGGATTTCGGTCATGCCCTCAGCCTAGGCATGCCCTGGCCATAGGATCGAAGGCAGGCGCGTGACCGAGTACGCGGCCCAAGGAGCTCACATGACCGACCCATCGACTGCGAACGGATCCCCCCTCGATGTGCGGACCCTGCCCCACGGCGAGCGCCACGAGATCATCTTCTCGCGCCTCGACGACCTGAGCATCGGCGAGTCACTCGTCATCCTCAACGACCACGACCCGAAGCCGTTGCGCTACCAGAGCGAAGCGCTCTGGCCTGGACGCTACGAGTGGACCTACGAAGAGGCCGGCCCCGAGATCTGGCGCGTCGCGATCAGCCGTGCCAGCTGAGCCGAACCCGGCCGACTCCCCGGACCCGATCGATGGACTGACTCGCGTACTGGCCAAGGCGTGCCGGGCGCTGGGCGATGCCGGGCATCCGAAAGAAGCCGCGGCCCTCGCTGCCCAGGGGTGGACGATGGTGCGGGGGCTCTACCCGAAGCAGGCGGACCGGCTGGATGGCGCAATGCACTACCTGGCGCGCCTGGAGGCGAAGCAGGAGGCCGGCGAGTCTTCGCCGCCGGTCGAGTAGTCGCCGGGGGTCTCGACAGGCTCGACCACCGGAGCCGGCCCGACCACCGGAACAGGCCCGACCACCGGAACAGGCTCGACCACCGGAACAGGACCGACCACTGGAACAGGCCCGACCACCGGAACAGGCTCGACGGGAGCATCCGCGGGTCGAGTAGCGACCGAGGAACGAGGCCGCGTATCGAGACCTCCCGCACTCACCCCGTCGCCCTGCGCTCCTCCCACTCCGCCATCAGCTTCCCGAGGCTCTGCTGGATGAAGACGAAGAACTCCGCCATCTCTGCCACGCGCGCCCGCGCCGCACTCTGGGGCGGGAGCGTCGCGGCGCCGGCCGTCGCCGCATCCGCGACCTGTTGATACACCGCGATGTTGGTCATCGTCATCGCGTACCAGGACCGCACGATCGCATAGCGATCCCGGCGGGAGCCGCTCACCGGTATCCGGGCGACGAAGCCGACCAGTTGCAGGTACCGCACCGCCCCGGAAACCCCTTCGGCGGAACACGACAACGGCCGCCGCGGCGAGCACCACGCCGATACCGGTGAGGATGAGGCCGGCGCTCCAGTCGAAGTCCACGACCGGCACCGCGCCACGGATCGCGAGCAGCGCGGGGTTGGCGGTGGCCAGCTTGACCAGTGCGGCGCTTTGCTCGGGGGTGCCGAACTCTTGTGCGGCGGCGGAGGCGCTGCCGACCGTGAGTAGCCAGATCCCGGCGATCGGTATCCGCATCGAACACGAGCGTGTCCCGTTTCAAGGAGATTCGGTCAGAATGTCCCCGATTTGCCGGCTCCCGGCATGCCCGACGCACGATTTCCTTGAGATGGTTCAAGCAGGTACTGGGAGGTGGGCAGAGTGCGCAGCGGGATCGGAACTCCTACTCTCGACGCAGACGGCCATCCGGCTTATCCTCGGTGCCAGCACGTGCGGACGACACCGATCTTCGGAGGTTCACGATGAGCGACGAATCCACCTCAGGCACCGACGTCCCGGTCGGCGATATGACCGAGCAGGGACAGACCGACCTCGGTCCGCACCCCTCGCTGACGCACCTGGAAAACCTCGAGCAAGCCAACTTGGAGGCGGTGGCGGAGGAGACCGAGACTACGACCGATGCGGACTCGTGAAGGCTACCGCCGCGCCAGAGCGGCGGTTGTATTCCCGCGGCGGAATGTACTGGTGAAGGAGGCCGGTTGCGCCTGCCCGCCGCCCAACAGCATCCCGACCGCCCGGCCGGCTGCACGGCCCTTCTCGACCGCCGGCTGCACCATTGTGGTCAATTCGTGGGGCGCTAGGCCATCCAGCCGGATGCCGTCAAAACCGGCCACGCTCACGTCCGCCGGAACCCGAAGGCCGAGTTCTTCCGCGGCCCGGATGACGCCGGCAGCGAGCAAGTCGCTCTGCGCGATGATGGCCGTCGGGCGGGTGCGGGCATTTGCCAGCAGTTCGAATCCCGCCTGCCTCCCCTCGTCGATCAGGCTGCCCGCCGCCACCCACCCGGATGCTTCCGGGAAGATGTCACGCACACCGCGCAGGCGTTCGGATGCGGTGAATCCGGTGCTTTCTGCCTCGCGCCGGGCGGTGAGCGGTCCACGCGACCGCTCGGCGTCGAGCGGCAGCGTGACAAGTGCGACGTGCGCATGACCCAGCTCTTTGAGATGCCGCGCCATCGCGCGCGATGCCTCACGATTGTCCAACGCGATGTCGAGCACACCCTCCATGGGCGCCGCTTCGATCGCAACGACGGGCACACCGCGCCGCCGCAGAATGGCGACGGCACGATCCAGGCGGGTGCTGCAGCCGACGAGCACGACGGCATCCAGGGGCGCGGTGTCCATGCTCACAGCACCGTCGCCGGTGTCGGTGAGCAGCAGGAGGCCCGAGCCCAGAGCGCCGGTTTCGTCGGCCAGGCCGTCGAGCATGGCGATGTTCATCGGATCGCGGAAGGCGTCGCGAAGCCGATCCTCGATGACGACCCCGACGATGCCGGAGCGGCCACGGCGCAGCGATTGGGCGCGTGGATCTGGGCCTGCGTAGTTGAGCGTCGCCGCCGCCGCCAGCACCCGGGCGCGCGTCTGCCCGGAGACCGGCCCCGACCCGCTGAAGGCCAAGGATGCGGTGGACGGGGATACCCCGGCCAGCGCCGCGACCTCCGCGAGGTTCGGGCGGTGGACGACGTTACGCTCATGGTGCTCCCGCGCCCGCGCGCTTGCCTCGGTGCTCATGACTTGGTAGCTTAGTCGAATCGATTCGATCGAGTCGATTCCAGGCCATCCGCGCCATCAGCCAACCCCGGGAATCATGTCCAAGAGCACCGTTTCGCCCACCCGTAACTACCCAGGCGGGCTCACCCGCCACGACGTGGTCGCCTGGCGCAACGCCACCTTCACGATCTTCGGATTGTGCGGCATCGGCCTGGCCAGCTGGATCGCCCGGGTGCCGGCGGTCCGCGACGCCCTCGGGGCCAGCACGCTCCAGATGGGGATGCTCATCTTCGGGCTGGCGGCCGGGTCGATCCTCGGCCTGCTCGCATCCGGACAGATCATCGCGCGATTCGGGGCGGCCCGCACAATCGCCTGGTGCCTCACGATCGGCCCGGTCGGCTTCGCGTTCGCCGGCGTGTTCGCCACGGTGGGACCGAGTTTCGCCGCCGTCCTCATCGGCCTCGCCATCTTCGGAGCGGCCTTCTCCGTCACGGATGTCTCGATGAACGTCTCCGGGGCCGCGAACGAGCGCGTGTCGGGGCGCAGCATCATGCCCATCTTCCACGCCTGCTTCAGCTTCGGAACGATGCTCGGCGCCGGCGGCGGCGCGCTGGCGGAATGGGCGGGATTGCCCATTGCGATCCACACGGCCATCATCGCCGCCGTGATGATCGCCGGAGCCCACGTCGCCGTGCGATTCCTGCAGTCCGAGAACCTCGTGGCCGAGGAGGCCTCCGCGGAGGCGGATCCCTCCACGGTGCGGCGCGGTCGGCTGGACATCTGGCGCGAGCCGCGCACCCTGCTGATCGGGCTGATCGTGCTCGGGATGGCGTTCGCCGAGGGGTCGGCCAACGACTGGCTCGCGCTCGCCATGGTCGACGGTCACGGCGTGGACAACGCCACCGGCGCGATTGTGCTCGGCGTGTTCGTCACGGCGATGACCGTGGGGCGCCTGCTCGGTGTTCTGGTGCTCGACCGCTACGGGCGGGTACCGGTGCTGCGGGCATCCGCGGGCCTGGCAACCCTGGGTCTGCTCATCATGATCTTCGTGCCCAATGCCTGGATCGCCACCGTCGGGGTCGTGCTGTGGGGACTCGGGTCGGCGCTCGGCTTCCCGGTCGGGATGTCGGCGGCGGCGGATGACCCCAAGACCGCGGCGGCGCGGGTGAGTGCGGTCGCCACGATCGGCTACTGCGCGTTTCTGGTCGGCCCGCCGCTGATCGGCTTCCTCGGCGAGCACATCGGCCTGCTGAACGGACTGCTGGTCGTGCTCGTGTTGGTGGCGCTCGCCGGCGCGGTGTCCCACGCGGCCCGGGAGCCGGGCGCGACCGCGTCCGCTGCCCCGGTGGAGCCCGCCGTCGAATAACAGTTCCCGTTCCGGCTAACTGTGCCCGGCGCAACGGCAACTATTAGCCGAAACGGACGCAGTTGTTCCGCGGGACGGCGGCCCCGAGCCGTCCAGGTACCCTGGTAACCGTGCGTCTCGTCATTGCCCGCTGCTCCGTCGACTACGCCGGGCGACTCAGCGCCCATCTGCCACTGGCCACCCGCCTGCTCATGGTCAAGGCCGACGGCAGCGTGCTCGTACACTCCGACTCACTCTCCTACAAACCGCTGAACTGGATGAGCCCACCCTCGGTGCTCTCCGTCGTCGCCCCCGAGCCGGATCAGGCAGAGGCCGGCGTCACCGAGGTCTGGAAGGTCGTGCAAGGCAAGACCTCCGATCTGCTCCTCATCAGCGTGCACGAGATACTGCACGACAGCGAGCACGAACTCGGCATCGACCCCGGGCTCACCAAAGACGGCGTGGAGGCCGACCTGCAGAAGCTCCTGGCCGAGCAGATCGAACTGCTCGGCGACGGTTACCGCCTGGTGCGCCGCGAGTTCATGACGGCGATCGGTCCGGTGGACATCCTCGCGACGGATGCGACGGGCGGCTCGGTCGCGATCGAGATCAAACGCCGCGGCGACATCGACGGCGTGGAGCAGCTCACCCGTTATCTGGAATTGATGAACCGGGACCCGCGGCTGGCACCGGTCGAGGGGGTGTTCGCGGCGCAGGAGATCAAGCCGCAGGCACGCACTCTGGCGCGGGATCGCGGCATCCGGTGCCTCGTGCTCGACTACGATGCGATGCGCGGCATGGACGACGGCCACCTGCGTCTTTTCTGACTTTCGCACCGGGCTTCCGGAGGCCTGCGACGTAGTCTGGTGGCGATCGAAGGGGACCTCATGGACCGAATCCGGGCATCCGTTACCTCGCCAACCGAGCTCGTGCAGCCGCCGCAACTCGACACCGCCGCTATCGACCGCGCACTCGGGCAGCTGGCCGCCGGCGAGAAGGCCTGGGCGGCCACCGGGTTGCGCCGCCGGATCGCTTTGCTGCGTGAGGTGCACGAGGCGGGGGCCCGCCAGGCGGAGGCGTGGGTCGCCGCCGCGGCGTCGTACAAAGGCGTCGAGTTGGATGCCCCGCAGATCGGCGAGGAATGGCTGTCCGGCCCGTACCCGGTGCTTACCGGCACCGACCTGCTTTCGGAGAGCCTCGAGAAGCTCGCGGCGGGCGGCAGCCCGGTCGACGGGCATCCGATCAGCGACGCGCCCGGCGGCCGCAAGGCGGTGCAGGTGCTGCCGAGCAGCGTGTTCGACTCGCTGCTGCTCAACGGCTACTCCGTCGAGGTCTGGATGCCACCGGAGGTGACCGAGGAGACCATCCGCAGCCGCGCGGGTCTCGCCGCCCGCACCCCTGACGCGACCGACGGCATCGTCGCCGTGCTGGGCGCCGGCAACATCACCTCCATCCCAGCACTCGACGTGCTCTACGAACTGTTCGCGCAGAACCGGGTCGTAGCGCTCAAGCTCAATCCGATCACGGACGCGATGCTGCCGGTCTTCGAGTCGGTCTTCGCCCCACTGATCGACCTCGGCGTGCTGCGCATCCTGACCGGAGGGGCCGAGGCCGGCCAGTACCTCGTGCACCACGAGCAGGTTGCGCACGTGCACATCACCGGCAGTGCCGCCACCCACGACGCGATCGTCTGGGGCACCGGCGAGGATGCGGCTGCTCGGAGGGCGCAGAACACTCCGCTGCTCGACAAACCGATCACGAGCGAGCTCGGCGGCGTCTCCCCCATCATCGTGCTGCCCGGGCGCTGGTCGAGAGCCGACCTGCGCTTCCAGGCCGAGAACATCGCCACCCAGCGGCTGCACAACGGCGGCTACAACTGCATCGCCAGCCAGGTCGTGATCCTGCCGTCGGACTGGGCACTGAAAGACACCTTCGTGGCAGAAATCGCGGACGCCCTCGACCGCGCGCCGAAGCGCCCCAGCTATTACCCGGGCAGCGACCGTCGGGTCGCCGCCGCCAAGGCCGCGTATCCGACGGCGCGCATCCTGGGTCCCGCGGGGCGGCGATTGCTTGTGGCGGATGCGGTGTCGGATGCCGCGGGTCCGGCCGACGCGCTCTCGACGGAGTACTTCGCCCCGGTGCTGGCTATCGTCGAGTTGCCCGGGCGTGGCACCGACTACCTCGGCGCGGCGGTCGCGATGGCCAACGACCGACTGACCGGCACGCTGGGCGCCAACGTCATCGCGCATCCACGCACGCTGCGCCGGCTCGGACCCGCCTTTGAGAAGGCGCTCGTGGACCTGCGCTACGGCACCATCGCGGTCAACACGTGGACCGGTTTGGGCTTCCTCACCGCGGGCGCCAGCTGGGGCGCCTTCCCCGGTAACACGATTCGGAACGTGGGCAGTGGCATCGGCGTGGTGCACAACGCGCTGCTACTGGATGCGCCGGAACGCACCATCGCCCGCGGCCCGTTCCAACCCGCCCACCGCGCGCTGAGCAACGGCCAATTCGCGGTCGCGCCCCGGCCGCCGTGGTTTCTGAACAACCGCACCGGCACGGCAACCTCCCGGCTGCTCACGCAATTCGCGGCGAACCCGTCCTGGGGCAAACTGCCGGCTATCTTCGCTTCCGCGCTGCGCGGCTAGCCTCCGTATTTGTTCCCGTTCCGGCTTAGTGTGCCCGTTGCGCGGGGCACAACCAGCCGGAATGGGAACAGTTGCAGAAGCCCGGGGAACTCGATCGCGCCGGAACTTCCGTAGGCTGAGAACAAATGAAACCCGATTGGTCTTGCATCCTCTTCGATCTGGATGGCACGATCGCCGATTCCGCTCCCGGAATCACCGCGACGCTCGCCCACATGTTCGAAGCCCTCGAGCTGCCCGTGCCCGCTCCAGCGGAACTGCTCCGCTACGTCGGTCCGCCGATCCTGGATGCGTTCCGCGATTTCGCCGGCTTCTCCCCGGAGAAGTCGGCTCACGCCCTCGCGATCTACCGCAAGGAGTACGCCCTCAACGGGGTCACCGGCACCTCCGCCTACCCCGGCATCGCCGAGGTGCTCGAGGCCATCCACGACAGCGGCATCCCGACCTCGCTGGCGACTTCCAAGCCGGAACTGCCGGCCACGAATATGCTGAGCGCCTACGGGCTCCGCCAGTACTTCGACGTCATTACCGGGGCCACCGAAGACGAAACCCGTAGCGCCAAGGCGGATGTCGTCGCTGAAGCACTGCGTCGACTGGCCGCGATCGGCGCCGACGTCTCCCGCCCGGTCATGGTCGGTGACCGCATCCACGACGTCGAGGGCGCCGCAGCGCACGGCGTGCCGACCATCTACGTCGAGTGGGGCTACGGAAGCCCCGCCGAGCAGGCCGGCGCGATCGCCGTCGCCGGCACACCGGAGGCGCTGCGCACCTTGCTGCTCGGCGACCCGGCACGATCGACGACGGTGCCAAGAACCACCGAACGATAGCCCTTCGGACGGGGGTGGCCGCCGAGGCGGCCGCGCTCGTCCGAAAACGCAACACCGGATGAACGGATGCGGTCAGCGCGCGAGGCGCTCCACCACGGTCCCGTACAGGCCGGGCAGGCGCTGCGCCAGCGGCACGATCGCCGGGCGTAGCGGTGATCCGGCCAGCACCAGCACTCCGCCGGTGAGTTTGCGGAAGTCGCCACTGGCCCGACGCCAGTCCCGCTCGTATCGTCCCGGGTCGCCGGCGACGATGCACGCGATCGCCGCCCGAGCCTGCGCCAGGCCCACCCGGATGCCTTCGCCCGTGATGGCGTCCACGTAGCCCGAGGCATCGCCCACCAGCAGCACCCGCCCGGCGACCCGTCGCGCGGTACGGCGCCGGAACGGGCCGGCGCCGCGCAGCGGGCCGGCCGGCAGCCGGCCACTCAGCTCCGGCACGGCGGCGACGGCACGGGCGTAGTCGGTGTGAGCCGGGCCGAGCACCGCGACCCCAACGAGGTCGGCCGCGACCGGCGTGATGTACACCTCGGCATCCGGCAACCAACGCACCTCGACAAAGGAACTCCACGGCGCGACCGCGAAGTGCCGCCGCAGCCCGAAGCGCCGCATGCCTCGGGCCGGCGCATCCAGTCCGGCCAGTGCCGACACGCGCGAGTGCAGCCCATCGCAACCGAGCAGCCATCGCGCCAGGAGGCCGCCCGCCCGGACGCCTTCCCTGTCCTGGACGAGGGAGTCGAGCTTGATGGCGACCGGTTCAACACCCAATTCGGCGGCCCGGGCGGTGAGGGCGGCGTGCAGCACGGTGCGGCGCACACCGAGTCCGTTGCCGTTCGTGAACCGATGGTCCGCGCGGTATTTCGTTCCCGGCCCGGCCCGCTGATAGCTGATCCCGGACAGCTCCCAGCCGACGGGGCGCACCCCGAGTCGCTGAAGCGCTGCGACCGCCCCCGGCATCAGCCCCTCTCCGCAGGCCTTGTCGATCGGCGCGGGACGGGGCTCGAGCACCCCGACCGTCAGTCCGGCCAGCCGTGCCTCGATTGCCGCGGCCAGTCCGATCGGGCCGCCGCCGACCACCAGCACGTCCACGCTCGGTTCCGCGCTCATCGGCGGCAGTTGCTCACGGCCGCAGGGCCTTCAGCGCACGGTCCTCGGCTGGGATGCGGACTCCCACGAGCAGCACGGTGTTGAGCGCGGTGAAGGCGAGTGCCGTGATCCAGGCCGTGTGTACGAGCGGCAGTGCGAGACCTTCGACGGCGACGGCGACGTAGTTCGGATGCGGCAGAAACCGGTACGGTCCTCCGGTGACCCGTCCTGCCTCGGGCACCACGATGATCCGGGTGTTCCACTGCTGCCCGAGCGTGGCGATGCACCAGTACCGAAGCGCCTGGCTCAGCAGCACGAGCACGAACATTGGCCAGCCGAGCCAGGGCAGGAACGGCCGGCCGGCCACCAGCACCTCGACGGCGCAGGCAAGGAGCAGCCCGACGTGCAACGTCACCATCGCCGGGTAGTGCCCCCTCCCGTACTCGACGCCGCCGCGCGCGAACGCCACCTCGGCGTTCCGTGTGGACAACGCGAGTTCGACGATCCGCTCCGCTCCGGTCGCCGCGAGCAGCGCGAGGTAGACGATCATGGCCAGCCCAGCAGCACGAACTCCGCGCTGACCCCTGGCCCGAGTGCGAAGAGCAACCCCGAGGCACCGGGTGGCACTCCGCGCGCGAGCGCATCCGCCAGAATGTGCAGCACCGAGGCCGAGGAGAGGTTGCCGACCGCCCCCAGGGAATTCCAGCTGAGTTGGAAACATGCGGGTGACAGGCCGAGCGCCTGCGCGAACGCCTCGAGCACGCGCGGGCCGCCGGGATGGGCGATCCAGGTATCGATGCCGCGGGCACCGAGTGAGTGCGCGGCCAGGAACGCGCTCACATCGGCCGGGAAGTTCTGCTCAATCACCGCGGCGACGCCCGACGACAGCACGATCTCGAATCCGGTGCCGCGGATGTTCCAGCCGATCACCTGCTGCGTGTCCGGGTAGTAGGAGCTGCGGGTGTCAACGACGGTCGGTCCGGCGGCAGACCGATGCTCGTCGCCGACCATGACGACCGCGGCGGCGCCGTCGCCGAAGAGCCCGGAGGCGACCAAGTTGGCCATGCTCTCGTCGCCGCGCTGCAGGGTCAGGGAGCAGAGCTCGACACTGAGCAGCACGGCGACGTCGCGCGGATGCCCGAGCAGGTAGTCGTGCACTCTGGCGATGCCGGAGGCACCGGCGACGCAGCCGAGGCCGAACGACGGCATCCGTTTCACGTCGGGACGCAGCCCCAGTTTCGACACCAGCAGACCGTCGATGGAGGGCGCTGAGATGCCGGTGACCGAAGTGAACAGGATGAAGTCCACGTCGGCCGGAGTGAGGGCGCACCGGTCGAGCGCGGCGCGAATGGCTGCTTCGCCGAGCCGGGTGGCGACCTCGATGAAGAGGTCGTTCGTCTCCTCGAACGCACCGAGGTCCCGGTAGCGCTCCAGCGGCAGAGCGGTGTGGCGACGTTGTATGCCGCTAGCGGCATGCATCCGCTCGAGGACGGCACGGTGTTTGGCCTCCGGGGCGATGAGGGCGACGAGTTCGCGCGTAATCTCCGCCTGAGTGTAGGAAAACTCGGGCAGCACCGGCGCGACTGCCACGATGCGGCTCATGACCGGGCGGTTTCGGGGTGCAGCGAGACCGGCGGGATGGCCACCTGTACCGGTTCGCGGATCCACCACAGTCCGCCTTCCCGCTTCTCCGCCCTGGTGGCGAACCGGTAAAGGAACATGCGGGCGCGAACCCAGTGCGGACGCTGCCCACCGAACGGGTCGACGCGCAGCAGCCGCAGGGTGAGTGGGTCGGCCTCGAGCAACCGCTCCAGGAACGCATAGAACCACCGCTCGTGTACGGAACCCAGCGGCAGAAACCACATCAGCCAGTCCAGGCGAAGGTGGTAGGGAGCGAACTGGCGCGGCATCCGTGCCGGGTCGCCCGGCTTGCCCTTGAATTCGTATTCGCGCCAGTCGGCGGTGTCGTCCGGTGAGACATCCAGGGTCCCCTCGACGATCACCTCGTAGCGGCGTTTGGTGACGCTGCCGAAGGCACCGTAGGCGTTGACGAGGTGCCAGCGGTTGAAGCTGGCATTCATCAGCTGGTGGCGCGAGAGCAGGTTGCGGATGGGCCAGTAGCTGAGGAACACCAGGAACACCGTGACGGCCAGGACGAGGCTGAGGAACCACACCGGCGTGTAGGTGCCCGATCCCCAGTCGAGCGGTATGGCGGGGATGAGCCCGTGCGCCGTGGTGTCGCTGACGGCGGCGAAGGCGAGCACGATGGTGATCCAGTTGAGCCAGGCGAAGTTGCCGGAGATGACCAGCCACAGCTGGGTGAGGATGACGATGGCGGCGGCGACGCTCGCGATCGGCTGCGGGGCGAACAGGAAGAACGGCACGATCAATTGTGCGAAGTGGTTGCCGATCACCTCGGCGCGGTGCACCGGCTTGGGCAGCAGGTGGGCGAACCGGCTCACCGGGTTGGGCATCGGCTGGGTCTCATGGTGGTAGAAGAGCGCCGTGAGATCGCGCCACGATCGATCGCCGCGGATCTTGATCATTCCGGCGCCGAACTCCAGGCGGAATACCAGCCACGCGGTGAGCAGCAGAATGAACCGCGGTGGTTGCACCTCGTCGGAGCCGAGGAAGGCGACGAGGAATCCGGCCTCGAGCAGCAGGCTTTCCCAGCCGAAGCCGTAGAAGGTCTGGCCGATGTTCATGATCGACATGTAGAGCAGCCACATCACCAGGAACACGATCAGCGGCACCCAGGCCGGCAGCGCCTGCGGAATACCGATCACGGTGGCGGCAGCGAGCACGATGCCGGTCCAGGCCACTGCGAGCAGAAACCGGTCCGAGTAGTGCCAGCGGAACAGGGTCGGACCGCGCACTGCACTCTTGTGCCTGAGCAGTACGGGCGCCGGCAGCAATCCATGCTCGCCCAGCAGCGCGCGGAACTGCGCGGCCGTGGAGGCGAACGCGACCAGGTACATCAATGCGACCCCGCGCTGCAGCACCTGCCGCGCGAATTCGTAGTCTGCCGCGTTGAACCAATCCATTCCGTTCACGCTAGGACCGCGGCGCCCCCTCGACAAGTCGCCCTCCCTCCCCGCCACGACGTCCACAACCCGTTTCAAGGAGTTTCTGCTCCACGGGAGTAGGTTCACGGCGATCTGGCGGCCCCGAAGACAGAAACTCCGTGAAACGGGACGGAAGAAGGGTGCGGATGCCTGGGCACGTGACCGCGGATGCCAGGGGCCAGAACAGCCAGGCCAGGCCGGTAAAGTGGCCCGCATCGCTACCTTGAACGACGTTGACCGTGACATCCTGCGCCTGGCGCTGCCGGCGCTCGGTGCGTTGGTGGCCGAACCGCTGTTCCTGCTCACCGACACGGCGCTCGTCGGCCATCTTGGCGCGGTGCCGCTGGCCGGGCTCAGCATCGGTAGCGCCATCCTCCAGACCGTCACCGGGCTGCTCATCTTCCTTGCCTACGCCACCACGCCCGCCGTGGCCCGTCGGCTCGGCGCGGGCGACAGCGTCGGCGCCATCCGGGCCGGCATCGATGGGATGTGGCTTGCCCTCGCCATCGGCATCGGCATCGTCGCGATCGGGGTGCCGACGTCCGGATGGCTGGTGCGACTTTTCGGCGCAACGCCGCTGGTGTCAGAAGCTGCCCACACCTACTTCGGAATCTCGCTGTGGGGTATTCCCGGAATGCTGCTCGTCATCGCGGCTACCGGGTTGCTGCGCGGCCTGCAGAACACTAAGACCCCACTGCTCGTCGCCATCGCCGGCTTCGGCGCCAACGCCGCGCTTAGTGCCATCTTCATCTATGGCTTTGGCTGGGGCATCGCCGGCTCCGCCATCGGCACCGTTGTCGCGCAGTGGGCGATGGCGGCGGTCTACCTCGTCATCGCCGTCCGCGCCGCCCGCGCCGCCGGCGCACGCTTGCGACCGGGTTTTCGCGGCGTGGGTGGCGCCGCCCACGCAGGCGTGTGGCTGCTCGCTCGCACTTTGAGCCTGCGCGCGGCGATGCTCGCGACCGTCTTCGTCGCCGCGGACTTCGGCATCACCGAGCTGGCTACACTGCAGATCGCGCTCACGCTGTTCTCCACGCTGGCCTTCATCCTCGACTCCCTCGCCATCGCCGGCCAGGCGCTCATCGGGCATGGCTTGGGCGCCGCGGATGTACCGCGCGTCTCCGCCATTACCCGGCGCCTTGTCAGTCACGGCCTGCTCACCGGCGCGGTATTGGCCATCGTCATCCTCATCCTGGCCCCGCTGATTGGACCGGTGTTCAGCGACGATCCCGCCGTGCACCGGATGCTCACTGGCACCATGCTCGTGATGGCCGGCGGCATCCCGCTGGCCGGTTACGTTTTCGTGCTCGATGGTGTGTTGATCGGGGCCGGCGATGCCCGGTACCTCGCAATCTCTGGGGGCGTGAACCTGGCGATGTACGCCCCACTGCTGATCTGGCTCGACGTCACACACCCGGCTGCGGGCCTGTCCTGGCTCTGGGCCGCGTTCGGCTTCGGATACATCGGCGCCCGCGCCCTCACTCTGGGCCTGCGCGCCCGCGGCACCCGCTGGATCGTCACCGGCGTCGGCTGACCCACCGCCCGGTCCCGTTTCACGGAGTTTCTGTCTCCGAGGGGTCCGGATGCCTGTGGGCCGGTCGGGCGGGGACAGAAACTCCTTGAAACGGGTTGAGACGGGCCGACTTGACGCTGAACACCGCAGCGGCAACTGTAGAGAGCGTGACCAACCTCAGAGTTCTCTTCATCGGTGGAACCGGCACGATCAGCGCGGCGGCGAGCGAACTTGCCGTGCAACGCGGCCTGCAACTGACCATCCTGAACCGCGGTCACACCTCGCTGCGGCCCGCTCCGGCCGGGGTCAAAGTCCTCACCGCCGACATGCGCGACGGGGCCTCCGTGCGCAAGGCCCTCGGCCGGCGCCGGTTCGACGTCGTCGTGGACTTCATCGCATTCACCCCCGAGCACGTGCAACGCGACATCGAACTGTTCGAAGGTCGCACCGGGCAGTACGTGTTCATCTCCTCGGCGTCCGTCTACCAGAAGCCGCTGGCCCGGCTGCCGATCACCGAGTCGACCCCGCTGCGCAACCCGTACTGGCAGTACTCGCAGGACAAGATCGCCTGCGAGGAGCTTCTGGTCTCGGCCTACCGGCAGCGCGGCTTCCCGGTCACGATCGTGCGCCCGTCGCACACCTACGACCAGACGCGGGTGCCGCTCACCGGCGAATGGACCGCCCTGGACCGGATGCGCCGCGGCGCGCCCGTGATCGTGCACGGCGACGGCACCTCGCTGTGGACGCTCACCCACAGCCGCGACTTCGCCAAGGGCTTCGTTGGTCTGCTCGGCAACCCGCAGGCGATCGGCGACAGCTTCCACATCACCTCGGACGAACTGCTCACCTGGAATCAGATCACCGAACTCCTGGCCGCGGCCGCCGGTGTGAAGGCCGAGATCGTGCACGTGCCCTCGGATGCACTCGCGGCGGCGAGTCCGGAACTCGGCGCCTCGCACCTGGGCGACCGGGCGCACTCGGTGATCTTCGACAACAGCAAGATCAAGGCCCTGGTGCCCGACTTCGTGGCCACCACCCCGTTCGCCGTCGGCGCGCGGGAGATCGTCAACTGGTACTCCTCGCATCCGGAGCAGCAGGTGGTCGACCAGGAGCTGGATGCGCTGTTCGACCGGCTCGTGGTGGCCAGCCGCTTCACCCGCAAACGCTAGCCAGGAGGCCAGTCGGGTCAGGCAGCGCGGCTCGGGTTATAACGGCTGAGAACCGCGGTGCTCCACCGCGTGTCTAGGGCGTGTTCGGTCTGCCGCACGGCATCGATGGTCAACTCGACTACGCGCTCCGCCCCGGCCAGCGCGGCCGCCGACACCGGATCCCAGTCCACTCTGGCCCGTCCAGAGAGCTGTAACATCCCGCCGGTGGCCCAGTCGGGGAAGAGCAGCCCGACGCGCGGGTTGACCGTGATGTTACCGAGCGTCATGAACATGGCGTTGCCGTTGTAGTCCGGCCAGCGCAAGGTGCGGGGCGAGTCGACGTCGATGAATCCGGGGTTTCCACCACGGTGGGAGGCGTCGGCAGGGCCGTCCGGATGAGATGTGCCGATGAAGAACGTGTCCGCCGCCCGGACCACCTCCATTTGCGCTGCCGTCAGCGCGGTGCCGGTGTTCGGTTCAGGGCCGATGCCCGCTGCGGCCGGTCCTTCGTGGAGATTGGCGTCCGGCGCTGGCTCTGTTTCTGGCGTCTCCAGCGGATGCCGCTCGGCGATGTAGCGGCCGCAGTTCGAGTACACCTGCACCGTGCTCACGGCGAACCCGTCCGCTCGCGGGTCCAAGACCCCGTTGACGCGCATCCGCCCGTGGTGGTCCCACAGAATCGTGCCGACCTCACCGCCGGTAGCAACCAGACGCGCGAGCGGATCACTCGCCAGCGGTCGCGCGTGTACCACCATGACCTGCGGGTCCGGCGCCTGCATGAAGCCCGGCTCACCGGTGAGCATGGTCGCCCACATCCGTTCGTCCGGGTCACGGCCGGCAATAACGATCGCCGGCCGGCTGACCAGAAACTCCGCGGCGATCTCGGGTATCGATCTGCGGATCATCGCCCCGGAGCTCTTGCCCGCGCGTTTCTGCACGGCAAGCTCACCGGGGTGGAACGGCTGACTCATCGGGGCCAGCCGGCTGTGCGGCTGCGGAGGCGACCGGCTGGACCGCTCGTTTTAGAAGAACCCACAGGTCGGTGCCTCACCGCTGGGAGCCGGGCTCTCCTCGGCCCCGGTCGGGGCGAAAATTTCTAGCCTGATGCCATCCGGATCGGCGAAGAAGATACCACCGGACGAGGAGCCTTCGGAGTGCGCGACGATGCTGTCGTGGAAGAATGGCGCGTTCAGTTCGTGTGCAATGGCCTCGGCGGCATGCACCTGTACCATGCTCTCGACCTGGAAAGACAGATGATGCAACCCTGGCGTGGACGGGCTGAATTCCCCATTGCTCTGCTGGAACAGGGTGAGGACGAGCTTGCCGCCTCGGCCCAGGAACACGAAGCGCCGGTCCGCGTCGTTGCCTTCCTTGGCGATCGAGAGGCCAAGCAGTCGCTGGTAAAACGCCTTGGAGCGGTCCAGCTCGGTCACGTTGAGAGCGACGTGACCGGTCTGCAGTGACGTAATGGTTGGCGTCGTGGTGGGTGTTGACATTATTGCCTTCCTTGGCGTCGTGCCGCGACGCCGACTACCATGATTATCTCTCTGAATGGAGGCCTTGGCGCGGTTGAGTTGCGCGGCTCACGACCGACAGCCGCAAGTATCCGCGCAGTTCGCACGTCAGGCGGCCCCCACCGCGAGCGCGGCCGACACCGCGGCACCGATGCCGGCCCGCCACGGCTCGCCGTGGCCCGGCAGCACGATCCGGGCTCCCGTGGCAGCGAGCCCGCTCAGCGATGCGAGTGCCATCTCGGAGTCGGCGGTGGCCGCGCCGGCGATGATTCGCGCGCCGGTCTGTGCGGTGTACGGATCGAGGGTGACCAGCGCGTCGCCGGTGATGATCGCGTCCCGATCGGGGAAGAACAGAGCGCAGTGCCCGTAGGTATGACCGGGGCTGAACACCACGGTGGGGCTGCCCGGCACGTCCAGCACCGTCGATGTGGGCATCCGCCGCACCTCCCGCAGCCCCTTCACCCGCAGCGCCCCGGCCGCCGCCATCGCCGCCAGCACCCGCATCCCGCGCGGGTAGAACAGCGGATAGAGCGCCCGATTCCGTTCGTGCTGGTAGCGGTACGGATGCGCGGCGATGTCGCTGTCGCGTTCCTGCAGCCAGATGGGCACCGCGAAGTCGGATGCCGCACGCGCCGCAAACCCTAGGTGGTCGAAGTGGCCGTGGGTGAGCACGATGGCGGTCACGTCACCGGGGCTGTGTCCGCACTCGAGCAGTGCTGCCAGAAGGTGTTTCCAGGTAGAGGGGAACGCCGTGTCGACGATGGTCACCCCCGTGCCGTCCTCCACCAGGTAACAATTGACGTAGGCATGCGCCAGACGGTGGATGCCGGGGGCGACGTTGCGAGTGAGCACAGCATGGCCCGACGACGAGGCTGACTTCCGACTGCGCGTGCTGCGAGACATGGCACCTCCCGGGTGCAAAGTCCCCAGTCAAAGCCGCTGTCCGATGGCGCGCAACCCCGAAGGTCAGCGTCGCAGATTCATCGTGCCTTGGTCGATCGCTTGGCTGCTGGCTTGGCCGCCGGCTTGGCCCTCGCGGCCTTGGCCGCCGCGAGCTCGTCGGCTCCCGCCCAGTAGTTGCCGAGCACGAGGAGGGCAACAAACGGCACCACCACGATGATCCCGAAGACCCAACCGGGAAGCGGCACACCCCAGAGCAGCATCATGACGCCCAGGCACGCGGCCATGATCAGCCAGGATGCCGACCGCCGGCCCTGGGTGCGCGACAGGGCGATGCGGGCATCCTTGTGGATCAGATTTCTCAAGCCCATCCCGGTGGCCTCCCTGCATCAATAGTGCACCATGTCAGGGCTTGTCCCCGTTACCGTTACCGTTACCGTTCCCGTTCCCGGGCGGCTCGGTGGTGGGACTGGGCGGCGCAGGAGCGACCGGCGGGACGGTCGGCTTCGGCGCCGGCGGGGCCACCGGCCGCGGCCGGCGCATCAGGGATTGATCCGGCGGCGGGAATTCACCGCCGCGGTATTCCGGATTGGTGTCGAGCGAGGCCATCGTGGCCCGGAAGATGTTGAACTTCGTGTTGTAGCCGTTGGTTCCGGCCACCGAGATCTTCCGCAGGCTCTGGCCTCCGCTGATGTTGCCGACCCAGACCGCCAAGGAGACCTTGGTCGTGGTGGCGACGAGCCAGTTCTGGTGGGATTCCTCAGCGGTCCCGGTCTTGCCGACGATCGGCACGCCGTCCCGCGGATTGCCGGCCGTGCCAGTGCCCGCGGTCATCACCGATTTCAGGGCGAACGCGACGGTGGCGGCGATATTCGGGTCGATCGACTGCGTGCACTGCTTGGGCTGGCCGGGCAGGTCCTTACCATCCGGCCCGATCAGCTTGTCCACGATGGTCGGGGCGCAGTACACCCCGTTGGTGCCGATCGTGGCGATGGCGGCGGCCATCGTCAACGGCGAGATCTCGTTGGTCCCGAGCACGGACGACGGATACACGTCGAGCGGTGCCCCGTCGGCGCGGTGCACTCCCATGGAGGTGGCGGCGTCCCGGATGGCGCACAAGTCGAGTTTTTGGGCCATGCTGACGAACGCGACGTTGACGGAGTTGCGCGTCGCATCCAGCACGCTCATCCTGCCGCGCTCCCACGTTGCGTCGTTGCCGGGGGCATAGGGTTCGCCGGCGAAACGGGCGCAGGATGCCTTGAAGCTCTTCATCGGGAACGGCCGGGGCGTGCCGTCCACGATGTCGTAGAGGCCGTGGCCGGTCTGCAACCAGTTGGTGAGCGCAAAGATCTTGTAGGTGGAGCCGGTCTGGAAGCCGGATGAGCCGCCGTAGTTCTTGTCGGTGTTGAAGTTCACCGCCGTGGTGGTTGCGGGATCCCCGGTGCCCGAGTCGTCGAAGATCTTGTTCTGTGCCATCAGGAGGATGCGACCGGTGCCCGGCTGCACCGCAGTGGCCGCCGCGCCGAGCTTGAAGCGGGTCTCGGTGGCCGGGGCGCTCTTGTCGAGGTTCGCCTGGGCGACATCCTGCTGATTCAGGTCGATGCTCGTGTAAAGCTGGTAGCCGCCGCGCGCCCAGCTGCGTTGCCGCTCGGCGGGGCTTCCGCCCAGCGACGTGAGTGTTGGCACCAAGCGGCGCACGTAGTCGCAGGCGAATTTGGCATCGGCGGCGTAGAGGCATCCGTTCGCCGGCGGGGTGATCTTGACCATGTCCTCGATCTTCGTGGCGATGGCATCGTCGTATTGCTGCTCGTTGATGTAGCCCTCTTCGAGCATGTCGCCCAGGATCTGGTCACGTCGGACCTTGTTAGCCGGGTAGAACTTCGGGTTCCGCAGGTTCTGCATAGTGGGCTGCTGAACGATGGCGATGAGACTCGCCGCCTGGGCCAACGTGACGTCCTTTGCGTCGACGCTGAAGTACTGCCGCGCGGCGGCCTGGACACCATAGGTCTGACCACCGAAGCCGGTGATGTTGAGATAGCCGAGCAGGATCTCGTTCTTCGTGTACCGCTTGTCCAGGGCGATCGCGAGCTTGGCCTCCTTGAGTTTGCGGTCCATGGTGTCAGTGATCGCGTCATCGTAGGCGCGTTTGCGCGCGGTCGGATCGTCGATCTGCAACGCCTCCTGGATGAGGATGTTTCGCACCAGCTGCATGTCGATGGTCGAGGCGCCGCTGGTGGTCTTTCGGCTGGCGAAGTTCGACGTCGCCGCGCGGACGATCGAGGTGAGGTCGACGCCGCCGTGGTCCCAGAAGCGCCGGTCCTCGCCGGCCACCGCCGCCTCGCGCAGGAATGGCGAGATCTGGTCCCAGCCCACCACCTGCCGGTTCTGGTCGAAGACGGTTGCGATCTGCACGGGCTGCCCGTCCCGGTTGGCGAAGATCACGTTTTGCTGCGCCTGCGTGCCCAGGGCGATGTCGCTCGGAAGCTCGTTGAACATGGTGATAGCACTGTCAGCGGCCGCCGCGGTCATGGTCAGCGCCGGAGTGATCATCGCGCTGATCAGCACCGCCATCGCGACGCAGCAAGCGAGGAGGCCCCCGAGCCCCCCGACAACGCTAGAAAACCCTCGATTTTGGGTAGTCATTCCATGAAGGATAGGCACTCACTTCTCCTGCCGCCAGGGAGCCACGGTCACAATATGAAAACCTTAAGATTCTTCACAGCTCCGGGATGTCGGTGGTGCGGTCCATCCTGTGCGCATGAACACACCACGACCACACATCGACGACATCCTCGCGGGCTTCTTCGCGGACGCCCTCGAGGACCAAGCCCCCGTCGCACGACGCCGCATCCTCGCGGTGGAACAGCGACTGCGGCTGTGTATCGAGGCGGAAGGCGACCGGATGCTGAGCGATGAGGACTATGCCCTCCTCGCTGTCGAGCGCGCCTTCGACCCGGAACACGCCATCGCCCGCACCATGCACGCAGAAGACCTGCTCTGGGTGCTCACGGTCTTCTTGCTCGACCCGTGGCGCCTGGGCGACCCGCTCGCACTACGGGTGCAGGCGCAGCTCACGGACGATCTCACCAATCGGATCGTGTACGGCGGGCTGGTCTGCATCGAGTGCATGAACCATCCGTTGCAGCACATCCGCGAGGGCCTGTCGACGGCGCGCAAACAGATCAACCGGGCGCAGCCGAAGAAGCGGCGCCGGGCGGTCCCGCATCGGACCTAGACGACTCGCTCGAGGCATCCGAACCACCGCGGCCGAGCGATACCGTTTCGGACGAGACCGGCCGCCGCGGCGGGCACACTCGTCCGCAACGGTATCGGTCGGCCGGTCAGCCGCGCAGGTAGGCCAGCTGCGCACGCACGGATGCCTCGGCGGCGAACCGCACGGCGTCCGGCGCGTCAACATAGACGAGGTCGGTGACCGCAGCGACCGACGCATCGGCTCCCAGTTGCGCAAGAGCGCCGCGAATCTGCTCGAGTCGCTCCCGTCGATGTCGAAGATAGGCGTCGCAGACGGCGGCGAGGTCGGGCAGCACGGGTCCGTGCGCCGGCAGTACCGTGGCCGGGCCGAACGCCCGCAGGGTGGCGAGGGACTCCAGATAGTCGCCGAGGGTGCCGTCGGGAAAATCGAGAATCGTGGTGCCGCGGCCGAGGATCGTGTCGCCGGTGAGCATGACGCCGGTGCCGCCGTCGTCGGGCAGATGGAACGAGACGGAGTCTGAGGTGTGCCCCGGAGTGTGTACGACGCGGATGCGTGTGCCTGCGGCCGCGATCAGCTCGCCGTCGGTGAGTGGCTGGCCGCCAATGCACAGGGCCGGGTCGAACGCGCGCACCGGTGCCCCGGTGAGGGTCGCGAAGGCGTCGCGGGATTCACTGTGGTCCAGGTGGCGGTGAGTGAGCAATACGAGTTCGACCGGGGTGGCCGCCAGCGCGGCCAGGTGCGTGTCGTCGAGCGGACCCGGATCGACCACGACCACACTGCCGGAGCCGGTCGCGCCGACTAGATAAGAGTTGGTGCCCTCCAGCGTCATAGGGCCGGGGTTCGGGGCGAGCAGCCGCCTCACCATCGTGGTCACGGTTTCGGCAGCGGGCTCGTCGTCGACAGCGTCGTGGCTCATAGCAAGAGCCTAACCAGCGCTCCACCGTAGAGTCGCAGCCCGCACGCCTCAGCCGGCGGCGGTACCGTAACAGAATGCGGCAGATCCCTCCGAGCTCGGAACCCGACGGCACTCGCGTCGCCGCCACCGTCGTTCTCGTGCGCGATGGCGACGCGGGTCTTGAGGTCCTACTCGTGGAGCGGCCGAGCAACCGCGGCTCCTTCGCCGGTGCCTGGGTGTTCCCGGGCGGCAGCGTCGATCCTGAGGACTGGCCCGCGCAGCGTCCGGGGACCCAGCCCGACGAGGAGGCCGCGGCCAGAAATGCGGCGGTGCGGGAGGTGCGCGAAGAGACCGGTCTCGAAGTGGCCAAAGATCACCTCGTTGTCGCCTCGAAATGGACACCTCCGGCCGCGGCGCCACGCAAGTTCCGCACCTGGTTCTACCTGGCTCCAGCGCCGGCGGGCGAGATCGTCCTCTCCGCCAATGAGTGCGTCGACCACGCCTGGCTGAGCCCGGATGCGGCGCTGCAGCGGCACGCCGGCGGCAAGTTCCAGCTGGTACCGCCCACCTGGGTCACCCTGTACGGCCTGGTCGGAATCGACTCCGCTGCCGATGCCCTCGATCCGGTGCGACATGCCGCGCGGCAGGACTTCGCGACGCGCATGCTCACGATGGAGGACGGGACGGTGATGCTGTGGGACGGAGACATCGCTTACGCGGATGACGCCCTGTTCGAGGAGGACGGTGCCCGGCATCGGCTGGACGCCAGGACACTGCCCTGGGTCTATACCAAGTCAGTGCAGTAGTCACACCTTCTCCCGCAGCGGATTGTGTAACAATATTGTCCGTGCGCCCCTACTTCGTCATTCTTCTGGCGTGCCTGTGTTTCGGCACCACCGGTACGGCTCAGGCGTTGGGAGCGAATGAGGCGTCCTCGTCGTCGATCGGCGCCGCGCGCATCCTGATCGGCGGCGGCCTGCTCGCGTTGATCGCCGGGACCATGTGGCTGCGGCAGGGAGAGTCGCCGTTGCGGCTTGCTGTTTCCGTTGCGCGGGGCACAGCTATCCGGAACGGGAACAGCCGGGGGCGTTGGGAGCGAACACGAACGACGGCACTGGTCGTGATCGGCGCGCTCGGCGTGCTGACCTACCAGCCCACGTTCTTCCTCGGCACCAGGCTCAACGGGGTCGCGATCGGCACGATTGTCGCGCTCGGCTCCGCGCCGATGATCACGGGTCTGCTCGACTGGGCGTTGCGGCGCCGCTTTCCGGGGGTGCTGTGGCTGATCGCGACGCTGGTCGCCACCGCCGGGGTCACCCTGCTCAGCGGCATGACGGATGTCGGTGGGAGCACGATCAGCGTGCTCGGGATCGTGAGCTCGGTGGGCGCCGGCGCCGCCTATGCCGTGTACACGCTGGCCAGCAAGGCCCTGCTCGATAGCGGCTGGAGTCCGGTGGGCACGATGGGCGGCGTTTTCGGGCTGGCGGCCGCATTCTCGGTGCCGCTACTGCTGGCCGGGGATGCGAGCTGGCTGGCGTCCCCGTCCGGGCTGGCGATGGCCCTCTGGCTGGGCGTTGTGACCACCACGGTGGCGTACCTCCTCTTCGCGTGGGGGTTGCGGCGGCTTCCGGCCGCCACGGTGTCTACGCTGACCCTGGGCGAGCCGCTTACCGCGACGCTGTTGGGTCTCCTGCTGTTGGGCGAGCGGTTGCCGCCGATGGCCGTCGCGGGTCTGGTGGTCCTCGCGGCCGGGCTCACCATCCTCATCGCCCCCTGGCGGCGCCGGCGCAACGCCGATGCAGTGGTGCTGCGGGCGGCGGGATGATGACATTGCACGCCACGGCACCGCGGCAACGGGCGGTCGAGGAGCTTGCGGCCACGGTGCGCGAGCGGATTCTCAATGGCGCTCTGTCGCCGGGCCAGCCGCTGCGGGAGAGCGTTCTCGCCGAGGAATCCGGGCTCTCCCGGCACACCGTGCGGGCCGCGCTGGCGCTGCTCGCGGCCGAGCGGCTCGCCACGGCAGAGCCCTTCGCCGGGGTGCGGGTCGCCGCGTTGGGCGACGAGGACTTAGTCGCGCTCCAGGACCTGCGGTGTGCACTGGAGAGTGCCGCGGTTCGCCGACTCCATGATCGGTTCGGCGATGGCCCCTGGCCGAGTCCGATCACCGCAGCACTGGAGGCCGCCCTGCGGGAGTTGGAGAAGGCCTGCTCCGCTCATCCGGATGATTGGGCCGCGGTGGAGCGGGCCCACTCTCGGTTGCACCTGGCGCTGGTCACCGGGGCGGCCAGCCCGCGGATCACGGACAGTTATCGCCAGCTTGATGCAGAACTTCAACTCCTGCTGCTGCACATTCGTCCGCACTACGGCCCCGGTGCGCTCGTCGCGGAGCACCGCCGGTACATCGGCGATGTGCAACGCCTCGGCGAGCCGGCCGTGCGCGACCACCTGGCCCACTCGACCGACCTCATCCTGCGGTCGCGACGCACCAAGCCTGGCGACCCGGACCTCTGATACGCGAGCCAGCTTATGACGCGACGAACCGGTTCTGGATGCTGCCGAGCCCCGAAATCGAGCACCTCACGACATCGCCAGTCGTAAGGAACCGCGGCGGCCTGAATCCAAGGCCCACCCCGGGCGGCGTGCCGGTAAGGATCACGTCGCCGGGTTTCAAGGTGACGGTGGCCGCCAGATAGCTGATGATCTGGGCAGTGCTGAAGATCATGTCCGAGGTCACGCCGCTCTGGCGCAGTTCCCCGTTTACGGTGGAACTCAGATCAAATCCACCGGGTCCATCGAATTCATCGGCCGTCGTAATCCACGGCCCGATCGGACAGAACGTGTCTGCGCTCTTCGACCGGGAGAACTGCCCGTCCGACCGCTGCCAATCCCGTGCGGAGACGTCGTTGGCCACCGCGTAGCCGAACACGTAGTCCAGGGCCTCCGCCTCTGACACGCCCTTCGCGGTGCGGCCGATGATGACCGCCAGCTCAACCTCGTAGTCCGCCTGTTCGGTGACCCGCGGCCCGATCTCGACGTCGGCAAACGGTCCGGTCAGTGAATTCGGGTACTTGGCGAAGATCAGCGGGCGCTCCGGTAGCGTCGCCCCAGTCTCCTTGGCGTGGCTGGCATAGTTGAGCCCTACGGCGAGCATCTTGCTCGGTCGCACGATCGGGCATGCGAACGCGTCGTCCGGCAGGTCAACGCCGCCAACCGGCTGCGACTGAAGTGCCGAGCGGATGCCCTCGGCATCTGCAATCAGGGACTCGCTGTCCGGGTAGTCGAGGCCCAGTTGTGCCAGTCGTACCCAGCTGCCGTCGCGGCCAGATGCCGCGAACTCCAGCGTCCCGTTGTGCGTGATTCTGCCGATTCTCATCGTCTTCTACTCCTTCTCATTTACGCAGCTTGTGTTACTTGTCGCCGATCAACCCGAGATAGCTCGTGGTACTGATGCCCTCCTCGTCCACCTGCTTCATCAGCTGGTCTTCCCGCACGACGATGGCACCCGCCTCCACGCGAACTCGCTCCCTGCCCGTCCAGGGCACGGCCACGATCCCGTCCTCGTCTGCGACGATCAGGTCGCCCGTCGCGACCGGAACGCCGCCGCACGACACGGTGCCACCCCAGGAGCCGCCACCGGCCTTGTGCGGTCCGGCGGGCGTGACCGCGGCCGAGTAGATGGGGAAGGTTCTCCGCCGGATCCCGTCGACGTCCCGGATGGCCCCGTCGATCACGGCACCGATCACCCCGCGCCGCTGTGCCGCAGCGGTGAGCACCTCACCCCAGACGGCGCGGTCGCAAAAGCCACCGGCATCCACGACGAGCACCGACCCGACCGGCGTCTCATCCAGCGCCAGGTGCAGCGATGCGCTGTCTCCGGCGACCACCCGCACGCAGTACGCCCGTCCGATCAAACCAGCGCCGGTGCGCGGTCGCAGTCTGGCGGCGAACACCTGATGGCGGCCGAGGGCGTCGGAGATCGCGGTGGTGGGCAATGTCGCCCATGCGCGCCACTCGGCCTCGGTCAGCTCCGCGTTGGCCAGCTCGCTCACGATTGCGCTCCGGTAAGACTTCCGCCACCCGTCACGATGGAGGATGGGCCGATCCCGCCCGGCACGACGAGGTCCGCCTCCAACTGCCTGCCACAGCCCGGGCAGTAGAACAGCCGCACCGCGATCGCCACGGTGCCCTCCTCGACGTAGTCACTGCCGTGAACCGGCCCGGCCTTCCACGCCGGCACTTCCTCGGCGACGCAGCCCGCGCGGAGATCCCTGCCCACTCTGCCCAGCTGGAAGCCGCAACCGACGCAGCTCATGGAGTCGCTGGCGTGGTCGACCTTCACGATGTCCCAGTAGCCGACCGCCTCGCGGCTGGCTACTGCAGCGCTGTCGTCCCGGTCCATCACCGGGAGCGGATAGGCCTCGGTGAACGGATGCGCACGCGCCAGCCGGCCGTGCCGCAGTTCGTCGCGAAGGGTGACAGTGGCAACCGCGTCGGCCACGGCACCACGGACTCCTTGGCCGAGCACGACCCCGTAGGTCTGCCGCGCCTGCTCCGCAGACACCAGGCCGAGCCGCACGTCGTCGCTCACCTTGGCCGGGTCGCGGTCCAGCGGATCGCCGAACCCGCCGCCCCCTTGCCAGTTGTGGTATTCGACGGTGCGCAGGTCGAACTGGATCTTGGACGAGTTCAGGATGCCGGCGGTGCGCGGGCCGGCAATGTCGCCAAGCTCGCCGGCGAGCCGTGGTCCATTGCCGCCGAGCGCATCTGCCTCTTCGAAGCGCAGGAAGCGCACGGTCGCCCCTGGCAGCCCGCCGGCCACTCCAAGCGCGTTCGGCGTCACCGAGCCGACCCCGGCGAAGGAGGTCGACAGCGGCTCGCTGGTGTCGTAGGGGGTGATCGCCACCTCCCCCGACACCCCGCCACGGAATCGACCGGCTCCACCGGAGTCGGTGAGCTGCCGACGGAACAGGTAAAGCAGCGGATAGGCGTCCTCGGTGGCTTCGATCGACGGGATGTTCGCAGTGGTGTTGATGATGATGCCGCCGGTGTCGACGCCGTCGGCGTAGGACCGCGCGCCGCAGCCGGCCGCGAAGTGGCTGGCTTCCGGCGCTACCGTGAGCAGGCCGTCCCGGTTCACCCCGACCATCGACACGCCAAGGGACGTGCCGCACCAGCTGGCCATCGCCTGTTCGTGGTGCTTCGGGCTGGCCAGCAGCATCCGGGACAACACCACCAGGGTGAGGTTCAGGGTGACGATGATCGCCGAGATCGTCGACATCGATACCGGCGTCGGGTACTCGGCGGTCACGATAGTGCGCCGCGGTGCCTTGATCTTCACGCACTCGGAAACCCCGTCGTTCCAGGTCAAGTCGTAGCCCAGCGCGATGCACACCCCGGAGAGCACGGCGGCCCGCAGCCCGCCGGCGGCGCAGTTCGCGAACCCGTTCACCTGCGGATCGGATCCGGTGAAGTCGAGTGTCAGCTGCTCACCGCGCTTGGTCACCGTGCAGACGATCTTCCGCACGTTCCGCTGGTGCCCATCATGGTCCAGGTATTGCACCTCTCGCCAGACGCCGTCGGGCAGTGAGCGCAGTCGCCGTCGCATGCCGGAGGCGACGTGGTCGATTCCGCGGCGCATCACGGTGTCCAGGACCGCCGGTCCCACATCGTCGGCGATGTCGAGCAGCCGGGTGCGGCCAACCTCGTTGGCAACGAGCTGGCCGCGCAGGTCGAGCTCGGCCAACGGTTCCCGAATCTGCGCCATGATCAGCTCGACGATGTCCTCGCGGATTTCGCCACGCTCGACGATCTTGGTGGGCGGCAAGCGCAAGCCCTCGTCGAACACCGACTCGGCGTTCATGTTGAACCCGCCCGGCTCGCTGCCGCCGATGTCCAGCCAGTGCCCGGACGAGCCGACCCAGGCCCTCAGTTCCCCGGAGTGGTGCACCGGGGCGACGGTCGCGACATCCGGTTGGTGGGTGGCGCCCAGGTACGGGTCGTTGCAGATAAGCATGTCCCCCGGGTTGATGCCCGGGTTCACCGACCGGGTGCGCAGCACAGACTCCACGATCAGGTTGAGCACGTGCGCCTGCGTCGTGATGTACGGACCCATGGCCACCAGCCGCCCGTCGGGCAGGGTGATCCCCGTGCTCGCGTCGTATGCGCCGACCAGCACCGGGGAGCCGGAGGTGCGCATGTACTTGATGCCCATTTCCTCGGTGATGTCCAGCAGCTTGTGCCAGACCACCTCGAACTGAACCGGATCAACGTCCCTGGTCATTTCATGCTCCCCACTGCGATTACGTCGGCGTTCGCTCTTTCCGCCTCGGGTGCCGGAGTGGCACCTTCCAACGTGATGATCAGGTTCCGCAGCGCGTCTACCCTGGCATCCGCGCCCGGCGGAATGACCACGCTGGTTCCGGGTTGCTCGACGATCGCCGGACCGGCGAGCACATGCCCGTCGGCCAGGGTCTCGCCGTCGTAGATGGCGGTCTCCAGCCACCCCGAGTTCTCCGGCCAGTACACGCTGCGGACTCCGGTCTCCGCCGGAATTTCGGATGCCGCCGGGCGGGCACCGACACCGCCGACGGAGATTCCGCTCGGCGCGGTGGCATCGACGCCGATTCGTAGGATGCGCGGTTTCGCATCCTTCAGCCGGGCGGTCTTGCCGAACAACAATTCGTAGCGATCCGCGAACGCCTGCGACAGGTCTCCGACGAGCGACGGGCCGGCGTCGTCTGCGCGACCCAGATGCACCCGCACATCGTGCAGCTGCCGCTCGTAGCGCATGTCGGCCCATCGGTTGAGCGTGATGTCTCCTGTCGCAACCCCTTGAGCGTTCAACGCGGCGAGGGCCTGGGAGCAAAGCTCCTCGTAGCTCGCCGCGAGACTGGTCTCGTCTCGGCCGAGTTCCGGGCTGATCGAGCGCTGCACGCTCCGCACCGTGTCGGAGATGACGACGCCATAGGCGGAGAACGCGGTTGCGCTGAGCGGCACCATGATCTGCCCTACCCCGGCGGAGCGCGCGTAGGAGGCCGCGTGCACCGGACCGGCGCCGCCGTAGGCGGCGAGCAGGAAGCTGCGCGGGTCGAAACCCCGTTCAAGGGTTGCCTTGCGGATCAGGTCGCCCATCTGCGAGTCGACCACCTGCCGCACTCCGGCCGCTGCGGCGGTGACGTCCCCGCCGAAGAGCGGATCGGCGACGTGCTCCCGCATCGCCTCGGTGGCCAGATCCAGACGCAACTGAATGCGGCCGTCCAGGAAGCGGGCCGGGTTGAGGTAGCCGAGCAAGGCGTCCGCGTCGGTGACTGTCGGCCGGGTTCCGCCCCAGCCGTAACAAGCCGGGCCCGGCGCCGCGCCGGCCGATACTGGGCCAATCCGTAGCCGGCCGGCATCCGCCCAGGCGATGCTACCGCCACCGGCACCGATCGACACCACGTCGATCATCGGCGAGAGCAGCGTGTACTGGTTGATCACGGTCTCCGGTGCCATTGACCAGCGCCCGTCGACGATGAGGCCGACCTTGAACGTGGTGCCGCCCACGTCGGTGGCGATCACCCGGGGGCGCTCGATGCGCTCGGCCAGTTTCTGCACGGCGACCATTCCGGCCGCAGGGCCGGACTCGATCGTGCTCACCGGCAGTACGGAGGGAACGTCGTTGACGCCGCCGCCGGCTTGGAAGATCAGGATCGGCACCCGCAGTCCGTGGGAACGCAGCCGCTCATCAAGCCTGGCGAGGTAGCGCTCCAGCGTCGGTGCCACGAAGGCGTTCACCACCGTCGTGGAGGTGCGCTCGTATTCGCCGGTGACCGGCGCGATGTCGCTGGAAAGTGACACATGAGCGCCGGGGACGATTCGGCGGATGACCTCGTGCACTTGCTTCTCGTGCGCCGGGTTCTGGTGACTCCACAGCAGCGCGACGGCGAAGGACGTGACTCCGGATGCGATCAGTTGCTCAACCGCGCGCTCGACCTCCTCCTCGCGCAGGTCCTCGAGCACTTTGCCGGATCGGTCGACGCGCTCGGCGAGTTCGATGATCCGGTCCCTGGGTACGATTTGCTCGGGCTTGTCGGTGAGGCGCAGGTGACGCCGCTCGGCAAGCCCCAGGCCGGCCACCCGGCCCCGGGCGCGCATGATGAGCAGCTCGTCGCCGAACCCGCGCGTGGTCAACAGGCCGACCACCGCACCGTCCTGCCAGGTGAACATCACATTCGTGGTCTGGGTTGTGGCGTGGGAGAACCGTTCGGTCGCGGCGAGCAGCTCCGGCAGGCTCAGCTGGAACTGTGCGGCCGCGCGCTGCACACCGTCGAGCAGTCCCTCGATCAGGTCGAGCGGGGTGGTCGGGGATTTGGCGATCACCTCTCGACCGGTGTGCCGGTCGATCACCGAGACATCGGTGAATGTGCCGCCGATATCGACGCCGACAACGTACTGCATCTGGATCCTCCTCGACCTGCGGTGGCGACTCGCGCAAGTACTGCACAATCGTTTTCGCTAATCTATGGGTAATGGCGCGGGCCCGTCAAGTCCGGTGGTGTTTCCGGCGCCGGTCTGCAACAACCTGATAGTTTGCGGTTGGAGACTGAACATGGACACACCGGGGCACAAGGCCACCCTCAAAAGCATCGCCGAGGCCGCGGGCGTGCACCCGTCGACGGTGTCACGGGCGCTGATGGGAATGCCGGGGTCGCGGATTCCGGCGGCCACGGTTGAACGCATCCGGGCCGCCGCCGCGGAGCTGAACTACGAGCCGGACCCGTGGGCGAAGAGTCTACGCACTCGCCGCGGGATGATGGTCGGGCTGGCGATTCCCCGGTTGACCGATGTGGTGCTCGGGCAGATGTTCGAGGCCGCCCAGTGGCGGGCGCGTGACTTCGGCTACCAGACGATGACCGTCAGTGCCGAGAAGGAGGGTGCCGAGAGCACCTCGATCAAGAGCCTGATGGACCGCCGAACGGACGGCCTGATTCTGGCAACGGCAACGCTCCGCGATCCGTTCTTGAAGGTGATCGAGGCATCCGGTCTGCCGTTCGTGCTGCTGAACCGCAGCTCCGGCGCCTACCCCGCGGTGTGCGGCGATGACCTTCTCGGTGGCTACCTTGCGACCAAGCACTTGATCGAACTGGGTCACGTCCGCATCGGCCACATCAGCGGACCGGCGAGCGTCAGCACCGGGAAGCTGCGCGCGCAGGGATACCGTAAGGCGCTGCGCGAGGCCGGCATCGAGCCGACGAGCGACCTGGTCGCACCCGGTGAGTTCGACGTCGATTCCGGCATGGCGGCGGCCGAGTCGCTGCTCAGCCTGCCGGACCGGCCGACGGCGATCTTTGCGATCAACGACATCAGCGCCCTGGCCGCCATGGCAGTCGCCCGGCGACGCGGCTTGCGGGTGCCGGATGATGTCGCAATCGTCGGCTACAACGACTCCGAGATGTCCCCGCTGTTGCCGATCCCGCTGACCTCCGTGCGCGTCCCGCTGCTGGAGATGGGCAAACTGGCCGTCGAGCTGCTGATGAAGCGCCTGTCCGGCGAGGAGGTCGGCTCGGTGCGGATGGAACCTCAAGTGATCGCCCGGGAGTCCTCCGGCGCCGCCTGATCATCGACATCACCCGCTGAGCAGCGGGATGATCCAGTTGTAGGTTTGCGGCACCAGGGTCACCACGACGGTGAGGATCAACAGTGCGATCAGGAACGGGATGATCGCCACCGACAGCTTCGCCATCGATACCTTGCTGATCGACATCGCCACAAACAGGCTGGCGCCGACCGGCGGTGTTGCCAGTCCCAGCGTGAGCGCCAGCACCATGACAACGCCGAAGTGCACCGGGTCTACGCCAAAGCTCAGCGCTGCGGGCAGTAGCACCGGGGTGACGATGATGATCGCGGGGACCGGGTCCAGCGGCATTCCGATGATCAGCAGCAGCACCAGCACGATCAGCAGGAACACGGTCTGGTTGTCGGTGATCGACAGCATGAACTTGGCGACCAGCTGGGGCAGTTGCGAGTAGGCCAGCGCCCAGTTGAGCACGGCCGACGCGACGACGATGATCATCACGACCGCGGTCATCACGACCGATGAGCGCAGCACGTCGATGATTTTGCGGATGCTCAGGGTGCGGAAGACGAACACTCCGACGACGAGGGCGTACAGCACGGCGACGGCCGCCGCCTCCGTCGGGGTGAAGACGCCGCCCAGGATGCCGCCGATGATCACCACGGGCATGAGCACCGCGATCAGCGCATCGCGCACCGAGAGGGCCAGGTCTTTGCCTTTGAGGTCCTGCTCGGCCGTGAGCTTCGGGGTCACGAAGCCGTACCGCTTGAGCAGGATGTAGTTGGTGATCATCACCGCGACGCCGATACCGATCCCTGGAATGATGCCCGCGAGGAACAGCTTGCCGATCGAGGTCTCACTCTGCACCCCGTAGATGATGAACGGGATGCTCGGCGGGATCACCGCGCCCATCAGGGAGGCGGTGGTGATCGTGGCGGTGGAAAACTCGCGCTTGTAGCCATCGCGCTCCATCTGCGGGATCATCGTAATGCCGACTGCGGCGAGGTCGGCGGCCGCCGCCCCGCTTACCCCTCCGAAGAGCATCGACACCAGAACGGCCACCTGGGCGAGTCCGCCGTATACCCGGCGCAGCATGATCCGGGCCAGGGTGACGAGCCGTTCGGTGAGGCCGACCTCGTTCATCAGGTAACCGGCCAGCACGAACAGCGGGATCGCCATCAGAGTGAAGTCATCCATGCCGGCGAAGAGCCTTTGCGCAACGATGGACAGCGGCACCTCGGTGGCGAACATGATGTACAGGGTTCCGGCGCCGATGATGACCACGGCGAGCGGAACGCCCAGCGACATCATTCCGACGAACCCGCCGAGCAACACCGAGGTCATGCCAGCACCTCGCGTTCAGGATCACGGTCATGGGGAGGGCGGAAGACCCGCACCAGGGATTGCAGCGAGAGCAGCCCGAACCCGACCGGGATGGCGAGGTAGATCCAGGCGATCCCGATCTGCATGGCGGGGCTCACCTGGTGGTTGGCGAAGTTCCCGGCCGCCGCCTGCGTCCCGAACCATGTGACCAAGAGGCAGAACACGAGGGTGACCGCCTCTCCGATCCGGCGAGCCAACGGTCGCGTGATTCCGGGGATGTGGCCAAGAAGCGAGTTGATCGAGACGTGCTCGTTCCTGCGGTGGGCACTGCTCAGACCCAGGAACACCAGCCAAATCGCCATGTACCTCACCAGTTCCTCGCCCCACAGCAGCGACGAGTTGACGACGTAGCGGAAGAACACGGCGAGGATGACGACGGCGAACAGCCCGAACAGCAGGGCACAGCACGCGACAACGACGAACCGGTCCACGTACCCGAGGGCGCGGTCGAGCTGCTCGATGAGCCGAACGGCGCGCCGCAGTGGGGGCGGTGACACGCCCTCGGGCTTGTGGACCGGTCTCGCGATCACTGACGCAGGTCCAGGATTCCCTTGAGGATGTCTTCGGCGGCGAGGTCCTTGGCCCACTTGTTCCAGACGGGCTTCAGCACCTCGAGGAAGGCTTCCTCATCGATCTCCGAGATCTGCACCCCGGCATCCTTCACCGCCTTGATGGCGTCATCCTGGATGTCTTTGAAGGTTTGGCGTTCGAATGCCGCGGCTTCTGTCATCGCCTTGGTCACGGCATCCTGCTCCGCCTTGTTCAGCGACTTCCAGAACGAGTCAGACATGATGACCGGGCGTGGTTCCGCGAGGAATGCGGCGCTGGGTGAGGTGGCGTGCTTCACCAACTCGAACAACTTCATCGAGTTCACCGAGCCCCAGTCGAGGGTCGCACCCTTGACGACGCCGGTCTGGATGCCGGTGTACACCTCGCCGTAGGGCATCGGTGTCGGGTTGGCCCCGAGCGCCTGGAGGGCGGCGGCGAGCGCCGGGTTCTCGATGGCGCGCAGCTTCAATCCCTTCATGTCGGCCGGAGTCTTGATCGCCACGTCGGTCGTTTCGATCGAGCTGTCGCCGGTGCTGAACCAGTCGAGCACCTTGAACTTGCCCTGATCCTGGATCTTGCCCGCGAGCTTGTCCCCGATCGGCGATTCGATGATGCGGTTCATGTGGTCCTGGCCCTGGATCATGAACGGCATCTCGAGCAGGTTCATGATGGGGGCCAATGTGGCTAGTGCGCCGGCGCCGACACCGAGGTGCACCGATCCGGTGAGGATCGACTCATTGATGTCCCGTTCTCCGCCGAGTTGCCCGCCTGGGTAGACCTTGACGGTCATCTTGCCGTCGGTTTGCTTCTCAAGGAGTTCCTTGAACTTCAGCGCGCCCGCCTGGTAGGGGAAGGATTCTGCGGTGATGTGCGCGAAGACGAGACTGTGGCTGCCGATCTCACCGTCGCCATCCGCCTTCGCCCCTTCCCCAGCTGTGCCGGAGCACGCGGTCAGAGCCAACGCGGAGACTGCCAGTGTCGCTATCGCGGCACGCCTGAACCTTTTAATCAATGTTCTTCACGTCCTTGTGTTCTTCGGATGCCGCAAGCGGCGCTAGGTGCGGAATTGGATGCGGTACTCGGTGGTGCGGATGCTTGTTACGTTCAGGGCGTACCTCAGCTCAGCAGACCAACCTGAACGAGCGTCTTTCGGATCTCCTCCTTTTCCTGGTCGGTGACGGCGGGTTCCGGCGCCCGCGCGGTGCCGTTGGGGATGCGTCCCAGCTGCACCAACGCTTCCTTGACGCGGGCGATGAATGAGAAGGTCGTGTTGCCCAGATCCCGACTGAACGTGTTGACCAGAGGAACGATTTTCGTGTTGGCGTGCTCGATGGCGGCGGTGTGGTCGCCGGAGTCGATCAGCCGGTTCAGTTCGGTCCACAGCGGGACGCCGACGTTGCCGATGCCGACCATCGAGCCGTCCGAGCCGTAGAGCAGCATGCTGACCAGTGTGTAGGTGTTGTTGTCGGCGTAGAGCAGCTTCCGTCCGGCGACCGCCTTGAAGTCGGCCTCGTAGACCTCCATCTCGACGGCCTCCTTGAAGCCGATGACCTTCTCGATCTCGCTGAGCCTGGCGATCGTGCTCGCCGGATAGGTGAGCCCGCTGGACCTCGAGTACTGGAATACGGTCATCGGGAGGCCGACGCCGGCGGCGAGGTCGGTGAAGAACTTGACCGCAATCTCCTCGTCACGAAGGAATCCGCGACGGAGGATGTTGTAGAACGGGGAGTTGATCTGCAGCGCGTCGACACCAGCCTCCTTCAGCTTGATGCCGAATTCGATCGTGTCTTTCGTCGAGGTCGGGCTGATTCCACTGATGACGGGGATGCGACCGTTCACGGTCTCGGTGACGGCGCGCACGACGCTGAGCTGCTCGTCCCGGTTGAGGCCGCCGCCTTCACCGCTGTATCCACAGGTGAGGATGCCGTTCACCCCGGGCACGCCGACGACATATTCCACGTACTCCCGCAGCGCCGGAAGGTCTAAGGACTCGTCCGCCTTGAACGGGGTGACTACTGCCGTGACGACGCCCTTGAGGTCCATGACCGACATTCCTGCTCCTTTGCGAAAACTGCGAAAACGATTGTGCGATTTCAGCGAGCATAGTGGAGCGCCGACTTGAAAGTCAACATGGCAGATTTCTCGGGTTCTTGGCGGCCTCGATCGCGCGACGTTTGCCATCCCGAGAGGATGCGCGCCCGCGCGTTGATCTTGATCCGAGGTGCCGGGGCGCGTAGAAGGGGGTGCGAATCACACAAATTTCCAATATCCTATAGGAAAGACGGTAGGAGATGGATGTCGTGACGCGGCTCTGGAATGATCCAGCGGCATTCGCCGATGAGACGGTGAACGGATTCGTTCGTGCCAATGGGCGGTGGGTTCGTGCCGTGAAAGGCGGCGTCTCCCGCTCGACCCGATCGGCGGAACCCGAGGTGGCTCTGGTGGTCGGCGGCGGATCCGGCCACTACCCGGCGTTTGCGGGTCTTGTGGGGCCAGGTCTCGCTCACGGCGCCGCGATGGGGAACCTCTTCGCCTCGCCATCCGCGCGACAGGTCGAATCCGTGGTGCGAGCGAGCGAGCAGGGCAGGGGCGTCCTTCTGAGCTACGGGAACTATGCGGGGGACGTGCTGCACTTCAGCGCCGCACAGGAAGCCGTCCGCGCGGATGGCATCGACTGCCGCACCGTTACTGTGACCGACGACATCTTCAGTGCCGCACCCCAGGAGAAACACAAGCGTCGCGGTATTGCGGGCGACCTCACCGTGTTCAAGATCGCCGGCGCCGCCGCAGCATCCGGCTATGACCTTGACGGCGTCGAGCGCGTGGCCGTGCTGGCGAACGAGCGAACGCGCTCGATGGGAGTCGCCTTCACGGGGTGCACCCTTCCGGGAGCGGACGCTCCCCTATTCTCGGTTCCTGCCGGTCGCATGGCGGTCGGACTCGGAATACATGGCGAACCCGGAATCGACGAGATCGATATCCCCAGTGCCGATGGGCTCGCGGAACTGTTCGTCGAGCGCCTCCTTGCCGCGGTTGAAATTCCGGACGACGTCAGCGCCCAAGGCGCGCGGGTCGTTCCCATTCTCAATGGGCTCGGCTCGGTGAAGAACGAAGAACTCTATGTCGTGTTCGCGCGCATTGCGGAATTGCTCGAAGCCACCGGCATCTCCGTCGTGGATCCCCAGGTTGGTGAGTTCTGCACCAGTTTCGACATGGCGGGGGCATCGCTCACCCTGCTGTGGCTCAACGATGAACTGGAGTCGCTCTGGCTGGCTCCTGCAGACACTCCGGCGTTCCGCACCGGGGCGATCGATTCCGGCTCCCTGAGTCACGTCGATACCTCCATGCCGGAGACGTCAGAAGAGTCGGTCCCACCAGCGTCGGGCGACTCGCGCCGTGCCGCAGCGCGCGTGTGCGATGCGCTGGCCGCCGTGCGCGAGGTAATCGATGAAAACGCGGAGGAACTGGGCCGCCTCGATGCTATAGCCGGAGACGGCGACCATGGAATCGGAATGCAGCGGGGGTCGATCGCTGCCTCCGCAGCAGCCGCGGCAGTCCTGGGCCAGCGCGCCGGCGTTCAAACGGTGCTCACCCGGGCGGCGGATGCTTGGTCGGATCGTGCGGGCGGCACTTCAGGAGCGCTGTGGGGCGTGATCCTGCGGACTCTCGGCAACACTCTCGGCGACACCGAGGCGGTCTCGCCCGCATCCGTTGCGGCTGCGGTGTCAGCCGCAACGCGGGCTGTGATGGAGTACGGCCAGGCAGTCGTCGGAGACAAGACAATGGTCGACGCGCTCGTTCCTTTTGCACAGACGCTGGCCGAACGCGTCAGTGCCGGCGAGCCCTTTTCGGCGGCCTGGACCGCAGCAGCCACTGCCGCATCGGCAGCGGCCGATCAGACTAAAGATCTCATGCCCCACCTGGGTCGCGCACGCGCGCACGGTGACAAGGCGCTGGGCGTCCCGGATCCCGGGGCCGTCTCGTTCGCCCTCATCGTCGAACGGCTGCGCACGTTGCCGACAGTCCCCACGCACTGAACAAGAAGGAGAATCATGACAAACAAGTGGCGCATTGTGGTGGGGTCGGACGATGCCGGCTTCCAATACAAGGAAATCATCAAGAAAGACCTCGAAAGCAACGAACTCGTGGCCTCGGTCGCGGACGTTGGCGTCGACGCGACAGGACACACGAACTATCCGACCATTGCGACCACTGCCGCCGAAATGGTGGCGCGCGGTGAGGCCGACCGTGCGGTGTTGATCTGCGGAACGGGACTCGGCGTGGCGATAGCGGCGAACAAGGTACCCGGCATTCGCGCCGTCACCGCCCACGACGGTTATTCGGTCGAACGCGGTGTCCTCTCTAACAACGCACAGGTGCTCTGCATGGGACAGCGGGTGGTCGGCATCGAGCTTGCCCGGCGCAACGTCCGCGAGTGGCTAACGTACGTATTCGATGAGACCAGTCCTTCCAACGCCAAGGTGCAGGAGATCTGTTCGTACGAGGGCGTGTGACCGCGCCCGCGCCCGCCCGCACGCGATACCTCATCGGGGTAAGTCTGAAAATGTACTTCAGCCACGCCCGAACCGTCGAGTGGTGTCGCGCGGTGGCAGAGATTGCGCGTGCCCACCCCGCGGTGGCCCGTGAGGAGGCGGAGTTGTTCGTCATCCCCGGTTATCTCTCGGTGCCGGCGGCGCGACAGGCCCTTGGTGACGATGTTGCCGTTGGTGCCCAAGATCTCAGCGTCGAAGATGTCGGCGCGTTCACCGGGGAAGTCAGCGGGGCAACCATCGCCGAACTCGGATGCAGCGTGGTCGAAGTCGGGCACGCGGAGCGCCGCCGACTGTACGGAGAAACCGACGACATAGTTCGGGCCAAGGTTGCGGCCGCGATCCGAAATGGCCTCACCCCGGTGCTGTGCATCGGCGAAGCCACACAAGGCACTGCGGAGGAGGCCATCAGGCAGTGCATTCGTCAGTTTGACGATGCTACGTGCACTGTGCGGGGTGCCGGCGATTTCGGGAGGATCATCGTGGCATACGAGCCCTTGTGGGCGATCGGTGCCGTCCAGCCGGCGACGCCCGATTACATCCGCGCAGTCTGCGGCCCGCTGCGGAACCACCTGATCAGACAGACGGATGCTGCTCACTCAGCCCTGATCTACGGTGGCAGCGCCGGCCCTGGCCTCCTCACCGAGATCGGCGACACGGTAGACGGCATCTTCCTCGGTCGCTTTGCCCACGACCCCGCCGCGGTTGCACAGATCCTCGACGAAGTGCACGCGCTCGCGGCATCGACTGCCGCCCGCTGATAACATCTGCATTCCGGAGGTATGGATGTCGCAAACCATCAGCCCGATCAACGCAGGAGTCGCTCTCGAACGCCGAGGCCTGCGGGATCGCGTCTATGAGCTCGTTCTGGACACGTTGATGAGTCCCGACATCGAGCCCGGGGCACGCTTGTCCATCGACACCGTCGCTCGCGACCTGCACGTGTCGCCGACCCCGGTTCGCGAGGCGCTCGTGCTGCTGGAACGCACCGGCCTAGTGACTCGGGAGGCGCACAAAGGCTACCGCGTGTCGCCCCCGATCTCGGACGGACAACTCGAGGCCTTGTTCGACGCCCGACTCGTGCTCGAGGGTGGCGCCACAGAGCTGGCGGCGGCGAACTCGGCCGCAATCGTCCCCGCGCTCGAGAACGCCTTGGTCGCCCACCGAGAAATCACTGGCCGCGTCAAGAGCGCGGCATCGGCCGGCGAGATTCCGGTCGAGTTGCTCCGGGAGTATTTCGCCATCGACTGGAGCTTTCACCGCCTCATCTTCGAGGGCACTCACAACCCCTTCCTTCTCGACATGTCGGAATCGATCTCGACCCGGGTCCACCGGATGCGTCAGACTGTGCACACCGGCGTCACCGACGCGGACGACGCCGTGACAGAACACACGGCGGTCCTTGATGCGTTCAAGGGCGGAAACCCAAGGGTTGCCGCCGCGGCGATGCGTGACCACATTGAACGGGTGCGCGTGCGGTCACGCTCAGACTCCAAGGCGACATAACAGGGCTTGGGCCGGCATGAAAAAAGTCGGGTCGAGCAACGAGGCTCGACCCGACTTTTCTCTCCCTGACACCAGCCAGCGTGGGCGAAATCAGTCGGCGGGCACGGTCTCCAGGAAGGCGTCCGCCTTGGCGGCCCTGAAGTACTTGGTGCAGAACAGCATCGCCGCGGCGAGGAACGCGAACACACCGAGCGAGATGATGCCCCATACCCCGCTGTCGGTCGGAACCGCGGCGTTGATAGAGGTGCGCATGATCGGCGCCACGAATCCACCGAGGTTTCCGAGCGAGTTGATCATGCCGATGCCGGCCGCAGCGGCCGTTCCCGTCAGGAAGGCCGTCGGATAGGCCCAGGTGATCGGTCCGACGGTGAGGAAGCTCGCCACGGCAAGAGTGATGAACAGGATGCCGAGGATCGGCTGATTGTTCGCGCCGGCCCAGCCGGAGCCCAGAATAAACAGGCCGGTGGCGATGAAGAACCAGGTACCCCAGTTGCGCCGACGGAGCACGGTGTTCGCATGCTTGCCGAAGTAGTAGCAGGCGAACAGGCCGACGAACCACGGGATGCCGGCCACGAGCCCGACCTGCCAGCCGACCTTCTGGCCGATCAGGTTCGAGACCTGTTGCGGCAGGTAGAACGTGGTTCCGTACACCGCGATCTGCAGGCAGAAGTAGATGATGGTGAAGTACCACACCTTCCAGCTGCCCATTGCCCGCCAGATCCCGGTCGGCCCATCCTGGGTGCGAACGGTGTTCTCTTTGTCCATGACGGCGAGCAACGCTGTTTTTTCGTCCTCATTGAGGAACTTGGCCTGTTGCGGGTTGTTGATGAGCAAGAAGGCGGCGACGATGCCCGCGATGATCGCGAGCACGCCCTCACCGAAGAACATCACCTGCCAGCCCTCCCACGGGGTTACCGTGTCACCGAAGCTGATCAGTCCGCCGCTCAGCGGAGCGCCGAGCATCTGTGACAGAGGCTGGGCCAGATAGAAGATGGCGAACATCGCGACGCGCACCTTGTTCGGGAACCAATCCGCCAGGAACATGATGATGCCGGGGAAGAGCCCGGCCTCCGTGACGCCGAGCAGGAACCGGAGCACGATGAACATCGTGTCGTCCGTGGTGAAGGCGAACGCCGCCGCGACGATTCCCCAGGTGATCGCGATGCGCGCGAGCCAGAACCGTGCGCCGAACTTCTTCAGCAACAGGTTGCTGGGGACTTCGAACAGTGCGTATCCGATGAAGAAGATGCCGGCGCCGAGTGCGAACGCTCCGTCGGAGACGCCTCGATCCATCCTGAGGGCTTCCTCGGCGAAGCCGACGTTCGTGCGATCGAGGAACGCGACGAAGTAGAGCAGGACAAGCATCGGCATGAGGTGCCGCGCTGCCTTCGAGATCGCCGACTTGAGCACCGGTTCTTGCAGTACGTTGCTCTGGCTGGCAACAGGGGATGAAATGGACAAATTCTGCTCTCCTTTGAGTGGGTGGTGCGTGGGTGGTGGGGTCAGCCGAACAGGTGGGGGAAGATCATCCAGATCCCGGCCCCGACGAGGATGACCCCGATGACGAGGAAGAGGATGCGTCCCTTGGACCAGGGCCCGGAGATGTCGGTCATGTTGTGCTCCTAATTCATGTAGAGGCCGCCGTTGACGTTCAGGGTCTGCCCCGTCACGAATCCGGCGTCCTCGCTGATGAGATAAGAAATTGCAGCGGCGATGTCCCGCGTGGTGCCGATGCGGGGCAGCACACCGTCGGCCGCCATCGCCGTTTTGCGTTCCTCGGTGAGGGTGCCGCCCATGATGTCGGTGTCGATCGGACCCGGCGCGACCACGTTCACGGTGACCCCGGCGGCGCCCAACTCGCGGGCGACGCTACGCGAAAAGCCGATGATGGCGGCCTTCGACGCCGAGTAGACGGTCTTGCTGAACGTTCCGCCGCCGCGCTGCGCCGAAACCGATGACAGGCTGACGACGCGGCCCAGTCCGTGCTTGACCATTGATTCGACGGCACGGCGTGTGGCGTAGTGCACACCGTTCAGGTTGATGCTGATGACCCGGTCCCATTCCTCTGGCGTTACCTCGAGGTACGGCACCGGGGAGGACACGCCGGCGAGGTTCACCAATGCGACGACCTGCGGCAGTGTGGCCTCCAGTTCGTCGAAGGCGGCGCGCACCTGACTATCGGATGCGACATTGGCGCCGGCACCGGCGGCCTGAACGCCATGCTCCTGCGCGATTTCGGCAGCGACCAGCCGGGAGGCGGCCGCGTCGAGATCGATGATGCCGACGTTCCAGCCGAGCGCCGCCAGATAGTGGGCCGTTGCCCTACCGATCCCGCGCGGGGACGCTGCCCCGGTGAGGATCACGGTGCGGGATTCAGGGAAGGTCGTCATCGATGACTCCGTTCTGATGTGGTCGAGTGGTTACTTCGAGACCGTGCTTGGCGCGTGGATGGGCGCTGGGCCGAGGTCATCCATGAGCTTCTTGATGGCGACGTACGCCTTGTTGCGGTACGCGACGAGTTCGGCGGTGCGCTCGGCGGGAACGTCCAGATAGCCGGCGCCCGACTTCGTGCCGAACTTTCCGGCGTCCACCAGTTCCTTCAGCGACGCGGGGGTCGCGAACCGCTCCGGCCAGCGGGTCTGCAGCGACGCGTAGCAGAACGAGTACACATCCAGACCCGCCATGTCGGCGATCGCGAACGGTCCGAACACCGGAAGCCGGAAGCCGAAGGTGGTCCGGACGATCGTGTCGATGTCTTCCGGGCTAGCGACGCCCTCTTCGACAATCTGGGTCGCCTCGTGGAACAGGGCGTACTGCAGCCGATTCAGCACGAAGCCGGTCGAATCCGTGATTCGCGCCGTCTCCTTGCCGGTGGCCGCGACGATCTCCTCGACCAGCGCGATGGCCGCCTCGGTCGTGCCGCCGTGCGGGATCAGCTCGACGCCGGGGATGAACGGCGCCGGGTTGGAGAAGTGCACGCCGAGGAATCGTTCCGGACCCGCCACCGCGGTCGCCAGAGATCCGATCAGGATCGTGGACGTGTTGGACCCGATGATGGCGTCGGGCCGGGCGGCCGCGCTGATCCGCCGTAGCGTCGCGTGTTTGATCTCGATCTTCTCGGGGACCGCCTCCTCGATGAAGTCGGCACCGGTGACCGCCTCTTCGATCGATGCCGCGGGCGACACGTTCGCCCGGATGCGCTCGACCGCGTCGACCGGGAACAGGCCGTCGGCGACGAACTGCGTCGCCTCCTCGATGAGCCGTTCGTAGTTCTTCTTGGCGATCTCCTCGGAGATGTCCGCGATGCGGACGGTGGCACCGGAGAGCGCGAGCACCTGGGCGATGCCGCCACCCATGTATCCGGAGCCGACGACGGCGACGGTGCGGTTGGTCATGACGCTCCCTTACTTCGCTGCTTTGGGCAGCAGTGTGCGGATGTACTTCTGATTGGCGGCGCAGACGCCGAGGCTGTCCCCGCCGTAGTGCTCGGCCAGCACGATCCCGTTGAAGCCGAGTTCGATCGCGTCGTGGAACACCTGGCGGTAGTTGATCAGGCCGTCCCGCAGCGTGGACGGAACCGACGTCGCCCACGATCCGTCGGCGGCTTCGTCTCTGGTGTAGTTCTTGACGTGCCAGTAGTTCGCATAGGGGAGGGTCTTGGCGTACAGCTCCCGCCAATCTTCGACGGGGCGGTGCAGGCGGATGAGGTTGGCGACATCCGGGTTCAGTCCGACGTTGTCCAGCCCGACCGCCTCGACGAAACGCACGGCGCTGTCCGCGGTGCCGAGATAGGTGTCTTCGTACAGCTCCAGGGCCATCGGCAGACCGACGGATGCTGCGTGCTGCCCGAGTTCCCGGATTCGGCTGACGGCGGCGTTCCAGACCTCGGGGTCGTCCGGGTCCTTCGGCCCCTGCGCGGTCCAGAACCAGAGCGCCTTCCTCTGCGCCTCGCTGTAAGGCTGGTGCAGTCCGGTCGAGAAGACCTGCATCCCCCATTCGGCTGCGGCATCGATGGTGCGGTGCGCATAGGCGAGGTTCTTCTCCTCGTGTCCCGGCATGATCACGCTCTGGCGCTGCAGGTGCACGGACGGGATGCCGACGCCGTGCGACTTCGCAATCGACAAGAATTCGTCGCGGCGGGAGGGCTCGAGGTCCGCGGGGCGAACATGGCTGTCGGCCAGTTCCGCCAGAGTGAATCCTGCGTCGGCGATCTGGGTGAACATGTCGTCCCAGACTTCGGCCGGAGCGTCGTGCAGGGCGATGCCGTTCTTGTCGACCGGGGGAAACGCGTGAAGACAGGTGGCGATGGGCCAAGTGTCCGCTGTGTATGGGCCCTGTGCGGCCATGATGCTCCGTTGCTTCTCGGTGTTACTAAATACGATAGGAAAGATCCTATAGGAAATAGTATGCGCACGTCTCGGTTCGTGCAAGATGCCTGAAGCTACCGGTTGTAAGCCGGCATCGGTCCCCGCAGTTCGGCGCCGACGGCATCCGCCGCGTCGATCAGGTCCTGCGGGAGTGGCCCCTGGGTCAGCGCGTGGAGGTTCGCGCGCAGGTGAGATACCCGCGATCCTCCGAGCAGCACCGACTGGACGACCGGGCGCCCGATCGTCCAGCGAAGCGCCAACTCAGCAAGGGGCATGCCGGCATTGGTCGCGATGGTGCTCAGCTTGTCGACCGCGGCGAAGAACCGCGGGTCCCAGTAGCGTGCCCGGTATTCGCGGGCGTTTCTCGCGTCACCGAAGCGTCCGTGGCCAGCGGCGGCGTCCAGGCTATAGCGGCCGGTGAGCATGCCGCCCGCAAGGGGGTTATAGATGGCCGTCGCAAGGCCGGTCGTCAGCGCGTATTCCTGGTATTCCTCTTCCAGCCGCCTGGCCACGACGTTGTAAAGCTGCTGGCTGATCGCCGGCGTCGGGGCACCGACCTCTTTCGCGGTCGCCACTACCTCTGCGATTTGCCAGGCCGAGAAGTTCGACACTCCGAACTGTTTCACTTTCCCAGCACGAAGGAGTTCGGCGACCTCCGATAGTGTCTCGGCCAACGGTGTTGAGCGATCGGGCTTGTGGAGGTAAAGGAGTTCTACCTGATCACGCCCGAGGCGAGTGAGGCTGGCCTCCACCGAGCGGCGCACGTTGCGCGCGGACAGCAGGTGCTCGGTGCCCAGTTCCGACTGCGGCTGGCCGACCTTCGTGGCGAGGGTGATGTCGCTTCGTCGGCCAAGAACCCGCCCGACGATTCGTTCGCACAGGCCGTCGCTGTAGCTGTTGGCCGTGTCAAACCAGGTGACGCCGGCGTCGAGTGCGGTGGCCACGATCTCGGCGGCCGTCGCCTCGTCCACTGTGTCGCCGAAGGTCATCGTGCCCACGATGACGGCCGGGATGGTGCTGGCCATGGCGTTGCCCCTCTCCCCCGTCATCGGGCGTAGGTCTCGATGACTCGGCTGTCGTCTCGCACCCCGAGCCCGGCGTCCGCGGCCAGGCGATAGCGCTCTTGTGCTGCCCTCAGGAGGGGGACCTCGGCGCCGCTGGTGGCGGCGGCCGCCGCCACCAGTCCGCTGTCCTTGACGAAGATGTTGATCGTGCTCATCACCGGAACGTCCGTGCCGCCGAGCATACGTGGACCACGATCGGACAGCATCCAGGAGCCGGCGGCGCCACCGCTGACCAAATCGAGGGCGGATGCCCGGTCCAGCCCCAGGGAATCGGCCAGGTTGAGCGCCTCCGCCGCTGCGACGATGTGGATCGAGCACAGGTGCTGGTTCACAATCTTGACGGCTTGCCCGTCGCCGATGTGATCTCCCACCACTCGCACCGTTCCGAGCACACTCAGAATCGGCGTCACATCCTGGACCGCGGCCGGCTCTCCTGAGACGAAAATGACGAGGTCGCCGGTCTGGGCCCGTGCGACACCACCAGTGACCGGCGCGTCGACCACTCGGGCACCGGCCGCGACGAGCGCACCAGACTGCGATTGAATCGCCTCGGGTCCCACGGTCGACATGATCACCCAGGTCTGGCCCCGGGCCGAGTCGCCGGCCTGCTCCACGAGGGTGGCGAGGTGGTCCGGTGTGGCCACCATGACGATGACGAACTCCGTCCAGGCTGCGTCGGTGATGGTCGCCGCGGCTGCGATCCCCGCGGAGGCGGCGCGCTCGCGTGCGCCCACGGCAGGGTCGACTCCGGTTACCTCGAATTCAGCTCCCGCGAGCTGCAAAGCCATCGGTAATCCGATGGCTCCGATTCCGACGAAGGTGAGAGCGGTCATTGTTCTTCTCCAGATGCTGGGCTAAGGCGGGATGGTTCGGACGGAGCCGCGGTCAAGTCGGCGACGGTAAGTGCCGAGTATTCCGCGAAGTGTTTGCGCATCGCCGCGCGCGCCCGATCCGGCGAGCGTGTGGCAAGCGCGTCCACGATCTCACTGTGCACGTTGTCGGTGTTGATCGAGCCGTCGGGGTTCTTGGCGTCGCGGCGGGCCGCGAAGTCGCGCCGCACCCGCACGTTCTCGTGCAGGACGTGGCTGAGTCCCGCGTTGAGCATGGTGAAGATCGGGTTGTCCACGATGGCGTAGAGCCGGCTGTGGAACGCGAAGTCGGCCTCCAGCGCCGCGTCGTCGTTTCCGGCGATGGATTGGGTCACGATGTCCCCGACGAGTGTCCGCAGTTCGGCGAGGTCCGCATCCGTGACGTGGCGGGCGGCCTCGGCGGCAATCGTCTGCTCGAGCATCTCGCGCGCGCCGGCGACCTGCTCCTCGCTGAGGTAGCCGAGGCTGCGCATCAGGGTGAAGTAGGTTCGGAGGAAGGACGCATCGGGCGTATCGATGGAGGTGCCCTGCCCCTGCCGGCGCCGCAGGATCCCGAGGCTCTCCAGCGTGGCCAGCTGTTCGCGCAGGGTCCCGCGGCTGACGTCCAGCGCGGCGCACAGTTCGCGCTCCGGCGGGAGGTTGCGGGAGCCCGCATCCCCCGGGACGCTGAGCCCGATGAGCCGCTCGACGAGGTCCTCGAGTCGATCGGCCATGTGCCCCCTCGCAGATTCCGTAATTGGTCAAACCAATTTGTACGATCACCGTATGACAGCGCCGCGGCTGTGTCAACATTGGCTTGACCAATCCCTGGGAGGGAAGAGCATGAAGACAGTCGTCCTGGACGATGATCCGACGGGCACGCAATCCGCGACCGGGGTGACCGTTCTGCTGGAGTCGAGCGCCGACATCCTCACCGCCGCGCTGCGGGACAACGACAGCGTCTACGTGCAGACGAACTCGCGTGCCATCAGCGAAACGGAAGCGGTCGCACTGGTGAGGCGGGTGCGCGCCGACGCGCAGGAGGCCGCCGCCCGGATACACGCCGACCTGCGCTTCGTGCTGCGCGGCGATTCCACCCTGCGCGGGCACGTCTTCGCCGAGAGCGAGGTGTTCGCCGCCGGGGACTCCATCATCGTGTTCGTCCCGGCCTTTCCCGATGGAGGCCGCACCACCATCGACGGGGTGCATCGGGTGCTGATCGACGGCCGGCAGGTGCCGGCAGACCAGACCGAGTACGCGCAGGATCCGGTGTTCCCGTTCGGGCATGGTCGCCTGGACGAGTACGTCGCCGAGAAGTCGGATCGGCCCCCCGTGCTCGTGCCGTTGGGGAAGGTGCGGGCCGGCGCGTTGGCCGGCACCCTGCGCGATGTTGCGCCTCGGAGCGTCGTGCTGCCCGATGTCGCCGACAACTCCGACATCGACCTGATCGCCGAGGCGATCACCGCGGCCCAGCTTGCGGGTCGCGATATCGTCGTGCGCTGCGGCGCGCCGCTGGCGGCCGCCCTCGCCGGGGTGCGCAGCGTCGGACTCCTCGACACGCCGCTGGTGGCGGAACCGCGTGCCACCCTCCTGGTCTGCGGCTCCCACACCAACGGGGCCACGAGGCAGTTGGCGCCGGTCGTCGCCGCCTGGGGTGAACCGGCCGTCGTCGACACGGAACTTTCGCTATCGGACAGCGCCCAAGCAGGCAACAACGTCGCCGCCGCGGCATCCGCACAGCTGAACGACCGGGGCCTGGCCATCGTGATGAGCGAGCGCACGCGGTCGAGCGAGCACAACACGCTGGAGCATGGGCGGCGGGTCATGGAGGCCCTCACTACCGCCGTACGCAGGATCGCGCCGCAGGTCGACGTCGTCGTCGCCAAGGGCGGAATCACCTCAGCCGATGTCGCGCGGATCGGCCTCGGCGCTCGAACGGCGCGGGTACTCGGTCAAGTGCTCCCGGGGATCTCGGTCTGGGACCTCCGGGCGTTCGATGGACACCGAGTGCTCTATGTCGTCGTGCCGGGCAATGTCGGCGGCCCCGACACGTTGACCGACGTGCTCGCCGCCGTCGGCTACCGCTGATCCCGCTGGTTGAGTAGCGAGCGCCAGCGCGAGCGTATCGAAACCGAGCCCCCGTCGGGTCGTCTGCGCCTGCTGGTCACGGCCGGTGCCAGCGAAGGCGCGCGCGTCGACTACCGGGTTTACGCGCGCAGTTCCTGCAGGACGGCGTCGAGTTGCCCGATGGCGTGGTCGAGTTCGTCGGCGGTGATCACCAGTGGCGGGGCCAGCCGGATGGTGGACCCGTGCGTGTCCTTGACCAACACACCCCGGTCCATCAACAGTTCACACACCCGCCGGCCGGTGGCCAGCGCCGGGTCGATATCGATGCCCGCCCACAGGCCCGCCCCGCGCACCGCCAGCACCCCGCGGCCGATCAACGCGGTTAGCCCGTTCTGCAGTCGGGCGCCCAGCTCCCGGGCCCGGTCCTGGAACTGCCCGGTCTGCAACAGGCCCACCACCGCCAGACCCACCGCGGCGCCCAACGGGTTCCCTCCGAAGGTGGACCCATGCTCCCCCGGCCGCAGCACCCCCAGGACATCCTGGTTGCCCACCACCGCGGACACCGGCACGATCCCACCCCCCAGCGCCTTACCCAACAGATACAGATCCGGCACCACACCGACCAGATCACAGGCGAACGTTGACCCGGTACGGCCGAGGCCGGACTGGATCTCATCGGCGATGAACAGCACATTCCGATCCGTGCACAGTTCCCGCACCGCGGGCAGATATTCCGCCGGCGGCACGATGATGCCCGCCTCACCCTGGATCGGCTCAAGCAACACCGCCACCGTATCCTCATCGATGGCCGCAGCGATCGCCGCCACATCGCCGTACGGCACAGACCGGAACCCCGGCGTGAACGGGCCGAAGTCGTCGTGAGCGACCGGATCGCTGGAGAAACTCACAATCGAGATCGTGCGTCCATGAAAGTTGCGGTCCGCAACAACGATGTTCGCCTTGCCGGCCGGCACACCCTTGACGCGGTAACCCCACGCCCGAGCCACCTTGAGGCCGGATTCGACCGCCTCGGCTCCCGTGTTCATCGGCAACACCATGTCCTTACCCGACAAGGCCGCCAACGCCGCCACGAACGGGCCGAGCCGGTCGTTGTGGAACGCACGACTGGTCAGGGTGATCCGGTCTAGCTGAGCGTGCGCCGCAGCGACGAGCGTCGGATGCCCGTGCCCGAAATTGATCGCGGAATACGCGGCCAGGCAGTCCAGGTAACGCCGACCCTCGATATCGGTCACCCACGCACCCTCACCGTGGGAGACCACCACCGGCAACGGATGATAATTGTGCGCCGCATGCTCAAACTCCACCGCAATAGCAGCACCGGTCTCGACAAGCTCGACCACCGGACGCTCGACCACCGGAGCAGGCTCGACCAGCGGATTGGTCGTGAATGTTGCGTTGTTCATACTTCTCCTTGGACGGGCCCCCGCGGGCCCATTTCCGCCCCTACTTGGCCGCGGCCACTTTCTCTTCGATGATTTGGAGCTCGTGCGGAAGGCTGTGCAGCACTTCATGCCCCTGTTCGGTTACCAGAACCAGGTCCTCGATCATGACCGCGCCGGTGTCGGATGAGTAGGCAGGGGTTTCCACCGCCAGCACCATGCCGGGCACCAGCGCGCGCCGCTCGGTGGCGCTGATGAAGGGCGGCTCCTCGTGGAAGGTGTCGATGCCCGTCGAGTGCCCGTAGTGGCCGCGGGTGAACCGCGGGTATCCGTGTTGGCGGATATGGGTTTCCGCCGCCCTGAAGATCTCCCGAATTTCCACGCCCGGCCGAATCTGTTCCCGCGCCAGGCGGTGTGCCTCCTGCAGTACGGAGTAGAGCATTCTCACCTTGGGTGTGACCTCTCCGTAGGCGAAGGTGCGCCCACCGTCACTCCGATATCCGCCCACTGTGGTTCCGCAGTCGAACTTGATCAGGTCCCCCGCGGCAAGCCCGCCGCCGGACTCGGAGTCCACGCCGATCTGGGTGCCCGAGCCGACGGACGGCAGCACCCAGTTGTCGGAGTAGCCGCGGTAACGCTCGGATTCCATGGCCCGCGCGGTGACTCCCATCGCATATCGCAGCCGGATATCTGCCGCCGTCAGACCGGGGCGCAGATCCGAGACGGCGTACAGCATTCCGGCTTCCGATAGCTCCGTGGCCCGGCGTAGTCGCTCGACCTCAAAGTCGAACTTGACGCTGCGGATTTCGTACAAGTCCTGCGTCATGTCGACCCACCGCAGCTGCGGCGCGAACGCCGCCACTCGCTCGGTCGTGTCGTGCAGCATGTGGCGCAGGTCGGTGCCGATTCGGGATGCCAGCAGCCCGCGGTCGGCCAGGATGGCGCGCAGCAGCTTGTCCTGCTCGGCCTCCTCATACTGCGCGGGGCGCACCAGCTCCGACCCGGCCTGCGGCGCCTCCGACTGCAAGTCGGAGGCGTCGCGCAACTCCACCCACATGCGATACGAGCGCACGTCCCGAATTCCCGAAACCCTTGCGGCCTGCTCAGCTTCGAAGTCGCTGATCAGGATCGCCGGTTCCAGTGTCGGATCGGTGGGCACGAGCACCATGACCGTGCCCAGCATCCGCCACCACTCCATCAGGAAATAGCTTTGGAACCCGGTGGTGTAGAACACGTTCGAGGGTGTGTAGGCCAGGTACGCGTCAACGCCTCGTTCTTGTGCCCGAGCCCGGATCGCTGCTAGTACCTCCGCACGGACAGAGATCCCTGGAACGCTCGTTGACATGGGGTGCTTAGCCTTTCGACTTGATCGTCTTGATGATTTGCGGAACGCCGGCGTTGTTGAACTTGACAATGTCGAACAATCCGACGGATGGCTCGCCGGCGGAGTTCAGATCCAGCGGGCCTGAGACACCCTGGTAGTTGATGTCCTTTCCGGATTTCAGCAGCGCCAGGCACTTCGCGAAGTCCGAGCACTCCTCACCCGGTGCGTTGCTGATGGTGTACAGCGACTGGGCGATCTTGCCCGGAGCATCCGAGTTCGCCGCGACGGCGGCCAGGGCGATGGAAATCACGCAGTCGTAGTGGTACGGCGAGAAGTTCGTCACCGCGAGGCCGGGGTTGGCCGCCACCAGGCGCTTGATGAACTCCGGGTCGTTCTGGGAGGAGGCCTGGGTGGCCTGCATGCCTTCCAGCACGCCGGGAGATGCCTTATCCACCGTGCTGGCCAGCGTGCCGAGAGACATTCCGTCGGTGCCGAACAGCTTGACCTTGTCCGGCCCCATCCCGGTCTCGATCAGCGAGCGGATGATGGCGGTTCCCTCCTGGAAGGCGATCACCACCACGGCGTCCGGTGACGCGGTCTTCACCTTGGACACTTCCGCGGTGTAGGTGGTGGCGGCGGGGTCGTACGGCACTTCGGCGACGATTTCGGCGCCGGATGCCTTCAGGTTTTCGATCAGCGAGCTGCTGAGGCTCTTGCCGTAGTCATCGTTGCGCACCAGCACCGCAACCCGGGAGGCGCCCTCGCCGATCACCGCCTGGGCCAACACCGGGCCCTGCTTGATGTTCGGCGGAATCGTGCGGAAGTACAGGCCATGGCTGTCGTAGTCGGTGAACGTCTTGCTCGTGTTGGCGCCGGCGCACTGCAGCACACCGGAGCCGGTGATCTTGTCGATCACGGACAGCGAGATCGCCGAGGACACGGGCCCGATGATCGCGTCGGCGCCCTGGCCGAGCAGGCGGTCCACTGTCTGGCCGGCGATGGTCGGATCACCGGCTTCATCGCCGCCGTTCAGGGTCACCTGGGCGCCGTTGACGCCACCGGCCTTGTTGATGTCGGCAAGCGCGAGCTTCACGGCCGCGATGATGCCCGTTCCGAGTCCGGAGAGGGAGCCGGTTTCCGGCAGCACGTAGCCCAATTCGAGGGTGCCGTTGCCGGGCAGGGTGGAGACGATTTGCCGGGCGTCGGCGGCGGAGGGGGAGGCGCTGGGCGAAGCTTTAGGGGATGCCGTGGGCTGGGCCGGCGCAGCACTGCACGAGGACAGGACCACGACGGCGGCAGCGACGATCGAAATCGTCGTGTAGCGGTTGATTCTCATTTCACTCCATTTCTTGGCGCGAGGTGTAGGGGGTTCCCTGTAGCCTCCCGTGGCCCGATTGCGAAGTCCAATATCAAATGTTGACTTGGTGATATGCGGCAGGTATAAATGGGCCGTGCAGATTCGCCGACTGAAGTACTTCATCGCCGTAGCCGAGGAACTCCATTTCGGTCGCGCCGCGGCCCGACTGCACATCGCTCAGCCGCCACTGAGCCAGCAGATCCAGCGGTTGGAGGAGGAACTAGGTCTTAGCCTTTTCGACCGGGATCGGCACAGCGTGCGGCTGACCCGCGCGGGCAAACTGCTGCTCCTCGAATCCCGGCGAGCGGTGGCGCAGGCCGAGCGAGTGCTCTCGGTCGCCAGGGACATCCGCACCGGCGAGGCCGGCCAGGTGCGCATCGGTTTCGTCGGCAGCTCCCTGTACGGCGGCATCCCGGCCATGATTCGGGAGCTTCGGATGGTCTCCCCCGACATTCGCATCACCGCGGTGGAGATGGAGACCGGAGCGCAATTGACGGCCCTGAACGAGGATGTGATCGATCTGGGCGTGGTGCGCACCGCCACGGTGCCCGACCCGCTGGCGTTGCAGATCGTCACCTCCGATGACCTCGTGGCCGCGCTGCCCAGCGATCATCGGATCGGACCGCGGGAGGTGGTTCGTCTTTCCCAACTGGCCGAAGACCCGTTCGTGCTGTTCAAACCGGAGAACGGGCTGGGATTCTGGGAGCTGGTCGTCAGCTCCTGCGCCGCTGCCGGGTTCACCCCGCGGGTGGTCTACGAAGGCGAGCACGTGCACACCATGATCGGGATGGTGGCGGCCGGAGTGGGCGTCTCGCTGGTGCCTGAGCCGGTGCGGTCGCTGAAGATCTGGGGGGTGCGCTACGCCCGTCTGGCCGAACCGGCGCCCCGCCTGCCGTTGGCGCTGGCGTGGGATCCGCATCGCAGCTTCGCGGCGCTGGACCGGGTGATCGAGGTATTCACCGCGGTGGGACCGCGGCTGCGGGCCTCCGCCGCGCAGCGCTGATCAGCGAAGCGTCAATCGGCCGCGCTTATCCAGTCATCGGACTCACGCCTCGGCAGCGCTGCCCCGTTCCTTTGCGGCGCCGTCCGCGCGCGAACCCAGCCGTCCAAGGTAGAGCTCGACCACCACCGGATCGGTCAGCAGTTCGGTTCCGGTGCCCTCCACCGCGTTGCGCCCCTGATCGAGCACGTAGCCCCGATCGCAGATGCGCAGGCACCGCCGGGCGTTTTGTTCCACGATGACCATCGACAGCCCGTCGCTGCGCAGCTGGTCCAGCAGCAGGAAGATTTCCGAGGTCGCCTTGGGCGAGAGCCCGGCGGAGGGTTCGTCCATGAGCAGCACCTGGGGGTCGCCCATCAGCGCCCGGGCGGTGGCCAGCAACTGGCGTTCGCCGCCGGACAGCGAGCTGGCCTTCGCCTTGAAGCGTGCCTCCAGACTGGGAAACAGCGGCCTCCAGCGCTCCCAGGATGCGGCGTATCCGGCGACGTTGCCCAGCGCGCCCATCTTGAGGTTCTCCTCAACACTGAGGCGGGCGAACACGTTGGCCAGCTGCGGCACGTAGCCGACACCCCGCCGGGCCAGCCGCACGGTACGGGTTCCCGTGACCTCATCGCCGTTCAGCAGCACCCGGCCCGCCCTCACGTGCACCTGACCGAGGATGGCCTTGAGCAGCGTCGACTTCCCGGCGCCGTTGGGGCCGAAAATACCGATGATCTCACCGGGTCGAACGGACAGGCTCACCTCGGTGATGATGTTGAGGCCCTTGACGTATCCGGCCGTTACGGCATCCAGTTCCAGCATCGCCGCGTCACTCATGCCAGACCACCGCCTCATCCGGTTCCGCATCGCTGCCCAGATAGGCCTCCATGACCTCCGGCGCCCGCATGACCTCGTGCGGGGTGCCGCTGACCAGCACTTTGCCGGCGGCCATGCAGACGACGTGGTCGCTGATCTCGGCCACGACGTCCATGTTGTGTTCCACGAACAGCACCGTCGCCCCCTGGCTTCTGGTCCACAGGATGTGCTCGATGAGCGACTCGGCCAGCCGCGGGTTGACCCCCGCCATCGGTTCGTCGAGCATCAGCAGCCGCGGCCGGCACATCAGGGCCCGGCCCAGATCCAGGAGCTTGCCCTGGCCGCCGGACAGTTCGCCGGCCGGCGAGTCCGCGAGCGCCTCTAGCTTCAGCCGTGCCAGCAGTTCGCGGGCCCGGTCGGCGTTCTCGGCTTCGCGCCGTCGCCAGGACGGGCGCGAGAACATGGCGCGCATCCAGTGCTCGCCCGTCTGGTCTTGGGCCGACAGGAGCAGGTTTTCCATCAGGCTGAGGGTCGCGATGGGCCGGGCCGCCTGGAACGTGCGGATGATCCCTCGGTCGGCCAATTCGTGCGGCGCCCGGTTGCTGATGTCCTCACCGTCGAAGGCCCACTCGCCCTTGCCGCCCCGGTCGAACCCGGAAATGACATTGAACAGGGTGGACTTGCCGGCCCCGTTCGGCCCGATCAGGGAGGTGATCGAGTTCGGGGTGACGCTGATGTCGTGCACATCCACGGCCACCAGCCCGCCGAATTGGCGACGGGCGGAGCGCACGTGCAGCAGCGGCGGCGCGGTGTCAGACCTGTTCACTGCCCACCGCCCTCCGCTGCTTGGCACCCAGGATGCCGTTGGCTCGGAACAGCATGAACAGCACCAGTGCCAGCCCGACCAGGATGAAGCGCACCGCGCCACTGTTCAGCCCGCCCGCGAACACGCCGTCGAGCCCACCGGCCGAGACCGCCTGGCGCAGCAGCGAGTCCGCGCCGGAGGCCAGGAACCAGAACAGCATGGCGCCGAGGATCGGGCCTCCGAGCGTGCCGCGGCCGCCGAGCAGCAGGGCGGCGAAGGCGAAGAAGGACAGTTCCGAGCTGAACGCATCCGGGGTGATCGACTGCGACGACACGGTCAGCACCATCCCGCCGAGCGCCGCCAGGCATCCGCCGAACACCAGCGCCTGCATCTTGTAGGAGTACACGTTCTTGCCGAGCGCGCGGGTAGCTTCTTCGTCATCACGGATGGCGCGAAGGATGCGCCCCCACGGGCTTCGGATGAGGACGAAGGTGACGACGAAGAAGACTCCGACCAGCAGCCAGCCGACAAGGGCGATCCAGACCTGGGTTCCGGTCATGGATAGGCCGAGGAGCGAAAGTTCGCCGCTGCCGAACGGGTTCGCGGCGTAGAAGCCGCGGGCGTACTGTTGCACGCCCAGCACCCCGTTGGTGAGCGGTTCCGCGCCGGCGCTGCGGAAGGTGAGCCGGAGGATCTCGGCGGCGCCCAGGGTAGCGATGGCCAGATAGTCGCCGCGCAGCCGGAGGGTGGGGATGCCGAGCAGCAGGCCGAGCACGATCGCTCCGGCCAGGCCGACGAGGACACCGACCCACAGCGGCAGGCCGAAGTTGGTCACCGACAGGGCCACCCCGTAGCCGCCGATCAGCATGAAGCCCACCTGGCCGAAGTTCAGCAGGCCGGCGTAGCCGAATTGAAGGTTCAGCCCCATGGTGACCAGGGCGAAGGCGGCGGCCTGCGGGCCGATGGAGGAGCGGAGCGCGTCGCCGAGAACAGCAAGGATGTCCATCAGCCCACCCGCTCCCGTTTGCCGAGGATGCCCTGCGGCCGAACCAGCAGGGTGAGGATCATCAGCGCCAGCGCCCACACCACCTGCAGCTCGCTGTCGAAGAACATGGTGCTCAGCTGGGCCAGAATGCCGATGACCATGGCCCCGATGAAGGCCCCGAACGCGCTGCCGAGGCCGCCGAGGATGACCGCGGCGAACATCAGCAGCAGCAGGTTGAGGCCCATGGTCCAGCTGACCAGTTCCTGCAGTCCGTAGAAGATGCCACCGGCCGCGGCCAGGGAGCCGCCGAGCACCCACACCAGCACGCCGATGCGTTCGGAGTCGATTCCGGATGCCTCGGCCAGCACCCGGTTGTCGGCCACCGCCCGGATCTTGGTGCCGATGCGGGTCTTGGTGAGCATGAGGGCGACGGCACTCAGCACCGCGAGGGAGAGCACCAGGATGATCGCGTCCCGGGGTGTGATGCTGAACGGGCCGAAGGTGATCGCCCGCTGCAGGGAGTATTGGGCGTAGCTGCGTGGGGCGCCGCCGAAGAACATCAGGACGAGCTGTCGAAGGATCAGCGCGACGCCGATGCTGGCGATGAACATCGAGACCAGGCCGACGCCGCGTCGTCGCATCGGTCGCCACAGTCCAAGTTCCAGTGCGCCGGAGAAGGCGCCGACGAACACGATGGCGATCGCGGCGGCCAGCAGCAAGTGAAGTCCAGCGGCGTTGAGCACCCATGCCGATACGGCGCCGAGGGTGACGAGCTCGCCGTGCGCGAAGTTGATCAGGCGCGTGGCGCCGAAGATCAGCGACAGGCCGACGGCAGTGACGCCGATGAGGGCGCCGAAGCGGATGCCGTCCAACAGGTGCTGGGCGAGGGAGGCGAGCCAGGTGGTGCCGCTTTGGGCGGCCTCGCCGAGGCTGAACAAGACATTCTTCGTCGCGCCCTCGGCGATTTCGACCGCGCGATGATCGGGAGTTCCCTCGCGGATCCCGACACCGGAGGGCAGGGTGCCGGTGCGGATCGCGACGTCGTAGGTGCCGGGTTCGGTGAGTGGGATGACCCAGCGCCCGTCCTTGCCGGAGCGGGCCTCCCCTGCCTCATCGCCTTGCTTGGTGGCCACGAGCACGACGTCGGCCACCGGATTGCCGCTGCCATCAATGAGGCGGCCCTGCACCTGTTCGCCGGCGGCGAAGGCTGCGGGCGCACCCACCAGGAGGAGGGCGAGTGCGGCGAGGAGCACCAGGATCGCTCGAGGAACTACCCTCCGGCCGAACACTCGTAATCTCACCTGGAAGGCAACCTTCGTTCGTTGTCCTATCACCGGCGATAGGAGTGTCCGGCAAAGAGCGCGCTGGTCCGGCGCTAGTCCAACAGTCAACCGCATGCTGTCGGGGCCGTCCAATACAGATAACCCAGCCCGTGATATTCGAATGGTCTCAAGGCTCGCTCCGTGCCACCACTTCGCGCTCGATCATCCCGCGGGACCTTATTGGGCGGTTGACCTCATCGTCCCGGTGATTGAGCTTGGACTCCACTGAGCCTCGACTCCACCGAGCTTGTCGAAGTGTCGAAGTGTCGGTGACCTCAGTTGGTTTGCCGTCGTCGTTTGCGATCGATTTTGGCTTGTCGGAGTGTGGCGGACCTGCCGGTGGGGTACCACTTTCCGGTGTTGTCGAGCCAGGGTGGATACTTCACTTCGGGCAGGCCGTTGACTATTCGGAACGCCCAGCCGGAGGTGTCGAGGGTTCGGTGATGAAACCAGCAAACAACTAGGCCGTTGTCGGTGTGGGTGGGTCCGCCGGTGGCGGCGGGGTCAACATGATGGATTTCGGACAGGGCTCCGGGCATGTGGCAGCCGGGGTGCAGCATTCCCCATCGCGGAGGATGGTCGCTCGGCGTTGCTGAGCGGTGAAGATACGTTCCGGAGACCCCAGTCCGATGATCCGGCCATCATCGTCGAAGACGATCTGTTGCACGCCGCCGGTGCAGGTGAACTGGTTCACGGCCCGCATCGAGATGGGGTTCTCGCCGATGTATCCGCAACCTTGGCCGGTTTGCAGGTTTTCCAGGGTGACGGCCACCGCCACCACCGGGGCGGCACCACCCAGTTGCGGCATGTCCAGGCTGCGGCCGGCAATGTCCACCACCCCGGCGAACACGTCATGCCGTTGCTGATCCCGAGACCGGGGATCCGCGTCCCGGCCGGCGGCCATCGCTTCCTCCACACTGAGGAAAGTGGGTGCGGTTTTCGGCGACAGGCAGGCGTCCATGATTGTGCGAAGTTTCGCCGCTACATCCGGCAGCAGTGCCCCGCGGATACCGACCAGCCCATCGCGTTCCCTGGACAGGTGCAGGTTGCGTTGTCGCATCGCCTGCTCCTAGTGGGCTGACTGCCGTCTTGGTCCAGGAAAAATCCGCCACACACTGGCCTGACTACGAATATCATCCGCCGTACATGCCACCGGGGAGGTGTCGGTCGCCCCGGTGGCGGCGGCGACCAGTTCACCCTCGGCGGCTTGCAGAACGTCTTTACCCACCGGGTGGGTGGGTCAGTCCTTGGATGATCGCATGGGCACTATCCACACCGATACTGCCGGCGATCAGGGCGGCAGCGACGGCGGAAAACTCGGCCGGCAGCCGCTCCCCGGCAAGCGAGAGCCGGGTACGGGTGGCTCGGCCGGTCTTGATTCGTTTCCTGGCGGTGTCACTGGAAACCCGGGTGATCCGTTCCAACAGTTCGGCGGTGTTGCGGCACCCTTTCCTGGCGGCCAGACCACGGTTCCCCAGTTCATTCCGGGACGCCTCCGCGACCTCTCCGGCGGCCAACACCCGCAGCGCGTCTATGCGCCGGCCGGCCCGTTCGGCCGCGGCCAGCACCGCCAGCAGGGTCGTCCTCGGACAGGCCGGCCAAGCACACGCGGGTCCAGCACGGCGGCCAGTTGCCAGCATGAAGGCACTGTTGCCCGCGAGTGGCGACCGGTTCGCGGCCCTCGACATTCGCCACAGCGCTGCGGTGGATTCAGTGGCGGACGGATGCGTGTCGACGGTGGTCATGCGGGAATTTTTTCAAGGGCATCCGGGAGCAATTCGGTCCAGGCGGCCCGTTCGGCGTCGGCGGGGGCGGCCGGCACGCTACCGGCTCCATCGGGGACGGGAATGGCAGCCACGAGCGCCGACGAAATGGCCGAACGTGACGGTGTCGCCGTCGTAGTCGCCCCAGACAACGCCGTCGCGCTCGAAGTACCGAAAGTGTGAGGCGGAGGTGGCATCGACGATGCTGTTGGTCGACGATTCCATCACGAATCTGCGACCGTTCAGGCTCGGAGCGACGGTCGGAGGCTGTTCAAAGTCCACGGCTCTGAGTATGCGGTCCACACGATCGTGGGGCCAAATTCGCATCCGCCGCGCCCGAAAGAGCTCTAGCCAAACGCCCCAGACTCCAGTACAGTTGCTCAGGTTGCGTGCAGTTTCGCCGCACAAGAGGGAAGAAAGGAGGGCTCGTGATGATCACCATTGCCATCAGCGCCGCGTCCAACGATGCGTTCTGCGCCGCGCTTCGTTCGTTCACCGCCCGTCCATTTACTTCCCACCAGCTTCGCGGCTAACCGTTCATCGGAGCGCCCGGAGCGCTCACACGATGAGGTTGACCGATGATCCCTTTCTCAACCGGGCCGTCGTGCCCGCGCACCCAATCGTCTGCCCGTAATTTCGGGCCAACACCGGGGTTTCGCCGGCCGAGCGCGCGGGCATCCGCCCGTCCCGGCCAGCACGCCCCCACCATTACCTATTTCTTTTGCCACGAAGGAGCACCACCGTGTCGGAATACCTGACATACATACTCTGGCGGCAGCGCGAACAGACGCTGCCGCGCGAGCTCGAACGACGACGAGTCGTTGCCGAGCAACTCGCACAACAAGAAAGTCACTCTCGTAAGGAGCAGCATCGACACGAGCCGGCCGTGGTTCCGGATGCGCCTGCCCAAGCGGGCGGCGAACCGCGCGTATCTGCGCGGGAAACCGACCTCGAGCGAGTTAGCTAGGCACCCGCACCTCGAGCGATACCTTTCCGGACGAGTACACGCGCCGCGGCGGCCGGTGTCGTCCGGAAGGGTATCGGTTGCCCGGCACATCCGGCAGCGAGGTCAGTCGCAGGCGACCCCGTCGTGGTCACCGTCCAGGCGGTAGATGTCGCTGCCCACGACCTTCGCGGTGCCGGTGAGATATGCGGGGCCGTTGCCATTGCCGCCGGCGCAGTCCACGTCGGAGGCGACCGGCACGCACGCGCCCGAATAGTTGGCATCGCATCCGGCGGCTGCCGCCATCGGGGCCGGGACGACCGGGACCGGCGCCGGCGCCGGCGCCGGCGCCGGTACCGGGGCCGTTACTTTCGCGGTGGCGCAGGTGCTCAACACCCGTGCCATGGCATCGTGTTCCGCAGGGGTCACCCATAGGCCATAGGCCGCCTTTACCGACACCTGGTGGCTGACATAGGTGCACCGGAACGACTTTGCCGCGGGCAGCCAGGTGGCGGTATCACCGTCGCTCTTCTGCGAGTTGGATGCGCCATCCACCGCGAACAGGTTGGCCGGGTCGTTGGCCAGCGCGATCCGTTTCGCCTGCGAGAGTTGCTGCGCCCCGGTGCGCCAGGCATCCGCGAGCGCCACCACGTGATCGATCTGCACTTCGGTGGAGGTGGTGTTGCCGCGTAGGAAGTGGATGGTGGCGCCGGTGTACGGGGAGATGAGGGTGCCGCTGAGGACCTTGCAGTGGCCGGACATCACGGTCTCGGTCAGGTCGCGGGCGAGGATGTCGTTGCGGGTGTCGCAGCCGTTGCGGTCGACGTCAAGCCACGCGGTGCCGAACTTCGCGGTGCGGGCATACCCGGTCATCGGGGCGCGGCCCTTGACCGGCAGGGTCGCCAGTACGGCGAGCGCGTTCGTATCGATGGTGGTCGGGGCGGCGGCTCCCGCCGGCACGGCACCCTGGGATGCCGGTTGTGGCGCACCGGGTACGGTCGGAGCGGCGGATGTCGTGACTTCGGAGACGGAACCAGTGCCGGAGGCCGGAGGGCTGACCGCGCACCCGGTGGCCGTCACCGCGATGGCGCCGCCGAGCACGATGGCGAACCGTAGCCGTTGCGAGAATCGGTAACGCCGCAGACGCGCTGCTACGGCAAGTGTTCTCAAGGGTCCGGTTTCTCTTATGCGTCTCCTCGAACTCTAGACGGATGAGCTATCACGCAGGCAGTCCCACACCGAGGGGCACCACGGCGAACGAATCAGCCGCGGTCGCGCCGCGCTCGGTCGCCCGGTGGGCTCTCCAGCACAGTCGGCACGTACTCCAGCAGTTGCAGCCCATTTTCGAACGTGCGGCTGTTCACCAGTTGCAGCCGCACGTCAGGGTAATCGTCGAAGATTCGGTCGGCGCCGGTCGCCCCGGTGATCACCGGGAAGATCACGACTCGGTAGATGTCGACGAGCCCCGCCCGCAGCAGCGCCCGACACAGCGACACGCTACCGAGCGTGCGTAGCGGCCGATCAGATTCCTCTTTCATCGCCCGCACCGCGGCGACCGGATCGGTGCTGACCAGAGTGGTGTTCGCCCAATCCAGCGGTTCCGTCAGCGTCGAGGAAAACACCACCTTCGGCACCGCAGTCAGGCCTTCGGTGCCGGGCTCGCCGGATGCGGCAAAGTCCGACATCAGTCGGTACGTCCTGGCGCCCATGAGTATCGGATGATCCTTCTCCGGCGACTGGTCGAGCCACCGAAGATACTCCGGACTCTCCATGCCCCACCAGCCGGGCCAGCCCTCCGCCGCCCCGTAGCCGTCGAGCGAAATGATGAAGTCCACCGTCAGTTGTTGCATCGGAAGTCCTGTTCCTGTCCTGCTCTCCCTGCCCGGTACGCCGCGGGTGCTCTCGCGCTCACCGGAGCCACGATAGGACTGAATGGGGTGGCTTGACAGGTCCTAGGATCCGGCACCAACTGTTCCCATTCCGGCTAATGGTGCCCGGCGCAACGGGAACACTTAGCCGGAACGGGAACTAATGCTGCACGGTATGGATGTTGCGCCGAAACCGGCGAACGCAGGAAGCGGGTAGTGCTAGACCGCCTCGAGCACGCTGACGTAGTTGGCGATGCCGACCCCGCCCATGTTCTGCACTGCGGCCCGGCGCGGGCCGGCCAGTTGCATGTCCCCGGCGGTACCGGTGAGCTGCATCGCGGCGATCACGTGCTGCGAAACACCGGTGGCGCCCACCGGGTGCCCCTTCGACTTCAGTCCGCCGGATACGTTGACCGGCAGCTTGCCGTCCTTGAACACCCAGCCCTCCTCGAGGGCCCGCGCGCCCTGGCCGTCGCCGGTGATTCCCAGCGCCTCATACATGAGCAGTTCCGCGATGGTGAAGCAGTCGTGCACCTCGAGGAAGTCCAGGTCCTCCAGCGCCACCCCGGCCATCGCCAGCGCCCGCTGCCAGGAGACCCGCACCGCCGCGAACTCGGTGGGGTCGCGGCGCACGGCCGGCATGAAGTCGTTGGCCTGCCCGAATCCGGCCAGCCGCACCGGAGCGGTGTGTGCGCCGGACCCGGGTCGGGTGGTGATGATCAGCGCCGCGGCGCCATCGGAGACCGGCGAGCAGTCGGTGCGCCGCAGCGGTGCGGCGACCATCGGGTTCTTGTCCGACACGGTGCGGCAGAACTCCTCGCCGAAGTCCTTGTGCAGGTGCGCGTACGGGTTAGCCATGCCGTTGTGGTGGTTCTTCGCCGCGATGGTGCCCAGCGTGTCCCCGACCGGGCCGTATCGCTTCTCGTAGGCCTTCGCGACCTCGGCGAACAGGCCGGTGAAGCCCGTCGTCGAGGGGGTGCCCGCATTGTCGTAGTCCGCGCCCATCAGCGCGGCGCCCACGACATCCGCCCCGGCATCCGTCATCTTCTCCGCACCGATCACCAGCACCGTCTTGGCGGTGCCGGCCAGCAGAGACTTCACGCCCTGCTGGAACGCAGCGGAGCCGGATGCGCAGGCATTCTCCACCCGGGTGGCCGGCACGTTGGCCAGCTGGTCGGACACCTGCAGTGCCAACGAGGAGGGGAACGCCAGCGGCATCATGCCGGAATTGAACTGGCCGACGTAGACCTCGTCGATCTGGCCGGCGTCGATGCCGGCGCCGTCAATGGCCTCCGTGGCGACCTGGACAATGAGTGACTCCAGCGATTCCCCGGTAAGTTTGCCGAACTTGCTGTGCCCCCACCCGGTGAGCAACACGTCGGTGTCGAACTGGCTGCGCAGGCTCATGCCGGCACCTCCGTTATCTCCAGGGCCACGGTGAAGTCCGGTTCGGTCTTCTGCCGCACTTCTTCGAGGGTCACCTCCGGGGCCAACCGGGTCAGAACCAGGTGGCCGTCGGTGATGTCGAACACGGCCAGGTCGCTGATGATCCGGTCAACAACCCGCACCCCGGTGAGGGGCAGGCTGCAAGTCTTCACGATCTTCGGCGAGCCATCCTTGGCGACGTGCTCGGTGAGCACCACCACCCTGGGGGTTCCGGCGACCAGGTCCATCGCCCCGCCCATCCCCTTGACCATCTTGCCCGGGATGGTCCAGTTGGCCAGATCCCCGGACTCGGACACCTGCATCGCACCGAGGATGGCGATCTTCACGTGCCCGCCCCGGATCATGCCGAACGAGGTCACCGAATCGAAGATGCTGCTGCCCGGCAACACGGTCACCGTCTGCTTGCCGGCGTTGATCAGGTCGGCATCCTCGTCGCCCTCGTAGGGGAACGGACCCATGCCGAGCAGGCCATTCTCGCTCTGCAACACGACCCGCACCCCGTCCGGGAGGTTGTTGGCCACCATGGTCGGGATGCCGATCCCCAGGTTCACATAGTCGCCGTCCGACAGTTCCCGGGCCGCAATGGCTGCCATCTGGTCACGAGTCCATGCCATGGTGTCTCTCCTTGTCGAGTGTGGTCAGTTGCCGCTGGATGCTGTCGCGAGCGCCGGATCCTGAGTCTTTGCTTCACCGGGTACCGGGCGCTGCCGCACCGTGCGCTGCTCGATGTCCTTGACTCGGTTGCTGGTGCGCACCAGGGCGTCCACGAACACCCCTGGGGTGATGATGTGGTTGGGGTCGAGTTCGCCGGGCTTCAGCACGACCTCGGCCTCCGCGACGGTGAAGCGACCAGACATGGCCACCGCCGGGTTGAAGTTGCGGGCGGTGAACCGGTAGATCAGGTTTCCGTCGGTATCCGCGGTGTGCGCATGCACCAGCGCAACATCCGCAATGATCGCCCGCTCAAGCAGATAGGTCTCACCGTCGAACTCGGCGTGCGGCTTGCCCTCGGCGATGATCGTGCCCACTCCGGTGCGGGTGTAGAACGCCGGGATGCCCATTCCGCCGTCGCGCAGGCGCTCGACCAGCGTGCCTTGTGGGCAGAACTCGACCTCGAGCCGGCCGTCGAGGAACTGCTGCGCAAACAGTTTGTTCTCCCCCACGTAGGACGCGATCACCTTGCGCACCTGGTTCGCCTCGATCAACACGCCCAGACCCTTGCCGTCGACGCCCATGTTGTTGGACACCACGGTGAGGTCCTTGACCCCGGAGTCGCGCACCGCGTCGATCAGGTCAGCCGGGATGCCACTGAGCCCGAATCCGCCCACCGCGACGGTCATGCCGTCGGCCAGCACGTCCCGAAGCGCGTCGGCCGGCCTGGTGTGCAGTTTCGACATGGAATCTCCTCCTCGAGGTTCGCGTGGTCTGCGCCGGCGTTCGCGCCGTGCTATCCACGTTGTGGACGAGAGTCCGTCCGTTACCTCACAGTATTGATGCGCACGCGAGGCTGTCAATTCGATCAACATGTGCATCGGTCATCCGAATACAGTGTGAGAACGACCGGAGATTGCGTCCACATTGTGAGCGAATGAATCACCGGGTGAGGAATCCTGCGACGGTGCCGGCCGGTGGTGCTACTTTGACATCGGGGCGACGGAGACCAACTGTTCGCCATAGCGAAGGCAGGACAGCTTATGACAACAATTCTCAGCGGACGCACCGCACTCGTCACCGGCGGAGCGAGCGGAATCGGGGCGGCGACGGCGCGCGCCCTCGCCGCCGCCGGCGCGCACGTCACGATCGCCGACATCAACGGCGAGGCCGCCCAAGTGGTGGCCTCCGAGATCGGCGGCGAGGTGTGGCAGGTGGATATGAGCGACACCGCGGCGCTGGCCGAGGTGACCCTCACGACCGACATCTTGGTGAACAATGCCGGCATCCAGTACATCAGCCCGATCGAGAAATTCGACCCGGCGAAGTTCCACCTGATCCTCTCCCTCATGTTGGAAGCGCCGTTCCTGTTGATCCGAGCCAGCCTGCCGCACATGTACGCCAACGGGTTTGGCCGGGTGGTGAACCTGAGCTCGGCGCACGGCTTGCGTGCCAGCGCGTTCAAGTCCGCCTACGTTGCCGCGAAGCACGGTCTGGAAGGGTTGTCCAAGGTGACCGCGCTCGAGGGCGGCCCGCACGGCGTCACGAGCAACTGCGTCAACCCCGGCTACGTACGCACTCCGCTGGTGGAGAAGCAGATCGCCGACCAGGCGCTCGCGCACAACATCCCGGAGTCCGAGGTGGTCGAGAAGGTCATGCTCACCGAGAGCGCGATCAAGAGCCTGGCCGAGCCGGCCGAGGTCGCCGACCTGGTGCTGTGGCTGTGCGGCGACACCGCCCGGATGGTCACCGGTGCGTCGTACACCATGGACGGCGGCTGGACCGCGAGCTAACCCTTCATTCTCGGTACGCAATCGAGGGTGGATCGCAACACGCCGCGAAAAACCGGCCAGGAATACGGCGTCCCGCCCGTTTCTCCTCGATTACGTTCCGCGCTACGGGAGGTCTCCCGGACTACCGGCGATCGCATCCTCTCTCGGCGGGGCGGCCTTGTCGCCCGGTGCGAACTTGATGCGGGCCCACAGCAGCAGGTCTCGGGCGGTGCCCCAGATCCCACGGCGGAACAGCAGCACGCAGATGATGAAGATCCCACCGGTGATGATGCCGATGCCTTCGAATCCGGATGATGCCAGCCGATCCTCGAGCATCACGACCAGGGCGGCGCCGACCGGGCCGCCCCACAGCGTTCCGATTCCGCCCAGCACCGTCATCAAGACGACCTTGCCGGAGGTGGTCCAGTCCAGCTCCTGCAGCGACGCGAAGCCGTGGCTGATCGAGAACACCCCGCCGGCGAGCCCGGCCAGTCCGGCTGATAGAACGAAGACAATCAACTTGTACCGTTCGACGTCGTAGCCGAGCGCACGCGCTCTGGCCGGGTTGTCGCGAATGGCGACGAGCACCCGACCGAACGGCGAGTGCACGATCCGCCAGGCGCCCCACATGCCCAGCAGGATCATCACGATGGCGGCGTAGTAGAAGTAGAACGCCTGCGTCTCCACCTTTTCGATGCCGAAGAAGGTGGTCGGGATGCCCTGAAGTCCGTTCTCGCCGCCAGTGAGGTCTTTCCATTGATTGGCCACGAAGTAGATCGTCTGGGCGAACGCGAGGGTGACCATCGCGAAGTAGATTCCGGCGCGGCGCACCGAAAGGTAGCCGATCGGGATGGCAATGAGCATCGCGAAGATCATGCCGCCGATGATCGCGACCGGGAACGGCACCCCCAGGTTCAGGGCGATGAGCCCTGTGACGTAGGCCGACGATCCCCAGAACGCGGCGTGGCCGAACGAGAGCAGTCCGGTGTAGCCCAGGAGGAGGTCGACCGAGATGGCGAACAGCGCCCAGGCCGCGATATCCATCGCCACGGGCGGATAGACGAACCAGGGCAGTCCGAACGCGGCGATCAGCCCTATCGCCAGCAGCACGAGCCGACGGATGATAGTGGTCCGGCGACTGACGCGGGACGGTTCCAGGCTGGCGTCCAGCGCCGCGGTGGGCATCAGTTTGTCGGTCATACCGAATCCGCCCTTCCGAACAGTCCAGCAGGCCTGACCAGGATGATGATGGCCATCAAGATGAAGATCGCCACCGACGCCAAGGGCCCGGCGTAGGCCTGCCCGTACGCCTCTACCAGCCCGACGACGAATCCGGCGACTACGGCGCCGAAGATCGAGCCGAGGCCGCCGATTACGACGATCGCGAACAGGATGATAATGAAGTTTCCTCCCATGTCGGCGGTGATCGCTCGGAACGGCGCTGCGAGCACCCCGCTGAGCCCGGCCAACGCGATGCCGAAGCCGAAGACCGGGGTGACCCACCGGCCGACATTGATACCGAGTGCACGAGTCCGTTCGGCATCCTCCGTCGCCGCCCGCACAATCATGCCGACCCGGGTCCTGGAGAGCACCAGCCAGACCACGACACAGACCGCCAGGGCGAAGACGAACACGAACACCTGATACTTGGGGAGCGTGGCCGGGCCGAGTTGCACTTGCCCCTCGAGGCCGGCCGGCTGCTCATACGGCAATCCGGAGACGCCGTACATCCGCTTCACCACATCGACCAGCACCAGGGCGATGCCGAAGGTGAGCAGGAAGTTGTAGAGAATGTCCAGCCCGAGCAGCCACCGCACGAGGAACCGCTCGATGAGCACGCCGAAGCCGAACATCAGCACCGGCACGACGATCAACGCGAGCCAGAAGTTCATGCCTGTGACATCGAGTAGCACGGCGGCCGTCACGGCACCGAGCATGTAGCAGGCTCCGTGGGCGAAGTTGACCACGCCCAGGGCGCCGAAAATCACCGCGAGGCCCAGCGCCGCCAGGGCGTAGAAGCCCCCGGCTGCCAGTCCCTGCACGGTGTATTGGATGAATGCGCTCATGTGTGATGCTTCCGAATGGTGGGGACGGGCGCGAACGCCCGTCCCCCTATCTCAGTGAGGGTTGACTCAGAGCTTGCAGTCAGCGGACACCGGACCGTAGGCCTCTTTGGCGGGGATCGTGTTGGTGATCTCCTCGTAGTCCCACGGCTCCTTGACCTGGTCCTTGGTCTTCACCTTGGCCAGGTAGGTGTCGTGGATCACGTTGTGGTCGGCACGGACCTCACCGTTGCGCAGGAAGACGTCGTTGAACTTCTTCCCCTCGAGTTCCTTGATGACGGCGTCCGAGTCGTCGGTGCCGGCGCGCTGAATGGCCTCAAGATACTGCGTGGCTGCCGAGTAGTTGGCCGCGTGCGCGAAGGAGGGCCGGGTGTCGGTCTTCTTCGTGAACTTGTCCGCCCAGGCACGGTTGGTCTTGTCGAAGTTCCAGTACCAGGCGTCCGTGAAGGACGTGCCGGCGAACTGGTCGACGCCCAGCGAGTGGATGTCAGTGATGAACATCAGGCCGACGGCCAGTTTTGCCTGGTCGCGCATGCCGGACTGGTTGAACTGCTTGACGAAGTTGATCAGGTCACCGCCGGCGGCCATCGTGCCGATGACATCCGGGTTGCTCGAGGCGGCCTTGGTGATGAACGTCGCGAAGTTGTCGTTCGGGAACGGGGTCGGGATGCTCTGCTGCACCGTGCCGCCGGCATCCTTCACCGCTGCGTTGAAGGACTTCTGCATGTCCTGACCGAAGGCGTAGTCGGGGTAGACGATGCTCCAGTTCTCGCCGCCGTTCTTGACCAGGCTGGCAGCTCCCTTGGCGAGCATCTGCGTGTCGTATGCCCAGTGGAAGGTGTAGGCGTTGCAGGACTTGCCGGTGAGTTCGGTGGTGCCAGCTCCGATGTCGATGAACAGCTTTTTCTGCTGCTTGGCCACGGTGGCCACGGCGAGCGCGGCCGATGAGGTCGGCACGTCGAGGATGATGTCGGCATTCTGCCGCTCGTACATCTCTTGGGCCTTGGTGTTGGCGATGTCCGGCTTGTTCTGGTGGTCAGCGGTGACGACCTCGATCGTCTTGGCGACCGCCTTGTCGCCGTACTTGGCCTTGTAGTCCGCAACGGCCATGTTCACCGCGACTACGCTGTTCGGGCCGGACAGGTCCTTGTACACACCGGACTGGTCGTTCAGCACGCCGATGACGACCTTGTCGTTGCTGATGTCACCGCCCTCTTCCTGCGGGCCGCCGGCGCCGCCCGCGCATCCGGCGAGCACCATTGCCCCAACCATGCAGACCGCTAGGGCGGCGCCGCGTGACTTTGTCACCATTTATTTCTCCTCTATTTGTTGTCAGATTGTGATGGATCAGATGCCCAGGTGTTCGAGCAGTTCGCTCTCCCTGGCCTGGAAGTCGGCGTTGGTCAATTGCTCGACGATTCGGCCCTGCGCAAGCAGGTAGTGTCGGTCGGCGACGGTGGCGGCGAATTTCACGTTCTGTTCGACCAGCAGCACGGCGACCCCGTCGGCCTTGATGTCGCGGATGATGGCGCCGATGTGCTGCACGATGACGGGAGCCAGGCCCTCGCTGGGCTCATCCAGCAGCAGCAGCCGCGATCCCATCCGCAGCACACGGGCGATCGCGAGCATCTGCTGCTCGCCGCCGGACAGCTGGGTGCCCATCGAGGACCGGCGCTGCGCCAGCACCGGGAACGACTCGTAGACCCGGTCCAGCGACCACGCGCTCTCGCTGACGACGGGGGGAAGGGTGAGATTTTCGGCGACGGTGAGGCTGGCGTAAATGCCGCGGTCATCCGGAACCCAGCCGATACCGGCGCGGGCCCGGGCGTTCGGCGAGAGTTTGTCGATGCGCTGGCCGTCCACGGTGACGGCACCCTCGATTTGCCGGTGCAACCCCATCACGCTGCGCAGCAGGGTGGTCTTTCCTGCTCCATTGCGTCCGACCAGGGTGACCACGGTGCCGGGCTCGACGGACAGCGACACCTCGGTGAGCACCCGAGCCTCGCCGTACCAGGCGGAGAGGTTATCGATCTCAAGCAATGGACTGCCCCAGGTAGGCCGAGATGACCTTCTCGTCTTTGCGCACTTCGTCGTACGTCCCTTCAACGAGGATCTCGCCCTGCTGCAGCACGCTGACCCGGTCGGCCAGGCTGCCAACGACGTGCATGTTGTGGTCGACGAACACCACGGTGCGGCCCGCGGCGATGCGCAGCACCAGTTCGATCGTCCGGTCGACGTCTTCCAGTCCCATCCCGGCGGTCGGCTCATCCAGGAGCAGAAGCTTCGGGTCGAGCGCCAGGGCGAGGGCCAATTCGATGGCCCGCTTCTGGCCGTAAGCGAATCCGCCGACTTCCCGGTCAGCCGAGTCGGCCATGCCGACCTGGTCCAGCAGTTCCATGGCGCGGCGGCGGAAGCGACTCAGCGATCGCTCGGAACGCCAAAAGCGGTAACCCAGGCCGGTCGGGCTGCCCAGCGCAAGTTCAAGATGTTCCAATGCGGTGAGCTGATCGAACAAGCTGGTGATCTGAAATGAGCGGGCGATACCCAGGTGCACGATTTGTTCCGGCTGCTGTCCGGTGATATCCGTGCCGTCGAACACGATCGTGCCGGCGGACGGCTTGAGGAATCCGCTCAACAGGTTGAACAGGGTCGTCTTGCCGGCGCCATTCGGCCCGACAAGCGCGTGCACCGTGCCGGTGCGGATTGTGAGGTCGACACCCTGGACTGCGGCGAAGCCTCGGAACTCTTTGGTCAGCCCATGCGTCGACAGAAGTGTCGCTGGCAGGTCTGCCGTCACCTCGTGTCCCGTCTGAATCTCCTCCTTGAGGTTCGCCGGCCCACGAAAGGGACCATCGCTCATAGTATCCACGTCGTGGACGTGTGCGCCCACGCCTGACACTAGGAGACGTCCGCCGCCACTGTCAATCTGAGACGCTCTGGGTGGCATGTTGGGAATATAGTGTGAGCAGCGCGCGAGCGAACGTCCACAATATGATCAACTAGAGGGATTCTCCGTGTCATCTACTCAGGTGCAGGGTGCGCAGGTCGTCAGTCGGATTGCCGCGCTTTTGCGATTCGTCGGGCGACGGGCCGAGGGCACATCGCTGTCGGAGGTGGTGCGAGACACCGGACTCACCCGGCCGACCGCACATCGGCTGCTCACCGCCCTCACGGCGGAAGGGCTGCTGGACCATCAGCCGACGACGAAAACATGGAGCCTCGGCCCGGAGTTCCACGTGATGGCGTCGGTGGCGGCCGCGCAGTTCCCGATCGGCGACATCGTGCGGCCGAGCCTGCACCGGCTGGCGGACAAGACAGAGGAGAGCGCGTTTTTCTCGCTGCGGCGAGGCAACCAGACCGTGTGCCTGATGCGGGAAGAGGGCAGCTTTCCGATTCGCACGTTCACGCTGCTGGAGGGCACGCGGTATCCGCTCGGGGTGGCATCGGCTGGCATCGCGATCATGGCGTTCCTGAGTCGGGAGGAGCAGGACGAGCTCTTCGCGGAGGGCGAGTGGCGGGCCGAGGCGTTTGGTGAAGCGCACACCATCGAAGCCATCCGCCCGCGTTTGGATCGCGCCAGAGCGCGTGGCTTTTCGGTGAATCCGGGGCTGATCCTCGAGGGCAGCTGGGGAATGGGCGCGGCCGTCTTCGACCGCAACAAGAACCCGGTCTATGCGCTCTCGCTTACCGGCATCGAGTCCCGGTTCCGCGGCGAGCGCCAGGAGTTCCTCGGCAAGGCACTGCTGAGCGAGGCACATCGGCTCACGCTGCAATTGCAGCGGCCCTGGGCATAGCCGCCGTCGAAGGGTCTTATCGCCGGGTCCAGAAAAGATGGTCGCTGCGGGCCAGGGGTTGCCGTTGGGGCGCAAGCCGAGTTCCCTGTAACGAAAAGCGGGAGCCGTGTTCCGGCACGGCCTGGTCGGGAGGACTTGAGTCATGGCCGACGGCGATGTGGAGACCTTCGACAACCGCGGGCAATGGGTCAACCGGGTGATCGGCGAGCCCGAACGCTCGAAGAGCTTCTCCAGCAAGCAGGAGGCGATTGACGCGGGTCAGGCACTGGCGCGAGAACTCGGCACTCACCACCTCCTGCGCGAGGCGCATCCCACCGGCGTGATCACCGATCCTGGCCAGGAGCCCACAGACAATTCCGCGACGTGAAGGGAAACACCGTGAAAGAACTAGGACTGATCAAGGCTGTCAGCCGGCTTGAGGACGCGCACTGGCTCGATCCCCTTGCCGAGGCGGTACGGGCGGCGGTCTCCTCGGTGATCCCCTCCCCAGCGGCGCGGGACGTGCTGAACGGCGTGCCATTCGGACATCCGCTGCACCCCACCGCGGTGCAGGTGCCGATCGGCGCCTGGCTGTCTGCCGGCGTGCTGGATGCTACCGGCCGGGCCCCCGAGGCCTCCCAGTTCCTTGTCGGCCTCGGCGCACTCAGCGCACTTCCGGCTGCCGTGGCCGGAGCCACCGACCTGTCGCAGCTGCGTCCGCAGCAGTCCCGCATCGGCGTCGTGCACGCGGGCGCGAACGTGGTGGCCGTCGTGCTGTACACCGCCTCCTACCTGCAGCGCCGTCGCGACCGGCAGCTCAGCGGCAAGCTTCTTGGGTTCCTTGGCCTCGCCGTAGTCTCGGCGTCCGGGTTCCTCGGAGGGCATCTGAGCTTCCGTAAGGCTGCCGGCGTCAATCACGCCGAGGGGGTGCCGCCGCGGTTCCCGACGGGCTGGCAGAGCATCGGACCACTGACCGCATTGCCCGAAAACGAACTGACCGGCTTGCACGTCGGCGACCAGCCGCTGGTGGCGCTGCGGCGGGGAGGCACCGTCAATGTGCTCTCGAATGTCTGCCCGCATCTGTCCGGTCCGCTCAGCGAGGGCGAACTGGTCGGCCGCGACACCGACGATCCGTGCGTGAAATGCCCCTGGCACGGCAGTGTCTTCTCGATGCGTTCCGGTGAAGTGCAGCACGGGCCGGCGACGGCGCCGGCACCCTCGCTCACGTCTCGGATCGTTGATGGCGTGGTGGAGGTGTTGATGCCCGGTGCTGGTTAGTCGCAGTTGCGGCGCCGGTCCGGATTGGCCGAAGGAGCGGCACAATGATTGATTTCGCCAAGGATGTAGCCGACGACGGGTCGGAGGATCTGACCGAGTCGAAGATCGAGGAAATCGCCGAAGAGGTGTTGGAGGACATCCGGCACGGGCAGGTGGATGAGGACGTTGCCACGGTGCTTAGACAGCGCCTGGAGAAAGCGGGTGTGGATTTGCGCCCGGAGTCTCTGGACAGCCTGGCCGAAGACATCGAAAACGAAGCTTCTCGCTAGTCAGCGCGGAGTTCGTTCGCGGCGCGCCGTCGTCAGCAAGCGCCGATCCACAGCGCATCGCGGGCCCGCGTGGCCGCGACGTAGTGTTCCCGGATATCCCTGGCTGCGCGCTCGTCGCCGGAATGCGCTGGCGCGGTGGCCGCGGGCACTATCACAAGCTTGAACTCGAGGCCTTTCGCGCGCTTGACCGTGCCCACCTTCACGGCCGGAACCGGAAGGCCGACGTAGTTCAGCAGGTTGAGTGAGCGGATGTGCTCCTGAGCCAGCAGCTTCTCGATCGCGGCCGCCTCCCCGTTCGTGCCGCAGAGCACGGCGATGTCGCCGAGGTTCAGGGCTTCGGGTCCGACCGCCCGACGGATGCGGCCAACCAGCGCACGATCGTGGTCGGCCCGGGTGGTGAAGTGCGCCGATTCCGGCGGGGCGCCGTGCCGGACGGGGGTCTCGACCGCCGGGTGCTCGACCACCGGACGCTCAAGGGCCTGGTCATCGATGTCGGTGTAGCTGCTGCCCGCGATAACACGAGCCGCGAAGTCCTGGATCTCCGCGGTATTGCGATAGTTACGGTCCAGCACTACGCCGCGGCCGGCCAATGAGATGCCGGCCTCCGACAACACATAGCCGCCGGGGTAGATGCTCTGTTGCCCGTCGCCGATCAGCGTAAAAGCATCAGGGCCGTCACCGACGAGACCATGCAGCATCCTGATCATCGCCAGCGAGAGGTCTTGCGCCTCATCGACGATGACAGCGGCATAGCCGTCCTCGGGCTTCCGGCGCAGGGCAGCTTCGGCCACGAGCACCTGGTCCTGGAAGTCGCCGATCCCGGCAGCGCGTAACGACCGATCGTACGCCAGGAACAGTGCCCACACCGCGCGGCGGTCATCGATATTGAGCCGAATCAGCCGACCGGGGCGGGCACAGTCGGCATACTCCTCGAACGTCGTCAGCCCGCGCCCCTTGATGACGGACTCGACCTCCTCGCGCCAGTACTCGATCGGCCGGTCCCCTGGCGCGGCGGGCGCCCGTTCCGTGAGTCGGGCGCGCTGTGCGACATCGAGGCCCATCCAGGCCGCGTCGAGCATGCGGCTGGCGCGCCGACCGTCGACGTTCACGACCACGCCGCGCTCGCGAAGCACCCGCGCCGCGAAGCCGTGCACATGAACGAACTCAACCCGACCGGCAACATCCGGCGCCAAACGCAGCAGCAGATTCGACATGACCGCCGGCAGCGTCTTCACGAACGTGGTGAACAGCACCCTGCCGTGCGGATGCACGCGCGCCAGATAGGCAGCCCGGTGCAGGCCAACGACTGTCTTGCCGGTTCCGGCGTCGCCCCGGATGCGAGCCGGTCCGTTGAAGCTGCGGCGAACCAGGGCGGCCTGAGTCGGATGTAGGAAGGTCATCCAATCCTCCACAGGAGCGGCCAGATCCGCCGCTGTGAGCATCTCACGCACCTCGGCCTCGCTGAGCAGTGCCCCGTCGTCGAGCAGCGCATCTGGCAACGTGTCTGGCAGCTCGGCCAGCACCGGCTCAGTCACGATGGGCACCGGAGTCTCAGTCTGCGCTCCCACGTAGGCAGGGAAGTACCGCATCGCCACGGCGAGCACCCGCTCGACCTGGCCGGTGGTGAGGCGCTTGCCGCGTCTGGCCAAGTGCAGGTGCACATCCTCTTCACCCACCACCTCGACCGGGCCGACCTCCCCCAGCCGGCCCTTGTGGCCGGCCATCACGAGCAGCGTGCGCACCTCGCCGGGGGCGAGGCCGATGCCGACGAAGGACTCTTCGGCGGCGTTGGCGACATCCGCCAGCCGCAGCACATCATCCGTGACGTCGGCCTGATCGCGGTAGATGTGACCGGCCGCGACGCTGAAGTTGTTCCAGTGCTTCGAGTCGACGATCCACACTCCCGACGGCCCGACGATGATCAGGTCGAGCTGCGCATTCTTCGAACCTGGCCACTGCCGGTCGGGCAGCAGGTAGTACCCGTGGGCGGTCAGCGGGGACAGTCGTGTGGCCAGTCGCCGTTCGGCGATCGCCGCGGCGGCGAAGCGACCGGATGCCGCGCTCGCCCGCTCGGCTTCCACAAGGTAGCTCTTCGCGAGCGCGCTCATGCGCTGCGCTTGCCGCGCTGCGGATGCACCAGCCGGCATCTGGACCCCCTCAGGTGTTCCCAGTCTGGCAGTTTTGCTCGCGTTCCAACCTGTTTGTCACCACGTTTGGGGGCTCACGCTTACGGGGCCGTCGCACCCGATACCACTCCGCCGCCCCCTTAAAACGACGCCCGGGTACACGCCTCAGAGGTCGAACAGGCTGAGTGGTTCCGCGGCAGCGGTCACCGCTTCGGCGGCGGGAATCCGAAAAGCGGGCGCGAACACGGTGGTGGCCTCCCTCGAAACCGGTCCGCGTACTCCCCCGCGCACCCAGCCCGGTCCACACGGCACGGCGACGCCGCGCTGATACGCCTCTGCGGCGCCACGGGCCCGGATGTCGGCGGCCTCGTTCAGCACATGACCGACGTGCCCCTTCACCCACTCGAAGCGGTAGCGCCGGCCGACCAGCGCAGCATCCAACTGTTGCAGCAGTTCCAGATTCATGACCGGTTTGCCGTCGGATTTACGCCAGCCTTTCGCCTTCCAGCCGCGCATCCACTTCGTCACCGAGTTGATGACGTACTGGCTGTCGCACATGATCACCAGGTCATCGTCCAGGTGCGCGGTGGCGCGGAACAGCTCGAGCACCGCCGTCAACTCACCCTGGTTGTTCGTGGCCCGCTTCCAGCCGCCGGCGGCCCAGCACTCGTCGTCGACGTACCACGCCCATCCGGCCGGACCCGGGTTACCGAGCGCGGATCCGTCGGCGGCGGCGATGATCGTCATTCAAGTGCTCCTGTTGTTGGTGTGCTTCATGGTATCCGAGGCCACCCGGCGATCAGTCGTCGAGCGCGTCGTCCAAGGTCTCGCCGGTGGGATCTTCGGCGCCAACGTCGGCGAGTTCGGCACCGCCGACCGGCTGGTCAGCCCAGGCCGTCAGCGTCCAGCCCTGTTCGAACGAGCCCTCGACGATCACGATCCCGGTGTTGTCGAGCGGGTTTTCCGCGGCGAACATCGGCGGGACGTTCGTGGCGTTCGCCGCGACCCACACCCGGATGGCGGCTCCGTGGCTCACCACCGCCGCAGTTCCGGTGCCGGAGCTCGCGATCGATTTCAGGTCTTCGTTGTAGCGTCCGAAGAACTCATGGCCGTCTCCGCCACCGGGCATCACGACATCGAGGTCGCCGGATCCCCACGCGAAGACCGTCTCGAGGTAGATGCGCACGGAATCGCGGTCGGCGCGCGACTCTAGGTCGCCGGCCTCGATCTCGTGCAGTCCGGAACGTACTTCCACGTCGAGGCCGCGCACGGCGGCTAGCGGCGCGGCGGTGAGCTGCGTCCGCAGCAGGGTTGAGGCGAATAGCGCATCGAGGGGTTCGGCGCTCAAGGCATCCGGGATCTGCGCGGCCTGCTGAACGCCGAGCGGGGTGAGGCCGGGGCCCGGCCGTGCGGTGTCTAGCTGACCCAGCACATTGGCCGGGGTTTGTCCGTGGCGAATAAGAAGGAGCCGCATGAGGCCTCCAGCCTAAGCGGAGGTGCCCGGCAAAAGCCTAGGAAACCTGCCGGAGGTGGTGCGGCGTCACCTCCTCGCCGTAGGCGGAGCACGGATGCGGCTGGGTTCTTAACGGCGCCGGGTGAAGCCGACCACCGCTGCGACGGCCGAGCCCGCCACGATCGTGCGCCACAACGGCGAGCGCCATCCGCCCAGCACCCGGTTGGTCTGCGGTTGCGGCACGAAGACGGCTCCATCGGTCGCCGGCACCGTGCCGCCGCGCAGAGCCGCCGTGTTCATGACCGGCCTGATCGCCCGGTCGTAGAACCGAGGGGCGGCCGCGTGCAGTGGAATGAGCAGGCTCTGCACCCGGCCGACGATGGTGACCGGCTTCGGGTGCCGGGCCAGTCGCACAATCGCGCGGGCGACTCGGCGTGGATCGGCGATCGGCGGAAGGGGGTGCACGCGTTCGCCGGTGTAGTTTGCGGCGTGCTGATAAATCGGCGTGTCGATCGTCGCGGTGAGCACCATGCAGACCCGGATGCGGGTGCCGCGCAGTTCCTGCCGCAACACCTCCGCGAATCCCAGCAGCGCGAACTTCGCGGTCACGTAGGCCGACACATAGGGCGAGGTGACCTTCGAGTACAGGGAACCGACCAGGATCAGCGTGCCACCGCGCTGTGCCCGGAACCGTGGCAGCACCGCCCGCGCCCCGTTCACCTGGCCGAACAATCCGGTCTGCACCACTTGCCGGAACACCTCGGGCGGGGTCGCCTCGAAGGTGCCGTAGGCGAACGCGGAGGCCGCGCCGACCCACACGTCGATGCGGCCGAACGCGGCCATCGCTGCGGACGCGAGTTCGCGTACCTGCGAGTCGTCGCTGACGTCCGTTGGCACGACGATCGCGTCGGCACCGCGCGCGGCATTCGATCGCGACATCCCGCAGGCTGCTCTCGCTGCGCGCCGCGAGCACGAGCCGGGCGTGTCGCCGGGCGAACGCGAGGGCGCTGGCGCGCCCGATGCCGCTGGAGGCACCGGTGATCACTACGACGTCACGGCGTGGCACGGAAGCCTTCGGCCTGGGTCTGCTCGTCGGCGACCCGCACCCCGAAATGGTAGGCCAGCTTGCCGCCGAGCCATCCGGACACGGTGAGCATGATCAGCGCAACGATAGTGATGATGAAGCCGGGGATGCTGAGCCGGTCGTAGTCGCTGTTCACCCGGATGATGAACCCGATCACGAACAGTACGACGACGACGAGGTTGATGCTCAGGTGGATCAGAGCGGTGCGATGAGCGACAGTGCCGGAGGTGAGCGTGAGGAAGTCGAGGAATCCCAAGATCGCCGCCAACAGTGCTCCGATCACGCCAATGGCGATGAGCCAGATCGCTCCACGGCTGAAGGACTCGTGCTCGCTACCGAACAGGTTGGCCAGGTCGAAGATAAAGCTGGCGATCCAGGCGCCGATCGGGATGGTGACCATGATCGGGTGCAGCGGATGTCCGTAGGGGCCGGCGAGGCCGGCGCGCGGGCGCTTCGATCGCTGGTGCGGGGTGATGGATGCGTTCTGACTCATGGTGAACCTCCGTCGGTTATGGGGTGAGCACGACCTTGATGCAGCCGTCTTCCTTCTTTTGGAACAGTTCGTACATCTGCACGGCGTCGGTCAGCGGCACCCGGTGGGTCACCAGGTCCATCACGCCGAGCGGGTCGGCCGGGTCTTCAACCAGAGGCAGAAGGGTGTCGACCCAGCGCTTGACGTTGCACTGGCCCATGCGCAGGGTGACCTGCTTGTCAAACATGGACCGCATCGGCATAGGGTCGACCTCGCCGATGTAGACGCCGGCGAGGGAGACGGTTCCCCCGCGGCGCACCACGTGAAGCGCGTCGTGCAACGCGGTCAGGCGGTCCACGCCGAGTTTCATCATCACCGGTCGGGCCACCGCATCCGGCAGCAGTCCTGCCGCCGTCTGTCCAACCGAGGTGATGGTTGCGCCGTGCGCCTCGGTGCCTACGGCGTCCACCACGGCATCCGGGCCGCGGCCGCTGGTGTGATCGAGGAGGTCATCGAGTGTGGAGTCGCCCAGATCGTGCGTAGTGACTCCGTGGCGCTGCGCCATGGCGCGCCGTTCGGGCACCGGCTCGACTGCGTGCACGTCGAAGCCGAGGTGCACACCGATCCTGGCCGCGAACTGGCCCACCGGGCCAAGGCCGAAAACGACGAGGCTGCCGCCCTGCGGAACATCCGCGTACTGCACCGCCTGCCACGCCGTCGGCAGGATGTCGCTGAGAAAGAGGTAGCGCTCATCGGGCAGGTCGGAGCCGACCGGAACGGTGTTGTAATCCGCCAGCGGCACGCGGAGCTTCTCCGCCTGGCCGCCGGGTACCTGCCCGTAGAGCTTGGTGTAGCCGAAGAGGGCGGCGCCGGTGTGGTGGTCGCGCACCTGCGTCGTCTCGCACTGCGACTGCAGCCCCCTGCGACACATGAAACAGGAGCCGCAGGCGATGTTGAACGGCACCACAACCCGATCGCCGGGTTTCAGCGTGTTGATGCCGCTTCCGATTTGCTCGACGATGCCCATAGCCTCGTGCCCCAGGATGTCGCCCTTGCCGAGGAACGGCCCGAACAACTCGTAGAGGTGCAGGTCGGATCCGCAGATCGCGGTGGAGGTCACGCGCACGATCGCATCCGTCGGCTCGATGAGCGTCGGATCGGGGACGTCCTCGACCGACACCGATCGCTTGCCCTGCCAGGTGAGCGCCTTCATCGCAGGTGACCTCCGCTGCTCGATGTGGCGCCCACCATAGGACGCCGGTCCCATCTTCGCTACGGGCGCTCGCCTTGTGGTGACTCGCGACTCAGGTGCAGAAAACGCCGACGATCAGCGCGCCTTCTGGCACACCCACCCTTCCGGCATCCGCCCGGAGTCGAGGAACGCCTTGAGCTGGGCGCTGGCCTCCTCGGAGAGCACCGCGTCAGCCTGCGGGTAGATGATCGGCTCTTCCTTGGTGTTGTGCTTGTCGAGCTGAGCAAGCAGCGTGGCGCACAACTCGAGAAGGGCGTCGGATGCCTCATCCGCCGCCAGCGAAGCATCGAGGGCCTCCATGGTCTTCCATAGGTCGCCGTGCTCACGCACCATGACGAACAGCTGGACCATCAGTCCGCCTGCGCGAAGCGGCGGGAACAAGAACTCCTCCTCGAGATAGATGTGGCGGCGCAGACCGTCCATCGCCCGCAGCAAGGGTGCCGTGTCGTTCTTTCCCTCCGCCAAACCCGCCGTGTACGCCTCAATGCCGCCGTCGATCTCGCGGTGCTCACGTTCCAATGCCGTCGCCAGCGTGACGCCTTCCATCTGTTCTTCCTCTCGGTCGCGGGTGAATGTCCCGCTTCTTCCATCTTCCTCGGCTGGGTCAGCCTGAGCGAGTGCCGAATCGGTTCGCACCGACACCGGCCTGGCGGCGGAGACGCACGAACCTTGCTCGAGCGTACGAGTGGCGGCTGGCGTACATTACGGGGTATGTCGCCAGAACCCGGAGCGAGCGAGCCTGCGGGACACCCTGAGTCAGGACACCCAGCGCCTAGGGTTGCCCCAGCGGCATCGCGCACTGACGCTTCGCCGGCCCGGCCGCCCCGGCCAGCGATGTCGGACATGACTCCACCGCCGATTCGGAAGCGCGCCGTTCCGACCGGCTCGTTGAAGGTGTCGCGGCTGGTCTGGCTGACAAGTTTCGTCGTCGGACTGTTGGCGGCATACTTCGTGTTTCTGTTCCGCAACGACCAGCTGGCTCGGCTGAGTGAATTGCTCACCGGTTTGGATACCGACCACGACGCGCAGACGCTCCGGGCGCTGGCAACGCTCCTGATCTGGGCCAGCATAGGAGCACTCGCGGCGGTCATCGTCATCGAGGCGATACTGATGGTCGTGATGTTGCGCAGGCACGGCTGGGCGCGGTGGGCGATGTTGGGGGTTCTGGTCGTGCACGCCGCCGTCTGGGTCGTCGTGGATGCGCTTGTGGTAGTCCCCGACGACCGGATCGGGTTCTTCCGCATCCTTTTGTTGTCACAACTCGTGCTCGCCGGCGCGGCGCTCGTACTAGCCTTCTTCCCCGCCGCCACTGCCTGGTTCAGGGCCGAGCACCAGTCGGGCCGTCGCAAACCCGCCTGAATCGTCTTGCAGTTGAGCCAGGATCGCCTCGCAGCTTCGGACGACGGCCTCGCACACCTCGGCGGCGGCGCGATTGGTGAGCGGACTCTCGGACCGCGTACGCCAGATGCGCACCTGGTCCAGCGCTGTGGACCGAACTTGTTCGGGCGGGGCGCCATCGGGGAGCCCCAGCCGTTCCGAAACACCGAGGCCGTCGGCGCCGATGAGGCGCATCGCTTCCTCCGTCAATTCAGGGCTCAGCGGGAGTCCGGTGGTGCGCGCCATGGCGAGCAGCCGCAACTCCCGGAACTCGTGCGCTCCCGCCAGGATGCGTTCCAGCGACGCGGCCAGGGTCTCTGTGCCAACGTGCGGCCGCTGCCTCAGCAGCGTTTCGATCCCGACCAGGGCCGCTCGCGCCTTCAACTGCGAGGCCCGCACCCGGAACTGATTCCCGATCAGCCGAACCAATTCATCCAGGCCGCTGCGACGGGACAGCTCACGGGCCAGCGTGGTCGGGTCGGCTATCCCGCTGAGGATGAGGACGGTGGCCAAACGGATGCCGAAAAGCCCGAAGCGATCCAGCAGCGCGGACCGTGCGTCGGCGCTGCCTGGGGCGGTTCCGCCGGAGCGAATGAACCTGTCAGCCGAGAGCAGCAGCTTGTCACGCTCTGCTCGATCGAGCCCTGCGATCTGGACGAGGCTAGCGAATTCCGCCTGGCGCATCGTGCGTGCGGACTGGGCGAGAAGTCCGGCAACCGGGATGACGCCCATGGCTAGGGATCGTAAGGTGTCCTCGTTGCGATAACGTCGCGCGATGTCCCGGGCCGCGACGAGCGAGTCAATCCTGCCGGCGCCGATCTCGTCGGCGCGAGACAGCACCGCGAGGGCGTTGACGGCATCGGAGGCTCCCGCCGCGTCTCGAAAGGATTGGAGGAATCTCAGGTCGGCTTCGTGCAGGTGCCGCATCACGTAGATGATCGCGTCAGCCTGTGAGGCTCCCTCCTGCGGGATCAGAAAGTCGGTGGATCGGGCGGAGACCACGCCGGACAGCGAGGCGATACCAGGAGTGTCGATGATGGTGATCCCGAGCAGGCTCTTCACCGGCCAGTCCACGACTAGCCGCTCGACCTCTTCGGCTCGCGTGCCGCCGATGTCGAAGACGAGCCGGCCGTCCACTCTCTTGACACGCAGGGAACGTGGTTCACCGTCAAGGGGGAGCATGGTGACGCGCGGAGTGTCGCCGTGCCGATACCACGTCACCATGCGAGTGCACTCGCCCGTATCGGTCGGGGCGATCTCCTCACCGATAATGGCGTTGATCAACGTGGATTTTCCGGCTTTCACCATTCCCGCGACAGCGATGCGCAACGGCTCATCGAGTCGGCGCGCGTGGTCGTCCAGTGCCTCGCGAGCCACGGGGTCATCCTGGTAGACCGCGCTGGCGTCGCGGATCAGCTCCGCCACTGCCGCACTCGTCGTGGTGCTCATGGCTGTGGCTGCTGCGCTGGCGGCACGAGCGCTCCTGCTGCCTGGTGCAGTTCGTCCACCTGCCGCAGGGTGAGCTTGATGTCCCTGGCGCGCTGGTCGCGCTCGACGCTGTAGGTGGTGGCCGCCTTCTGCGCGGCTAGCACCGACTCGGCGAGCGAGCGGTGGTGCTCTTCGGCGATGTCGGTGAAGTGGTCCCTCGTGCCGCGCTGGACCAGCCGAAGCCGATCCTTGAGTTGCTTGCCAACCTGAAAGATGACGTCGTCGACATGGCTGCGCACGATCGCCTTGGCCTCACCCTGGCGACGCTTGAGTCGGGCGGCTTTCTCGTCCTTGTAGACTTTGCCACCGATCAGGAGCCCGGCACCGACCGAGATCGGGTTGATCAGGGACATTCCGACGATGCCGGTGAGCAGGCCGAACATCAGTACGCCGCCGTAGGAGCCGCGCATGCCGATGAACATTTTCTGCACCGGGTTGAGGCGGCCGGGATCCAGCGTCTCGACCGAGCGTACCGGGTCGAGCACGTCGGTGGTGTTGTCGACCCGGAGCTCCGGCAGTGGCACCCTGTCCTGCGAGAAGTGTTCGGCAACCTGCTCGGAAAGCCACCCGGCTCTTTCGTTGGTCCACACGAAGGTGTCCGATACGGCGGCTGCGACACGTCGCTCCAACCACGCGGCAGTCTCCGGCCAATTTTTGCCGGGGTCGGCAGCGTCGATGGCTTGCTCGGCATCGCGCTGGATGCTGCGCATCCGGTCCCGTAGGTCATACTCCATGTCCGAGATCAAGTCGCCGACTCCGTCGTTCAACGTGGTCTGCCACCTGGCCGAACGGCGGCGTAGTTCGTCGGCTCGCGCCTTCGCTGCCTCAAGTTCGGCGATCATCTGCGGTGTGGTGTCTGGGTTCAGCAGTGCGTTGAGCTCCGACTGCAGCGACAGGCGCAAATGCTCGGTGATCGACAGCAGGTCGAGCGCCACCGAGCGTTGCTGAAGACGTTCGGACTGACCTAGTACCTCTGCGCGCAAGTAGGCGACAAGCGGGGGGAAACCTGACTCGTCGTTAAGCTCGGTGTCCTGAAGCCGGGCGGCGTGCAAGCGCAGATCAGCAGAGACCGGAAACAGCCGCATTCGAGGGTCGACGTCGTGGAGGTGTGACCTGTCGAGTCCGGCCACTTTGAGCCAGTGCGGATAGAGGTCGGTCTTCGAGAGAACGCAGGCGACGTTGGGCGTGATGCGCAGTGCCTGTCGCAGAAACTTGATCTCCGGTTCCGTGTATTCCTGGGACGCGTCGGAAACCAGCAGCATCGCGTCCGCCGTGGGAAGCGCGGTAATGGTGGTGAGCGAATGCACCGAATCCAGTCCGCCAAGGCCGGGGGAATCGACAAAGGACAGTCCCCCGGCAAGAATTTCTCGCGGGAGACGCACTTCGGCGGCCACCAAATTGTTACGGTTGCCGGGGTTGCCCCGCTCGGAGACGTAGCCAGCGAGTTCTTCCAGCTTGACCGGCCGGCTTTCGACCGGTTGCTCGCCCGAGGAAGCGGCTTCTCCTCCTGCGGCGACGAAGATCCTCGCCGAGGGAACCGTTCCGTGGCGCACCACCGTGGGCACGGATGTCGCAATGTCGGTGTCGACCGGACACACGGGTGCGTTGACCAGCGCGTTGATCAGTTGACTCTTGCCCTGCTTGAACTCGCCGACCACGATCACGCGGGTGTTCGGATCCAGAAGCCGCTGGCGTGTTTGTTCCAAACGCTGGCGCAGATCCGGCCGTTCCGCCGCCGCCACCAAGTCGATGCCCTGCTCGACCAGCTTGACAAGCTCGACCACAATGCATCCTTCGGGTTGGACTACTTCATCACAACACACCGCACAGCCCGGTGGGAGGGGTTTCCCACCGGGCTGTGTCTGGTGTACTGAGGTCGTTCGGGTTTTCGACCTCAGGACGCTGGGTCCGCCTCGTCGAGCACTACCACGTTGTCTTCGACATCGACGTCAGTCGAGTTGTCGACGGAGTTGTCCTCGTTGAAGGAGTCCTCGAATTCGGCATCGATGTCCACGTCGGTGTCCGTCTGGTTGAACGAGTCGTCCACGTCAACATCGGTAGTGGTCTCGGTCTGGTTGAACGAGTCGTCGACCGCCACATCGGTGTCCGTCTGGTTGAACGAGTCGTCCACGTCAACATCCGAATCGACCGAGTTGTCGGAGTTGTCCACCGAGCTGTCCGAGTTATCCACCGAGTTATCGCTGTTATCCACCGAGTTATCGGAGTTATCGCTGTTGTCCGAGTTGTCCGAGTTGTCGTTGTACGAATCGTTGATCGAGCTGTCGGAGTTGTCCGAGTTGTCGTTGTACGAATCGTTGATCGAGTTGTCGGAGTTGTCGGAGTTGTCGGAGTTGTCGGAGTTGTCCGAGCTGTCGTTGAACGAGTCGTCCACGTCGAGGGCGGTGTTACCGATCGCAACGTCTCCGTCAGCCCAGATGTTCGTCGAGTTGTCGGTGGAGTTGTCGGTGGAGTTGTCCACGTCCGCGTCGTCTCCTGCCGCGACCGACCCGAGTCCGGAAGCGATGATCGCTTCGTTGTCGAAGATCTGCGTGACGTCGCCATCGGCCCAGATGTTCTGGTTGACGGACTGATCGGTGATGGTGTCGGTGTACGAGTTGTTCGTGTATGAGTAGTTGTTGATCACGTGGGTCATCTGCTGAACGGCGTGGCCGTGGTCATCGTCGTGGTGATTCTCGTCCGGGATGAAGGCATGAGCGCTGCCAACCTGGCTGCCCGCCTCCGGGCTGCCCGCCTCATGTGCTCCGGTGTCGTACTCGCGGTCGAAGGAACTGGCGGAAACCGTGGTGCAATCGAGGACGACCGGCATGATCGCATCAACATCGTCGCCGCCGACGTCGGACAGCCCGGCATTGGCGAGGGCTTGCTCCGGGTCATGGCGGAACTCGGCAGCGGCCTCCGGGTCTCTGAGCAGGTTCAACAGGAAGTCGAGCAGCATGGTGGTCAGCGTTGTCATGGTCGGGTCCTCATTCTTGAATAACTTGCCTTAGTTGCATGTGCCCAGCGGAAGCTGGTGTGACGAACCTACGGCGCCGCGTCTTCCGCGCACATCGGGGATTAATCCCCTATCGGGGTCGCGACGGATGAGGATCTGGGCTCGCCGGCGTTAGGGGGTTTGCGTGGTGGGCGAGGGAATCGTCACGTCGGCGGCGTCACTTCGACGAACCGTCGTCGGCCCCGAACGTAAGACGTAACCGGGCGAGCAGTTCCGACCGGTTCGAGACGCCCAGGCGACGACGGATGCGCGCCACGTGATGCTCGACTGTGCGCGGCGAAATGAAGATGGCTTCCCCGATTTCCTCGTAGGTCTTGCCCTCCAGGACCAGCCGGGCAACCTCGCGCTCCCTCTCACTGAGCGCCGGTTCACCAGCTCCCGCCGTTACGGGTGTCGAAGTTCCGGGGTTCCCGTCCAGGCTCATCGGCACCGCGGAGCCGGGGCGCAGTTCACGAGCGCACGCGAGCAGGCGCGCCATGTCCTTCCGCTCCTCCGCGCGCGGTGCAGCATGGCCGGCGAGCCGGGACCCGTCCCAGGTCATTCCGACTGAGGCAAGTCCGCGTGCCGCGGCCTCCACGGCAGGGATCTGAAAATCGCCAGCGAGCACCGTGAGCCAGGTTCGTCCCGCGGTCGCGAGCACCGACGCGAGGTGGCTCTGGCCGGATGCGCGTACGAGCGCCGCCGCATGAGGAGCCAACTCGCCGGGTTTCTCGGCAAGGATAGCGGCTTGCACCGCGGACCAGTGCAGAGGAATCGACCACAGCGGCGGATCCCCGAGTCTGGCGAGGAGCCTCCAGGCGTCTGCTAACTGGCTCTCCAACTGCCCGGAGTCGCGCATCCGCGTGCCAGCCACGACAAATTCGCCCAGCGGCAGCAGGCTGAACAGGTCGACCGGGACGTGCAGCACGCCTACCCTGGCGTTCTGCCACGCGAGCGCGAGACCGTGGACGTCATCCGCTCGCCTGGCCAACCCGACCTCCAGCGCCCTGCGGAGCACCTCGTTGCGAGGACTGAGCGGCCGGTCGGCCGTCATGGCCTCGGTGATGGCGGCCCGCGCGAGGTCGGAGCGATCTTTCTGCATGGCTATCCAGGCGCGAAGGAGCAGAAGGTGCGGCCTAGTGGCGGGACCACACTGGCCGCCGGCGAGAGCCGCGTCGATCACGGAATCGGCAACACCCAGATCACCACTGTGCAGAGCCACGATGGCAGCCAGCGCGGCCGGTGGCTCCGGCACCGGGGCGGTGCTGCCGGATGCCGTCATCGTGTCGGAGGCTCGGATCAGCTCCCGCAGGGCCTGGTCGGTCGCGCTGCGCACGGAGTCACGGAGTCCTCGCGCCATCGCCGTCGCCGCAATCGCCCTGAGAGTCGGCGGCGCTGCCTGGGGCGGAAGCCGCAACATGGTGTCGGCGCCCTCGCGATCGCCTGAACCGAGCATGGTCACGGCGGCGAGCGCGGCAGAGGAACCGATCCGGGCGGGTCCCAGCCAACGGTAGATATCGGCACTTTCCGCAAGCATCCCCCGTTGCGCCCATACGGCCGCGGCGACATCCACCGCGCGAGCCAAATCGGGCGCGTTCTCGTGAGAGACCAGGTCGTCGACGATCCTGGCGGCCCCATCGAGGTCCCCCACTGCTGAAGCGGCCTGCGCCCGCCGCGCCGCCGTCACGAGTCCGTCGGAGCCGGCAGTGGCCGCTTCCTGATAGAAGGTGGCTGCGCGGGCCGGTTCGCTCACGAGCACACTGTCGCCGGCGAATTCGAGGGTGCGGGCCACCCGCGCATCCTTGAGCCCGTCCAGTGCCAGCCTTTCCGCGAACTCGTCGAGCGGACCTCCTTGCGCGATGACGGAATCAACGAGCGTTCGTTGAAGGGCGCGCAGCCGGTATGCCGGTGTCGTCTCGAGCACGGCTTGTCTCACCAACGGGACGAGCCGGCCGCCGGAAAGCAGGAGTCCGGCAGCCCGTGCTTGGGCCACAAGGGCGTCGAGCCGGTCGGGCCGCAACTCCAGGGTTGACGGCAGTTGCCCGGATAAATCGAAACCAACGGTCAGCGCGAGCAGCAGTTCGTGGAGATCACGGTCTACGGTGCCGAGGTGAACCCCGAGTTGGTCCATCACCTCGTGCGACAGCAGCTCGGAGAAAGGAGCGCGTCGGTGGTCGTGGCGCAGCGCCGCTAAGAGGAGGTGGACCAGCCACGGCATCCCGCCGGTCAACTCTGCGACCTGGTCGACAAGTGCGGGCGGTGGCGTGCGCCCTAGTGCGGCAGCGGCGCACGCCGCGATGTCCTCACGGGGCAATGGACAAAGGACGACCGGTGGATGGTACTGTTCGAGCGCCCCGACGAGCCGCGTCAGCGCCGGCGGTTGGGGCCAGAGCCCGTATGCGACGACCAGGGTAACGCCTTGTTCGCCAACCAATGCGTGGAGTCGGCTGAGAGCAGAGTCGCTGAGCTCGTGGGCGTCGTCGACCAAGACCGCACGCTGCCCTGCGATGCTGCCCGCCCGGTTCTCGACGTAGTCCCGATGAACCGGAACATCGGCGGCGCGGTACTGCGCTTCCACCTCATCGAGAAGGGCGCTCTTCCCCGATCCGGCCGACCCCGAAATGCCGGCGAGCAATCGGGCATGCGGGGTCGCCGCGACCTCGGCAAGGAACGACGCGGCCACGGTGCCGCGCACCGAATACGGTGCCCGCACCGCCGTTTCCGCATCCACCGCAATCACTCCTCTAATCCAACGACGCAGCCAGTTGCTGCGCGGCGGAAGGGGTTGGAGTCGGGTCAGCGCTCGGGGCGGTCGGAACCGGCGTGGGATCCCCGGTCGGCGACGGTGACGGTGTGGGATCCGCGGTCGGTGACGGTGACGGGGTGGGGCTGGGTGATGTGGTGGGGTTGGTCGAGGGCGTCGGTGACGGTGACGGAATGGGAGTCGGTGTCGGCGAAGAGGCAGGGTCGGGTGCAGGGCTTGACGTCGGACTGGGTGTCGGGTCGGAGGTCGGGACGGGGTCCTGGCCGGGTTGTCTCGAAGATGTCAGTTCGGGCGATGTCCGAATCGGACTGGTGGAGTCAGCTCCGGAGTGGGGCCTGTAGTTGTCCGGTGCCCGGTTGGCGGTCGACCGTGCGGATGGCGGGGCGACCAGCGGGGCCGGATCCGCGTTGCTCGGCTCGCGCAGATCTGGGCCGACCCTGGTGCCCGGGGCGGTGTGGTCCTTCAGAAACTGGCGTGTCGGCAGGTCGCTTCGTTCAACGCCGCTGCCCCCGGCAGTGGACTGAGCGATGAGCGCTGTGAGGTCGGACGTTTGCAAAACCGCTACCGTCCCGAGCAACGCCGCGGTGAAGGCAGCCACCGTCACCGCGGCAAGCCTTGCGCGAACTGGTGAACGGTGCGGCTGCGTCGGTGTCGTTGGTTCGCCCTCGACAGGCTCCGATGCGGCGTCGGTTCCGGTGCCAGGGACAGCGCTCGTGGCTGGGACGACGTCGGTGTTCCTCTCCGCGAGCAGCGCCGTGGCCGCGGCGAGCGCGGCGCCGAGCGCGATCGTAGCTTTGGGGTCGGCGTCGATGACAATCGGCCGGTTCAGTTCGTCTGAGAGGAGCTCCGCGACCAAGGGGATGCGCGAGGAGCCACCAGTGAGCAGGATTGCGGCGAGATCGTCGACATCCAGGCCCCTGGCCTGGACGACGTTCTTGAGCACGTGGATGGTCTCGCGCAGCGAGGCGTCGATCATGCTCTCGAACTCCCCGCGCACAAGCCTCACCTGTGTCTGCATCCCGGGCAGGACTACCGGAATCGATACTTCGGCGTCCGACGAGAGCGCCTCCTTGGCTTCGACACACTCGCTACGCACTCGGGAGAGGGCGATCATCGCTTCCCGGTCGCCTGCTTCCGGCTGGGGAAAATCATCACCGACGCTCGCGGTGACGTGAGCGAACACCGCGTCGTCGAAGTCCGCACCGCCGAGCCGCTCGATCTCCGCGGGGCGGCAGAGCGCAGCAAACGCCCCAGAATCACGCTTTGTCACGATCGCAATGTCGAAGCGGTCACCGCCGAAGTCGTAGACGGCGACGGTGCTGCCGGAGTTCACCCGCTCCTGGCTGTCGTAATGCCGAGCGGCAGCACCCGGCTCACTCAGCACCATGACGTCGGCCAGACCTACCCCGGCTAGGGCTTCCCGCACGAGCGCGAGCTTGTACCCGCCCCAGTTCGCGGGATGCGTCAGCATCACCGCCACCGGCGGCGCTCCCTCGTGCTCTTCTGCACGGTCTACGACCCACCGCGCCATGGTGGCGAAGACGTGCTCAGGCGCAATACTTACTCCGGCGGCGACGATGGGAACAGTGTCGCCAACGCGGCGTTTGAAATCGCGCAGCACGCGATCGGGCCGGTCCATCCCGCGTCGTCGCGCCGCGTCACCTATCAGGACGTGCCCGTTGTCGTCGAGATAGATCACCGAGGGGACCACCGCCCCATGCGATCCGAGGCGCAGGACCTCTGGCGCCGCCACATTGCGGCCTTCATCGATGTTCGCAACGGCAGCGGTGGTAAAGCTGGTGCCAATGTCTATTCCGAGAACGTAGGGCATCGTTCCTCTAACACACGCATATCGATTCGGGATGGAAGATTATTGGGTCACAGCGCCCTCAGGTTGACGTGATCCGGCCGCCGTGAGAGACCTACATTCTGCTCCCGGCCTAAGAATGTCAAGGGTCTTGACCACGGCCCCTGGAGAAGTTAACCCGACGCCTGATACATCCGATACCTAGTAGCTTCGAGTGCGAAAAGATTCAGCAACCGTACGGAGTGTCGCGCAACGAGCGAAACGAAATGCTCACGCGGCGAGGATCAGCCGCGAGATTGCGTCCAGCATCCATGCCACGTAGCGCTCGTGGCTCCAGCCGGCGCGCTCCACGAGCTGTGTGTAGCTTTCCGGAGACATGAGGAAGGAGAGTGCGTCGGCCAGCTCGGTCCGATCGGCCTGGGATAGCAGCATTCCCCGCTGCTCGAACACGTCAATGGTCATGCGGAAGTCGCCAAGCCTCCGCTCCAGCAGTTCTTCAAAAGAGCGCGCAATGATCGGATCGGATGTCGCGGCACTCAGAAAACTCGCCCACAGTGCGTTGGTGCGCAACGTGGCCTCGGCGATGAAGCGCACCACGGCCTCGAGGAACCGGTCGTTGTCTTCGAGTTCGAGAATCGCGCGTCCTTCCTCGCGGTCCGCCACCGACTCGGTGCCCTCGGTTCCGGCGAACGCCCGCTCGAAGGAGCTGAGAAGCAACTGGCGCTTGGGGCCGTTCAACTTCACCGTTTCGACAGATACTCCGGCACCCTTGGCGATGTCGCCGAGCGACGTGCCCGCATACCCCTGCGCGGAGAAACACTCGGCCGCGGCATCCAGGATCCGTTGCCGAGTCTGGGCAGCTTGCTCTGAACGCAGGGTCGAATGGTAGCGGCGAGCAGCCGGGGTGCCTGCTGGCAGAACCGTAGCGTCAGACATATTGACTACCTTACCCATGTAGTGAATACTTCGTGAGTGTAATCAAGCTTACTCGACCGAAGGTGTTCTCATGGCTTCTCTCCTCGTGTGCAGCACTCCCGTGCACGGACACGTGACCCCGCTGCTTGCTGTCGCGCGATTCCTGATTGAGCGCGGCCACCGCGTCCGATTCCTTACCGGGGAGCGTTATCGGAATGCCGTGGCGGCCACTGGCGCCACGTATCTGCCACTGCCCGCGGAAGCCGATTACGACGACAGCGACATGGACGCCGCCTTCCCCGGACGGGTCGGGCTGAAAGGGCCGGCCGGCATCCGCTATGACGTGGCGACCATCTTCCTGGGCCCGGCTCCGGCGCAGCTGCGCGCGATCGACGCGGCGCTGGAGGCAGAGCCCGCCGACGCGATCCTCGCCGAAGGGTTGTTCATCGGGGTGACTTTCCTGCTGTCCCGGCCGCGCGCAGCCAGACCAGCCGTGGTCAGCCTCGGTGTTCTCCCTCTGGGGCTCACCAGCGTCGACACCGCACCGTTCGGCCTGGGCATTCCGCCGCTGCGCGGCCCCATCGGTCGCCTCCGCAATGCACTGCTCCGACTGGTGGCCGAGAAGATTGTGTTCGGCTCGTTGCAGGCGCAATTCGAGCGGATGGTGCGGGAGACGACCGGCAACACCATCACGAACTTTTTCATGAACTCCGCCGCGCTCGCGGATGCGGTCGTGCAATTCACAGTGTCCGGATTCGAATACCCGCGCCGAGACCTGCCACCCTCCGTCCATTTCGTCGGGCCGGTGTCCCGGGCCATAGCGTCAGCAACGCCACTACCGGCGTGGTGGAACGAGCTGGACGGAAGTCGGCCGGTGGTGCACGTGACCCAGGGAACCGTGGCTAACAAGGAATGGGGAGAACTCATCGCCCCGACCATCGCCGGGCTGGCCGACGAAAAGGTGCTGGTCGTGGTCAGTACCGGCGGGCGCGATGTGGCTAGCTTGCCGCATCCGCTGCCTGCCAACGTGCGGGTCTCGGCCTACCTTCCGTACGACCGGCTGCTCCCGCTGACGGATGTCTACGTCAGCAACGGCGGATACGGCGGAGTCCATTACGCGATGGAACACGGGGTGCCGATCGTCGTTGCGGGCGAGACCGAAGACAAGACGGAGGTCTCGGCACGCATCGGGTGGTCGGGTGTCGGCGTGAACCTGAAGACCAACCGCCCGTCACCGGATCAGGTACGCACCGCAGTGCTCACGGTGCTCGGGTCGGCGGAATACCGGCACGCGAGCGCGGGAATAGGCGCGCAGATTGCCGCGTCGCCCGGGCTCGATGGCCTCGAATCGGTCATCGTCGGCCTGGCCGACGCGAACCGGACCTCACACCTCTGAGCGGCAGGACTACAACGCCCACGCCACGTGATCACCACCGACGCACCGTCCTCAGCGGAGCATACCGTCTACTCAAACCGCGGTTACCAACCCAAACGCGAAAACAGGAGGAGGTCGCTCTTTAGATTCTGCCAAGGAAACATTGGGCACTTTCGTTGGATGATTATTGGCAATTCCAGAATTTGCCCTGAAAAAATCCACGGCCAGCATTCATGTGTGCGGCGTCCCGCTACTACTTGAAGAAACGGTCGCCCTTCCCCGCGGTATTTGGCGCACAAGCCGGCGAGGTATATGGGTCGAAGACCACTCATCGCCGGGCACGGTTTCGGGAAGGCCGTGTGCTGTCAGGTGCTCAGCCACGTGCCCCGCAATCAGCGCACAAGTTTCGGCAGCACGTCGCGACCGAAGACGTCGATCCATTCGCGTTGATTGCGGCCAACATTGTGCAGGTAGATCCGGTCGAATCCGAGATCGACGAACTTCTGAATATAGGCGCGGTGCACATCCGGATCGGCCGAGATCACCATGCGGCCTTCGAAATCCTCCGGTCGGACTATTTTCGCCAGCTGTTGCAGCTCGAACGGCGAACGGATATCTCCCTTGGGGAACTTCATGCCACCGTTTGGCCATTCGACCATCGCGCTGAGAAGCGCCTCCTCGTCTGTCCTCGCCCAGGACATGTGAAGTTGAAGGACTTTTGGCATGGTTGATGGATCCTTGCCTGCCGCCCGCGCGCCTTCATCGAACTTCCCAAACAGCATCGAAATCTTCTCCAGCGGAGCGCCCACCGTGATGAGACCGTCCACATTCCGCCCCGCTCGCTTGGCCGTCACAGGACCGGCTGTGGCCACCAAGACTTCCGGCGCCACGTCCGGCATTGTCCAGAGTCGGGTCGACTCCAACCTGAAGTACTTACCGTCGTGCTTCGTATCCCTGCCTGCAAGCGACGCCGAGAAGAGTTTGTTGATGATCTCGATGGCCTCGAAAAGCCTATTGATGCGTTCGGGCGCCTCGGGCCAATACTGGCCAACGACGTGCTCATTCAGTGCTTCACCCGACCCCAATCCCAGCCAATGCCGGCCCGGGTACATTGCGGCCAGGGTCGCGCTCGCTTGAGCGACCATCGCAGGGTGCCACCGAAAGGTCGGTGCCGTGACCCCCGGGCCAATGTCCCCCTTCGTCCGTTCGCCGAGTGCCGCAAGAACATTCCAGACAAAGGCGCTCTGCCCTTGCGCCGGAACCCAGGGCTGAAAGTGGTCAGCCGCCATCACGCCAGAGAAGCCCTTGCTCTCCGCATATTCGCACAGCGCGACCGCCTCAGTCGGATGAAATTGCTCCAGCATCGCGGCATAGCCGACCTGTAGTTTCGACATTATTCTCTGCGTGACTTTCTGACTCGAGGTGAACTTGAGCGATCGATTTTCGGGTCGTCAGCGTCGCAGCTATTGTTCTCACGGCGACCCGGAAACTCCAGTTAGCGCTAGGGCCCGAGGAATGATTTCGCGACCGATGATTTCCATCTGCTCCAGTTGACCGTTGAGGTATGCCGGCGCCACCTCGTCGATCCCCACTTCAGCAAGGGCCTGAAGCTTCTCTAGAATGTCTTCCGGAGTACCGAGGAGTGCGACGTCGTCGATTACGTCGTCGGAATATTCAGGGCGCTCCGCCTTATCGTCGAGGTGCGACGAATAGTCGTAATCACTCCTCCGCAGCCCTGCCAGTCGGGTCAGAGGCTCAGGCATCCCGTGGTCGGTTGAACTGCGTGCGACCGACGCCACATGGATCGCCACCAACTCGGCAATCCATCGTGTTTCGCGACGCGCCTCGGCCATGTCGTCCGAAATGCACATCGCGCAGTGAGCGACGACCTTCACCTCACTCGGATCACGATTGGCGCTTTCGGCACCAGCGCGGATGTGATCGACCGCCCATTTGCAGGACGCGGGATTCGCCCCGACCTGGATCATGACGACATCCGCGAGGGCCCCGGCAAGCCGAAGATTCCGGGGGCCCGATCCGGGCATCAGAATGGGGACGTCCTCGTGGGGTCCCCAGACCGATCGGATTTCCGAGCCGTTAAACTGAGCCGGTCGACCAGACATGAGCGCGCGGAGACCTGGCACCACGTCCTTTAGCTGATTCGTCGCCACCGGGTTCAGCCCTAGTGTGCGTACCGCGTTGTCGCCCCGTCCTATCCCGAGCATTACGCGACCCGGATATATTTCGGCCAGCGTGGCGTGCACGTTCGCGGTCACTGAGAAATGTCTTGTGAAGGGATTCGTCACCGCCGACGCCACCGGGATCTGCTGTGTCGCAGCTAGTGCGTGAGTCATGTAGACGTAAATATCTCGCCAGAGAAGCTGCCCGTCCACCAGATAGACGCGCGAGAAGCCGCTTTCCTCAGCCTTTCGCACCGACTCGATAAAAACCGGGAATTCCTCCGGCTTGAACTGCACACCCACGTTCATGGTTCACGGCTCGCCTTCGTATTCTGCCCGAACCCGACACGGGAGGGACGGTGCTTCACTTGTGAGGTGTGATGGCCGGCGAAGACAACCCCGCCGGCCATCGATTCGGCATCAGACATTCTGTTCGGATGTGAATCTCGGAAGATCGGGAACCAGCGTGTCCATCCATCCTGCGCTACGCAACCGGGCCCAGACCTTCTCGGCAGCACGGCCGCTTTCGCGAGCCAACGTTTCAACATCGGCGAACAAGATCTCACCGTCGAAGACTTTCCAGTACCCATCGATCAACACGTTGCGCACCTGGAGACCGTTGCCATAGAGCAAATTCGAAAGCGGCTCTGGGGAGATCACACCCGACCCCACGAGCATCCCGCTGACATCCATGCTGACGAGGTCAGCCTTAGCTCCCGCTTCGATCCGACCCAGGTCCGGTCGACCCAGCGCATCCGCGGTGACCCGAGTGGCGCCGAGTACCGCGTCATCGATGGTGGGACTCTGGCTCGGTACGCCGGGCGTACTGATCGAGTTGTGCCGTGCCTGACCTTTGACCACCGCCATCTTGAGGGTCTCGATGAAGTCCATGTTGTGGCCATCGACACCGATACCGACGGCCACGCCCGCTGCCAGCATCTCGGGGTAGGGCTGCAAGTTGCCGTTGACCCCGGTATCGAAGGGGCAGGTCGCGAAGACGTAGGAACGATTGGCGAGAATCGTGGGGTCATGGAGAAGGTCCGCGCCGAACATGTGCGCACCGAACACCGGGACATCGAACAGACCGAGGGAATCGACCCATTCGACGGATCTCAGCCCCCACCTGCGGTGGACGGCGGCGGATTCATTGGCCGACTGCGCCATGTGTATCTGGATACCGTTGCCCAGTTCTTTGGCCGCCCGAATGATCGCCCCCATAGTCTCCGGGGTGTGAGTGTCGGTGGCGTGCGGCCCCATCATCGGACGAATCCGATCGTCACAGGCATGGTTCCAACGCAGTCCGAACTGACGGTTCGCCTCGATCTCATCCAGCGTGCCGGGAATATACGCGTTGAAGGTCTTGTCACTGAAGACCTTCAGCGGCCCGTGCGAGGTGCGCCACATGTCGAATAGTCGGGCATAGCCGGGAATCATTCCGGACGGGTAGCCCCGGGCGCCAAACCGTTCCGCGACCCGCGCATAGGACTCCGCCTGCCGAAGACTGAGTGCCATCTCCACCTGAGTGGTGCAGCCGGTGCGAATCAGTTCGGCGAGGTTGAACGCGGTCATCGCATCCAGGTCGTCGTCGTCGAGCTCATCGGCGTATTTCATCGCCAGCGTGTAGTTGCCCCGCCGAGGTTCGATGACGCCGCGCGTTGGCGCGCCACTGGCGACGTGGCAGTGGCTGCTGATGAACCCGGGCAAAAGAAGCTGGCCGGTGAGGTCGAGTCGCGGCCCGCTGTGCTGGATCGGGCTGTCGGAGACTTCGGCGATGCGGTCTCCCGACACCAATACGGATGCGTTCGTGAGGATCTTGTGTCCGGCGCCGTCGGGAATAAGCGCAGCGCTGACATCAATGACGAATTCTTTGTCTGAGAATGGAGCGTTCGTGCTCACCTTAATCTCCTAAAATACGAGGTGGACCCTGCCCGGGCGGGCAGCGATTTGTAGCGGCCACGCAAGCTGCGCGTGGAGGGGCTGGCACCGGTGGCTCCCTCAGCACCGGCTGAGGGAGTCCGGGTGCGTCGCGGCGATCTACGACGTCAGTTCCGATTCGTGTCGTGAGAACCACATGATGATGCCTGAGACGAAGACGCCGATCGCTCCGACATAGAACGCGGTGATGCTCCAGGTGACCCCGGAGGCGAGCAACGCGGTGATGATAATCCCCGCGGTGATGGCGCCGACCTGGCTCATCGCATTGAGGAAATTGACCCCGGTGGCCCGGCAATTGGTGTCGTAGCTTTCCCCGTTATAGAAGAGCAACGCCGCGTAAGGCCCGATCAGGAAGAACATCCCGATTGCGTAGGTGCCCACAACCGCCACGGTGCCTTCGGCCCAAAGCAGCATGATCGCGAACATGACGCCGGCGATCAGCCAGCCGATGCCGATGACGTTACGGCGACCGATGCGGTCCCCGGCCCATCCGTGCACGAGGTACCCGGCGAACCCGACGAGGTTGATGATCACCGTATAGAGCAGGGCGTTTGAAAAACTGATGTCTTTGCCCAGCGTGAGCACCGAGGTTCCCAGGATGCTGAAGGTCAAGATTCCGAACCAGTTGGCAATCCACGCCAGGCTGAGCACGATCGTCGGGCGCAGTGCTCTGCCTTGGAAGATCGCCACAATCGGCGTGGACAGCTTGGAGCCGGACAACCCGTAGGTGGTCGCCAGGGCGCTGGCTTCCTCGTTCTGTCCCGCCTTCCGCAATTTGCGAATCTGGCTTTCGATTTGGAATTGCGGGGTCTCGCGAAGGTGACGCCGCAAGAAGACGAGCAGAATGGCCGGGAACGCCGCCACCAGGAACAGGAACCGCCACCCGATGAGCGGAAGCAGCACCGTCGCGAAGGCGGCCGCCAGGACCGCTCCCAGTGGGAATCCACTTTGAACCAGGCTGTAGGTGAAGCCCCGGTTCCTCTTGATCTTCTTGTCGTCGGTCAGCGCATAGATTTCGTTCAGGTAGGTGGCATTGATGCCCTGTTCGGCAAGTCCCAGCCCGGAGATGGACCGAATGGCGACGATGCCAGCCGCCCCGGGGGCAACGGAGGTGAGTGCGGATCCGAGCGCGGTGCCGCCAATGGTCAGCATCATCCCGCGTCGCCGGCCGATGCGATCCACCACGATGCCGCCGACGACGAGCAGGACGATGGCCCCGCCGATCGAGACGGCCGTGTTGACGCCGGTGGCGGTCGCATTCGACCATTTGAATTCCTCTTGGATGACCGGCAGCAGGGTTCCGAAGAGAATGAAGTCGTAGATCGCAAACAACATCGCGAGAAAGGCAAGAACGGTTCCCCTCCTCGTCTCTTTGGTGGTGACCGGATGTTTCTCCCAAGCTGATACTTCAGGTGGGCTCTTCGATTCGATCGACATCATCGACCTTTCTCTCGTTCGATTTGTTGTGTGACGCTGGGTAGATCAAGTAGCTTGCGTGAAATGCAGTTACCGACTGGCTCAAACGGCGCAGTGCTCGACCTCCCTCCTCTCGGTTCCTTCTGTACGCGGTGTCTGTCCGGGGTGAATGCTGGGGTCAAACGTGATACAGCGGAGATCCCCGCCCGTAGTCGTTCCAGTCGGCGGGTGGTGTGGAGTAGCGATTGACGCTTGACGGCTGCGACGACGCCCACTCGTGAATATCCACGAAGGGTTGATGGAATGCCGCGTTGACCTTCTCGACGTCGGCGTGATTGCGCAATGCATGAGCGGCAAGATCGCGGAATTCCTCGAGCATGGCCGATTGGTCGACTTTCGTCAGCGTTCCTGACTCGAAGACGATCTCACCGCCCACGAGCACCCGGTCGATGGACGAGCCGTCCTCGGAGTAAACGAGGTGCTTCCGGATATCGTTCATCGGAGTGAAGGGAATCGTATTGAGGTCGTACATCACCAAGTCGGCGGCCTTCCCTATCTCGATCGAGCCAATCGACTCCTCGAGGAGACAGCTGCGGGCGCCCCCGAGCATGGCAGCACTCAAGACCTCCTCTGCGCTCGGCCACTCCTCAAAGTTAGGAGTCGTGACCTTATGAAGCAGCGCGGCCATCCGGATGACGTCGAACATCCGGGCGGAGCCGTTACAGAGGCCGTCGCTTCCCAGCGCCACGTTGACGCCGAAGTCGAGAAGCTTTCTGAAGGGCGCGATTCCCGCTCCGAGCTTCGAATTTGCGATGGGATTGTGCGCGACTGACGCACCAGCCTCGCCGAGAATTCTCATGTCTTCGTCGCTCACCCAGATGCTGTGGGCAAGCGTGGTGTGCTTGTCGAGAACTCCGATGTCGCTCAGGTACTCCACCAGGGTTCGGCCATAGAGGATCTTCCCGGTCTCCGCCTGCATCTTGGTTTCGAGAACGTGGATATGGTATTGAGCCTCATGGACACGAGCCAGCTCCGCCATTTTGATGAGAAGTGGTTCGGTGACACGCTGGGGACCCGATGGCGCCAGGACGTAGCGCAGTCGCCCACTTCTGCCGTGAAACCTCCTAAACGCCTCGGTGCTGTAGTCGAGATACTCGGCCTCGGTCACCAACTTGATGGCATCCACTTGAGCGCTCACCTCGGCGGGGACTGCGTGGCGGCCAAAGGGCACAGTGTCGACAAATGGCCGGTTGATGATGTGTCCCGACACGTTCGCCCGGATTCCGAGATCGTCGTAAGCGCGAAACACCGCATCCAACTGATCCATC
>NZ_JBDJAF010000001.1:1772361-1977205 GCF_039652555.1 Parafrigoribacterium mesophilum
ACAGTGTCGACAAATGGCCGGTTGATGATGTGTCCCGACACGTTCGCCCGGATTCCGAGATCGTCGTAAGCGCGAAACACCGCATCCAACTGATCCATCGACTGTGCCGGCAGCTCGATGACATCGTCGACAACGGTGGTCACACCGTTTCGAAGCGCCTCCATGCCGACCAGCATGGTTCGCAGATAGATGAGCTCTGGCGAGATCCTTTGAGCATTCAGGATCGGGTACGCGTAGAGCATCCAAAGCTCAAGCGGGAGGTTGTCATAGCGGCCCTTGAACAAAGCCTCCTGGGAATGAAGGTGCGCATTGACGAGCCCGGGCGCGACAAGCTTCCCCCGCCCATCCAGAACAGTCTCGTCCGCTTTCGGCACGAGGCCGTCGCCGATTTCGGCGATGAGGGCGCCTTCCAACCTAATGTCGCCCCGGTAGGGGGTGGAGTTGTGATCGGGGTCGAACCCGAGGATCTCGCAGCCTTGAATCAACACGGTCCTGCTCCTTTCACGATCGTGGATTGCGGGCGATGAAGTCGTCGGCGATCTCGTCGAAGGTCGACCACCGAACCCCCTCGTGCCCATTGATGTGTTCGATGAGTCGTTCCAGCATGAGCAGGACCTGGGGACGACCCGAGACATCAGGATGAATGGTCATGGTGAAAGCGGCACTGTCCATCTCGCGATAGACCCAATCGAATTGGTCACGCCACATTTGCTCAAGATGGCGCGGGCTGACGAACCCGTGGCTGTTGGGGCTGCCTTTAATGAACATCATGGGCGGCAGGTCGTCGAGGTACCAGTTCGCGGGTATTTCGACCAGGCTTGTTTCCTGGCCGCGCACGAGCGGTTTCATCCAGGTGTCGGCCGGTTGCGAGTAGTCGATATTGGTCCAGGAATCACCCACGCGCACGTAATACGGGCTGAAGTCATTGTGCATGAGCGAATGATCGTATTTGATGCCGCGTTCCAAAAGCAGTTCTGCCGTTGCCGGAGAAAACTCCCACCACGGCGCGACAGCACCGGTAGGGCGGCTGCCGGTAACACCTTCGATGAGTCCTATGCAACGGTCGAGGATCGCGCTTTCCTGGTCGCGGGTCATCGCGATCGGGTTCTCGTGTGAATAACCATGCACGCCGACTTCGTGGCCCCCATCCACGACCATTCGCGTCTCATCTGGAAAGGTCTCTATGGAGTGTCCTGGGATGAACCACGTCGTGCGAAGGTCGTGTCGCTCGAACAGCCGAAGAAGGCGCGGCACGCCCACTTCACCAGCGAACATTCCGCGGGAGATGTCGTCAGGGGAGTTTTCACCTCCATATGACCCGAGCCAGCCGGCAACGGCATCAACGTCGACGCCAAACGCAACACGTATTTCCTTGGTCATTGCAGAAATCCTTTCAATAGCGGGAGATCAGGGGGTAAAGCGATTAGATTGCTCGGCGGTGAAGTTCCTGTCGGACTCGATCCGGGTCGTGAAAGCGGGCAAGTAATGCGATCAGGAGAATCCGAGCCTGCGGCGGTCGCAGCGTGGCGATGAGCTCAGCACCCGCGTCCACCAAGTCGCTACCGCCGCCTGCGCCATAGAGGGCCGCCACCGGCCCCGCCGCGACACGAGTTGAAAACGCGACCACCATCCCAGCCGCAGTGAGCCGGGTGACCTCCGCGCAGAATCTTGGGTTTACATTCCCGGCGCCGACGGCTTCGACAACGACGCCGGTGGCCCCCGCCGCCTCGACGGCGCGAAAAGCCGTCGCATCGGCTCCTGGATAAAAGGGGACAATATCGACTCGCACTCCCGCAAGGCTCAGCGATTCCAATTCCAGCGGCACTGGTCGCCGCGGTGCGCTGGTCAGAACGAAGCAGCCTTGCCGCACATATCCGACCGGACCTGAAATCGTCGACGAGAAGGCCGCAGACGCAAGGGTGTTCGTCTTGCGGGTTGCGGCAGCCGCGAAAACTTGCCCGTCGAAGACAATGAGCGCACCCAGTCCGCGAGCACTTTCGTGACTGGCCACCGCCACCGCGTCCGCCAAATTGCGCGGTCCGTCGGTATCCGGTGCGTCGGCCGGCCGCTGTGCGCCGGTAAAGACCACCGGTCGTGCATCGTCGTGGACGAGGTCGACGAGGTACGCGGTTTCTTCCATCGTGTCGGTTCCATGCGTCACCACCACCCCGACGACATCCTCTGACAGCAGTCCCTGGCGGACCCTACGGGCGATTTCGAGCATGTCTTCGGGCTCCAGCAGGTAACTGCCGACGAGCATGATGTCTTGTGCATCCAGCGTCACGCCGTTGAGCGACTTCGAATTCCCGACACTGTGAAACCGGGCAAGCAAGTCTCCAGCCGTGTCGGTAGCGACAGAGGAGCCGCGGTCCGAACGTCGCGATGCGATCGTTCCACCCGTTGTGAGAACAAGCACTCTTGGAATCGGCATTGACCCTTCAGCGATGGGGTTGTGCCTTCCGGCCACCTGTCTTACGCCTTCGTAGACCACCCTCGCGGAACAACCTACAGGAACACAAACGGTCGCGCAACCGTTTGTGTAGGAATGAGTGAGTCGGGAGTCTTCTCCCATCCTGGCTATGCAGCCGACCGCACCGCCTACTGAGCGATTAGCCTTCGGATCCGCGCCCAGAGGATTCGCGCACTATGAGTTCAGGGGGCAGTTGTTCCGATGCCACGGTCTCTCCGCGCATGAGGTCGTGTAGCTTTTCCAATGCACGACGTCCCATCAGGTGCATGGGAGAACGAACGGTCGTCAACGGAACAGATGCTTCGGCGGCCAGGGGTATGTCGTTGTATCCGACCAGGGCCACGTCAGTTGGAACATGCAAACCATGGTCACGCAGCACGCCAAGCGCGCCGAAAGCGGCAAAGTCGTTGGTCGCAAAAATGGCGTCCGGTACCGGCCCAGACTCGAGCATCTTTTCGGCGGCGGCCCTCCCGCCCGGCGCGTCGAACTCACCAAAAACTATTCTGCTGCTCGGGATCACCAGGCCGGCCTCCCGAAAGACATCAACCAGTCCTCGAGTACGATCCTGCGCCGTAGAAGCAAACGGCAGTCCCGCGAGGACGGCAACATCACGGCGACCACTCCCAAGGAGATGTTCACCGACAAGCCTCCCTCCGACATAGTCGTCGCAAGTGACCGCAATGTGCGTGCCGGAGTGTCTGCTCACAAGCACGAAGGGGATACTTCGACCGGCAAGTTCGTCGAGGTACGGGTCGTCCAGACGCGCGTCGCCAAAGATGAGGCCGTCGACACGTCGTTGGAGCATCATGTTTGCACGCGCACGCTGATTCTCGAGTTTGTTGAGTGAGTTGGTGACGAAGGTCGCCAGACCCCTCTCGATCGCCGCTTCCTCGATACCTTCGTAAACCGTTGCAAGCACGAAGTCCTGGAGTCGAGGGACTATAACGCCAACCAGGTTCAAGCGCGACGTCCGTAAACTCGCAGCGTACGGGTTAGGCGCATAGTCAAGCCGCCTGGCCGCCTCGCGGATGCGCTGCTCGGTGTCGGGCGCGGCCCAGAGGTGAACATCCTGCTCAGGGGCGTTCAACACTCGAGAGACGGTCGATACATTCAATCCGAGTTCGTCGGCGATCATCCGGAGAGTCGGCGTCGGACGGCGCTTGGGCAAAATCACAACTCCCCGAATCCTGCCGGAGGAAGCACGGAAGGCTCCGTGCATCCAGCCACTTTTTTGTCCTCATGCGTGGGCGGCTACGAGGTTATCTTAGGTGATCGAACTCCGGTCAACCTGCCCGGGCGGAACGCCGCCGAAGACGAAGAATTCCTCGCCGCCGCCTTCGAACGGTGACGTTAGCTTTGTGCTGCTTTCAGGAGCGTCTCGTCGAGGTCCTTGATCCCCCCAACATCCGAAACCTCTCGCACTACCCCCAGACGTTCACAAGACGAACCCTCCGCGGGCGGCGCTCAAGCGGATGCTTTATCGGGCGACTTGGCTGAAGGACTGTTCGATTGCGTAGTTCTGCCACGCGTCGCAGTGAGGCCTGGGCGGAAGGACCGAGTTCGGACCATGCTAAGTCGCCTTGATCAGGTAACGCGCGCTCTATATTGCGTCGGTGGTTGCGCACGGCGAGTAGTGCCACAGTCAAGATCTCGTTTCGCAAGCTCCCTTACCGAACTGCACCGCGGCCGACCCTCAACGACCAAGAACAAGTACGAAACCATCGAACAGATGGAATTCGAAGAACTCGAAATGATTGAGGCCGAACTCCTCGCCGACGGAATCGAACCTCCACCGCGCTGACCTCGTTCAGCCCGCGCACCACATTTCCCAGCTCGACCAGAACGCATCAGCCTGCCCTCGTGGCGGGCTTTTCGTGTTTCGGCACCCATCAACGCGTTCCGAACGCCGCCAACGCGGCCAGAACAGTATGAAAATAGGGACCAGATCGAGATTTCTCCCGATCTGGCCCCTATTTTTGCAACGTCCGAAGTCGAATACCTCTAAAGTGCGACTTCGTCTTGGTGCGCGAGGGGGGACTTGAACCCCCATGCCCTCACGGGCACACGGACCTGAACCGTGCGCGTCTGCCAATTTCGCCACCCGCGCCAATCATGCGAGATTACCACAGCCAGCACAGGCACTCTTCCGGCTATCGCACGTGGCGCACTTGCAACAACCGAGTTGAAAAAAGTTATCCACAAGCTTGCACAACTGCTCCGAATGTGTATTCGATTGTGCGAGAATTGGATCATGTCCGAAGTCGCCGAATCCCTAGCCTCGTTAGAGACAATGGCAGAGTCTCTACCTGCCGATTCTTCGCACTTCGACACACTTTCTGACGAGGAGCTTCTCGACGTTCCGGCACGTGCGTCTCGAATACAGAGACGAATCAATGCCACGGTTGCGATGGCGGCTGGTGAAATCGCACGCCGCTCCCGGCACGAACTGGGATACGCGGGATTGGCGCAACGCTCGGGATTCCGCACTCCGGCAGGGCTGATTCAGAACGTCACAGGAGACAGCACTCGAGAGGCGTCAAAGCTCGTACGAGTCGGCATCATGATCCACCAGGCAGAGGACGCCAAGACGGAGGCGAACAGACCCGGCGTCTCCATAGATGGTGATCAACCGCTCCGTCCTGGCAGCGAGCCCGCAAAGCCGTGGCTCGCACCGATCGCCGAAGCAGCGGCGGCAGCGGTCATTTCCCTCGAAGCGGCGGAAGCGATCCGCATCGGACTAGGCGAGCCATCCACGGATATTACGGAACTGACACTCACGGATGCTGCGGCGCGCCTCGTCGAATTGGCAAAGACCCTTAACGTCGACGAACTCGCCAATCGAGCACGGGCTCTTCGCGATGACCTGGATGAGGCCGGCATAGCGGAACGGGAGGCCGAGCGCCGACAGCGAAGGTCGCTACGGGTGTTCCTGCAACCGGACGGAATGACCAAGCTGGTGTGGCTGCTGGACCCGGAATCCGCCGCGATCGTGACTGCAACCTACGACCAACTCACCTCACCGCGACGAGGCGGTCCGCGCTTCGTGGATCCAGCAGAACAGTCGCGTGCCGACGCCATCACCTCAGATCCGCGCACCACCGAACAACTCGCCCACGACGGCTTCCTGCAATTGCTCACGATCGGCGCCGACGCCGCCCCCGACAGCGTGATCGGCACAAACCGTCCTGCGGTGCGGGTTCTGGTGACCGAACAGTCGTTACGCGAGGGCGCAGGGCATGGTCGAATCGAAGGTCAGCTCGACCCGGTGTCGATTGCAACCGTTCAACGGGCCTTGTGCGACACCGGGGTCCAACCCATCGTCTTCGATGACGCCGAACAGCCCCTCAACGTCGGCCGGGCGCAGCGCCGGTTCAACAAGCGTCAACGGATCGCCCTGGCGACCCGTGACGGCGGCTGCATGTGGCCGGGGTGCAACCGGCCGGTCTCATGGACCGAAGCACACCATATCAACGAGTGGAACCGGGATCACGGGAACACCGATGTGATCGATGGCATCCTGCTCTGTCGCCACCACCACATGCTGCTCCACGACAACGGCTGGCGTATCACACGCTCCGGTGCGCGCTACTGGCTCATCCCGCCCCGTCTGCAGGACCCGTCGCAGACGCCGCTCGCGATGCCGTTCAAGAGCGCTGCACTGGCCGACCTGGTGCGCGAGAGTTCCACCCGCGCCAAGCGGCGAACCGTCATAGAACCATCAGGGTAGGACTGTGTCCATTTACCGTCACAGGGTGTGCCAGTGCACAGAAACAGCCCAGTCTGGGCCCCACCGACTAACATCGTGATACGTACGCGCACGCTGAGAGGGATTTCTTGGGGCTACTGGACAACTTCGAAAGAGGTCTTGAGCGGGCGGTCAACGGCGCCTTCGCCAAGACCTTTAAGAGCGGTCTGCAACCGATCGAGATCACCAGCGCCCTGCGCCGGGAACTGGACACCAAGGCGGCAGTGGTCTCCCGCGATCGCATTCTGGTGCCGAACAAGTTCACCGTACGGCTCAGTTCCGTCGACCACGAACGGATGACCGCGATCGGCCCGGCCCTGATAGACGAGCTGACCCAGCTCGTGCAACAGCACGCCACCGCCCAGCACTACCAATTCCCCGGCGGAATCAGCATCAAACTTGCCGAAGACCCGGCGCTCAGCCAAGGCATGATCCAGGTCGACTCGGTCAACATCAAGGGCACCGTGCAATGGACGCCCGTGCTCGACATCGGCGGCAAGCGGTATCCGATCACCAAGTCCCGAACCATCATCGGTCGCGGCAGCGACGCGGATGTCGTCGTCGACGACACGGGAATCTCCCGCAAGCACGTCGAAGTGCTCTGGGACGGCTCCCGAGCCGAAGTCAACGACCTGGGCTCGACTAACGGCTCCCAACTCAACGGGGTACCGGTGAAACGCGCACCGCTTCCCGCCGATTCGGTGATTTCGGTCGGTCGAACCCGTATCGTTTTCCGAGTGTTGGCCCAATCGTCGTCGATCGACCAGTTCTCCGACCTCCGGGTCGATCCGTCAACGCGCGATGACGGTGGTCGTCGGTGAGCGAACTGACACTGCTGCTCCTGAGATTCGGGTTCCTCCTTCTTCTCTGGGCTTTCGTGTTCGCCGTCGTCTACGCCCTTCGTTCCGACCTCTTCGGCCAGCGCGTGCGACGGATGCCCCAGGAAGGACAGGCGGCATCCCCCTTTCCCGCAGCCGGTCGCCCTACAGCGGCACCTGCTGCGCAGCCCGCCGCGCGAGCCGCCGGTCAGAGCCCGAGTGACGCACCGGCAACTGCCACCTCGGCGAAACGGCTTGTCATTACCTCCGGAGCCAAAGCCGGCATGGAACTCCCACTCTCTGGCGACCCGCTCACCATCGGACGCTCGGGCGAAAGCGGCCTCGTGATCCGGGACGACTACACCTCGACGCACCACGCCAGACTGCTGCTCTGGGGCGACGACTGGGTGCTGCAAGACCTCGACTCCACCAACGGCACATTCCTCGACGGCGTGCGCGTCACGGTGCCTACCCACGTTCCGCTGAATACCCCCATCAAAATCGGCACGACCAGTTTCGAACTGCGGCGGTAGCCGGATGCCGACAACGGGCAAGAGCGCCGCGGTTTCCCATGTAGGAAAGATCCGCGCGAACAACCAGGACTCCGGTTACGCCGGCAGTCGGCTATTTGTCGTGGCCGACGGGATGGGCGGCCACGCCGGCGGCGATGTCGCCTCGGCGGTCGCACTGCGCCGTGTTATGGAGACCGACAAGGACTATGCCTCCGCCCACGACGCCCAATACGCCTTGCAGTCGGCCTTCATCGCGGCGAACACACTTCTCGCCCAAACGGTCTTCGAACACCCCGAACTCATGGGAATGGGCACAACAGTAAGCGCCATTCTCCGAGTGGGCGACGAAGTCGCGATCGCGCACATCGGTGACTCTAGGATCTATCTACTTCGCGGCGGCGAACTGTCCCAGATCAGCGCCGACCACACCTTTGTGCAACGACTGGTCGACTCCGGACGAATCACGCCGGAAGAAGCGGCCGTGCATCCGCGGCGCTCGGTGCTCATGCGGGTGCTCGGTGACGTGGACGCCACGCCCGAAATCGACACCACCGTGCAGGCTGTGCAGCCGGGTGACCGCTGGCTGATCTGTTCCGACGGACTCAGCAGCTACGTCTCGGACGAGAAGATCCGTGCGGTGTTGCAGTCGGCAGCGACCGCTCAGGATGCGGCGCAGCGGCTTGTCGAGGAAAGCCTTAGCGTTGGCGCGCCGGACAACGTCACCGTGGTCGTGGTCGACATCGACGAGACCGGCGACTCCTCCACCGCACCCGCGGAGGTCGTGGGATCCGCGGCGCAGCCGTTGTCGTTCGAAAACGACTCCTCCCGGCGCTCCCTCCGCCTGCCCACCCTGCTCCTGCATCCGCTCAAGGTCACCCTGCAGGAGGACAGCCACTTTGAGCCGGAGTCGGACGAATATCTCAACGAACTCATTGAGGAAGACAAACGACGCTCGAAACGGCGGCGGATCAGCTGGCTGATCGGCATCGGCCTGGCCGTTATTGCGATTGCGGTGGCCCTCGTGTTCGGTTACCGGTGGACGCAAACCCACTACTACGTGGGCGCCGACGGAGAATCGGTTGCTATCTTCCAGGGCGTGCAACAGAACATCGGGCCGATCTCGCTGCACAGCGTCTACGAAGAGACCAGCCTGCGGCTGGACGACCTGCCGGCCTACTGGCGCGACAGCGTGGTCAACACGATCAGCGCCGACAATCTCGACGACGCCAAGGCGATCCTCGACCGACTGAGCAACTCCGCACATGACTGACAGCCAGAACACCGCAGCAATCGACCGACCGACGCCGGCCAGCCCTCGCGCCGCATTCACCAGTAGCATCAAGCTCACGCTGCGTGTTCCGGCCAAGCTCCGCAACCTGGAGCTCGTGCTCTTGTTGTTCGCCTGCGCGATCAACGGCGCCGCCGCGGTTCTCGTGCAGCTAGGCGCGCTCGGTGCTGTGCACCTCGATGTGATCTTCCAGGGCGCCGGTCTTGCCGTGCTCGCCTTGGGTATGCACGTCGCCCTGCGCTTCGTCGCCTCCCAAGCAGACCCGTTCATCCTCCCCATCGTCACCTTGCTCAATGGGTTAGGCATCGCCGAGATCTACCGCATCGACATCGCGCACGGGGTTTCCGGTTGGGAGGCTGCCTCGGTCCGGCAGATCGTGTGGACCGCGATGGCAATGGCCATTGCTCTCATCGTCATCATCGTCATCCGAAACCACCGCGTGCTGCAGCGTTACCGCTACATTGCGATGTTCACCGGCATAGCCTTGCTGCTGTTGCCGATGCTGCCTTTCATTGGCGCTGAGAAATTCGGTTCCCGGGTCTGGATCGACATCGGACCGTTCTCGTTCCAGCCGGGAGAACTGGGCAAGATAGCGCTGGCAATCTTCTTCGCCGGATACCTTGTCGAAAGCCGAGACAGTCTCTCGATGGTGGGCAAGAAGTTCCTCGGCATGCGCTTCCCCCGGGCCAGGGACCTCGGCCCCATTCTTGTGACTTGGGCCGCCGCGATGGCGGTGCTCATCTTCCAACGGGACCTCGGCACTTCCCTGCTCTACTTCGGCCTGTTCCTGGTGATGATCTACGTCGCCACCGGCCGACTGAGCTGGGTGATCCTCGGATTAGGGTTGTTCCTCGCCGGCGCCGTGGTCGCTGGCCAGGCGCTCGGCTACGTCACTTCCCGCTTCCACGGCTGGCTCGACGCGTTCAGCCCCGACGTCTATGACCGGCAGGGCGGCAGCTATCAGCTGGTTCAGGGGTTGTTCGGCCTGGCGCACGGCGGACTGCTCGGCACCGGGCTGGGTGAGGGGCGACCCACGATCGTTCCCCTGGCCGAAAGCGACTTCATCGTCGCGAGCCTCGGTGAAGAACTCGGCCTGGCTGGTCTGTTCGCCATTCTCGCGCTGTACCTGCTGTTGGTCTCCCGTGGCATGCGGGTCGGTTTCGCCGGGTCGGATGACTTCGGCCGGCTGCTCGGCGTCGGCCTGGCCTTTGTCATCGCGCTGCAGGTATTCATCGTCATCGGCGGCGTCACCCGGGTGATCCCGCTAACCGGACTGACCACACCGTTTCTGGCGGCCGGAGGCTCGTCGCTGGTAGCCAACTGGATCATCGCCGCGCTGCTGCTGCGCCTGTCCGACACCATCCGAAACCAGCCGAGGCTGGTGGTGGGCTAGATGAACAAGGAACTCAAGAGAATCAGCACGGCGGTGCTGGTGATGTTCGTGGCACTGCTGTGCTCCAGCACCGTGATCGGCGTGTTCCAGGTCGACAACCTCCGCGTCGACAGCCGCAACGTGCGCACCATGTACGACAGTTACTCCGCCGAACGCGGCCCGATCCTGGTTCAAGGACAGCCGATCGCGGAGTCGAAACCCTCCGACGACCAGTACAACTTCCAGCGCGTTTACACGAACCCGCAGCTCTACTCCGCCGTCACCGGATACTTCACCCTCAATCAGGGCACCACCGGCGTCGAGTCCGCCCTCAACGATCACCTCAGCGGAACCGCTAACGACCAGTTCCTGGACAAGGTCAATGCCATCCTCACCGGCGACAAGCCCAAGGGCGCCGCGGTCGAATTGACCATCGATCCGGTCGCACAACAGGCCGCCTGGGATGCGCTCGGCAACTACAACGGCGCCGTCATCGCCCTGAACCCGAAAACCGGCGCGGTGTTGGCCATGGTCTCTAAACCAGCCTTCGACCCCAATCCGCTGGCATCCCACAACACCAAAGACGTGATCGCCGCCTACAAAGCACTCCTGGCCGATCCGACCGACCCTCTGGTGAACCGCACCATCGCCGGCGACCTGTACCATCCCGGATCCGTATTCAAGCTGGTGGTCACCTCGGCGGCCATCGACAGCGGCAAGTTCACCGCGGACAGCCAGTTCCCCAATCCGCCTACTCTGCAACTGCCGCTGAGTTCGTCCGTGCTGCACAACGCGGAAGAAGGCACCTGCGGTGGCACGGCGACCATTTCCATCGCCGATGCGCTGCGTCAAAGCTGCAATGTTCCATTCGCCCAGATCGGCGCGGCAGTCGGGCAAGACACGATCGGCAGTTACGCCAAAAAGTTCGGCTTCGGAGACCGAATCAAGGTTCCGATGCCGGCAACCCGGAGTGTGTATCCAAAGAACATGGATGCGCCAAGCGTCATGCTCTCCTCGTTCGGACAGGGTGATGTGCGGGTCACCCCGCTGCAAATCGCGATGGTGACAGCCGGCATCGCCAATGGAGGGACTCTGATGCAACCAACAGTGGTCAAGACCGTGACTGCCCCGAATCTCAAGGTGATCCAGCCGTTCACGCCCAGCGTCTACAGTCAACCGATCAGCGCTCAGAGCAGTGCGACGCTGCGACAACTCATGGTGAACAACGTCAACAATGGCGCTGCCAGTAATGGGAGAATAAGCGGAGTCGACGTGGGCGGCAAAACCGGAACAGCGCAGAACGGGCAGGGACGAGCGAACACTCTCTGGTTCACCGGATTCGCCCCCGCGAACGATCCACAGATCGCCATTGCAGTCGTCGTCGAAAACGGGACTGGTTTCGGTAATCAGGTAGCTGCACCAATTGCGAGGAAGGTAATAGAGGCGGTGCTGAACAAATGAGACCCACTAGCGGCCTCACTTTCGGGGGACGGTACCAACTTTCCAGTCGCATCGCCATCGGCGGCATGGGCGAGGTGTGGGAGGCCACCGACCTCGTCATCGGTCGCACCGTCGCGATCAAGATCTTGAAGGACGAATACCTGGGTGACCCTGGGTTCCTCGAGCGGTTCCGCGCCGAGGCGCGGCACGCGGCGCTGGTCAACCACGAGGGCATCGCGAACGTCTTCGACTACGGCGAAGAAGATGGCAGCGCTTACCTGGTGATGGAGCTGGTGCCCGGCGAAGCGCTGTCGACCATCCTCGAACGCGAGCGGGTGCTCTCCACCGACCGGGTACTGGACATCGTCGCGCAAACCGCTGCGGCGCTGCACGCTGCCCATTCAGCGGGTCTCGTGCACCGCGACATCAAACCGGGCAACCTGCTGATCACCCCGGACGGCCGCGTCAAGATCACCGACTTCGGCATCGCCCGCATCGCCGACCAGGTGCCGCTGACCGCCACCGGCCAGGTCATGGGCACCGTGCAGTACCTGTCCCCCGAGCAGGCCAGCGGACATCCGGCCTCCCCCACCACCGACATCTACTCGCTCGGCATCGTCGCCTACGAGTGCCTCGCCGGCCGTCGGCCGTTCACCGGCGAATCGCAGGTTGCCATCGCCATGGCTCAGATCAACGAGGCGGCACCGGAGCTGCCGGTCACCGTCTCGGAGCCGGTGCGCAACCTCGTTTACTCGTCCATCGCGAAGAACCCGGCCAACCGGCCGGCCTCTGCGGCCCACCTGGCCAGAGCGGCTCAAGCTCTCCGTCGTGGGGATGTGGCCGCCGCCGCCGCCGCCGTCCCCGGTGTCGTGGGCACCGGATCACTGGCGGTGCTGCGCAACCCGTCCGACAACGACCAGGCCACCCGTCTGCTCACGACGGCATCCCCGGCCGCAGGCCCCACGCGGGCGCAAGCGGCCGCCGCGGCGAAAAAGCGCAGGAACCCGTGGACCTGGCCGCTGATCGCGCTGATCGCGCTGATTCTGCTCGTGGTGCTGGCCGGAATCATCCTGGCGCTGCAGCAGCAGAAGACCCCGGTCCCGGTAAGCCCGTCACCGTCCGTCACGTCGAGTTCGCCGTCCCCGTCCCCGACGCCCACACCCAGCCCCACCGTCACCACGGTCAGTATCGTCAAAGGGGACTTCGTCGGCAAGACGGCCGACGAGGCCCGTGACCTGCTCCAGAGCCTGGGCATGATCGCCGACGTGCAGGAGGGATCCAGCGCGCAGAACCCCAACGACGTGGGCAAGGTCTACGACGTCAACCCCACCGGGAACCTCGACAAGGGCACCCAGGTCACGGTCAAGGTATGGTCGGCGATGCCCGAACCCACGGCACCGAGCGCACCGACGGTGAAATCCGCCGACCCGCCCGCCAACGGCGGCGTTTACGTTCCGGGAAGCAAGGTCACCGTGCAGTGGGATGACTACAAGGGCTGCCCGGCGAGCACCAGCCTCACCGCCTACCGGGTGAGCGTGAATGGGCAGCCATCTCCTGACAATCCGATCCCGGCAACGACGAGAACGACCACCTTCAACCTGCCGGCCGAGCCGGGCGACACCACGGTCAGCTATCTGGCCGAGTGCTCGGGCATCCAGTCACCGGCATCCCCGACCCTCACCCTGAAAAGTGCCGTCCCGACTCCGTAGCAGGAAGTGAAGTTGTCGCCACCGGTTACACTGGCAAGGGATTACCGAGGCCATCCGGGAGAGCGCACGTGACAGAAGGTACTCGCCTGCTCGCCGGCAGGTACGAGGTCGGGGCACTGATTGGGCACGGCGGCATGGCCGACGTGCACCTGGGCACCGACACCCGACTGGGGCGACGGGTGGCCATCAAGCTCCTGAAGCCGTCCCTGGCCACCGATCCGAAATTCCGCATCCTGTTCCGTGAGGAAGCGCAGAAGGCCGCCAGGATGGCGCACCCCACCATCGTGCGGGTATTCGACGCCGGCGAGGAGACGATCCGCGAACCGAACGGCCACGAGACCCAACTGCCGTTCATCGTCATGGAGTACGTGGACGGCCGGCTGCTCAAAGACATCATCGCCGACGGCCCTCTCGAGCCGAGAGAAGCCATCCGCATCATCTCCGGAGTGCTCACCGCGCTGGAGTACAGCCACCGCGCACTGCTCGTGCACCGCGACATCAAGCCGGGCAATGTCATGGTCACCCAGAACGGCCAGGTAAAGGTGATGGACTTCGGCATCGCCAGAGCCGTGTCAGACAACTCCGCGACCGTGGCCGATACCAGTGCCATCCTGGGCACGGCCCAGTACTTCTCCCCCGAGCAGGCGCGCGGCGAGACAGTGGATGCCCGCACCGACCTGTATTCGACCGGTGTCGTGCTGTTCGAGTTGCTCACCGGCAGGCCGCCGTTCCGCGGCGACCGCCCGGCCGCGGTGGCCTACCAACACATCAGCGAACAGGCTCCCGCGCCCAGTAACCTGAATCCTCGCATCTCCCCCGCCCTGGACGCCGTGGTGTTGCACTCGCTCAGCAAGGACAAGTTCGACCGTTTCCAAACCGCCGGCGAGTTCCGCGCCGACCTGGAAGCGGCGGCCGCCGGCAACGTGCCGGTGCATAAACCGGTCGCCGACTTCAACGCCACGCTGTTCGGTGTGAACCCGCACGCGGTCGCCGGCTCCGAAGCCACAATGCGTCAACTGTCGGCCACCAACGATGAACGTCTGGTCCGCACGCAGACTCGTCCGCCGGTCGCCTGGATCTGGGCGGGCGTCACCATCGTCGCCGTGATCATTGCGGCGGTGATGTTCTGGGTGCTCACTTTCCAGCAGACTGCCATCGCGCCAGACCTTTCCGTGGAGGTACCCGGCGTCGTCGGGGCGCAATACGAGAACGGCGCGCAAACGCTTACCAAGCTGGGCCTGGTACCCAACCGGTTCGGCGTCTCCAGCGACACCGTCCCCGCCGGAGTGATCACCCGCACCGATCCGGAATCCGGAACGGTCGTCGGCAAGCGGCAGGTGGTCAAGGTGTGGGTTTCGTTGGGCAAGAACCCGGTGACCGTACCAATGCTCCGCAACATGCCGGAAGCGAACGCGATCTCAACCCTCGAGGCGGCAAAACTCAAGTACGGCCAGACCGACAGCGACTATTCGGCCACCGTTCCCGCCGGCATCGTCCTACGCAGCGATCCGGATGCCGGGGCGAGCGCCCATGAGGGCGACACGGTGAACCTGTTGGTCTCCAACGGCATGGTGAAGGTTCCCACGGTCACCGGCCTACCGATCGGCACCGCGACGGCGACGCTGACCGCACTGCAGTTGGACGTCACCGCCCGGCAGGACAAGGACTGCACCGGCGAAGCCGTGACCTCGCAGTCCCTGCCCGCCGGAGACCAGCCGCAGCGGTCCAATATCACCATCACCTACTGCAGCGGCACGGGCTGAGCCGCGGACCTAGCTCACGTCGGCGTGCCCAGGTTGACCAACGGCACCAGGTGTCGTGCGGTCTCCCGCGCTTCGGGAAGCCCCACGACGGCCAGCCAGTTGGCCAACATCAGGTAGCCACCCTCGGTGAGCACCGACTCCGGGTGGAACTGCACCCCGAACACCGGCGCAGAGTCGTGCCGCAGCCCCATGATCGCGCCGTTCTCGGTGCGTGAGGTGACAATGAGCCTCTGCGGCACGGTGGCATCCACCACGGCGAGGGAGTGATATCGGGTGGCGCGGAACGGCTGCGGCACACCGTGATAGAAGTCACTCTCATCGTGCGTGACCAGCGAGGTCTTGCCGTGCATGATTTCCGGGGCGTTGGTCACCGTCGCGCCGAGCGCTTCGGCAATCGCCTGATGCCCCAGGCAGACTCCGAGCAGCGGAGTTCCGCTGGCCAACGCGGCGTGCACAAGCGGGATTGAAACACCGGCTGCGGCCGGGGTGCCGGGTCCTGGCGACAGCAGTACGCCGTCGTACTCGGCAAGCCGATCAGTGGCCTCCTCGGCGGTGAAAGCGTCGTTGCGCAGCACGGTCGTCTCTGCGCCCAGCTGCAGCAGGTACCCGTTCAGCGTGTAGACGAAACTGTCATAGTTGTCGATGACGAGGACCCGGGTCATGGCTCCACCGTGACGTCGTTGACGTTGACGAACGTGTTCAGCCACGGGAAGACCCATTCGACCAGCACGGCCAGCACGATCGCAAGCAATACCAGCAGTTCCAGGATGCGCACCCACACCGGTCCGGGCAGGATGCGCCACAATGCTCCGTACATTCTCTAGCTTCCTTTCAGAACAAGTGCGGCGATCTCGGCTGGCGGGCCGGCCGACAGCGGCTGCCATGAGTCGAAGACGCTGTACGCCACGATGCGTTCGGCCGCCGAAAGCTTGGGGTTGCAGCTGGTCATCGTCAAGAGCCGGCCGGTGGTGGCTGCCGTCTTCGATTGCGGAACGGGGTTCTTCACTCCGACGCCGTTCGGATAGACGTACTCGGTGTTGCGGTAAACGTAGGTGTAATAGCCCTGTTCGGTCTGCACGTAGATCCGGTCACCGACGCGGAGAGTCGCGATCGAGTTGAACGGGGCACCGTGCGTGGTGCGGTGTGCGGCCACGGCAAAGTTGCCGATCTGCCCAGGCATCTGGGTGCCCGGGTAGTGGCCGATGCCGTTCTTATTGAGGACCTTTACCGTACCCACTCCTTCGGCGATGGACCTGGCGTAGTCGGGTCCGAATCGCGGAATATACATGATGGCGAACTTGGTAGCCTCCGTCGGCTCGGTGGCCACGACAGGTTCTCCGTACGACACCGGCTGCGTCGGCGGGGCATCCGGTGGCGTCGGGGCAGCCGGGAGATCCGCCACCCAGCTGTGTGCGAGTTCCGCCGCCGAGGCGTTCTGCTGCCCACCGACGATGACGTCATTGAGCCAAAGCTGCCAGCCGAGGAAGAGAAGGACCAGAACTCCCGCCGTCACCAGCAGTTCGCCCAACACCCCAATGAGGCTGAGCCGGGGCCGTTCGTGCCGGCGGCGCGACGGTCGCAGCTCATCGCTCATGTGGTCGATTCTAGGCGCTGGAACCGGCGGTTACTGCCCCGCGCCCGGAGCCCCAGGGCGGTTTCCGATAGAATCGGCAAATGGCCACATCGAAGACGAATGCTGCGCGCCCGGAAGACCACCACTCCGGGAATAACGTCCCCAACCCCGTGTGGTTCAAGCCGATCATGTTCGGGCTGATGCTGCTCGGATTGGCCTGGATCATCGTGTTCTACGTCAGCCAAGGTACCTTGCCCGTTCAACAGCTGGATCAGTGGAACATTCTCGTCGGGTTCGGCATCCTCTTCGTCGGATTCCTGATGACCACACGCTGGCGCTGACCCTCGGCAATTACACCGCTGTAACTATCCCCACTGTGGACAGGCCTGTGGATAACTTCTAGCCGAACAGCCGAGCGGGCAGCCAGGCGACCCCGGCAACGGTGAGCAGCACGAGCCCCACCAGAACGCCGATGAGCAGCAGTACCTGGCGGTTCTGCTGGCGGGGCTGCCGGGTCTTCACCAGCACGAGGGCAACCAGACCGCCGACGAGAAGGCCGCCGACGTGGGCTTGCCAGGCGATTCCGGGGATGATGAACCCGGCGACCAGGTTCAACCCGATCACCACCATCAGCTGAACGCTATTGCCGCCGAGGCGACGCTGGATCACGAAGAACGCCCCGAGCAGCCCGAAGATCGCTCCGGAGGCACCGAGCACCGCGATGCCGGGGGCAATCAGCAGCACCCCTACCGAGCCGCCCAGGCCGCTCAGGAGGTAGAGGGCGAGGTAGCGCCACCGGCCGAGCGCGCGCTCCAGGATCTGGCCGAAGATGAGCAGGGAGTACATGTTGAGGGCGATGTGCAGGATCGATCCGTGCAGGAACAGCGTCGTGATCATCCGCCACGGCTCGAATTGGGTCCACGGCGGGAAGTAGAGGAAATCCTGCGTCACGCTGCCGTTCGACGGCCCGCCGGTGAGATATTGCGCTAAGAAGACGAGCCCGCAAAGCGCGATGACGCCGTAGGTCACCACCGGCGAGTCTGTGCGTGTGCCGCGACGCACGGCCGTGAGGATAGCGGGTTTGCGCTTCGGCGCACTTTGCCTAGCCTCGTTCACGCACTCGGGGCAGTGCACCCCCACCGCGGCCTGAGTCTGGCACTGCGGGCAGATGGTCCTGCCGCAGCGTTGGCAGAGCACGAAGCTTTGACGATCCGGATGACGATAGCAGAAGTTCGCGGGATCGCTCGACGCGTCACTCACGCGGCGTGCACCTGGAATATCGGCATTCCCACTCCCGCTGTCGCGGCCTTGGCTCAGACTTCCTCGACGGTGACGCTTTGGATGACGACATCCTCCAGCGGACGGTCCCGGCCATCCTTCTTGACGTTCTCGATTTCCTTGACCACCGCCTGGGATTCCGGGTCTTCGACCAGGCCGAAGATGGTGTGCTTGCCCTGTAGCCAGGTGGTGGGAACGGTTGTGATGAAGAATTGCGAGCCGTTGGTGCCGTGTCCGGCCTGCTTGCCGGCGTTGGCCATGGCGAGCACGTACGGCTTGGTGAAGTCGAGTTCGGGGTGGATCTCGTCGTCGAACTGGTAGCCGGGACCGCCGGTGCCCTGTCCCAGCGGGTCACCGCCCTGGATCATGAAGTCGTCGATGATGCGGTGGAAGATGACGCCGTCGTACAGTTTGTCCTTGGAGACCTTGCCTGTGGTGGGGTGGGTCCACTCGATCGTTCCGGTGGCGAGCCCGACGAAGTTCGCGACTGTCTTCGGCGCGTGGTTCCCGAGAAGGTTGACCTTGATGTCGCCGTGATTGGTGTGCAGGGTGGCTACGTGAGTGTGGAGAGACATGGGTTTATTGTTTCACACGCCGTGTGCGGTATCAGCGTTCACACAGGCAGTACGGGTTTGCTGCCGGTAGGCAGTGCGAGGATAGTTGTGGTTTCGAGCAACACTTTGAGGGAGGTTTCTGATGGGAATGTCACGGAAGCGCCGGCGCGGACTGAAGCGGCTCAGGGGAAGCGCCTCCGACCTCTGGGAGGACCAGCGCGACGTGCTGGATCGCGCCACCAAAGTGCTGGGTGAAGCCCGGCGTCAGTTGGTCAGCGTTGGTCGCGAGGAAGTCGTCCCGCGGATGAAAGACACCGCGGTTAACCGCGTACTGCCGAGCGTTGCCACGGGCATCGTGACCACCAAACGGGCCGCGCGCAGTGCCAAAGAGAGGTTTTCCGACGAAATCATCCCGGCGGTGACCGGTGCGTTCGGGTCGGCGTTGACTATGGCTGAGCTGGCGAAGGACTCTAGGGTGCGCGAAGCGCTCGATCGCGTGACCAGGCGTAAGGCGCTGCCTCCGGAGAAGTCCTCAGGCCCCGGTCGTTTCATCCTGATGAGCGTCGGAGTGGTCGCCCTCGCCGGCGTCGCCTATGCGGCATGGCAGACGCTGCGTTCGGATGATGACCTCTGGGTGGGCGATGAGGCCGACGGGTTCGACGAGCCGCACCCGGTTCCGGCCCTCTAGCGATCACCGCCCTCTGGCGACCACGGACCTCTGGCGACCACGGACCGTGGAGTCTAGGGGAATCGAACCCCTAACCTCCGCCTTGCAAAGGCGGCGCTCTGCCAATTGAGCTAAGACCCCGGGAAACCGAGTCCCCCGCGCACCATGGGGATCCGGCACACCGGTGGGGATACCAGGACTTGAACCTGGGACCTCTTCGTTATCAGCGAAGCGCTCTAACCGCCTGAGCTATATCCCCATAAGGGCAGATTCGAGGTTATCGCATCCGCCGCTATTTCTTGTAATCGTTAGTTATTGGTGAAGCCCACCAGGACCCCGCCGGTGATCCGCACCGTGAAGTTGTACAGCACCGCCACCAACGCGCCGAGCACCGTGCCGACGACCACGTTGAGCAGCGCCACAATCGAGGTGAACAGCATCACCTTGACCAGCGAAAAGCTGCTCATCACGTCGAACCCGGGTTCATCGAGAATGCTCTGCAGGAGCGAGTTGATCTTGTCGAAAATACTCGTCGAGTCCAAGAACATCCACACCAGGAACGTCGCCACGATCATGACGATTCCCAGGCACACCGTGACCAGGAACGCGAGTTTCACGACCGACCAGAAGTCGATGTACACCAGCTTGAGGCGCACCTGCTTGGTTTGCACAGCGCGTTGCGACTTGCGCTGAAGCTTCTCGGCGACGCTACTCATCACTGGTTTCGTTCATTTCGGCTTCGTCCTTTTCCGGGGTGATCGGCTCGCCCTCGGTCTCGGGTTCCCCAGTCGGCTCCAATTCGGCGTCGGCGATCTCCTCGCCGTCGTCCTCTGAAACATCCTGGCTGTCCAGGTCGCGTTCGCTGTTCTTCGCTACGGCGATGATCTTGTCGTCGTCCTCGAACCTGGCGAACACGACACCCATGGTGTCGCGACCCTTGGCCGGAACTTCGGCCACCGCAGAGCGTACCACCTTGCCGCTGGCAAGAACCACAAGGACCTCGTCGTCGTCCTCGACCATCAGTGCACCGGCGAGGTCGCCCCGCGCTTCCTGGAGTTTCGCAACCTTGATGCCCAGTCCGCCACGATTCTGCACACGATACTGGTCGATGGAAGTGCGCTTGGCGTACCCGCCGTCGGTGACGACGAACACATATCCAGTGGACTCGCTGTCGCCGTCCGACGGGACGACTGAGGCATCCAGTAGCTGGTCGTCGTCCCTGAAGTGCATGCCGATCACACCGGACGTCGCGCGGCCCATCGGGCGCAGGGCCTCGTCGGATGCGGTAAATCGGATCGACATCCCCTTGCGCGAGACCAACAGTACGTCCGAGTCCTCCTCCACCAGCATTGCGGACACCAGTTCGTCGTCGTCGCGCAGGTTGATGGCGATGATGCCGCCGGAACGGTTCGTGTCGTACTCGCTGAGCAGAGTTTTCTTGACCAGCCCGCCCTTGGTGGCCAGTACCAGGTAGCTGGCCGCCTCGTAGTCGCGGATCGCCAGGATCTGCGCGATCTCCTCGCCCGGCTGCAGCGGCAGCAGGTTCGCGATGTGCTGGCCCTTGGCGTCCCGGCCGGCCTCCTGCACCTCGTAGGTCTTTACCCGGTACACCCGGCCGGTGTTGGTGAACACGAGCAGCCAGTGGTGCGTGGTGGTCACAAAGAAGTGTTCGACCACGTCGTCGGCCCGCAGCTGCGCACCACGAACGCCCTTGCCCCCGCGGTGCTGGCTGCGGTACTTGTCGCTGCGGGTGCGCTTCAGGTAGCCGTCACGGGTGACTGTGACCACCATCTCCTCCTCGGGGATGAGGTCTTCCACATTCATGTCGCCGTCGAAACCGAACATGATCTCGGTGCGACGGTCGTCGCCGTATTTGTCGATGATCTCGGTGAGTTCGGTGCTCACGATGTCTCGCTGTCGCTCAGGCTTCGCGAGGATGTCGATGTATTCGGCGATCATCCGCTCCAGTTCGGCGGCCTGGTCCTGGATTTTCTGGCGTTCCAGTGCGGCGAGTCGGCGCAGCTGCAGGTTGAGGATGGCGCTGGCTTGCAACTCGTCGACATCCAGCAACCCCATGAGGCCTTCGCGGGCCTCGTCGACGGTCGGTGAGCGGCGGATCAGGGCGATGACCTCATCCAGGGCGTCCAGTGCCTTGAGGTAGCCACGGAGGATGTGCGCGTCCGCCTCGGCCTTGCGCAGCCGGAAGGCGGTGCGCCGCACAATGACGTCGATCTGGTGGTCGACCCAGGCCGTGATGAAGCCGTCAATGGCGAGCGTGCGGGGAACACCGTCGACGATGGCGAGCATGTTCGCGCCAAAGTTCTCCTGGAGCTGGGTGTGCTTGTAGAGGTTGTTGAGCACCACCTTCGCCACCGCGTCGCGCTTGAGCACAATGACCAGCCGCTGGCCGGTGCGCCCCGAGGTCTCGTCACGGATGTCCGCGATCCCGGAGATTCGGCCTTCCTTGACCAACTCGGCGATTTTCAGCGCGAGGTTGTCCGGGTTCACCTGGTAGGGCAGTTCGGTGACAACGAGGCAGGTGCGTCCCTGCAGCTCCTCCACGTTGATCACGGCGCGCATCGTGATAGAACCGCGGCCGGTGCGGTAGGCGTCCTGGATGCCCTTCAGGCCAAGGATGCGCGCGCCGGTGGGGAAGTCCGGGCCTTTGATGCGATGGATGAGCGCCTCGACGAGCTCTTCCTGCGTTGCTTCTGGGTTCGCGAGGTACCAGAGTGCGCCCTCGCCCACCTCACGCAGGTTGTGCGGTGGGATATTGGTGGCCATGCCAACGGCGATACCGACGGAACCGTTGACCAGCAGGTTCGGGAACCGGCTGGGCAGCACGAACGGTTCCTGCGTGCGGCCGTCGTAGTTGTCCCCGAAGTCGACCGTCTCCTCGTCGATGTCCCTGACCATCTCCAGGGCCAGCGGCGCCATTTTCGTCTCGGTGTACCGCGGCGCCGCAGCACCGTCGTTGCCTGGCGAACCGAAGTTGCCCTGTCCCAGCGCCAGTGGGTAACGCAGGCTCCAGGGCTGTACCAGGCGCACCAGTGCGTCGTAGATAGAGGCGTCGCCGTGCGGGTGGAATTGTCCCATCACCTCGCCGACCACGCGGGCACTCTTGGAGAACGCCTTGTCCGGGCGGTATCCGCCGTCGAACATCGCGTAAATCACCCGGCGGTGCACGGGCTTCAATCCGTCGCGGACCTCGGGTAGTGCCCGGCCGACGATCACACTCATCGCGTAGTCCAGGTAGGAACGCTGCATCTCCAGCTGGAGGTCTACCTGGTCGATCTTGTCGTGCGCGGTGTTAATCTCCGGCCCGGCGATGTGGTCGGCAGGAGCCTGCGTGTTGTCTGTTTCGTCAGCCATGAATTCTCTGTTCTTCGGGTGTACCGGTGATCGAGTCTGTCAAGATGGTCGCGGTCGTCGCGACTGTCCAGCCTGTCGAGACCACCGCGGTTATCAAATGTCCAGGAAGCGGACGTCTTTGGCATTGCGCTGAATGAAGCTGCGGCGCGAGTCGACGTCCTCTCCCATCAGAGTGGAGAAGATCTCGTCCGCCGCGGCCGCGTCGTCCAAGGTCACCTGGAGCAGCGTGCGGGTCTGCGGGTTCATGGTGGTCTCCCACAACTCCTTGTAATCCATCTCGCCCAGACCCTTATAACGCTGGATGCCGTTGTCCTTCGGAATACGTTTTCCGGCCGCGAGCCCGGCCTCGAGCAGCGCGTCCCGCTCGCGATCCGAGTAAACGTACTCGTGCGGTGAATTGCTCCACTTGAGCCGGAACAGCGGTGGTTGCGCCAAGTAGACGTAGCCGAGGTCAATCAGCGGTCGCATGTAACGGAACAACAGTGTGAGCAACAGGGTGGTGATGTGCTGGCCGTCCACATCGGCATCGGCCATCAGCACGATCTTGTGATACCGGGCCTTGTCGGAGTCGAACTCTTCGCCGATTCCGGCGCCGAACGCGGTGATCATCGCCTGCACCTCGGCGTTGCCGAGTGCGCGGTCCAGCCGGGCCTTCTCCACGTTGAGGATCTTGCCGCGCAACGGCAGGATGGCCTGCGTCTCCGGGTTGCGACCCTGCACTGCGGAGCCGCCGGCGGAGTCACCCTCGACGATGAAGATCTCCGAGATGCTCGCGTCGTTGCTTGAGCAGTCACGCAGCTTTCCCGGCATGCTGTTGGATTCCAGCAGCCCCTTACGGCGGGTCTGTTCACGCGCCTTGCGGGCGGCCATCCGCGCGGCCGACGCCTGCAGCGCTTTCCGGATGATATCGCGGGCCTGCGGAGGGTTGCGGTCGAACCAGTCGGTCAATTGGTCGCCGGTGATCCGCTGCACAAAGGACTTGGCCTCGGTGTTGCCCAGTTTCGTCTTCGTCTGGCCTTCGAACTGCGGCTCGGCAAGTTTTACCGAAATGACCGCGGTCAGGCCCTCGCGCACGTCGTCGCCGGTGAGGTTGTCATCCTTGTCCTTGAGGATGCCTTTTTCTCGCGCGTACTTGTTGACGAGTGTGGTCAACGCCGCACGGAATCCCTCTTCGTGGGTGCCGCCCTCGTGCGTGTTGATGGTGTTCGCGTAGGTATGCACGCTTTCCTGGTACGAGTTCGTCCATTGCATGGCGACCTCGACCGAAATCTTGCGGTCGGTGTCTTCTGCCTCGAAGGAGATGATCTCCGGATGCACCACCTCGATCTTTTTGGCGGAGTTCAGATACTCGACGTAGTCGACCAGTCCCTTCTCATAGAGGTAGACGACCTCGACCGGCTCGGCGGCGCCATCCAGCCCGCGCTCATCGGTCAGCGAGATGGTGAGGCCCTTGTTGAGGAACGCCATCTGCTGGAACCGGGCTCGCAGCGTCTCATAGTCGAACTGGGTGGTCTCGAAGGTGTCCGCGCTCGGCCAAAATGTGATGACGGTGCCGGTACCAGAGTCGGCCTCATCCTTCGACAGCGGAGCTTGTGGAACTCCATGCCGGTAGGACTGCCGCCAGGTGAATCCGTTGCGTCGCACCTCGACGTCCAGCTGACTGGAAAGCGCATTGACTACCGAGAGACCGACGCCGTGCAGGCCACCGGACACCGTGTATCCGCCACCGCCAAACTTACCGCCGGCGTGCAGGATGGTCAGCACCACCTCGACGGTCGATTTGTTCTCGTGCTTGTTGAGCCCAACCGGGATGCCGCGGCCGTTGTCGCAGACCTGGATGCCACCGTTACGGAGCATCACTATCGAAATGGTGTCGCAGTATCCCGCCAGAGCCTCGTCAACGGAGTTGTCGACCACCTCGTACACCAGGTGGTGCAATCCGCGCGGGCCGGTAGAGCCGATGTACATGCCTGGCCGCTTACGGACCGCCTCAAGCCCTTCCAAGATTTGAATCTGGTCTGCGCCATAAGAGGGGCTGGTGTTGTTGTCTGCGGGCGACTGCGCGGTAAGTGACATAAAAAGGCTGGCTCCTGCCGGGGTAGATCATCTGTCGTTCCTGGCCCGGCTTCTGGATGCAGTAGCTGCCTCGGCGACGGTTCCAGTCTATCAAACGCCCTGTGTCAGGAAGCCGAAATCGGCCGTCTGGGGACTTCGTTTCTCGCGACCCACCTATTTTGTCCAGTCATCCGTAAGTATCGCGTGGACCGCGCCCTGGAATTGATCTGGGACCTCTTTTCCACGAGGGGACGTTGGGTCCCACAAATCGCACTTGAGTAATCCCTGCATCAGGGTATCGGGTGCTGATTTGGCCCAGGACGACGCTGCGCATCAGTCGCAGTTGGGTCGCCCACGCTGTGGAATCGCACCGAACGCTCAAAATGCCGTCCTCGATCCCCACCGGGGTGGAATGTTCGGCTGTTTCAGCTCCGGCCAGTTCAGCCCAAGATGCCAGCAGCTCGGATTTTGCCAGCGGTGAATTCCAGCCGAGCTGCGCGGTGAGCGCATCAACCACCGAGGACAGCGACTGTGGGTCCCGCCCGGTGCTGAACGGTACGCTGGCCCCTGGTTTTTTCCTGGACCGCTTGCGGGCGTCGCTAGACCTCGACGCGCCATCGCCGAACACCCGCCGAAATCTCAGATAGACCAGTCTCGGCTCCGACTCCGTGCCGGGTGTGTCGTGGTTGTCCTCGTTCATCGCATCCGCTCCAGCTGCTCGGGGGCGTCGACGATGGTGCCCGCGACGACGTGCACGGTGTTCCCGGTCAATTCTCGGGGCACCTCGTCGAACACTGCGGCAGTGATGAGCACCTGGGTGAAACCGGTCACCGCCTCGGCCAGCCGGGATCGCCGGTGTTCGTCCAATTCGGCGAAAACATCGTCCAGAATCAGTACCGGGTCACCGAGCGACGATTCACGTCGCAACAACACGGCGGAAGCAAGTTTGAGGGACAGCGCGAAAGACCAGGATTCGCCGTGACTGGCATAGCCCCTGGCCGGCAAGTCATTCAGGCCGAGAATCAGATCATCGCGATGCGGACCCACGAGGGTGACTCCGCGTTCGAGTTCGTTGCGGCGCACCGTGGCCAACTGCTGACGAAACGCGGCCTCGATGTCGCTATCGGCACTCGTGTTGGATGCCTGCGAGGCGGTGTGGATCCCTGGCTCCATCCCATCGTCACCGGCTTCCGAACCACCACCGAAGATACTGAGTGAGCTGGTCAGGTGTGCGTGGTGGTCAGCGCCGGCGACTGAAAGGTACGCAGCCTGCACTTCGGGAAGCAGTGCGGCCACCAGCTGGGCACGAGCCGCGATAATTTGAGTTCCGAGAACGATCAGGCGCTCATCCCAGATGTCCAGGGTGGACAGTTGCGCTCCCTTCGCACCGCTCGCCCTGGCCGATTTCAGGAGGGAGTTGCGTTGCCGGAGCACACGATCGTAGTCGGCGAATACGCCGGAAAATCGAGGGGAACGCAGCATCAGGAGCTCGTCGAGGAAGCGGCGCCTTCCCGAGGGTTCACCTCGGATCAGGGCGAGGTCTTCCGGGGCGAACAACACACTGGAGAAGTATCGAGGAAGTTCACGCACCTTGATCGGAGACCGATTGATCTGCGCCCGGTTGGCTGAGGACCGGTTGAGTTGCACTTCCACGAGCACCTGTCGTTCGACGTGCCGTAGTTGTACTCGCACGACGGCAGAATCCCTGCCTTGCCGAATCATGGCGTGGTCGCTGGAGACCCGATGCGAACCGAGCGTGCTCAGGTAGCCGAGCGCCTCGACGAGGTTGGTCTTGCCCTGCCCATTGCTGCCGACGACGAGATTCGCCCCTTCGGTGAATCCGACGTCCGCGGTGGCGTAATTTCGAAAATCGGTAAGACTCAACCGATCGACGATCATGGCAACGTGCTTTCTGCGACCGAAGCGATCAGTCCGCCTTCTTGACCGCGTGTCCGCCGAATTGTGCGCGAAGAGCCGCGACGGCCTTCATGGCCGGTGATCCCTCTTCTTGGCGCGAGACGAACCTGGCAAAGATCGACGCGGCGATCGTCGGCACGGGGACCGCGTGAGAGATGGCTTCTTCGATGGTCCAGCGTCCCTCGCCGGAGTCTTCGACGTATCCCTCGATGTCGTCGAACTCGGGATCCTGCTCTAAAGCCCGTACCAAGAGTTCCAGGAGCCAAGATCTCACGACGGTTCCTCGTTGCCAGGCTTTGAAGGTTCCGGTGACGTCCTTGATCAGGTCGGACCGGGCATCGAGAAGTTCGTATCCCTCGGCAAACGCTTCCATGAGCGCATATTCGATGCCGTTGTGCACCATCTTCGCATAGTGGCCGGCACCGATTTCTCCGACGTGGACGAACCCCTCGTCACGCGGACCCTCTGGCCTAAGCGCGTCAAAGATCGGCAGCGCCCGCTGCACGTCGTCTGCGGCACCACCAACCATTAAGCCGTAGCCATTCTTCAGCCCCCAGACACCGCCTGACACCCCCGCATCGACGTAGTGCACGCCGACCTTCGCCAGTAATTCCGAGTGAGTGAAGTCATCGGTAAACCGCGAATTCCCGCCGTCGATCACCAAGTCGCCAGGCTGGAGAATCGTCGCGAGCTCTGCCATCACGGAATGTGTGATCGCGCCGGCGGGCACCATCACCCACACCATCCGGGGAGTGGGTAATGCCGCGACCAATTCCTGCAGACTTTCGGTATCGGAAACCTCTGGGTTTCGGTCGTAACCGGTCACCACGATGCCATGATCGCGAAGGCGCGTGCGCATATTGCTACCCATACGACCCAGACCGACGATTCCTAGGGACACAGTGTCGTTCGACATGTTTGTACTTCTTCTTTCAGGCCTTTTCAGCGCAGTAGAAGGTTGGGTTGGAGAAGGTATTTGTAATTGTCCGCGCCGGGCTGGTCCTTCGACGATTGGCTCGTGATCAGTACAGGCCCGGGCTTGTTCGGATTCTCGGTCTTGGTGAACGAGATCCGCACGAACTCGGAATGCACCGCGGACAATCCATCCAGTAAGAACTGCGGCTTGAGCGAAACCACGGTGTCCCCGCCGCTCAAATGTGCGTCGATGGTCTCGGATGCCTGGGCCTGTTCCGACCCGATCGCCTCTAGTACCAGATCGTCCAGGCTGAAGCTGAAGCGCAGCGCCGCTTCACGCTCAAGCACGAGCGACACCCGGCGTACCGCCTCGATGAGCTCGGCGGTGTTCATCACTGCGTAATTATCCACTGACTCGGGGAAGAGGCGCTTTACCGGGGGGAAGTTTCCCTTGATCAGCAGCGAGGTGACCTTTTTCTTGTCGGCACTGAACGAGATGAGTTCACGTTCGTCACCGCGCGCGACGGTCACCGAGATCGTGGCGCTATGCCCAAACGTCTTACCCACTTCTTGTAGCGTGCGCGCTGGCACCAGAGCGCTGACAGTTTCCGCCGATTCATCCGAGTCCCAATCAACATCGCGCACTGCGACGCGATATCGGTCCGTAGCGATGAGACTCAAGTTTCCTTGAGAGATTTCCAACTGCACGCCCGTGATCACCGGCGTCACGTCGTCGCGCGACGCCGCAACCGCCACTTGAGCGACCGCTGTCGCAAACTCTTCTCCAGGGAGAAGGCCCGAGCTCCCCGACACCGTGGGCAGGGTCGGGTATTCCTCGACAGGCATGCTGAGCAGCGTGAAGTGAGCGGAGCCGCACACGACTGAGATCTTGGTGTCTTCGGTGGCAAACTGCACGGGTGCAGCCGGCAGCCGGCTGGCGATATCGGCCAGCAGGCGCCCAGACACGAGGATACGACCGGGTTCCTCCACGTCCGCAACAATCGTCGTCTGTGCCGACACTTCGTAGTCGAAGGCCGAGAGCGTAAGACCGGTGTCTGAGGTTTCGATCAGCACACCGCTCAGGATGGGCAGGGTAGTGCGCTGAGGAAGAAGCTTCACCGCAAACGAAACCGCCTCGCTGAAGACGTCACGATTGACCTGGAACCTCATGGCTCACCCCTTGTCAAGGAAATTGTTGTGTGGGGCTTAATACTGGCACAGGCCACGCAAGCCCTTTCCCAAAGGTTATTTCCGGGAAGCTCATTGGATTTAAAGAGTTAATCGTAGTAACCGCTGTGGGAACTGTGGATAACCTCCCGTCTGTCAACCATCGTCGGAGAACTACAACGGTGTGAGATGTGCATCAGCTGTGGGCGTTGTCGTGGGATGACCGTTGTCATTCCGAGGGGAAGCGTCACTCATTCCACAGGAGCAGCATCCGATTTCACAAGCATTCCGCTTAAATCCGGCCGTTGTCCACAAGTTCTCCACAGGCTGTGAATTGGTGATGCGTCAAGTTCTTCTGGTTTTGTCAGCTCTTGTTGTAGCGGTGGTTTTGCTTGATTCGGCTTGTCAGCTCGGTGACCTGGTTGTAAATGGAGCGACGTTCCTTCATGAGTTCGCTGATCTTCTTATTGGCGTACATCACCGTGGTGTGGTCGCGGTTTCCAAAGAGTTGTCCGATCTTTGGCAGTGACAAATTGGTCAATTCGCGGCACAGGTACATGGCGATCTGGCGGGCGGTGGCGATGGCCTGCGAGCGCGACGATCCGTAGAGGTCGTCCACCGTCAGTTTGAAGTACTCGGCGGTGTGATTAATGATGTCCACCGGAGCAATAACGTTGTCCTCGTCCAGTGTGATGAGGTCTTTGAGCACGGTTTGTACCAGGCTCAGATCCACCTGGGTGCGATTGAGACTTGCAAAGGCCGTGACCCTGATGAGTGTTCCTTCGAGTTCCCGGATGTTTGAGGAAACCTTGGAAGCCATGTACTCGAGGATGTCGTATGGAACCTGCAACTTCTCGCTTTGCGCCTTCTTGCGCAAAATTGCGATGCGGGTTTCTAGATCGGGCGCTTGGACGTCGGTGATCAGCCCCCACTCGAACCGTGACCTCATCCTGTCTTCGAAGCCGGTCAAGTGTTTCGGAGGCAGATCGCTGGTGATGACAACTTGCTTGTTGTGATCGTGCAGGGTGTTGAACGTGTGGAAGAACGCTTCCTGAGTGCTGTCCTTGCCTTGCAGGAACTGAATGTCGTCAATGAGTAACACGTCGATGTCGCGGTAACGGGACTGGAAAACCGATGCTCTGTTGTTGGCGATCGAGTTGATGAAGTCGTTGGTGAATTCTTCCGAGCTGACGTACCGTACCCTGATGCCCGGGTAGAGGCTCTCGGCGTAATGTCCGATCGCGTGTAGTAGGTGCGTCTTGCCGAGGCCGGAGTCGCCGTAGATGAACAGAGGGTTGTAGGCCTTGGCCGGGGCTTCGGCGACGGCCACCGCAGCGGCGTGTGCGAAGCGGTTCGATCCGCCGATGACGAAATTATCGAAGTTGTACTTCGGATTGAGGCGTGAATCCGAACGACGCCCAGAGTCCATCGGTGCGACAGGCTGCTCGATGTACGGCTGCTCTACCGGCTCGGGCACTCGGCGGAGAAAGTCTTGTGCAATCTCCGGGTTCACGACGATGGCGAAATTCGTCGCCGGATGTTCGTCGCCCAGAGCCGAGATCGCGTTTAAGAGCGGTAATCGGATTCGCTGCTCCAACATTCCTCTGGTCAGGTCGTTGGGTACCTCGAGGTAGAGAGTGCCGGCCATGACACCCTTAGGCTCAACCAGGCTTAGAAATCCCTGCAATTGCGGGGTGATCCGATCATCGGCGACCAGAGTGGACAGCACAGATTGCCACAGTTCTTGTGTCGAATCGATTCCGTCGACCATGATGCCTCTCGAAAATGTGGTTGCAGGGTTACTCACAGGGTTATCCACCGACTGTGCGGTCACCCCACCTTAGTTTGTGAAGCGGACGCGCGAAATATCTTGTTTGTCCAACTGGGGATAAGCTAGAAGACGCATCCGCTGAGATTTGACGCCGGCTCGCAAAGCCCGTATTTTTAGTCAGTTGACTTGGCCCCGCGGGCTACCATTACTTTTCTGGGCTTCAGTGCTGGCCCCGTAGAGTTCCAACACTGTGGAGAACTAACAATGAGCAAACGTACTTTCCAACCGAACAACCGTCGCCGTGCCAAGGTGCACGGGTTCAGGTTGCGCATGCGCACCCGCGCCGGCCGCAGCATTCTCGCCGCCCGCCGTCACAAGGGCCGCGTCAAGCTGTCCGCGTAGCACCGATCCCCACGCCGGCGGTGCTCGCGAGAACCCACCGCGTTATCCGCGCCGAAGAATATCGAGGTACGGTTCGACGCGGTAGGAGGATCACTTCTTCACACTTTGTCGTATACCTGCGCAAGCGTGCTGATGACGCGCCGGTGCGGTTCGGGTTCATCGTTTCCAAGACAGTCGGGAACGCGGTGACGCGCAACCGGGTTCGTCGACGCCTCAAGGCGGCGTGTTTCAGGCTGTTGGCAGACCTGGCTCCCGGAAACGACATCGTGGTACGGGCTCTCCCGGGAGCGGCTCAGGCGGACTGGGCTACCCTTCTGCATGAAGTTCGGACCGCCCTCGAGCGTGGACTTGCCATGACGACAGAACTACCCGCGTCGGAAGGGAAGGCATGATGATGCGAGCACTCACGTTTCTTCTGCTCCTCCCCCGCAATCTTTGCGTGGTGATCCTGCGCGCCTACCGCGCGGTTGTCTCACCCCTTTATGGCGATGTGTGTCGCTACTATCCGTCCTGTTCGGCATATGCACTTGGCGCCATTCAGCGATACGGCGTGTTTGGGGGTGTCTGGCGCGGTTCGCTACGAATCGCCCGATGTCACCCCTGGGCAATCGGCGGTGTAGACGATGTCCCCGAACGCCGGATCGAGAAATACCGAATCACCCGCTTTGGTTTTGTCACCGCTGCTGTCGGACCAGCAATCTCGCCCTCGCACGACTTTCACCTCTCGCACGGCCATGGAAAGGGCTAACCGACACGCATGGACATTTTCGCATTTTTTGACACCCTTCTATGGCCGATCAAGTGGGCGATCGAGGTCATACTGGTGGCCTTCCACACCGTCTTCGAAGCGGTGGGCATGGATCCGGACTCCGGTCTCACCTGGGTGTTGTCCATTGTGGGGTTGACCCTTGTCGTGCGTGCCGCGTTGATTCCCATCTTTGTGAAGCAGATCAAGAGCCAGCGCAAGATGCTCGAAGTCGCACCAGAGTTGAAAAAGATTCAAGATAAGTACAAGGGCAAGAAAGACCAGTTCTCTCGTGAAGCGATGTCGCGCGAGACGATGGCGATGTACAAGAAGAATGGCACGAACCCATTGAGTTCGTGTCTGCCCCTTCTGTTGCAGATGCCCGTGTTCTTCGGGCTCTTTACGGTCCTTCGCAACGCGCAGATGGACAAGCCTGGTGTGGGGTTGCTGAATCCGGATCTGGCACGGTCCTTCGGCGACTCCGAGTTGTTTGGGGCTCCTCTGCGGCTGGCCATCAGCACGGCTAGCGAGGCCACCGCGCCCAATGGCCAGATGCTTGTCATCATCATCGCGTCCATCATGGTGGTGCTGATGAGCGCTTCCCAGTTCATCACACAGCTGCAGATCATGTCGAAGAACCAGTCAGCGGCTGCGAAGGAAAGCCCCATGTTCAAGCAGCAGAAGATGCTGCTCTATGTACTCCCCCTGGTTTTCGCGTTCTCCGGTTTCACCTTCCCCCTCGGCGTCATGTTCTACTGGCTGGTGTCGAACTTTTGGACCATGGGGCAGCAGTTTTTGGTCATCCGCAACATGCCGACTCCCGGGAGCGAAGCGGAACTCGCCCGAGAAGCGCGGCTGGCCAAGAAGCGGCAACGGAGGGGTTTCACGGTGGTCGAGGACGGCCAGCCCGACACCGTCGTGGAGCCGCCTCGGAATCCGCAGCGTAAGCAGCCCGTGAATCCCAAAAACCGGAAGAAGAAGCGCTAGTGGCGACACCGGTGGACCGACCATTTTCGAGAGAGGAACGCACAGTGACCGATGAGAGCACCGTGACCCAGCAAGATGCACCGGCCGACGCGGACGCGGTACCGGTAGGGGGAAGCACTTCGAGCGACCTCGATAACGAGGGCGACGTCGCCGCCGACTACATTGAAGAACTCCTTGACATCGTTGATCTCGACGGAGACATTGACATCGAAGCACGCGATGGCCGGGTGTATCTCTCCGTGGGGTCCGCAGCGGAAGGTGACCTGCGCCTTCTCGCCAAGCCGGAAACAGTGAACGCCCTCCAGGAACTCACGAGGATCGCGGTGCAGACCAAGACGGGTACCTACTCGCGGTTGATTCTCGACATCGGCGGATCGCGTGCTGCTCGGCAGGCGGAACTCGCGTTGCTAGTGGACCGGGCAATTACCCGGCTCGAGGCCGGCGCACAGTCCGCGTCACTGCCGCCGATGTCGTCGTACGAGCGCAAACTCGTGCATGACATCGTTGCCTCGCGCGGCTACGTGTCCCAGTCTGAGGACGAGGGTCGCGAGCGTCACACGGTGATCACCGCCAGCTAGTATCCGGGGCGAACGCCATCCAGTGTTTCACGTGAAACATTCCGGCTCGCCTTCCCTCTCCGGTGGTCGAGTTTGTCGAGAGTGGCACTACTCTCCGGGTGCAGTGGTCTAGGCCGTCGAGACCCTTGCAGTGGTGCGTCGTGATTTCGACAGGCTCAATCACCGCTGTGGCGGGTCTTCCCCGGTGGTCGAGCTTGTCGACGGCGGTACCGCCGTTTCTGGTTCCGGTGGTCGAGCCTGTCGAGACCCGGTTCGCTCCCCCGGTGGTCGAGCACGTCGAGACCGTGTAGTGGTGAGCCGAGATTTCGACAGGCTCAATCACCGGTGTGCCCGGTCTCCCCCGGTGGTCGAGCTTGTCGAGACCCCTGTAGTGGTCTGTGGTGATTTCGACAGGCTGAATCACCGGTGTTGTCAGGCACGAGTGATTAAGGCATTCGGTGTTCGCGCCTTGGTGAGAGGTGCTCGCACGGGCTGGGAGAATAGATCGGTACGTCAAGAAAGGAACCCGTGTCACTTGATGAGCTAGAGGCAGAGCCGGCGGTTGTGTCATCACTTTTCGGATCCCAGGTCGATACCGCGCGGATCTTTGCAAAGGATTTGGCTCTGAAGGGCGAAGAACTCGGACTTATAGGCCCGCTGGAAGCTAAACGGCTCTGGACGCGCCACATTGTGAACTCGGTGCTCCTGGCGCCGTTGCTGCGTCCCGGCCTAGTCGGAGACGTCGGCAGCGGAGCGGGACTCCCCGGTCTGGTACTTGCTATCGCACGGCCGGACGTGAGCTTCGTTCTCATCGAGCCAATGGAACGGCGGGTCAGCTGGCTACAGGACGAGAGCGTGCGGCTCGGCTTGGACAATGTGACAGTCTTGCGGGCACGGGCGGAGGATGCGCAGTTGAAACACCCCTTGGACCAAGTAACGGCACGGGCCGTGAGCGCACTGTCCAAGTTGATCCCAATCTGCGTGCCGCTGGTTCGGTCGGGTGGAGAGTTACTGTTCCTCAAGGGCAATTCGGTCGACGCCGAGGTCTCCGCGGCGGGCAAGGTAATCAAGCGTCAGCGATTATCAGAAGTCGAGGTGTTGATTCTCGGTAACGGCATGGCGACCGAAGTGACGAGGGTCTTCCGGGCTAAAGTTGATTGACCCGCGACCAAGGACCCGAAAGCCGGTGAACGCTGAATGAGCAGACGTGACTCGTCGCAACCCAGTCGGTGGTCGCGAGTGTTTCACGTGAAACATTCCGACGCGATCGAAGCGAGTGACAACACCGAAGCCACCGAATACCCCGAAGGTGTTCAAGAAACGGCAGACCTTGGACTAACGGACGCAGCAGGGGATTCTCTTGACTCCGCCGCTACGTCTGAGACCGAAGCGGTCACTGTGTCGGCCCCGGTCGTTGTCGCCGAGCGACTCGAGGGGGAGACGGAGTCGCTGGAGAGCCCCGAAGCCGCAGTGAACACTGAGCTGGAGGTAGGTGAATCCGCACAAAGCGAAGTGGACTCAGACGACGCGCTGGCCGAGCCGTCCAGCCCAGATGCCGACTTCGCCGCAGAGGCGGAGAGCGTCCCTCCCGCAGAGGCCGAACTCCTTGCGGCTTTGGATCTCGACGTTGAACCCGTCAGCACGAAAGCCGGGCATAGCGACGACGAGTCGACACCACTCGCACGTGAACTGACCGAAATCACGCGTCGGCGCCGTGCGCTGGCCTCCCAACAGCTACCACTTCCGGCCACTACCAGGATCTTCACCGTCGCCAACCAAAAAGGGGGCGTGGGAAAGACAACCTCCACGGTCAACCTCGCGGCCGCCCTGGCCCGCCAGGGGGCCAGGGTCTTGGTCATCGACCTCGACCCACAAGGCAACGCGTCCACGGCGCTCGGGGTCGAGCACCGGTCGGAGACCGTGAGCGTCTACGACGTCATCATCAACGACGACCCGATGGCTAGCGCAGTACAGAAGAGCCCGGAATTCGACGCGCTATTCTGCTTGCCCGCCACGATTCATCTGGCCGGCGCAGAAATCGAACTCGTTTCTCTGGTCGCGAGGGAGCAGCGCCTCCACACCGCGCTGGAGACCTTCCTTGCCGAGAGCGCGCAGCCGTTCCACTACGTCTTCATTGACTGCCCGCCGTCACTCGGGCTGCTCACGATCAACGCGTTCGTTGCTGCCAATGAAGTACTGATCCCGATTCAGTGCGAGTACTACGCCCTCGAGGGTCTCAGCCAACTGCTCAACAACATTCAACTGATCGAACGGCACCTCAACCCGAAACTCGCGGTCTCCACGATCCTGCTCACGATGTTCGATTCACGTACCAATCTCGCCAATCAGGTGGCCCAAGAGGTGCGGGATCACTTTCCCGATCAGGTGCTGTCCACACTGATCCCGCGTTCGGTGCGGATTTCTGAAGCGCCGAGCTACGGTCAAAGCGTCATCAGCTATGACGGCAACTCGTCCGGATCGCTTTCCTATCTCGAAGCAGCGGCTGAAATCGCTAGACGTGGAGTTCCTCAATAATGGCAGCACAGAAACGCACCGGGCTCGGCAGGGGCATCGGAGCGCTCATTCCCACCGACGACAGCGACGCCGAACGACCGGTAGACGTGTTCTTTCCGAGCAAGGCGGGGGAGGAGCGCTTGGTGTCCGTGCCGGGGGCCCGCCTAGCCGACCTCTCCCCGTTGGACATCGTTCCCAATGCTGCCCAGCCGCGCACCAACTTCGACCAGGAAGACCTGGACGAACTCGTGGCCTCGATTCGCGAAGTCGGGGTTCTGCAGCCCATCGTGGTCCGACCGATTTCCGGCGCCGGCCGCGAGGAGCCACGATTCGAGCTGATCATGGGGGAGCGCCGCCTGCGCGCGAGCAAGCAACTCGGTCTCGCCACCATTCCGGCGATCATCAAGAACACAGCTGATGAAGCAATGTTGCGCGACGCGCTGCTGGAGAACCTGCATCGTGCCGACCTGAATCCACTTGAGGAAGCCTCAGCATATCAGCAGCTGTTGGCGGATTTCGGAATCACCCAAGAGGAACTCGCGACGAAGATCGGCAGGTCTCGGCCACAGATCAGCAACACGTTGCGCCTGCTTCGGTTGCCGGCAGGGGTGCAGGCACGAGTCGCCGCAGGCGTGTTGAGCGCCGGGCATGCCCGCGCCATCCTTTCTACTGGCGATGATGATTCGATGGAACGACTGGCTGACAAGATCGTGAACGAGGATCTGTCCGTGCGGGCCGCCGAGGCGGCCGCCAGCCGCGGCCTGAAGCCGGCGAAGGCCACCAAGCCAGCCCCAGGCAGGCGCCAGGGCCAACTCGATGAGATTGCGACCCGACTGGGTGACCGACTGGACACCAGAGTGAAAGTGACGCTGGGGTCCAGCAAGGGCGCCATCGTCATCGATTTCGCCACGGTGGGAGATCTCAACCGTATTCTCGCCGAGCTGGGTGAGCCAGGATTCGCCTGACGGCCCGAACTGCGGCCCGCCTCGCCGCCGGGCGCTGAGCTAAGCGAGATTCGGTGGTGGACCGTCCAGGGTGAGCCCGGACGACACAAGTTCGATCGGCCCTGTGCGAGCAAGGAGTTCACTTTCGGCTGAGATGACTCTGCTGAGCCGCCGGACGCCTTCGCGGATGAAATCGGGAGTCGGGTAGCAGAACGACAGGCGAAGGTCTCGGTGGCCGTTGCCGTCGGAATAGAACGCCGTTCCCGGGGTGTAGGCCACCAATTCGCTGACCGCCCGCGGCAGCATCGCTTTGGAGTCGAGCCCTTCCGGCAGGGTGAGCCAGACGTAGAACCCGCCGCCGGGGACGGTCCAGGTGAGGTCCGGAAGGAACTCCTGCAGCGCACCCAGCAAGGCATCGCGACGGGTGCGATAGACGCCGCGGAAGGTGTCGATCTGCCCTTGCCAGTCGGCCGTAGAGAGGTACTCGTTAATGATCAACTGGGTGAACGAGCTCGGGCACAACACCGCGGCCTCATTCTCCAAAATGAGCTTGTCCCGAATCCAGTGCGGGGCTAAGGCCCAACCGACTCGGAACCCGGGCGCTAGGGTCTTCGAAAAGGTACCCAAGTAGACGACACCGTCCTGGGAGAGCGAACGCATTGCCGCCGGGGGAGGCGAGTCGAAGTACAACAACCCATATGGATTGTCTTCAAGAACGAGGATGTCGTTGGCCTTGGCGATCTCCAGTACCTCGGCGCGGCGTTGCTGGCTGAGGGTAACGCCGGCCGGATTATTGAACGTCGGCACCGTGTAGAGAAACTTGATGCGTTTGCCGACAGCCCTTGCGCGGGCGATGTGCTCGCGCAGCGCATCAGGGATGAGGCCGTGTTCATCCATCGGCACGTGTTGCACCTCGGCCTCGAAAGAGCGGAAGACCACCAGCGCGGTGACGTAGCTGGGCCCCTCCGCGAGTACCAGGTCACCCGGATCGAGGAACAGCTTGGACACGAGCTCGAGGGCGTTCTGCGATCCGGTCGTGACGACTACGTCTTCGGCGTTCGCTTGAATGCCCTCAAGGGCCATCACCTCGACGATGTGCTCCCGGAGTTCGGGAACTCCTTGACCGGAGCCGTATTGCAACGCCTGGGCGCCCCGTTCGCGGATCACATTGTCCATGGCGCCGGCCACCAGTTCGGTGGGCAGCGCTGAGACGAACGGCATGCCGCCAGCCAATGACACAACTTCAGGCCGCGAAGCCACCGCGAACAATGCACGCACTTCCGAGGCGTTCAGTCCGGCGGTACGAGCGGCATACGCGTGCTGCCAGGGGTCGAGGTCATTCTGTGTCGTCATACAATCCCGATTCACTCCGAGCCGCTGCAGGCTCTCGGCCCCGCGGCTTCCGAATTTAAGAATACGGGTACAGACGCCACTCGGCCGTCTCCCAAAGGGGACGGCCGAGCCGGTCGTGCAGGGGCGCGGTATCGACTAACGCAAGAACTCTGCGAGGTCGGACTCCAGTGCCGGCTTCGGCTTCGCGCCGATGACCGTCTTTACCACCTCGCCACCGCGGTACACCTTCATCGCGGGGATGGAGGTGATCTGGTACTTTGCCGCCGTTTGCGGGTTTTCGTCGACGTTGAGCTTCATGATGGTGAGCTTGTCGGCGTTCTCGGCGCCGATTTGGTCGAGGATCGGGCCAACGGCGCGACACGGGCCGCACCATTCCGCCCAGAAGTCCACCAAGACTGTCTTGTCGGAGCTCAGCACCTGGTCGGCAAAGGTCGCATCGGTGACGTTGATGGCGTTGAACATTTTTTCTCTCTTTCTTTCGAAGGGTGCCTCGGGCCGAAGACTCAGGCGGGAACAGCTTGGGATTCGGGTACCGGCACCGCCTGAGCAATCAGCTGCTTCGGCAACGACGCCAGGTAGTGCTCGGCGTCGAGAGCAGCGACGGTTCCGGAGCCGGCTGCGGTCACGGCTTGTCGATACACCGGGTCGATGACGTCTCCGGCGGCGAAAACACCACTCAGATTGGTCCGCGATGTGCGCCCGTCGACCTTGATGGAGCCGTCCGGCGCGAGATCAAGCTGGCCATGGATCAGGTGCGTTCGCGGATCGGAACCAATCGCGATGAACAGACCACTCAGATCCAGAGTGGATTCCTCACCGGTCACGCTATTGCGCAGACCCACCCCGGTCATCAACTCGTCGCCGTAGACACGCTCCACGGTGGTATTCCACAAAAACTCGATCTTCGGGTCGGCTAAGGCCCGTTCCTGCATCACCTTGGACGCTCTCAGTGTGCCGCCCCGGTAGATCACGTACACCTTGTCGGCGAAGCGAGTGAGGAAAGTCGCCTCTTCCATTGCCGAGTCACCGCCGCCGACGACGGCGATCGTCTTCTGTCGGAAGAAGAACCCATCGCAGGTGGCACACCACGAGACGCCATGGCCGCTGAGCTTGTCCTCGCCTTCGATGCCCAGCTTGCGGTAAGCCGATCCGGTCGCGTAAATGACCGCGAGGGCCTCTTCCACAACGCCCGACCCTAAGGTGACCTTCTTGACTTCCCCAGCAAGATCCACGTTCACGGCATCGTCGAACACGATCTCGGTACCGAAGCGCTCGGCCTGTGCCTGGAAGTGGGCCATCAGCTCGGGACCTTGGATACCGTCCGGGAAGCCCGGATAGTTTTCGATTTCGGTGGTCTTCATGAGCTCGCCGCCGGCTTCCACCGAACTGGCGATGAGTAGAGGCGCAAGATTCGCGCGTGCGGCGTAGATGGCGGCGGTGTATCCCGCGGGACCCGAACCGATGATGATTACTTGGCGCAACTGGAGGCTCTCCTTCTCATTGCCCGGTACAACTCATAATATTGGCGATCTATTCCGTGTTACCTGGGCGGAACCTGGCAGCGATCATGCCGGCCACGGACGTCAACTCGGGGTTCCGGACGAGCAGCAGCAATCCGGCATACACCGCCGCCATGACGGCGCCGATCAGCGCGATAGAGGCGAGAGCTTGCAATCGCCCCGAAAGCACGAAACCGTCCGGCGAAATCCCGCCGAGCATGACCAGCACACCGATACCGGCCCCGCCGGAGATCAAGGCGAGCCCGAAGTACTGCAGATGGCGTTTGAGCACGAGCGCGCCGTCCATTCCCCCGAGCCGCCGGCGAACCAGGACGATGGCGATCACGGCCTGGACGGTGCCGGACAATGCCGTCACCAGCGCGAGGCCGACACCGATCCACTGCGCAGGAAGAGCCGCGCACGCCACGGCACCCGCGATATAGACCACCGAATAGGCACACTGCATGAAAAACGTGGTGCGGGTGTCGTCCAGGGCGTAAAACACGCGTTGGATGACGAACAGCGCGCTGTAGAGCACCAACCCGGGCAGGTAAGCCAGGATGACATTGCCGGTGGCGAGCACGTTGCCGTATTTGTCCTCGAAGAACCGCGCGAACGGGTAGGCGACTACGGCCAGAGCAACCATGGAGAAGACAATCAGCAGACCGATGCCGCGCAACGATGATGAGAGGTCCGCCCGCACGGCGACGAGGTCACCGCGCGCCGCATGGCCGCTCATCCGAGTGAAGTAGGCGGTGGCGATCGAGACCGCCACCACCGAGTGCGGCAGCATGAACACGAGCCAGGATGCGCCCAGGGTGGCCACCGAGGCTCCCTGCGCCGATCCGAGAGTGGCGACCCTGGTGGAGACCAGCGCACCGAGCTGCATGACGAGGATCATCCCGAAGAGCCATCCGGCGGCTCGACCGGCGGCGCCCAGTCCCACACCCCGCCAGCGGAACTCGGGTCGGTAGCGCAGTCCGGCACGCCGCCAGAACAGGAACAGAACGAGTGCCTGCGCGGCGATGCCCAGGGTCGCGGTCCCCGCGAGCAGGAGTATCCGGTCGAGGCCCCACCCTTGTGCGGAACTGTTCGATTCGGCGCCGCCGAACAGCATCATGAAGATGACCAGTCCGGCGATGGACACGACGTTGTTGAGCACTGGCGCCCAGGTGAACGGCCCGAACATATTCCGCGCGTTCAATACCTCACTGAGCAGGCTGTACAGCGCGTAGAAGAAGATCTGCGGCAGACACCAGTACGCGAAGGTGATGGCCAGGCTCATGGCGGCCGGGCTGAAGCCCTTCCCTCCGGAGGCCGATTGCTGCACATAGAGGGCGACGAGCCCGGGCGCGGCCAGAGTCGCCGCGATCGTGACGACGAGGAAAATTACGACGCCGAGCGTGATGATGCGGTTGATGAACCGCTGCCCACCGTCCTCGTTCAGGCTGGCCCGCACGATCTGCGGCACGAGCACGGCGCTGAGTACGCCGCCGGCGACGAGGGCGTAAATGTTGTTCGGCAGCTGGTTGGCCGCGCCGAAGGCATCCGCGCTGGCACTGGAGAGTTGCCCGATCGCGGCCGCGAGCACCACCACCCGAACGAAGCCCAGGATGCGCGAAACGATCGTTCCCGAGGCGAGCAGCGCGCTTGCTCGGCCCAGCCCCGAGGAGGTCTCGGCAGCGCTACTCATGAAGCTCCACGGCCTCCACCGACGCCGCCACCGGCTCGCGTCGTGCGCGACGCCGCTTGGCGATGTTGCGCCAGATGCCGAAGCCGAAGACGGCCACCAAGAGTCCGGCGATGATGCCGGTGGCGAGTTTCTCCCAGTCCGCCTGCACGTTGACCTGGACCAGGGTCGGGAGGGAGACCTGAACGCCGGTGGCGCTGGCCAGTGACACACCGAGCGACACCTCGCCGTTCGCGACCGATTGCACCGGGATGTACGCCCGCGACTGTGAGTTGGCCTCGATCGTCAGCGGCACGTTGTTCTTCATCACGTTGAGGATGGCGCGCTGCGGACGGACGCTGACATACACGGTCACGGGATGATCCAGCGCGTTGCTCACCGTAATCGGGAGATTGCCGTTCTCGGCCACGAGGTTGATCGGGCTGCCTTCGGCGATGGAGATGGATGTCGTGATCCCCTGGCTGTCCGTGAGGAACTTCGCGGCCCCGTTTTGCCATGCCCCCAGGGCCGAATCCCAATTGTGCGACAGCACGGCCAGGAGTGCCAGGCGGCGCGGGCCGGTGACGAGGGTGGGATCGGTGAGCACCGAGGAGAATTGGCTGACGGCGCCCTCGGAATCCAGCATCGCCTTGACCAGACCCAGTCGCTTCGCCTCTTCGGGCTTCGGCACCAACGAGGTACCCGGCCCCGCCGTAGCCAAGGCGCGAGACAAAGTGGTCGGCGGGGCCCAGGGGAGGCCTTGCAGCGCGGTCATGGTCTGCGCGAGCCGGAAGGTGGTCGAGGGCACGTCGCGACCCAAGGTGACGAGCACCGTACCTGGCGCATCCGTCGGGTCGGCTCCGGCCAGCGCAACCATGGACGAAAACTCACAGATGGCGTCCCGCCAGGACAGGTCGTCCGCGGCGGCCACCGCCTCACGCAACAGCACGGACAATGCGCTCGTCGCCACGGCCACCGGGTGGCCGCCGACACTGGCCATCACCGGTGGGATCGGACTGGATTTGGGTACTACAACGTTGTCGGAGGAGAGGATGGCGGTGGTCAGTCCGGCTTCGGCGAACTTGTCCAAATTCTTGTCGGCAACGGTGTTGTCGCCCGGCCAGGCGATCGCCGGGATGGTGTAGTCCCAGTCCAGCAATTGGTCCGAGGTCGGGAGCGTGGGTACCGGAGTGGCTGACGGGCTCGGACTGGACGTCGCTGACGCGCTAGGTTGCGGGCTGCCGGTCGGTGCGGGCGCGAACCGGTTCGGGTCGATCGGGAAGGAGATCGGATCCAGCGGCGGGATGCCACCGGCCTGCGCGAGAGCGGCGATATCCGAGTCGGCGTAACTGAGTTCAAAGGTTTCGTTGGGTACGGTTCTCAGCCGCTCGAGCCAGGCAGTCGCTGACGGCGGCGCTTCCGTGCCCAGAAGGCGGATCGACGCGATGATTCTCGGGTCGATGCCGATCGCGACCTGGCTGCCTGCCAGCCCGGAAAGCTGCCGGTCCAGCACGCCGCCCGGCGCGGTGTATGCGGCCAATTGCGCGCTGTCGAGAAGGCCGACGGCTTCAGCAGGCACGGTGATCGGCATCACGACGGCCACCGCTGTCGCGGGCACGTCGGCGGGATGCCAGACGATGCTGGTGCGGGCCTGGGAGGCATCCATTCCCTCGGCGGTCACCGTCACCGCGACGGCGTGCACTCCCCAGGGCAGCCCGTCCAGGCTGAGCGTGGCCGCGGGCACGATCAGCGAGTCTGTTCTGGTCTCCCCGCGCAGCAGGTCGGGAAGCGGTTGCTGTAGCAGCACGGTGTCGGCGACGCGGTGTTCGTCGGCGGCCGGATGCATCCAAGACGACAATGCGGAGACGGACGGGATGGCGGCGCGCTGCAGAGACACCGTGATGGTGGCGCCCGATACCGCCGCCGGAGTCGAATTCGTCACTCTGCTGGCAATAATCAGGTCTTCGCCGGGACCCAGGGCACCGGACTGCAGCGGCGCGGCGGTGACGGTGAGCATGGAGGGCACTACCGGAACGTCAACCGCCGGCAGCGCGGCAGCAGGGAGCCCAAGACCGAAGGCGGCCATCGCCAATGCAAGAAGCGGGGGAAGCAGCCTCACGGGCATGGACCGACCAGGAGAATTCGCTCGGTCAGCATGCATCAGATTCTAGGGCGTGGTCGCTGGGATACGGCTGGCGGCACCCCGGAACGCACTGCGCCGGCGGAGCAGCTCATGGTGCTCGATAGTCTGGGACACTATGGAAAATGTCGCTTCGGCCATCGCGCGCCTGGACCAACTCGCGGCATCCGAACACATCGCACGACTCGCGGATGCCTTTGCCAGCGCCGGCCACGAACTCGCTTTGGTCGGCGGTTCGGTGCGGGACGCGTTCCTGGGCGCCCGGCTGCACGACCTGGACTTCACGACCACGGCGGTGCCCGACGAGATCCTTGCCATCATCGCCCCGATCGCCGATACGCACTGGGACATTGGGCGGGCGTTCGGCACCATCGGCGCGCGGTTGGGTGAGCACACCGTTGAGATCACCACCTACCGCGCCGACGTGTACGACGGAGAAACGCGCAAACCGGTCGTCGAGTTCGGCAGCACCCTGGAAGGCGACCTCGTTCGGCGCGACTTCACCGTCAACGCGCTCGCGCTGCGCCTGCCGCAGCGAGTGCTGGTCGACCCGTCCGGGGGAGTGGACGATCTGCTGGCCGGCCGGCTGACCACGCCGGGTTCGCCGGAAACCTCCTTCGGCGACGACCCGCTCCGGATGCTGCGCGCCGCACGGTTCGCGTCGCAGCTGGGCTTCGTTGTCGACGACGCCACGCGGCAGGCGATGGTGGACCTTGCCGACAAACTGGACATCGTGTCGGCCGAGCGCATCAGCGACGAACTGAGCAAACTGCTGTGCACCCCGGCGCCGCGTGCCGGACTCGAACTGCTGGTCGACACCGGGCTCGCCGCCCGGGTGCTGCCCGAGCTGCCAGCGCTGCGGCTGCAGATCGACGAGCACCATCACCACAAGGATGTCTACGAGCACAGCCTAATCGTGCTGGACCAGGCGATCCAGCTGGAGCGCGAGCGCCACCCCGACTCGGCGCCGGACCTCACCCTGCGGCTGGCGGCACTGTTGCACGACATCGGCAAACCGGCCACGAAGCGACTTGAATCGGGCGGCGTGGTGACGTTCCACCACCACGACGTGGTCGGGGCGAAGCTGGCGGCGAAACGGTTGCGGGCATTGCGTTACGACAAGCAGACGATTGCCGAGGTGTCCCGGCTCATCGAATTGCACCTGCGATTCTTCGGATACACCGAGGGCGCCTGGACCGACGCCGCCGTCCGGCGTTACGTGCGAGACGCCGGCCCGCTGCTGGAACGGTTGCACATCCTCACCCGAGCGGATGTGACGACCCGGAACGTGCGCAAAGCGGACCGGCTGTCGTTCGCGTACGACGACCTGGAGGCCCGCGTCGCGGCGCTCGCCGAGGCGGAGGGGATCGCGGCGGTGCGGCCCGACCTGGACGGGGAGGCGATCATGGCGATCCTCGGGCTGAAGCCGGGACGCGACGTAGGGGAGGCCTACCGCTTCCTGCTCGAGATGCGCCTGGACGAGGGCCCGCTCGGCACCGATGAGGCAACGAAGCGGCTCAAGGCGTGGTGGGCAGGCCGCCAGCATTAGTTCCCGTTCCGGCTATCTGTGCCCGCCCGGCCGGGAACAGATAGCCGGAACGGGAACAGTTGCGGTGGGCTCAGCGCGCGGTGTCGCGGATGAACTGTTCGAGCAGCTCCCGGGCCACCGGATCCGGGTACTGCTTCGCCGGCGACTTCATGAAATACGCGGACGCCGCCTCCAGTGGCCCGCCGATCCCGGCATCCAGTGCGATCTTCGCGGCACGGATGGCATCGATCACGACCCCGGCGGAGTTCGGCGAGTCCCACACCTCCAGCTTGTACTCCAGCGAGGTCGGGGAGCCGCCGAAGCCGTGGCCTTCCAGGCGCACGAAGGCGAGCTTGCGGTCGTCGAGCCACGGGATGTGATCGCTCGGCCCGATGTAGACGTTGTGCGGGTCGAGTTCCACGTCGATGTTGCTGGTGACCGCCTGGGTCTTGGAGATTTTCTTGGACTCCAAGCGCTTGCGCTCCAGCATGTTCTTGAAGTCCATGTTGCCGCCGACGTTGAGCTGGTAGGTGCGGTCAAGCACGATTCCGCGTGACTCGAACAGGCGGGCGAGCACCCGGTGAGTGATCGTGGCGCCGAGTTGACTCTTGATGTCGTCGCCGACGATCGGGATGCCCGCCGCGACGAACTTCGCCGCCCACTGCGGGTCGCTCGCGATGAACACCGGCTGGGCGTTGACGAGCGCGACACCGGCATCCAGCGCGGCCTGCGCGTAGTGCTTCGCCGCCTGGTTCGACCCGACCGGCACGTAGCAGACGAGCACATCGGCCCCGGAGTCCCGCAACACCTGCGCGGTGTCGACAACCGGGGCATCCGACTCGGTGATGGTCGCCCGGTAGTACTCGCCGAGACCATCGAGAGTCGGGCCGCGCTGCACCGTGACGCCGGTGGCGGCTACCTCCGCGAACTTCAGCGTGTTGTTCTCGCTGGCCCAGATCGCGTCGGCCAGATCCGTGCCTACCTTGAGCGAGTCGACGTCGAACGCCGCCACGAACTCAAGGTCACCGACGGTGTACTGGCCGAAGCGGGCGTGCATGAGTCCTGGGATGGGCTCGTCCGGATCGGCGTCCTTGTAGAAAGTGACTCCCTGCACGAGTGAATTGGCACAGTTTCCGACACCGGCGATGGCAACCCGAAGGCTCATGGACTACAGCTCCTTGATAGATGTGGTGTTCTCTGACTACACTTGGCAGGTTGCGCCCCATCGAAATCGACGAGGCGCGACTTATGCCACAACCCTCCTGTCACAGAACGTCTGTGACCGTTAAGTCCGAAGGAGGTGGGTTAGTCATGCATCAGTACGAACTAATGGTGATCCTCGATCCAGAGATCGATGAGCGCACCGTTGCTCCCAGCCTAGACAAGTTCCTCGGCGTAATCCGCAAGGATGGCGGAACCGTCGACAAGGTCGATATCTGGGGCCGTCGTCGCCTCGCCTACGAGATCAACAAGAAGACCGAAGGCATTTACGCCGTTGTCAGCTTGACCTCAACCGGGGAAGCCACCAAGGAACTCGACCGTCAGTTGAAACTGTCCGAGGCCGTCATGCGCACCAAGGTGTTGCGCGCCGAGGAGGCCATCGCCCAGGTCGCAGAAGCCGCGAAGCTCTCGGCAGAGAAGGCGGCCCGCAAAGCCGCTGCCCCCAAGGCGCCGGCCGCTGCCGCGAGCGATGCGAAGTCGCCGGCGGCGAAGGTCGCTGCCAGCAGCGCGCCGTCACCGGCCACCCCGAAGCCGGCGGCCGCGAAGCAGCCGCAAGCCGCGGAGTAACTCATGGCCGGCGAAACGATCATCACCGTCGTGGGCAACCTCACCAGTGATCCCGAATTGCGCTACACGCAGAACGGGCTGGCGGTCGCCAACTTCACCATCGCATCCACGCCCCGCACCTTCGACAAGGCCAGCAACGACTGGAAGGACGGCGACGCGTTGTTCCTTCGGGCCAGCGTCTGGCGCGATTTCGCCGAGCATGTCGCCGGCTCCCTTACCAAGGGTTCTCGCGTCGTCGCGACCGGGCGGCTTCGTCAGCGTTCGTACGAGACGAAGGAAGGCGAGAAGCGCACCAGCATCGAGCTCGAGATCGACGACATCGGTCCGAGCCTGAGGTACGCCACCGCCCAAGTCACGCGCACGTCGTCTTCGCGCGATTCAGGATCCCGCGGCCAAGTGGCCGAAGAACCCTGGGCCGCCTCGGCTCCGGCCGCATCGACGGGGCAGTCCGGCGACGTGTGGAACACGCCGGGTAGCTACAACGACGAAACGCCGTTCTAACCCGCGTCCCAGACGCGAACCATTAGTTTTTTCGACACGAGAAGAAAGACAGAACAACTATGGCTGGAAAGTCAAGCGGCGACCGCCGCAAGCCCCTGAGAGGCGCGAAGGGCGGCAAGAACGCCGCTCCCGCGAAGGCGATCAGGGTCGGCGTCATCGACTACAAGGATGTCGCAACCCTGCGCAAATTCATCTCGGAGCGGGGCAAGATCCGTGCCCGCCGAATCACCGGAGTCTCCGTTCAGGAACAGCGGCTCATCGCCTGTGCGGTCAAGAACGCACGCGAGATGGCCTTGCTGCCCTACGCCGGCTCAGGCCGCTAGGAGGAGGAACACATGTCTAAATTGATTCTCACGCACGAGGTCACCGGCCTCGGCGCTCCAGGCGACATCATCGACGTCAAGAACGGCTATGCCCGTAATTACCTGATCCCCTCGGGTGTTGCCGTGGCGTGGACTCGCGGAGGCGAAAAGCAGATCGACTCCATCAAGGCGGCACGCGCCGCCCGCGAGCACGCGACGCTGGAAGAGGCGCTCGACCTCAAGGCGCGCCTGCAGGCAGCCACTGTCACGATCACCGTCAAGGCTGGTGCCGGCGGCCGCCTGTTCGGTTCGGTCAAGACGTCGGACATCGCCGAGGCGGCTGCGGCCGCGGGCCTGACCGGCCTTGACAAGCGCAAGATCGAGATTCCCACACCGATCAAGGCGACGGGACGACACGAGGCCACGATCAGCCTGCGCGATGACATCGTGGCGACCATCAGCATCCAGGTGGTTGCGGCGAAGTAGCAACTGGTTTCACGTCAGGTAGCGGCGGGAGCACTCCCGCCGCTACCTCACGTTAACGGTGTTGTCCACCCCAGATCAACATTTCGGACCAACCCTCAACCCGCACTGTAAACATGTTTTTGCACACAGTGTGAAAGAACTGAAAGCCCTGGTCAGTGGACGTATTTCCCAAGAAATTACATCACTGTCCACAGGAGTTTCCACAGCTTGTTCACACAACTTCCCGGCGTTTCTCCCCGACTGTCCACAGACCGTTCCACAGGGTGACTTGTACACGGTCCCTGTTGCTTCCTAGGGTGAAGCTGCTCTCCCAGAAATTGCCGGTCTCGTGTTTGAGATTCACCGATGTCGGTGGTCGCCACTACAACGAAGACCATGGCATGGATCTGTGGCGTTCCCATTTCTGCAGCTGACTCCTGCGCTGTGGTTGGTCAAGAAGCCATTGCGCATCACAGCGCGGTGGTGAGCCGAAGAGCAGTGGTGGGTCGAAGAATGAAGGGTGGCTGGGGATGTCGATAGCGCATCTGGGGCTGGCGTCGCCAAGCCCCTCGAGCGAGTACCGACAGGCCGACCGCACACCACCGCACGACCTGCTGGCGGAACAAAGCGCGATCGGCGGCATGCTGCTGAGCAAGGATGCCGTCGCCGACGTGGTGGAGAGCGTCAGAGGCGTTGACTTCTACATCCCCAAGCATGAAATCATCTTTGACGCGATCCTCACGCTGTACTCTCACGGCGAGCCGACCGACGTCATCGCCGTCACCGACGAACTGACCAAGAGCGGCGAGATCTCCCGGGCGGGCGGCGCCGAATACCTGCACACGCTCACCGGCCTGGTGCCCACCGCCGCCAACGCCGGCTTCTACGCCGGCATTGTCGCCGAAAAAGCCGTGCTACGCCGCTTGGTCGAGGCCGGCACGCGCATCGTGCAGATGGGCTACGCCAGCGAGGGCGAAGTCGTCGATCTGGTCAACAACGCGCAGGCCGAGATCTACGGTGTCACCGGCGGGGTGGATGCCGAGGACTTCGTTCCGCTGACCACGGCGGTGACGACGGCCATCGACGAGATCGAAGCGGCCAAGGGCCGCGACGGCATGATGACCGGAGTTCCCACCGGCTTCGCCGAACTCGACGAACTGACCAACGGGCTGCACCCTGGGCAGCTGATCATCGTCGCCGCCCGCCCTGCGCTGGGCAAGTCGACGCTGGCACTGGACTTCGCCAGGGCGGCGTCGATCAAGAACGACCTGCCCTCGATCATCTTTTCCCTGGAGATGGGCCGCAGCGAGATCGCCATGCGACTACTGTCCGCCGAATCGGCGGTGCCGCTGCAGAACATGCGCAAGGGCACAGTGGATACCCGCGACTGGACCACGATCGCGTCCACCCGCGGCCGGATCAACGATGCGCCGCTCTACATCGACGACAGCCCCAACATGACCCTGGTCGAGATCCGAGCGAAGTGTCGCAGACTGAAGCAAAAGGTCGGCCTCAAGATGGTCATCATCGACTATCTGCAGCTCATGACTTCCGGCAAGCGGGTCGAGTCCCGCCAGCAGGAAGTCAGTGAGTTCTCCCGGGCACTGAAGCTGCTCGCCAAGGAGCTCCAGGTGCCGGTGATCGCTCTGTCGCAATTGAACCGAGGACCCGAGCAGCGCCAGGACAAGATGCCGGCGCTGTCCGACCTTCGTGAATCAGGATCCCTCGAGCAGGACGCCGACGTCGTCATCCTGCTGCACCGCGAGGGTGCGTATGAGAAAGACAACCCGCGCGCGGGGGAAGCAGACTTCATCATCGCCAAGCACCGCAACGGGCCGACCCGTACCATCACCGTCGCGTTCCAGGGGCACTTCTCGCGGTTCCAGGACATGGCGACCATCTAGCCACCCGAGGGATGCGGTTTCGGACCAGTGTGGCCACCGCGGCGGGCGGTATCGTCCCAAAAGCTATCGCTCGCCGCCGGTTTTCTGACACGTAAACTTGGTGCGGAGATAAATCGTGTCGGGAAGAGGATTCGTGTCCGCTGACAGGGACAACGCAGCGCCGGGCCATGCCGTCCCAGGCCCCGACGCGCCTGAAAGCGCCGCGCCTGAAAGCGCCGCGCCTGAAAACGATGCACCTGAAAACGCCTCGCTTGAGAACGACGCGACTCGAAACGCACCGGACGGCGCCGCCACCGCGCCGCGTCGCTCCTACTGGCCGGTGCCGCTGGCCAGGGCCGTGCCCGCGGGCATCCTGGGGCTGTACATCACCTTCTCCGCCGACCATTCCGCCCAGCTCGGCCTCATTCTGTTCGGTGCCTTCGCGCTGGTCTCCGGGGCGATCATGCTCCTACTGCGAGATCGATTCGCCGACCGGGTCGTGCGGGTCAATGTCATCGTCCAAGGGGTGCTGGCGGCGCTTCTGGGGGCGATGGCGCTCCTTTTCAACGGTGGCGGGCTGGGCCTTCTCTTGCTGCTGCTCCCGGCGTTCATGGCGATCACCGGATTCCTTGAGCTGTACAGTGGCCTGCGCGCTCGCCGGCACCCCGGGGTGTCACGGGACTGGCTGACTGTGGGTGCCTTCACCGCTGTGGCCGCCCTGGTGTTCCTGCTGATCCCGCAGGACTCCGTGCTGGCCATCGGTCTTCTGGGCGCCTACGGCATCCTGTTGTGCGTGTACCTGATCATCGGCGCGCTCTCGCTCAAGTGGGGCACCCAGAACGTGCGCGGGGCAGCTGCGCCCGCGGAGAGGACGAACTGATCATGGTAGTTCCCACCATGCGAGACCGGATGCGTCCGGCCGAGCTGCTCGGACTGTCGGCGGTGTTCGGCGCCTTCGCCGGCCTGGTCGTGCTGATGACGACTCGGGACATCATCCTTGCGCTGATCTTCTTCGGCGTCGCGTTCATCCTCTCGGTCGTCATCATCGCGATGCTCGTGCTGGCGATGAAACCCAATCCGGGTGAAAAGATCGAACTGGCCGAACAGGACGACAAGCCCAACTGACGTGCCAGCTACCGTGCCGCGTACTCCACGAGGTCGCTGGCCAGGCCGACGTAACCGGCGGGGGTGAGCGCCAGCAGCCGGTCCTTCGCCTCGGCGCCGATGTCGAGACCGGAGACGAACGCCGCCAACTCCTGCCGGCCGATGTGCTTGCCGCGGGTCAATTCCTTGAGCATGGCGTACGGGTCGGAGATCGACGAGCGGCCGGCCGCCACCTCCGCCCGGATCACGGTCTGGATCGCCTCGCCGAGCACTTCCCAGTTCGCGTCCAGGTCGGCGGCCAGCTTCGGCAGGTTCACCGCGAGCTCCGGAAGACCGCGCAGGATGTTGTCCATCGCCAGCAGCGAATGGCCGAAGCCCACTCCGACGTTGCGCTGAGTGGTGGAATCGGTGAGGTCGCGCTGCAATCGCGAGGTGACCAGGGTCTGCGCGAGCAACTCCAGGATCGCCGACGACAATTCGAGGTTGGCTTCCGCGTTCTCGAACCGGATCGGGTTGATCTTGTGCGGCATGGTCGACGAACCGGTGCTCCCGGCCGGCGGGATCTGAGTGAAATAGCCCATCGAAATGTACGTCCACACGTCGGTGCACAGATTGTGCAGCACCCGGTTGACGTGGCTCACCTTGCTGTACAGCTCGGCTTGCCAGTCGTGCGGCTCGATCTGGGTGGTGAGCGGATTCCACATCAGCCCCAGTGAGGACACGAACTCCTGTGAGATGGTGGCCCAGTCCTGGGCCGGATCGGCGGCCATCTGCGCCGCGAAGGTGCCGGTCGCCCCGCTGAACTTACCCCAGTAATCGGTCGACTCGACCTGCGCGGCGAGACGGCGCAGTCGAGCGACAAAGACCGCGAATTCCTTCCCCACCGTCGTAGGGGTCGCCGGCTGCCCGTGCGTGTGCGCCAGCATCGCGGTGGCCCGGTGGCTGACGGCACGCTCGTGCAGCGCGTCGATCACCCGGTGCAGCTTGGGCAGCCAGACCTCCCGCACCGCTGCACCGATGGTGAGCGCGTAGGCGAGGTTGTTGATGTCCTCACTCGTGCAGCCGAAGTGGGTGAGTTCGCTGATCCGGTCAAGATCCAGGTCCGCCAGCTTGGCGCGGACGAAATACTCCACCGCTTTGACGTCGTGCCGGGTTGTCGCCTCCAGCTTTGCCAACTGCGCGATGTCATCCTGGCCGAAGTGCGAGACCAGGCCGCGCAGCGCCCGCACCTTCGCATCGGGCAGTGGGCTGGATCCGAAGAGGGAGTGGTTGGTCAGGTACAGCAGCCACTCCACCTCGACGTGCACCCGCGCCCGGTTCAACGCCGCTTCCGACAATTGCTCGCTCAGGCCGGACACCGCAGTGCGATAGCGGCCGTCCAGGGGACTCAGCGGCTGTTCTGGCAAGGCAGTCATGTCGGGGCTCATCGCACCATTGTCCCGCAGTTGGGCGGCATCCGACGGTCACCGCGGCGCGGGCAGCGGATGGCATCCACTCCTCTCCCACACCGTGGCCGCCGCCACCGGCTTCGCACAGCGCGGCCCACCGCTGCAGCTGCCGGGCAGACCCGTGCGGCACACTTTTCCAGACCGAGGCAGACGGGAGGAGGGACATGGAACCGGTGGGCATCTCCGGCGCGGCGGTGAGCGCCCGGGAGTCGCTGCGCATCGCGCTGGAACGGCAGGAAGAGTCGCTGGCAGCGCTCGCACGTCACTTCGAGCAGACCCTCGCCACCTCGTCGCCGCCCAGGCTGCACGACCAGTGGAACGGCGTAGCCGAGCGGTTCTACGCCGAGGCGGCTGAGCGGCTGCGTCGTGACCTGGAGCTGGTGGCCGAGCATCTGCAGAGCGCGCTGGCCGACACGCGCCGGGCCCGCAATACCCTGGCGCAGGGCGGGTGAGATGTCGGACGATCTGGCGATCGGCGGGCCGGGAGCGGTCTCCGTGGTCACCACGAAGCTCAAGGCGGCCGCCCGGCGCCTTGACAGCTTGAGCGGCGACGTCGGTGCGATCCGCCGGCAACTGATCGTGATTGACCGCACGGTCACCGCCTCCGCGCTGCGGAGCGTGGATGCTCCGCTCAGCGCCATCGCGGCGGAGCGAGCGATCGACGCCGCCGATGCCGGCCTCATCCGGTGCGCTGGCGCCAGTGCCCGGTTGGCCCGGTCGCTGGATCAGGCGGCCGACCGGTACGCGTTCGCCGAAACCTTCGCCGCCCGGGCCGCGCAGTGCCTGGCCGCCCTGTTCGGCTACGACCTCGGCTTTTTCCTTCCCCTGCTCGCGCTGATGGCGCTGCCCGCCGCAAGCGCAGTCGGCAGCGCTCTGGCTCTCAAGCTGGCCACGATGTCGGAGGCGCAGCGGCGGGCCGTTGTCAGCGGGCTGACCCACTGGGCGGCCTCGCACAAGGCGCTACTCAGCGACCCTCAGGTCGTCGAGCTGGTGCGCTTGACCGCCATGAGCGCCGATGACGTCGGCGCGGGAGCACTGCATGTGCCGTTCGGGCTGTCGCACCTGCTCGGCGACGAGGGACTGGGCATCCTCGGCCTGGACACCTCCGCGGCGACCGTGGCTGGACTCGCCGCACCGTTCGGGGCGCTGCGCGAGACCCCGGTCACCGTGCGGCGGGTGGGCACAGTGCGCGGCGGCACCGTCGCCACCAACGTCGAGGAGCGGGCCGGTCGCATCCCCACCCACGGTTCGCAGGTGCGCATCGACCGGATCAGCGCACCCGGCCAGGCCGACCGCTTCGAGGTCTACCTAGCCGGAACCTCGGATTTCTCGCTCACCCCCGGCACCCAGGCCTGGGATATGACCAGCAACATCAGCGCGGTCGCCGGAACTGGAGCCGGCTCGTACCGCGCGGCGCAGCAGGCCATGGCGCTCGCCGGGATCACCCCGGCCTCCACCGTGGTCTTCACCGGCTACTCGCAGGGCGGGCTGGTCGCCGCCCGGCTCGCGGCCTCAGGCGAATACCGCACCGCCGGCCTCATCACCCTCGGCGGACCCGTGGGGCAGATCCCCGTGCCGGGCGCCGTGCCCTACGTGGCCCTGGAACACCGTGAGGACCTCGTGCCGGCCACCGGCGGCACGTTCACGTCGTCGCAACCGGTGCTCGTGCGTCGGTCGCTGTTCGACGGACAGCCGCCGGTGTCACCGCTGGTGTTCCCGGCACACGAGTTGAGTCGCTACCGGGAGACCGCCCACCTGGTGGATGCCTCGGACGACCCGCGTCTCACCGCCGCGCTGCGCTCGATCAACGGGCCAAGCCGCACGGGCGCCACGGTGACCTCGATGTTCTACCTGGCCAGCCGTGAGTGAGGTCGTAGCGGCGAGATTTCTAGCGCCGGCCCACGATCGGACGCACCAGGATGCCGATCAGCCAGCTGAGGAAGCCCAGGACGATGGCCCCCAGCACGCCCCACCAGAAGTTCTCGACGTGCAGTCCGAAGCCCAGCGCATCCGAGATCAGGCTGACGAGCATCAGCAGCAGCCCGTTGACGACCAGCGCAATCAGACCCAACGTGAGGATGTACACCGGGAACGCCACGATGCGGACGAAGTCGCCGATGACACCGTTGACGATGCCGAAGATCAGCGCCACCAGCAGATAGGTGAGCACGACGGCCAGGGTGTCGCCGGGGGCAAACGGCGTCACCATGACGCCGGCCACGATGAGCGTGGTGAGCCAGAGGGCGATCGCGTTGATGACCAGACGCACCAGGAATCTCTTCATTCCCCAACTATGCCCGTGTGTCACCGAGCCGTGCAACGCGAGGACCGCGGTGAATAGACTCGAACGATGAGCACTAAAGACTCGCCGCGCGTCCGATTCCGTCCCGAGATCCTCGCCGTGCAGCCCTACCGCCAAGGCAAGACGGCACCGGCCGACGCCTTCAAACTCTCCTCCAACGAGAACCCGTTCGAGCCGATCCCCGCCGTGATCGAGGCCGTCGCCACCGCCTCGGTCAATCGCTACCCGGATGCCTCGGCACACGAGCTCAGCCAGCGGCTCGCCGAACGCGCCGGTGTACCGATCCAGTCGGTGCACGTGGGTTCCGGTTCGGTCGCGCTCCTGGCCCAGTTCATCTCCGCCGCCGCCGGACCCGGGGATGAGGTCGTCTACTCGTGGCGGTCCTTCGAGGCCTACCCCGGCCTGGTGACCGTGTCCGGCGCCACCAGCGTGATGGTGCCGAACCTGCCCGACGGCCGGCACGACCTACCCGCCATGGCGGCAGCGATCACCGACCGCACCCGCGTGGTCATCGTGTGCTCGCCCAACAATCCCACCTCCACCATCGTCACGGTGGAAGAATTTGCCGACTTCATTGCCGCCGTGCCGCCCACGGTGCTCGTGCTGCTTGACGAGGCCTACGCCGAATTCGTCACCGATCCGGCGGCCGTGAACGGACTCACCCTGCTCGGGCGGTACCCGAACCTCGTCGTGCTGCGCACCTTCTCGAAGGCCTACGGGCTCGCGGGGCTGCGCGTCGGCTATGCGCTCGGGGACAGCTTTCTGCTGGATGTCGCCCGGGCGGCCGCGATCCCGCTGTCGGTCACCGAGCCGGCGCAGCGCGCCGCCATCGCCGCCCTCGACCACGAGCCGGAACTGCTGGAGCGCGTCGCGGCGATCTGCGCACAGCGCGACGAGGTGTGGCGCTCGCTGGAAGCCCAGGGGTGGCGCATCCCGAAACCTCAGGGCAACTTCGTCTGGTTGGCCACAGGGGAAGCTACCGCCGAGGCCGCCGAAACGTTGCTGCGTCACGGGATCGTGGGGCGCGCGCTGGGCGCTGACGGCATCCGTGTCTCCATCGGCGAGAGAGAATCTGTGGAAAAACTCCTCAGTGGTGCGGCCGAGGTTGTGAAGAACCTCACAAGGATGCCCGCCGTCACGGCGATAGATTAGTGAATTGACGCGAATCGGCGTCGCGTGGGCACGCTGGGGCCGGCGTAGCAAACGACCTGACACCCCGAGGTGACCGTGGCAGAATCCGAGACGATGGTGCAGTTGCTGTCCCCGGAAGGCGTACTGTGCACGAACGGCTCGGCGGCAGAGTACCTGCCGTACATCGATGCGCTGAGCGATGACGCGCTTCGCACGTTCTACCGCGACATGGTGGTCACCCGCCGATTCGATGTGGAGGCCGCGAACCTGCAGCGGCAGGGCCAGCTCGGGCTGTGGGTGCCGAGCATGGGCCAGGAAGCCGCGCAGATCGGTTCGGCGCACGCCGCCCGCAGCCAGGACCACCTGTTCCCGGCGTACCGGGAGCACGCCGTCGGCATGGTGCGCGGCGTCGACGTGCTCGGAATCATCAAACTGCTGCGCGGCACCACCCACGGCGGCTGGGATCCGTCCGCCACCGGGAATTTCCACCTCTACACCCTCGTCGTCGGCTCGCAGTCGCTGCACGCCACCGGATACGCCATGGGCGTCGTCTTCGATGAGCACACCGCGACCGGGAATCCCGACGTCGACGAAGCGGTCATGGTCTACTTCGGCGACGGCGCCACCTCGCAGGGCGACGTCAGCGAGGCGTTCGTGTTCGCCGCGAGCTTCCAGACGCCGCAGGTGTTCTTTCTGCAGAACAACCAGTGGGCCATCTCGGTGCCGGTGAGTGTGCAGTCGCGCACCCCGCTATACCTGAGGTCGTGCGGCTTCGGCGTGCCCGGGGTGCAAATCGACGGTAACGATGTGCTCGCGAGCTACGCGGTCACCGCGAAGAACCTGGATGCCGCTCGCTCCGGAGGCGGCCCCCGCATGATCGAGGCGCTCACCTACCGGATCGGCGCGCACACCTCCTCCGATGATCCGACCAAGTACCGGGAGGACAGTCAGCTGCAGTACTGGCTGGCCCGCGATCCGATTGCCCGCTACGAGACGTGGCTGCGCTCCCGCGGGGAAGGTGATCGGTTCTTCTCCGACGTGCGCACCGAGGCGGAGGACTTCGCCGCCGACATCCGCCGCCGCACACTGGAGTTGCCGTCGCCGGAGCGCGACACGATCTTCGACTTCGTCTATTCCGAGCCGCATCCGGTGATTGACGAGCAGAAACACTGGCTGGCCGAGTATGAGGCGAGCTTCACTTCGACGGGGCTCAGTACGAGCACTTCGGCGGGGCTCGGTACAGGCCCGGCGGCAGGCGGTGCCGCGTGAGCGAATTGGCTGAACTGCCGCTGGCGAAGGCGCTGAACGCCGGGCTGCGCAAGGCGCTGGAGGATGATCCCAAGGTGCTGCTCATGGGCGAGGACATCGGCCCGCTCGGCGGAGTGTTCCGGGTCACCGAGGGGCTGCAGCAGCAGTTCGGCTCGCGGCGGGTCATCGACACGCCCCTGGCGGAGGCTGGAATCGTCGGCACCGCGATCGGTCTGGCGATGCGCGGGTTCCGGCCGGTGTGCGAGATCCAGTTCGATGGATTCATCTTCCCCGGCTTCGACCAGATCACCACTCAGTTGGCCAAGATGACCAACCGGCACGAGGGCCGGGTCAGCATGCCCGTCGTGATCCGGGTGCCCTACGGCGGCCACATCGGCGCGGTCGAGCACCACCAGGAAAGCCCCGAGGCGTACTTCGCACACACTCCGGGACTGCGCCTGGTCAGCCCCAGCACCCCGAACGACGCCTATTGGATGATCCAGGAGGCGATCGCCAGTCAGGATCCGGTGCTGTTCTTCGAGCCCAAGAGCCGCTACTGGCACAAGGGCCCGGTCGATTACAGCGCCGCCGCGCTGCCGCTGCACGCCAGCACCGTGGTACGCCGCGGTACCGACGTCACGCTGGTCGGCCACGGCGCCATGGTGAGCGTGTTGCTGCAGGCGGCGGAACTCGCCGCCGCGGAGGGCACGAGCGCCGAGGTGCTCGACCTGCGCTCACTGTCGCCGGTGGATTACGCACCAATTTTCACCTCGGTGCGCAAAACCGGTCGAATCGTCATCGCCTCCGAAGCGCCCGGATTCGTCAGCATCCCGTCCGAGATTGCTGCTACCGTCGCCGAGAAGGCGTTCTACTCGCTGCAAGCGCCGGTATTGCGCGTGTCGGCCTTCGACACGCCGTTCCCGCCGTCCAAGCTGGAGGACGTATACCTCCCGGACGTCGACCGCGTGCTCGAGGCCGTCGACCGGGTGCTGGCTTACTAAGGATCGCTCATGACCACTGCAGAGTTCGCGCTACCGGATGCCGGGGAAGGCCTCACCGAGGCCGAAATCGTGTCCTGGCGGGTCGCCGTGGGGGAGAGCGTCGACGTCAACCAGGTGCTCGTCGAGATCGAGACCGCGAAGTCGCTGGTCGAGCTGCCGTCACCGTTCGCCGGAGTGGTCACCGCCATCCTGGTCCCCGAGGGGCAGACGGTGGCTGTGGGCACCCCGATCATCGCCGTGGAGACCGCGGGACCGGTTGCTGGCGCGGTCGATGGCGTCGTGGATCCGGCCGAGAAGGCGCCGGAGGGTGACGCCGTCGCGGACACTGCGGGCAGCATTTCCTCCGAGACCGACGACACCACCCCCGAGGGATCCGGCGCGGTGCTGGTCGGCTACGGCAGCCGAGGTCCGGCCCGGTCCAGACGCAGGACCCGCACGACACCGGTGCCCGAACGGGTCATCGCCGGGTCCGCGGTGCTGGCGAAACCGCCGGTGCGCAAGCTGGCCAAGGACCTCGATGTCGATCTGGCCGCTGTCACCCCCACAGGTCCGGTTGGCGAAGTCACCCGCGACGACGTGATGCGCCAGGCCTCGCAGGTCAGCGTGTTCCGTAACCTGCAGACGCCGGACTGGTCCAACGAGCGCGAGGAGCGCATCCCGGTCAAGGGCGTGCGCAAGGCGATCGCCTCTGCCATGGTCTCCAGCGCCTTCAGCGCACCGCACGTGAGTTTGTTCGTCGATGTGGATGCCACGCGCACGATGGAGTTCGTGGCGCGGCTCAAGGCATCCGCGGACTTCGCCGGCATCAAGGTGTCGCCGCTGCTCATCATGGCCAAGGCGATGATCTGGGCGGTGCGCCGCAATCCCACGGTCAATGCCCAGTGGACGGACCGCGAAATCATCGTCAAGCACTACGTGAACCTGGGCATCGCCGCAGCGACCCCGCGCGGACTCATCGTGCCCAACGTCAAGGAAGCCCACAGCCTCTCGCTCGTGGATCTCGCCTCTGCCCTGGAGCAGTTGACCATCACCGCGCGCGAGGGCAAGACCTCCCCGGCCGACACCGCGGGCGGCACCATCACCATCACGAACATCGGCGTGTTCGGCATGGACACCGGCACGCCGATCCTCAATCCCGGCGAGGTGGGCATCGTCGCGCTCGGCACGATCAAGAAGAAGCCGTGGGTGGTCGACGGCGAGGTGCGGCCGCGGTTCGTCACCACGCTCGGCGCGAGCTTCGATCACCGGGTGGTCGACGGCGATGTCGCCAGCCGTTTCCTTGCGGATGTAGCGAGCATTATCGAGGAACCGGCGCTGCTGCTCGACTGACACCTCGCCCTGCGCAGCCCCACCGAGGTCCCCGCCGATTTGGCGCACAGCGGAGCGATGGCCGATACTTATTGATAACGAGTTTCATTACGCGAGGAAGCCCACCGCATGCGCGCAGCACGCACGACTGGAATTGTCGTCGCCGGGGTCCTTGCGGTCTCGGCGCTCGCCGGATGCGCGTCGACCGCGGTGCCATCCCACCAGGACGGCAGAATCGCCGTCGTCGCCTCCACCAGCGTGTACGGCGACATCGCCAGGGCGATCGGTGGTGACGCCGTCGCGGTGACCGCCCTGATCACCGACCCTGCCCAAGACCCGCATTCGTTCGAGGCGAGCGCGCAGGACCAACTCGCGGTGGCCAAGGCGCAGGTCGTGGTCGAAAACGGCGGCGGCTACGACGACTTCGTCGACTCGCTGCTGTCCGGATCAGGCGCGCGCCCCGAGGTGGTCAACGCGGTGACCGCCTCGGGCCTGGACCAGGACGCCGACGGGTTCAACGAGCACGTTTGGTACGATCTCCCGGCGATGCGCAAGGTCGGCGAGCGGCTGGCCGCCGCCTTCTCCACCCTGGAACCGGCCCGCAGCGACGACTTCACCGCCGGCGCAGCTGCCTTCACCGCCGCGCTGGCCCAGCTCGAACGCGACGCCGCGACCGTGAAAGAGGACCACGCGGGCGACGGTGTCGCGGTCACCGAACCGGTGCCGCTCTACCTTCTGGCAGCCTGCGGGCTGGTGGACAAAACGCCGGCCGCGTTCAGTCGGGCGGTCGAGGACGGCAGCGGAGTCGCCCCGGCGCTGATGCACGCCACCCTTGAGCTGTTCACCGAAAAGCGGGTGCGGTTGCTGGTCTACAACGCGCAGACCTCCGGGCCGGAAACCGAGCAGCTGCGCGCCGCGGCGAAGGCATCCGGCATCCCGACCGTTGCCGTGACCGAAACCCTGCCGCAGGACGCCACCTACCTGAGCTGGATGCGCGACAACCTCGCCAAGGTGAAGGCGGCGTTGACCCATGGCTGACTCGCCGGTGCTCAGCCTGCGCTCGGCCGGACTCGCCTTCGGTGACCGCCAACTGTGGCGCGGCCTCACGCTCGATGTGCACGCCGGCGAGTTCCTCGCGGTGCTCGGACCGAACGGCACCGGCAAATCCAGTCTGCTCAAAACGATCCTCGGCCAGCAGCCGCTGAGCTCCGGCAGCATCTCCTTCCTCGGCGAACCGGTCACCAAGGGCAGCCGCCGGATCGGCTACATCCCGCAGCAGAAGCTGATGGAGCCCGGCACTCCGTTGCGCGCCCGCGACCTGGTCACCTTCGGCGTCAATGGGCAACGCTGGGGGCTGCCGATCGCTACCCGCGCACAGCGTCACCGGGTCGACGAGGTGCTCGAGGCGGTCGGTGCCACCGCCTACGCCAACGCCCCGGTGGCCACTCTCTCCGGTGGCGAGCAGCAACGCATCCGGGTCGGCCAGTCCATCGCCGGCCAGCCTCGACTGCTGCTCTGCGACGAGCCCCTGCTCTCCCTGGACCTGCACCACCAGCGCTCCGTGAGCGAACTGATCGATAAGCAGCGCAGGGATTTCGGTACCGCCGTGGTGTTCGTCACCCACGACGTCAATCCGATCCTCGGCATGGCCGACCGGGTGCTCTACCTCGCGGGCGGGCGGTTCCGGATCGGCACCCCTGACGAGGTGTTGCGCAGCGAGGTGCTCTCCTCCATGTACGACACGCCCGTCGAGGTGATCCGCAGTCGCGGGCGCATCGTCGTGCTTGGCGCCCCCGAGGGCTACGGGGTACACGACCACCTCGAGCACCACATCTACGAACAGTCGGAGACGTGATGCTGCACGCCCTGCTGATGCTGGATGCGTCTGGCGACTTCTGGTCGCAGATTTTCGGCTTCGCCAACTACGGCGAACTGCTCGTCCTGGTCAAGAACTCGATCCTCGCCGGCGCGCTGCTCGGCGTCGTTGGCGGGCTGATCGGTCCGTTCGTGATGACCCGCGACCTTGCCTTCGCCGTGCACGGTGTCAGCGAGCTGTCGTTCGCCGGCGCCTCCGCGGCGCTGCTGATCGGCACGGACGTCGTCACCGGCTCGATCGTCGGCTCGCTGCTCGCGGCGCTGCTGATCGGCATCCTCGGTGTCAAGGCCAAGGAACGCAATTCCATCATCGCGGTGCTGATGCCGTTCGGCCTCGGCCTCGGCATCCTGTTCCTGGCCCTGTACAAGGGGCGCAGTGCCAACAAGTTCGGACTGCTGCTCGGGCAGATCGTGTCTGTGGACAACCCGCAGCTGGGCATGCTCGCCCTGATTTCCGGAATTGTCGTGTTCGGGCTGCTGATCATCTGGCGGCCGCTGAGCTTCTCCAGCATCGATGCGGATGTCGCCAGGGCGCGTGGCGTGCCCGTGACGACGATCTCCATCCTGTTCATGATCCTGCTCGGGCTGGCCACCGCGGTGTCGATCCAGATCGTCGGCGCGCTGCTTGTCCTTTCGCTACTGGTCACCCCGGCCGCCGCGGCCATGCGGGTGACTGCCTCGCCGTTACTCACGCCGTTGCTCAGCGTCGTGTTCGCCGTCGTGTCGGTGGTCGGTGGCATCCTGTTGGCGCTCGGTGGCGGGCTGCCGATCAGCCCGTACGTGACGACGATCTCCTTCCTCATCTACGTGGTGTGCCGGGTGATCGGCCCGCGGCGGCTACCACGCCGCCACTCGGCCGAGTCGCACGCCATACCGGTAAGGGCGGTGCCATGAAACGCAATACCTGGCAGCGTGAAGCCGTTCGCGACGCGCTCGGCTCCAGCGACGCATTCGTCAGCGCTCAGAGCCTGTTTTCGGAACTGCGCGAGACCGGCAACACGATCGGGCTCGCCACGGTGTACCGGGCGCTGGCCGACCTCGCTACCGGCGGGGAGGCCGATTCCTTGCAGTCGGCCGACGGCGAAACCCTCTATCGAGCCTGCACAACCGGGCACCATCACCACCTGATCTGCCGTCGGTGCGGGGCCACGGCGGAGATCAAAGCGGATGCCGTCGAGCGCTGGGCGCAGACGGTCGCAGCCGAACACGGCTTCACCCAGGCCGAACACGTGGTCGACGTGTTCGGGCTGTGCGCCTCCTGCAGTACAGCACTGCGGGCCGCTCCGCCGCGCCAGCGATAGCCTTCCGGACGAGATCACCCGCCGCGGCGGGGCCTCTCGTCCGGAAAGGCATCGTTCGGCGCGTGCGGGCTGAGTTGCGCGGGCCCTCCGCATCGCATAGTGTTGATCGTTGGCCCGCGGCATCTCCGTGTGGCCCGTGCGCCTCTGCCACCTTCCTTCGCCCGTCGAGGGGAATCCGGTGGAACAAGCGTGCCGACAAGTGACCTTGGGTAGGGCGTCAGCCCTACGGTATGGAGGAAAATCATGGCAGCTGTCTGCCAAGTGACCGGAGCCGTTCCCGGCTTTGGGCACAACATTTCACACTCGCACCGCCGCACCAAGCGGCGTTTCGACCCGAACGTGCAGAAGAAGACCTACTTCGTCCCCTCGCTGCGCCGTAACGTCACGCTCACCGTCAGCGCCAAGGGCATCAAGGTGATCGATTCCCGTGGCATCGAATCAGTGGTCAAGGACCTCCTGGCCCGTGGGGAGAAGATCTAATGGCCAAGCAGCAGGATGTCCGACCCATCATCAAACTACGGTCGACGGCCGGCACCGGGTACACCTACGTGACCCGCAAGAACCGCCGCAACGACCCCGACCGCCTGGTGCTGAAGAAGTACGACCCGGTCGTCCGCAAGCACGTTGAATTCCGCGAGGAGCGCTAAAGCATGGCAAAGAAGAGCAAGATCGCGAAGAACGAGCAGCGCAAGGTCATCGTCGCGCGCTACGCGGCGCAGCGACTGGAACTGAAGAAGGCGCTGGTCGACCCCGCCTCCACCGACGAGCAGCGCGAAGCCGCTCGCGTCGGCCTGCAGAAGCTGCCCCGCGACGCGTCGCCGGTGCGTCTGCGCGGCCGCGACGCCATCGACGGACGTCCGCGTGGGTACCTCAGCCAATTCGGCGTGTCCCGGGTCCGGTTCCGGGATATGGCTCACCGGGGCGAATTGCCCGGCATCACGAAGTCAAGCTGGTAAATTGTCATTCGGCTCGTGCCCGGAAATCCGGGGCCAGGAGCCGAATCACAGTGTGATAAGAACACTGTGTAACGTTCCACAAGCTCAAAACTGATCCAAACGCTGATCGGTGCAGAGCGGCCGCTCGTTTGAGCCGGCCACTTGGCGCCGCCGGCACGACGTCCGAGGAGGACACCCAATGGCTGACAAGTCGCTAAACCGTACCGAGCTCGTCGCGGCAGTTGCCGCCGAGTCTGGCCAGAGCCAGGCAGCAGTGAACGGCGTCCTCGACGCCCTGTTCAGCACGGTCGCCAGCAATGTGCACGACGGCAACAAGGTTACGATCCCCGGCTGGTTGGCATTCGAGCGCACTCACCGCGAGGCCCGCGCCGGCCGCAACCCCTCCACGGGCGAGGCCATCGAGATCAAGGCCGGCTACGGAGTCAAGGTCAGCGCCGGTAGCAAGCTGAAGGCTGCCGCCAAGTAGCATTCGCACCACCTCGAAGGGGACGCGCGCCGTGAGGCGCCCGTCCCCTTCCTCGCGTTATCGCGGATGTCGGTGGCCCGTGGCATGGTCCCGCCATGCACATCCAGTCCCCGTGGGTGGACATCATCCTCGAGGAGTTCTTCGAAGATGTGCTCGCCGACCAGAAGCGTGTCGCTCGCGGCCGGACCATCCGGGTGCGGAACCGGCTGGTCGCCTTCGTCGACGAACGGATCGGTGCGGTGCTCCCGCCGGAGGACCTGGTACTACTCGGCCTGGAGCGGCAATTCAATCCCGCGGCGGGGGTCGCGCAGGTGGCCAGGGCAGCCCAGCTCGTGATGCTGCTGGCCGACTTCGTCGCCGTCGAGAACCTGCTGCCGGTTCGCCTCGACGCCCGCGCGCAAGTGCGCCTCGTGCGCGAGCTGCTGTTGTCCGTGGGCGGACTGTACGATCGCCGGGCACTCGCCGAGGTGGTGCAACGGGTGTACCGCCAATTGCGTGGCGCCGAAGCCCATCTGGGTTCGTGGCTGATGGCGGAGCAGCACGCCGCCGCGCTCAGGGCCCAAGCGGCGCGGCGGGCCTACTTTGAGCGAATCCAGGGTCGGGGACCAGACCCGCCCGCATCCGCATAGGCTTGAGGTCGTGCCAAGGCTTGTTCGCATCGCCGGCCCAGCAGTCGTGTTGGGCGTCGCGTTGCTGTCGCTGTTTGCCGGCTTGCAGTTCGGCGGCGGTGCCGCGGCGTCGCCGCTGTCCGATCCTGGGGCGGCGGTGCGCTACGGACTGCCGATCGCCACGCTGTTCGTCGACCTCAGCGCGGCGGGCACCATCGGTGCCCTGGTGCTGGTCTGCTTCGCGTTGAGCCACAACGAGCCCGAATTCGAACGCGCCCTCGATGTTGCCGCCGGTTCGGCCGCGGTCTGGGCGGTGTCCTCGGCCGCCACCGGATTCTTCACGTTCCTCAGCATCTACCAGGAGCCGGTGTCGTCCGGCGGCCGCTTCGGCGAGCTGCTCGGCAACTTCCTCACCACGATCGCGCCCGGCCAGGCGTGGCTGGCCACCACGCTGATCGCCGCCGTCACCACCGTCTTGTGTTTCGCGGTGCGCAGCCACACGGCACTCGTGTTCGTCACGGTGTTCGCCGGTGCGGGGCTCATCCCGATCGCCCTCCAAGGACACAGCGCCGGCACCGCAGGCCACGACGCCGCCACAACGAGCCTGGGTCTGCACCTGGTCTTCGTGGCGGTGTGGCTCGGCGGTCTGCTCACCATCGTTCTGATCCGGGGTGCTCTGGTGCCCGGCCGAATCGGCCCGGTGATCAGCCGGTATTCGACACTGGCCCTCGTCTGCTTCCTGGTAGTGGCGGCCTCAGGCGTGGTGAACGCGTCGCTGCGGCTGGGCGACTGGCCGGCGCTGCTCACCCCGTACGGCATCCTCGTGCTCGTGAAGGTAGCCGCCCTGGGCGCCCTCGGGTTCTTCGGACTCGCGCAACGGCGCTTTCTGATCGAGCGAATGCAACGGGCCGTCGGCGGGGCGCGGTATTTCTGGTGGCTCATCGTCGCCGAACTCGGATTCATGGGACTGGCATCCGGAACCGCCGCCGCCTTGGCCCGCACCGCGACGCCGGTACCGCAGGTGAAGATCACCACCACACCGGCCTTCATTCTCACCGGCGAGGCGCTGCCACCGGAGCTCACCCTGCCGCGGTACATCACGCAGTGGCGGTTCGATCTGCTCTGGGTGCTGGTGATCGCGTTCTTGGCGTTCTTCTACCTCGCCGGAGTGTGGCGGCTGCGCCGCCGCGGCGACAGTTGGCCGGTACACCGCACGATCCTCTGGCTGGCCGGGCTGGCGTTGCTGTTCTACAGCACCAACGGTGGTGTCAACGTCTACGAGAAGTACCTGTTCAGCGTGCACATGTTCATGCACATGATGTTGACCATGATGGTGCCGTTGCTGCTGGTGCCTGGCGCGCCGGTCACGCTGGCGATGCGGACGGTGCGCAAACGCCTGGACGGCAGCCGGGGTGCGCGCGAGTGGATTCTGTGGGTCGTGCATTCCAAGGTGGCCGGAGTGCTCACCAACCCGGTGGTCGCCGCGGGCATCTTCGCCGGGTCGCTCTGGGTGTTCTACTACTCGCCGCTGTTCCGGTGGGCGGCGACCGACCACATCGGCCACGAATTCATGGTCGTGCACTTTCTGCTCTCCGGCTACATCTTCGTGATGGTGCTCATCGGCATCGACCCGCTGCCCAAGCGGGCACCGTACCCGATGCGGCTCATCGTGCTGCTGGGCACCCTGGCCTTCCACGCGTTCTTCGGTCTCACGCTGATGACCGGGTCCGGTCTGCTGCTGGCCGACTGGTTCGGTGCGATGGGTCGCACCTGGGGCGCGAGCGCGATCGTCGACCAGCAGGTCGGCGGCGGCATCGCCTGGAGCGTCGGCGAGATTCCTACCGCGGTGCTTGCACTGACGGTCGCCTATCTGTGGTTCCGCAGCGATTCGAAAGAAGCCAGGCGGATGGACCGGCAGTCCGACCGTTCCGGGAATGCCGATGTTGCCGACTACAACGCAATGCTGGCCCGGCTGGACACGGTGCCGGATGACCGTCCGCCGGTTCGGTGATGGTCGCCGTTGTTACCGCGCGGTGATGGTGGGAACGCCGCTGTCGGAGAACGTGATCGAGTAGCTGATCGTGAACGGCACATCCTGGTCGAAGGTGGACAGAGTGCCGTCGAACAGCGATCGCACCTTGACCTTCAGGTGGGCGGCGCCCGGCGTCTGCGGAACCTGCCATTGCCCGATCGCCGGCCCGGGAACGATGGCCAGCTTCGGGTAGCTCGTCATCGACCACACTGGTTCACCCTCGATGCGGTTGTCCATGTGCTGACCGAACGGGCATCCGGTGGGCAGCAGCACCTTCTGCGTCGTGCACTGCTTCAGCTGCGCGTCGAGCTGCTTTTGCAGTTCCTTCACGAACGCGGCGCCCGCCTGGATGTTGACCTCGGCGGCGACGTTGTCCGGTTGGGTTACCGCGACGGCGGTGGGTTTGGCCGTGAAATACGTCGAGGAGTGTCCCAGCACCACCGAGGCCGGCGTGAGCACCCGTAATTGGGTCGGTTCGGCGGGTTTTGGCGAGCTGAGCGGGATGCCGTTGGCAGTAAACGACGCGGCGTGTTGCGGTGTGACGGTGAGCAGACCCATCGGCGAGACCCGGAAGCGCCACGAGGAGAAGAAGCCGAGATGAACGCCCGCGCGCTCCACAACGAACCGGGACCGCTCCCGTTTGCCGGTGAACGAGTAGCTGTAGACCAGGCGGTGCGCACCGTCGCCACTCACCGTGTCGCTCTCCAGGCTGATGCCCTTGAGCGAGCCGAGCGCGGCGGGCACCAGCAGGTCATCCGAGCCAGACGCTGGCCGAGTCACCCCGGGGGTTGCCATGGCCGCACTCACGTCGTGACGCGCCAGGGCATTCAAGTAAGAGCCCACGAATCCACTGGCGCTGTACAGGGTTGAGTTGAGCACGGCTACGGTTCCCGCGAAGGCCGCGATGGTGAGCCCGACGAGGAGGATGAAGGTGACGGTCAGGCGGCGGCGGGAGCGATTCGTGTCCTCCCCAGCCGTCTGTGTCATTGCATTATCCTAAGCCGGGCCGGCATGCGGGCCGCGGTACGAGGCAACGGGTAGATTGGAGAGCCCGTCCAAGCGCGCGAAGGATGTCCGTGGCTCAGTTCCAGCTCTCCGCCGAGCAGGCGGCGGTGTACGAGACGATCGAGAGCACCAGGGAGCACATCTTCGTCACCGGCCGGGCCGGCACCGGCAAATCGACGTTGCTGAACCACCTGTCCTGGAACACCTCGAAGCAGGTGGTGATCTGCGCGCCGACCGGTGTCGCGGCGCTCAACGTCGGCGGTCAGACGGTGCACTCGCTGTTCCGGCTGCCGATCGGGGTCATCGCGGCGCAGAAGATCGAGCAGGACGGCCGCCTGCGCAAGCTGCTGAACAGCATCGACACGCTTGTCATCGATGAGATCTCCATGGTGAACGCCGACCTGCTTGACGCGGTCGACCGCAGCCTGCGCCAGGCCAGGCAACGGCCGGCCGAGGCGTTCGGGGGAGTGCAGGTCGTCCTGTTCGGAGACCCCTACCAACTCGCCCCGGTTCCCGGGGATGCCGATGAGCGTGCCTACTTCTCGGATCAGTACCGTTCGATGTGGTTTTTCGACGCCAAGGTGTGGAACGAGGCGACCTTGCGCATTTTCGAGCTCAATGTCATCCACCGTCAGCACGAGGAAGAGTTCAAACTCATGCTCAACGCGGTGCGGCACGGGCAGGTGACCGCGGAGATCGCCGGCCGGCTCAACGCCACCGGCGCTCGCCCGGCACCGGCAGATGGTGCGATCACTCTGGCCACGAGGAACGACACCGTCGGCAGTATCAACGCGCGCGAACTGCACAAGCTGCCCGGGCGCATCCGCACCGCGAAGGCGGAGATTAACGGCGACTTCGGCGGCCGCAATTACCCGGCGGACGAGTCCCTCGAGCTCAAGGTGGGCGCCAGGGTGATGTTCCTGCGCAACGACCCCGACCAGCGCTGGGTGAACGGCACCGTGGGCACGGTCGTGCAGATCGCTTCGACGGTGTTCGTCGAGGTGGACGGCGAGGTGCACGAGGTGCAGCCCGCCGTGTGGGAGAAGTTCAAGTACTCCTACCAGACCGCGACCAAGAAGCTCACCCGCGACATCGTGGCCGAGTTCACCCAGTTCCCGCTGCGGCTAGCCTGGGCGGTTACCATCCATAAGTCTCAGGGCAAAACCTACGACCGTGCCATCGTCGACCTTGGCCAGCGCTCCTTCGCCCCTGGCCAGACCTACGTGGCGCTGAGCCGGATCTCACAGCTGGAGGGTCTCTACCTCACCCGCGCGCTGCGACCCAGCGACATCATCGTGGATCAGAACGTGCGTCGATTCATGTCCCTGGCTCAGGCGATCCCCGGCATCGCTGCCGGAACAGTGCCGGCCTGAATCCCGCCCAACGCCCGCCCCAACTCCACCCCCGACGCCAACCCGTTTGAGACCCGTTTCAAGGAGAAACTGACCCTCCGGCACCTGATCTCGGGCATCCACTGCCCTCGGAGACAGAAACTCCGTGAAACGGGTTAGTGCGAGTTAGCCTTGGCCGACTGCAGCTCGTCGAGCACCTCGGTGGCGTAACGATAGGCGAGCAGCACTTCGTCGACGACGCGCTGACGGTCCTCGTTGCTCCACCCCATCGCATCCAGGCGCGCCCAGTAGGCCTCCTTGAATGACTTGGGGCGCAGGATCTGGTCGAAGAGGTAGAACTCGACCCCGTCGCTGTCGAAGCCGAACTGGCGTTGCATCAGCGTGCGGATGATGTGACCGTCGGAGAGGTCACCGAGGTAGCGCGTGTAGTGGTGGGCCACGAAACCGGCGTCCCAGGTGGCGGCGATTGTGTCGATGCGGTGCACGTAGTGGCGGGTCGAGGAAAGCGGGGTGATGGTGGCGCGCCAGTTGTCTCCGAGGAGGTACCGCAGGTCGCGGGTGAGCGCGGGCACTCTGACCAGGGCGGGCGTGATGAAAGGCCCGGCAACCGGGTCGTTCTTCATCCGCCCCGCCGCACCCTCCAGCGCGGTGTAGACGAAGTACTGCTGCACCAGCAGTGCGGTGTAATCGTCCCGCGTTCCGTTACCCTGCATTAAATCCCGCATGAAGGGGCCGCTACCGACTCGCTTGCGCGTTTCTAAGGTGCGTTCCCTGAGCGCCTGGGAAAACGGTGTGGTCATGGACACTCTGGCTCGGTTCTCGGGGGAATGTTCAGCCGAACTCTACTCTAATGAGCCCCGTGTTCGGGCGTAAATTGCTGGGTGTCCGCTACCTGTAGCCGCCACGAGGCGGTCTCGGACAACGCCGGTGCGACCAGGGCGGACACCATCAATCCCGCCGCAACCAGGCTCAGCACGGATGCGCCGCGCACGTCGGCGCGGTCGCTGCCGGGGTGCAGTGACGACGCCCGGCGCGGTGCGCGCAGTCGCACGCTCAGTCCAGCGGCGATGAACAGGTCGAACAGTGTGGCGGTGCCCATCGGAAGAAACGGGAGCGCGAAACTGTCCGCGGGCGCACCGCTGCCCAGCTCACCGCTGACGAGCATGAGCACCCAGCCCACGACCGGGACCAGCGCGGCCCATCGAGCAAAGCGCGGCACGGCAGTCCGGTTGATGACGAGCCCAATCAGGCCCCAGGCCAGTTCGGCGATCGCGGCGATGGCCAGGAAGCCGCACGCTACGCCTGCCGCGCCCGGCGGCACGTCGGTGAGGCGACTGGCCGTCGCCAACGCCAGTGTGGCGTGAACGATTCCGGCCCCGACACCCGCCAACACTGGCCACGGGCTCAGCGGTCGGTGCAGCGAACGCGTTTCCGGGACGGGGTCATCACGGAATGTCGGCACGCCATCAACCTAGCCGCTGCCGCAACAGGGCATCATGGGAGGATGCCGATTGTTCCCGACACCAAGGACTGGACCTGGGTGCTGCGTCGCCCCTGCCCGCAGTGCGGGTTTGACGCCGCTGCCTTCGAGCCGCGCGAGGTCGCGGGGAAGATCCGCGCGAACGCTAAGCAATGGCCGGCGGTGCTGCAGCGGGCGGATGCCGCCGTGCGGCTACATCCCGACGTCTGGTCCGCGGTGGAGTACGGCGCACACGTGCGCGACGTGCTACGGCTGTTCAAGTACCGGGTCGCGCTCATGCTGCAGAGCGATGATCCGACCTTCCCCAGCTGGGACGGCGACGCGCTCGCGGTCGCGGAGCGTTACAGCGAACAGGAGCCGGTGAGGGTGGCGGCCGAACTGGAGCAAGCGGCGGCCGAGTATGCGGCGGAGCTCGACTCGGTGCCGGAGCACGCCTGGTCACGCACCGGACGGCGCGGCGATGGCGCGCTGTTCACCGTCGCCTCGCTGGCGCTGTACTCCGCGCACGATCCGATGCATCACCTCTGGGATGTGCACTGACCGTCGCCCAGGCCGAGCGCCGCGAGTTCAGTCCAGCAAGTACTCCTCGAGGAAGCTCACCGTGCGGGCGTACGCAAGGGCGGCCGCACGGGTGTCCACCCGGTCGGGGAGGTCGGCATTGGCGAACGAGTGTTGCGTTCCGGAATAGGTGAACTGGGTGATCGGAGTGCCGTGATCCTTGGCCCGGTCGACGAAGGATTCCGGATCTTCGGTTTCCGCCCATTCGTCCACCTCCGCGAGTTGGAGCAGAACCGGGCAGGGGATCAGGCCCTGTTCGGTCGCGCGCAGGCTCGCGTAGTACGCCACGACGGCATCCGTTGAGCCGCCCTGCGCGTGCAGCAGGGTCAGCCAACCGCCCATGGAAAAGCCGATCACACCGACTCGGGGCGAGCCCTGCGCGCGCGCGCCGAGGATGGTGTCGTCGATCTGCGCGAGAGCGGTGCGCAGGTCGAGTTCGCCCATGAGGCGGGCGGCTTCGGCTGGGTCGGTGGTGGTAACGCCGTTGAAGAGGTCGGGCACGACGACACGGAAACCGCGACGAGCGAGACCTTCCGCGTAGGGGCGCAGCCACGGCAATCTGCCGTACCAGTCGTGCAGCAGGACGACGAGCGGATTGCCCTGATCGCCGTAACCGAGCGACGCCGCGGAGGGGAACGGGGTGAGATCGCTCATGCGGGCCTTCCGGGTTGGGCGCCGCGCTGCGGGCAGCACACCCGGCTCCAGCATATACGCGTGCTCTGCTCGCGTCTGGGAAGGCGAGCGATACCTTTCCGGTCATCGGATGCCGCCGCGGCGGGCGATCTCGTCCGGAAGGGTATCGCTCGCGGTCGGATGCTACTTCTGCAGCACCACTTCGATGTCGATCTCGACCTTAACCTTGTCGCCGAGGGTCATCCCGCCCGCCTCGATCGCGGCGTTCCAGCTGACGCCGAAGTCCTGGCGGTTGATGGTGGTGGTGGCGGTGGCGCCGGCCCTGGTGAGGCCGTAGGGGTCGGTGATCACGCCGCCGAACTCACCGGTCAGCGTCACCGGCTTGGTCACCCCACGAAGGGTGAGCTCACCCTCGACCGTGAAGTCGTCGCCGTCCGCGTGGAGCGCGGTGGAGCGGAAGGTCATCGTCGGGAACTCATCGACGAGGAAGAAGTCGCTTGTGCGGAGGTGGTTGTCACGGTCGGTTTGGCCGGTGTTGACGGAGGCTACGTCGATGACGGCCTCGATGCTGCTGTCGTGCGGGTCCTCCGCGGTGACGATTGTGACGTCGAACCTCTCGAAGGTGCCGCGCACCTTGCTGATCATGAGGTGCTTCACCGTGAAGGAGATCTTGGTGTGAGCCGGATCGACCTTCCAGGTGCCTTGGATGTATGTGGGTGTGGTTTCGATGGTGTTGGTTGTCATAACTCTATGCAAGTGCATGGACCTCGGCGGTATTCCCAAATTGGTGACATGTCACAAAAAGTGTTTTCCTCACCTGCTATTCCTTCTCTGCCTCCACGGAAATTCAGGAGGTTGCGTCACCGAGCGGGCAGCGGTGGCAGATTCCGAGGCCGGCGGTTCCCACTAGTCACGCCACTTCCTGAATTTGCGAGGCCCTGTTCGAGACGGCCGCGGAGGTGTGCTCGGCGCGACGGCCTACGAGCACTACGATGCGCGGTCCGAGCCCGCGTAGAAACGCCAGGGAACGGACCACACTGACACTGCTACACGACTGACGCTGCCAGGTGGGTCGTGTCCTGGGCATTTTCTAAGCCGACCGGCCTCTACTGTGGTGATGGATCGTCTCCACTCGACGCTGACGCGACCGATGCGCCCGGAGGTCGGCGGCGCATCCGCCCGCGACATCGGCACGGCAGCGTCTCTGGGTGCCCTTGCCACCTTGGTGTCGCTGCTGGGCTCGTGGATTCCGTCGCTGTGGGGCGATGAGGCCGCGAGCGCGATGTCTGCGCAGCGGTCGATCCCGTCGTTGTTCCGGATGCTCGGCCAGGTCGACGCCGTGCACGGCGCCTATTACCTGGGGCTGCACGCCTGGGTGAAGGTTGTCGGCACGTCTCCGTTCTCGCTGCGACTGCCGAGTGCCTTTGCCGTCGGACTGACGGTGATGGCCGTGGTCGTGCTGGTGCGCCGGTTGTCGACGCCGCGGGTGGCGATCGCCGCGGGCATCCTCTGCGCAGTGCTGCCCCGCGTCACCTACATGGGCGAGGAAGCCAGGTCGTTCGCGTTCAGTTCCGCCATTGCCGCCTGGCTCACCGTGCTGCTGGTCGAGGCGGTTCGCCGGAGGCCCGGGTCGGCGGTGCTGTGGATCGGTTATGGCGTGCTGCTGACGCTCGGAATCTATCTGTTCCTTTTCGTCACCCTGTTCGCCGTGGTGTACCTCGCCGTGCTTCTGGGTGCGCGGCTCTCGGGTGCGGACCGGCGCGCGCTCCTATGGCGCTGGGCGGCGGCGACTGGGGCCGCCTTCGTCGCCGCGATGCCGCTGTTTGCGCTAGCGCTACACGAGCGGGAACAGATCGCCTATCTCACCACGGCGCCGCAGATCACGTTCGTGACGATCGCGCTCGGACTCTGGTTCGGCAACGCGTGGTGGTTCGCTGCCGCGGCGTGGCTACTGCTCGTCGTGGTTGGCGTGGACGCTGTCGTTCGGATGGTGCACAGCCGAAGGGACCGCATTTCGGCGGCGCCGGGGGTGAGCCTGGAACTGGTCGCGGGTGCCTGGCTTCTGGTGCCGTCCGTGCTGCTCATCATGAGCCACTTCGTACTCGAGGACTTCACGGCACGCTATCTCTCGTTCTGCGCTCCGGCGGCTGCCATCCTGATAGCCGTGGCGGTGGACCTGCTCGCGGCACGGTTCGCGCCCGCACACGACACCGCGAAGGCGCCAGAGTCTCGGATGTTCCTGGCCGGGGTGCTCCTGTTGGTGGCACTCGCCGTGCCGGTGTACCTGAGCCAGCGCCAGCCGTTCTCGAAGAACGACAGCGACTGGGCTCAAATCTCGGCGACCCTGGCGCGGCATTCGACGCCGGGCGACGCGGTGGTCTTCGATGAGACGGCGCGGCCGTCGCTGCGGCCGCGCCTTGCGATGCACACCTACCCCGACGGCTTCGCCGGACTTCGGGACGTCACGCTCGAGGTACCGTTCCAGCGCAACCGCACCTGGTACGACAAGGCCTACCGGGTCGAGCGGGCCCTTGAGCTGGGTCGATTCGCTGGTGTCGACCGGGTATGGCTCGTCGAATACTCGGATGGGATCGCCCCCGACAGTTATGGACTCCCGGCCCTCCGCGCGGCGGGATTCTCGGTGGTGCAACGCCTTGACGGCCATCGCAGCGTCATCCTCGAGCTGGCCCGCTGATCCCGTTTCACGGAGTTTCTGTCGCCGAGCCCCCGGCCCACAAGCATCCGGGGTGCCAGAAACAGAAACTCCGTGAAACGGGTTGGTGGGGCGGCGGGTGGGTAGCCTGAGACGGGTGTATCTGAGACGGGTGTAGTGAGACGGGTGTAGGGGAGGCGTGCGGAATGGTTCGGCTGGATGTTGGGGCGGGGGTGGCCCGCCTGGTTCTGGACCGCCGCGCCGACGCGAACGCTCTGGACCTGGATTCGGCCCGGGATGCGCTCGGCGCGCTGCGGACGGCGGAGAGCGACCCGAGTGTGCTCGTGCTGGCGATCACCGGTGCCGGGGACTTCTTCTGCGGCGGCGGGGATGTGAAGGGCATGGCTGCAGCGGATGACCCGTCCGCCTTCCTGACCGAATTGGCCGATGCGGTACACGAATTCGTGTTCGCTCTGGTCACCTCGCGGCTCTTCGTGGTGGCGGCCGTGAACGGGCCGGCAGCCGGCGGCGGGCTGGGCCTGGTACTGGCCGCCGACTACGTGATCGCCTCGGAGCGCGCCCGGTTCCTCGGCGCCTACGCGGCCATCGGGCTCACGCCGGACTCTGGTGTTTCCTACTTGCTGGCCCGGGCGGTGGGTCATCGGCGTGCCATGGAACTTCTGCTCACCGGCCGCAGACTGTCGGCACCCGACGCGCTCCAGTGGGGCCTGCTCAACGAATCCGTGACCCCCGAGGACTTCGATTCGCGAGTGTCGGCGCTCTGCGAGTCGATCGCCGCTGGCGTGCCCGAGGTGCTGGCCGAAACCAAGAAGCTGATGGGCCAGGAGCACCTTGAGGAGTATCGCGCGCACCTGGCGCAGGAGTCGGCGACGATCGCGCGGATGGCCGCGCATCCGCAGTCCGCGGCGCTGATCAGGCGGTTCGCGAGCCGTAATTCTGGCGCATCACCCGCTTGAGCAGTTTGCCGGACTGGTTGCGCGGCAGCTCCGACACGAAGCTCACGTTCTTGGGTACCTTGAATCCGGCGATGCGGCTCTTGACGTGGGCGGTCACGTCGGCTCCCGAAAGTGTTGCACCGCTCTTGAGCACAACGACCGCCGTGACGGCCTCGATCCAGCGGTCATCCGGCACGCCGATCACGGCGACCTCCGCGACCTCGGTGAGTTCGTAGATGCAGTCCTCGACCTCGCGCGGGGCGACCAGTTCGCCGCCGGTGTTGATGATGTCCTTGATCCGGTCCACCACCTGGATGAAGCCCTGCGCGTCCTTGGTGACCTGGTCGCCGGAACGGAACCAGCCGTCTTGGAACGCGGCCTCGGTCGCTTCCGGCTTGTTCCAATATCCGGTGAAGAGGTTCGGCGAGCGGTACTGAATCTCGCCCGGCTCGTCGACGCCGGCTGCGGTGCCGTCGGCGGCGACCACGCGCGCCTCCACGAACACGATGGGACGCCCGCAGGAGGCGGGACGCGCGTCGTGCTCCTCCGGACGCAACACCGTGGCCAGCGGCCCCATCTCGGATTGGCCGAAGCAGTTGTAGAACCCGATGTTCGGGTAGCGCTGCCGTAGCCGCTGCAGCACCGTGACCGGCATGATCGACGCGCCGTATTGCGCCTTGGTGAGCGAGGACAGGTCCCGGGTGTCCAGGTCGGGGTGATTGGCCAGCGGCACCCACACGGTCGGCGCGAGGAACAGCGACCCGATGCTCTCCTCCTCGACCAGGCGCAGCATTTCGGCGACATCCGGCCGCTGCATCAAGCGGATGCGCGCACCCAACGCCAGATAGGGCATCGCGAACACGTGCATGGCCGCGGAATGGTAGAGCGGCATGGCGATCAGGGGCCGGTCGGCGGCGGTGAAGTCGAGCGCGATGATGCAGGAGACGTACTGGTGCACCAGCGCCGCCTGTGTCATCATCGCGCCCTTGGGTTGTGACGTGGTTCCCGACGTGTAGAGCAACTGGGCGAGGTCGTCATCGCTGACCTCTACGTTTACCGGTGACGCGTCGCCGTGCTGCGCGGTGTGCAGCACCGATTCGGCGGCCGTTCCCTTCGTCTCGTCGGGGAACATCGGCAGAACGGTCTGGATGTCGGCGGCCTGGCCGGCGCGCCGGATATCCGCGACCAGCGGCATCAGGTCGTTGTCGGCTACGAGGAGGCTGCTCTGCGAGTCCTCGAGGAGGTAAGACAGCTCGTCGCCCTTGAGTGCGAAGTTCACCGGAACGTGCACCAGCCCGGCGCGAGCGCAGGCGAGGAACAGGATGAGGTAGGCATCCGAGTTCTTGCCATAGGTGGCCACGCGGGAGCCCGGGGTCGCGCCGAGGTCGAGCAGCCGGTGCGCGACCCGGTTGACGGCGTCATCCAACTGGGCGTAGGTCCAACTGCGGTCCTCGAACTCCAGCGCGGTGGCCGGCCCGTTGATCGAGACGCTGCGGCGCAGCAGGGCGCCGATCGTGTTGGCGCGGGTGGCGGTGGTGATGGCGCTCATCGGTGAGGTTCCTCTTATTCCTTGGCTGGAGGGTTGATCGCAGCAACAAGTTGTGCGTGCCCTTGGGCCGCGTCGTTCAGGTAGCCGAAATTGCCGTGTTCGAGCAGTTCGGCGCCGGCGCGGGTCAGCGCGGCGAACGACGCGAACGCGAATCCGCCACCGACCGAGATGCGGGCGACGGATGCTGCCGCCAGCTCCGCGACGGAACCGAGCCCCGGACGCGCCAGCACGTTGACCGGCAGATCCACGGCGGAGATCACGCTGCGCACATCCTCGAGGCGGGTCAGTCCCGGTGCGTAGAGCACGTCGGCGCCCGCCTCCTGGAACGCCTGTAGCCGGAGAATCGTGTCGTCCAGGTCATGGATTCCGTGGATGAGGTTTTCGGCACGCGCGGTCAGCACGAGCGGGACATCTGGCTCGTGGGCGGCCTGCACGGCGGCGGCGATGCGCTCGGCGGCGAGTTCGATGGGATAGATCGGCGCTTCCGGATTGCCGGAGAAGTCCTCGATGGAGCAGCCGGCCAGGCCGGTGGCCGCGGCGGCGCTCACCGTGGCGAACACGGCGTCGGGGGCCGCGCCGAACCCGTGTTCCAGGTCGGCGGACACCGGCACCTCCACCGCGTCGGCCAGGGCGGCGGCGTGGGCGATCGCCTCCTCGCGGCTCACCTCGCCATCCGCTCGGCCCAGAGTGGCGGCGAACCCGCTGCTCGTGGTAGCCAGAGCTCGGAAACCCAGGGTGGCCAGCAGCTTCGCCGATCCGAGATCCCACGGATTCGGGATGAGCAGCGGCGTGCCGGGAACGTGCAGGGCTAAGAAATCTTGTCGAACTTCGTTGATCGTCCGCATGGCTCTGAGCTTAGCTTCGGCTTTGTCCGCTTGGGGGAGCCCGACCGCTCACCGGCCTCCAAGAGATCTTAGGTAGTCTTGCCGTCGTCGGGGGACAATGAAGGTGTGTGAGGAGGGTGCAACGTGACCAGAATCGGCTATATCTGGGTGGGCCCTTTTGAGCACAATGCCGACTTCCAGCGGGACATCCTTCTCAAGCGAGGTGTGGATCTCATACTGGAAGACATCAGCGTGGGTTCCAAGGCTTCACGGCACGCCCTTACTGCCGCGTTGGACCGCCTGGTCAGCGGCGACACATTAGTGGTTTGGAGATTGGATCGGTTGGGCAACACCCTGCCCAACATCCTGGCGCTCATGGAGCTGCTCGGCAATCGGAACATCGCCGTTGTTGCCGTCGTGGAAGACATCGACACCCTCAGCGGTTCGGCGGTGTCGCTGCTGGGAGTCGTCTCCTCGTTTATCGAGTTGGAGCGCTCGCTCGCCCGGGAACGAACCGTGGTTGGCGTCTATTCGGCGAGGGCTCGTGGACACGTTGGCGGCCGGCCGCGCGCATTGTCGGCGATGAATGTCGAGAGAGTGCTCATCATGAAGGAACAGGGTGTGCCGGTGCGGGACATCGCGCGTGAGTTGGGCACCTCCAGAGCCACGATCTATCGCGCCCTGGCTCCGCAGACGGACGAGCAGCCCCCAGCGGCGGCGGAGCTGCATTCAAGCAACCAGCCCCAGCCACGGCCCACTCGCGGGTCTGCCCTTTCCAATCTCGATCTCGCCACATCCTGACGTCGACCCGAGGCCGGCCCCGAAGCGGGAAGGACCCCGGTCGCCGGCTAGCGTCCTGCAGCTGGAGGTCGTCCTGTCGAGGACCGTTCGATGATGGCAGCGTCGTGCCCGAGGAGCATATCTCTCGGAGGCTCGCCCTGTAGCTGCTCGACGAGGGCGTCCACCGAGGCGCGACCCAACTCCAGGAGCGGCAGCGCCATGGCTGACAGCGATGGTTCGAGGAATTCGGCGACCGGTAGGTCGTCGTATGAAAGTACCGAAACATCTTCCGGAATCCGGATGCGCAGCGAGTGCAGCGCCTTGAGCGAGCCCACCGCCTGCTGGAATGTCCCGGCATAGATGGCCGTGATGTCCGGATGCTGCTCCAGCAGCTGTCGCGTCCCTCGGTAGCCGCCCTCCACGCTGTAGGCCACGTGCACGACCATTGGTGCGGGCTCGCCCGCTGCCACCGCGGCACCGACGAAGCCGGCCTCGCGTTCGCGGGCGGGCATCAGCTCGCCGGGGCCGGAGATGTGCCCCAGCTTGCGGTGTCCCAGTCGGTACAGATACTGGTATGCAATCGCGCTGGCTCCCGCCAGGTCGATGCTCACGTTCCGCCGTGAGTTCGGAACCGACCGGTTGACGAAGACGTGCGGGATGTTGTCCAGTCGGCCGGGTGCCAGCAATGGATGGCCCTCCCGTGATGAGGCGATCAGGAGTCCCTCGACCCGGCCCGCGCTCACCAGATCCGTGTAATCGGATTGCGCGTGCGAGTCCTCGGTGTCCTCCGCCAGGAGCACGACGTAACCGTGCTCCCTCGCTCTCTGGTACGCACCGCGCGCGATTCTCGCGTAGACGGCATTGGTGAGGTCCGGGATGAGCAGCGCCAACGCATCCGGACGCGCCCCGGCGAGTGCCTTTGCGCCGGCATGCGGTTCATAAGACAGGGCCGTTGCCTGGTCCAGGATGCGGGTGCGCGTCTCATCGCGGATGTGCAGCGACGGGTCACCGTTGAGGACGCGCGAGACCACGGATTTCGTTACCCCGGATGCCGCAGCGACGTCGACCAATCGGGCCCGCCCGCGGGACTTCTTTATAGCTCGACCGCTAGACAGTTGCAGCCCTTCCATAACGAAGGTACACCGACTTGCGCCGGGTATAGCGTTCGAACCCGTGTTGACCGTCGTCGCCGCCCAACCCGGACAATTTCCATCCCGTGTGGAAGCCTTGCACCTCTTCCGGCCCGATCCGATTGACATAAACCTCGCCGAATTCGAGGTCATCCGTGGCCGACATCGCGGTACGGATGTCTTCGGTGAAGACGTAGGAGGTCAATCCGTACTCGGTCGAATTGGCCCACTCCATGACCTCATCGTAGGTGTCGAACGGAATGATCGGCAGCACCGGGCCGAACACCTCCCGCTGCATGACCGGCATCTCGTTGGTGACACCGGTGAGCACGGTCGGGGCAAACCAGAAGCCCCCATCGTGCTGCATACCGTCCGGCGTGCCGCCGCCCAGCTCCAGGCGCGCCCCGGCGGCGACCGCCGAATCGACGAAGTCCTTGACTTTATCCCATTCCGCTTGCGAAACCTTCGGCCCCATGTCGGAGGAATCCAACAGCGGGTCGCCCACCTTCAGTGTGGCGACCTTCGCCACGAACCGGGAGACGAACTCATCGTAGACGCCGCGTTGCACGTAGGTGCGCTCGTTGCAGGTGCACACCTGACCGCAGTTGGCGAACCGCGCGCTGAAGGCCTCGTCCACCGCGAGGTCGAGGTTCGCGTCGTCGAACACGATGAAGGGCGCCTTGCCGCCCAATTCCAGCGAGACCGGGATGATCCGCTGGGCGGTCTGCGCCAAGATCTCGCGTCCAGCGCGGGTCGAGCCGGTCACGGTCACCATGTCGACCAGGGGATGCTCCACCAGTGCCTTGCCGACAGTGCGTCCGCCTCCGGTAACGACACTGACCAACCCGCGGGGCAGGCCGGCCAGTTCACACACCTTGGCCATCGCCAGCGACGACAGCGGCGTCAGCTCGCTGGGCTTCACGACGATGGCGTTGCCGGCCATGAGGGCCGGTGCCACCTTCCTGGCAAAAATGGCGGCCGGGAAATTCCACGGAATGATCGCCGCGACAACGCCGACCGGCACCTCGCGCACGAGGAGTTGCTCACCGGATGCCGAGGGCGCTACGACGTCGCCGGTCGTGCGGAACTTCTGGCTGATCGCGTAGTCGAAGAATGCGCCGACGCCGCCGATCTCGCCACGCGCCTCGGTGATGGTCTTGCCCTGCTCGGCGACGACGATTTGCGCCAGTTCTTCGGCGTGTGCTTCGGTCTGCCGCACGATCTCCTGCAGCACCGCGGCCCGCTTTGCGTACGATAGCCGCCCCCATTCCCGCTGCGCGCGGTGTGCCTCCGCGACGGCGGCCTCGACGTGTGCCTCGGTCGCCTCCGGTACCGCGGCAAGCACGCGGCCGGTGGCGGGATTGTCGACCGGGCGGGTGTGCTCGGTGCGCACCCAGTCGCCGGCCACGAGCATGGCCGGGCTGGCGCCGAGCAGCGAGGTGTCGCTGAACAGAGTCACGCTCATCAGCTCATCACCATTCCGCCCTCAACGTTGTACGTCTGCGCCGTGATGTAGTTGGAGCCTGGCCCGGCCAGGAAGATGGCCAGCGGAACGATGTCGGACGGCACGGAGGTGCGACCCAGCGGCACGCCGCTGGCCGCCTCCTTGAACGTCTCGCCCTCGGCTTTGCCGGTGATCTCGCCGAACTGCTTGTCGACGGCCTTCCAGTACGGGGTGTCCACGATGCCGGGCGCCATCGCGTTGACGTTCACACCGTAAGGTGCCATCGCCAACGCGACGGACTGGGTGATCGAGATCACCGCGGCCTTGGACGCGCAGTATGCGCTGACCAGGGCTTCGCCGCGCCGGCCGGCGATGGACGCCATGTTGATGATCTTGCCGCTCTTTTGGCGACGCATCGGTTCGCACGCGGCCTTGGACAGGAAGAACAGGCCGCGCACGTTGACGTCGAAGATCCGGTCCCACTCGTCGGGCTCGGTCTCCCACACGGCTTTGATCATGCCGATTCCGGCGTTGTTGACCAGGATGTCCAGGCTCCCATGCTCGGCAACGATCTCGTCGACCAGCACCTTCGCTTCTGCGGTGTTCATGACGTTGAGCGACTTCGCCGAGGCGCTGCCACCGGCCGCCGTGATCTCCTCGACGACCGCGTTCGCGCCCTCGAGGTTGATGTCAGCGATGATGACGTGGGCGCCCTCGCCCGCGTACGCCACAGCCATCGCCCTGCCCATTCCGGATGCGGCTCCGGTGATCAGGGCGATCTTGTTGTCGAGTGTTCCCATGTGCGTGTTTCTCCTTTGTGGTTGATGTTTATCGTGCGGGTGAAAAGCTCGAATCAAGGTGGGGCTGCAGGGCGGCGAAGTCCAGGTCGATCCCGTGACCCGGCGCATCCGGCGCGATCACGCAGCCGTCGACGATGGGCATCGGGTTCGCCATGTAGGCGCCGAGGGTGAACCCGTGAGCCTCCATATAGGTTCTGTTCGGTGCGGCGGCCAAACAGTGCACGGTGAGGTCGTGCACTCCGTGGCTGGTGACGCGCAGGTTGTGTGCCTCGGCGAGGACGGCGATCTTGCGGAACATGGTCATCCCGCCACAGTTGCTCACGTCGGGCTCCGGGTAAGACAGCGTATCCGCGCTGATCGCGGCGCGGAACTCGTGCAGCGTGTGCAGGTTTTCGCCGCCGGCGATGGGCATCCCGCCGTCGCGGAGGATGCGCGCGTAGCCGGGCAGGTCATCTGGAATCGTCGGCTCTTCCAACCAGACCAGGTCGAACTCGCGCAGCGCCCGTGCCGCCCGGATCGACTCGTCGACGCTCCAGCGCATGTTCGCGTCGACCATCAGCGGGAACCCGTCACCCAGGTGGGCCCGCATCCGGCTGACCCGCTCGATGTCTTCGCGCACGTCCGGGCGCCCGACCTTCATCTTGATCGCCCGGAACCCCTCGGACAGGAACCGGTCGGCTTGGGCGAGCAGGGCTTCGGTGCTCAGTTGCAGGTCGATCCCTCCGGCATAGACGGGGACCTTGGGGTCGTAGCCCCCGAACAACTTCCAGAGTGGCGCGTTCAGCCGGTGTCCCTTGAGGTCCCACAGCGCGATGTCGACCGCGGAGATCGCGGACGTCTGGTGTCCGCCGCGTCCGGCGTAGTGCAGGTGCCACCACATTTTCTGCCAGAGCGCCTCGATCCGGTCCGCGTCCTGGCCGATGAGCACCTCGGTGAGGTAGCGGTTGATCATCACGGACACCGCTTCGCCCCCGGCGTTGACCGTGTAGGTGTAGCCAACCCCCTGGGCACCGTCGACGTCCCGAATGGTGACCGTGACCAGTTCGAAATAGTCCATGTCGCCGTGCGTGCTGTCCGTGAGCTTGGTCGCAAGTGGAATTCGGTAGAGATCCGCCGCGACGGACTCGATTACGGCCACTGGGTGCCCTTTCGCTAATTCCGGCACCGCTCTAGTAAACCGGTTTTCTTCTGTGCTATACCTTACTGCGGGAACGTTTAGTGTCAAGCTGCTCCGATGCGAACCCGCATCGGAGCCGGCTGGCCGGGTTCTCCTTCGGCAGTTCCGGACACGATTTTGCAACAATGTGTCCGGGAGCGTTTCGGGTTCCGGAGCGACTGCTACGTTTTGACCGTCTCGGCGCGCGTTGGGACGAGAACCGCATCGACAAGGAAGTTGGGTTTTAGATGAGAACGAAACACAAAGGGCTGTCGTTCGCCACGGGCTTGGCCTGTGTGGCTGCGCTCGGCATGGTGCTCACCGGATGCACGAGTCCCGGGTCCGCTGCCACGACGGACACGAATTCGGCTGACACGCAACAGCAGGTCAAGACCTCGGACGGACCGCAGTGCACGCTGGCGGATTATGGTGCGCAGAAGCTCGATCTGAAGGACGCCGTCGTCGGCTTCTCGCAGTCGGACAAGGAAGAGAATCCGTTCCGCATCGCTGAGACGCAGTCGATCACTGAAGAGGCGGCGAAGATCGGGGTGAAGAAGTTCATCAAGACCAACTCGCAAGGCACGCTCACCAAGCAGATCTCCGACATCCAGGACATGATCTCCCAGGGCGCCCAGGTGCTCATCGTCGCGCCGTTGAACTCCGACGGCCTGGAGCCGGCGCTGGCGCAGGCACGGGCGAAGAACATCCCGGTGCTGACCATCGACCGGAAGATCAACGCGACCGCGTGCAAGGACTACGTGTCCTTCCTGGGCTCCGACTTCGTTGAGCAGGGCAAACGCTCCGCCGACCAGTTGATTGCCGGCACCGACGGAAAGGCCACCGTCGCCATCCTGCTCGGCTTGTCCGGCAACGGCGTGACGACCGATCGCACCAAGGGCTTCCTGGATGAGATCGCCGCCAAGGCTCCCGGGATCAAGGTGGTCGCTCAGCAGACCGCGGACTTCGCCCGGGACAAAGGCCAGTCGGTGACCGAGCAGCTGCTGCAGGCGCACCCCGACATCACCGCGATCTACGCGGAGAACGACGAGATGGGCCTCGGCGCCCAGGCCGCTATCATCGCGGCCGGCAAGGCTCCTGGCAAGGACATCCAGATCTACTCGATCGACGGCACGAAGAACGCGGTGCAGCAGATGGTTGCCGGCGCCTACAACGGAGTGATCGAGTCCAACCCACGGTTCGGACCGCTCGCGTTCAAGACGCTGCAGGCGTTCCTTTCTGGAGAGCCGGTCGGTCAAGACATCATCATTGAGGACAAGGCGTACGACCCCGCCAACGCCGCGGAGAATGTAAATCTGGCGTACTAGCAGTCGGAGTAACACAACCGGGCTGGCGGCGGGAGACCGCCGCCAGCTCACCGCGCAGCGGTTCAGTGAAAGTCCAAGATCGTGACAGGGAGGTCCGTCGTGAGCGAGACGATGCCCGTGCTTGAAGCGCGGAAGGTCACCAAGAGGTTTGCCGGCGTAACGGCGTTGGACACCGTGGATTTTGCCATCCACCCCGGTGAGTCGCTGGCTCTCATGGGAGAGAACGGCGCGGGCAAGTCGACCCTGATCAAGGTGCTCACGGGTGTCTATCAACCGGATGACGGCCAGCTGCTGTTCGAGGGCGAACCGGTGGCGTTCGCTCGCCCACTCGACGCGCAACGCGCCGGGGTGAGCACGATCTACCAGGAAGTGAATCTGGTGCCGCTGATGTCGGTGGCGCAGAACATCTACCTGGGCCGCGAGCCGAAGAACGCTCTCGGTCTCATCAACTTCCGCAGCATGTACGCCGATGCCCGGCAGCTGCTGGACACCTACGGCATCGCCGTGGACGTGCGCCGGCCGCTGCGCAGCCTCGCGCTCGGGGTACAGCAGATGGTGGCGTTGGCGCGCGCCGTGAGCATCAACGCACGTGTTGTCATCATGGACGAGCCAACGTCGTCCCTCGAGGCGCGGGAGGTCGAGACCCTCTTCCGCGTGATCGGGATGTTGCGCGAAAAGGGTATTGCCATTGTCTATGTCAGCCATCGGATGGACGAAAGCTACCGCGTCTGCGAGAGCATCGTGGTGCTGCGGGATGGCAAGATCGTCCACCGTGGCCTGCTCGCGGAGCTGCCCCGCGTGGAGTTGGTTTCCATGATGCTGGGCCGATCGGTGGAGGGCAAGCGCGGCGGAGTGACCGCGTTTTCGGCCGCCCGTTCCACCGACGCGCCCCCGGTGCTGGTCGCCGAGGATCTCAGCCGCAAACATCAAATCGACGGCATCGCCCTGACCATCCGCCCCGGGGAGATCGTCGGGTTGGGCGGGCTGCTCGGGTCGGGGCGTTCCGAGACGCTGAAGGCGATGGCCGGTGTGATGCAGCTGGATCGCGGCCGGGTGCTGGTGGACGGTGCGCCGGTGCGCAGCGGGTCGGTGTCCGCGGCGATCCGCGCCGGCATCGTGATGCTGCCGGAAGATCGCAAGAGCGAGGGCATCGTGCCGAACCTGTCGGTGCGTGACAACATTGTGCTGGCCGCGCTCCCGCGGCTGTCCCGCGCCGGGTTCACCTCCCGGGCGAAGCAGGATGCGATCGCCGACGTCTTCATGAAACGGCTGCACATCAAGGCGTCCAGTCCCGACCAGGCGGTGTCTGAACTGTCCGGCGGCAACCAGCAGAAGGTGATGATCGCCCGGTGGCTGGCCATGAGCCCGAAGGTGTTGCTGCTGGACGAGCCGACTCGCGGCATCGACGTCGGGGCCAAGGCGGAGGTGCAGGCGCTGATCGATGAGCTGGCCGCGGAAGGGTTGGCCATCGTGTTGGTGTCGTCGGAAGTGGAGGAAGTGGTGGAGGGTTCCGGCCGCGTCGTTGTGCTCCGGGACGGTTCGGTCGAGACCGAACTGACCGGTGTGATGGTGGATGAGGAGCATCTGGTGGCCGCCCTGGCCGGAGGCTCCGTTGAGCAGGAACCAGTGGCGACCGGAGTCGACGCATGAGGGCGGCCGCCGCGTCGTGGACGCTTCCCGATCGCGGGACCGTGGTCAGCTTCCTGCTGAAGTACGGTGTCTACCTCGCCATCGCGATCCTGCTCGTGTACAACTTCTTCTTCACGCCGAACTTTTTCGAATTCGGCAATTTCCGAACCCAATTCGTTCAGGTTGTTCCGGTGCTGATCGTCGGGCTGGGGATGGCGTTGGTGATCGGGGCCGAGGGGATCGACCTGTCCGTCGGCGCGGTGATGGCGCTGGCGGCGGCGGTGATACCTCTTTACCTGGGTTACGGGTTCTTTCCGGCCGTGCTCATCGCCGTGGCCGCTGGCGCACTGATCGGAGTGGCCAATGGTGCCATGGTGGCGTTCATCGGCGTGCAGCCGATTGTGGCGACGCTCTCCCTCATGGTCGCCGGGCGCGGAGTGGCCTTGCTGGTCGCCCACGAGCAAATGAAGCAGGTCATCGACCCCGGCATCCTCGCCATCGGCCGCGGCGACCTGTTCGGAATCCCCTGGAACGTCATCATCGCCCTGGCCGCCATTCTCGCCACTTACGTCCTGGTGAACCGCACGACGTTCGGCAAACAGCTGGTCGCGATCGGCGGGAGCCGGCGGGCGGCCGAGCTGTCCGGACTGCCGGTGAAGCGCATCCTCATGATCATTTACATCCTCTGCGCCGTCCTCGCCGCGATCGCCGGGGTGATCGGCACCGCGCGATTGGGCGCCTCCGTTCCGTCCACGCTCGGCAACCTGATCGAGTTGTCGGCCATCACGGCCGTCGTGATCGGCGGAACACCGCTCACCGGCGGCCGGATCCGCGTCGTCGGCACGGTGGCCGGGGCGCTGCTGCTCCAGTTCATCAGCGCAACGTTGATCAAGCACAACGTGCCGGATGCCTATTCGCAGATCGCGCAAGCGCTCATCATCCTGTTCGCCGTCTATATTCAGCGCGGAAAGGCGGCAGTCCGATGAGCACCACCGTCGCAGCCGGTCCCACCACCGACAGCCAAGCCAAGCGCGAGCGGATCGCGGGGCTGGTGCAGCGGTACGGCGCCGCCATCGTGCTGGTCGTACTCGTGATCACCGGAGCGTTCGCGTTCCCCACCTTCCCCACCGGCAGCAACTTCAACAACATCGCGACGCAATCCTCGTTCCTGCTCATCGTCGCCATCGGTGAGACGTTCGTCATTCTGGTGGGCGGCGGCGGCATCGATCTGTCGGTCGGGTCGATGTTCGCTCTGGGTGGGGTGCTCGCGGCGTACGGATCGGCATTCGGCCCGTTCGGTGCCTTCCTCTTGCCGCTGGTGGTGTGCGGGCTGGTCGGTGCGTTCCAGGCATTCCTGATTGCCTACGCCAAGATGGACCCTTTCATCGTCACCCTGGCGGGACTGCTCGGCATCCGGGGTCTAGTGTTCGCCATCACCAACGCGGGGGCCGACACTCCTCTTATTAAGGATGCCGGCACCGTCGCGGTGGGACAGGGGCACGTGTTCGGACTGCGCTGGCCCGTGATCATCGCCATCGCCATCGTCGTGATCGGCTCGATCATCCTGGCACGCTCCCGCGGCGGGCAGTCGGTGCTCGCTATTGGCGGGTCGGAGAGCGCCGCCACGCTCATGGGGCTTCCAGTGGCGCGGGTGAAGTTCACCGTGTACGTCCTCAGCGGACTCTGTGCCGGGTTCGGTGGTGCACTGAACGCGGCGTACTCCTCGTCCGGTGTTCCAGCCGTGGGCGTCGGACTAGAGCTCAGCGCCATCGCCGCGGTCGTGATCGGGGGCACACTGCTCTCCGGTGGTCGGGGAGACCTCATCGGCACGACCGCGGGCGTGCTGCTGCTCAGCGTCATCCAGAACATGATCAATCAGGTCGGGTCGCTGAGCTCCTCGGTGCAAAATGTCGTCTCCGGAGCGTTCCTGGCCATCGTGGTGGTCATCCAGACCGTGCTCTCCAGAACCCAACGCCTCTAATCGCAAAATCAGACACCACAGGGAAGGTTCCACGCTCCATGCAGACCGCTAGTTACACCGGCAACCACACCATCGAGATCGGCACCGGCACACCGGCCGCGCCTACGGCAACCGAGGTGCGGATCGAGGTCGCCTACACCGGCATCTGCGGCACAGACCTGCACATCCTGCATGGCTCGATGGACTCGCGGGTGAAGTTGCCGATCATCATCGGTCACGAAATGTCCGGGGTCATCGCCGGCGTCGGCGACCAGGTGACGCAGTGGAATGTCGGGGACCACGTAACCGTGATGCCGCTGGATTGGTGTGGCCATTGCCCGGCCTGTCGCGCGGGAAACCAGCACGTCTGCCAGAACCTGAACTTCATCGGCATCGACTCGCCCGGCGCCCTGCAGGGAAGCTGGAACGTGCAGCAGGATGTGCTGGTGCGGTTGCCGAAGGACCTTCGGCTCGACCATGCCGCGCTGGTGGAACCCACCGCGGTGTCCGTGCACGACGTGAGGCGCTCTGGGCTGGTGGCCGGTGAGAAGGCGGTCGTCATCGGTGGCGGGCCGATCGGGGTTCTGATCGCGACCACGGCGCGGCATTTCGGGGCCGACGTCGTGGTGATTGAGTTGGACGAGAACCGACGCAAGGCGATCGCCGACCTCGGGTTCCCCGTCTTGGATCCCCGTGCGGATGACCAGGCCGAGTGGGTGAACCGATGGACGGACGGCGCCGGCGCGGACGTCGTCTTCGAGGTATCCGGGTCGGCGGCAGCGGTGCTCGCCTCGACGGAACTCGTCAAGGTGCGCGGGCGACTGGTGGTGGTGGCCATCCACCCGGAGCCCAGGCCAATCGACCTGAAGCGTCTGTTCTGGCGGGAGCTGACCATCATCGGCACGCGGGTGTATCAGCGGGAGGACTTCGACAAGGCGGTGGAGATGCTCGCGGAAGGGGTGGTTCCCGCGGACCTGCTGATCACGCGCATCGAACCGCTGTCGGCGACCGCTGATGCGTTCGCGGCGTTGTCGTCCGGGCAGGCGATGAAGATCCTGATCGACTGCCAGTCCGACGCGAACGCGCCAGCCGGAGCGGCCGCGTGAACCCGTTCGACCTCACCGGGAAGCTCGCCGTGGTGACTGGCGCACGGCGCGGGATCGGCCTGGCGATGGCGGAGGGCCTCGCCGCGGCCGGAGCGGACATCATCGGAATCAGCGCCAACCTCGAGCCCACGGGGAGTGAGGTCTCCCGGCGAGTGGAGGCACTGGGCCGGCGCTTCACCGCCCTGCGCGTGGACTTCGCCGATCGCGGCGCAGTGACGGAACTGGCGGAGGACCTCGCCGGCCGTCCGGTGGACATCCTGGTGAACAACGCCGGAACGATCGAGCGCGCCCCTGCGGCCGAGCATTCGGACGAATTGTGGGACCGCGTCATCGCGGTGAACCTCTCCGCGCAGTTCGTGCTGGCGCGCGCGGTTGGTGGGTCGATGCTCGCGCGGGGCCGAGGCAAGATCATTTTCACCGCGTCGCTATTGAGCTTCCAGGGCGGCGTAAACGTGCCCGGCTACACCGCGGCGAAATCCGGCGTGGCCGGCCTCACCAAGGCGCTCGCGAACGAATGGGCCGCGCGCGGGGTCAATGTGAACGCGATCGCGCCGGGCTACATTGCCACCGACAACACGCAGGCGCTGCAGGACGACCCGGCCAGATCCCAGGCCATACTCGACCGGATTCCGGCGGGGCGGTGGGGCAGCGCCGACGATCTTGCCGGTGCCACGGTGTTCCTGGCCAGCAGTGCTTCGGACTATGTCAACGGCATCATCCTGCCGGTGGACGGCGGCTGGCTCGGGCGCTGACGCGGGTCAGGCGGGCTACACCGCGCGGGCCGGTGGAGCGCCGCGGAACGGAGCGACGTCCGGGCCGGTCGTGTCGAGCTCGACGCGGAAGACGCGGCCCGCCAGCGGGTGGCACTCGCTCGCGGCCTGGTCGTAGCCTTCCTGCGAGGTGGTGATGAACAGGGTGCGGCAATCGGCGCCGCCGAAGGCGCAACTCGACACCTGCGGCGCATCCACGGTGACGACCGCAAGCAGTTCACCCTGCGCGGAATACCGGTGCACCGCGTTGCCGCCCCACAGTGCCACCCAGAGGCATCCGTCGTCGTCGATGCACATCCCGTCCGGCGCCCCGAGCTCGGACTCGATTTGCACCACGGTCTGCTGGTCGCGAAGTTCGCCGTCCGCGGTGACGTCGAACCGGTCGATGCGTTGGGTGGGCGTGTCGATGAAGTACATGGTGCGGCCATCCGGCGTCCATGCTGAACCGTTGGAGATGGTGAGCTTCGTGCGCGCGACGGTTGTCCGTCCGTCGGTGGCCAAGCAGTAGAGCGATGCCGCGGCCGGGGTCTTCGCCCAGGCCATCGAGCCCGCCCAGAACCGTCCCTGGGGGTCGCATTTGCCGTCGTTCATGCGCAGTTGCTTCGGATCGATCAGCGATTCTCCCACCGGGGTGACCACGCCGACGTCGGAGAGGTGGCAGAACCCGCTGCCGGCTGCCAGCATCCACCCGCCGTCCGCGGACACCAGCGGAACGACCGCGCCCACCGTGACGCCGGTGTGGTATGTGGTCGCTAGCGCGAGTTCGTCAGCCTCGTTCTGCCGGGCGAGATGCACCAAACCCGCGAACTGGTCGACCCATAACAGGGCTTGGTGGCGAACGTCCCACATGGGGCCCTCGGCGTGTTCGGCTCGGATGAGGTCTGTTGGCGTGGCTGCGTAGCTTTTCGTGGTGGGACCTCCGGCTGGTTCGGCGGTGCGAGTGGGCCGCCGTAGCAATTCTGGCTTCGCCGGGCCGCGTTTCCGGCGGGACTCGCCGAACGCCGAGTGGCGAGCGCAGCGCGGCCGTTGAGTAGGTGGATCGGTCGGCGAAATGATCTAAGTGGCCGTCTGTGACGTTATGATCGCTCTCATGCGGGACAGGGAGTGACAGGCAGCGAACGTCGACTTCCCGCACTCGCCGGGCGCAGCAAGCCGTCCGGCTGGGCCCTGGGTGCCCTTTCCGCCGGGCAGGTCGTCGGCTGGGGAATCTTGTACTACGCGCCGATCGTTGCGGCACCGGCGGTCGCACAGGACACCGGGTGGACGCTTCCGCTGACGATGGCCGCGATTTCGGCTGGACTCGTTGTGTCGGCACTGTCCGGAATTCTCGTCGGCCGGCTGATCGACCGGTGGAGTCCGCGCGCGGTGATGTCGTGGGGATCGATCGTCGGCACGGCGGGCCTGGCGGCTGCGGCCTTTGCGCAGAACCTGGTCTGGTTCTTCGCCGCCTGGCTGGTCGTCGGGATCGCACAGTCCGGAGTCCTCTACCAGGCGGCCTTCGCCGTTGTCACCCGTCGATACGGCGCCAGGCGGTACGGCGCGCTGACCATCCTGACGCTGGCCGGCGGGCTCTCATCGACAGTGTTCGCGCCGATCACCGCCGCACTGCTTGGTGTCTGGGGGTGGCGTGACACCCTGATGATCCTAGCCGGGGTGCTCCTTGTCGTGACGCTGCCCCTGCACTGGTTCACGCTCGAGAAGCGCTGGGCATCCGAGGCGAAGCGGGGCGACCCGCCGATCGCGTACAACGTCTCCGCCGTCATCAGAACCCGTCAGTTCTGGATGCTCACCGTCGCCATGGCACTGCTCACGCTATCCCTGTTCAGCGTCACCCTCGCCATGATTCCGCTGCTCATGGAAAAAGGGGTCAGCTACAGTACCGCAGCGCTGGCGCTCGGCCTGGTCGGTGCCGGTCAAGTAGTCGGCCGTCTGCTGTTCTTCGTCGCACCTCACGGCAGGCGGCCATGGGTGCCAATAGCGGTGGTCGCCGCTGTGTCGGTGGTTCTGCTTGCGGGCATCGGATTGATTCCTGGCCCGTTGTGGTTGTTGATCGTGGTGGCGGTCCTCGCCGGTGCGGTGCGCGGTTCCCACACCCTGATCCAGGCGTCGGCGGTCGCCGACCGTTGGGGCACCCAGAACTATGGTGCGATCAATGGGGCGTTCAGCGCTCCGATTACCGTACTCATGGCTCTTTCCCCCGCCCTCGGCCCGATCATCGCAACCGGGTTCGGCTCGTATTCGGTCATGGCGCTTGTGATGGGCGCACTGGGTCTCGTCGCTCTGGTCATCGCGCGGGGGAGCTAGAACGCGGGGCGGGAAATGTTCCGGTCGCAGTGCGTGTCGGTTCGCGTTGCTCGGGGGCTACTCGACTCGCTTGAACCCGGCAGCAGCGTCACCATGAGGCAGCGTGTCATGACAGGCGGTTCTTGGCGGTTTTCTCAACTAGTGTCGACAATCAGCCATCTTCAGATTAATCACCGGATTTCGACCCAATCTGGGCCATTGAGCAAGTCGCGGATAGAAGAGCCGATCGACTTAGGTTGGATTTTCCTCGGGTAAGAGAAGATTCGGCAGGTAGCTTCTAGTTATTGGAGGCGAGGATGCGCAGGTAGGGGGGGCATTTCGGGCAGCCTTTGATTTTGCGGCGGTTGGGCCCGGACTGCTCGGGATGGGTGGAACTCGGTGGTGAGGAATGCGTCAGTAGTCGCGAAGCCATCAACCGACGCTATGAGCACTTTGTAAGAGCAGATCTTGCAGTTGTAGCCGTGAGTTCGTCATTCGTCCGAATTCAACAGCTGTGCACCCTTCGGGCACAGCCGATCCGCCGGAGTCAGAACTCAGTGAACGCTGTAGTCGGTCAGGCTGGGTAGCGAGGCGAACGCGGTGGACATCATGGCGACGACCAGATAGATGCTGAAGCCTAACGTGATCACGATCGTGGCGATCGCGACCCACATCGGAGCGGCCCCGCGGCCGGTGCGGCGGCGGACGACGACCGAGCGGCCGATGACGTAGACGTTGATGTACAAAAACGCCCACGCCCAGGGGAATGGCTTCGGAACCAGGCGCTGGTTCAGCGCGCGCCAGTCGAGGTAGGCGAACCAGACACACAGGCCGTAGAGGATTACGCTGCCGAGACCCCCGAAGAGAAACCCGGGCGAGGAGAGGGTCCGGAATGAGCTCATGCCGGTCGGATCGCTGGGCTGCGCCGTCGAATCCCAGCCGATGAAGAGGAGCCTGACCGATGACAGCAACGGAAGCACGAGGATGAGCCACACCCACACGGTGTTCCACTTCGTGCCCTCAGGCGCCCGCAGTTCGGCCGCGGACGCCGTGAGCGTGTACGGGGTCGAGCGCACTTGGGTCCAGGCGAGACCGTCCCACCACCGTGACTGGGTGGCGTCGTCTGGGTCCGGATACCAACCTGCTGGAAGATTCGTCATTTCTTGAGGCTAGTACTGGGGCACCACGGGCGCGCGGCGACGACGAGCGCGACGGTCACGGATGGTGGCACATGTCGCTGTTCGAGATAGGCAGGGATAGTTCCTAGCTGCGGCCACCTCCGGCAACTTCCAAGCGCAGACAAGAACATGTAGTCCGCGCCCATACTCGGCAAGCCAGAGGGTCCACGTGCAAGGAAACTCGTCCACGCTTACCGCGCGCGAAACGGAGACGGACGCGGCCCAACGCCGGCCGTTAGTCCAAGGAACAGTGATTGAAGGCCAATGTCATTGATTATCGACAGTGGAGCGAGCGACGGGAATCGAACCTGTCACTGAAATGCCCTGAAGCCCGTATTTGTAAGGAAATTCGGGGGACCTGCGCGGCTGTTTAGTCCCGGGTGGTCCCGTTTCCGGCAAGATATGTAGGCGCACCTACATATCTGAACCACAAGCCCGGATATGTTTGCTCTGAATCTGGTCCGGTTTCTTGCCTCGCCCGCTGTAGGTGCATGGCAGTTCTCGAGCTTCCAAGTAGTTTCTGCAACTCACGTGAGCCTCAAGGCAAAGGCTGTCGATAATCAGCGATCGTTGGGCTTCGCTCACGAATCCTTGGACCACGGCGCACGCGCGGGCATGGGCAAAAGCCCGAGCGGGTCGGTGCAGGTATCGCCCATCCGGCCCGCCCGAAGCCTCAGCAGTATCCCCGGTTACCGTGCTGTTCTGCGGCGGCGAGCGAAGATGAGCGCTGCACCGAACAGGATCAGCAGGAGCGCCCCGCCGGCGAGTCCGTCGGTGGGTGTGTTGACGCCAGTGGCGGCCAGAGTCGACTCAGGACCCGCAGAGGACAGGTAGCTCAGCTCGCCGGTGCTGCTGACCGTGAGGTACACCACGCTGGTGACCGCCGAACCGTCCGGCGCCGTCCCCGCGAGGGTCAGGGTGTGAGTCCCCGCCGGGATGCTGACCGGTAACGAGAACGTGCCAGCAACAGTTCCGTCGCTGCCCACAATCCCAGAGGCAACAATTGTCGGAGTGGAATGCAGCACCAGAGTCCATGGTGAGTTGGCGAGCAGCCCCGAACCCTTGACGTTCACAGGCGCGTCACCGAACGGAGAACCGACCGCCAGATCCACAGACAAGGCAACCTTCGGTGGCACCGTCCCTGCCGGGGTGACCACAGGCGGGAACAGCACCGGCGGGACAACCACTGGCGGGACAACCACTGGCGGGACCGTCACGGCCCACTGGGCGTAGAGGGAGATGTCGGCGGCGACCGGGCTAGTGAAGTCCCAGGCGGTGCCGCCGGTAGCGGCGGTGAACCAGCCATTGAAGACGTGACCGGCCCAGGTCGGCGCGGTCGGCTCATCCACCGGGCTGCCGGAGTTGAGTGTCACCGACTTCGGCGCGGTGCTACCGCCTGCCGTGTCGAAGGACACCGTCGCCAGCGTCGTCCACTGCGCGTACAGGGTGGTGTCTGCGGTGACCGCATCGCCGAAGTCCCAGGCGGTCCCGCCGGTAGCGGCGGTGAACCAGCCATCGAAGGTGTGACCCGCCCAGGTCGGCTCCGTCGGCTCATTCACGGTGTCGCCGGAGTTGATCGTGACCGGAGCCGGCGTCGTGCTACCGCCGGTCGTGTCGAAGGTGACCTGCGCGAGCGCGGTCCACTGAGCGTACAGGGTGGTGTCTGCGGTGACCGCATCGCCGAAGTCCCAGGCGGTCCCGCCGGTAGCGGCGGTGAACCAGCCATCGAAGGTGTGACCCGCCCAGGTCGGCTCCGTCGGCTCATTCACGGTGTCGCCGGAGTTGATCGTGACCGGAGCCGGCGCCGTGCTACCGCCGGTCGTGTCGTAGGTCACATCAGCCAACGCTTGAGTCTTGTAGCCATCCCACATGCTGGTGAACCCGTTTTCGGCGTCGGGTGCTCCGTATTGCGCGCGATAGAAGACTGTCAAGGTGTCATAGTAGATACCGAATGCGTCCATGCCTGCAAATGTGGGAGCTGCGCCCGAGAACTTTACCGACGTCAAACCGTCATTATCGGCGAACGCCCAGTCCCCGATGTAGGTGACACCGTCCGGGATCGTCACCGACGTCAAGCTGTTGTCTTCGAACGCCCAGTCCCCGATGTAGGTGACGCTGTCCGGGATCGTCACCGACGTCAAGCCGCTGTATGCGAACGCGTCGGTACCGATGTGGGTGACGCTGTTCCCGATGACCAGCGACGTCAAACCGCTGAATTCGAAGGCAGCATTCCCGATACTGGTGACGCTGTCCGGGATGGTCACCGACGTCAGGCCCGGACCGGAGAACGCTCTATCCCCGATGCTGGTGACGTTGTAGACGATGCCGTCGATGGTCACTGTCGATGGGATCGAGAAGGTGGTCGCGGTGCCCGTGTAGCCGTCGAGGGTCGCTCCGGCGGCGACATCACTGCTGTCGGCGCTGTAGGTAACGCCGTCCGAGGATGTGAAGGATACCGGACCTGTCCACTGCGCGTACAGGGTGGTGTCGGTAGTGACCCGGCTGGTGAAGTCGAAGGCGGTGCCGCCGGTGGCCGCGGTGAACCAGCCGGTGAAGGTATGGCCGGTCCAAGTCGGATCGGCCGGGCGAGTTGTAGTCCCGTCAGAGTTGACCGTCACCGGAGCCGGAGCGGTGCTGCCGCCGGTCGTGTCGAAAGTGACGGTAGCCAGCGCGTAGCTGCGGTAGGCATCCGGAGTTCCGGCTGGGGTCCAGTTCGGAGAAGTGAACCCGCCATTACCAACGACAGACGAGTCGTATTCCGGTAGATAAGACACGACAACATTCCAAAAAAGCATTCCGTCATGTAGCGCTTCAAAACCCATAACCGGAGCCGCTCCCAAGAACCGCACCGAGGCCAGGGCGTAATTACTGCCGAACGCCAGTGACCCGATGCTGGTGACACTGGCCGGGATGGTCATCGAGGTCAAGCTGTTTTGCTCGAACGCATGGTCTCCGATGCTGGTTACGCTGTTCCCGAGGGCCACCGAGGTCAAGCTGTTGGTCCCGAACGAACCTTGACCGATGCTGGTGACACTGTCCGGGATGCTCACCGACATCAGTCGATTGTTCTTGAACGCCCAGTCACCGATGCTCGCGACACTGCCCGGAATGGTCACCGAGGTCAGGATGTTGCTGGAAAACGCGTCATCACCGATGCTGGTGACACTGTTCGGAATGGTCACCCCACTTAGGTTCTTTGACCTGAACGCCTCCGCGCCGATGCTGGTGACGTTGTACTCGACGCCCTCAATGGTCACCGTCGCAGGGATCGCTACAGTCGAAGGTCCGGAATATCCGCTGACGGTCGCGCCGGCCGCAATGTTTCCGCTGTCTGCGGTGTAGGTGATGCCGTTATCGATGGAAGTGACCGTACCCGAGATCCAATGCGCGTACAGAGTGGTGTCTGTGCTGGTTGGGCTGGCGAAGTCCCATTCGGTGCCGCCGGTTGCTGCGGTGAACCAGCCGGCGAATGTGTGGTCCGTCCAGGTCGGATTCGCCGGTCGAGGCGCAGTCCCGTCGGGCTTGACAGTCACCGGCGCCGGGGCGGTGCTGCCGCCGGTCGTATCGAAAGTGACGGTAGCCAGTGCGAAAGTGGTGTAGTTATCCGGAGTCCAGGTCGGGGAGGTGAACCCGCCGGGAAAGACAGACGAGTCGTACTTCGGGAGATACGACACCACCAAATCGGCAGGGTCGCCGAACGCGGCCGAGCCTAACGCGGCCGAGCCCATCAGCGGGGCCGCTCCCAAGAACCGCACCGACCGCAAACCGTTGGCTACGAACGCATCATCCCCGATGCTGGTGACACTGCCCGGAATAGTCACCGAGGCCAGGCCATTGGAGGAGAACGAATACGCGCCGATTCTTGTGACACCGTCTGAAATCGTCACCGAGAGCAGTTGATTTCCCGCGAACGCATCATCCCCGATGCTAGTGACACTGCCCGGAATAGTCACGGAGGTCAGGATGTTGCTGGAAAACGCGTCATCACCAATGCTGGTGACACTGTTCGGAATGGTCACGGAGGTCAGGGCGCCGGTTGAGAACGCACCCACTCCAATACTGGTGACACCGCCCGAAATGGTCACCGACGTCAGTTGGTGGTTGTAGTAGAACGCATACTCCCCGATGCTAGTAACACTGCCCGGAATGGTCACCGAGGTCAGCGCATTGCCTTCGAACGCATGGTATCCGATGCTGGTGACACTGTTCGGAATGGTCACCGAGGTCAGATTGTGGTAGGAGAGCCCCCAGATGCCGGTGACGTCATATACGACGCCGTCGATAGTCACCGTGGCTGGGATCGACACGGCTGTCGAGCTCCCCGAGTAGCCGCTGACGGCCGCGCCGATCGAGCTATTTGAGCTGTCGACGTTGTACATGATGCCGGCCGAGTCGGTGAAGGATAGGTAAGTCGCGGATGCGCCCGGCACCACCCCGAGCACCATCAGCGCCGCCACACTCACAGCCGCTAACGGCTTCAACCATTTATGCATAACGCTCATGTTACTGTGCCACTTTCTGTAGGGCGTTCCGGTGAAACGATGCCGCCGCTCGTGTCGAGAGAAGGCCTCTGCTAGGTTCTATGCGGCGATCCGCCGCATGTAGTGTCCAACTGCACCTATGCGCGGCACCACATGCCGACTGTGGTTGCCGACCTGCCGTGTCTGTCGTTGAGACATTTCCTGTCGATAATTGGTGATCGAACCGTGCCGGATTCCGGCCACCGCCCGGTCGTTGCCTCGCAGGATTGAGCGCGTGCCGGCCCCAAGACTGCTGAGTGAACTGATGCCCCGAGACGTGTGGCCTCTCGCGCATGTCTGGACTTTTACGCCCATATCGGACCAGGGGAATGCTGAAGTCGCGCTTACTGGTCGCTGCCGGTCGTCTCATCGCGATCTGGACTTGTTCTGTCGGTCTGAGAATCGGTGCGGTCGTGACTAGCTTGCACAGGGCAAAAGGAGGGAGACGATTCCAGGCGAGGTGAGGCGCAACTGCAGCAGATAGTGTGAAGCTGTGTCCTCCTGGTCCAGGGTTTCCAACTTTGACCTCGTCGAGTCGCCTGCAGGAACCGATCTGGTTGTCACCGGAGACTGGTCACCGAAGGCCTCCAGGGCGCTGTCCGGCGGGGCAGCAACGGGGCTCGTGCTCAATTACGCCAAAGGCTACCGGGAACGGAGCCTGGACTTCCTCGAAAACTGGCCGATAACCAGGATCCGAATCCTCGCCCGCACCATCACCGATCTGACACCGGTGTACAGGATGGCTGCCACACTCGAATCGGTCAGCGTCATCACCGCGCCGAAAGCCACACTCGACCTCGCGCGCTTGCCGAGACTCACGCACCTTGAGGCCGGCTGGGAACAGGTGGAGTCCAGCATCGGGGCGGCCGTTCACTTACGCGAGCTGTATCCGACGTCCTATAACCCGAGGGACCTCAGCCCGCTTTCGCAAAACCGGCAGTTGCGTCTCATTTCGATGAAGGACCGGCCCTATATCGAAAGCCCGGCATTGATGCTTTCCCGATGCTGGAAATTCTGGGGATCTACTCGGCACGGGGATTAAGCGACCTGTCCGATCTAGCATCGGCATCCGCGCCACGGCATTTACGAGAGCTACAACTCGAATCGGATCGCCGCGTTACCCGACTCGGTGAGATCGGTACCGCTACCGATCTCGAGTTTCTCAACATCAGCGAACTTGGCGAGATCGAGTCCTTAGCGCCGGTCGAAGGGTTGAAACGACTAGACACGTTGTACTTGTACGGGTCAACACGTGTGATGGACGCCGATCTCACTCCGTTGATGGAGCTGCCTCTGCTGGAAGATCTAAGAATCATGAACCGGCGGGAATACACTCCATCGGTTGCGCAAGTAGAGGCGCACATTTCACGCTGACCTTAGCCTTGAAGGGTCCTAGGTTCCGTGAGACAAGTCCAGGCATGCGTGAGATCTGACAAGACGGCAAGAATCTATTGGAGCGAGCGACGGGAATCGAACCCGCACTACCAGCTTGGGAAGCTGGAGTTCTGCCATTGAACTACGCTCGCGCATCCGGTGTCTGGTCCGTCCAAACAAGCGGACAGATACCGGCTCGCGCAATCCTACCAAGCCGCTCGGATAGTCTCTTGTCATGCTGCTATCGGACCGGGATATCAAGGCGCAACTCGACTCTGGACGGGTGGGCCTCGATCCCTACGACCCCGACATGGTGCAACCCTCGAGCATCGACGTGCGGCTCGACAAGTATTTCCGGCTGTTCGATAACCACAAGTATCCGTTTATAGACCCGGCCGACGATCAGCCCGAGCTGACGCACCTCGTCGAGACGGAGTCCGGGCATCCGTTCATCTTGCACCCCGGCGAGTTCGTGCTCGCCTCCACCTACGAGCAGATCACCCTGCCGGATGACATCGCCGCCCGCCTCGAGGGCAAGAGTTCGCTCGGCCGGCTGGGTTTGCTGACTCACTCCACCGCCGGCTTCGTCGACCCTGGTTTCTCGGGCCACGTCACGCTGGAGCTCAGCAACGTCGCAACGCTGCCGATCAAGCTGTGGCCGGGCATGAAGATCGGCCAGTTCTGCTTCTTCCAACTCTCTTCGCCGGCCGAGAAGCCCTACGGCGTTGGCGCGAATGGCTCGCGTTACCAAGGTCAGCGCGGGCCGACGGCGTCGCGGTCGTTCCTGAACTTCCATAAGACGGATGTGACGCGGTAGCTACTCTGCCGCCCTCGACGCTCGCAGAGCTCGCTCGTCAGGGGATGAGAGCTCAGCGGGCTAGCATCCCGAGAGTTCAGCGGGTCAGGGACCAGCCGTTCAGCTGCAGGACCAACCACGGGCTGAACGCGTACGGTGCCGCGGCAACCGCGGCACGCAGGTCGGCGGGGGCGACCCATTTCCACTCCGCCACTTCCGCGATGTTCGCCGTAACGGCATCCGTCGTCACCGCACTGAAGACGGGGCAGATTTCGTTCTCGACGATGCCGGATGCGTCTACCGCCCGATAGCGGAAGTCCGGCAACACCGGCTGGAGATCTGTGATCTGCAGGCCCAATTCCACCACTGCACGGGCGGTCACGGCGGCTTCGACGCTCGAACCGGGCACCTGATGTCCGCAGAACGAATTAGTCCATACCCCCGGCCAGGTCAGCTTCGACAGCGCCCGCCGGGTCACGAGTACGCGGCCCTCGGCGTCGAAGACGTGACAGGAGAACGCCAGGTGCAGAGGCGTGTCGACGCCGTGCACCGTGCGCTTCTCGGCGGTACCGAGTGGATGCCCGGCATCGTCCACAAGAACCACGAGTTCCGGATCGACAATCATATGCGTCGAGGTTAGCATTCCGGGCTTTGACCACTGGATTGCGACGACTACCCACCGATTCGCGCCCGGCGTAGCGTTGAACCATGGCAGCAGACGACGAGAAACTCGGCGCGGTCGACCCCGAGAACGCGGCGGTGAAGAATCCGGAACAGTGGCTTACCGGCGACGAGCCGATCACCGCCGCGCAACGCAGCTACCTCGACACGTTGGCCAGAGAGGCGGGGGAGGAAATCCCAGCAGACCTCACCAAGGCGCAGGCGTCAGAGCAGATCGAGCGGCTGCAGAAGAAGACCGGGCGGGGCCGCTAGGACTAGCCTTCCCAGCCCAGGTTGCGCGCCATCCGCTCAAGCGCATTCAGGGTGGCGGCGTACTCCTCATCGTCGAATCCGTTGGACACCGCATCCCGGATTCCCTGCACGACTGTGGAGAGCCGATCGTAGGCCACCCGGCCCTGCTCGGTTATCGAGTAGGTGTCGCCGGCGACGGTGATCCATCCGCTCTCGACGAGCTCTGCGAGGTGGGCTGCGGAACTGTCCTCGCTGTCGGCGTCCAGGAACGGGGCGATCTCGCCGTTCAACTGCTCGAGAGTGGCATCCTCGCGTGACAGCGCTCCGAGCAGCTGCCACTGCCGGCGGGTGACGCCGTGCTCCTCGAGGGTCTCGTCGAACCGATCGTCGATCAGCTGGTCGACGAGCTTGAGCCAGTATCCGATGGGACGCGACGCTGCCATGGGGTTGAGGATACGCCAGGGGGATGCGGTTTTGCAGGAGGTGGGACGTGGGACGGGGGACGGGGTCTCGGCGGGGCTCGACCACCGTGGGGCTCGACCACCGGTGGGGGCTCGACCACCGGCGCGACGGAGTCAGTCGATGACTGACTGCTTCGCCTTGACCGGCAGCATCAGGAGCAGGCCGGCGAACAGCACGAGCACGATGCCGATGATGCCGAACCTGGTGTCGCCGGTGGCGCCCACAAACAGGCTGAACAGGCCCGGTGCCAGGAAGCTCACCGCGCGTCCGGTTGTCGCGTACAGCCCGAAGATCTCACCTTCACGGCCGGGCGGGGTGATCCTGGCCAGGAAGCTGCGACTGGAGGATTGCACCGGGCCGACGAACAGGCTCAGGAACAGCCCAGCGATCCAGAAGCCGCCCTGGGCGGTCCCGATGAACAGCACCGCGGTGCCCGCGAGCACCAGCCCGAGCAACGACCAGATGATGACGTTCTTCGCGCCGACCCGGTCGTCGAGCCAACCGCCGAGGAACGTCCCCAGACCGGCGACGACGTTCGCGGCCACCGCGAAGTAGATGACCTCGGTCGCCGAGAACCCGAACACCTGGGCCGCGACGATGGCGCCGAACGTAAATACGGCGGCGAGGCCATCCCGAAACACGGCGCTCGCGAGCAGGAACATCAGCACCTGTGGGCTCTTTTTCCCCAGCGCCGCAATGGTGTTCCACAGCTGCCGGTAGCTGGCCGCAATGCTCACCCGGTTCTCGCGCGCCCGCGGCGGGATCTCCGGCACCCGCAACAACACCGGTAGCGCGAAGATCGCGAACCAGATGGCGGAGACCATGATCGCCAGGCGGATGTCCAGCGCACCGCCGGCCGCGCCGGTGGGCACCGTGAGCAGCCCGTTGCCATGCGGGTTGCCGAAACTCTGGATGAACAACACCAGCAGCATGATCAGCAGCACGATCCCGCCGACGTAACCCATGCCCCAACCGAAACCAGAGACCCGCCCGATCGTCTTCGGCGTGGAGACCTGCACCAGCATGGCGTTGTAATTCACGCTGGCGAACTCGAAGAAGATGTTGCCGGCGGCCAGAAGCGCCGCCCCGAACACGAGGTATCCGGGCGCGGGGGCGACGAAGAACATCGCCAGCATGGCGAGCACGACCAGGCCGGTATTGATCCCGAGCCACAGCTTGCGCCGACCGGAGCCGTCCGAACGCTGTCCGAGAATCGGGGCGAGCAGGGCGATCAGCACCCCGGCGATCGTCAGCGCCGTACCGATCAGGGTGGCGTTGCCGGCCTTCGCCGCGACCAGTGCCGGATTGCGGGAGTCGTCGCCGGCCGCGGCCAGGATGTCCGGATCGACGAACAGACCGCTGGCCAAGTAGGTGCTGAACACGAACGTGGTGACCACGGCGTTGAAGGCCGCCGAGCCCCAGTCCCAGAGCGCCCAGGCCCGCACCATCCGGCCCGGAATCGGTCGATCCTCCAGGTACGCGTGGGCGGCGATAACCACGGCGCCGTCGTCGCCGATCAGCGGCACCCGTTTTTCCCCCTGTGTTTCGGAGGATGCAGCATCATTGTCGGCTGTGTCACCCGTCATGCTGACAGGCTAGTGGTCAGCGCCGCCGCCCGCGTAGGAATGCGCCCGCAGGTCACGGATGTGCTCTGGCACCTCGCGCAAACGTTTCGGCAGGGCTCGGCCGCCGTTGCGCGCCGGTCAGCGGTACAGGTCCGGCAGGAGCGCGGCGAAGACCTCTTCCGCGTCGCACGACACCCCGCGGCGGGTGAACCACTGGCACACGTTGACGCAGTCGCGGTGCAGCAGGGACATGCCGTTCGGATTGCTCACCACCTCCACCAACTGTGGCAGGTCGATCACCACCACGCGGCCAGCGTGCACGAGTAGGTTGTATGCGGAAAGGTCGCCATGGGAGAGGCCGGCGGCGGCGAATTGGTGCAGGATGTCCACGACCTGCTCGAGGTATCCGGCAAGCACGCCTGGATCCATGCGCACCTCCGCAAGCCTTGGCGCCGCGGCGAGGTCGTCGCCGATGAACTCCATCAGGAGCTCGGTGCCGTTGACCTGCACCGGGTAAGGGACCGCCATGCCCTGCTCGTACATCCGGCAGAGCGCTTCGAATTCGGCCATCGCCCAGCGCCCGGCCGAGACCGTTCGGCCGTACGCCGAGTTCTTGGCGACGGCGCGGGTGTCGCGGGTGTTGCGCATCCGCCGGCCCTCCTGGTACTGCGCGGAGCGGTGGAAGTCGCGGGTTTCGCGACCGCGGTACCGCTTGGCGGCGAGGATGCTGCCGGTCTCACCGGGAATTGCCCGCTCGATGAGGAAGACATCCGCCTCCTTGCCGGATTTCAGAATGCCCAGTTCGGTGTCGAACGCGCCGGCGGAGGTGACGATCCAGTCCGGGAACGGCTGCGGACCGCGCTCGGAGGGCGTGACGCTCGTCCAGGTGGACCAGCGTTGGTCCTCGCCGGGTTCGAGCCGGGAAAAGGTGGGGATGGTAAAGGCGGGTGCAACTTCGTCGAATGACACGGTGACGCTCCGAGGACAGGAGGCCACCCGCGGATGTTAGTCGGCGGCCTCAAAGAGGAAGGGGATGCTAGAGGGCACGGCAAAGACAGCCATGGCGCTACCTCCTTCCGTCTCGGTGTGCGTTGAGTCTAGTTGTACGTGCGCGCTCGCGTCGAGGGCGAGGCGGGAACGGCTCTGCCCACCCGGCAAATGTTTCCGTTTCGGCTAAGTGTGCCCGGCGCAACAGGAACACTTAGCCGGAACAGGAACAGTTGTGTTAGACCACGGCCTGCCGCCACCAGGTGGGGTTGGGTGTCGTGCTTGCCGGCTCGGTCACGGCTACTTCTTTCGATTCGCCGGTGGGCTGAGCGGCACCGCGACCGGGCCGCCGCCGAGGTTGTGCAGGGCGACGATGGTGGACTCCGCCCAGGTACAGCGGTGCGCGATGACCTGGGGGAATGGTTGGTCCAGCACGGAGAACTCTCCCCAGGCCAACTCCGGGCATTCGCGGTAGCGGCGGGTGAGGAAGATCATGAAGTTCGGCAGCGACTCCGGGTCGCGCTTGGCATCCGCGACGTTCACGTTCTCTGGTCCGTAATCGCCCTCCGCCAGCTTCGACGGCAGCGCGGCCGCATCGGCGTTGGAGAAGCCGCCGTTCTCCCCCGCTGTCCATTGCATGGGGGAGCGCACCGCCATCCGGCCCGGCGCCGACAGGTCCTCGCCCATGCCGATTTCCTCGCCGTAAAACAGCGCGGGCGTGCAGCGAGAACTGCAGCGCGTACACCATCCAGATGCGCATCCGTCAGCTCCTCGGATGGCTCGTGGCGCGACCAAGTACGGTGATAGCCATCCACTTCTGTCTAGTACCGCATGCCGGATTCGGCCTCGGTTGTCAGGGTTGAGTCAGGTTGGCTCAAGTTTTTGGGTTTCGGCTTGACAAGTAGTACCGGATGCCGCAACATTGAGTACGCAAGGCTCAAGTCTTGCCATGGTCCCCGAGGCTCTCGAGGGGATCGCACCCCAGGCATGAACAGAACGTCCCTTCGAGAACCTCAGGGAACGTAACGTAAGGAGAACAGAGCGCATGGCTCGAGCAGTAGGAATTGACCTCGGAACCACCAACTCGGTGGTGTCCGTCCTCGAAGGTGGAGAACCCACCGTGATCGCCAACGCTGAAGGTTTCCGCACCACCCCGTCCGTGGTGGCCTTCACCAAGGACGGCGAGGTGCTGGTCGGCGAGACCGCCAAGCGCCAGGCCGTCACCAACGTCGATCGCACGATCGCCTCCGTCAAGCGCCACATGGGCACCGACTGGACCGTCACGATCGAGGGCAAGAAGTACACCCCCCAAGAAATCTCCGCGCGCATCCTGGCCAAGCTCAAGCGCGACGCCGAACAGTACCTGGGCGAGCCGGTGACGGATGCTGTGGTCACCGTGCCCGCGTACTTCAACGACGCCCAGCGCCAGGCCACCAAGGAGGCCGGCGAGATCGCCGGCCTGAACGTGCTGCGGATCATCAACGAGCCGACTGCGGCCGCGCTGGCCTACGGCCTGGACAAGGGCAAGGAAGACGAACTCATCCTGGTCTTCGACCTGGGCGGCGGCACCTTCGACGTGTCGCTGCTCGAGGTGGGCAAGGACGACGACTTCTCCACCATCCAGGTGCGCGCCACCGCCGGCGACAACAAGCTGGGCGGCGACGACTGGGACCAGCGCGTCGTGGACTACCTGATCAAGAAGTTCAAGGACACCACCGGCGTCGACGTCTCCGGTGACAAGATCGCCAAGCAGCGACTGAAGGAAGCCGCGGAGCAGGCCAAGAAGGAGCTGTCCTCATCCATGAGCGCCAGCATCCAGTTGCCCTATCTCTCGCTCACCGAGAACGGCCCGGCCAACCTCGACGAGACGCTGTCCCGCGCCAAGTTCGAGGACCTCACCAGCGACCTGCTCGAGCGCACCAAGCAGCCGTTCCGTGACGTGATCAAGGAAGCCGGCATCAAGGTCGGCGACGTGGCGCACGTCGTGCTCGTCGGTGGCTCCACCCGGATGCCCGCCGTCGTCGAGATGGTCAAGTCGCTCACCGGCGGCAAGGACCCGAACAAGGGTGTGAACCCTGACGAGGTCGTCGCCGTCGGCGCCGCACTGCAGGCCGGCGTGCTGAAGGGCGAGCGTAAGGACGTTCTGCTCATCGACGTCACCCCGCTGTCGCTCGGCATCGAGACCAAGGGCGGCATCATGACCAAGCTGATCGAGCGCAACACGGCCATCCCGACCAAGCGCAGCGAGACCTTCACCACGGCCGATGACAACCAGCCGTCGGTGGCGATCCAGGTGTTCCAGGGCGAGCGCGAGTTCACCAGGGACAACAAGCCGCTGGGCACTTTCGAGCTGCAGGGCATCGCCCCGGCGCCCCGCGGGATCCCGCAGGTCGAGGTCACCTTCGACATCGACGCCAACGGCATCGTGCACGTGTCTGCCAAGGACAAGGGCACCGGCAAGGAGCAGTCGATGACGATCACCGGCGGCTCGTCGCTGCCGAAGGAAGACATCGAGCGGATGGTGCGCGAGGGCGAGGAGCACGCCGCGGAGGACAAGAAGCGCCGCGAGGCCGCCGAGACCCGCAACGTCTCCGAGCAGCTCGCCTACTCCACCGACAAGCTGCTCAAGGACAACGCGGACAAGCTGCCCGACGATGTCAAGACCGACGTGCAGGCAGATGTCGACGCGCTGAAGAGCGCGCTCGCCGGAGATGACGACGACGCGGTGAAGACCGCGTTCGACAAGCTCAGCGAGAGCCAGCAGAAGATCGGCCAGGCGCTGTACGCGCAGGGCCAGACCGACGCGGCCGCCGGTGCCCCGTCCGAGGAGACGCCCGAGGGTAGCGCCCCGAGCAACGACGACGAAGACATCGTGGATGCCGAAGTCGTCGACGACGAAGAGACGAAGTAGCGATGGCGAACAAGAATAAGAAGTCGTCCGGCAGTCCCGGTGACGACAACCGCAATGAACAGAATCAGGACGAGCCCGTCGTGCGTGACAAGCGCCGCATCGATCCGGAAACGGGCGAGGTGAGGCATCCGGAGTCTGAAACCACAGGACCGGCGACGGATGCCACGGCGGAGAACGACGGCACGGATTCCTTCACCGAGGAAGATCTCGCGTTCCTCACCGATCTTGCCGCGGAAGGCGACATCGCTGACGCGGTGGTCGCGCCGGAGAGCAACTTGGCCGCCGAACGGCTGGCGGATCTGCAGCGGTTGCAGGCCGAGTACGTGAACTATCGCAAGCGGGTACAGCGTGACCGCGAGACCGCGCGCGAGAACGCGATCGCTGAGGTCGTCAAGGGTCTGCTGCCGATTCTCGATGACCTGGACCGCGCGCACGCGCACGGCGACCTCGAGGGGACCCCACTGGACCTCGTCGCGCAGAAGTTGCGCGCGAGTTTCGAGCGGTACGGACTCACCGCGGTGGGAGCCAAGGGAGACGTGTTCGACCACAACCTCCACGAGGCGATCTATCAGCAGCCCAGCTCGGATGTCACCGTCAACACGGTGGCCGACGTGATCGAGTCGGGCTACCTGCTCGGTGAGAAGCTGCTGCGTCCTGCGAAGGTTGCCGTCGACGTTCCGGCGCAGTGACGGGCGGGGTGTAGCTCGTGGCTAGCCAGGATTGGTTCGAGAAGGACTTCTACGCGGTACTGGGCGTGCCCAAAGACGTCTCCGCCGCGGATCTCAAGAAGGCCTACCGAAAGCTGGCCAGGAAATACCACCCCGACTCCAACCCCGGGAATGCCGCCGCGGAGGCCCGCTTCAAAGAGATCAGCGAGGCCAACGCGGTGCTCTCGGATCCGGAGCAGCGTCGCGAGTACGACCAAATGCGCGCGCTGGGTCCGGGGCGACCGCGGTTCACCGCCGGTGGAACCGGCCAGCAGGGCGGCTTCGAGGACATCTTTGGCGGCATGTTCAACCAGCCGGGGCAGCGGGGGGCGCGGCAGCAGCCCGGATTCGACGATATCTTCAGCAGCATGTTCGGCAGCGGCAACTTCGGCCAGCCCAGCGGCGGCTTCCGGGGGGCCGGCGGCCCCACCAAAGGCCGCGACTACACCGCCACCACCACGCTGGACTTCACGACGGCGATCAAGGGCGACACGATCAAGCTCCAGCCCGCGTCGGGCAAGCCGATCAGCGTCAAGATCCCGGCCGGAGTGAGCGACGGGCAGAAGATCCGGCTGCGTGGCAAAGGTGAGCCCAGCGAGGATGGCGGCCCACCCGGCGACCTCACCTTGACTGTCTCGGTGCGCAAGCATCCGGTCTTCGAACGCGACGGACTCAATCTGCGGGTGGATGTTCCAGTGACGTTCGTTGAGGCCACCCTCGGCGCGACGATCGAGGTGCCCACGCTGGGCGGTAGCCCGGTGAAGCTGAAGGTGGCACCGGGCACGCCCAGCGGACGAGTGCTGCGAGTCAAGGGCCGCGGCGTCGCGACGGCCAAAGGCACCGGCGACCTGCTGGCCACCATCCACGTCGCGGTGCCGAACCACCTGACGGCAGCAGCACTCGAACATCTGGAGGAGTTCGCCAAGGCCATGCCGAAGGAGAACCCCCGCGACGACCTCATCGCCAAGGCGCGCAGCTGATGGACGAGAACAGCCCTCTTTTCGCCATCTCGGTCGCTGCCGGGCTGGCCGCGATGCATCCGCAGACCCTGCGGCAGTACGACCGGTTGGGGCTGGTATCGCCGACCCGAACGGTCGGCAAGTCCCGGCGTTACACGATGCGCAACGTGGTGCAGCTGCGGGAGGTCGCCCGGCTCAGCGCCGAGGGTGTCAGCCTCGAGGGCATCCGGCGCGTCTTGGATTTGGAGAATCAGGTGTCGGAGCTGGCCGCCCGCGTGCAGGAGTTGGAGTCGGCGCTGGCCGACGAGATGCTCAGTCGCCCGGGGCACCGGATCTTCGCCGCCGATGAAGCCGGTGGTGTGGTCTCATTGCGTGCAGGTACCAGGACGCGCCGGCCGACACAGGTGGTGTTGTGGCGCCGGCAGCCCTGGCACGACCACTGACCGGGCCCCCTTCGCACGCACCCACCTCGCCCCACCTCGCCCCGTTTCACGGAGTTTCTGTCCGCACAGGCTGGACTGACAGGCATCCGGGCCGGTTGAAGACAGAAACTCCGTGAGATGGGCGCTCAGGCGACGGGTACGGCTTCCGCCGGGACGGCATCGGGCGCCACGGTGCCGGCCGGGTTGTCTGAGGCATCCGTCGGCCGTGCGATCGACGAACGCGTGAACGCGACGCTGATTGCGGTCAGCGCAAGGAGGGCGACGAACGCAGCGGCCCCGGCCGCCGGCGTCGTGTCCCAGGCGCCGTTCAAGAGGAACAATCCGCTGATCGAGCAGCTTGGGATGCCCAGCCAGACCAGGAACCAGGCCGTGAACCGGCTGAGCGAGGCCTTGTCCAACGCCATGAGCAGGAAGAACAACGCCCACATCGCCGCCCAGCACAACCAGATCACCGCGAAGACCGGGTCCGTGGCTAACGTGACGGCGGCCTCGTACAGCGCGACAGCGGCCACGAAGGCGCTGAACCAGCCGAGCCCCTGTGGCTCCAGGTTCAGGAAGATGCCGAGGCCGTAGTACAGGTACGTGAATCCGAACAGGTAGGTCGGCCAGGTGGCGTTGATGATCGCCTGGTCGCCGCCGCTTTGAATCAGGATGATCGTGGGCAGCAGCACCTGCAGAGCGCCGACGAACAGGTTCAGGACGGCGGCACTTCGGGTCGGCACGATGTTCAGGATCACCAGGCCGTTGACCAACAGCACGATGCCGACGAAGAAGAGTCCGGCGTTTCCCATGATGGTGCCCTAACCCTTGAGCAGTTCGACGAATGTGTCGGAGGAGATCACCGGGGCGAAGAACTGGTTGATCCGCTGGAAGGCCGTTGCCTCGAACTCCGGCTTCTGGCATCCGGTGGCGTCGCCGATCACGATCGGGAGGTAGCCGTGGTCTCGGGCGGCGCGCGCGTTGCCTTCGATGCACCAGTCGGTGTGGATGCCGGTGATCACGAGCACCTGAACGCGCTTGCGAGAGAGTTCGAGCGGTAGCCCGGTCCCGGTGAACGCCGTCTGCAGCGCGCACTCGTAGAACTCGTTGTCTCCGGGCCGCACGAGCTCGCGCAGTTCGCCGACCAGCTCGTTGTCCCACGCGATCTGCTCCTCGGTGGCATCCAGCCCACCGGTCCAGGCCTCGTATTGCACGCGGTCGAAGTCGGTCTGGGGGTACTCCTGGCGAAAGACGGTGTAGCCGATCCAGTTGAAGGAGACGAAGTTCGCCGCCTCGCGGGCGGCAAGGACCGATTTCACCGTTGCCGGCAGGCTGCCGCGTAGGTCGTGGCGCTCGGCGAACTGCACTCCGCCCGGCTTGTAGAGCGAGTTCGACTGGCTGACCGACAGGAAAGCGGCGGGCCGGGAGAGGATCTCGCGCAGGTCGAGTTTCTTCCAGTGGTCGGCGAGTTCGGGGATCGCGGCAACGTTGCTTGACGGGTAGCCCAAATCGGTGTCCGCCGCGGCGAGGGGCCGGGTATCGGTGAGTGTCATGTTTCGTCCTTTTCCAGTGGCTGCACCGCCAGCGTAGAGATTTCGGTCGCTTGGTGATCGGATGTGACCGATGATTGCGTCGCATTACGGTTTGTTGCGTGGCGGCGCCCACCGTCGGTCCCGTTTCACGGAGATTTTGGCCCGCTGGAGGCTGGAGCCGGGAACCGAGGGTCTGGATGACAGAATCTCCGTGAAACGGGGTGGGAACGGAGCCGGCTGGGCGTTGCGGAGGGGAGCCGGTACCGTGACGTGTGACTGAATTTTCGTTCGAGCTACTGCGCCGTCGCCCCGACGTCGAGGCGGAGAACCTCTTCGCGGTGGATGCTGCGGACCGGCTGCTGCTGGACACGGCCGCTGCCGCCTTGGCGGCGTGCGCGCCCGGCGAGATCGTGACCGTGGGCGACCGCTATGGCGCCGTTACGCTGGGTGCCGCGGCGGCCGGATCCTCCCGGCTTCGAGCGCATCAGGACGCGCGCTCCGGCGAGCTGGCCCTGGCGAACAACGCCGCCCAGTTCGGCCTGAGCGACGCGTACCGCTCCCTTCCTCTGGGTGCCGAGCTGCTATCCGGCGCCCGCGTCGTGCTGCTGCGGATGCCGCGCAGTCTTGATGCGCTCGAGGAGATTGTCGACGGGGTCCTGCGACACGCGTCGCCCCAGGTGACCCTCTACGCGGCCGGGATGGTCAAGCACATGGCGCTGACCATGAACGAGGTGCTCGCTCGCGGGTTCGCCGAGGTGCATGCCGGGCTCGCGCGGCAAAAGGCGCGGGTGGTGGTGGCATCCGGCGTGGGCACCGCCCGGGCCGGGAGTGAGTGGCCGCGACGTGAGTTCCACCGCGACCTCGGGCTCTGGGTGTGCGCGCACGGCGGCGCCTTCGCCGGGACCCGCGTGGACATCGGCACCAGATTTTTGCTCGGCTTCCTGGACCACGCGAAGCCGGATGCGACATGGGCAGTCGACCTCGGCTGCGGAACCGGGGTTCTCGCATCCGCCCTCGCCACAGCACGGCCGCACCTGCAGGTTTTGGCCACCGACCAGTCGGCGGCGGCGGTTGCCTCAGCGGAGGCCACCGCCGAGGCCAACGGTGTCGTGGAGCGGGTGCACGTGCTTCGCGACGACGCTCTGGCGCTTCAGCCGGATACCTCGGCCGAGCTGATCGTGCTGAACCCGCCGTTCCACCTGGGCGCGGCGGTCCACGCCGGGGGAGCGTTGCGCCTGTTCCAGGACTGCGCCCGGGTGCTGGCCCCGGGCGGCGAACTGATGACGGTCTTCAACTCCCACCTGCGCTACCGTTCCGCACTGACCCGTCTGATCGGTCCGACCCGCCAGCTCGGCCGCAACTCGAAGTTCACGGTGACCGTCTCCACCCGGCGGTAGTCCGCCGCCGGACCACACGCATCCGATCTCCCGCCCCCGCCACTGCGCCCGCCGCCATCCCGTTTCACGGACTTTCTGTCTTCGACCGGCCCGGATCCCGATTCGCAGCACCCTGAAGGTCAGAAACTCCTTGAAACGGGTGGGGGCGAGTTGGGACCCGGAGGGTGGCGGAGGTGGGGGTGCCTCGACAGGGGGAGTTGCCGGCAGTAGCGTTGGGACCGAGGATCAGCTAAAATTGAGTCAGCTCGACTCAAGTTTTGAACTTTCGGGAGAAATTCGATGGCAAACATGCAGGGCGCCCCGGCGTCGAACGAGGAGCAGAAGACCGCCCTCGAGCAGTTCGGGGTGGACCTCACCGAAATCGCACGCGCCGGCAAGCTGGATCCGGTGATCGGACGGGATGCCGAGATCCGGCGGGTGAGCCAGGTGCTGACCCGCCGCACGAAGAACAACCCGGTACTGATCGGCGAGCCGGGCGTCGGCAAGACCGCCGTGGTCGAGGGCCTCGCCCAGCGCATAGTCGCGGGCGACGTGGCCGATTCCCTCAAGGACAAACGCCTGGTCGCACTGGATCTCGCCGCCCTGGTCGCCGGCGCGAAGTACCGCGGCGAATTCGAAGAACGGCTCAAGGCCGTGCTGAAGGAGATCAACGACGCCCAGGGCGAGATCATCACCTTCGTCGACGAGCTGCACACCCTCATGGGCGCCGGCGGCGGCGAGGGCTCGGTGGCGGCATCCAACATGCTCAAGCCGATGCTCGCGCGCGGCGAACTGCGCCTGATCGGCGCCACCACCCTGGACGAATACCGCCAATTCATCGAGAAGGATGCCGCGCTCGAGCGCCGCTTCCAGCAAGTCTTCGTGGGCGAGCCGAGTGTCGAAGACACCATCGCGATCCTGCGCGGACTCAAGGAACGGTACGAGGCGCACCACAAGGTCACCATCGCCGACACGGCGCTGGTCGCCGCCGCCGCGCTGTCGAACCGGTACATCAGCGGCCGCCAGCTGCCCGACAAGGCCATCGACCTGATCGACGAGGCCGCGTCGCGGCTGCGCATGGAAATCGACTCCGCCCCGGTGGAGATCGATGAGCTGCGCCGCAGCGTCGACCGGCTGAAGCTGGAGGAACTCGCGCTCAAGCGCGAGAAAGACGAGGCCAGCAAGGAACGGCTCGCCAAGTTGCGCGAGGACCTCGCCGAACGCAGCGCAAACCTCAAGGAACTCGAGGCGCGCTGGGAGAAGGAACGAGCCTCCCTCAACCGGGTCGGCGAGCTCAAAGGCAAGCTCGACTCGCTGCGGATGCAGGCGGACCGGGCCCAGCGCGAGGGTGACCTGGAGAAGGCGTCCCGGCTGCTGTACGGCGAGATCCCGGTGATCGAGCGGGAGGTGACCGAGGCGGAGAAGTCCGAAGCCGACACCCCGCTGATGGTCAACGATCAGGTCACCGCCGAGGACATCGCCGCGGTCATTGCCATGTGGACGGGCATCCCGGTCGGCCGCCTGCTGCAGGGCGAGACCGAGAAGCTACTGCACCTGGAGTCCGAACTCGGCAAACGGCTGGTCGGACAGAAGCAGGCGGTGCGCGCGGTCGCCGAAGCGGTACGACGCTCGCGGGCGGGCATCGCGGATGCGGACCGGCCCACCGGGTCGTTCCTGTTCCTGGGTCCGACCGGCGTCGGTAAAACGGAACTCGCGAAGACCCTCGCCGCGTTCCTGTTCGACGACGAGAAGGCCATGATCCGCATCGACATGAGCGAATACGGCGAGCGGCACTCTGTCGCCCGGTTGCTCGGTGCCCCTCCCGGCTACATCGGCTATGAGCAGGGCGGCCAACTCACCGAGGCGGTACGTCGCCGGCCCTACTCGGTCATCCTGATGGACGAGGTGGAGAAGGCGCACACCGATGTCTTCGACGTGCTGCTGCAGGTGCTCGACGACGGCCGGCTGACCGACGGTCAGGGCCGCACCGTGGACTTCCGCAACACCATCCTGATCCTCACCTCGAACCTCGGCAGCCAGTTCCTGGTCGACCCGACGCTGAGCTGGGAGCAGAAGGAGACCGCGGTGAACGACATGGTGCGCCAGGCGTTCAAACCGGAATTCGTCAACCGGCTCGACGACATCGTGGTGTTCTCGCCGCTGTCCACAGAGGACCTCGCCGAGATCGTCGAACTCTACATCGACAGGCTCACGGCACGGCTCGCCGGCCGCCGACTCGACCTGGCAGTGACTCCGGATGCGCGCGCCTGGCTGGCCGAGCGCGGCTACGACCCGATCTACGGGGCGAGGCCGCTGCGGCGGCTGATGCAGCGCGAAATCGACGACTCGCTGGCGACGGCGTTGTTGGCCGGCGACATCCGGGACGGCGACGTCGTGCGCGTCGACCTGGCGGACGACGGTGAACACCTCACCGTGACTCCGGCGCTGTTGACCGTTTAGCCGCTTTCATCATTCAGGAGGCCGCGTGGCGGGTGGGGCGGATGTGGACGGTGTGCTGCTCAGGCGTCGCTCGGGCCACTTCCGTCTCATACCCTCCTGAATAAGGGCAGGAGGGTCGGTCAGGCGGCGAGCGTTTTCCGCACCTCGCGCCGCAGCACCTTGCCGATCAGCGAGTGCGGCAGCGCATCCACCTGCACGATCCGCTTGGGCACCTTGTACGCCGTGAGGTGGCTGCGGCAGTAGGTGCGTAGGCCCTCCGCATCGAGTGAGGCACCGGCCCTGGGCACGACCGCCGCGACCACGTCCTCGCCGCCGTCGCTCGGCAGTCCGACCACGGCGACGTCCGCGACATCCGGATGCGACCGCAACGCGGCCTCCACTTCGGAGGGAGCGACGTTGAAACCGCCGGTGATGATGATCTCTTTGAGTCGGTCGACGATGGTGATGAAGCCGTCACCAGCGACGCGCACGATATCGCCGGTTCGCAGCCACCCATCGTCCAGCAGCACGTCGGCGGTCTCGATCGGCCGGTTCCAGTACCCCTGGAACACCTGAGGTCCACGCACAAGCAGTTCGCCTTCCGCCCCCACCCCCAGGTCCACGGTCGGATCGGCCGGGTCGACCACGCGGATCTCCGTGCTCGGGAACGGCACACCCACCGAACCGGGACGCCGGGTGAGTCCGATCGGGTTTCCGGCGATGATCGGCGAGGCCTCAGTCATCCCGTAGCCCTCGACGAGCAGTCCGCCGGTGGCGCGCTCCCACAGCTTCACAATCTCGACGGTCAGTCCCATGGCGCCGGAGATGGCAAAACGGATGCCCTGAAGGCTGATCCTGCGCGCCGCGGCCGCGGTCGCGAGCCGCTGATAGAGCGGAGGTACCGCGGGCAGGAAGGTGGCCGGGATGTGCTTCATGGCGCCGAGCACCAGCTTCTCGTCGAACTTCGGGAAGAGCACGAGCCTGGCGCCCATACTCATCGCGAAGGTGACGCACAGGGTGAGCCCATAGGAATGGAACATGGGCAACACCCCGTAGACGACCTCGTGTCCCTTTCGCAGTCCCGGTACCCAGGCCTCGCCCTGCATCGCGTTGGCGCGCAGGTTCGCGTGGGTCAGGATGGCCCCCTTCGGCGCTCCGGTGGTGCCGCTGGTGTACTGCAACACGGCGATGTCCTCCGGTTTCACCACCGGTAGTTCCAGGTTCGGTGAGGAGATCTGCGACAGTGACGCCCAGGCGATCGTGCCGTTCGCGGTGGTGCCGGCGCTCAGCGCCGCCCTGGCGGCCTGAACCTTGGCCAACGGCAGCCGCAGGGCAAGTCGTTTCACCCACGGCATGGCCTTGGTGAGGTCGACGGAGATCACGGTGTTGACGCCCATGGCGGCGGGGAAAGACTGCACCGTGGCGGCGACCTTGTCCCAAACGATCGCGACGGTGGCGCCGTGGTCCTCGAACTGCCGGCGAAGTTCACCCTGGGTGTACAGCGGGTTGTGCTCGACCGCGATCGCGCCCAGAGACAGGATGGCGTAGAACGCGATGATGTGCTGCGGGCAGTTCGGCAGCACCAGCGCCACCCGGTCACCGTGCCCAACGCCGAGGGTACGCAGCCCCCCGGCGACGCGCTGGATTTTCTCGCCGAGTTGCCGGTAGCTGGTACTCGCGCCGAAGAACTCCAGAGCGATCCTGCTGTCGTACTCCCGCACGGAGTGGGCCATCATGTCGGCGAGGGTCTCAGTGACCGGCGCTATCTCGTGCGGTACTCCCGGCGCGTACGCCGAAAGCCAGGGCTTGGTTGCGAATTTCGTCTCCGTCACTGTTCCACCCTCAACTGTGCTGCCTGCCGGTGCCTGCCTTTTGAACTTACGCCGCCAATTCCACTTTGAGGGCTGCGACGAACCGGTCGATGTCGGAGGCACTCGTGTCGAACCCGCACATCCAACGCACCTCACGCTTGGCGGCATCCCAGTCGTAGAAGCGGAAGTGCTCCCGCAGCCGGTCGGCGACCCCGGCCGGCAGTGTGGCGAACACCGCGTTGGACTGCGTCGGCTGGCTGAATCCCACCCCGACGATCGAGCCCTCGGCGACGCCGGATTCCAGGCTCTGGCGCAAGTACGCGGCCATGGCGTTGGCGTGGGTGGCCGAACGCAGCCAGAGATCGCCCTCGTACAGCGCGATCAGCTGAGCCGACACGAACCGCATTTTGGAGGCAAGCTGCATGGTCAGCTTGCGCAAGTAGGGCAGGCCCGATGTCGCATCCGGATTCAGCACGACCACCGCTTCGCCGTAGAGCAGCCCGTTCTTGGTGCCGCCGAAGCTGAGGATGTCGACGCCGGCATCCGTGGTGAACTCCCGAAGCGGTGCGTTCAGCGAGGCAGCGGCATTCGAGATGCGCGCGCCGTCCACGTGGAGTTTCATGCCGCGGGCGTGCACGTGATCGGCGATGGCGCGGATCTCGGCCGCGGTGTACGCGGTGCCGAGCTCGGTGGTCTGGGTGATGCTCACGGCCAGCGGCTGGGCGCGGTGCTCGTCGCCCCAGCCCCACGCCTCCCGGTCGATCAGTTCGGGGGTGAGCTTGCCGTCGGGCGAGGGCACGGTGAGCAGTTTCAGCCCGCCGATGCGTTCCGGTGCGCCGTTTTCGTCGCAGTGGATGTGCGCGGTGGAGGTGCAGACGACGGCGCCCCAGCGCGGCAGCAGCGAGGTGAGGCTGACCACGTTGGCCCCCGTGCCGTTGAATACGGGGAAGGTTTCGGCTTGGTCGCCGAAATGTCCCTTGACCACCTCGCGCAGCCGGGCGGTGTACACGTCGGCGCCGTAGGCGATCTGGTGGCCTTCGTTGGCCTCGGCGATGGCCGCGAGCACCTCGGGGTGCACCCCCGCGTAATTGTCGCTGGCGAATCCTCGGAGGTTGGGGTCATGAAGTCGAGTCACCGTTTCAGTCTCCCACGCGGAATCGCCCGGTCCTATCGACGGCGATCAGGGATCGTGCCGCGGCTCGTAACTGATGAGGCCGACGGTGTTTCCTTCGCTGTCCCGGATGAACGCCATCCACTCGTCGTTCCCGGCGGGACCGAGCGTGTCATCCGTGTGGCTGAAGATCACCTGCGGTTCGCCCACCATGTCGACGCCCTCCCCGCGCAGCCGGCTGACGGTGGCGTGGACGTCATCCACTTCGAAATAGACGAGGGCGGATGCGGCGGCCCGCTCGAGCAGCAGCCGGGAACGCCCGACGTTGAAGAAGAGCAATCCTGGTTCGAAACGTCCGGCCGGTGGGCCGCCGAGCAGGGATTCGTAAAATGCGGCCGCACGATCCAGGTCGTCGGCGTGTTGGGCCACCTGCAGGATCTCCATGGGAACCTCCACCTACGATCTTGGGCGTTGCGAGACCGGCTGTCTATGGCTCAGGGATCACCGGGCCAGGGCATCTCTCAGTTTCACCCGCGAGCCGGTGCGTAGCAGCGAGTTCGCGTAAATCCGCGACCCGAGCACGATGACGACGCCGGTGGTCAGCAGCAGCAACGCGAGGGAGGCGAGCGGTTCCCACCAGCTGGCCGTGCCCAGGAAGATCCGCATCGGCATTCCAACCGGAGCGGAGAACGGCACGTACGACATGATGCCGAGCACCACCGGATTGTCGTTGAAGAAGATGACGAGAAGGTACGGAAGCATGACGAGCACCATCACCGGCGAGGTGACGCTGCCGACATCCTCCTGACGCGACACGAGCGAGGCCGTGGCCGCGTACAGCGCGGCGAGCATCACGAAGCCGAAGGCGAAGAAGACCAAGAACCAGACGAGCGACGGTCCGAGATCCGACAGCAGCGAGCGCTGGCCGGTCGCCGCCAGGCCGGCCGCGGCCAACAATGCGATGGCGGTGATCTGGGCAAACGCGAGCAGGCTGTTGCCGACCACCTTTCCGGCCAGCAGCGCCCGCACCGGGATGGCGGACATCAGGATCTCCACCACCCGGGTCTGCTTCTCTTCCACGACGCTCTGCGCGATGGTCGTTCCGAAGGTGATCGCGGACATGAAGAAGACCAGTCCGAACCCGATCGCCACGAAGTAGGACAGGGCCGGGTTCGTCCCTCCGCTTTTCAGCAGCTCGACCGGTGGCGCGACGCTGAGCCGCGCGATGACGTCCCGCGGAGCGGAATCCAGCGCGATGATGGTCACCTTCAGCGGTGAATCCGCGGCGCCCGGCACCACGGCGGCCTTCACCGTGCCCTTCTTCACGAGCGCGGTGGCCTCCGCGACGCTGGCGACCTCCGTGACGGTGAGGCCAGGCGCGTGCCGCACGACCGCGACGGCCGAGCCGGTGGCCGCGACGGTGGTCGCCGGCGGATGCGCGCTCAGGATGCCGCCGACCAGCACCGACGCGAGCACGGCGAGCATGAGGATGCCGGTGGAGATCAGGAACGCCTTGCTGCGCAGCTTCATCCGCACCTCGCGCACCGCTACCAGCCTGGCGCTGTGCGCGAAGCTCAACGGGGGGAGGTTCGCGCGTGTGGCGGCGCTCACTGTATGACTTCCCGGAAAATCTGGGCGAGCGAGGCCTCCTGCGGCGTGAATCGAAACACCGGTCCGCGGGACAGCGCCTCCCGCAGCACTGCCTGTGCGGCATCCGGGCTCTCGGCATGAAAACGCACCTGATCCCCGGCATCCGCATCCAGCACGGTGATGCCCGCGATCTGATGCAGCCACTGGATGCTGCCGGGCGCCGCGAGTTCGTACTGGGATTGCGCGTGGGCGCTCTGCAGGGCCTGCCGTGAGCCACTGGCCCGGATGACGCCGCCGGCGATCACGACGAGGTCGTCACACAGGCGTTCCACTATGTCGAGCTGATGTGAGGAGAACAGCACGCACGCGCCGCCTGCCGCGTGTTCCTTCAGCACCGCCTGCACCGCCTCGACCGCCAGCGGATCGAGCCCGGAGAACGGTTCGTCCAGGACGAGCACGTCGGGGTCGTGCACGAGGGCGGCGGCGATCTGGGCGCGCTGCTGGTTACCGAGCGACAGGCTCTCCACGGTCGCGTTGGCTCTTTCGGCCAGCCCGAGACGTTCGAGCAAACCCGTGGCGTTCCGGACGGCGGCCGAGTGCGTCATTCCGTGTAGTTGGGCTAGGTACACGATGTGTTCGGCGACCCGCATCTTCGGGTAGAGCCCCCGCTCTTCTGGCATGTACCCGAACCGGCGCCGCCGGGCCGAGTCGAGTTCGGTGCCGTTGAACCGCACCCGTCCGGCATCGGGTGTGAGCACGCCGAGGATGATCCGCATCGCCGTGGTCTTGCCGGCACCGTTGGCTCCGACGAAGCCGGTCATCCGGCCGGGTTCCACGGTGAAGCTCACGCCCGACAGTGCCGGCGTCGCACCGAACGACCGCGTCACATCCGTCAGTTCGAGCACGCGCCAAGCCTAACCAGAGATTCCCTTCGAGACGGGCCTCCTTCGAGCCCCCAGGCGAGCGTCTCGAAGGTGGTCCCTGAGGAATGAGCCCCCAGGCGAGCGTCTCGAAGGTGGTCCTCAGCCGCGGCCGGTGATCCCCGAGGTCGACTCGATCACCGGCGTCAGCTTCTTCCCCAGCGCCTCGTAGAACATGGAGAGCGGGAACTCGTCGTCCAGCACCTCGTCGGTCAGACCCTTCGGTTTGCCCAGCAGCGGAAGGTCGCGGGCGGCCCACTTCGAGGCCGGATGCGGCGTGAGGGTCGCGGACACCAGCTCGTACGCGGCGAGCCAGTGAGCCGTCTTCGGCCGGTCAATCGAGCGCCAGTACAGGTCCTCGATTGCGTGGCCCAGTTCCAGCACCGTCTCCGGAACCTCGTCCCAGTCGATCGACAGCTGGGTGTCGGTCCAGTGCAGCACGTGATGCTGGTGCAGCCAGGCGAACAGCAGTTGTCCGCCCAGTCCGTCGTAGTTGCGCACCCGAGTGCCCGACAGTGCGAACCGGAAGATCCGGTCGAAGATCACGGCGTACTGCACGAGCTTTGCGTGGTCGAGGATCGACTGCTGTGTGGGCGTGAGTTCGTCGGGACCGAGTTGCGACAGGTTCCGTTCCAGCTTCACCGATTCGCGGAACGCCGTCAGATCGCAGCGCAACTCCTCGAGCGAATACAGGAAGAACGGCATCCGCTGCTTGATCATGAACGGATCGAACGGCAGATCGCCGCGCATGTGGGTGCGGTCGTGGATCAGATCCCACATCACGAAGGTCTCTTCCGCGAGCTTCTGGTCAGCCAGCAGGCGCATCGCATCCGCCGGCAGTTCCAGGCCCGTGAACTGCGCAGCAGCACGCACCACCGTGCGGAACCGGGCCGCCTCCCGGTCGGCGAAGATGCCTCCCCAGGTGAAGCTGGGGATCTGGCGCATGGCAATCGTCTCGGGGAACAGCGTTGCCGCGTTCGTGTCGTAACCCGGCGTGAAATCAAGGAAACGGATCGGTACGAACATCGAGTTGGAGTACTCGCCGTCTTGCAACTCCGCCACGAACTCTGGCCAGATCACCTCGACGAGCACCGCCTCCACGAGCCGGTCACGACTGCCGTTCTGCGTGTACATCGGGAACACCACGAGGTGTCGCAACCCGTCCACCCGGCTGCGGCTCGGCTGGAAGGCGACGAGCGAGTCGAGGAAGTCCGGCACCCCGAATCCTCCGGAGACCCAGGCCGCAAAGTCGGCCCGCAACGCCGCCAGGTAATCGACGTCGTGTGGGAATAGCGGTGCGAGCTCCGCGATCGCCGCGGTGATCGTCTCGACCAGCCCCCGGCAGTCTGGGTGTGCGGACGCCTCGGGGATGCTGCCATCCTGGATCTGATGGTCGCGCAAGGTGGTCGCCGCCTGCTTCAGACGCAGCCAGGCAGGGTTGTCGACAACGTCCCCGGTCGCCACCGGAATGACCTGCCCGGAACGGGAGGCGAGCTTTGAGCGGTCCTCGACAACCTCGGGTTCGCCAATGATTGCGTCTTGTGTGACTTGTGACATGGTCTACCTCCGATCGTCTGTCCAGGGATGTCCGCCGAGGACACCCACTCAAATTAAAATGAGTACTGCTCTCCAGGGTAATCGGCGGGCAGCGGCGTTTGGTTGTGACCGGCAGCACAGAGTTGCGCCACCGCCCGGTTCCACGCGGTTTCTTGGACCGGCCGACGCGATGTGACGCGGTTACAGGCCGTGTGCGCTGAGCCAGTTCAGCAGCACAGTCGTGAACTCTTCCGGCCGCTCGACGCTCGGCAGGTGGGCGCAATCGTGGAACCGGCAGGAATCGGCGCGGGTGATCGTGGCGGCGAGGTACTCGTACTGCGCGAGCGCCTCGGACAGGTCATGATCGCCGACCATGACCAGCGTCGGAACGTCGATGTCCGCGACTCGGTAATAGGCAGGCTCCTCCAGCGGGGTGGGCGTCGGGGCGTCCGCATGGTGACGGATGTTCGGAGCGCTGAGTTCATACGCCTGGGCGACGAACGTCGGCTCCAGATCACGGGCGTTGCGCTCCGGGCCGAACGTCCACAGCTCGGTTTCGCGACGGTTCAGGTCTTCCCACTGTTCGGCGGCGAGCAGCGCGTCAAGCTCGTCGAAGAGCGCATCCTCCCGCTCGGTGAGTTCGACTTCGGGGAAACCGGACGGGCCGGAACCGATCGTCACCAGTCCGCGCACGCGCTCCGGATGCTCCACCGCGAGGTCGATGGCGATGGCGCCTCCTCGGGAGCATCCGATGACGGTGGCACGCTCGATGCCGAGATGGTCCAGAAGCGCCAACGCGTCGTCGCGGTCGGAGAACGGCACGTTGTCGGTCTCGGTCATGCCGTATCCGCGGGTGTCGAACCGCACCACGTAGTGCTGCCGGGCGAGCGCCTCGACCTGCGGGTCCCACATCCGCAGCGTGGCGACGCCGGCGTGGATCAATAGCAGTGCGGGCGAGGAAACCTGCCCTTCCGTCTCGTAGTAGAGACGGGCTCCCGGCAGGTCAAGAGAAGGCATAGCACGAGGGTAGTCCAGGCAAACAGAGTGGACCGCCCGTTCGGGTCCGAGCGGCCCACGTCCTCGCACCCCGCCAGAGGACTGGCAGACCAACTCAACCTGGCGGTTCGGGTCTGCCTGGTGGAGGCGTATAGCTCCAGGAAGGGGGATGCTGTCCTCCCTGGTCAAAAGCTACCAATATACCGGTTTGCCTGACAAGACCGCGTTTCCCCCCAGTGCGGGGCGCAGCCGCCGGCGGTCGGCCGACGGCGATTTCGGCACGTCGACCGGCTTAGCGGAGTCCACGCGCGACGGTGGGAGCCGGCTTGACGTCCGGTTGCGGCACCTCGATCGTCCCGAGCAGCGCGATCGCGGCGCGGGCCGCGTGCGCGTCGTTCGCCCGCACCGCATCCAGCAGCAACTGCTGCGATCGGTCGAGCGCAGCGAAATCGAGATAGTCGGGAAGGTGCAGACTGCCCAGCCGCACGATGTGTACCACAGACGTGAGCGCCTTGCGCAGCGTCGGATTGTGTGACAACACCGTCAGGTGATGGAAAAACGCGAAGTTGGAGGTGGCCACGTTTTGCATGTCCAGGGCCGCGACGTGCCGCTGGAACGCAAGGTGGTCCCGCCGCATCGCCTCAAGCGTGCTGGTCGGGGCGGTGGGCACCACCTCGAGCACCAGCGGGAGATACAACGCCAGCCAGACGATCATCGCATCCGCCGTCTCGCGCGGCGACACGTCGGCCACCCGGGTGAAGCGGTTCGCCGACGCCTCGATGATGCCGATTTGCCGCAGCCGCAGCAGCGCCTCGCGCACCGGTGTGCGGGACACGCCAAGCTGTGCCGCGAGTTCGACGTCGCTGATCCGCTGGCCCGGCAGCAGCCGGCCCTCGTGCACGGCGGTGAGGATCTCGTCGAAGACGCTCTGCACGACGGTGCTGGTGGAGAACGCGGATCGGTCGCTGCGCGGATGCCCGGTGGTGGTCCGTGGCGTCAGCTCGGATGCCGACTGCTCTGCACTCATCGAATGATCACACTCATCGAATGATCATAGGGGAGCGCCGTCGGCTAGAAGATCATCGGGCGGTCGTCGTCGTCCTCCGTCTGAAGGTCGAGGTCGACGAGGACGGGAACGTGGTCGCTGGGCGCGTCGCCCTTGCGCTCGTTGCGGTGAATGCTCGCCGCTGTGACGAGGTCGGCGAACGGCCGCGAGCCCAGGATGAAGTCGATCCGCATGCCTTCGTTGCGCGGGAACCGCAACTGTTTGTAGTCCCAGTAGGTGAACCCCTCGGGAAGCAGCGGCCGCACCACATCGGTGAGTCCCGCCTGCTCCACCGCCGCGAAGGCGGCCCGCTCGGGTGCGGAGGTGTGCGTATTGTTCACGAAATCCCAGGTGGGCCACACATCGGTGTCCAGCGGGGCGATGTTCCAGTCGCCCATGAGCGCCAGTGGGGTCGTCGGATCACTGTTCAGCCAGCCGGAGGCCGCCTCGGCGAGCCGGGCGAGCCAATCCAGCTTGTAGAAGTAATGCGGGTCGCCCAGCGCACGCCCGTTCGGCACGTACAGGCTCCACAGCCGCACTCCGCCGGCGGTGACGCCGAGAGCGCGGGCCTCCAGCGGCAGGTCGGTGCCGGTGCTGCCCTTGAGGAAGCCGGGCATGCCGTCGAAGCTTGTCGCCGGATCGGTCATCGGCAGGCGGCTGGCGAACGCCACGCCGTTCCACTGGTTGAGGCCGTTCAATTCGATCTCGTAGCCCGCTTCGGCGAAGGGTTCATACGGGAACTGCTCCGCGGTGCACTTGATCTCCTGCATGGCAAGAGTGTCGACATCCTCTCGAACCAGCCAGTCCACCACCCGCGCCACCCGGCTGCGGATCGAGTTCACGTTCCAGGTCGCGATGCGCATGCCTCAACTCTATTTCAGCCGATGCTGGTGGTCCGGCTCGGCAATGGGACACACTGTACGGGTGAACGATGATCGCCTGATGCTGCTGGATACCGCAGCGCTGTACTTCCGTGCCTTCCACGGTGTTCCGGACACGGTTCGCGCGCCGGACGGCACCAGTGTCAATGCGGTTCGCGGACTGCTCGATATCATCGCGCGTCTGGTGACCGACTTCACCCCCGGCGGACTGATCGCCTGCTGGGACGACGACTGGCGCCCGCAGTGGCGGGTCGAGCTGATCCCCAGTTATAAGGCACACCGCGTCGCTGAGCTCGTCGAGGGCGGCTCCGACGTCGAGCTGGTGCCCGAGCTGCTCACCCCGCAGGTGCCGATTATCGTCGAGACGCTGAACGCCCTCGGCATCCCGATCCTGGGCAAGCCCGGATATGAGGCGGACGACATCATCGGCACGCTCGCCGCCACGGCTACCGGACCGGTCGATGTCGTCACCGGCGACCGTGACCTGTTCCAGGTGGTGGACGACGCCCGGGACGTGCGCGTCATCTACACCGCACGGGGGATGAGCAACCTGGAAATCGTCACGGACGCGGTGCTCCGGCGCAAGTACGGCGTCGCCGCCGTCCAGTACGCCGATTTCGCGGCCCTGCGCGGCGACAGCTCCGATGGCCTGCCCGGTGTGGCGGGCGTCGGGGAGAAGACGGCGTCCGCGCTGCTCGCCCAGTTCGGTACCCTGGCCGGTGTCGTGGCAGCGGTGGCTGATCCCACGGTGCCGTTGTCGGCCGGGATCAGGGCCAAGATCGCAGCTGCCGCCGACTACCTCACTCGTGCACCCGCGGTCGTGGAGGTCGTGAGCGATCTCGACCTGCCGGCGGTCGACGCGCGGATCGAAATCCCGGATGCCGGCCGCGGTGCGCTGGATGACCTGACGGTCCGTTGGGGGCTGGGCGGGGCGGCGTCCCGGGTGGTTGCCGCGCTTCAGAGCGCCCAGGCCAAAGGGGCAGGCTCGCTTCAGTAGAATCGGCAGGTGACTGACACACGTGAGCAGCTCATCGAGTACATCCGCGCCGAGGCCGTCTTCCACGGGGAATTTGTGCTGACCAGCGGCAAGAACGCGACCTACTACGTCGATCTGCGCAAGGTCAGCCTCGACCACCGCGTCGCCCCGCTCATCGGCACGGTGATGCTCGACCTCATCGCGGCCGTCCCCGACGTCAGCGCCGTCGGCGGCATGACGATGGGCGCCGACCCGATCGCCGCCGCCGTGCTCCACCAGGGCGCCGCCCGGGGGCTGGGCTATGACGCGTTCGTGGTGCGCAAGGAACCCAAGGACCACGGCCGCGGCCGGCAGGTCGAGGGCCCGGATGTGAACGGCAAGCGGGTGATCGTGCTCGAGGACACCTCCACGACCGGCGGTTCGCCGCTGTCCGCCATCGCCGCACTGGAGAAGGTCGGCGCCGAGGTCGCCGCCGTCGCGGTGGTGGTCGACCGCGACACCGGGGCCCGCCAAAGAATCGAAGCCGCCGGATACCCCTACTTGGCGGCCATCGGGTTGTCGGATCTGGGACTCGCGAATGAGTGATGATTCCGGTCACCTGGGATTCGGCCGCCGGCGCCAACGCCGCGCGGGCCACGACAGCGATATGGCCGACAACGGCACGTCGGACAACGGCACGGATGCCAGCGGCTGGCTTGCCGCGCAGTTTCAGGACGCGGGCGACACCCCTGCCGAAGAAGCCGGTCCGGGGTTCTCACCGCCGGACACCGGAAGCCTGCGGAGCGTTGAGCGCTCCGCAGAGGCGACGCCGGACGTCGTCGCACCGCCGGCCGCAGCCGCCGACGGATTCCGCTGGGGACTGAAGCCGCAGACGACCCCCGCCGCGCCGCCGCCGGCCAGTCCGGTGCCGTCGAATCCGGGCGCGTCTAATCCGGCCGCGTCTAATCCGGTGGCATCGAATCCTCCCCCTCTGCCGCAGCCTGCGGCCGTCCCCGCCGACCCATTCTGGCCCGCCGATCCGCACCTTCCCGTCGTGCCGCCGGACCTCCCCGTCGCGGCGGCACCGGTATCGAGGTCCGCGCCGGCCGAGTCGTCGGCGGCCACGGTCCAGCCGCCCGACCGGGCGCTACCCACGGAATTGTTCTCGCCGGTGCAGCCAGGCGAGCCGACCGAGCCGCTTGCCTCCCGCCGCACCTTCCGGCCCCGCGTGCTCCCCGACCCGGACACTCCCGGGCCCGTGCCGCCGCTGGCTACGCCGCCGGCGCCACCGCTCATCCCGGCGACGGTACATCGTGAAAACGAAGATTCACCGTTGGCAGCCCTGTTCCGGGAGCGCGAGCACCAGGTGCCCGCCGCCGAACCCACGGTGCGGCTGCCCAGCGTGCCGGCAGCAACCCCGCCGGTAGCCGGACCCGCTCCTCGGCGCGCGCCCGCCGAGCCGAGGCGCCCTCCCGGATCCGGGTGGTCAGGCAACAGGAAGCTGCTGCTGTGGGGCGGTGGCGCCGTGCTGGCCTTGCTCGCCCTGATCGGGCTGTTCTTCCTCGGCACTCGACTTCCGGAACTGTTCGGATCGGCTCCCGCCACCGCATCCGAAACCACGGCGCTGAAGACGGCGAGCCCCAGTGCGAGTCCGAGCCTGGCTCCCAGCCCCACCCCCAGCGCTTCTCTGGTGACCCAGCTGGCCGCCGTCGGGCCGCTGACGCCCGGCACTCACCCCTGGGAGAGCCTGCGCGGCGGTGAATGCCTCGGCGGGTACGAGTCGCCGTGGGCGGAAGAGTTCGCCGTGGTCGACTGCGCCGTGCCACATCCGGCCCAAATGGTGCACCACGGAGTGTTCGGCCCGGATGATGCCGGCACCTACCCCGGCGTCGACGCCCTGCAAGCCCAGATCAACCTGCTCTGCTCCGCGCCCACGGTGATCGACTTCGCCGCGGCCGGAGCCTACAACGACATTCAATTCGCCGCGAGTTACGCCGCCACCGAGGCGGAGTGGATCGCCGGCCACCGCGACTACTTCTGTTTCATCTCGCGCAGCTCCGGTGAGCCATTGACCGGCAGCGTCGCCGTCTCCGTGGGTTAGCGTAAGGATCAGGGCGCGGCGGAAGGCAGGGCACGAACGTGGATGTAAGCCAGATCGCCACCAGTATCGTCGTCGTCACGATCGCCACCGTGCTGTTCATGGTCCTACTGGCGGCCATCGTGCGCCGTCTGCTCGCCGTGCCGATCGGGATGCTGCGCATCCTGGCCTCCGGTGTCGTCGCCCTGGCCGCCGAGGTCGCGTTCGAGGCGCAGTTCATCTGGGGCCAGCCACACTCGAGTGCGGCCTTGATCCCGGTGCAGCTGGGCATCATCGTGCTCGTGTCGATGACGTTCCTCGTGCTCGGCGAACTGATCGTGCCCACCGGAACCATCCCGCGACCCGACCGCTGGATTCCCGCCCTCAAGGCCCGCGCCGAGCGCGGGCGGCGCTACTCGCAGATCACCAGGATCGCGCTCAAGCACGGGCTGTTCCCGGTGCGCCGGCCCCGGGCGCAGTCCACGCTGGAAGGCTCACGGGGTCGCGCCCGGCAGGCCAGGGCGCTGCGCCAGGCGCTGGAGGAGGCGGGGGTCACCTTCGTCAAGTTCGGGCAGACGCTGTCCACCCGCAGCGACATCCTGCCGCCGGAGTACCTCGACGAACTGTCATCACTGCAGGAAAGGGTGCCGCCCGCGCCGTGGGACGGCATCAAGGCGCTGCTGGAGCGGGAACTCGGAGCCGCGGTCGACGAGGTGTTCTCCCAGTTCGATCCGGTGCCGATCGCCGCGGCATCCATAGGCCAGGTGCACCGCGCCAGGCTGCACACCGGCGAGGACGTCGCCGTGAAGGTGCAGCGGCCCGGCGTCATTCCGTTGGTGGAGCGCGACCTGGACATCACCGTCCGGATGGCCGCCAGGCTGCAGCAGGGCACCGAGTGGGGCCGCTCACTGCACGTCAGCGATGTGGCGGATGCCTTCGGTGATTCGCTCCGCAGGGAACTCGATTACCGCATCGAGGCGAGGAATGTCGCGGCGATGGCGGCGGCACAGGCACAGCATCCGGAGTCCGAGCGGGTCGAGATCCCGAGGCTGTACGAGAAACTCTGCACCAGGCGGGTGCTGGTGATGGAGTTCATTCGCGGCGACACGCTCGCCGCGAAGTCGGTGACCCGGACCAGCGACGACCGCGACGAGCAGGGGCGGCGGCTGTTCCGGTCGTTGCTACGGCAGATCATGGTGGACGGGGTGTTTCACGCTGACCTGCACCCCGGCAACGTGATGCTGTTGCCCGGCAAGCGGATCGCGCTGCTCGATTTCGGATCGGTGGGACGACTCGACTCCGAATTGCGCCGGGAGGTGGGGGAGATACTGCTCACCTTTTACCGGGGTGATGCTGCCGGAATGAGTGACCGGCTGCTCAGCATCGTGGGGGTGCCCGACGGGGTCAATGAGCAGGCGCTGCGGCGGGAACTCGGCCGGTTCATGGCGCTGCACCTCGGTCCTGGCGCGACGATGGATGTGGCCATGTTCACCGACATGGTGGCGCTGCTCGCCCGCTACGAGCTCGCGTTCCCCGCGGAACTCACTGCCGCGTTCCGCGCCGTGGCGATCCTCGAGGGCACGCTGCGCTCGCTCGCCCCCGGATTCAACGTGCTCACCGAGGCCAGGGACTTCGCCAAGTCGCAGGTGATCTCCGCGTTCCGGCCGTCAGCGCTGCGGGAGAGCGTGACGGATGAGCTGGCGTCCATCGTTCCGATGCTGCGGCGCCTCCCGCGCCGCTTTGACCAGATCTCGTCGGCGCTGGAGGCGGGCCGGTTGTCCGTCAACGTGCGGCTGTTGGCCGATGCCCGTGACCGGCGGGTGATCCGCGGGCTCGTGCACGAGGTGATCCTCACCTTCCTCGGCGGATTCGCCGGGGTGATCGCCACCATCCTGCTCACCAGCTCCGGGGGCCCGCAGGTGACGCCGACGCTCGGGCTGTACCAGATCTACGGCTACAGCCTTACCGTGGTCGCCGTCGTGCTCGTGTTACGCGTACTGTTCGACGTGTTCCGCCGCCCATAGTCGCTCACTTGCATCCAAGCGTTGCTCCCGGGCTCACGGAAGGTGCACAACGCGCAAGTCAATGCGTGGAGGGCGTCTCCACCAGGTCCACGATGCCTTTGAGCACTTCGTCGGGGCGGAACGGGTAACGTTCGATCTCGGCCTGGTCGCTGATGCCGGTGAGCACCAGGATGGTATGCAGACCCGCCTCGATGCCCGCGACGATGTCGGTGTCCATCCGGTCGCCGATCATGCCGGTGTTCTCCGAGTGCGCGTGGATCTTGTTCATCGCGGAGCGGAACATCATCGGGTTGGGTTTGCCCACCACGTACGGTTCCCGCCCGGTGGCCTTGGTGATGAGCGCGGCGACGGCTCCGGTGGCCGGCAGCGGTCCCTCGGCACTTGGCCCCGTGGCATCCGGGTTGGTGATGATGAAGCGGGCGCCGGAGCCGATCAGACGGATGGCGCGGGTGATTGCCTCGAACGAGTAGGTGCGGGTCTCGCCGACGACCACGTAGTCCGGGTCGTTCTCGGTCATGATGAAGCCGGCCTCGTGCAGGGCCGTGGTGATGCCGGCCTCACCGATCACGAACGCGCTGCCGCCGGGGGACTGCGACTTCAAGAAGGCCGCCGTGGCCAGCGCGGACGTCCAGATCGACTCCTCGGGGACATCCAGGCCGGATGCGCGCAACCGGGCGCTCAGATCCCGCGGCGTGTAGATCGAATTGTTGGTGAGCACGAGGAACCGGGTGCCGTTGCCCTGCCACTGCGCGATGAGTTCGGCCGAGCCGGGCAGCGGCCGGTTCTCGTGCACGAGCACGCCGTCCATGTCGGTGAGCCAGCATTCGATGTCGCGGCGGTCTCTCATCCGGCCATCGTATCGAGCGCCCCTGCCGCCTGTCGGAACCCGTTTCAAGGAAAAACTGTCACGATGGCCCCCGGATGTCGGTGGAACGGCCCGGGAAGTACGGTTTTTCCTTGAAACGGGGTGGGGGGACGGGCGGGGCGGGGTGCGGCGGCGAAAGTCGGCGCGCGCGACAGTGCCGGAAGCCGCCATGATGGGAGGGTGATGAACACTGAACCTGCGGAAGTCGTCGCTTCCGAAGTGCGGGCGGCCACCGCGCGCCTGAAGGGGCTCGCCGTCGTCAGCGTGTGCTGTGCCGTGGTCGCGCTCGCGGTGGTATTCGTGCCCTACGGGGTGATCCCGGCCGGGCTGGTCGCGGTGGCAGGGCTGGTGGTCGGAATCGTCTGCCTGATCCGCGATCCCGGCTTCAACCTGCTGGGACTCGCAGGCACGGTGCTCTGCTCCGCGGCAGTGAGCACGGTTGCCGTCGTGGTCATCCTGCGCGCGATCGGCGGCTGAGCCGCGGGGCATCCGACAGGATGCGGCCGGGTACCCTGGACACCGTGCCCGAGCTGCCCCCGAACCCGTCCGTCGAACTGACCACCCACGGCGTCGGTCCCTGGCGCGGCGAGCTGCCGACCGACGAGATCTACGACCCGGAGCTGCTCAAGCACGGCGACTCCCGCAACGTCATCGACCGGTACCGCTACTGGCGGATGGAGGCGATCGTGGCGGACATCGATCAGCACCGGCATCCGTTCCACGTCGCCATCGAGAACTGGCAGCACGACATGAACATCGGCTCCATCGTGCGCACCGCCAACGCGTTCGCGGCCGACACCGTGCACATCGTCGGCCGGCGCCGCTGGAACAAGCGCGGGGCCATGGTCACCGACCGCTACCAGCATGTGCTGCACCATCCGGATGTCGCCGCCCTCGTGTACTGGGCGGCCGAGCACGATCTGCCCATCATCGCCATCGACAACGTGCCCGGCTCGGTGCTCATCGAGACGTTCGCCTTCCCCGAGCGCTGCATCCTCTTGTTCGGCCAGGAGGGCCCCGGGGTGTCGCCGGAAGCGATCGCGGCGGCGGATGCCGTGGTCGAGATCAGCCAGTTCGGCTCGACCCGCTCGATCAACGCTTCGGCCGCCGCCGCGGTGGCCATGCACGTGTGGATCACCCAGCACGCCTCTAGCCGTCGGTGCTGACTTGCGCCGTGTGCTCCTTCGTGGGCCTTGGGAACAACACTTTGGCGCAAGTGACGCTGGTTCGCGTGCCGTCGCCCAGCATCCGCGATCTGCCCTCACGATAGGATGGGGCGTAATCCCCCACTGATTCGAAGGGATCGTCCATGCCAGCAATCGTTCTCGTAGGCGCCCAATGGGGCGACGAAGGCAAGGGCAAGGCCACCGACCTGCTCGGCGACCGGGTCGACTACGTCGTGAAGTTCAACGGCGGCAACAACGCCGGCCACACGGTGGTGATCGGCGAGGAGAAGTACGCGCTGCACCTGCTGCCCTCCGGCATCCTGACCCCCGGGGTGGTCCCGGTGATCGCCAACGGCGTCGTGGTGGACATCGACGTGCTGTTCGAGGAGATCGACGCGATCTCCGCCCGCGGCGTGGACGTGTCCAAGCTGCTGATCAGCGCCAACGCCCACGTCATCACCGCGTACCACCGCACGATGGACAAGGTCACCGAGCGCTTCCTCGGCAAGCGGCAGATCGGTACCACCGGCCGCGGCATCGGCCCGACCTACGCCGACAAGATCAACCGGGTGGGCATCCGCATCCAGGACCTGTTCGACGAGAACATCCTCCGCCAGAAGGTCGAGGGCGCGCTGAACCAGAAGAACCACCTGCTGGTCAAGATCTACAACCGGCGCGCCATCACCGTCGACGAGATCGTGAACGACCTGCTCGCCTACGTCGAGCGGCTGCGGCCGATGGTCGCCGACACCTCGCTCGTACTCAGTCGCGCACTGGATGCCGGCAAGACGGTGCTGTTCGAGGCCGGCCAGGCGACGATGCTGGATGTCGACCACGGCACCTACCCGTTCGTCACCTCCTCGAACGCGACCGCCGGCGGCGCGGCGACCGGATCGGGTGTGGCGCCGACCCGGTTCGAGCGCGTGATCGGCATCGTCAAGGCGTACACCACGCGGGTCGGGGCTGGACCGTTCCCGACCGAGCTGCTCGATGAGTCCGGCGAGTTCCTGCGCGAGCACGGGTTCGAGTTCGGCACCACCACAGGCCGGCCGCGGCGCTGCGGCTGGTACGACGCGCCGATCGCCAGGTACGCGGCGCGCGTGAACGGGATCACCGACTTCGTGCTGACCAAGCTGGATGTGCTCACCGGCCTCGAGCGGATCCCGGTGTGCGTCGCCTACGAGGTGGACGGGGTGCGAGTGGACGAGGTGCCCGTCTCGCAGAGCGACTTCCACCACGCGGTGCCCGTGTATGAGGAGTTCCCGGGCTGGTCAGAGGACATCACCGCCGCCCGCACGTTCTCGGACCTGCCGCAAGCCGCGCAGGATTACGTGCTCGCCGTCGAATCGATGAGTGGTTCCCGCATCTCCGCGATCGGCGTCGGCCCCGGCCGGGACGAGATCGTGGTGCGGCACGACCTGATCGGCTAGCTCGGCTGTCGGTCGCGTCGCATCTCATTTCGCTACGACGTCACGGCGCAAGATTTTTCTGCCGGCGCAGGCGCGCTTGGTGGGAGGATGGGACGGTGACCGCGACCCGTCCTGCCCATACCACGCTCGTCGGCCGCTTCCTGCGCCTGGAACCGCTCAAGCACGAGCATCTCCCCGACCTGTACGAGGCGATCGGTCACAAGGACGTCTTCGAGTACGGCTACGGCGGCGGCCTCAGTGCTGCTCCCGCGTCGCAAGCGGAGTTCGTGGCGTGGGCGCTCGAGCACATGGAGTGGGAGCGCGGCAACCCCTATGCGGTCGTGCTCATCGGCGGCCCGCACGACGGCGCAGTGGCCGGCACCACCACGCTGAGCGACTTCGACCTTCGGCGCGAATCGGCACACCTCGGTTGGACGGCGTACGACCCCCGCGTGTGGTCCACCGTGGTCAATCCCGAGGCGAAACTGCTGCTGCTCGGCCTCGCCTTCGATCACGGCTTCGGACGGGTGAAGATCCAGACGGATGCGCTCAACGCCCGATCGCGGGCCGCGATCGCCAAGCTCGGCGCCATCTTCGAGGGCGTCGTGCGTCGCGACCAGCCTCGCCAAGACGGCACCTGGCGCGACACCGCCGTGTTCTCCATCCTGGCCGAAGACTGGCCGGATGTCCGCGGCAGGCTGGAGAGGCGCATCGAGCAGAACGCGGGAAGGCCGGTGCTGTATCGCTCGGTTGCCGGTTAGGAACTCGGTTTTCGTGCCGCAGGGCACCGCGGATGTGCCACCGGCCGAGCGAGGCCGGGACACCTCCAACTAAAGTCGAATCATGCCAGTCAACACGAACCCACTCGAGGGTGCGGACGAGGATGTCCTCGCCGAACTGACGAACATCCGCCAGAGCATCGACAACATCGACGCCGCGCTCGTGCACCTGCTCGCCGAGCGATTCAAGTGCACCCAGGCGGTTGGGCGGCTCAAGGCGCGAACCGGCCTCCCGCCGTCGGATCCCGCGCGCGAGAAGGTGCAGATCGCCCGCCTCCGTGCCCTTGCCGAGGAGTCGCACTTGGACCCGGCGTTCGCCGAGAAGTTTCTCAATTTCATCGTCGCGGAGGTCATCCACCACCACGTGCGTATCGCTAACAGCGGCACCGCCGACTAGGTTTCGCATCCGGGCGGATGTGCCCGGTCGGCTAGCGGGACGGCGTGGCTGCGCCGGGGCGTCCGCCGAACCGGACTCCGGATTGCCCCTCGGCGATGGCAGTGGCGTCGATCGTGCCGTCGTCGCCGGCCCGGCCGATCACCGTGACGGCGTCACCGGTGGCGAGGTCGCCCAGGCTGGCGTCAGAGGTGGTCGTGACCGTGGTGCTGGGGGTGGTGGCCACGGTCTTCTCGCTACCGTCGCGCGTCTTCACGACGAGGGTGCCGTCTTTCACCGAGACGACCGTGCCTGCGGTGAAATTCGCGGAAACCGGGCCGCCCCGGAAGTTGCCTTGTGCCGGGCGGGCGCCGAAAGCGCGTGCCGGGGTCGCGGTGTTCTGCCCGATCAGGATTCCCCCGACGAGCCCGATTGCGAGGGCGGCGACGGCACCGAGCGTCGGGGTGATCCACGCCTTCCGCTTCGAGGGTCGCTGCGGTGAGTTGGCGGTCGTGAACGGCTGCTCGGAGCCGGCATGCACCGCGTCAGGATCGTTGTTCGGCTCGACGGTGGACATTGCATTCCTTACTGTGATCGTGTGGGCACTGTGATCGTGTGGGCGGGGCCTGGGGGGAGTCGGGTGTGCTGGTCTCGGTCAGTCCGCGCGGAGGGCCTGGATGGGACGCAATCTGGCGGCGGCGGCGGCCGGGTAGACCCCGAAGAACACGCCGATCGCCACCGAGACGCCCAGCGCCAGCGGAATCGAGAAGCCGAGTACCGCCGGCTGGGTACCGTTGATCGGGATCTGGGCGGCGGCCAGCGCCACGGCGACGCCGAAAATACCGCCGATCAGTGTTAGTGTGGCCGCCTCGGTGAGGAACTGGCCCAGGATGCTGGCGCGCGACGCCCCGAGGGCCTTGCGGATTCCGATCTCTCTGGTGCGCTCCGTCACGGCGACGAGCATGACGTTGGTGACGCCGATCCCGCCGACCAGCAGACTGATCGCGGCGACCGCGCCCAGCAGCACCGTGAAACTGGCCGCGCTGGCCGCCCGGGTGGCCAGCAACGAGCTCTGGTTGGTGATCGTGTAGGTTTCCGCGCTGGGATTGCTGATGCCGAGCAGTTGATTGAGCATGACCTCAAGCTCACCCTGCGCGGCGGGCACGGCATCCGCGCTGGTCGCTGCGACGGTGATCGTGCTCACCGCGTCGAAGCCGGTGAAGGACCGCTGGATGCGAGTGATTGGCGCGATCACGATCGAATTGGAGTCTTCGAGTGCGGATGCTCCCTGCTCGGCGAGGATGCCGGTCACCGTGAAGGTGGTGCCGCCCAGGGTGATCGTCTGCCCAAGTGCTGAGCTGGACGGGAACAGGCTTGCCGCAAGACCCTGACCGATCACCGCCTTCTTGGCTGCTGTGCTGACGTCGGCGGTGGTGAACCCCGGGCCCGACGCCACCTTCGCCGTGGTCACCGCGAAGTAGTCCTGGGTGGTGCCGATGACCGGGATGCCCGTCTGGGAGCCGGCCGGTGACGACACGGTGAGATCCGCCTGGGATTGAGGCACCACGGTGGCGACGTGGCCGAGGCCGCTCGACGCCAGATCCTGGGCCACCCGCATTGTGATCGTTTTTTGCGAAGTCCCCGCGGTGGTGGTGGTGCCCGACGCGTTGCCACCACCGAAACCGCGGGTGAATCCCGAACTGCGCACGGTCAGGGTATTGGTACCGAGGCTGGTGATCGCGTCGTTCACCTGCTGCGCCGACCCGTTGCCGACGGCTAACAGCAGGATTACCGATGCGACGCCGATCATGACGCCTAGCATCGTGAGGGCGGAGCGGAGCTTGTTGGACAGCACACCGAAGGCCGCGGCGCGCAGAACCTCGAAAAAGCTCACGACCCGGATCCCGTCTCGGCGGCGGTCGATACTGCCATCGACGCCCTGGTCCGGCGGCGCCGGTCGGCGGCGACGAGGCCGTCGCGAAGCTCGAGGACGCGGTGCGCCCGCCGGGCCACAGCCTCCTCGTGGGTGATGATGACGATGGTGCGGCCGTGGTCAGCCAACTCGTCCAGGATGCCCAGGATCTCTTCGGTGGAGGCGCTGTCGAGGTTGCCCGTGGGTTCATCCGCCAGCAGCATCGTCGGGTTGGTCACCAGGGCTCGAGCGATGGCCACCCGTTGCTGCTGCCCACCGGAGAGCTCCGCGGGGCGATGATGCAGCCGTGCGGCCAGGCCGACCCGCTCGAGTGCCGCTGCCGCCCGCTCCTGCCGCTGCGCCCTGGGCACCTTGCCGTAAATCAGCGGCAACTCCACGTTGGCCAATGCGGACATCCTGGGGATGAGATTGAATGATTGAAAGATGAACCCGACCTGGCGGTTACGCACAACGGCCAACTCGTTTTCCGTCAGTGTCTCCACATCCATGCCTGTGAGGGAATATTTGCCCTGGGAGGCGATGTCGAGACAACCGAGCAGGTTCATCAGCGTCGACTTCCCTGAGCCGGACGGGCCGATGATGGCCAGGTACTCCCCGGCAGCCACGGTCAGGTTTATGCCGCGAAGCGCATGAACGGTGCCGTCACCGGTCCCGTAGCGTTGATGGACGTCCATGAGTTGGATCGCCGCGGTCTGCTCACCGTTCATCGACCGCCACCGGCCGTTCCACTGTTGAAGGGGTTGCCGGAGTCGAACCGTCCGGAGAAGCCGCCACGAGCTTGGTTGCTGCGGGTCGTGCCGGTTCCGGCGGTAGCGGACGCGGCGCGGCCCAGCACGATCGTTTCTCCGGCGTCTAGTCCCGAAGTGATCTCGGTGCCCTTGTCGCCCACCATGCCGGTGACCACGATGACGGACGAGGTCTTTCCGTTTTTGACCACCTTGACGGTCGAGGTGCCATCGCTGGCGGTGATGATCGCCGCCGCCGGAACATAGAGGGCATCCGCCGCGGAACTCTTAGTGGTGATGGACACGGCGGCGGTTTGTCCGAGCCTGAGCCCTGCGGGAATCGTATCGAGGGTGATGGTGGTGGCGTAGCTGACGATCGAATTGCTGGAGGTCGCGGTGGGCGAAATGGCGCTCACGGTGGCCGCGGTCGTCACCGAGGGCAGCGCGGGGAAGGAGAGCTGGGCCTTCTGCCCGACGGTGACCGAGGCGATGTCCGCCTCGACGATATTTGCGGTGACGGTCAGCGTGGACACATCGGCGATGCTGGCGAATCCGGCGTTGGAACCACCGCCGGCGGATGCGCCACCCGAGCCGGTCGTGGCCCCCACGGTGCCGCCGACCGCGATCACCAGCCCGCCGATCGGCGCGGTCAAGGTGGCTGCGGTGAGATCGGCGGTGGCCGTGTCGACGGTATCTTGGGCGTCGTTCACCCGTTCCTGGGCGGAGCGCACCGCCGACTTCGCGTTGGTCAGCGACGGCGCACCTGACCCGATTGCGCCCGATGGACCGGCGGGGGCGGTGGTTGCGGCGGCCAGGTCCTGCTCGGTGTTGGCCAGAGTGGTCTTCGCATCCGCCAACACCGTGTCAGCGGTGGCCAATGCCCGCTTCAGTGTGGTGGCATCCAGCGTGCCCAGTTGCTGGCCGGCGGTGACGGTCTGACCGACGGCGACGTCAACAGTGGCGATGGTGCCAGGCACGGTGAAGTCGGCCACTGCCGTGCGGGCGGGGGCGATCGAGCCGGTGGCTGTCACGGTGGTGGAGACGACACCCTTCTGCACGGTCGCCGTGAGTTGGGTGGCATCCGTGGAGGCGGAGGTGCCCGGGACGACGAGGAAATAGCCGCCGACCAGCGCAACGATGGCCACCACGCCCAACGAGACGTTGGTGAGCAGGCGGGATTTCTTCGTCATGGGCTCACGGTGGCAGCGGAACCTATGCGCGGCGAAAGCGGAAGCTATGTGCTTCCTGGGAATCGGATCCTGCGGCGGTGCGAGTGCTCGCTTACTTCGGCACCCGGACGCCGAAGCGCTCCGGGAGCGTGCCGCCGTGCACGGTGCGCAACTCGTCCACACCGACCGTGAAGAGGTCCTGCACCTCGAGCGCGGCACCGGATGCACCGTCACTCCGGTCGAGAACACCGCCGTCGGTGACCCCGATGCGCAGCACCGGGTAACCGCGGCCCTCGCACAGGCCCTTGAACCTCACGTCGTCCTCGCGCGGCACACTCACGATCACACGGCCGCTCGACTCGCTGAACAGCGCCGCGGTCGCATCCACGCCGTCGCGCTCCATGATCTCGGTGAGCCAGACCCGTGCCCCGACCCCGAAGCGCAGCACCGCTTCGGCCAGCGCCTGCGCCAGCCCGCCATCCGACAGGTCGTGCGCGGAGGCGATCAGGCCCTGCGCCCCACCGGCGGCGACGAGGCCGGCCAGGCGGGCCTCGCCGGCCAGATCGACGAGCGGCGGATGCCCGCCCAAGTGGTCGTGGATCACATCGGCCCATGCGGAGCCGTCCAACTCGTCCCGCGTGATTCCTAGCAGATAGATGTTGTTGCCCTCGTCCTGCCAGCCGGACGGAATGCGCGCGGCGACGTCCTGGATGACGCCGAGCACCGCGGCGACCGGAGTCGGGTGGATCGGGATGTCACCGGTCTGGTTGTAGAAGGACACGTTGCCACCGGTGACCGGGATTTCCAGCTCCAGGCAGCCGTCGGACAGCCCGGCGACCGCTTGGGAGAACTGCCACATCACCTCGGGGTTCTCCGGAGAGCCGAAGTTGAGGCAGTCGCTCACCGCGACCGGAACGGCTCCGGTCACCGCGACGTTGCGGTACGCCTCCGCGAGGGCGAGCTGCGCGCCCCGGTATGGGTCGAGTTGGGCATAGCGGCCGTTGGCGTCCGCGGCCAGCGCGAAGCCGAGTCCGGATTCCTCGTCCACCCGCACCATGCCGCCGTCGTCCGGGTAGCTGAGCGCGGTGTTGCCACCCACGTACCGGTCGTACTGGCCGGTGATCCAGTCCTTGGACGCCAGGTTCGGGCTGCCGAGCAGCGTGAGGAACTGGGCACGCAACTCGGCCGGCGCGGTAGCCCGGGCCAGTCGGGAGGTGGAATCCGCCTGCAGCGCGTCGATCCAGGTCGGGTAGGCGACGGGCCGGTCGTACACGGGGCCGTCGATCGCGACGGTGCGCGGCTCGACGTTGACGATCTGCTCACCGCGCCAATTGATGATGAGCCGGCCGGTGTCGGTGACCTCGCCCAGCACGCTCGTCTCGACATCCCACTTGGCGGTGACCGCCAGGAATCCGGCGAGTTTCTCGGGCGTGACGACTGCCATCATCCGCTCCTGACTCTCGCTCATCAGGATTTCCTCGGCGGTCAGGCTCGGGTCGCGCAGCAGCACCTGGTCGAGCTCGATCTGCATGCCGCCATCGCCGCCCGCCGCCAGCTCCGACGTGGCACAGCTGATGCCGGCGGCACCGAGATCCTGGATGCCCTCCACCAGATCACCGGCGAACAGCTCGAGACAGCACTCGATGAGCACCTTCTCGGCGAACGGGTCGCCCACCTGCACCGCCGGGCGCTTCGTGGGAAGGGCCGCTCGCCCTGAGCCTGTCGAAGGGCCTGCGGAGAACGTGTCCGAGGCCAGAATGGAGGCGCCGCCGATGCCGTCGCCTCCGGTGCGCGCCCCGAACAGCACCACCTTGTTGCCCGCACCGCGCGCGGTGGCCAGGTGCAGGTCCTCATGCCGCAGCACGCCGACGGCGAGCGCGTTGACCAGCGGGTTGTCCTGGTACACCGCGTCGAAGTAGGTCTCCCCGCCGATGTTCGGCAGCCCCAGGCAGTTGCCGTAGAAACTGATGCCGGACACGACCCCGTTCACCACGCGCGCGGTGTCCGGATGGTCCACGCGTCCGAACCGCAACTGGTCCATCACCGCGACCGGCCGGGCGCCCATCGCGATGATGTCGCGCACGATGCCGCCGACCCCGGTCGCCGCCCCCTGGAACGGTTCGATGAACGACGGATGATTGTGGGACTCGACCTTGAAGGTCACCGCCCAGCCGCCGCCGATGTCCACGACACCGGCGTTCTCGCCGATGCCCACCATCAGGTTCTTCTTCATGGCCGGGGACACCTTGGCGCCGAACTGCCGCAGGTAGTTCTTGCTGGACTTATAAGAGCAGTGCTCGCTCCACATCACCGAGTACATCGCCAGCTCGCCGCTGGTCGGTCGCCGCCCCAGAATTTCCCGGATGCGCGCGTACTCGTCGGACTTGAGCCCGAGTGCGGCGTACGGCTGCTCCCGGTCTGGTGTGGCGATCGCATTGGCCACGGAGTCGACGACAGGTACTACGGAGGTGGGGGTGCTCACGGGACTTGGCTCCTGAATCGAGGGCGTGCCGGATGCCTCGATTCTACCGGCGCCGCCCGCGGCGTCTTGCCCGCCGTCGACCCCACTGGCAGGGCGACCGGCGTAATCTGAAGGTGTGCCTGTGATTGAAGTCGTGCCAGTAAAGGATGCCTCACCGGCGAAAGGCTCGACCGCGTTGACCGCCGCGGAGGTGGTTGCGCTGCGTCGCGACTTCCCGGCCCTGCATCAGGACGTGAACGGGCATCCGCTGGCCTACCTCGACTCCTCCGCGACCTCCCAGAAGCCCACGTTGGTCTTGGATGCCGAACGAGGCTTCTACGAGCACGCCAACGCGGCCGTGCACCGCGGTGCCCACACCCTGGCCGTCACTGCCACCGAGCTGTTCGAAGACGCGCGAGCCAACGTCGCCGCGTTCGTCGGGGCGGAGCCGGACGAGCTGGTGTGGACCTCCAACGCCACCGAGGCGCTCAACCTCATCGCCTATTCGATGTCCAACGCGAGCCTCGACCCCACGGCGGATTCCCGGGTGCGGCTGGCCGCCGGCGACGAGATCGTCGTCACCGAGATGGAGCACCACGCGAACCTCGTCCCGTGGCAGGGCCTGGCCGCACGCACCGGTGCCACGCTGCGCTACATCCCGCTCGCCGACGACGGCACACTGCCGATGGAGGCCGCCGCCACCGTGATCGGTCCGCGCACCCGCATCCTGGCCTTCTCCCATGTCTCCAACGTGCTGGGCGCGGTGAACCCGGTGGCCGAACTCGTCGCGCTCGCGCGGTCGGTCGGCGCCATCACCGTGCTCGACGCCGTGCAGTCGGTGCCACACCTGCCGGTGGACGTGAAGGCGCTCGGCGTCGACTTCGCCGCGTTCTCCGGCCACAAGATGCTCGGCCCGCTCGGCATCGGGGCCCTATACGGCCGGCGCGAACTGCTCGAGGCGTTGCCGCCGTTCCTCACCGGCGGGTCGATGATCACGACCGTGACGATGGAGACCGCCGGATATCTGCCGCCGCCGCAGCGTTTCGAGGCCGGCACGCAGCGGATCGCCCAGGTGATCGGCCTGTCCGCCGCCGTCGACTACCTGCGCGCGGTCGGGATGGATCGGATCGAGGCGCGCGAGGCTCAGTTGGGCCGCGCCCTGGTGGACGGTTTGGCGTCGATTCCCGGCGTCCGTCTGATCGGGCCGACGGATGCCCGCCGGGTCGGATTGGCCAGCTTCGTCGTCGACGGGGTGCACTCGCACGATGTTGGCCAGTACCTGGACGAACTCGGCATCGCCGTGCGCGTCGGACACCACTGCGCGCAGCCGTTGCACCGCCGGTTCGGCATCGCCGCGACTACCCGCGCCAGTTGCGCGCTGTACACCACGCAGGAGGAGATCGGCCGCTTCCTCGAGGGGGTGCGCGGCGTGCGCGCGTTTTTCGGAGCCGACAAATGAGCGGCCTCGGCGCGCTGTACCAGGACCTCATCCTGGACCACTCCCGGCAGCGCCACGGAGAGAGCGAGCCGCAGCCGGCCGCGGCATCCGCCCACGAGATCAACACCAGCTGCGGCGACGAACTGACCGTGCGCGTGCACCTGGATGCCGACGGCCAGTCGGTGCAGTCGCTCAGCTGGAACGGCGACGGCTGCGCAATCTCGCAGGCGTCCGCGTCGATGCTGTACGACCTCGCCCACGGCCTGACCGCCGCCGAATTGCGCACGCGGATCGACGCGTTCCGCGACATGATGCGTTCCCGCGGCAGCATCGAAGGCGACCCGGAGCTGCTCGGCGATGCGGTCGCGCTGGCCGGCGCATCGAAGTACGTCGCGCGGGTGAAGTGCGCGATGCTCGGCTGGGTGGCGTTGGAGAACGCGCTGCGCCAGCTGGAGGTTCCTACCGCCTAGGGGCTGGGGTTTCGATACGCTCGCTGGCGCTCGCACTCAACCCGCTGGGCCTCCGTGGGTTGAGTAGCCGACCGAGCTTGCGAGGCCGGCGTATCGAAACCCGCTGCTACTTCCACCCGCCGGGCGGACCGATGACCAGCAGGGTCGTCATGATCACGACGATGCCGACCAGGAACCCGGTGGCGAGCATTGCCGGGTGAGTCAGCATCCAGCGCAGCAGACGGCTCACCCAGGTGGCATCGCGCGGATCGTCGGTGGCCGTGTGCCGCCAGTCGCCATCGAGCAGGCCGCGGCGGTCCAGACGGCGGTCGAAGGGGATGGTCGCGTACGGGACGATCGCCGTGGCGACTGCCGCGACGATCTGCCTCACACTCCAGCGCTGGTTGACGCCCACGAGCACTGCGGTGAGTGCGTACGTGATGAAGACGAAACCATGGATTGAGCCGGCGATCAGCACGGGCAGCCCGCCGGCATCCGCTGCGTACTTCAGCAGCATGCCGGCGATGAGCAGCGTCCAGGTCACCGCTTCGGCGTTCGCGACAATGCGGTAAAACATGCGCGGTGGCACGCGAGAGATTACGGGGGCAGCGGTAACGGTCACGGCCCTATTGTCGCAAGACGCACTTGAGGATTACATCAGCCTCAACATCCGAACCCAGCCGGGCTAACGGACCAGCGCAGCCTCGATCACCGAGGTGAAGAACGTCAGGCCGTCGGTGCCGTTGCGCATCGCGGCGGGTGTGTCAGGGCCGAAGCCCTCTTCGGTCGCGTGTTCCGGATGCGGCATGAGGCCGACCACGTTGCCGCGCGCGTTGCAGACCCCGGCGATGTCGTTGACCGAACCGTTCGGGTTCACGCCGAGGTAGCGGAACGCGACCCGCCCCTCGCCCTCGATCCGTTCGATTGTCTCCGCTGAGGCGATGAACGCGCCCTCGCCGTTTTTCAACGGCACGATGATTTCGGCGTCTGGAGCGAAACCGGACGTCCACGCGGTCGAAGTGTTCTCCACCCGCAGGCGCTGGTCGCGACACACGAACGCGCCGAGGTCGTTGCGAATCAGTCCGCCGGGCAGCAGGTGCGCCTCGGTGAGCATCTGGAATCCGTTGCAGATGCCGAGCACCGGCATCCCGGTGTTCGCAGCGTCGATGACCTCGCTCATGATGGGGGAGCGGCTGGCGATCGCGCCGCAGCGCAGATAGTCGCCGTAGCTGAACCCGCCGGGCAGCACGATCGCATCCACGCCGTGCAGGTCGTGGTCGCCGTGCCACAGCGCCACCGGCTGCGCACCGGCGTGCCGGATGGCGCGCTGCGCGTCCCGGTCGTCGAGCGAGCCGGGGAACGTGATCACGCCGATGCGCATCAGTGGGTCTCTCCGGCCACCTCGGCAGAGCTGGACGCGATCTCGACGGACTTGAACCGCACCCCAACGACATCCTCGATCACGGCGTTGGAGAAGAGTGTCTCCGCCAGCTCCCGGGCCTCGGCGAGCGCCGCCTCGTTGGCCGGGCCGTCGAGCTCGATCTCGAAGCGCTTGCCGATCCGCACGTCGGTGAATCGGGTGTTGCCCAACCGCGCCAGTGCGCCGGCGACCGCCTTGCCCTGCGGGTCGAGCAGTTCGGCTTTGGGCATGACCTCGACGACAATTGTGGGCACGGATGACTCCAAGGAGAACGCCTGCGGGTGGATGACCCGATTCTAGCCGAGCCCAACCTTTGCAATCTGAGGCGGATGTCGCCGGCACGTCGCAGAATAGACCAAGCGCGTTCTGCGCCGGAACGATCGAGGACACCATCATGGAAACCATCGGCAAGCCGTGGCCTGCACTGTGGGCTCTCGTGCTCGGCTTCTTCATGATCATGGTCGACACCACGATTGTGTTCGTAGCCACACCGGCGGTCATGATCGGCCTACGCACCGACATCAACAGCGTCGTTTGGGTGACCAGTGCGTACCTGCTCGCGTACGCCGTGCCGCTGCTGATCACCGGGCGCCTCGGCGACCGATTCGGGCCGAAGAATCTGTACCTGGCGGGCCTGGTGGTGTTCACCCTGGCGTCGGCGTGGTCGGGATTCTCCGGGGACATCACGATGCTCATCATGGCGCGTGCGGTGCAGGGGCTTGGCGCTTCCCTCATGACCCCGCAGACCATGGCGGTGATCACCCGGATCTTCCCACCGGATCGACGCGGGGCGGCGATGGGTCTCTGGGGCGGAGTCGCCGGGGTCGCCAGCCTGGTCGGCCCGATCCTGGGCGGCGTGCTGGTCGACTCGCTCGGCTGGGAATGGATCTTCTTCATCAACGTGCCGATCGGCGTCGTCGCGTTTGTGATCGCCGTGAAATACGTGCCTGCGCTGCAGACGCATCCGCACCGCTTCGACATCGTGGGAGTCGTTCTCAGCGCCATCGGCCTGTTCTGTCTCGTGTTCGGCATCCAGGAAGGCCAGACCTACAACTGGGGCACCATCGTCGGGCCGATATCGGTGGGGAGCCTGATCATTACCGGCATCGTGGTGCTGGTCGCTTTTGCCGTGTGGCAGGCGGTCAACAAGAAGGGCGAGCCGCTGCTTCCCCTGAAGCTGTTCCGGGACTGGAACTTCTCCCTGGCCAACTTCGGCATCACCGCCGTCGGCTTCGCGATCACCAGCCTGTCGCTGCCGATCATGTTGTACGTGCAGATCGTGCGCGGGCTCACGCCCACCGAGGCGGCTCTGTTGCTGGTGCCGATGGCTGTGATCAACGGCGCGCTCTCCCCGGTGATCGGCAAGCTCACCGACTACGTGCATCCGCGCTATGTCGCCGCGCCGAGCATGCTGTGCCTGGCCGGCGGACTCTACTGGCTGAGTGCGATGATGACTCCGGATGTACCGATCTGGCACTTGCTGTTTCCGATCGCGATGCTGGGGCTGGCGAACGCCGGGATGTGGTCGCCGCTGTCGACGACGGCAACGCGGAACCTGCCGCCGTGGCTGGCCGGCGCCGGCTCGGGCGTGTACAACACCACCCGCCAGATTGGGTCCGTGCTCGGCAGCGCCGGAATCGCGGTGCTGATGCAGGCGCGGATCTCCGCCGAACTTCCCGGGGTCTCGGAGGCGCAAACCGGGGGGCAGGGCGCGTTGCCGTCGGCCCTGCATTCCGGGTTTGCCGCGGCGATGGGGCAGTCCTTGCTGCTGCCCGCCGCGGTGATCACCGTCGGCGCGCTCGCCTGCCTGTTCTTCGTGCGTCCGACCCGCACCGGGTGGGATGAGGAGGCCGAGGGCCAGGCACGCTCGACGCTCCCGCAACCGGCTCCGCGCGCCGGAAGTTAGGGCCGCGGGATGCTGCCGACGGGTGCGGCGAGTCTGTGGACCGCTTCCGCTGTCGGGGCAGGTCCGATCTAGGCGGCGGTCGGAGCCTCGGCGGCGACCCGGATGGCGTTGGCCCAGGGGTCCTCGAAGCTGAGGGTGCGGCCGTCGTGCCGGGTCTGCACGCCGTAGTGTGCCATCCGTTCGTCCAACGCGCCGAGGTCGTCGGCGCCTGGAACGACGATGTCGACCCGGCCGAGTCCGAGCGACGGGGCACGCCGACCGGCACCGGCGCTGTTCCAGGTGTTCATCGCCATGTGGTGGTGGTAGCCGCCCGCGCTGACAAACAGGGCCGACGTGCCCAGCGACGCCGTCGCATCGAAACCGAGTCGATTCACGTAGAACTCGCGCGCCGAGGCGATGTCGCCTACCTGCAGGTGTACGTGGCCGACGGATGCGGCTCCGAAATTGGGCTGCGCCGTCGCCGCCTCGGTGAGGTGCTCGCGGAGGAATTCGTTCGGGTCCAGGTACAGCGTGTCCATCTCCACCTGGCCGTGCGTCCAACTCCAACTGCTGCGGTCGCGGTCCCAGTACAGTTCGATGCCGTTGCCCTCGGGGTCGGTGAAGTAGAACGCCTGGCTGACCAGATGGTCGGCGCTGCCGGTGAAGGTGCCTGGTGCGTACCTGGCGACCGAGTAGATCGCGGCGGCGAGGCTCGCCTGCGACTCGAAGACGATGGCGGTGTGAAACAGCCCGGCATCGTGCGGACCCCGGTGCGCCAGTCCCGGCGAGTGCTGCAGGATGACGATCGGGGCGGTGCCGCGGCCCAGGGTGACGGTGGCGCCGTCGGCGCTCAGCACGTTCAGTTGCACGGCATCCCGGTAGTACCGGGTCTGGCAGTCAAGGTCATCCACCAGCAGGGTCACCGGGCCCATGGCGGTGTCGGCGGCAAGGAGGTCCTGGTTCATGGAAGCCCTTTCTCTTGCCGCGTCCAACGCTGCACTGCGGGTGCCTATTCCAACTTCACTTGCGCATAGTTGTTGTTCCCGGGGTCTGGGAACAACAACAAGGTGCAAGTCAGCGTGTCAGGCGCTCGATGAGTTCACGGTAGCGTGCGGCGGTCTGGTCCACGATGTGCCGGGGAAGCCGCGGCGGTGTGCCGGTTTTATCCCAGTGGTCCGCCAGCCAGTTGCGAACAATCTGTTTGTCAAAGCTCTGCGAGCGGCGGCCGGCTGCCCAATCCTCGGCGTCCCAGTAGCGCGACGAGTCGGAGGTGAGCACCTCATCGGCGAGTGTGGTGGTTCCGGTGACGCGGTGGGCGCCGAACTCGAACTTCGTATCGGCGAGCAGGATGCCTCGTTCCCGCGCGATCGCTGCCGCCCGCGTGTACGCCTCCAGGGATAGGTCGCGAAGCTCCGAGGCGACCGGTCCCACCAGTTCCTCGGTGCGCTCGAAGCTGATGTTCTCGTCGTGCTGGCCCAGCGGCGCCTTGAACGCCGGGGTGAAGATCGGCTCGGGCAAACGGTCGCCGAATCCCAGTCCCTCGGGCAGCGGCACTGCGCAAATGCTTCCGGAGTTCTGGTACTCGGCCCACGCGCTGCCGGCGACGTACCCGCGCACCACGCACTCGATCGGGTACATGTCCAGGGTCTTCACAAGCATCGCCCGCCCGGCCACCGCATCCGGAACCGTTGCATCAGACGCGAGGTGGTTCGGAATGTGCTCGAGCTGGTCGAACCACCACAGGCTCAGCGTGGTGAGCAACTCGCCCTTGCCGGGGATGCCGGGTTCGAGCAGATGGTCGAACGCGCTGATCCGGTCGCTGGCGACCATGAGCACGCGGTCCGGATACTCGTCGGACGAGTAGAGGTCCCGCACCTTTCCGGAGTAGGTCCGCGTCCAGCCGTCCAGGGTTTCGTCGCTCGCGATCACCCTTCCATTATTCAGGAGCCGACGCCGCCGAAGGCGACGCCGTGGACTGCCGCACGGTGAGCCAGGTCGGTACGCTGCCCAGCTGATGCGCGGTGGGGTCGAGAATCCGCTCGGCGGTGAGTACACCCAGTTTCTGCGCGGAGCCGTCGACGGTGGTCAGCGCGGGCCATGCCAACCCGTCGGGAAGGGAGTCGTCGCAGCCGACAATGCTGATTCGCCCGGGCACAGCGACATCAAGGTCGCGAAATGCGGAGAGCACGCCGAGGGCCACCTGGTCGTTGAATGTCATGACCGCGGTTGTGCCCTGGGTTGCGGCTCCGCGGGCGATCGAGCGACCGGCTTCCCGGCCGGCCTCGAAGCCGATCAATCCGGTCTGCACGATGGTTAGCGCCATTCCTACTTCCCGGCATGTGCGTGACAGCACCGACCGTTTTTGTGCGCCCGACCAGGACTGCGAAGGGCCGTCCACGTACGTCAGGCTTGAGTGCCCGAGGGTGTGCAGATGGTGAACCGCCGCACTGAAGCCCGGATCGACATCGATAACCATCTGGCTGAGTCTCGGTGGAGCTTCAGCGCCGTGCAACATCCGGTTCGCCAAGACCACCGGCAGTCTCGCGGTGGCACTGACGATTTGCTCATCCGTGAGTCGGCTCGATGCCAGCACCAGTCCGTCAACCTGGGTCGACATCCGACGCATCAGGTCGTACTCGCTTTCACGACTTTCGCGTGAGTCGCCGATGAGGATCCCGATTTTGTGTGCGCCAAGCTTTGATTCGAGGCCGGCGAGGAACCACGAGTGAAACGGATTGGTGAGATCGGGGACGATAACGCCGATGTTGCCGGTCAGGCCCGTCACCAGACTTCGGGCAACCCGACTGGGCGTGTAATCAAGTTCCGCTGCCGCGCGAATGACCCGTTGTTTAGTCGGTTCGGTCACCAGAGGCGAGTCGCTCAGGGCCCGCGACGCGGTGGCGATGGATACCCCCGCGATCGCGGCCACATGTCGAATAGTCGTCATCAGATTGACCCGCCGAAGAAAAAGAGTAGTGTCATTGAAACCGTTTACATTTATCATAGGGCGTCCCCAACAAAGCGGTGAGAATAGCAACCGCTCCGAGTGCGCAATCAACGAGTGTGGCGGATGTAAGGATGCATCACCTCGGTGCGCAGGGTCGCACATACTCGAAAAGATTGGAAATTACAGTGATTCACAAGCACATAAGAACTTCCATCGTCCTCATCGCGGTGGCGTCGATGGTGGCGCTCACCGGATGCACCTCCGGTAGCCCCGACGTCAAGCCCGCAGCAGAAAGCCAACTTCAGCGCGTCATCAAGAACGGCACGCTTCGAGTCGGAGTCCTGCCCGACTATCCGCCGTACAGCTCGCAGCAGGCCGACGGCAAGCTCGTCGGGTATGAACCCGACATCGCGGCGAAGCTGGCCACCGCCCTGGGCGTCAAGTTGGAAATGGTCAACACCGACGGTACAAGCCGCAAGCCGGTATTGGACTCGAACAGGGTCGACGTCGACATTGACGCCTTTACCGCCACGAATGAGCGAGCCAAGGCAGTGGACTTCACGATTCCCTACGTTGCCTCCGGTGCCCTTCCGCTCTTCCGCAAGGACAACCCGATCAAGAGCCTCGACGATCTGAAGGGAAAGAGCGTGTCGGTAGCCCGGGGCAGCACCAACGACAGCCTGATGACCAACCGTTTCCCCGACACCAAGGTCGTGCGGTTCGACACCATCGCGGACGCTGTTCAGGCCGTGAAGTCTGGAAAAGTGGACGCCGTGATGGAAGGCTTTGCCACGGTGCGGGCGGAGGCGGCCAAGGACTCATCGCTCCAGGTCTTGGACATCGAGCCGATCAATCCAGCGTTGATCTCCATGGGAGTCAAGCAAGGTGACCAGCTTTGGTTGAACTACTTGAACAACTTCATTCGTAACCTGAACAGCTCAGGCGATAACGCAGCCCTCTACCAGAAGTGGTTCCACGCCGACCTTCCCGCGGTTCTGGCTTACCAGGGCTAATCGGCGCAATGTCGTGGTACCCCGGGGATCTGATCCCTTACCTCCCCGTCATCCTTGGAGGGCTATGGATCAGCATCTATATCAGTGTGGTGAGCTTCGTTGTCGGCAGCGTGCTCGGGTTGTTCGCTTACCTTGGTAAAGCAGGCAAGTCTCGGGTAGTGAGCACGATCAGTTCCGCCTATATCGAGGTGGTTCGAAACGTTCCTCTGCTGGTGGTTCTCTACCTGATCTACTTCGGGCTGACGCAATTCGGGATCAATCTGGACCCGCTGTGGTCGGCGATCATTGCTCTCACGATTAACAACGGCGCGTACGTCGCGGAGATCCTCAGGGCCGGCTTCGAGTCGGTGCAGAGCGGTCTCCGCGAAGCCGCGCACGCGTTGGGAATGAGCCCGGTTCAGACCTTTAGGTATGCGGTGCTGATACCAGGCATCCGCAGCGTCTTTCCGGCGATGACGAACCAGTTCATCCTGCTGTTCCTGTTTTCGTCGGTAGCGTCGGTGATTGCGTTGCCAGAACTCACCAACGCATTGCTCAGCGTGAACTCCAACACCTTGCGCACGTTCGAGGTGTTCACCCTTGGGGCGCTGCTCTATTACGTGATTTCGTCCATCCTCGCAATCGGGTCGAGGGTGGGGGAGAAGAGGTTGTTCAGATGGTAGGTGTGCCCCGTGGATGACATCGCTCAATACGTGCTCCCGCTGGCCAACGGCGCCGCTATGACCGCGATCCTCTGCATCATTGCTGGCGTTGCTGGGACTCTTATCGGCCTCGTGGTGGGCATGGCCAGATCCTCGGGCATCGGACTGGTTCGCTGGACCAGTGCCGTCTACACCAACTTCCTGCGCGGTATCCCGCTCTTGATCATCTTGTTCTTCACCTACTTCGCGCTTCCCCTGCTCGTTCCAGGGGCGGTCTTCTCACAGTTGGTCAGCGGCGCAATCGGCCTCACCCTGTTCGTGAGCGCGTACATCGCAGAAGTGGTGCGGGGCAGCATTGAATCGGTCCCGCAAGGGCAGTTCGAGGCGGCAGACGCCCTCGGAATGGGGTACTGGCTGAAGTTCAGGTACGTCATCATGCCGCAGGCGCTGCGGGTCATCGTTCCACCGTGGGTGGGTATCATCCTCGCGATGATCAAAGACTCTTCCCTGGTTTCGGTCATCGGATTCGTTGAACTGACCCAAGCCGGCAAAATCATCGGAACCAAGACCATGGAGCCACTGCTCGCTTTCGCGCTGGTCGGAGCGGTCTACTTTTTCATCTGCTATCCGCTCTCCCGATTCGGCCGCTGGTATGAGAAACGGCTGGCGGTGTCCGGGATGCCCGTTCTGGATGCGCCGACGATCACAGACATTCTCGAGCAAGAACCGGGCACTCGCGTTGGAGGAGACCAATGATTTCAGTCAAGAACTTACACAAGAGCTACGGCAAGCTCGAGGTGCTCAAGGGCATCAGCTGCGAGGTTCAAGCAAGTCAGGTGGTCTGCGTGATCGGGCCATCGGGTTCAGGCAAAAGTACCTTCCTGCGCTGCCTCAACCTGCTTGAGTCAATTACCTCCGGGACCGTGGTCATCAACGGGCACGATCTGAGTGATCCCAAATTGGACACCGTCGTCGTGCGCAAAGACGTGGGAATGGTGTTCCAGCAGTTCAATCTCTTCCCGCACATGAAGGTGCTCGACAACATCATGATCGCTCCGATCAAGGTCGCCAAGAAGTCCAAAGCGGTCACCAGAGAAAGGGCGCTAGAACTGCTCGCGAAGGTTGGCTTGTCGGACAAAGCGGGGGTTTATCCGAGAGCACTGTCCGGCGGCCAGCAACAACGGGTCGCGATCGCCCGCGCACTCGCCATGGAGCCCACCGTGATGCTCTTCGACGAGCCGACGTCGGCTCTCGACCCGGAGACCGTTGGTGAGGTGCTGCTCGTGATGAAGCAACTCGCCCAAGAGGGAATGACTATGGTCGTGGTCTCGCACGAAATGGGATTCGCCCGCGAGGTTGCCGATCATGTCATTTTCATGGATCAAGGCGTCATCGTGGAAGAAGGCGAGCCCGCGGAAATCTTCGAGCACCCGAGGGAGGTCAGAACTCGCGCCTTCCTCAGCCGGGTTTCCTGACCGATGCGGTTAGCGCGAATCCGAACCGCGGGTGGTCCCATTGAAGTTGTACAACACGGCGATCGATGGCACGCCATCCGGGATATGTTCTCCGAACAACTCGACTACACCGGCGAAAGCTTTGCCGAAGACGTTGTGTTCCTGCCACCGGTGCGCCCTGCGGTGGTGCTCGGCATGGCACACAACGGCTCCGCGTCTGATCGGCAACTGGCACCGGGAGCTTTCTTCAAGTCCGCGCGGACCGTGTGCGGCCCCCATGACGGCATTGTGCTCGATCGCAACATCGGCTCGGTCAACGTCGAGGGTGAACTCGCGGTAGTCATCGCTAGGCAGACGAGACACCTGGCGCCAGGGCAGTCGCCGCGGCACATCCTCGGCTACACAATCGCCAACGATGTCACCTCGATCGATCAGATCAGCTTCGGCGGCACACTGCTCCAGGCCAAGAACGGTGACGGCTACACCCCGCTCGGTCCATGGATTGAAACGGCTGCAGACCCGGCTTCTCTGGCGATCACTCTTCGCATCCAAGGGGTCACGGTCGCGCGCTCAACCACCTCTGGGCTGGCCTGGAGCATCGACGAACAGCTCGTCTACCTCAGTTCGCACCTCGAATTGGGCCCCGGCGACGTGGTTCTCACCGGAGCACCCGGTACCTCAGCGGCGGTCCTCCCAGGCGATGACGTCGAGATCGTGATCGAGGGTATCGGCTCGCTGCGCAATCCGGTGGTTCGTGGCCGTGCCCGTGCGGCGGCGCCCTCACCGTAATCGGCTCCCTCGCAACCCGTTCAGCAGGCTGAACGGCGATGACCTCCAACAACCCGTATCAAAAGGACTTTCCATGACTGATTCTGCATCCCGCCTCCGCGTGGTCGCCGCCACTCCGATCAGCGAGGAGTTGATCGGCCGGGTCGTTGCGGCCGAGCCTCGTATTGACTTCATCCGTGACCAGGCACTGTTGCCGCCCATGCGTTTCCCGGGGGACCACTCTGGCGACCCGGCTTTCCACAGGAGCGCGGCGGAGCAGTTGCGGTTCGATGAGCTTGTCGACTCCGCCGATGCGCTCTACGGAGTACCGGACTGCCAGGCGGCCTCGCTCGCGCGTGTCGTCAACGCCAATCCGTGTTTGCGGTGGGTACACACCATGGCAGCTGGGGGCGGCGCCAAGGTGAAGGCGGCCCGCCTGACCGATGACCAGCTGCGGCGCGTAGCATTCAGCACTTCCGCCGGTGTGCACGCCAAGCCACTCGCCGAATACGCGGTCTTCGCACTTCTGGCGGGTGCGAAAACGCTTCCTCGCCTGCTGGCTCAGCAGCGGCAGCACCTGTGGGCCCGCCGGTGGACGATGAAACAGATTTCGGGGCAACGGATTCTGATCGTAGGGCTTGGCAGTATCGGCCGTGCGACCGCGCTGATGCTGAGGGCACTCGGTGCGACGGTAATCGGAGCGAGCAGACACGGCCAGAACATCGAGGGCGTCGACGAGATCATCCGCATGGATCAACTCGCGGAAGCCGCCGGACACGCGGACGGTATTGTCGTCGCCTTGCCCGGTACCGCTGCCACCGACAAGATGCTCGACGAGGCGTTCTTCGCCGCGGTGCAGCCGGGCGCCGCGTTCGTCAGCGTCGGTCGCGGCACGGTGATCGACGAGACGGCGCTCATCCGCGCTCTGGATGACGGGCGGATTGCCTTTGCAGCCATGGATGTCTTCGCCCACGAACCGCTCGATTCCCAAAGCCCGCTGTGGCAGCATCCCTCCGTTCTCATCAGCCCCCACACGGCGGCACTGGAAGAAGACGAGGACCGGCTCATCGCGGAACTCTTCGCCCGTAATGCGACGCGTTTCCTGGATGGACTGGCGCTGATCAATCGAGTCGACACCGTCGAGTTCTACTAGATCTTCTTTCTCCGGCTGGAACCCGATGCCCCGCCGGCGACCCTGCGAACCGATCAGCCGACGCGTGCGGCGATGTCGGTGCGGTACTGGCCACCCTCCAGTGTGATGGCGCCGACGGCCTGGTAGGCGCGAGCGCGCGCGGTCGGGAAATCACCGGCCGTGGCGACGACGCTGAGCACCCGCCCTCCGGTGGTCACGAACCGATCGCCGGCGAGTGCCGTGGCGGCGAAGGCGAGGCAAACGCCGGGCACCGCGGCCGCTTCGTCGAGCCCGGCGATCGGCCGGCCGACCTCGGCGCCGTCTGGATAGCCTTCGCTGGCTAGCACCACCGTGACGGCGACTTCGTCCGAGAACTTCGGATAGGGCAGCTTGCCCAGACCGCCGGTCGCGGCCGCATGGAGAAGTCCGCTCAGCGGCGTCGCCAGTCGGGGCAGCACGACCTGAGTCTCCGGGTCGCCGAAGCGCGCGTTGAACTCGATCACCCGGATGCCGGAGGCGGTGAGGACGAGACCGCAGTAGAGCAGGCCGACGAAGGGTGTGCCCTCCGCGGCGAGCCGGCGCACGGTCGGCAACGCCACGGTGTCGATCACGTCGTCGACGAATCCGTCTGGCAGCCACGGCAGCGGCGAATAGGCGCCCATGCCTCCGGTGTTCGGGCCGGTGTCTCCGTCGCGCAGCCGTTTGAAATCTTGTGCGGGCGATAGGGGCAGTACGTCCTGACCGTCGGACAGCAGGAACAGCGACACCTCCTCTCCGGAGAGGAACTCCTCGACCAGCACCCCGCCGTGCCCGAGCCAGTATTCGGCGTGGGCCAAGGCTGCGTCTCGGTCGTCGGTGACCAATACCCCCTTGCCGGCGGCCAGGCCATCGGCCTTCACGACGTAGGGTGCGCCGAAGCGCTCGAGCGCATCGGCCACCTCGGTGATCGTTACCGCGCGCACCGCGGCGCCGGTGGGCACCCCGGCCTCCTGCATGATGCGCTTGGCGAAGGTCTTGCTGCCCTCGAGCTGCGCTGCCGCCTTGCCTGGTCCGAACACCGGGATGCCAACCTGGCGCACCCGGTCGGCGACGCCGGCGACTAACGGTGCCTCGGGGCCGATCACGACGAGTTCGATGTCGTTGTCTTTCGCGAACCGGGCCACAATTTCACCGTTGCTGGTGTCGAGGGACACCACCGATGCTTCGCGCGCAATGCCGGCGTTGCCGGGCGCCACGGTGATATCGTGCCCGGCGTTTTCCCGCTGCAGTGCCGTCACGATGGCGTGTTCGCGGGCACCGGAGCCGAGGACGAGGATTCGCACCAGAACAGGCTACCGGCCCGGCGGCCTCTCGTGCGCCGTGTATTGGCGACAAGCCAACCAGGAACGTGCGCGGGAGCCGGGGTGCTTCGTCCCGGCGCGAGCCAACGGTGTATTCCTGAATCGGCATACCTTGACAGCAAAGTTGGGGCAGGAGTACCGTCACGACCATCGAGTCAATGAAGACATCGGAAGAGGCGCGTCATGGCAGCATTGAGTCCCTGGAATCGTCGTCAGTTTCTTGGAGTATCGGGATTGGCCGCAGCGACCGCCGCACTGGCGGGCTGCGCGAGCGAGCCGGGAACCTCCGGCCCGTCGAAAGCGCCGGCTGGCAGTAGCGGCGGCGCTCCGAAAGAAACGTTCGAGAAGCCGTCGACCAAGATCGGCGGCACGTTGAGCATCCTGTTGTGGAGCCATTTCGTGCCGAGCGCCGACACCTGGTTCGACAAATTCGCGGCGGATTGGGGCAAGAAGGTCGGCGTCGACGTCAGGGTCGACCACATCGCGCTGGCCGACGTGCCGGCGCAGATCGCTTCTGAGATCCAAGCCGGTCAGGGTCACGACATGATGCAGTACATCGCGACCCTGTCACAGTTCGAGCCCGGCGTGCTCGACATGAAGGACGTTACCGACGAGTGCAATAAGCGGTATGGAAAGCAATTGGAGATCTGCAAGGAGTCCAGCTTCAATCCGAACACCGGAACCTACTACGCGTTCGCGCCCGGTTGGGTGCCCGACCCGGGCAACTACCGCAAGAGCCTGTGGGAGCCGGTGGGCATGGCAGACGGCCCGAGCACCTGGGACGACCTGCTCAAGGGAACCACCGAGATCAAGAAGTCGAAGGGCATCCAGGTCGGCCTCGGCATGTCGCAGGAACTCGACTCCAACATGGCCACTCACGCGCTGATGTGGTCATTCGGCGGGTCGGTACAGGATGCGAACGAGAAGGTCGTTCTCAACTCGCCCGAGGTCATCGCCGCTGTTGAATACATGACGAAGCTCTACCAACAGGCCATGACGCCTGAGGTGTTCTCCTGGAACGCCGCCAGCAACAACCAGGGCCTCATCGCCGGCAAGCTCAGCTACATCCTCAACTCGCTGTCCGCGTGGCGTACAGCGCAGGAGGTGAATCCGGAGGTCTCCAAGGACGTCTTCTTCACCAAGGCGCTGAAGGGCCCGAAGGCCGCCCTGGCCGCCCAGCACGTGCTTTACAACTGGATTCTGCCGAAGCACTCCGGCAACGTGGACGCGGCGAAAGAGTTCCTGCTGCATTACACGGCGAACTTCGCCTCCGCGAGCTACGCGTCGAAGATGTACGACTTCCCGGCCTGGCCGAAGCTCGCGCCCGACCTGCCGGCATGGCTGAAGAAGGACCCGTTCGGCGCCACGCCGGCGGACAAGCTCTCGTTCCTCGGCAGCACCGAGGACGCGGCAAAGTGGAGCGCCAGCATCGGCCATCCCGGCCCGTCCAGCCCGGCGATCGGCGAAGTCCTCGCGACCTATCTCATCCCGAACATGTTCGCCAAGGCGGCCCGCGGCGAACTGACGCCCGAGCAGACGGTGGCCGAGACCCAAACTCAGGTCGAGGCTGTGTTCACCAAATGGCGGGCTCGCGGTCTCGTCGGCGGTTGACACCACCCCGATCGATTGTGCGACGCGGCGTGCAGCGCCCGCGTGAATGACGCTGACGAGAAGGAGAAACAGGATGGCGGTCACCGTCGAGGTCAGGGACCTCTCGAAGGTCTACCCCGGTGGAACCAAGCAAGCAGTGGACGGGGTGAACCTGGCCACCGACGAGGGCGAATACCTCGTCCTGCTCGGACCGTCAGGCTGCGGCAAGACCACGTTGCTGCGGATGATCGCCGGCTTGGAGCAGCCCACCGGCGGTGACATCCTCATCAACGGCACCGTCGTGAACGGCTTGCCGCCGCGCGTGCGTGGCATTGCCATGGTGTTCCAAAGCTATGCGCTGTACCCGCACAAGACCGTGATGGGCAACATCGTGTTCCCGCTGCGTGCCGCGCACATGGAGAAAGAGGAACGCGAGGCAAAGGCCCGGCAGGCGGCCGAGGTGCTCGGCCTGGGCGGACTGCTCGACCGGAAACCGCGGCAACTGTCCGGCGGTGAACGGCAACGTGTCGCGTTGGCCAGAGCGATGGTGCGCAATCCCGCGGTGTTCCTCCTGGACGAACCGCTTTCCAACCTGGATGCGAAACTTCGCGCTACCGCCCGGGACGAGCTCAAGCGGTTCCAGGAACGCGTGGGCACAACCACTATCTATGTGACGCACGACCAGTCCGAGGCGATGGGCCTGGGCGACCGGATCGCCGTGCTCGACCACGGCAAGGTCCGCCAAATCGGGGCGCCTGCCGAGGTGTACGACAATCCAGCCGACACGTTCGTCGCCACCTTCATCGGCTCTCCGCCGATGAACCTGATCACCCGCGACGACGACCTGGTCGGGCTGCGACCGGAGCACATGCTGCCCGCGCAGGATCTGCACGGCGAGTTCGCGCCGATCGATTTCGCCATCGATCGGATCGAATACCTCTCCGGCGACCGCCACGTGTATGGCACGGTGCTGGGCCTCGGCGAGGACACCCAGGTGATCGCCCGGCTGCCCTCCACCATCACGACGCCGCTGGTGCCGGGATCGGTGAGCAAGTTCGGAATCAGTGTGGACCGGCTGCGTTACTTCGACAAGGACACCGGCCTGCGCCGGGCGGTGGCCCCAGTGGGAGCTGTCGGTGTCTGAGGTCCGCGTCGTCGAGGCGCCCCGCCGGGCATCCGTCAGCGAGGTGCGCCTGAAGATGGCGGATCGGGAAGGCTTCCTCGCGTGGCTCTTCCTGGTGCCGACGGTGGTCTACATCATCGCGCTGGTGGGCATCCCGTTCGCCTTGGCCATCGCGTTCGCGTTCAGCGACGTGACGACGGGCGACTCCAGCTTTCAGTGGGTGGGCTTCAAGAACTTCCAGCTGATCTTCCAAGACCCGGTCTTCTGGACGTCGCTGTGGAACACGCTGACCTTCACCGCGATCGCGCTGCTGCTCATCGTGGTACTCGGCGGTCTGCTTGCCGAGATCCTGGCCGCCGATTTCCGCGGCAAATGGATCGTACGGTTCCTCATCCTGCTGCCGTGGACCACCCCGGTTGCGCTGTCGTCCGTCGCCTGGCTGTGGCTGCTCGACTCCATCTATAGTCCGATCGATTGGGTGTTGCGGGCCTGGGGGCTGATCGAGGGCAATATGTACTGGCTGGGCGAGCCGAACCTGGCCGCGGCATCCGTCATCGCCGTGCAAGTGTGGCGCATCGTGCCGCTGGCCGCGGTGATCATGCTCGTCGGCCTGCTGTCGATCCCCAAGGACATCCCCGAAGCCGCCAGGGTCGACGGCGCGGGGTACTGGCGGCGGATGTTCGAGGTGACGATGCCCCTGACCGCGCCGCTGATCGCCGTGGCCGCACTGTTCGGCGCGATCTTCATCTTCACCGACATGACCGTGCCGTACATCCTCACCCGCGGCGGGCCGACGAACACGACGCAGGTGCTCGCGAGTTGGTCCTACGTGCGCGGGATCGCCGGAGGTGACATCGGGCAGGGGGCGGCGATCGCGCTGTTCCTGTTCCCGCTGCTGCTGGCCGCCGCGGTGCTGATCCTGCGGTCGGTGCGGAAGATGGAGACCCTCGGATGACCACCACCCTGGCAACCCCGGTGCTTCCGGAAAATCGGGAAACCGATGCGTTACGGCGCCGCTACGGGCGCCGGCACGTGCTGGGCCGAATCGGGCTGTACTGCCTCGCCATCCTGGTCGCACTGGCCTGCGGCGGGCCGTTCCTGTGGAGCGCAATCACCGCGACCAAACTCAACGCCGACCTCTACAACCCGACGAACAACCCGTTCATCTATAACTTGTCACCCACCCTGGACCACATCACCTACCTGTTCACCAACACCGATTTCCCGATCTTTGCGTGGAACACACTGTGGGTGGGCATCCTGGTGGTGCTGATCACCCTCGCGCTCGGCATCCCGGCGGCGTATTCGATCGCGCGATTCGATCGCAAATGGTCGACGCCGATGGGCATCGCGATCTTCTTCGTGTATCTGATCCCACCGAGCCTGCTGTTCCTGTCGCTGTCGCGGCTGGTGGTGTGGATCGGGTTGCAGGACTCGACCTGGTCGCTTGTGGTGGTGTATCCGACGATCACGCTGCCGGTGTCGATCTGGCTGCTGATCGGATTCCTCAAGGCACTGCCGCGAGACATCGAGGAGCAGGCGATGGTGGACGGCTACAGCCGGGTCGGCGCGATCGTGCACACCGTGCTGCCCCTGCTGTTCCCCGGCATTGTGGCAGTGGTGGTCTTCGCGTTCACGCTGACGGCCAGTGAGTTCATTTACGCGCTCGTGTTCATCTCGCCGACTCCGGAGAAGGTGATCAGCACCGGCGTTCCGACGGCGCTGATCCGCGGCGATGTGTATTTCTGGCAGTCGCTGGAGGCCTCAACACTCCTGATCGCTATTCCGATCGCCTTCGTCTTCAACCTGTTCCTCGCGCGGTTCATCTCCGGGTTCACGATGGGCGCCGTGAAAGGCTAAGCGGGTTGAGCAGGCGAGCGTCCACGCGAGCTGTCCCGCAACCGCCCCCTTCACCCCAGCACAAGCCCTCGCGTGGGGGCGCGGTGCCCGTTACACTTCCCGGATGACTTTTATCGAAGCCACCGGTCTGACGAAGACCTACACTCCCCGCGGCGCCCCGCCGGTGCACGCGCTCGATGGACTCGACCTGGCCGTGCCGCAGGGCACCGTGACCGCACTGCTCGGCCCGAACGGTGCCGGCAAGACCACCACGGTCAAGGTGCTGACTACCCTGATCCGCCCAGAGGCGGGCACCGCGGTGATCGACGGGATCGACGTCGTGAGGCATCCTGAGCGCATCCGGCCGATCATCGGCGTCTCCGGCCAGTACGCCGCCGTGGATGAGAATCTCACCGGATTCGAGAACCTTGACATGGTGGGGCGGCTCTACCACCTGGGTGCGAGTGCGTCCCGGGCCAGGGCCCGCGAGCTCATCGACCTGTTCGGGCTGACGGATGCGGCGAACCGGCCGGTGAAGGGGTTCTCCGGCGGGATGCGCCGCCGCATCGACCTCGCCGGCGCGCTGGTGACCCGGCCCAAAGTGCTGTTCCTCGACGAGCCCACCACGGGACTCGACCCGCAGGGGCGGCTGGGAATGTGGGACATCATCACCTCCTTGGTCGGCGGCGGGACAACCGTGCTGCTCACCACCCAGTATCTCGAGGAAGCCGACCAGCTTGCCGACAGCATCTCGGTGATCGACGAGGGCAGCGTCATCGCACAGGGCACCGCCGACGAGCTCAAGGCCTCGATCGGTGGGCAGCGCGTGGAAATCAATCTGGTTTCGCCGGATGATTCGATCGCCGCGCAAGAGGTCCTCACCCGGTTCGGCAGTGCCGAACCGACGGTTTCCGCCGACGGCCGGGAGCTGACGGTGAAGGCCGTGGACGCGCCGGGCGCGTTGCAACGGATCCTCGCCGAGTTCAGCGACCGCGGCATCCGCCTCTACGACGCCGGGATGCGTCGGCCGACCCTCGACGACGTGTTCCTGAGGCTGACCGGGCACATCGCGGAGGAGGAGGTCGCCGACGATGAACCGGCGGTAGCGACAGCGGCGAAGCGCGGCGACAGTGCGAAGCGCGCCGACAAGCGCGCCGACAAGAGGAAGGCATCATGACCACGGCGTATGGCACGGCCGGGCCCGGCGCATCCGCGTTCAGCCACTGGCTCTCCGACGGCTGGATCACCACCCGCCGCAATCTGATCAAGATCAAACGGGTACCTGACATCCTGGTGTTCACGACGCTGCAACCCATCATGTTCGTGCTGCTGTTCACCTACATCTACGCCGGGGTGATCGAGATCCCGGGCAGCAGCTACAAGGAATTCATCATGGCCGGCATCTTCGCGCAGACGGTGGTGTTCGGCTCCACCTATTCCGGCTCGGCGATGGCGCAGGACCTGCGCGACGGCATCATCGACCGGTTCCGCAGCCTGCCGATGAGCCCGTCCGCGGTGCTGATCGGCCGCACCAACGGTGACCTGCTGATCAACACGATCTCAATGTTGGTGATGATGACGACCGGTTTCATCGTCGGCTGGCGGGCGCGGTCCAGCTTCCTGGAGGCGGTGGCCGCGGTCGTGCTGCTGCTGTTGTTCGCCTACGCGCTGTCCTGGGTGATGGCGTACCTCGGGATGCTGGTGCGCAGCCCCGAGGTGATCAACAACGTCTCCTTCCTGGTGCTGTTCCCGCTCACCTTCATCTCGAACGCGTTCGTGCCCGCCGAAACGCTGCCGACGCCGTTGCGGGTGTTCGCGGAGTTCAATCCGGTCTCCGCGCTGGTGCAGGCGGCCCGGCAGTTGTTCGGCAACGTGCCGCCGCTGGCGCCAGTGTCGGAGGTTTGGACTCAGCGCTACCCGATTCTCACCGTGCTGATCGGCATCGTCGTCGTGCTGCTGATCTTCGTGCCGCTGTCGGTGCGCAAGTTCAAGCAGATCAGCACCCGGTAGCAAGCACTCGGTAGCAGACGGTGCACAGGCTTTCAGGCCGACTCAGGACTTCATCGCGTTCGTGGTGACTTCGAACTCCTCCACTTCGAGGATTTCCGTGTGCTGTGCGGCGCTGGTTTCCGAGCGGACCCGGTTTGCGCTCTCCTTGCTCGCGGCCATGGCGTCCTCGGTATCCCAGAGGGTGATGGAGAGAGCCTTGTCCGTTTCCCTCCCGTTCAGATAGTAGATTCCCAGACATCCGGGAATCTCGAGAACCCTCTTCACGACGTCACCCGTGGGCGCGACGATGCTGTCCGGCTCCGTTTTGTAAGTGCTGACTCTGGCGAACATGGCCATTCCTCCCATATTTCCGTTGGGTCCTACTGGTTTCCCTCCAGTAAGCACCCGCCGTGGGGTGAGTCAAGGCCAGCAGCAAAACTCCGCTAAAACCAGATGCTCAGCCATGGCACCACGGTGGCGCGGAAGCACGCATCCAGGGCCGCGGCGGAACCCGGGATGAGCTCGGTGATCCGGCCCGCCCGGGTGAGAGTGACCGCCGACACACCGCCGAGGTACAGGGCGCTCAGCTCGTTGACGCGGAGCGACACAGATGCGCTGAGCTGACCCGCGGCATCCGTCGCCGCGGCATCCGTCGCTTCGTCAGCGAGCCGCGTCACCGACGCCGACCCGTCCGCGGCGATGTCGAGCAGCCACCCGCCTGCGGCGAAGCCGAAGGAATCCTGCACGTCGAACAGGATGCGCCCGGGAGCGCCGTAACGTCGCGCCTCGAGCGCGCCCTTCACATCCAGGATGCGGGTCCACAGGTGGTCGCGCTGGCTCGTTTTTCGAGCGGCGCGCGCATCGACGACCTGCCACACGAACGGCTCGTCAACGCTGCGCAGCGGCGCGCGCACCTCGGCGACGAGGTCCAACTCGAGCAGGAACCGCCACAGGCCGGCGTACGCATCGGCGCTCGCCGCCACGAGATACTGCAGCTCGACCACGTGCGCCGGCATTCCCGCCGGCGACTCGACAACCCGGTACACGCCGAAACCCTCCGGGTGGCCCGCTTCATCGTCGTAGCGGACGAACCGCAGGGCCCGATCGGGCTCCTTGCTGTCGCCGTGCAGCCCCAGCAGCCGTTCCCACAGGTGTCCGGAAAATTCAATCTGGCCTGGCGTGTCTTGCCGCACCCGCTCGACGAGGGCGAGCCCCTCGTGCCGCAACTGCTCCAGGGTCACGAAGTGCACCCGGCCGGGGGCCTGCGGTCCGATCCACCTCGCGCGCCGGGTGTCGATCGTCCAGTCGGCGGCAAACACGGCCGGGGCGAACCCGTACCTGTCGTAGATGGTCGCTTCGGAGACCGTCAGGATCGCGATCGGCACCCCCAGAGCATCCGCGGTGCTCAGCTCGGCCTCCATCATCGCCCGTGCGATCCCCCGCCGGCGGTGCGTCGGCGCGACCGACACCGCGCTGATCGCCCAGCCGGTCACGCTCGTGTGCCCTGGAACCGTCAACTGGGTAGTGCGGGAGGCGCTCGTTCCGATCGGGGTGCCGGGGTCGGCGCCGGAGTCGTCCCAAACTCCCGTGGTGCGACGGTCTGCCCGCGTCAGCAACTGCGCCGCGAGCGCATCCTGCGACGGATGCCGGTCGTGGAACCCGCGCGACACCGCCTCGAGCCAGGCGGAGAATGCCGCGCTGTCCTTCGTGTTGACCAGTCCGAGGCGCAAGCCGGTGCCCGCTAGACGGTTCGCCGGTGCGGCCGGGACGGGGTGGGTGCGGTAGTCGCTGCTCATCAGATCAGGCTAATCCGACCCACGCGAACCCGGGCGTATCGCGCGTGTCAGCTGTCCCCGGTCAGATACCGCACGGCGGCGCCCTCGCCGAGCACGTCGGCATACTTGGCAGCGATGTCGAACAGGTTCGATTCGTGCACCTCGGTTGTCCGGTCCGAGACGGCTTCCTGCACCACGGCTGCGAAGAAGCCGTGGCGCATGGCGTCTGCGGCGCTGGCCCGGATGCCGCCGCTCGTGGTGACGCCGACAATGATGGCGGTGTCGAATCCGTGCGCGTGCATCGTGGTGGCCAGCGTGGTGCCGAAGAATGCGCTCTCGTACTGCTTGGTGAGCACGAGCTCGTCGGAGCGAGGGGCGACCTCGGGCATGAGTTCGTTCAGGTCGTTGTCGCCGATGAGCAGTCGAAGCGCAGGCACCCGGTAGATCGAAAACCCCGAGTCCATGCCGCCGACTGAAAACACCGTGCGCGCGTGTAACACGGGAAGGATCGCACCGCGTGCCGCCTCGATCACCCGGGCCGCCGACTCTAAACTCGCGGTGCTCGGCAGGCACATCGGACTGTCGGCGTCGAAGTAGAAGTGCATCAGGTCGACCGCGAGCACAAAGGGCCGCTGGCCGAGCGCCATCATCCCGGTGGATTCGCTGGAGAAGTCCGTCATGCGCGAATTCTCGCAGAATCCGGGCTGGCAGGGTTGGAGTATCCACAGGGCGATCGCCTCCTGGTGAGCGCGCCGTTCCGCAGCGGCCGGGTCGTTCCTGAACGGCGGCGTGGACAGCAGCAGCCACCTGTGCGCGGGACCCCGGCCGCGTTAGCGTGGACCCATGGCGAAATCGAAAATCGTCGGCCTGGTCGGCGAGGCCGCGGTGCGGCGAGTGCTCGAGAGCGGCGTTGCGGCCGACAAGGATGCCACCGCGCTCGCGGTGCGGTACCTGCTGCAGGAACTGGCCGAGAGTGCACCGGGCGGGTCGGTCGAAGTGCGCGTGCCACCGCAGGGCGCCGTGCAGTGCATAGAGGGCCCCGGCCACACCCGCGGTACGCCGCCGAACGTGATCGAGACGGATGCCGCCACCTGGGTTGCCTTGGCCACCGGCGGTCTTTCCTGGGCCGACGCCCTCGCTGCCGGCAGCGTCTCGGCATCCGGGTCGCGCGCCGACCTCAGTGCGCACCTGCCGGTGCGATGGTTGAGGGAACCGGCCTGAGCCGGCCTGAGCCGGGCTGATGCTCGCAGTGCCGATGCTGTCAGAATAGAGGTATGACGGACGCATCCGATGGCCCGATCGACGAGACCGAGGTGAGCATTCGCCGGGCCCCCCGGTACGGACGCTTTCTCCTGGCGGGCGCGGCGCTGGGCGTGATCGCCGCTCTAGTCGCCACGAGCGTCGTCCCGGTCGATCCGAATGTCGGTTTCAGCGCGATGTTCGGGTACCTGCTGTTGTACGGCGTCCCGGTCGGGCTGGGGCTCGGCGCCGCCACTGGGGTGCTGCTGGACCGCCGCGCGAGCGCGCGTGCCGGAACGGTGATCGCGGGTAAAATGACAGTGCACGCCTCCGCGGGCGAGCAGAACCCAGCAGCACGTGAATCCGGACTGCAGAATCACTCGGAACTGCAGCAGCGCAGTTCCGACGGGGAAGCGCAACCAGAATCTGACGACGGTCAGAGTTAAGGGGACCGGGCTTGGCCGGTGGCGATGGTCGACTGAATCACGAACTGCTCCCGGGCGAAAAAGGCCCGCAGGACGCGTGCGGTGTGTTCGGAGTGTGGGCACCGGGCGAGGAAGTGTCGAAACTCACCTACTTCGGGCTCTACGCGCTGCAGCATCGCGGTCAGGAATCCGCCGGCATCGCCACGAGCGACGGCACCAAAATCCTCGTCTACAAGGACATGGGCCTGGTTTCCCAGGTCTTCAACGAAAGCGCGCTGAACACGCTGAAGGGCCACATCGCGGTCGGGCACACCCGGTACTCCACCACCGGATCGTCGAGCTGGCAGAACGCCCAACCCACGCTCGGCCGCACCGCGTCCGGCACCGTGGCGCTGGGTCATAACGGCAACCTCACCAACACGGCGCAACTGCTGCGCCTGGTGCACGAACGGTACCCCGAAAACGACGGCGAACTGCGGCGCGGCAACACGACCGACACCGCGCTGGTGACGGCGCTGCTCACCGGAGACCTGGACCACACCCTGGAGGCGACGGCGCTCGAGGTGCTGCCGAGACTGCTCGGTGCGTTCTGCTTCGTCTTCATGGACGAGACCACCCTCTATGCGGCCCGCGATCCGCAGGGCGTTCGGCCCCTGGTGCTCGGCCGACTGGAACGCGGCTGGGTGGTCGCCAGCGAGACCGCGGCGCTCGACATCGTCGGCGCCTCTTTTGTCCGCGAGGTCGAACCCGGCGAACTCATCGCGATCGACGAGAACGGGCTGCGCACCAAGCGTTTCGCGGAGCAGAAGCGTGCCGGATGCGTGTTCGAGTACGTATACCTGGCCCGTCCCGACACCACCATTGCCGGCCGCAGCGTGCACGAAGCCCGCGTGGAGATGGGCCGCCGACTTGCGGCGGAGCATCCGATCGATGCGGACCTGGTCATCCCGGTGCCGGAGTCCGGCACCCCGGCCGCGATCGGTTACGCGGAAGCATCCGGAATCCCCTACGGGCAGGGGCTGGTGAAGAACGCCTACGTCGGACGCACCTTCATCCAGCCGTCGCAGACGCTGCGGCAGCGCGGCATCAAGCTCAAGCTGAACCCGCTCGGGCACGTCATCAAGGGCAAGCGGCTCATCGTGGTGGACGACTCGATCGTGCGCGGCAACACCCAGCGCGCCCTCGTGGCCATGTTGCGCGAAGCCGGCGCGGCCGAGGTGCACGTGCGCATCTCTAGCCCGCCGATCAAGTGGCCGTGCTTCTACGGCATCGACTTCGCCTCCCGGGCCGAGCTGCTCGCGGCCGGCCTCGCGGTCGATGAGGTGCGTCAGGCGATCGGTGCCGACAGTCTCGGCTACCTCTCCGAGGACGGGATGATCGCGGCCACCGACCAGCCGCGGCAGAACCTGTGCACCGCGTGCTTCACCGGCAAGTACCCGATCGCGATTCCGGATGCGCAGCGCCTCGATCGAACCCTGTCGCAGGATGCGTCGGGCGACGGATGCGAACCAGGTCCCGATGCGGAGCTGGCGGGCGTGCTGTTCGACGCCGACAGCCTGCGCGCCCACGCGATGCAGCAGATCGGCGGAGCGGTCCTCGGCGACCCGGGTCGTCAGGAGTGACCTCCGACAGCTACGCCGCGGCCGGTGTCGACACCGCGGCCGGGGACCTCGCGGTCGAACTGATGAAGGCCGCCGTCGGCGCCACGCACGGCCCGCAGGTGCTCGGCGGTGTGGGCGGATTCGCGGGCCTGTTCGACGCCTCCGCTCTGAAGGCCTACGCGCATCCGCTGCTCGCCACATCCACCGACGGCGTCGGCACCAAGATCGCGATTGCGCAGGCGCTCGACAAGCACGACACCATCGGGCAGGACCTGGTCGGCATGGTGGTCGACGACATCGTCGTGGTCGGGGCGACACCGCTGTTCATGACTGATTACATCGCCTGCGGCAAGGTTCTGCCGGGCCGGATCGCGGAGATCGTGGCCGGCATTGCCCGGGCCTGCTCGGCCACCGGTACCGCGCTGGTTGGCGGGGAAACCGCCGAGCACCCCGGACTGCTCGGCCCCGACGACTACGACGTCGCCGGGGCGGCCGTCGGCGCCGTCGAGGCGGATGGCCTGCTGGGCGCCGACCGGGTGCGAGACGGCGACGCCGTGATCGCGCTGGCCTCGTCCGGCCTGCACAGTAACGGGTTCTCCCTCGTGCGCCACATCCTCGCCCAGCGCGGCATCGGCTACCTGGACCGGTCTGATGATTTGGGTGGCGTCGTGGGCGAGGTGCTGCTGGAGCCGACTCGGCTCTACACGACCCCGCTACTCAGGCTGCTCGCCGAGCATCCGGGCGCCGTCCACGCGCTCAGCCACGTCACCGGCGGCGGCATCGCGGCGAACCTGGCCCGGGTGCTGCCCGTCGGATCCTGGGTGGAAGTGGACCGCTCAACCTGGTCGCCGGCCGTCGTGTTCCGCGTCTTGAGTGAGTTGGCCGGCACCAGCCTGGTCAGTGCCGAGGGCACCTGGAATCTCGGCATCGGCATGATCGCGGTCGTGGCGCCGGATGCGGCGGACGCGGTCATCGCCTCTCTCACCGGGGCCGGAGTGCCGGCCTGGCAGGCCGGTGCCGTGTCGACCAGGTCACGAGGCGCGTCGGCAGGCTCGGCGCAAGCCACCGCTCAACCCTCAGGAGGATGGCAGCAGGGCGCTAAAGGGGTCGCCGGTGGCGCGGTGCGCCTGATCGGCGCCCATCCCGCCTAAGCACCTTGGCAGGCTGCTGCCGTAGCGGCTGGCTCACTGGGCCCGTTCCGGCCGGGGGTGCCCGGCGCAACGAGAACTACTAGCCGGAAAGGCCACTCGTGCGCTAGAAGCTCAGGCGCGCTTGGTGTGATCCTCGAACTCGTCGTGCGCCTGGAACTCGCCGTCGTGACCGGAGGCGTACTCGGGCCACTTCTCGAGATCCTCGTCAAGCGCCGGGTTCTCGGCGCCGTGTGTCAACTCGCGCTCAAGCGCGCCGTAGTTGGTGTCAGGGCTGAAATACTTCAGCTCCCGGGCGACCTTGGTGTGCTTGGCCTTCTGGCGACCACGTCCCACGGATAACCCCCTCACGGATTCCAGCCTGCGGGGAAGAGAACCCCAGGATCGGCCTACAAGGATGCAAACTAACTTCTAACTTTAGCATGCGCTCTTTTGCTGCGCGCGGCATCCAGGGCCATACGCTACAGCAAATTGCCATGTCGCATACCGGTAACGTGAACTCGTGACCCCTGTCCCGACACATGCCCCGGTTGTCGTCGTCGGCGCAGGTCAGGCCGGACTGTCCGTCTCCTACTATCTGGCCAGACTCGGTCTGTCCCCGGGCGCGGAGTTTGTCGTCTTCGACCGAGGACCGGGGACCGGCGGTGCATGGCAACTGCGCTGGGAGGCACTGCGCATCGGCTCCGCGCACCGCATCAACGACCTGCCGGGCATGGACGAGTTGGGGATCAGCTTCGAGGACGCCGGCCGCACCGTCCCGGCGAGGGACGTGGTCGCCGACTACTACCGCCGGTACGAGGAGCACTACGGCTTCCACGTGCAGCGCCCCGCCGTGGTGCATTCGGTGTTCAACCGCGGCAGCGAGCTCATCGTCGCCTACGAGACGGCCGGTTCCGCTGGCGAGCTGAGCGCGGATGTCGTGGTCAACGCCACGGGAACCTGGGGCTCCCCTTTCGTGCCCTGGTATCCGGGACGGGACCGCTTCACCGGCCGCCAGCTGCACACGACGGACTACGTCGACGCCGACGACTTCGCCGGACAGAGCGTCGTCGTGGTCGGTGGCGGCACCTCGGCGATCGGCTTCCTGCTGGAACTGGAGAACGTCGCCGCCGAGCTGGTCTGGGTCACCAGGGGGCCCATCGAGTTCCGCGACGAGGGCGAGCTCAACCTCGAGGCGCGCGTCAAAGCCGTCGCCCTGCAAGACGAAGCCGCCAGGGCCGGCCGTGCCCTGCCCAGCATCGTCAGCGGCACCGGAGTGCCGGTGACCCGGCGCATCCACGCCGCCATTCAGCGCGGATTGCTCATCCCGAAGCCGATGTTCACCGCGATCGAGCCGGACGGCGTCCGTTTCGCCGACGGCACGTTCCAGCGTGCGGATGCGATCCTCTGGTCGACAGGGTTCCGTCCGGAACTGCGACACCTGGCACCGCTCAAACTGCGGGAGAAGGCCGGCGGCGTCAGCGTCGGCTCCGGAGCATCCTGGAAGGACCCTCGCATCTTCTTCGCCGGCTACGGACCCCAGGCCAGCACGATCGGCGCCAACCGCGCCGGCCGGCAGATCGCCCGGGCCGTGGTCGCTCAGCTCAGCAACCTGTAGGCGCTGCCGTTTCCGCGCCGGCCGCGCGGCGGCTACTTCTTGCCCGCCGGCAGCCGATCGACTGGTTTCTCGCTGAGGCGCTTGCCGCCGCGTTCCGGTTCGCGCACGGGTACGGCCGGCGGCAGCGGCTTCCGCACCACGGCCCGGCGCACCGGCTCGCCGCGCCGATCCTGCCCGGGCAGCGGCCGTTTCGGCCTGGCGTACAGTCGGCTCGAGGAATCCAGCAGCCACGGCACCAGTGCCACGGTGACGCCGTGGCAGAGCAGGAGCTTGCGCCGGATGCGGCGGGCCTTGTGGTTGTGCAACAGGTTCTCCCACCAGTGCCCCACGATGTACTGCGGCATGTATACCGTGACCACCTCGGAGCCGTACTCTGCCCGCCGCTTCTTGATGTATTTGATCAGCGGGAAACTGATGTCCCGGTACGGCGACTGGATGACTCGCAGCGGCACGGCGATGTTCATCTGCGTCCACTGCTCCTCGAGCAGTTCGGTGGCGTCGTCGTCGATGGAACAGTGCACCGCCTCGATCGACTCGTGCCGGGCGGCGATCGCGTAGTCGAGGGCCTTGAGCGTCGGCTTCTGCATCCGCCCCACCAGCACAATCGCGTGGTCGCCGTCCGCCCCGAAGCGCGTGGTCGGGTCGACCTCGATGTCTCGCTCCACACCCTTGTAGTAGCGGTTCACCCCCAGCATCAGGAAGTACAGCACCGGACCGATCGCGAACACCAGCCAGGCGCCGTGCGTGAACTTCGTCACCGTCACCACGAGCAGCACCGTGCCGGTGAGCAGCGCCCCGAACGAGTTGATCGAGAGGGAGCGGATGATCGGCCCGCGGTGCTCGACGCCGTCGCGCAGCAGCCGGGTCCAGTGCCGCACCATGCCGGACTGGCCGAGCGTGAACGAGACGAACACGCCGATGATGTAGAGCTGGATGAGCGCGCTGAGGTTGGCCCGGTAGACCAGCAGCAGCAGGATGGCGGCCAGGCCCAGCACGATCACGCCGTTCGAGTACACCAGCCGGTCGCCGCGGGTCTGCAGCGATTTCGGCGCGTAGCCATCCCGGGCGAGCACCGAGCCGAGCAGTGGGAATCCGTTGAACGCGGTGTTCGCCGCCAGCAGCAACACCGCGGCGGTTGCCGCCTGCAACACGTAGAACATGATCTGGCCGGGTCCGGTGAACACGGCGGCGCCCAACTGGGCGATGACGCTGCGCTGCGGGTCGGTGGCGCACTGCGCCCAGCCGACCAAGTCGCACGGCGTCTCGGCGTAGTGCACGCCGCTGATCAACGCCATGGTCATCACGCCGGCGAACAGCACCGCGGCGATCGAGCCCATCAGCACGAGGGTGCGTTGCGCGTTGCGCACCTTCGGCCGGCGGAACGCCGGCACGCCGTTGGCGACGGCTTCCACGCCGGTCAGGGCGCTGCATCCGCTGGCGAAGGCACGCAGCAGCAGCAGCACGAACGCGACCTGGGTGAGACTCTGGGTGTGCACGGTGTACTGCGCGGATTCCGCCACCGGCGCGTCGCCGAACAGCACCCGAGTCAGGCCGACACTGATCATCACGAGCACGCTGCCGATGAACAGGTAGGTGGGCAGCGCGAACGCCTTGCTCGATTCGCGCACCCCGCGGAGGTTGACGGCGGCCAGCAGAATGACGAACGCGATCGCGAGCTCTACCCGCCAGCTGTGCAGGGCCGGGAACGCCGAGATGATGTTGTCCACGCCGCTGGCCACCGACACGGCTACGGTGAGGATGTAGTCGATCAGCAGCGCCGAGGCGACCACCAGGCCCGCCTTCTCGCCCAGATTCTTGTGCGCCACCTCGAAGTCGCCGCCACCGGACGGGTACGCCTTGATCAACTGGCGGTACGAGGCGACCACGGTGACCAGCACGACGATCACCGCGGCGGCTACCCACGGGGCAAAACTGAGGAACCCCAACCCGCCCAGGGTGAGGATGAGCAGCAGTTCCTGAGGCCCGTATGCGACGGACGACAGCGCGTCGCTGGCGAAGATGGGAAGCGCCAAGTGCTTAGGGAGCAGTTGCCCTTCCAGCTTGTCGGAGGACAGTGGTTCGCCGATCAGCCACCTTTTCGGCGACCGGACTTCGTTAGTCACGAGGTGCGACATTACACCTGTTCAACGCCCTGTCAATACGCGCGCATCCTGGGTCACCGGACATCACGGTGCCGAGCGATGGCGTTCCGGACGAAGGGCCCCGCCGCGGCGGGCGGTTTCGTCCGGAAAGCTATCGCCGGCGGTGCGGCGGTGTCACCGGGTACTTCGGCGATGTCACCCGGCGGGGAGGAGCCGGCTGCGGAGCAGTCGGGCGGCCGCGTCCGGCCCGGAGAACACCGGCACGCCGGCCAGCGCGGCGAGCCGTTGCGCCGCGGGCGCCAAGGAGTACTGCGCGAGCAAGACGGCGTCCGCGTCGCTGCCTCGGACGGCCGCGGCCAGGGCCTGCGCGAGCGCCTCCGGTGACCGGGCCTCGCCGGTGGCGTCCGGTGCGGCGGATGCGGCGTACGCGCCGGCCGCGAGCACTCCAGTGAAGACGGGCACTCCGGTGAAGTCGGGCGCTCCGGTGAGTTCGGGCGCGCCGGCGCGGCTGCGGAGGAACGCGGCGAACCGCTCCCGCGCATCCGCCAGCGGCACCGGCAGCGACGACACCAGCGCGATGCGCTCATGTCCGGATGCGGCGGCCGCCTCGAACGCCGCATCGTCTGCGGCGAGGATGGGAACCGGCACCGAGGCCGCCACCTCGTGCGCCACCGGCCCGTACATCGAGCAGGTGAGCAGCACCGCCGCCGCTCCGCCGTCCAGTGCGTAGCGGATGAGCCGCGTCATCCGGTCGCGCAGGTCGTCGGTGAGTCCGCCGGCTGCGATGGCCTCGGTGATCAATCGGTCGTCGACCAGGTTCCAGGCGCACGCTTCTGGGAATTCGCGCTCAAGGCCGCGCGCCGCGGGCGCGATCGCGGAGGTGACGGCACTGACCAGGGCGATGACCGGCCCGTCCCGTAGCTCCGCGGTGGTGAATGCCATCGATGCTCCGTCGTCCTAGGTCGATTGCTGTGCTGCCGTGCCCGCGAGTTCCAGCCGCGATGCTGCCTTGGCTCCGAGACTGCCGCGGATGTGCTGCAGCATCACCTCGGCCGCTCCGACGGTGTCGCCGGAGACCACGCACTCCAGCAGGTCACGGTGCTCGTCGCCCTTCGCATCCCGCTCGGCCCGACTGCGGCTGACCTGCAGCCCGACCAGGCGATAGCGGTCCGCCTTGTCCCATAGCCCGTCCAGGGTGGCGATGAGCAACTCGTTGTGCGACGCCGCGTAGATCGCCCGGTGGAACGTGCGGTGCGCGACCAGCTGCGCGACATCCGGCCGGTCCGGCAGCGGCGCCATCCCGGCCAGGGCCGCGCGCATCTGGTGGATGTCTGCCGACCCGCGACGTTCCGCGGCCAGTGACGCCGCCAACGGGTCCAGCGCCCGGCGCAGTTCAAGCAGGTCGCGGGCTTCCTCCGCGGACAGGTCGGTGACGCGGGCATCGCGGTAGGCGTCCAGCTCGACGAGGGCCTCGGAAGCGAGCCGTCGCAACGCCTCGCGCAGTGGGGTGGTGCTGATACCCAGCTCCCGGGCCAGGCTCGCCTGATTGAGCGTGGTGCCCGGACCATACTCGTGGGTCAGGATGCGATCGCGCACCAGGGCATACGCGAAATCGCTCTTGGTCTGCGTTCCGCCCGCTGCTTCGCTCACCCGACACCTCCCACCGCTATCCTATGGTGCGCACACAGGTTATAACAACGGTATCCAAGCGCGGTGTTACCGGTGCGGACGGGTCCCTTCATGAGGCTTTCGCAGTACCGTATCGCGGTAACTGTCCTGAGAATTCGGGAACTGGTTCGAGTTTTTTGTGGCCAAAACGACCTAAAGCTTGACGTCAACGGTTATAACTTGCACTATGAACTCCAGCAGCGCTGCGAGCTTCGCGGCGGTGCCCGACAGCAACACAGCCGTTTACCTTCACGAAGGAGTGACCATGGATAGTTCGTTGGTGCAGACAGGTTCGATGCGTCGTTGGCGCACCATCGCGGTGGCTTCAGCGACGGTCGTGGCGACCGTCGCGATGCTCACCGGATGCAGCGGCGGCGGGGCGGCGCCAGCGCCGAGCAACTCGGTGGCGCAGGGCGAGTTCCCCAGCTATTACCCCTCCGATTACTCCGATGTCATCGCGGCGTCCAAGAAGGAGGGCGGGACGCTCGTCATCTACTCGAACACCGACCAGGAGAACTGGGCGCCGATTCTGCGGGACTTCCAGAAGAAGTACCCGTGGGTGACCAAGATCTCCGCGGACAACCTGGACAGCGACGAGGTGTTTCAACGTCAGCTCAGTGAGATGGCCACCGGTAACGCCCCGGCCGACATGTTGGTTTCCAACGCCGTGCAGGCCTGGGCCACCTATGCCGAGAAGTCCGAGAACGTGATGCAGTACAAGTCTCCCGAGCTTCAAAAGCTCGAGGACTTCGCAGAGCTGATGCCCGGCGTCTACGCGATGTCGCTCGATCCGGTGGGGCTGGCCTACAACTCCACGCTGATCCCGGAGGATCTCAAGTCGATCGCCGACCTGGCCAAGGTGGTCTCCGCCGATCCGGCCAAGTTCAAGGGCAAGATCACCACGCGCGACGTCAACGGCGCGTTCGGTTTCACCGTGTCCAAGGCCTGGGTGGACGGCAACAAGAATGCCTGGGATACCCTCGGCAAGATCCTGCCTCAGGCTCGACCGGAGACCTCCTCCGGCACCCAGCGCGAGAAGATCCTCTCCGGTGAGTATGTCGCCGGGTTCCTGATCAGTTCTGCCGTGGCCTACCCGGCCGAGGAGCAGAGCGGCGGGCTGCTGAAGTTCGTGCTGCCCACTGACGGCACCGTGGTGCTCGGCCGCGGCATCGGCATCACCCCGAAGGCGCCGCACGTGGCCACCGCGAAGCTGTTCCTGGACTTCGTGCTCTCCGAGGAGGGCCAGAACGCCGTGGCCGAAGGCGGGCTCAGTTCCTACCGGGACAGCGTCAAGCTCACCGAGGGTCGTCACACCTTCCAGGAGGTGGAGAAGCTGGCGGGCAAGAAGGGCATCATCCAGGTGCCGTACAAGGTCGTCCCGGAGAACGAGGTGACCGCCTTCACCGACAAGTGGGACGGAATGCTGGCGAAGTAGCGTAACGAGAACCCAAGGAAATCATGGCCATTCTGACCAATGGTGGCCCCGCCACCGGCCGGCGCCCCGCGGCGCCCGGCTCCCGGTCAGCCCTGCCGGCGCCGAAGTACCCTCGGGTCTTCGGCGTCGGCCGCGGGCTCGCCTTGCAGTACGCCGTCTTCGTCATCCTGGCGCTGTTCGTCATTGCGCCGATCGTGCCGATCCTCTACCAGTCGGCGTTGGACCGGCCGCTGTACGCACCAGGCGGCCTGCTCACTTTCGACAACTACGTGCACCTGTTCACCGACGCCGGGTTCGGGCAGGTCATCGTCAACACCGCGATCTTCGCGGTGTTGACCACCGTGCTCACTCTGGTCATCGCCGTGCCGATGGCGGTGCTCGTGGTGCGCACCCGGCTGCCGTTCGGCCGGCTGCTCGGCCTGTCCATGCAGTGGCCGTTCTTCATCTCCACCCTGATCCTCGGCTTCGGCTGGATCACCCTGTATGGGCCGGCCGGTTTCATCAGCGTGCAGGTGCGGCAACTCATCGGCACCGTGCCGTGGAACCTCTACACGATCCCCGGCATGGCCGTCACCGAGGCCGTCGGACTCGCACCGATCGCGTACGTGTTCTGCGTCAACGCGCTGCACAAAGCGGATGCCTCGCTCGAGTCGGCCGCGCAGGTGTGCGGCGCCGGGCCGTTGCGCATCCTGTTCCGCGTGGTGATCCCGATGTTGCGCCCGCCGATCGTCTACAGCTCGATCCTGGTGTTCTCGATGTCGCTGGAGACGCTCAGCGTGCCGCTGCTCTACGGCACACCGGTGCGCATCGAGGTGTTCTCCACCTTCCTGTACACCAACGGACTGCAATCTATCCGGCCGAACTACGGCATCCTGGGTGCGGCTTCGACGATCATCCTCGCCGTCACGGTGCTCACCGTCGTCATCCAGGCCAAGGTGCTGAAGAACGCGCAGCGGTTCGTCTCGGTGCGCGGCAAGGCCACCCGGCCCAGGCTGCTCGAGCTGGGCTGGGTGCGCTGGGTCGCCACCGCCGTCATCATCTTCTATGTCGTCTTCGGTGCCCTGCTGCCGATGCTCGGCCTGGTGTTCCGCTCGTTCACGCTGATCTTCACGCCGCTGCAGAGCCCGTTCAAGACGCTGACCCTGGCGAACTACGAGCGGGTGTTCACCTTCGCGACCTACGTGCAGTCGATCACCAACAGCGTCGTTGTGTCGCTGATCGGCGCCGTGCTGATCAGCGGCCTGGCACTGCTCGCGGTGCTGGTGGCCCGGCGCTCCACGTTCCGGTTCGCCCGCGCGATCGAATACCTCTCCCTGGCCCCGCAGGCGATTCCCGGCATCATCGTCGGTATCGGCTTCTTCTGGGCGTTCGCGCTGATGCCAGGCGGCGGTCTGATCCAGGGCACCCTCACCGCGATCATCATCGCGTTCGGGCTGCGCGCCCTGCCCACCGGATTCGGCTCGATCGCCTCCTCGGTGATGCAAATCGCCGCCGAGCTGGACAACGGCGCCCGCACTTCCGGAGCCGACTGGCTCGGCGCGTTCTTCCGGGTGCTGCGCAAGCTGCTCGTGCCCGCGTTCGTCGGCTCGCTCATCCTCGTGTTCGTCACGATGATGAAAGAGTATTCAGCGGCGCTGTTCCTCGCCTCGGCCAACACCGGCGTCATCGGCACCACGATGCTCGAGCTGTGGGTCCAAGGCAACACCGGATCGGTGGCGGCGCTCGCCACCATCCAGATCGTCATCTCCGCGGTCTTCGTCGCGGTGGCCAGCATCTTCATGAAAGGACATCAGGATGCCTGAGGTACGCGTAGCAGGACTGTCGAAAGTCTTCGGCGACGTCCCGGTGCTGAACGACATCACCTTCACGATCGAGGACGGCGAGTTCTTCACACTGCTCGGGCCGAGCGGATGCGGCAAGTCCACGACCCTGAACTGCATCGCCGGTCTGGAAGACCCCACCAGCGGATCGATCACCGTCGGTGACACCACCTTCGTGGACACGTCGACGAAGCTCACTGTGCCCCCGGAGGAACGCAACCTCGGCATGGTGTTTCAGTCCTACGCGCTCTGGCCGCACATGACCATCGAGCAGAATCTGGCGATGCCGCTGAACATCCGCCGGGTGCCTCGCGCCGAGAAGGCGGAGCGCATCCACGACGCCTTGGACAAGGTCGGGCTGGCGCACCTGAAGAGCCGCTACCCGCACCAGCTCTCCGGCGGTCAACAGCAGCGCGTCGCTCTGGCCCGCGCACTGGTCTACTCGCCCGGCGTGCTGCTGCTGGACGAACCGCTGTCCAACCTGGATGCGAAGCTGCGCGAGCAGGCCAGGGCCTGGCTCAAGCGCCTGCAGGTGGACCTGGGCATCACGACCGTCTACGTCACCCACGACCAGGACGAGGCGCTGTCGCTCAGCGACCGGATCGCGGTGATGTTCGACGGCCAGATGGCGCAGGTCGGCACTCCGGTCGAGGTGTACCAGCATCCGGCCAGCGCCCACGTCGCCGCGTTCGTCGGCAGCTGCAACTTCCTGATCGGCCGCGTGGTGACCGCGTCGCCCACCAGTGCGGACGTGCGGCTGGACAGCTCGGGCATGATCGTCACGGTGGCGACGCCCACGCCGCTGACCGCCGGCGACGAGGTGACCGTCGCCATCCGCCCGGAACGTCTCACCATCACCCCGAAGGGCGCTTCCGTCAGCGGTGGGAACGTGCTCGACACCCAGGTGCTCACCCGCGCCTACGTCGGCTCCCGCTACGAATACGGACTCAAGCTGGGCAACATCGTCGTGCAGGTGGTGTCCGGCAACGGCGGGCTGGACGGTGACGTGCGGCTCGTGTTCAACCCAGAGGACGCGCTGGTCTACCCGGGAGCCACCATTCCGTCGCAGGAGGCCCAAGAGCTGATGACGGTGGCGCCGTGAGCGCCGTGCGGAGTTACCGGCTCGGGGTGCTGCTCGGTGACGCGATCGGCCCAGAAATCGTTCCGGTCGCCACCGCGTGCATGGATGCCGCGGTGCAGGTATCCGGCATCGCGCCGATCGTGTGGACAACCCTGCCCCTCGGTCGGGCCGCGATCGACTCGCACGGCACCCCGGTGCCGCAAGAGACACTGGAGGCGCTCGCGCTCGAAGACGCCTGGGTGCTCGGCCCGCACGACAGCGTCTCTTACCCGGAGCCGCACCGGTCGCGGCTCAACCCGAGCGGAACGCTGCGCAAACACTTCGACCTGTACGCGAACATCCGGCCCGCGAAGTCGTTCGAGGGCGGCAATGCCATCGTGCCGGGCACCGACCTGGTCATCGTGCGGGAGAACACCGAGGGGTTCTACGCCGACCGCAACACCTTCGCTGGCACCGGCGAGTTCATGCCCACCCCGGACGTCGCGATCGCGCACGGCATCGTCACCAGGGCGGCCACCCGCCGCATCGCCGTGGAGGCGTTCGAGTGGGCAATGCGCCGCAGGAAGCATGTCACGATCGTGCACAAGGCCAACGTGCTCATGCTCACCACCGGACTGTTCCGGTCGGTGTGCCGCGAGGTTGCCGCCGACTACCCGCAGGTCACCGTCGACGACTTCCACATCGATGCGATGACGGTGCACCTGCTGCGCCGCGCTAACGAGTTCGACGTCATCGTCACCGAGAACATGTTCGGCGACATCCTCTCGGACTTGACCGGGGAGATCGCCGGCTCGCTCGGCCTCGCGCCGTCGATCAACAACTCGGACACGGTGGCCATGGCACAGGCCGCCCACGGTTCGGCGCCGGACATCGCCGGCCGGAACATCGCCAACCCGATCGCGATCATCCTGTCCGGGGCGATGCTGCTGCGCTGGCTCGGCGGAAAGCACTCCGACGCGCGGATGCTGGCTGCCGCCTCCCGCATCGACGCTGCGGTGGATGCGGTGGTGCGCTCCGGAACCGCCACCGCCGACCTCGGCGGCAGTGCGACCACGAGCGGATTCGGCCAGGCCGTCATCGACGCCATCCTGGCGGCCGTGGGCACGGCCAGCGACGAGTTCCAATGACCTCATACCGGGTCCAGGCAGCGCCGCTGGCCGCACTGGGCACGCGCGTGCTCACGGCGCTCGGCGTTCCGGAGCCGGATGCGGCACTGGTGTCGGACAGCCTCGTCACCGCCAACCTGTGGGGCCACCCCTCGCACGGCATGTTGCGCCTGGGCTGGTATGCGGCGCGGCTGCGTTCGGGCGCGATGTCCGCGGTGACCGCGCCATCGTGGGCGGTCGACCGGGGCGCGCTCGCCGTGCTCGACGGACATGAAGGCGTCGGCCAGGTACTTGCGGCGACCGCGTGTGACGACGCCGCACGCCGCGCCGGGCAGCACGGAGTCGGCGTGGTGGCGGTGCGGAACAGCAACCACTTCGGCACCGCTGCGTACTGGACCCGACGGATGGCCCAGGCCGGTTGCGTAGGCATCCTCACGACGAACGGCAGCCCAGCCATGGCGCCCTGGGGCGGTCGGGAAAAAACGGTGGGGGCCAACCCGTGGTCGATCGCGGTTCCCGGCGGCGCGCGGGGGCCGGTGGTGCTCGACATCGCGAACACCGGCGTCGCCCGGGGCAAGATCTACGCGGCCGCCCAGCGTGGCGAACGCATCCCGACCGGCTGGGCCACCGACGGCGATGGCCGGCCGACCACCGACCCCGCCGCCGCCATCGACGGGCTGCTGCAACCGGCCGCAGGGCACAAAGGTTACGGCATCTCATTCATGATGGACGTGCTGTCCGGCGTGCTCACCGGCAGTTCGTTCGCCACGGCGGTGATCGGCCCGTACCTGCCCCAGGGGCGCAGCGGCTGCGGCCATCTCGCCATCGCGCTGCGCGTGGATGCCATGATCGACCCGGCCGAGTTCGAGCGGAAGCTTAGCGAGCTGATCGCCACGACGAAGGCGGTACCGCTGGCGCCCGGCTTTGACGAGGTGTTCTATCCGGGGGAGCTCGAAACCCGCGCGGAGGCCATCGGCCGGCGGGACGGCATCCTGCTGCCGGGTAAGACGATCACCGAGTTGCGGGCGCTCGCCGCGTCCTGCGGGGTGGCGTTCGACGTTGACTTGCGCCTTGAGCACCTTCCCGGCCCCCCGGAAGGACCCTTAGGCGCAACTGAGCGAACCTTTGCCGTGTTTGTGACCTTCGACATCCTGCGCTCGACGACCGACCCGCACCGGTTCCACCTCTACGAGGTGTACGCGTCCGAGTCGGCATTCCGTGAGGACCACCGCCAGGCGGCGCACTACCCGGCCTGGCGGGAGGTATCCGCGCGCTGCGTCGTGCCCGGCAGCCACGTCAACACCTATGCCGAGACGGTATCGTCCACGGAGCTGCTCGACCATGGCTGAACCATCCGCAGTACCACGGCTCGACAGCTTCGGTACCGCCGGCGAGCTGATCGTGGGCACCGAGCGCTATCGCCTCCGGCGCCTGGCCGGCCTGGCTCCAGACCACCTGCCCTACAGCATCCGAATTCTGCTCGAGAACCTGCTGCGTGCCGAGGACGGCGTGCGGGTCACCCGGGAGCAGATCGAGGCGACGCTACTCTGGGGTTCGCCGGACTCGTTCGCCACCGCGATCGACCTGTCGCCGACCAGGGTGTTCCTGCACGACACGAACGGGGTGCCGGCGCTGGTCGACCTGGCGGCGATGCGCGACGCAATGCGCACCATCGGCGGGGACCCGGCAGCCGTGAATCCGTTCCTCCCGGCCGAGCTGGTGATCGACCACTCCGTGATCGCGGACGTGTTCGGAACACCGGAGGCCGCGTCGCGCAACACCGAGATCGAGTACGAGCGCAACGCCGAGCGTTACCGGTTCCTGCGCTGGGGGCAGGGTGCGCTGCGCCAGTTCCGGGTCGTGCCGCCGGGCAAGGGCATCATGCACCAGGTGAACCTGGAGCACCTCGCCCGCGTAGTCGAGAACCGGGACGGATGGGCATTCCCGGATGTCTGCCTCGGCACCGACTCGCACACCACCATGGTGAACGGATTGGGAGTGCTCGGCTGGGGGATCGGCGGCATCGACGCGGAGGCGGCGATGCTGGGGGAGAGTTTCAACATGCTGCTGCCGGAGGTGGTCGGGTTCCGGCTTACCGGGGCGCTGCCGGCCGGTTCCACCGCCACCGATCTTGTGCTCACCATCACCGAGCTGCTGCGTCAGCACGGGGTGGTGGGCAAGTTCGTCGAGTTCCACGGCGAGGGGGTCGGCCGCATCTCCGTGCCGGACCGGGCCACCATCGCGAACATGAGTCCCGAGTTCGGGTCGACCTGCTCCTACTTCCCCATCGACGACGAGACGCTGCGCTACCTGCGGCTCACCGGCCGCCCCGCCCAGCGGGTCGACATGGTGGAGGCGTACGCGAAGGAACAAGGCCTGTGGCACCGGCCCGACGCATCCGCGGCCTACACCGAGGACATCGAGCTGGACCTCGGCACGGTCCGGCCGTCGCTGGCCGGCCCGCGGCGCCCGCAGGACCGGGTGCCGCTGGATCGGGCACAGCCGGCGTTCCGCGCCGCGCTTGCCGAGACCCAAAAGTTGCCGCTCCGGTCAACTGTGCCCGTTGCGCCGGCCACAACTAGCCGGAACGGGAACTCTCGGGTCACTCTGGGCGGCGAGGAGCACGAGCTGGCACCCGGCGCCGTCGCGATCGCCGCCATCACCTCCTGCACGAACACGTCCAACCCCACGGTGATGGTGACCGCCGGCCTCCTCGCGCGCAAAGCGGCCAGGCTGGGTCTGACCAGCAAACCGTGGGTGAAGACCACGCTGTCCCCAGGTTCCCGGGTGGTCACCGACTACCTCGACGCCGCCGGCCTGACCGGCGACCTGGCGCGGCTCGGCTTCCACCTCGCCGGCTACGGCTGCATGACCTGCATCGGCGCATCCGGCCCGCTGATCACCGAGGTGCAGGACGCGGTGCGCGGCGAGGGCCTCACGGTGGTATCGGTGCTCTCCGGCAACCGCAACTTCCAGGGCCGGATCAACCCGGATGTTCGCATGAACTACCTGGCGTCACCGCCGCTGGTCGTGGCGTACGCTCTGGCCGGCACGATGGACATCGACCTGGTCAACGACCCGCTCGGCCACGCCCCGGGTGGCGCCCCGGTGTTCCTGCGCGACCTCTGGCCGGCCGGCCAGGAGGTCGATGCCATCGTCGGCTCCGCCATCGACCCCCAGATGTTTGCCCGCGCCTACGCCGACATCTTCGACGGCGACGACCGCTGGACCGGCCTGGACGCGCCCACCGGTGCCACGTTCGACTGGGACGAGACCAGCAACTACCTACGTCCACCGCCGTTCTTCGAGGCGATGCGCGCCGAGCCCGAACTGCTCACCGACATCCGCGGCGCACGAGTGCTGGTGTCGCTCGGCGACTCCGTCACCACCGATCACATCAGCCCCGCCGGCGCGATCCCGGCCGCCAGCGCGGCGGGGCGATACCTGACCGACCGTGGCGTCGAGCGGTTCCAGCTCAACACTTACGCCTCCCGGCGTGGCAACCACGAGGTGATGATGCGCGGCACCTTCGCCAACGGGCAGCTGCGCAACAAACTCGTGCCGGAGGTGGAGGGCGGCGTCACCGCCAGTTTCGCCGAGGCCGGCCAGGTGCGCACCATCTTCGAAGCAGCCCGCGCCTATCGCGATGCCGGCACCCCGCTGCTGGTGCTCGGCGGCGCGCAATTCGGCAGCGGATCCTCCCGCGACTGGGCCGCGAAGGGACCGGCACTACTCGGTGTGCGGGTCGTGCTCGCGGAGTCCTTCGAACGGATCCATCGCTCCAACCTCATCGGCATGGGCGTGCTACCGCTGCAATACCGGCCGGGGGAGAGCACCGAGCGTCTCGGGCTCACCGGGAGCGAAACGTTCGACATCCTCGGCCTGGACCGGCTCACCGACGCCGCCGGGACCGAGGTCACGATCCGCGCCGACGGTACCGAATTCCGCGCCATCGTGCGGCTGGACACCGCCCGCGAGCGAGAGATCTACCGGCACGGCGGTGTCCTGAAACTGGTGCTGCGCAAGGTGCAGGCGGCGGGCCAGGGCGCGGCGTGACCCGGATGCGGCCCACCGGGCGCGGCGCCCTCCTTCTGGTGCTGGGGCACGCCGTGCTCATCCAGGTGATCACCTATGCGGCACGGCCGGCACTGTCGTACGCGGTTCTCGACGCCGGCGGCGCTCCGGCCCTGCTCGGCATCGTGTCTGCGGCGTTCGCGGTGCCGGCGCTGCTGCTCGCGCTACCCGCCGGCCACGCGGTCGACCGCCTCGGCGAACGACCATCCCTGGTGTTCGGGTCGGTCGCGGTCATCGCGGCGGCCGGCTGCGCGGCACTGGCGGGCTCGGTCATCTGGCTGATCTTCCTCGCCACCGTGCTGCTGGGCATCGGTCACCTGCTGTCGGTGATCGGAGAACAGGCGCTGCTCGCCAACAACCCTGGTGCCGGCAGTGCCGACTCGCTGTTCGGGCTCTACGCGTTCGCCGCGGCCCTCGGACAGACGCTCGGGCCGTTGCTGCTGACGCTGCCCGGCGGCACGGTATCCACCCCGCCGCTCACGCTCGTGTTCATCGTGTGTGCGGGCATCGGCGCGGTGATGCTCGCGGTGTCGTTGTTCATGAAAAGCACCGTGCGGATGCGATCCGGCGACCGGGTCGGGATGCTGCGCACCGCCGGTGTGCTGCTGCGCATCCCGGGGCTGGCGAAAGCACTGCTCGCCAGCGCGATCGTGCTGTCTTCTGTGGACCTCTTCCTGGCCTACATTCCGGCTCTCGGCCACGAGCGCGGCCTTACCGCCGTGATCGTGGGCACCATGCTGGCGGTGCGGTCGATGTTCTCGATGATTTCCCGGTTCTTCCTCGGCAGGATGGTGCGGTGGCTGGGCCGCCGCGCCCTGCTGGTCTGGTCCATCGCCTTCTCCGCGATCGGAGTGGGCGCCATGGCACTCCCGCTGGTCGGCGGCTGGCTCATCGGCATGGCCGCGCTGTACGGATTCGCGATCGGCACCTGCCAGCCGATCACCATGTCCTGGATCTCGGAGCTGGCGCCGTCCGGTTCCCGCGGCCTCGCCATGTCGTTGCGGTTGGCCAGCAACCGGCTCGGCCAAACCGTGGTGCCCGCCCTGCTCGGCGGGTTCGCCGCCGCCACCGGAGCCGCCGGTGTGCTGGTGATCACCGGTGCCACGCTCGCCGTAGCGGTATGGCCGGGCGCCGCTGTGCGGGATACGGAGAAGCCCGGTGACCCGACCATCGCCCCCGCCGTGGACTGACAACGCCGGACCAGAGAACGCCGACCAGAGAACACCGACCAGAATCACCGCCCGAAACACCGATCAGAAACGAGGATCACCATGCCAGACGACACCGAGGCGGCAGCTCCCCTCCCCGCTGCCTCGATCATCCTGCATCCGGCAACGCTGCCCGCCCTCGACCGCGGGTCCGGTGTCTCCACCGTGCCGCTGGTCACCGGCGGCCGTGGCGCCGCAACCTTCCTCAGTGGGGTCACCAGCTTCCAGCCCGGAGCGGCGCTGCCGCTGCACCGCCACAATTGCCTGGAAAGCGTGGTGATCCTGGCGGGCGAGGCGGTGGTGGACATCGCCGGCGTCGAGACCGCGCTCGTCGCCGGCGACACCACCATCGTGCCCGCGGAGGTGCCGCACCGTTTCCGCAACGCATCCGGCAGCCAGCGGATGCGCATCCTCTGGATCTACGGATCCATCGACGCGACCCGCACCATCCTGGCCACCGGGGTCACCACTCGCATCGATACCGAGCAGGCCGCGCTGCGCTGACCCGGCCTGGCTCGCGCATCACTGAGTGGCAGGCGTCATCAACCGCGCAGGCCCTCCCGCACCGCCGTCAGCTGGTCCTTGAGCTCGGCGACCGTCTCCTTGGACACCTGCCCACGCGCGGCCAGCGTGCGCAGGTCGGCGCGCACCTGGTGCCGAAATTCGTTGATCACCAGCTCGGCGGCGCGCAACTGCTCGTTGCTCACCTCGCGCGTGGTGTCGGTGTGCACGGTGTGCTCGCTGCGACCGGGCTGGTGCGTCTCGCGGCGTGCCTCGCGGGCGGATGCCGCCAGGTCGGCCCGCAGGCTGCGCATCGCGGAGTTGACGCTGGAGCGCACTTCGTCCGCCAGGCGCCGCACCGAGTCGGTCACGTCGCTTTCGATGCCGTCCAGCTCCGACTGGCGCTCGTCCAGCTCAGCCTTGCCGGCATCCGTGATCGCGTAGACCGTCTTGCGCCCGTCCGTGGTCTTGGCGACGAGGCCCTCGTCCTCGAGTTTCGCCAGCCGCGGGTAGATCGTGCCGGCGCTCGGGATGTAGGTGCCGCCGAAGCGCTTCTCCAGCGCCTGGATCAGCTCGTAGCCGTGCATGGGTTCGGTAGCCAGCAGGCTCAGTAGGTACAGCCGCAGGTGGCCGTGCGCGAAAACCGGGGCCTTCATGCCGACACCTCCGCTCCGTGCAGCACCGAGATGTTTCCAGAAACGGTGCTGGCGTTGAAGTCGAGCCAGCGGCCGTCGAGTTCGCCGAACTTGCCGGTGTACTGGCCGCGGATACCGCGGATCTCCGAGTCGTCCAGCTGCAGTCGGCCCGCGATCGTGTTCACGCGGTACTGAGCGGCCACACCGGCGGCCAGTCGCACGGTGACGTTGCCGGATACGCTCTTCACCCGTACCTCCTCGGGAGTGCCGGTGACGTCGAGGAAGACTTCGCCGGACACCGCATCCGAATGGAAACGCTTTATCTCGCCGCTCACGGTCACGTCGCCGCTGACCGTGTGGGAGACGATGTTGCCGCGGTGGCCGCGCACCGCGACCTCGCCGTTGACCGCGTTGAGGTCGAGATCTGCGGCGACATCATCGATCACCAGGTCGCCGGACACCGTGCTGATCTTGGCGTTCTTGGTCAGTCCACTGATCAGACCCTTCGCCGAGATCACGCCGAATTTCAGCGCGACGTCCCTGGGCACCATGATGCTGACATCCGCCCGCGCCGTGCCACGGAACGACATGAACACGTCGATGAAGTTGTCCCAGCTCAGCTGCGGGTGGTCGATTTCCAGCGTGTCGCCGTCCAGGGTGACTTTCAGCGGCTTGCCGTCCACCGAATGCACCTCGACCCTGGCGCCGGGCTCGTCGTGCCCGATCACGTCCACCTGGCCGCCGATCATGGCGATCTTCAGGTTGCGGACCGATTCGATGTCGATGGTTTTCTCACCGTCGATCATCCATTTTTCCTGTGCCATTTGTGTCTCCTTGGGGGATTACGTCTCGCTGTGCATCCGACCGGATGCCGATCGCGATATATCGCGTTTACGTCGGATTCACGATATATCGCGTCTGTGCCCCGCGCAACCCTTTCCCAGCGGACTGGCATCCTTCGGGATGTGCGGCCCGCGTGGTCAGAGCCTGCGCTCGCCGCCCCTGCACTGAGGGTCTAGAACCGGCCACCGCTGCTGCGCCGGCCACCTGAAACGCCTCGCGACCCGCCGCCGAAACCTCCGCCCGAAAACCCTCCGCCGCCAAATCCGCCGCCGCCTCCGAACATGCCGCCACCGCGCCTGCCGCCTCCGAACATGCCGCCACCACGTCCGCCGCCACTGAGCATTCCGCCGATAATGCCGCCGAGGATCGCACCGCCGATGTCCGCTCCGATATTGCCGCGGCCGTACCCGCCCCCCATGCCGCCCAGGCCGGGAATGGAGTACTGCTGCAGGTCGTCCTGCGCGCTGGCGAGAGCGTTTTGCGCGAGGTTCGCCGCGGCCCGGGCCTGCGAAAGCGAGGTGACCGGGTCGCTTGTGGCCACCGCGACCGCACCGTCCAAGTGGCGCATCGCCTCGGACAGGCGCGTGCGCGCGGTGTCGCCGATCCCGCCGCGCCTGGTCGTGATGAAGTCGTGTGCTGCCGAGATCTCTGCGCGTGCGTTGAAGATCGCCTGGTCGAGGGCTGCGGATGCCCGGCGCACCTTCTCCTGCTCCTCCCGCACGGAGGCGAGCGCGGCATCCAGCTGGGCGTTCGCCTTCTGCAAAGTGGTGAGGCCGGCTATCGGGTTGTCTCCGGCTGCGGCCGCCGTGACCGCCGCCTCTGCCGCCGCGATCGCCGACGCCAACCGGGGATCGCCCTCCGGGAGGGCGCGAGCCGCGGCGAGATCCTGCTCGGTATCGCTGACCACGGTGCCGAGTGCGGCATGCGCCTTACCGAGGTCGGCGGCCACGCGGTCGACGGCGTCAAGCAACTGGGTCACCTGACCGACCGCGGCTTGAGCGGCCCGGACGGCGACGGCGGCCCGGCCGGCTTGTCCGGCGTCGAGCGCCTGGTCGGCTTCGGAAGCGCTGGTGGTCACGAAGGCCAGGAGGTCAGAAGCCTGCTTCGAATTGCCGGCAACCGGCGCCGCCGCCGCGGCCGAATACTCCTGTTCGAGGCTCGCGAGTGTTCTGGTGGCATCCGCCAATCGGGAGCTGGCGTTGCCGGCGGCGGCCCGCACCGTCACCAGTTGCTCGGGTGCCGTCTTCTCGAGCGCACGGAGATCATCGAACGCGTCAGCTTGGGCGTCGAGTTCTGCGTCTGCGGCTTCCGCCAGTTCCACGATCTTCAGCGTCATCGCTCGACGTTCATCCGCCGACTCGGGAAAAGCGTCATCGAGTTTCTGGCGCAACTCGAAGGCCGTGCGGGCCTTCTCCTTGGCTTCTGCGAGCGCTGCGACGAACGGCTTCGCCGCCTCATCCCCGAATTGGGCGACTGCGAAGCCGAGTTCCTGTTCGCTCGTCCTGATCTCGTCGTCGAGTTGTACGAGCAGGATGCCGGCACGCTGGTCCAATTGCTTCTGGCTCAGTTTCTGGGCCGCGACCGAGCGACTCCTGCGCACCCGCGAGCGGATCAAGAGCGCCAGAGCGACGATCACGATGACACCGAGGATCACCCAGACCCACGGGAAGCCGGGAGCGGTGATCTTCTCACGCAGGCCGTCGGCGGCGGCGATGGCTGCCCCGGCCCAGTCGTTTGCCCTCAGACGCGGCTCGATGAGTTTGCTCTCGATCTCTCTTGTCTCGGTCTCGCTCAGCTTGAAGCCGTTCGGATAGGAGAGCTGGTAGTTGCGGTCCTCGACCGCAACCGCCAGGAGGACGTCGCCGTTGCCGAGGTCGTTGAGCTCGGCCGTCGCATCCGCCCACGACTGCCCCGGCGACACCCCATCGAACGAGTCGACATAGACGACGAACAGTTGCACGTTCGTGTCGGCGGTCAGCCGGTTGAGCGCGTCGGTGATTTCCGCCTGTTGCCCTTCGACGGCCCCCGCAGCATCGACAACGTAGGCCCCTCCGAGATCGACCGGAGGTTCCGCGATCGCGGCCGCCGGCGCCCCAAGGGCGATGGCCGCTCCCAGCGCGGCCGCTGCCCACGGCATCAGCTTCGAGCGTTGCATGGGTGACCCTTTCGCCAGTCCAACGTGAGCCAGATTCTAGCCATCGGTTCCGAACGCCGGCTTCCATTATTCAGGAGCATGTGTGACCGCAGCGACCAATGCGACGGATGTTGATCCCAGTAGCCATAATCCGTCACCTTGGCCACACGCCCTCCTGAATGATGAAAGCGGATGCCGGCGTCAGAATGGCTTGACATTGACGCAGCGTCAACTTGTAACGTGATTCTTGAGCCCGGTAAGAGCCAGGACGAAGGGAGAGCGAATGGAGTGGTCGATTCACGAGATCGCACGGCTGTCCGGCACCACGAGCCGCACCCTGCGTCACTATGACGACATCAAACTGCTGGCGCCCAGCCGCGTGGGCAGCAACGGCTACCGCTTCTACGACGAGGCGGCGCTGGCCAGGCTACAGCGCATCCTGCTGCTCAAGGAACTGGGCCTCGGCCTGCCCGCGATCGCCGAGGTGCTCGCCGGACAGACGGCGCACGCGGACGCACTCAGCACGCACCTGGAGTGGCTGCACCAAGAGAAGGAACGGCTCGACCGACAGATCGCCGCCGTCGAGTCGACAATCGGCAAGTTAAAAGGAGGAGGCCAGCTCATGGCAGAGGAGATGTTCGACGGATTCGATCACACCCAGTATCGGGAGGAGGTCGAGGAGCGCTGGGGCAAAGACGCCTACGCGACCAGCGACAACTGGTGGCGGTCCATGACCGATGCCGAAAAGAAGCAGTGGCGGCAGCGCCAACAGCAACTTGGCGCCGACTGGATCAAGGCGGCGAAGGCGCGGATCGACCCCGCCAGCGACGAGGCACAGGCCCTCGCGCAACGGCAATTCGACTGGCTGCGCGGCATCCCCGGTACTCCTGGCGGCGGCGCCTCGGGACCGACGAAGGAATACTTCGTGGGGCTGGCCGAGATGTACGTGGCCGACGAGCGGTTCGCCGCCAACTACGGCGGTGCGGAGGGTGCCACCTTCGTCCGCGACGCGATGACGGCCTACGCCGACCGCAACCTGTAACTGTTCCCGTTCCGGCTAAGTGTGCCCGGCGGAACGGGAACAGTTAGCCGCGACGGGAACTATTGCCCGGCTCAACCTCCCCGCCCGAAACGGCCGGCGAGGGTTCACCTGCAAGCGACGAACGGGTACCCTCGTTGCCATGTGCAGGAACATCCATACACTCCACAATTTCGAGCCAGCCGCAACCGACGACGAGGTTCACGCAGCGGCCTTGCAATTCGTCCGCAAGATCAGCGGTTCAACCAAGCCGTCGAAGGCCAATGCAGAGGCGTTCAACCGCGCGGTGGATGAGATCGCTCACATTTCGCGGCACCTCCTGGAGGACCTGGTGAGCTCCGCTCCTCCGAAGAATCGCGAGGTTGAGGCGGAAAAGGCAAAGGCTCGCTCCGCCAAGAGGTTTGCCGCCGCCTGAGCAATCGCTCAGCCGGGTGAGCGCCGACCGCAACCTGTAACTGTTCCCGTTCCGGCTGATTGTGCCCCGCGCAACAGGAACAGTTAGCCGGAACGGGAACAATTGGGCCTGCTGTCAGGCGGTCAGCGACTCCGCGGCGCGGGCGGCGCGGGCATCCGACGCCGCCGCCGAAGTCCAGACGGCCAGCGGGCTGCGCCACACCGTCACCGCGAGCGCGCCCAGCGTGCCGACATAGAGCAGGCCGGAGGCGAGGGTCGCCCATTCGGTGATGCCGCTGCCGACGAACTCGACGACGAGCCACACCCAGATCGCGTAGGGCACCCAGCGGGGTCCGACCTTGGCGCGCAGCAGAGCGACGCCGAGGAGCAGCATGCCGAGCACGGTGCCGGCGGTGCCGCACATCATCAGGATCGTCAGCGGCAGCGGCAGCCCCCCGTCGATCAGGCCCGCGTAAACGCCGTGGTTCGCGGTGTCCGCGGCCATCGCCAGCTGGAGCAGCTGGGTGCCGCCGAAGACGGCGTGGCCGAATCCTCCGATCACCGCGATCGTGCCACCGATGATCGCGATGATCGGGGCACGGATGCCCGCCAGGTGGGCGAGGCCAAGCACGGCGATGATGAACGGCAGCTGCGCGATCACGAAAGCGGCTGCCGAGATGGAAGCGGTGCTGCCTGCTGCGTCGATCGTCTTCAGGAACGTGACAGTGGAGGCGGAAAAGGCGGGCATCAGCGCGATGGCGACGACGCTCAGCACCGCGTTGAGAACGAGGCTGATTGCGGCCGCGGCGCGAACGTAGCGGGCAGTGATCATGTGTTGCTCCTTCGGTTGATGGTCGCGATGGCGACCTGCAGTCGACGCTAGGGAGAGTGCCGGGTGTGCGTCATCAGCCGGAAGGTGACAGGTCGGTCAACCGTGGGCTGATGCCGCCGACCCCTCCCGTCGATAGGCTGGCCCCGTGAAGCGCCGGATGCTCCAGTGGGTCGTGGACCTGTCGTTCGCGCTGGCCCTCGCGGCCGCCGGCGTCGCCGAGATCTGGGTGCCGTTACCCTCGGTGGTGGGCACCGGGAACCCCGTGGTCAGCACCATTGTTGCGGTCATCCTCTGCCTCACCCTGGCGCTGCGTCGGGCGTTGCCGCTGGCGACCGCGCTGATTGTGCTGCTCGCCTGGCCGCTGGCGTTCAGCATCCAGCCGATCCTGGTGCTGTTCTGGGGCCAGCTGGTGCCGATTGTCATTGCCACGTATTCGGTGGCCAGGCACGGCAGCCGTCGCGACTCCGTGATCGGGGGCGTCGCCGCGGCCGCGTGCCTGCTGTTCTTCGACTTCGGTGTGGCCGTCCTGCAGGAGCCGGGCGAGATCTTCTTCCACTGGCTGGTTGTCGTACTCGCGTGGGTGATCGGCTCACTGGTTCACCGCGCGGACCACCGGGCGGCTGAGGCGCACCGTCGCGCCGTCGACATCGAGGCTGAGAGTCGCACCCGGATGCTCGGCGCGATCGCCGACGAACGCTCCCGGATCGCCCGCGAACTGCACGACATCGTCGCGCACGCCGTGAGCGTCATGGTGGTGCAGGCCGGGGCCGCAGAACAGGTGGTCGACGATGACCCGGCGTTCGCCCGCACGGCGCTGGCCAGCATCCGTAGCACCGGGGCGGATGCCCTGGGCGAGATGCGCCGCGTGGTGGCGATGTTGCGCGACGACAGCGACGGACCGCTGCACCCGCAGCCCGGCCTGGGCGGACTGTCGGCGCTCGCCGAGGAGGCACGGCAGGCGGGCCTCGACGTCAGCGTGTCCGTGGCGGGGAAGCCGCACCTGTTGCCGGCCGGTCTCGAGTTGGCCGCCTTCCGGATCGTGCAGGAGGCGCTCACCAACGTCCGCAGGCACGCCGGGGCGTCGGCGGCCACAGTAACCATCGACTACACGGAGGCCGCGGTGGTGGTGCAGGTCCGCGACGACGGCTCGGGCGGCCACGCTTCAACGGAGGGCCACGGACTGATCGGAATGCGGGAGCGGGCCGCGCTCTACGGCGGCCGGCTCGACACGGTGCGCAGTGCCGGGCAGGGGTTCACCGTGCGCGCCGAACTCCCGGTGGCGTCGTCGTGAGCGAAGCCGGGGTGCAGCCCATCCGCGTGCTGGTCGCTGACGACCAGGAGCTGGTGCGCGGCGGCTTTCGGTTGATCCTGGAGCGGGCCGGGATGCTGGTGGTCGGCGAAGCGGCCGACGGCCAGGAAGCCATCGACCTCGCCAGGGTGCACCTGCCCGACGTCGTGCTGATGGACATCCGGATGCCCCACATGGACGGTATCGAGGCGACCACGGTGCTGCTGGCCGGCGACGATCCGCGGCCGCGGGTGCTCGCGTTGACCACGTTCGACCTGGACGAGTACGTGTATCAGGCGGTGCGGGCGGGCGCGAGCGGATTTCTGCTCAAGGATGTCTCACCCGACGGCTTGGTGCACGCCGTGCGGTCGGTGGCGAGAGGCGACACCCTGCTGGCGTCGGCCGTGACGCGGCGGCTGCTGGAGCGGTTCTCGCGCGCCCCGCTTGATGGGGTGCTCCCGGCATCGCTGGCCGGCCTGCCCGAGCGCGAGCTCGACGTTGCCCGCCTGATCGCGCGCGGGCTGTCGAACGCGGACATCGGGCGGGAACTGTTCCTCAGCGAGGCGACGGTGAAGACCTATGTGTCCCGGCTGCTCGGCCGGCTTGGCCTGCGCGACCGCGTGCAGATCGCGGTGCTCGCCTACGAGTCGGGCCTGGTCCGGCCCGGCGCCGATCCCGCGGACGGGTACTAGCGCGCCGGCTCCGCTCCCAGTTTCAGGTCGTCGGCTGGGACGAGACGCGGCCGGATATAGAACAACGGCATGGTCCAGTTCACCAGGGGGCCGACCAGCAGAGCGAACGCGAGCGTGCCGAAGCCGACGTTGCCGCCGAGCAACCAGCCGATCGCCAAAACGGTGACCTCCAGGCTCGTGCGCACCGCCCAGATCGGCCAGCCGAATTTGTTGCTGATGCCGGTCATCAGTCCGTCGCGGGGACCGGGGCCGAAGCGGCCGCCGAGGTAGAGGCCGGTGGCCACGGCAAGCAGGAGCAGCCCCCCGGCGAACAGCAGGATGCGCAGCCAGAGCGCGGACGGCTCGGCGATGAAGCTGAGCCCGACATCCGCGCTGGGGCCGATCAGCAGGGCGTTGAGCACGGTCCCAATGCCGAGTCGCTGCCGGATTGGTATCCAGAGCAGCAGCACGAAGCCGCCGACGATGTTGGTCACCAGGCCAAAGCCCAGGCCGGTCTTCAGGGATACGCCTTGCGCCAGGCAATCCCACGGCGAGATGCCCACGGCGGCGCGGATCATCATCGCGATGGCGATTCCGTACAGGAACAGGCCGAGCAGCAATTGCACCATTCGCCCGGTGTGGCTGCCGCGAGCGCGCTGCCAGCCGGTCTCGGCTCTCGGTGCAGACGCAGAAGAAGACTGTGCAGTCGGAGCAGTCGGAGCAGTCGGAGAGGTCTCGGGAGTCGGCGGAGTCGGCGGAGTCTGGGAAGTCACTTATCAATCCAAAATGATCAGTGGCCTTATATCAAGAGGCCAATCTATCTATAGTGGCCTCATGATGTCTCGGGCCGTTCTCGCCTCATTGAGTGCACGCGCGCTGGCCGCGCTTTTGGCGAACTGGCGGGGGACCACGTCAGCGCCAGCGTATACCGCGCTGGCCGACCGCATCCGCCTGCTCATCGTCGACGGACGCATCCCGCTGGGCACCCGCATCCCGGCCGAGCGGGAGTTGGCCGCGCACCTCGAGCTCAGCCGCACCACCGTCAGCTCCGCGTTCGGCGTGCTGCGGGACGCCGGCTACTTGCACAGCCTGCGCGGCTCGGGAAGCGTCGCCCGACTACCGGAGCGCGCCCCCGGGGCCGCGGATGCCGGCCCCGCCGACTACCTGGACTTCACGAAGGCCGCGGTGTCGGCCGCACCGGGCATCGCGACCGCTGCCGAGCAGGCCGCGGCGGAGCTTCCCGGCTATCTCGGCGGGAGCGGCTTCGAACCGGTCGGCGTGCCGGTGCTCCGCGCCGCGATCGCGGAACGCTACCGGCTGCGCGGCCTGCCAACGCAGCCGGAGCAGATCATGGTGACCATCGGCGCGCAGCACGCGATCGCCCTGCTGGCCCGCACCCTCCTCGGCCGCGGCGACAGCGCCCTGGTCGAATCACCCAGCTACCCGCACGCCTTTCAGGCACTGCGCTCCACCGGCGCTCGGCTGGTACCGGTGAGCGTCACCACCGACACGGGATGGGACGTCGCCGGCCTTGAGCAGGGGCTGCGGCGCACTTGCCCGGCCCTGGCCTACCTGATGCCGGATTTCCACAATCCGACCGGCAGCACCATGCCGCCGGAGGTTCGGCAACGGATGCTCGCACTCGCCGCCCGGGAAGGAACGGTCGTGGTCGCGGACGAGACCATGGCCGAACTGTCGCTGGACGGCGCGGCCTATTCACCGCTGGCCGCCCACGGGGCGGCGGTGTCGATCGGTTCGCTGGGCAAGACGGTGTGGGGCGGCCTTCGCATCGGGTGGATCCGGGCTGAGCCTGCCTTGATCCAGCGGCTCGTGCGCGCCCGGTCGGGTGGTGACCTGGGTACCCCGATCCTGGAGCAACTCATCGCCGCCCGCCTTCTGGGGCACTACGACGACATCCTCGCCACCCGCCGCACGCAGCTGCTGGCCGGACGAAACCATCTCACCGCCGCCCTGCGCGGCCGGTTCCCCGATTGGAGGGTGCCGGATGTCGCCGGCGGCCTCACCCTGTGGACGAACCTCGGCGCCCCGGTCAGTTCTCAGCTGACCATCGCGGCCAGGAGCCGGGGCCTGCTCATCGCGGCGGGACCCCGCTTCGGTCTGGACGGCGCCTTCGAGCGGTTCCTGCGGATCCCGTTCAGCTACCCGCCACAGGAGGCCGATCGCGCCGTCGACATCCTTGCCTCGGCGTGGCAATCGCTGTCCAACGCGCCCGCCCCGGAATCGGCATTCCTGGCGGAAGTCGTGTGAGACGTCATCCCGCGGGAGTACTTGCCCTCCAGGCCCTGATGCGATAATTCGACGAGGCGGGAGTGAGTCCCGTGCCTCGTCCGCCGTAGTCGGCGGCACCCGCTTTCAGAGAGAATCCCCGTGCATCTGCTTTCCGTCTTCAGCCTGCGCAACCGTGCCCTGATCGCGCTCGTCACCATCGTCGTCGGAGTCTTCGGGTCGATCGCCCTCACCTCCCTCAAGCAGGAACTGATTCCCTCGCTCACCTTCCCGCAGTTGGTCGTCGTCACCTCCTATCCGGGCGCCGCCCCTGCGGTCGTTGACCAGTACGTCAGTGGCCCGATCGAGACCGCGATCCAGGGCGTCGACGGGTTGGAGAGCACCACCGCCACCTCGAGCACCAACCGCTCCACCGTCTCCGCGTCGTTCAGCTACGGCACCGACCTCGTCTCGGCCGAGCAGAAGGTCGAACGCGCGATCAACCGCATCAAGAGCGCGCTGCCGGCGGATGTCGACCCGCAGGTGATCTCCGGATCCATCGAGGACCTCCCGGTCGTGCAGATCGCCGCCACCAGCGACCTCGACGCGCGCGACCTCACCGCCGCCATCCAGGGCTCAACGCTCACCGACATCCAGAGCCTGGAGGGGGTGCGCCAGGCCAGCCTGCTCGGCACCACCGGGCAGCGCGTGTCGATCACACCGGATGCCGGCAAGCTCGCCGCGGTCGGCGTCGGCCCGCAGGCCATCCGGGAAGCGCTGACCGCCAACGGCGCTCTGCTGCCCGCCGGATCCATCACCGAGGGCGACAAGACGCTCAGCGTACAGGCGGGCTCCCGGCTGGGCTCGGCCGAGGACATCGCCGCCCTCCCGCTGGTGCGCGCTCCCGCGCCCGGCGCACCGGGCACCGCACCCGACTCGACTGAGCCGCTCACGATCGCGGATGTCGCCACCGTCGCGATCGTGGACAGCCCGATCACCGGCATCTCCCGGGTCAACGGGGAGCCGTCGCTGACCATCGCGGTGACCAAGACGCCGGCCGGCAACACCGTCGCCGTCTCCAAGGCCGTTCGGGCGTTGGTGCCTGATCTGCAAGACGCGCTCGGCCACAACACCAAGCTGACGGTGGTTTTCGACCAGGCCCCGTTCATCCAGCAGTCCATCGACTCGCTGGCCACCGAGGGACTGCTCGGACTGTTCTTCGCCGTCATCGTCATCCTGATCTTCCTGATGTCGATCCGCTCCACCCTGGTCACGGCGATCTCGATCCCGGTGTCGGTGTTCATCACCTTCATCGGCATGCAGGCCGCCAATTACACGCTCAACATCATCACGCTCGGCGCGCTGACCATCGCGATCGGCCGGGTGGTGGATGACTCGATCGTCGTCATCGAGAACATCAAACGCCACCTGACCCTCGGCGACACCAAGGTGCGCGCCATCACCTCCGCGGTGCGGGAAGTGGCCACCGCGGTCACCGCCTCCACGATCACCACCGTGGCGGTGTTCCTGCCGCTCGCGCTGGTCAGCGACATCACCGGGGAGCTGTTCCGCCCGTTCGCGCTCACCGTGACGATCGCGCTCGGCGCCTCCCTATTCGTGGCGCTGACCATCGTGCCCGTGCTCGCCTACTGGTTCCTGGGCAAGCAGAAGCAGCCGGCCACTGGCGCCACTGACCCGGCCGCGGCCGGTGACGACCCGGCCGCATCGACCGCGCCGGCTTTACCGGCCTCCGCGCTCGCGGCCGTCGCCGAGACCAGGGCCAGCCGTCGTGGGCACGATGCCATGTCCGCGGAGGAGGAGTTGAGGCATCCGACCCGCTTGCAACGCGGCTACCTCCCGGTGATCCATTGGACCCTGAAGCGGCCCGTCGTCACCATCCTGGTTGCGTTCCTCGTGTTAGGCGGCACCGTCGCCCTCGTGCCCAGCCTGAAGACGAACTTCATCGGCGATAGCGGCCAGAACACCCTCACCGTCACCCAGAAACTGCCACTCGGCGCCAGCTTGGATGCCCAGGATGCGGCCGCAACTGTCGTCGAAAAGGCGCTGCGCGAAACGCCGGGCGTCCGGACGGTGCAGACCTCGATCGGCTCAGGCGGCAGCTCGCTCGCCGCGGCGTTCGGCGGCGGCGGCGGGATCTCCTTCTCGGTCACCACCGATCCCGACATCGATCAAAGTGCCCTGCAGACCACGGTTCGGAATGAATTGTCGAAGCTGACCGGGGTCGGCGACGTCGCGCTGTCCGCGGCGAGTTCCGGCTTCGCTTCCTCCGACATCCGGGTCAACATCACCGCCCCGAACGACACCACGCTGCGCACCGCGGCGGATGCCGTCCTCGCGTCGGTCGAAGACCTGAGCGTCACCGGCGCCGCGACCAGCAACCTCTCGGCCTCGCTGCCCTACATCGCCGTGGTCGTTGACCGCGACAAGGCCGCCACCGCCGGGCTGACCGAGATGGCCGTCGGCGGCATCGTCTCGCAGGCCATGTTGCCCAGCGCGGTCGGCTCGGTCGTCATCGATGAGAAGTCGATGTCCATCTACATCAACAACGCGACCACCCCGACCAGCGTCGACGAGCTGAAGGCGTTCCCCATCCCCACCCCGACCGGACTCCTGCCGCTGTCCGACCTCGCATCCGTGCAGACCGTCAACGGCCCGGCGAGCATCACGAGCATCAAGGGGCTGCGGTCGGCTACCGTGAGCGTCACCCCGAAGAGCGACGATGTCGGCACGGCATCCGCGATGGTCACCCAGGCGGTCGATAAGGTGACGCTGCCCGCCGGCGCCAAGGCCGAGCTCGGTGGCGTCGCCTCCCAGCAGTCGGACGCGTTCGGCCAGCTCGGCCTCGCCCTGTTGGTGGCCATCCTCATCGTCTATGTAGTCATGGTGGCCACGTTCAAGAGCCTGCGCCAGCCGCTGCTGCTACTGGTCTCCATCCCGTTCGCGGCCACTGGCGGCATCATCCTGCAGGTGATCTCGGGCGTGCCGCTCGGCGTGCCGTCACTCATCGGGGTGCTCATGCTGGTCGGCATCGTGGTGACCAACGCTATCGTGCTGGTCGACCTGATCAACCAGTACCGCACCCGCGGGATGCCGGTGGGCGAGGCGATCGTGCACGGCGCCAGTCGCAGGCTGCGGCCGATCCTCATGACGGCCCTGGCCACCATCTTCGCGCTGCTGCCGATGGCGCTCGGCATCACCGGGCACGGCGGCTTCATCTCGCAGCCGCTGGCGCTCGTGGTGATCGGCGGCCTGGTCTCCTCGACGCTGCTCACCCTCGTGGTGCTGCCGGTGCTGTACTACCTGGTCGAGGGCGCCAAGGAACGCCGCCTGGAGCGTAGGGCGTCTTCCGCGGCCTAGCATCCGCTCACTTGCGACTAAGGCTCCTTCCTAGGCGTGCCGAAGAAGCATTTCGCGCTAGTGAGCGGGTGTGCTCCGGCGGTGGCTGGATCCATGTCGGTGTCATTCGCATAACGGACGCTTGTCCGAAAGAGCGATTAGTGTCACTATTAGACCTAATCTGTGAGCAGAGCACGGGCAGATGGCGTGGACTGGCGCCTCGACCGATCTCGTGGCCGACCCGGCACAGTTGCGCGCGACGCTCGGGATCTAGCACCGGATCGGTATTGCGGTGGACGAGGACGTCGCCGGGAGTTTATGCTCGGCGGCAGAGCCCGCCCGGGTTCGTGGAAAAGCCAGAAAAAAGAGAGAGAGGTTGCACAGTGAGCGGATGGGGTGCCGGTTACCCGGGAGTTCCTTCAGATGTTGCGCAGAAGGCCAGGGCGCAGGCCGCGGCCGAGGAGACGCAACAGCACGTCGAGGACAGCGCCGACGACGCGGCGGAGGAGCAGAGCAAGTAGCTGCAGGCGCCGATCGGCGCCGTGGTGTTCGTCGGGCGCGCGGCAATCGATTGTTGAAAACTTGCGTATTGTGCCCAAAAGTCGGCGTGGGCAGATCGGACTGATCGGTCTGCCCACGCGGCAGCGCAGCATTGTGGAAGGCCGTCCGGGTCAGTGCGCGGCCGGCTTCGCCGTCGAGGCGCGCACGATCAGTGAGACCGGGAGCGTGACGGTGAGCGGTTCCTGTTTGCCCTCTTGGATGGCGTTCAGCAGCAGTCTGGCTGCCTCGGCGCCCAGTTCCCGGTGCGGGACATGGATCGTTGTCAGCGGCGGCTGGATGTCTTCTGCGAAGGGCATGTCGTTGAAGCCGATCACTGACACGTCCCGCGGACAGTCCAAGCCGTGCTCCCGCAGGGAGTGCAGGATGCCGATCGCGAGCAGGTCGTTGCCTGCCACGATCGCGGTCGGGTAGGCGTTCCCGCTGGTCAGGATGCCGTCCATGGTCGATTCACCGGCCGCCACGCTGAGCGCCTGAGCGGTGACCACCCGATGCTTCACCGACCTATGGGTTGCGCACGCGGTGGTGAACGCGTCCGACCTGGCCAGGCTCGTGGTGAAGTTGTCCGGGCCGGCTACGTGCAGAAGGTGGCGGTGCCCGAGCCCCACCAAATGGCTCACCGCCGCGGTGATTCCGGCACCGTCCGCCCCGGTGACCAGCGGATACGGCACTCCCACCGTGCCCCGATTGAGCATGACGGCACGGATGCCGCGCGCGTAGGCGTCGGCGAGCAGCGGGTGCTCGGTCTGGCCGGTGGCCATCACGAACCCGTCGACTCTGCGCTGCAGCAGTGAGTCGAACGCCGCCCGCTCCAGCGAGTCACGGCCATCGGTATTGGCCAGCAGAGCGGTGTACCCGCGGGGCGAGAGGTAGTTCTCGATGCCGCGCATGATCGGGGGGAAGATCGGGTTCTCAAGGTCCGGCACGATCACCCCGATCGTCATCGACAGGCTCATCCGCAGTCCGCGTGCCATGATGTTCGGGATGTAGCCGAGCTGTTTGGCGGCCCGCTGCACCTTCTTGGCCGTGACTGCGTTGACGTAGTGCGCTGTGCCGGGGTTCAGAGCGCGAGACACGGTGGCTTTGTGCACGCCGGCCAATTCCGCGACCTCGGCGATGGTGGCGCGCTTCGACATGACCCGAGAGTACAACGTTCAACACGCGCTCAAGACCGAGTTCGCCGATTTCCTTGACCTCGCGGAAAGTTTCGACGATGATTGCAATCGATCGCAGCCAACGAGGGCTGCGAGACAACCCTCGGAGTTGGAGTTCAGATGACGAATGCAATACTCGACCCGATCACTGCGGACAACAGTGCGGTTCTCCTGGTCGACTTTCAACGGGCTATGTTCGCCGGAATCGGTTCCGGCGACCGCGACGCCATCCACACCAGTGCGGTAGCGACGGTAAAGGCGGCACGCATTTTGGGTGTCCCCGTCGTGATGAGTTCGATCTGGGAAGGCGGCAATGGTCCCTTCGTGGGCCAGCTCACCGACCAGTTCCCGAACGAGAAGGTGCTGGAGCGGTCGGGGCAAAGCTTCGACGCACTCGAGGACGACGCCGTGTCGGCCGCCGTGAAGGCCACCGGGCGCAAGAAGCTGATCGTGTCCGGGCTCTGGACGAGCATGTGCTTCGCCTTCACCGCCCTGCACGGCGTCGCGGACGGTTATGAGGTCTACGGCCTCATTGACGCCGCAGGCGACGCGACGGCGGACGCACACTTCTACGGCCAGCAGCGCATGTACCAGGCCGGTGTGGTGCCGATCACCTGGATGCCGCTGGTCTCGCACTGGATGCACGACTGGGGTAACCCGAAGGCCGGCGACTTGAAGGCCGAAGTGTTCGGCGCCTACGACGCGATCCTCGCGATGTAACCCCCTTCCGGACCTTTGGCACACAACGAAGTGAGTGAAGACATGAAGAACTACGATGTACCGGTCCTGGTTGTGGGGGGCAGCCTGGTCGGCATGACCATGGCAGTGTTGTTGGGCAAACAGGGCGTGAAGAGTCTCGTCATCGAGAAGCATCCGGGGGCCGCGATCCATCCGCGCGCGGCGCTCATGCTGCAGCGCTCGATGGAGATCTTCCGCAGCGTCGACGTCGAAGAACCGATGCGCACCAGGTCGTTCGAGCAGTTCGAACCGGATGGCGCGATCATGGCCGTCGAGACGATGGCCGGCAAGGAGATCGCCTGGTACATGACCCACGTCAACGACGGCATCCGCGACCTGAGTCCGTCCGAGCGTATCTTCGTCACCCAGATCGCCGTGGAGCCCGTGCTCCAGTCCCGCGCCGTGGAGCTGGGTGCCGAAGTGCTGTTCGGAACGGAACTGGTCAGTTTTCAGGAGGACGAGGACGGGGTCACCGCCATCGTGCGCAACCGGGCGACGTCGGAGGAATCCAGCGTGCACGCCAAGTACCTGGTCGCCGCCGATGGGCCGCACAGCACGATCCGCACGCAGCTGGGCATCAACCGCAGCGGCCACGGTGTGATCTCCAAGAGCATCACGATCTACTTCCGCGCCGATGTCGAACCGCTGTTGAACGAGCGCAACCTCAGCGTCGTCATGGTCGTCAACCCGGTGCTGCAGGGCTTCTTCCGCATCGAAAAGCCGTACAAGTCCGGCTTCCTCGCGGTGCACGGCCTCGGCGACCCGCAGCATCCGAACAGCGATCTGTGGACCGGACTCAACGACGAGCGCAGCATCGAACTTGTGCGTGCCGGACTCGGCGTGCCGGACCTGCCCGTGGAGATCGACAACGTGATGAAGTGGGAAGCCACCGCCGTGACAGCGGACGAGTTCCGGCGCGGACGCACGTTCCTGGTCGGTGACGCCGCCCATGAGATGCCACCCTACGGTGGATACGGCGGAAATACCGGCATCCACGACGCCCACAACCTGGCCTGGAAACTCGCCGCGGTACTCGATGGGCGGGCGGGCGACGAGCTGCTGTCCAGCTACGAGGCCGAGCGCAAGCCGGTGGCCGCGTTCACGGTGGAGCAGGGCTACTCCCGCTATGTGATGCGGGCGGCCCCGTTCCGGGCGGCGGACGGCATCGACACCCCGGTTCCGGACAACAACATCGACCTCGGCTACCGTTACCGGTCCTCCGCGGTGATCGCCGAGCCCGATGACGACGGTGCGATCCAGGCCGACCCGCGGGAACTGCACGGCCTGCCGGGCTCCCGGGCACCGCACTACGAGCTCACGAAGGATGGGCAGAAGGTGTCCACGTTGGACCTGTTCCAGCGCAACTTCGTGCTGTTCACCGGCGTGGATGCTCAGGCGTGGCGAGAATCCGGCGACGCGGCCGCCCGCGACCTCGGTGTCGGGCTCGACCGGTACACGGTGGATGCGGGCTTGGATCCGGACGGGAAGTTCGGCGAGAGCTACGGGATCACCTCCACCGGTGCCGTGCTCGTGCGGCCGGACGGCTTCGTCGCCTGGCGTGCCGCCACGGATGTCGAGGCGGAGCTGCACTCGATCTCCACTGTGCTCGGCTCCCTGCTCGGGCAACCCGTGGCCGACCGGCTGCAAGCGTAGATAGACGGAGAGAAGGAGTCAGCCATGTCAGACACCGTGAAGATCGGCTGGATCGGGATCGGGAGGATGGGTGCCGCGCTGGCCACTCGGCTGCTCGAGGCCGGCCACGATGTGAGCGTGTACAACCGCACCCGGTCCAAGGCCGAGGCGTTGGAGCCGCTCGGCGCTCGTGTGGTCGACCGCCCGGTCGACCTGGCCGATCGTGACGTCGTGTTCAGCATGGTGTCGGCTCCGAAGGATCTCGTGGCGGTCACCGTCGGCGATGGCGGCTTGTTCACCGCCGACGGTGCCGCCCCGCGCGTGCTGGTGGACTCCTCCACCGTCTCGGAGCAGGCCTCCGCCGACACCCGCGCCGCCGCCGCCGCGCGCGGCACCCAGCTGCTGGCCGCACCGGTGAGTGGCAACCCGTCCGTCATCGCGGCCGGGAAGCTCACCGTCGCGGTCTCCGGCCCGCGGGCGGCGTTCGAGGAGGTCGAGGGCCTGCTAAACCTGTTCGGCCGTGGCGTCACCTACGTCGGGGAGGGAGAGGTCGCCCGCCTGGTGAAGATCGCCCACAATGTGTTCCTCGGCGTCGTGACCCAGTCACTCGCGGAGATCACCGTGCTGGCCGAGCGCGGCGGCGTCAGCCGGGCGGCGTTCCTCGAGTTCCTCAATGACTCGGTGATGGGGTCGGTGTTCAGCCGCTACAAGTCTCCGGCCCTGGTGAACCTGGACTTCACGCCAACCTTCACGAACATTCTGCTGAACAAAGACATCGAGCTGGGGCTGGAAGCCGGACGCAAGTTCGGTGTGCCCATGCCGATCGCTTCCGCGACCGGCCAGCTCGTCGCGTCGGCGATCGGTGCCGGCCACACCACGCAGGACTTCGCGACCCTCATCCTCGAACAAGCCCGTCGGTCCGGGTATGAGCTCGTCGCAGAGGACACGCCCGTGAAGAGCGGGCTGGAGGTATCGGAATGACTGACCTGATGAGTAAGAGCGCGACCGACACCGCCGGTAGCGGAACCGGCAAGCTTGCCGGGGCGGTTCGCCCGCTCGGTGCCCCAGGGCACATGGGTGTGGACTTCGAAGAGCGCGTCGACTTCTCGCGGCTCCGGGACTACCGCATCACCCGCGCCAAGGCGGCGCTTGAAGCCAGCGAGTGCGGCGCGTTCCTGCTGTTCGACTTCTACAACATCCGGTACACCTCCCAGACCTGGATCGGCGGCGCGCTGGGCGACAAGATGACCCGGTATGTGCTGCTCACCCGGGACGGCGAACCGCACCTGTGGGACTTCGGTTCCGCCGTGAAGCACCGCCAGCTGTATTCACCGTGGCTCCAGCATGACCACGTGCATCCCGGCATGCTCGGGATGCGCGGGGCGATCGCCCCGGATGCCGGACTGATGCGGTCGGCCGTCACCGAAATCAAGGCGCTGCTGAAGGATGCCGGTGTCGCCGACTCACCGATCGGCGTGGATCTGGTGGAGCCGCCGTTCCTGTTCGAAATGGAACGCCAGGGGCTGAAGGTCGTCGACGCGCAGCAGCACATGCTGGATGCCCGGCAGATCAAGTCGATGGACGAGATCATGCTGCTGAACCAGGCCGCCGCCATGGTCGACGGGGTCTACCAGGACATCGTCGAGGCGCTCAAGCCCGGGGTGCGGGAGAACGAGATCGTCGCCCTGGCCAACAAACGGCTTTACGAGATGGGCTCCGACCAGGTGGAGGCGATCAACGCGGTTTCCGGCGAGCGCTGCAACCCGCATCCGCACAACTTCTCCGACCGCATCATCCGGCCAGGCGAGCAGGCCTTCTTCGACATCATCCACTCCTTCAACGGCTACCGCACCTGCTACTACCGCACGTTCGCGGTCGGCAGCGCCACACCCAGCCAGTACGACGCCTACACGAAGGCGCGCGAGTGGATGGACGCCGCCATCGACGTCACCCGCGCCGGAATCGGCACCGACGACATCGCCAAGGTGTGGCCGAAGGCGACCGACTTCGGCTTCGACACCGAGATGGCGGCGTTCGGCTTGCAGTTCGGCCACGGCCTCGGGCTCGGCCTGCACGAGCGCCCGATCATCTCGCGCCTGAACAGTCTGGACTCCCCGGTGGAGATCCAGGCCGGCATGGTGTTCGCACTGGAAACCTACTGCCCCGCCTCCGACGGCTTCTCGGCCGCCCGCATCGAGGAGGAGGTCGTGGTCACCGAGACCGGAACCCACGTGCTCACCAAGTTCCCGTCGCAGGAGCTCTTCATCGCCAATAAGTATGACTCTCACTAGATAGGAAAGCGGTATCGATGACAGACGCGACAATGACCCGCACCCGGGAGAACACCGACTGGTTCCCGCACGAGCTGCTCATCGGCGGTACCTGGCGCGCCGCCGACGACGGTGCCCGGTTCGACGTGATCAACCCTGCCGACGGCGAGGTGATCGCGTCGGTGCCGAGCGGTTCGGAACAGGATGCGCTCGCGGCCGTCGCCGCGGCATCCGCGGCCCTGCCGGCCTGGGCCGCCACGCCGCCCCGGCAGCGCGGTGAAATTCTGCGCCGCGCGTTCGAACTGATGACGCGGCGCGCGGAGGAGTTCGCGCAACTCATCGTGCTGGAGAACGGCAAATCGCTGGCGGATGCACGCGGCGAGGTGGCCTACGCGGCCGAGTTCTTCCGCTGGTTCTCCGAAGAGACGGTGCGGGTGCTCGGCAGTGTGCAGACCGCGCCGGCCGGCGCCAACCGCATCCTGGTCACCCACCAGCCGATCGGGGTGAGCGTGCTGGTGACCCCGTGGAACTTCCCCGCCGCCATGGCCACCCGCAAGATCGGCCCCGCGCTCGCCGCCGGCTGCACCGTCATCCTCAAGCCCGCCAGCGACACGCCGCTGACCGCACTGGCGATCGGCGCGCTGATGGCAGAGGCTGGAGTGCCGGACGGGGTGGTCAACGTGCTGCCGTCCCGGAGAAGCGGACCGGTGGTCACGGCGATGCTCGATCATCCGGCCGTGCGCAAGCTCTCGTTCACCGGCTCCACCGAGGTCGGCCGCACCCTTCTCGCCGAGGCCGCCCGCACCGTGGTCAACTGCTCGATGGAACTCGGCGGCAACGCACCGTTCCTGGTGCTCGACGACGCGGACCTCGACGCGGCCGTCGACGGCGCCATGGTGGCCAAGATGCGCAACGGCGGCGAAGCCTGCACCTCCGCGAACCGGTTTTACGTGCACTCCTCGATCGCCGCGGAGTTCTCCCGGCGGCTGACCGAGCGGATGGCCGCCCTCACCGTCGGAGACCCGAGGCAGGAATCCGTGCAACTGGGCCCGCTCATCAACGCCGACTCCAGAGACAAAGTGACCGAGCTGGTCGACGCCACCCTCGCCCGCGGCGCCCGCGCCCTCACCGGAGGAGCGGCCGGCACCGGCCCAGGCTTCTACTATCCACCGACCGTGCTGGTGGACGTCGACCCGGATGCGCCGGTGCTGCACAACGAGATCTTCGGCCCGGTTGCTCCGATCGTCACCTTCGACACCGACGAGGAGGCGATCCGCCTGGCCAACAACACCGAATACGGCCTGGTCGCCTACCTGTACACCACCGACCTGGCCAGGGGGCTCGCGGTGGGGCAGCGGCTCGAGGCCGGCATGGTCGGACTCAACCGCGGCGTGGTGTCGGACCCGAGTGCACCGTTCGGCGGGGTCAAGCAGAGCGGGTTGGGCCGCGAGGGCGGCCACGAGG
>NZ_JBDJAF010000001.1:1977305-2113438 GCF_039652555.1 Parafrigoribacterium mesophilum
CCGGCATGGTCGGACTCAACCGCGGCGTGGTGTCGGACCCGAGTGCACCGTTCGGCGGGGTCAAGCAGAGCGGGTTGGGCCGCGAGGGCGGCCACGAGGGCGTGCTCGAGTTCACCGAGTCGCAGTACATCGCACTGAGCTGGTGAGCTCCGTATGACAGACGACGCGGTGGCGGGCGATGAGGTCACTCTGCTGGTGAACGGCCGCATATGGCAGGGTCTGGATCTAGACCACGACGAGCGGCAGGAGGCCATCGCCGTCGGCGGCGGCCGGGTGCTCGCGGTCGGTGCCACCCGGGAGCTCACCGACCGGTACCCGCACGAGCGCACCATCGACCTGGCCGGCCGCACCGTCATCCCCGGCCTGATCGACGCGCACAACCACGCGGCCCGCGGCGGCGCCACCTGGGACGCCGAACTGCACTGGGCCGGGCTGAACTCCCGAGACCAGGCGCTCGAGAGCATCCGCAAGGCCGCCGCGGCGACCTCACCGGGGGAGTGGATCACCGCGATCGGCGGCTGGCACCAGACCCAGTTCGCCGGCACCTGGCTGCCCAGCCGGTCAGAGCTCGACCGCGCCGCCCCGAACAACCCGGTGTACGTGCAGTCGCTGTACGAGGTGGGAATCGCCAACACCGCGGCGATGGCCTCCGTCGGGCTGGACGCAGCGGTGCAGACCCTGCCGCAGGGCACCGTCGAGGTCGACGCCGGTGGCGCCCCCACCGGAGTGGTCTGGGGTCTGCCCGCCTACAACCTGTTCCTTGCCGCGGTCGGCACCCCCGACCTTCAGCAGGAGATCTCGGGAACGCGCGCGATGGTGCGCGACTATGCGGCGCTCGGCCTGACCGGCGTGTGCGACCCCGGCGGATTCGGTATGAGCCAAGACCGGTACGCGGCCGTGCGCGAACTCGCGCGCAGCGGTCGCCTCGACCTGCGGATGCGGCTGTATGCCTCGGCCACCACGCCCGGCAGCGAAATCAGCCAGGTGAACGACTGGCTCGACGTGGTGGCCGCCGACACCGGCGATGACTGGCTCTCGATGGTCGGCATCGGCGAGGTCGTGCACTTCGGCTGCCACGACTTCGAGGGCCTGGACGACTTCGCGATCTCCGCGCCGGCTCGCGAGAACCTGTTCCAGATCAGTTCCGCCGTCGCCGCGCGTGGCTTGCCGATGCACATCCATGCCGTCATGGACGACAGCATCAGCGCGATCCTGGATTGCTGGGAACGGGTCGACGCGATCACTCCGATCGGGGCGCTGCGGTTCTCGTTCGCGCACGCTGACCGCATCGGTGCGCGCAACCTTCGCCGAGCGAAGGCCCTCGGGATCGGGATCGTCACGGATGCGCGCCTGGCCTTCCGCTCTGCCGCCTCCCAGCAGGTGTGGGGGACCGACGTGCTGTGCACCGTGCCGCCGGTGTGCGATGACGTGGCCGCCGGCATCACGCTCGGGGTCGGCTCGGATGCGACGCGGGCGTCCTCGCACAATCCGTGGCTGACGCTGTGGTGGCTTGTGGCCGGACGCTCCATGGACGGCACCTCCCAGCGCGACGATGCCCAACTGCTCAGCCGGGCCCGTGCACTGTCGGCGCACACCGAGGGCAGCGCCTGGTTCTCGTTCGAGGAGAAGGAACGCGGCCGCCTGCAGCCGGGGTGGGCATCCGACCTCACCGTGCTCAGCGACGACTACTTCACGGTGCCTGTCGACGACATCCTGGGCCTGCACTCCGAGCTGACCATGGTGGGCGATCGCATCTCGTACTCGTCGGGACTACTGGCCGACCCCACACCCGCCCGCTGACCCGTTTCAAGGAGTTTCTGTCTTCGGCACCCAGATTTACTGCCGAAACGGGTCTGGGTAACAGTTTTTCCGTGAAACGGGTTCATCGGGGTCGGGTGGTCTGGCTGTAGGAGGGCTAGAGCGGAGCGCCGTCGCCTTGGAAGATCTCCGGATGCCGGACCAGCTCGAGCCGGGTGCGGCGGATGTGGCCGAATTGCACCCGCTCCGCCTCGTCCAGGTCACCGCGCGCGATCGCATCCACCAGCAGATGGTGTTCGTGATGGATGGCATGGTTCGCCCGGACGTCGACGAGCTGGGCGAAGGCGCGCCGGTAGTGCTGGGTGGTGTTCCACAGCCGGCGAACGATGTCACCGAGCAGTGCGGTATTCGCGGCGGAGAACGAGAGCAGGTGGAACTCACGGTCCAGCCGCAGGAACGTCTCAATGTCGGGGGTGTGCTCCATGCTGGTGGCGAGCTCCTCGAGCCGGTCCACGGCGCCGCCCGGGAGGCCGGGAATGCTTTCGGCCAGCAGCAGCGGTTCGAGCCGCTCACGGATGCGGTACAGCTCGGAGCATTCGGCAAGGCTCAGTTTTGCGACCCACGCCCCGGTGTTGGCGACCAGCGTGACCAGGCCGTCGGATTCGAGGATGCGCAGCGCCTCCCGCACCGGAAGCCGGCTCGCGCCGAACCGCTCGGCGATGTCCTCCTGACGCAGGCGCTCGCCGGGACGCAGCGCACCGTGCAGGATCTCCTCGCGCAGACTTCCGGCGATGCGGTGGCTGGCAACGCTGTGTTCGGCCGGTGGTACAGCGCTCATGGGTGTCCTCGCGTTCGGTACGTTGTCGGCCTGGGTGGTCAGTCGAGCGGGGCGGCAGGATGCCACAGCTTCACCGCGGCATCCTTCTCGTAGGCCTTGCCATTCGGATAGCTGACCAGCTCGAACTGCATCCCCCACGGACTGAGGAAATACAGCCAGCGCTGTCCTTCGCTCGCAGCACTACTGTAAGTGGGTTCGCCCAGCATCCGGATGCCGTGCTGCCTCAGGTGCTCGATCGCCGCGTCCATGTCATCGACGTAAAAGGCCAGGTGGTGGCCGCCGAGGTCGCTGTTCTTGGGCTGCGGGGCCTGACCGTCGGCCGCCTCGTACTCGAACACCTCGAAGTTCGGGCCGTGGCCGCAGCGGAAGAAGGTGAGCCGGCGCATCACCGTGCGGGGGTGCACGTTCAGGTGCTCCCGCATCCAGTCGTCGCCGTCGTCGTGGTGCTCGAACGGGCCAAGCGAATAGACGATCTCGCAGCCGATCACGTCGACGAAGAACCGCTCGGCCGCAGCCAAGTCGGGCACCGTGAAGCCGATGTGCTCCGTTCCCGCTAGTCCGGGTAGACCTTTACGCACGATTCAGCCTCCAATGGATCCACACTGACGTCAACAATTGGCCGTATCGCCATTATATCGGGCGGGCTATGATTGTAATGGATCCATTACTGGCGGTTTTGGGTCCGCATAATTTTGCGGGAGAAGGATCAATGACGAACCAGAAAGCACTCGCTCCGGCCGTTCCCTGGGTGCAGTTGACCACCACGCCGGCGGACTGGAAGCGGGCGGACCCCGCTCTACTCGCCACGATGCTCGGGCAGCTGCATCTGATCCGAGCGTTCGAGGAGTCGGTGCTGGAGCTCGCCGGCGAGGGCCTCGTGCACGGTCCGGCGCACTCCAGCATCGGCCAGGAGGGCGGAGCGGTCGGCTCCATCGTCGGCCTGTCCTCACGCGACGGCGTCAACGGCTCGCACCGCGGCCACCACCAGTTTCTGGCGAAGGCAATCACGCACGTCTCCGGCGGCCGGCTCGACCTCACCGCGCTGGTCAGCAATGACCTGCAGGCCGTGCTGCAGCGCACCCTCGCTGAAATCCTCGGCCTCGACCAGGGTTTCTCGCACGGCCGCGGCGGCTCCATGCACCTGCAGTGGCTGGAAGCCGGAGCGCTCGGAACCAACGCGATCGTCGGCGGCGGCGTGCCGCTGGCGGCGGGCAACGCCTGGGCTCAAAAGCACGCCGGCACTGCGGATGTGACGGTGACCTACTTCGGTGACGGTGCCACGAACATCGGTTCCGTGCTGGAGACCATGAATCTTGCGTCCGCCTGGAAGCTGCCGCTGGTCTTCTTCATCGAGAACAACCTGTACGCGGTGTCCACTCACGTCGATGAGGCCACCGGGGAGCATCGACTCTCCGGGCGCGGCATCGGTTTCGGCATCCCGTCCTGGCGGGTCGACGGGATGGACCCGCTGGCCGTGCACCTGGCCATGCAGCAGGCCGAGAAGTCGGCCCGCGCCGGCGGCGGTCCCGCCGTCGTCGAAGCGGAGGTTTACCGGTTCTTCCACCAGAACGGCTCCTACCCGGGCAGCGCGTTCGGCTACCGCAGCAAGGACGAGGAAGCCGCCTGGATCGCGCGGGATCCGGTGACCAGGGTGGCGCGGGAGATGATCGCGCTGGGGCTGATCGATGACGCCGGCGTGGCCGCCGTGCGCGAGCAGGCCCAGGCGGCGATGACGGCCGCGGTGAGCCAGCTGCTGGAGGCCGATCCCCAGGCGGCGGGCAAGCGGCGCATCCGCCCTGAGCTCTGGCCGGATCCCGGCTTCGTCAACGTGGGTGTACGCGGCGACGCCAGCGAGCTGACCGGTGCCAGAACGCTGGATCCGATGAGCTATACGGGGCAGTGGGAGAGCAAGAAGTTCGTGGAGTCGATCGCGGCGGTGTTGGATCGCCGGATGGGGCAGGACGAGCGGATCGTGGTCCTCGGCGAGGACGTGCACAAGCTCAACGGCGGCACGAACGGCGCCACCAAGGGGCTGGCGAAGAAGTTCCCCGGCCGTATCCTGGGCACCCCGATCAGCGAGAACGCGTTCGCCGGACTCGGCGGCGGCATGGCGCTGGATGGCCGGTTCCGCCCGGTGGTCGAGTTCATGTATCCGGATTTCTTGTGGGTGGCCGCCGACCAGGTGTTCAACCAGATCGGCAAGGCCCGGCACATGTACGGCGGCGGCAACGCGGTGCCGCTGGTGTTGCGCACCAAGGTGGCGATGGGCTCAGGATACGGCTCGCAGCACCTGATGGACCCGGCGGGGATTTTCGCCACCAGCCCTGGCTGGCGCATCGTCGCACCCTCCACCGCCGCCGACTACATCGGCCTGATGAACACGGCGCTGGCGTTGAACGATCCGGTGCTGGTGATCGAGCACGTCGACCTCTACAACGAGCCGGGACAGGTGCCGGCCGGGGACCTGGACTACCAGCTCCCCTTCGGCACGGCGGCGCTGCGCCGCAAGGGCGCGGATGTCACAGTGATCAGCTATCTGTCGTTGGTCGTGAAGTGCCTGGATGCGGTCGAACAGGCCGGCGCGGACGCCGACGTGATCGACCTGCGCTGGCTGGATCGGGCATCCATCGACTGGGAGACGATCGGGGCGAGCATCCGCAAGACCAACGCGGTGCTGCTGGTCGAGCAGGGTGCGCTCGGCACCTCGTACGGCACCTGGTTGGCCGATGAGATACAGCGCCGGTTCTTCGACTGGCTCGACCAGCCGGTGCAGCGGGTCACCGGTGGGGAGGCGTCCCCCAGCATCTCGAAGGTACTAGAGCACGCCGCGATCGCGGGTACGGATGACATCGTTGCCGCGCTTCGGGAGCTTGAGCGCGGGATGGGAGGCCGCTGATGACCACCGTCGTGCGGATGCCGGAGGTGATGGCCAACGCCACCGAGGCCGCCCTGCAGGGCTGGCTGGTCGGGGTGGGCGACGCGGTGAGCGTCGGGCAGCCGCTGGCCGAGGTGGAGACCGAGAAGGCCATGGTGGAGTACAACGCCGAGGTCGACGGTACCCTGCTGCGCGTGCTCATCGAGCCGGGCAGCACCGTGGACGTAGGCACCCCGATCGCGGTGATCGGCGCTGCGGGAACGGCCGACGCCGAGGTCGACCGGGTGCTCGCCGCCAGCGGGGTTGACGCGGGCACTTCGGGCGCGGCCTCTGCCGCGAGCGCCGCTCCCGATACTGCAGCCACGGCCACTGCGGCATCCGCGCAATCGGCAGAGCCGGCTGCCCCCGCATCGGCGCCCCAGCCGACGGCATCCGGCAGGGAGCAAGGGCGACTGTTCGCCAGTCCGCTGGTACGGCGGCTGGCAAGGGAACGCGGACTGGACCTCTCGACAATGGTAGGCACCGGGCCCGGTGGGCGCATCGTGCGGCGCGACCTCGAGATGCTGCCGGCCGCGCGGCCGACATCGGCACCCGAAGCGTTTTCGTCCGGGGCGTCCGCAACGTCGGATGTCGCGAGTGGATACGTGGAGATCCCTCACTCCGGCATGCGGCGAGCCATCGCGCGACGCCTGGTGGAGAGCAAGTCGACCATTCCCCATTTTTACCTGGTGGCCGAGTGCCGCGTCGACGAGTTGTTGGCGCTACGGCGGCGCATCAACGAGTCCTCACCGGTGAAGATCTCGGTGAACGATTTCGTTGTGAAGGCGGTCGCCGCGGCCATGGTCGATGTCCCTGACGCGAACGTCACCTGGACCGACGCGGCCCTGCGTCGCTGGTCGAGTGTGGACATTGCGATCGCCGTGGCAACGGATGGCGGACTGCTCACGCCGGTTCTGCGCGGTGTCGAGCGGCGCACGCTGTCCGACATCAGCACGGCGATCGCGGAACTGGCGGCTCGTGCCCGGGCGGGCCGGTTGCGCCAGGACGAGTTGGAGGGCGGCAGCTTCTCGGTCACGAACCTCGGTATGTACGGAACCGGCGAGTTCTCGGCGATCATCAATCCGCCGCAGTCCGGCATCCTCGCCATCGGAGCGGCGAAGCAGCAGCCGGTCGTGCAGGATGGCGAACTGGCGGTCGCCACGGTGATGACGTGCACCCTGTCGGCGGACCACCGGGCTATCGACGGTGCCCTGGCCGCGCGTTGGCTCGCGGCCTTCACCGCTCGGATCGAGAATCCGCTGGGCATGCTGGTTTAGCTGGGGGTGCTGGTTAACCGCATGCTGGTCTGGTGCCGTCAGCCGGTGGCGAGGGCCCCGGAGGCGTTCGAGACCTGCTGGTCGGCGTCGTCCAGCGTGGCGTGGAAGAACGCCGCGATCTCGGCGCGCAGGGAATCGTCCAGCATGGCTACCGCGTGCAGTGTGCCCGGTTTGGTGACGAACGTGGTGTGCACACCGTGTTGGCGCAGTGCCGTCACCAGTTCTTCGCTCTGTTGCAGTGGGATGTACTCGTGCAGGGAGTGTGCGATGAAGAAGGGCGGATCCGTCGCATCCACCTGGTACACCGGCGACGCCGCCCGGGCCGCGGGGCAGGATGCGTAGCTCGCGCAGCCAAGGTACGCCAGCTGAACAGCCTGGAAGTCGGTGGTCGCCACTCCGGCGGCGGTGAGGTCGACCGGTCCGCTGAGGTCGGCCACCGCGGCGACGCGCGAGCCGACGTCCCAGGGGCCGGATCCCTCGGTGCCGAGCAGCGCCACGAGATTTCCGCCGGCGGATCCGCCGATCGCTCCGATCCGGCTCGGATCGATCCCGAAACGCGCCACCTGCGCCGGCTCGCGCAGCCACCGCACGGCAGCCCGCACATCCACGATCTGCGCCGGGAAGCGGGCCGCCGGCACCAGGCGATAGTTCACCGACACCGTGACAAAGCCCTCGGATGCCAGCCAACGGCAGATGCCGACCCAGCTCTGGTTCGCCTTGTCGCCGCCCTTCCAACTGCCCCCGTGCACCCCGATGATGGCCGGACGGTGCGTGCCGGCGGCATCCGAGGGGAGGCACACGTCGAGCAGCAGGTCCTGTCCTCCGGCCGTTCCGTAACTGAGGTTGCTCACCGTTTTGACATCCGGATACACCAGCGCGTGCTGCTGCGCCGGGGCGGCGGCGGCCTTGACCGGTGCGGGCGGCGGGCCGGATGCGCACGCGCCGAGTACCAGGACGACACCGGCCGCGAGCATGCAGACGAGAGCGCGGACGCGCATGGTCTCTCGGGCCGGCCACAGCATGATTGCCTCACTTTAGTGTGAAACGGCGCCCGATAGGGTAACGTTGTTCAGTCGGCTCTAGACATCGCGCACGATCGCGAATGGGTTTGTAAGTCTTTCGGGCCGGTTCCTCGAGGTGCATCCACATGCACCGGCGTTGCTGAGGAAAATCACGTATGTGAAACGGTCCTGGCCAGAGACTGCCCGGGTTCCTTACAGCGGTGCGGCCACGTTGGTCGTGCGCTGCCATGCACTAAGAACAACCCGGAAAGATCCATGCCCTCCTTCAATAAGCCTGTCACCGGCCGCACCCATAAAAAGAGCGACCCGCGCGACTCACGCACCACTGCCGCGGGCAGCCGCAGTCCGGGACACCGCGGCTACCGTCCGGAGTCCGGCACCCCGGTCAAGAAGCGCTGGAGTGCGGATGACCGTGCCAAGCGCGCCGAAACCTCCCGCTCCGCGGGAAACGACTCCCGGCCCGACTGGCGCCCTTACGGCGACCGGCCGCAGCGCAGTGAGCGTCCCGCCTATGGCGACCGTTCGCACGGCGACCGCCCGTCGCACGGTGAGCGCGCCGGACGCACCGAGCGTCCGTCCTATGGTGACCGTGCGAACCGCACCGAGCGCCCTTCTTACGGTGACCGTGCGAACCGCAGCGAGCGTCCGAGCTATCACGACCGCGCCCCGCGGACCGACCGCCCATCCTACGGCGACCGTGGCACCCGCACCGAGCGTCCCAGCTATGGCGATCGTGCTAGTCGTCCCGAGCGTCCCTCGTATAACGATCGTGCTCCGCGGACCGACCGGCCAAGCTACGGTGACCGCACGGCGCGCACCGAGCGACCGAGCTACAACTCCGGCGCTGCGCGCACCGAGCGCCCCTCGTACGGCGACCGGGCAGGCCGGAGTGACCGCCCGAGCTACAGCGACCATGCAGGCCGTGCGGAACGTCCGTCCTACGGCGATCGGACGAATCGCAGCGAGCGTCCCGCTACCGGCGACCGTGCCGCGCGCACGGAACGCTCCTCGTACAGCGCCCGACCGCCGCGGACCGACCGCCCGAGCTATGGCGACCGCCCGGCACGGTCGTTCAACGACCGGGCCCCGCGCACGGACCGGCCGTCGTACGGTGACCGTCCAGCCCGCACGGATCGCGCCAGTTACGGCGAGCGCACCGAGCATCCGTCCTACGGCGATCGTGCCGCGCGCACGGCACGCCCGACACGCGACAGCCGTCCGGCCCGCTCGTACGGCGACCGCCCGGACCGCAGCGACCGTCCGGCCCGCTCGTACGACCGCCCGGATCACGCCGACCGCGCCCCGCGCCGCGAATCCGACTTCTACCCGAACCGCGACCACAAGGCGGCTTTCGCGCCGCACGAGGACGTTGTGCTCGAGCGCCTCGAAGCCCAAGTGCTCACCGCGATCGAGGCCGACGGTCGCACCTTTCCCGAGCTCGGCATCGGCGACAACATCACCCGCCAACTCGCTGCCATGGGCGCGGCCCTGCCGTTCCCGATCCAGGCTGCGACCATCCCCGACGTGCTCGCCGGCAAGGATGTCCTCGGCCGTGGCAAGACCGGATCCGGCAAGACCATCGCGTTCGGCGCACCGCTCGTCGAGCGGCTCATGGAGAACAACGGTGCCAAGGATCGCAAGCAGGGCCGCAAGCCCCGCGCGCTGATCCTCGCCCCCACCCGTGAGCTCGCCATGCAGATCGACCGCACCGTTCAGCCCATCGCCCGCAGCGTCGGACTGTTCACCGTCACGATCGTCGGCGGCGTGCCGCAGTACCGTCAGGTGTCGGCGCTGCAGCGCGGCGTGGACATCGTGATCGCCACCCCGGGCCGGGTCGAGGACCTCATCGAGCAGGGCAGACTGGACCTCAGCGAGGTCTTCGTCACCGTCATCGACGAGGCCGACCACATGTGCGACCTCGGCTTCCTCGAGCCGGTCGAGCGCATCCTCAGTGCAACGAAGACCGGCGGCCAGAAGCTGCTGTTCTCCGCCACCCTGGACCGCGCCGTCGCCAAGCTCGTCAAGGACTACCTGGTCGACCCGGCAGTGCACGAGGTGGCCGGCGAGGACCAGGAGCACTCCACGATCGACCACCGCGTGCTGCTGATCGAGCAGCGCGACAAGGGCCAGATCATCGAGAAACTCGCCTCCGGCGAGCATCGCACGCTCATCTTCGCCCGCACCCGCGCGTTCGCCGAGCAACTGGCGGATCGCCTCGAGGATGCCGGCATTCCCGCGACCAGCCTGCACGGCGACCTCAACCAGTCCCGCCGCACCCGCAACCTCGCGCTGCTCACCAGCGGACGCGTCAACGTGCTGGTGGCCACGGATGTCGCCGCCCGCGGCATCCACGTCGACGACATCACCCTCGTGATTCAGGCGGATGCGCCGGACGAGTACAAGTCCTACCTGCACCGCTCCGGCCGCACCGGCCGCGCCGGCAAGAAGGGCACCGTCGTCACGCTGGTTCCGAAGTCGCGTCGCCGCCGGATGGACGAGCTGCTCGTGCGCGCCGAGATCACGGCCCGCATCGAGCCGGCCCGTCCCGGCGACGCCCTGTTGGACGAGCTGGCCGCCCTCTAGCTCCACCCTTCATCCCGTTTCGCCATCCCGTTTCAAGGAGTTTCTGTCCCCAGCCGGCCTCTGCATCGGCAACCAGCGGTCCCCGGCACAGAAACTCCGTGAAACGGGATTAAGGATGCGCGGAAACCGCGAGTTCGGGGCCGCGGCAGGCACTGCCGTCGTCGAGCCGGACTGGCCAAGAAAGTCGTCGAGCCGGACTGGCCAAGAAAAAACCGCAGCACCCTCCTGCGGTTGAACATGACGCCGTATCATGTCACCACCGACTTCTCGGGAAGGCGACATCATGCGAATCTCTGTCATAGGGTGCGGCTATCTCGGCGCAGTGCACGCAGCATCCATGGCGGAATTAGGGCACGACGTCGTCGGCATTGACGTCGACCGGCGGAAGGTGGATGCGCTCTCGGCCGGCCGGGCTCCGGTGTTCGAGCCCGGGCTGCCCGAGATCCTGAGTTCCGCGATCGCGTCCGGACACCTGCGGTTCAGCACCGAACTTTCGGATGCGGCGGGCGCTCGCGTGCACTTCATTGCGGTCGGCACTCCGCAAAAGAAGGGCGAGGGCGCGGCCGATCTGAGCTTCGTCGACGCGGCGATCGCGGGACTTCTGCCCTCCCTCTCGGTCGGCGACCTCGTGGTGGGCAAGTCCACGGTGCCCGTCGGAACCGCGGCACGGTTGGCGGCCGCGGTGGAGAGCACCGGCGCGATGCTCGCCTGGAACCCGGAATTCCTGAGGGAAGGCTTCGCCGTGAAAGACACGATCGCGCCGGACCGCCTGGTGTACGGAGTCGACGCGTCCCTCGCCCCCGGTCCCGGCAGACCGCATCCGGCGGTTGAGCTGTTGAACGAGGTGTATGCGCAGGCGCTGGAGGCCGGCACCCCGCTTGTGGTCACCGACTACGCGACGGCGGAGCTGGTAAAGGCCGCCGCCAACGCGTTCCTGGCGACCAAAATCTCCTTCATCAACGCCATGGCCGAGATCGCCGAGGTCACCGGTGCCGACGTCACCCAGCTTGCGGATGCTGTCGGGTTCGACCCGCGGATCGGCCGGCGTTTTCTCAACGCCGGGATCGGCTTCGGCGGCGGCTGCCTGCCCAAAGACATCCGGGGATTTGTTGCGCGTGCCGAGGAGCTCGGGCGAGGCGAGTCCGTCGCGTTTCTCAAGGAAGTGGATGCCATCAATTTGCGTCGGCGGCAGCGAGTCGTCGACCTCGTGGTGGAGTGCCTGGCGGACGAGCCGCACGAAAAGAAGGTTGCCGTGCTCGGCCTTGCGTTCAAGCCGGACTCGGACGACATCCGCGATTCTCCCGCGCTGGATGTCGCCGTGCAGCTCAATGGGCTCGGCGCCGACGTCTTCGCCACCGACCCACAGGCCATCGAGAACTCGCGCCGACTGCATCCGCAACTGCACTTCGTCAGCGACGTCACCGATGCGTTGCGCGGCGCAGACGCCGTGGTGCTGGTGACCGAGTGGAGCCAGTACAAGAACCTCGACCCGGTCGAACTGCGCAGCCTGGTCAACACCCCCGTCATCATCGACGGGCGCAACTGTCTGGATCCGGTCGCCTGGCGTGCGGCCGGCTGGACCTATGTCGGCCTCGGCCGCTAGCCACAGTCCTCGCCGCATCCCCCAGCCGCATCTCCTGCCCTCGCCGCACCGCAACCCGTTTCACGGAGTTTCTGTTCCGGAAACCCCTGGGCACCGGCAACCAGGGGCACCCAAGTCAAAAACTCCGTGAAACGGGTTTAGGAACCGGACTATTACGAGATGTTGGCGACCGTCGCAAAAGTGTAATAGGGTGTCGGCATGCCAGATACCTCCACGGGTGAACGTGCCATTGAAGCGGACATCGTCACCGACTTCAGCAAGCGGATGAGCTACGGCTCGTACCTGCACCTGGACACGCTGCTCAGCGCCCAGGTTCCGGTGAGCACGCCCGAGCACCACGACGAGCTGCTGTTCATCATCCAGCACCAGACCAGCGAACTCTGGCTCAAGCTCGTGCTGCACGAGCTGCTCGCCGCCCGCGACATGCTCGCCCGCGACCAGTTGCAGCCCGCGCTGAAAGCGCTCGCCAGGGTCAAGCACATCCAGCGCAGCCTCACCGAGCAGTGGTCCGTGCTCGCGACGCTGACGCCCACCGAGTACGCCCAGTTTCGCGGCTACCTGGGCAACGCCTCCGGCTTCCAGTCCTGGCAGTACCGCGCCGTCGAGTTCTTGCTCGGCAACAAGAACGCCGGGATGCTCAAGGTCTTCGAATCGAACCCGGATGCCTATGAGCTGATCTCCTCGGTGCTCAACACCCCAAGCATCTACGATGAATTCCTGCGTTTTCTCAGCCGCGCCGGGTTCGCCGTGCCGACCTCGGTACTGGAACGGGACGTCACGAAGGGATACGAATTCCGTCCCGAGCTGGTAGACACCTTCCGCGAAATCTATGAGAACCCGACCCAGCACTGGCAGGCCTACGAGACGTGCGAGGAACTCGTCGACCTGGAGGACAACTTCCAACTCTGGCGGTTCCGGCACATGAAGACGGTGGCGCGCATCATCGGCATGAAACGGGGTACCGGCGGATCCACCGGCGTCGGGTTCCTGCAGAAAGCCCTCGACCTCACGTTCTTCCCGGAGTTGTACGCGGTGCGGACCGAGATCCGGTGACCCCAGGCGCCGGCCCGACGTTCGTGGTCACCGTCGACGAGTGCTGGGCCGGGCTTTGGCTCGGCGCCACCAGACTCGCCGTCGACGCCGATGGCATCCGGCGCGCCGCGGATGCTGACCCCGCCCCAAGCGGGCACCTCGCCGGGACGGTGCTCCCCGGCTTCACCGACGCACACGTGCACATGGGACTCATCGATGGATCCGCCTTGCTCCGAGCCGGCATCGCCACCGTGGACGATCTGGGCTGGGATCCCGCCGTCGCGCAACGCTGGACAGCCGACCCGGCACTGCCCACGGTGCGCTTCGCCGGCGCCTTCCTCACCGCTCCTGGCGGTTATCCGGCCGGCCGGGCCTGGGCTCCGCCGCAGTCAGTCGTTGAGGTGCACTCGCCGCAGGCGGCCGCCACCGCGGTGGACACCCAGTTGGCCGCCGGTGCCAGCTTCATCAAGGTAGCCCTGAACTCCGAGTCGGGCCCCGTGCTCGACGACCCGACGCTGGCCGCCCTGGTGGCGCAGGCCCACGCGGCCGGCACCACGGTGGTCGCGCACGCCGAGGGCGTCGGGCAGGCCGAACGTGCCTTCGCCGCCGGGGTGGACCGGCTCGCACACACACCCTGGTCCGAGCGTCTCTCCGACGAGTTGCTGAAGCGGATGGCGGGCGCCATGGCCTGGATCAGCACCCTCGACATCCACGGCTGGGGACATTACGGCGAGCACTTTGCCACCGCCCAAGACAACCTTCGCCGGTTCCACCGGTTCGGCGGCAGGGTTGTCTATGGCACCGACCTTGGCAACGGCGCCTTGCCGCTCGGCGTCAATCTGCGCGAACTGCGGGCGCTGCGCGGTGCCGGCCTCGCCGGCGACGCGCTCGTGCGCAGCCTCGCAGGGAGCGGCACCATCTCCGGCGCCCGCGTCAGCTTCATCCCCGGACGGCGGCAGGCGGACGTCCCGGCGTGGCTGTCTGAGGCAACCGTACTGACCGCCGCCGACCTTTCCCTCTCGACCCAAGGAGCACAATGACCGATTCGACGCTGGAGGCGGCGCGCGCCCTGGATGCGACCGACCCGCTGCGCGACCACCGCGACCGGTTCGTCTCGCAGGCGGATGTCGTCGCCTACCTCGACGGCAACTCGCTCGGCCGGCCGCTGGCCGCCAGCGCCGACCGGCTGGCCCGGTTCGCCACCGACGCCTGGGGTGCCCGGCTCATCCGCGGCTGGGACGAGGAGTGGTACCAGCTTCCGCTCTCCCTGGGCGACACGCTCGGCGAGGTGGTGCTCGGCGCGGCGCCCGGGCAGACGTTCGTCGGCGACTCGACCACCGTCATCTTGTACAAGCTGATGCGCGCCGCCCTGGATGCCCGGCCAGGCCGCGACGAGATCGTGGTGGACACCGGCAACTTCCCCACTGACCGGTTCCTGCTGCAGGGCATCGCCGAAGAGCGCGGCGTGACCCTCACCTGGATCACCCCCGATCCGGATGCCGGCGTCACCGCCGCGAAGGTCGCCGCCGCTGTCGGACCGCGCACCGCCCTCGTGGTGCTCAGTCACGTGGACTACCGGTCCGGCTACCTCGCCGACGCCCCGGCGATCACCCGCGCCGGGCACGACGCCGGCGCCCTCGTGCTGTTCGACCTGTGCCACTCGGTCGGCGTCGTCCCGCTCGAGCTGGATGCCTGGGGCGTCGACCTCGCCGCCGGCTGTACCTACAAATACCTGAACGGCGGCCCCGGCGCCCCCGCGTTCGGCTACGTGCGCGCCGAGCACCAGGACTCCTTCCAGCAGCCGATCTGGGGCTGGATGGGCAGCAGCGACCCGTTCGCGATGGGTCCGGAGTACGAGCCGCACCCGGGCATCCGCCGCTTCATCAGCGGCACCCCGCCGGTGATCGGCATGCTGCCCATGCGGGACATGCTCGCGCTCATCGAGAAGGTGGGCCTCGCCGCCGTGCGCGAGAAGTCGGTGCGGATCACCGAGTACGCGATCGGGCTGACCGATGCGGTGCTCGCCCCGCTCGGCGTCGTCCTCGCCTCCCCGCGGGACGCCGCCCGCCGCGGGAGCCACGTCACCATCACTCACGAGAAATTCCGCGAGGTGAACACGGCACTGTGGAAACGTGGCATCATCCCGGACTTCCGCTCCCCAAACGGCATCCGGCTCGGCCTCTCCCCGCTGTCGACCAGCTTCGAGGAGCTGTGGCACGGGGTGGACGCGATCCGCGAGGAGCTCGGGTGACACGTCGGTCCCTGAGGAGGTCGCTCTGCGACCGTCTCGAAGGGCTCGAAGGGAGCACTGAACATTGATCCTCGACGACTTCGACGCCCGTCCCGGCAGCGCGACCTCGCTGCTGCGCACGATCATCGGCGTCTGCCTGCGCCGGGTCGGCGGCTGGATCTCGATCGCCGACCTGATCCGCCTGATGGACGCCGTCGGCGTGACCGCGGCACACACTCGCACGGCGGTGTCCCGCGTAAAGTCCAAGGGGATTCTCGTCTCCAGCACGATCGACGGCCGGCCCGGTTACGCCCTGAATCCGGATGCCGTCCCGATGCTCGAGCGGGGAGATCGCCGCATCTTCACGTTCCGGCAGATGGCCGACGGCGACCCGTGGTGCCTGCTCTCGTTCTCCATCCCCGAAGCGCAGCGCGACGTGCGCCACCAACTCCGCAAACGCCTCGGTTGGATCGGATGCGGCGTTGTCGCGACCGGCCTGTGGATCTGCCCGGCCTTCCTCGCCGACGAGGTCGAGGAGATCGTGGCCGACCTCGGCTTGAGCGAGCGGGCCACCCTCTTCATCGCCGACATCCCCCGCATGACCGGGACAATGGCGGATGCCGCCGGCCGCTGGTGGGATCTCGACAGCCTGGCAGCCCTGCACCGGGCCTTCCTGGAGTCGCAGTCGGAGCCCGGGGAGTCGGTCCCTGAGGAGCGAGCTCTGCGACTGTCTCGAAGGGTGGTCCCTGAGGAGCGAGCTCTGCGAGTGTCTCGAAGGGTGGTCCCTGAGGAGCGAGCTCTGCGAGTGTCTCGAAGGGTGGTCCCTGAGGAGCGAGCTCTGCGAGTGTCTCGAAGGGCCGGTGCGTCAACCAGCGAGGATCCCCGCGCCTCCTTCTCCCGCTTCATCCGCGCTCTCGACCAGTGGCGCATCCTGCCCTACCTCGATCCCGGCCTACCCCCGGGCGCGCTTCCGGATGACTGGCCCGGCTTCGACAGCCTCGCCCTCTTCGAGCGCATCAACGCGGAGCACGCGGAGGGTGCCCACGAGTTCCTCGGAGCGCTCCACGAGAGCTGACTGTTCGTCACTTGCGTCTTGTTGTCCTTCCTGAGGGCCGGGAACGACAACAACTGGCAACTCACCGTCGGCTGACTGGCTACAACTCGAACGGCCCCGGTGCGGCGACGACTTCGTTGATGTTGTCGACTTCCTGGTTCCGGAACGGGCGGGCCCGAACCGTGCGCTGGTCGGCCGTCTGGCGCACCAGGGCGTCCACCGCATCCTGATCCACGAGTTCCGGACGCTTCGAGGACGTCGTCACGCTCATGAGCTCGATGCCGGAGCCGACCAGAATCTGCGCGTGGCCGTACTCGCCGTGGTCGTTGACTACGGGGATGTCGACGACGTCGAGCATCTGTCGGTTGCCGAGTGTTCGCGCGTAGTCGAGCACGGCATCCGCCAGCGCATTCCCGGTGAGAACGGAGCCTCCGGCGTGGTGCAGTCGTTTCACGCCGCTCGCCCCCGAGTCCGGGTACCGGTTGGGTGCAGTCGATTCGCCATGATGGAGCCCCTCTGTACATGCCTTCGGTGATCGCTCACGCCGGGGTCTGGGGCGACGGCGCCTACGATACGCCTCGTGCGTCGATGTCGCCTGAAAATCACCGGGTGTGATGCAGCGAGGTCAGGCGGGGCCCAGCGAACCACGGCGGATCGGAAACGGCGGCCACGCTATTGCGCGAGAGCGAGCATGCTGGCCGCCCCGATCGCCAGGACCAGACCGGCGAGCTGCACCGGAGCGATGCGCTCCCTCAGGACGATTGCCGCGAGCAGGATGGTGCCTGCCGGATACAGCGCCGTGAGCACTGACATCACGGTGAGTTCGCCCATGCGCAGCCCGATCAGCAACAGGATGTTGGCGAACGCGTCGAGCCCGCCGCACAGGAGTGCGATAACCAGTCCGTTGCGCCACGGGTTCGCCCGCCGGGTGGCTCCCGTGGCCGTACCGCTGACTGGGCCGGCCTGCCGAAGCGTCGAGACCGTCCGCACGGTGCCACCGTCACCCTGCGCGCCGGCCAACCGCGGGCCCACTTCGACCAGATCGACCGTTCTCGCCGCCGTCCGTCGCCTCGCCACCAGATAGAGGACACCGATGACCAGCAGCATGATGGCGGCGTTGACGGCGCGGTTGGCGATCAGGGGAACAAGGCCGGAGTCATCCGGAGTCAAGTCGATGAGGATCAGGAAGATGCCGATCATCGTCCCTGAACCCACCGCCATGGACAGCGCCTTCGCGGACGGCCGCACCGCACCCTTCTCGGGAATGAACCCGACCAGCACGATGGCGATCAGCGCCAACCCGATCGCGACATACCCGAGCAGCGGAAGGCGCTCGCCGCGCAGCAACCCCGCCGCCATCGGGACGATTGCAGACACCACGGCCGTCGTGGGCGACAGGATGCTCATGGGGCCGATCGCAAGGCATCCGTACAGCAGCGAGATGGCCAACGCGCCGGTGACGCCCGAGAGCCCGCCGAGCAGCAGTGCACTCCACGACCAGGTCTGGGTAAACAGCGGTAGCGCGGCAAGAAGCACAACCAAGCCGGATGCCGCCACGATGGCGGTTACCCGCAGCGCGCTGATGCGCTTCGAGGCCAAGCCACCGAGGAAGTCGGCCGCTCCGAACATGAGCGCGCCCACCAACCCGATGGCGACGATGAGCACGGTGGATCCTTCTAGGTGGGGGCGGTCCTATCCATCCTGTCATGCAGCTGTTTGTCGTTGGCTGGCGAGCTGTTGTTCCCGGGAAGGTGCACGAGGCGCCAGTGAGCCCAGCAGCGGCCCTACGCCTGCCCATGGCTGGCGCGGGAACGCCGCGACAGCGAGTCGATGATGACGGCGACCAGGAGCACGGCTCCGGTGACCATGTAGCGGACCGGTGACCCCAGGTTCAAGAGGGTCAGGCCGTTGGAGATGGACTGGATGACCAGGATGCCCAGCAGGGCGGAATACGCACTGCCGCGTCCGCCGAACAGGCTGGTCCCGCCGATGACGGCGGCCGCGATAGCGAGCAGGTTGACATCGCCGCCCCCGCTGGACAGGCTCGCCGAGGTAAGGCGTGCCGAGGCGAACAGGCCGCCGACCGCCGCGAACGTCGTGCCCAACACGAGCACCGAGATGAAGATGTTGTTGACCTTGATGCCGGCCCGGCGGGCCGCTTCGACGTTGCCGCCCACCGCGTAGACCGCGCGACCCCAGCGGGTGCGCACCAAAAAGAAGTTGGTGACGACGACGAGCACGACGAACATCAGGAACATGACTCCGACGCCGCGGTCAGTGGCGAGGTAGGCTACCGAGCCAAGCAGCAGCAGCACCAGCAGCACGGCCTTGAGCAACATCACGGACACCGATCCCGAGGACAAGCCGGCTTTCGCGCGACGGCGGGCGCGGAACCAGTCCGAACCGAACAGCCCGATGGCCGCGAGGGCAGCCAAGGTATAACCCACCCACGGCGGTAGGAACCACGATTGCGCGAATTGCACGATCCAGGAGTCGTACGGCAGGTTGATCGAGCCGTTCGGCCCGAGCACCTGCAATTGCAGGCCGAGGAACGCGAGTAGGCCAGCCAGCGTGATCACGAAGGTCGGCACCCCGAACCTGGTGAACAGCAGCCCGTAGATGAGACCGATCAGTGCACCGGCGGCGATGGCCACCACGATGGCGAGCCAGATCGGCCAGCCGAGTTGCGTCATCCCGACGCCGAGAATGGCGGCAGCCAGGCCGCTGATCGAGCCGATGGAAAGGTCGATCTGGGCGACAAGCAGCACGAGCACGACGCCGATGGCGATCGTGCCGGTGGCCGCGCACTGCAAGGTGAGATTGACCAGGTTGTTCGCTGACAGGAAGTTGGGATTGAGGAACTGGAAAATCGCCCAGATGAGGACCAGGCCGATGACCACCGGGAGCGAACCCAGGTCACCGCCGCGCACTCGGGTGCGGAAGTCCAGGATGGCTCCGCTGATTCCCTCGCGATGGGTGACCCGCTCATCGAGGGTGTCGGCCAGGCCTTTGAACGAAGTCTCGGGGGTGGGCGTTGTGGTCATGAGTTCTGGTCCTCTGAAACCGTGTGGGCGCTTGCTCGGCGGGTAACCGCGTTGTCGGTCGCGCCGGTGATGGCAGAAATGATCTCTTCGTAGCTGACCTCCGGCACGCGGAAGTCGCCGTTGTTGCGTCCGAGCCGGAGCACCACGACGCGGTCGGCGACGGCCTGCACGTCCGCCATGTTGTGGCTGATCAGGATGACGCCGAGGCCACGTTCGCGAAGCCGCTCGATGAGGTTGAGCACTTCCGCGGTCTGTGCCACCCCGAGGGCGGCCGTGGGCTCGTCGAGAATAACGATCGCCGGTTCGCCGATCAGCGAGCGGGCAATGGCGACGGTCTGCCGCTGCCCGCCGGAGAGGGATGCGACGGCGATGCGTACCGAGGGGATCTTCGCCGACAATTGGCGCAACAATGCCCAGGAGTGTTTCTCCATCTCCTCCTCGTCGAGGGTGAAGTCGCCAACCTCGTGGCCGAGGAAGAGGTTCGACACCACATCGAGGTTGTCGCACAGGGACAGGTCCTGGAACACCGTCGCGATGCCCAGGTCGCGGGCAGCGGAGGGACTCGGAATCGAAACGCGCTTGCCCTCGAAGGTGATGTCCCCGGAGTCTGCGCCGTGCACGCCGGCAAGGATCTTGACCAGGGTGGATTTTCCTGCGCCGTTGTCGCCGACGATGGCGACCACCTCGCCAGGGTAGACATCGAGGTCGACGTCCGTGAGTGCCTGAACGGCGCCGAAGCGCTTCGATATTCTTCGCAGCGACAGGACCGGTTCCCTGGCGGGTGGCTTTTGTCGCGTCGAGGTGTCTTCGAGCGTCACGATTTCTCCTTTGAATCGGCGGATATGCGAGTCGGCTGACATCCGCGTTCGCATGTGAGCGAAAGTACACCCGGCCGGGACGCTCCTGCGAGCGGCTCCGGCCGGGTGTGTGTGGGGTTCGTTACTTGATGCCGGCCTTCTCGCAGGCGGCCGCGTAGTCTCCGGTGCAGACCTCGGAGGCCTTGTAGAAGCCATCCGCGATTACCGTGTCTTGGATGTTGTCCGCGGTCACCGCAACGGGGGTCAGCAGGAAGGACTGGATGTCGGCGCCGCCCTTGGTCTTCACCGTGGTGTCGCCATCGGCCTTGTCACCCTTGGTCAGGTTGACCGCCAGTTCTGCGGCCTTCTCGGCTTCCGGCTTGAGCGCCTTGTAGACGGTCATGAACTGGTCGCCGGCGAGGATCCGCTGGATGCCCGCCAGTTCGGCGTCCTGTCCGGTCACGGGAGGAAGCGGGCTGACGTTCGCGGCCTTGAGCGATGCGATCGCGCCGGCACCGGTACCGTCATTGGCCGCGTACACGCCCTTGATCTGGTCCTTGAATTGGGTGATCTGGCCGGCGACCCAATCCTGGGCCTTGGCGCCGTCCCATCCGGGTGTGTCGTACTCTGCGAGGATCTTGTATCCGCTCGCGTCGATGATCTTGTGCGCACCAGCTTTGAACTGAGAGGCGTTGTTGTCGGTGGGCGATCCGTTCACCATGAGGATGCCGCCGTCGCCCGGTGCGACGCCCAACTTCTTCAACTGGTCCACCAGCGCGGTGCCCTGGAGTTCGCCGACCTTTTCGTTGTCGAATGAGATGTAGTAGTCGAGGTCAGCGCTGTTGATGAGGCGGTCATAGGAGATGACCGGGATCTTCTTGCTGTTCGCGTTGGCGACGATGGCCGCCGCCGCCTCACCGTCGAACGGGTCGAGCACCAGTACGTCGACACCCTGGGTGATCATGGACTCGGCCTGCTGCTGCTGCTTGGCCGCGTCGCCGTCGGCGTTGGAATAGAGCACCTTGCAGTCGGCGCAGAGTTCCTTGACCTTTGCCTCAAAGTACGGCTTGTCAGCACTTTCGTACCGCGCCGTGACCGAGTCCGGCAAGAGCAGGCCGATCGTGGCGTGCGACGCATCGGCGGTATTGGCGCTGCTGGCGTTGTCGGCGCCATTGGCACATCCGGCGAGGGTGGCGGCTGTGAGCAGGAGTGCGGCTGAAGTGGCTACCGCTCTCATGGTGGCGATCTTCATTGAAAAACCTCCGATTGATTCCGCCTTAGATGGCGGCTGGAATGAGCATGACATTCCAGAACCTTGGCGTCAAGTCTTGAACGCAAGGATTTGCGACGGGTTAGGCGGCGGTTTCGGTGCCGATCGCGACTTGGTCGATTGCGTACGCGACGGCACCGAGGGTCGCCGCGCGCGGTCCGAGCTGGGCCTGCACGATGTCCGGCATCGATTGCTCGTCCACGATGATGGCGCGTTCGGTCGCGTGCCGGAGGGGACCGAGCAGCAATTCGCCTGCCCTCGCCAACTCTCCACCGATCACCAGGCGCTCCGGATCCAGCAGGTTGCACAGGTTCGCTGCCGCCACGCCGATGTGTTTGCCGACATCGCCGATCGCCCGGATGCACGTGTCGTCGCCGCCCATCGCTCGCAGCACGACGTCGTTCAGTTTGAGGGCGCCGAGGGTGGGTTTGAGCGACTCCAAGAGGGCGCTCCCTCCGGCGATCGCCTCCAGGCATCCGCGGTTCCCGCAACGGCACAGGGTGCCGTTCTCACGCACCGTAGTGTGGCCGAACTCGCCGGCCACGCCGTTGTGCCCGCGGAACACCTGTCCGTTGATGACGATGCCCGCGCCGATGCCGTCGCCGACGTCGATGTAGATGGCGTTGCGTTTGCCGCGCGCGGCGCCGAGCCGTAGTTCGCCGAGGGCGGCGAGGTTGGCGGCGTTGTCCACGTAGACCGGGCGCTTCAGGCGGCGTTGCATCACCTCGGCTACCGGAATGCCGTCCCAACCGCGCAGGATGCCGCTGCGGGCCGTGGTGCCGGTGGCCCGGTTCAGCGGCGCCGGCAGCGCAATGGCCACGGCGAGCACTTCGCTCATGTTCGCCTGCACCGAATCGAGCATGTCAGCGATGAGCAGCATGGTGCGGTCCAGCTCGTTGTCGGCCCGGTGGTCGTGCGCGAGTGGCATGTGGTGCTCCGCGACGACCGTGTGGGCGACGTCCGCCAGGGCGACCCGCATGTGGCGCAGCGAGAAGTGCACGCCGACGACCAGACCGAGGGCGTGCGCCAGGGTGACGTTCTGAGCCCGCCTGCCGCTCTGGGTGGTGGGGGAGGTGTGCAGCACCCCGGTGCCGGACAGCTCCTTGACGATGTTGGACACCGTCGCCGCCGAAAGGCCGGTGATGCCGGCGAGCTCAACCTGGGTCAACCCACCGTGACGTTTGATGGCGTCGACGATTCTCGCTCGGTTGGCTTCACGAAGTGAAGTCTGAGAGCCCGGAGTCCGCCGTTGGGTTGCCACGACAACACGATACAGGGCGCGACCTGATTGGCGAAGAAGGGCAGGCTATCGCCCGACGCGGCTCGGACGCCGCGTGCCGCTGGGGCGGGGCGGTTGTGCAGTGCGCACGGACATTGCCAAGAGGAGTTGTAGGAACCCTCAGCAACCGAGGCGGAAGTCGGAGGTGGTTTGGTGGCCGGGCACTGATGATTTCACCGCTGTCGTACGCCTGCCTAACGTGGAATCACGAGCAGTTGTCGCCAGATTGGAGTGCCATGTTTGACAGTGCAGCACCTGTGAAAACCGCCGATCCGGCCGAAGGTGTCGCGACCGACGCGGCCGCATCCGTCGACGTCGCAAGCCTGGGCAGGCAGCTCATGGGCACCTGGGCCGACATCCGTGCCGCGGCGCGCGAATTCGCCGGAAACCCACAGTTGCACCGCAAGGACGGGCTCTCCCTCACCGAGCAGCGCGAACGCACGATGCGTCAGCTGGCTCTGCTCGCGGAGCACGGAGCGGTCAAACGCGCCTTCCCCAAAGCCTTCGGCGGCCAGGGCGACAACGGCGGCAACATCACCTCGTTCGAAGAACTCGTCTCGGCCGATCCGTCGCTGCAAATCAAGGCGGGCGTGCATTGGGGTCTCTTCGGCTCGGCGGTGCTGCAGCTGGGTACTTCGTACCATCACGAGAAGTTCCTGCCCGGCATCATCGACCTCACCGTGCCCGGCGCGTTCGCGATGACCGAGGTGGGGCACGGCTCGGATGTCGCGAGCATCGCCACGACGGCCACCTACGACCCGCAGGCGCACGAGTTCGTTATCCACACCCCGTTCCGCGGCGCGTGGAAGGAGTTCATCGGCAACGCGGCTCTGCACGGCAAGGCCGCCGTGGTGTTCGCCCAGCTCATCTCGCAGGGCGTGAACCACGGCGTGCACGCGCTGTATGTGCCGATCCGCGACGACGACGGCGAGTTTCTGCCCGGCATCGGCGGTACCGACGACGGTCTCAAAGGCGGACTCAACGGGGTCGACAACGGCCGGCTGCACTTCGACAACGTGCGGGTGCCACGCACGAACCTGCTCAACAAGTACGGCGACGTGGCCGAGGACGGCAGCTACAGTTCGCCGATCGCGAGCCCCGGCCGCCGGTTCTTCACCATGCTCGGCACGCTGGTGCAGGGACGGGTGTCGCTGGACGGTGCTGCCACCGCGGCATCCGCCATCGGGCTGACCATCGCGATTACCTACGCCAATCAGCGTCGCCAGTTCACGGCCGGTAGCGACACCGACGAGGAGGTGCTGCTGGACTATCAGCGACACCAGCGTCGGCTGATCCCGTTGCTGGCGACCACCTATGCGCAGACCTTCGCGCACGACGAGCTGCTGGTGAAATTCGACGGCGTGTTCAGCGGTGCGGCCGACACCGACGACGACCGGCAAGACCTGGAAACGCTCGCCGCGGCGCTGAAGCCGCTGTCCACCTGGCACGCCCTTGACGCGCTGCAGGAGTCCCGGGAGGCCTGCGGCGGCGCAGGGTTCATGGCCGAGAACAGGCTGGTCGGGCTGCGCGCGGACCTCGACGTGTACGTCACATTCGAGGGCGACAACAACGTGCTGCTGCAGCTGGTCGCCAAACGCCTGCTCACCGACTACAGCTCGAAATTCAAGAAGGCGGATGCCGGCGCGCTCGCCCGCTACGTCGTGGTGCAGGCCGCCGACCGCGCTTACCACGGCACCGGGCTGCGCACCCTGGCGCAGACGGTGCGCGACTTCGGCTCCACCGCCCGCTCCGTGCACGAGCTGCGGGACACCGATGTGCAGCGCGAGCTGCTCACCGACCGCGTCGAGACGATGATCGCCGGCATCGGGCAGCGGCTGCGCCCGGCGTCGAAACTTGCCAAGGCGGATGCCGCGGCGCTGTTCAACTCGCAGCAGAACGAACTGATCGAGGCGGCCCGTGCGCACGCCGAGCTGCTGCAGTGGGAGGCGTTCACCCGCGCACTGGAGCGGGTCGAGGACCCGGGCACCAAGACGGTGCTGTCCTGGCTGCACGACGTGTTCGGGCTGGGCCTCATCGAGAAGCACCTGGCCTGGTACCTCATGCACGGGCGGATTTCGCCGCAGCGCGCGCAGGCCGTCGGCGCCTATCTCGACCGCCTGATTGCCCGGGTACGTCCGCACGCGCAGGACCTGGTGGATGCCTTCGGCTACGGCCCCGAGCACCTGCGGGCGACCATCGCCTCCGGGATCGAGGCTGACCGGCAGGAGGAGGCGCGCGAGTATTACCAGGCGCTGCGCGCATCCGGCACCATGCCCGTCGTGGAGAAGTCGCCCAAAAAGAAGAAGTAGCACCCCACCCCACCCCACCCACACCCCCGCCCACCCCGCCCACACGCACCCACCCGTGAGACCCGTTTCAAGGAAGATCTGTCATCAAGTGGCCCTGGTACTGGCATCCGGGCGGGCGTTCGACAGGAACTCCGTGAGACGGGCTGCGCGAGCCGAGTCCACGCTGGAGCCTTGCCGGGGAAGAGCCGAATCGCGTTCCCCGGCAACACCCCTGTCCGGCTCAGTAGATTGGCTTCATGACTGACGCAAACATCCATCCCACCGCTGATGTCGCCGGCTCCGCCTCTATCGGTGCCGGGTCGAAGGTCTGGCAGTACTCCCACGTGCGCGAGGATGCCCGGATCGGCCAGAACTGCGTCATCGGACGTGGCGTCTATGTCGGTCCGGCCGTGCAGCTTGGCGACAACTGCAAGGTCCAGAACTATGCGCTGCTATACGAACCGGCGCAGCTCGGCGACGGAGTGTTCGTGGGACCCGCGGTTGTGTTCACGAACGACCAGTTCCCGCGCGCGGTCAATCCGGACGGCACCCTGAAGTCCGGTGAGGACTGGGATGCGGTGGGGGTGACGGTGCTGGAGGGTGCGGCAATCGGCGCCGGTAGCGTGTGCATTGCACCCGTGACAATCGGTCGCTGGTCGCTGGTGGGCGCCGGTTCAACGGTGGTAAAGAACGTGCCGGACTTCGCTCTCGTGGTCGGCTCACCGGCGCGGCGAATCGGCTGGGTCGGCAGAAGCGGGCGCCGGCTCGCGGAAGAATCCCCGGGCGTCTGGGTCTGCCCGGTCACCGGTCAGCATTATCGCCAGCTCGGTATCGACGAGCTGCAGGAACTCACGGGCGAGTAGGAGCCCAGGCGACACCGGAGCCGTTATGACAGGTGCTTCTCCAGCCTGTCGACCACCTCGCGCGCCAGCGCCAACGAGGACGTCGCGGCGGGAGATGGTGCGTTTCGCAGATGCGTGGCTCCTGGCGTCTCGGAGATGACAAAGTCGTCGACCAGCGTTCCGTCGCGGCCCACCGCCTGGGCACGCACCCCGGCCTGCCCGACCGATTCGAGTTTCATCCGCCGTAGCGCCGGAACATACACACTGCACGCTCGCACGAAGTCCCTTCGACTGACCGCCATATGGATCTCGTTGACTGCCGTCCTCCAGAAGCGACCGCCCACTCGCCAGGTGCCGGGCCACAGGAAGGTGGATGCCAGATCCCGCAACCGCACGGTCCGGACGTTGTAGGCGTCCTTGGCGCCGACCACCATTGCGGTGGGTCCGAGCAAGACATCGCCGTTGACCTGCTTGGTGATGTGGACTCCCAGAAATGGGAGCGCGGGATCCGGGACCGGATAGACCAGGCCGCGCACAACCGGCGGGTGATCGCGCTGCAGCCGCAGATAAGCGCCTCGGAACGGGACGATTCGTGGATCGGCCGGCGCGCCGGCATCCTCGGCAAGACGATCGGACCACAGGCCGGCGCACGCGATAGCCCAGCGTGCGCCCGTGGAGCCGCCATCGTGGGTGAGCACCGTGGTGTGGCCATACCTGTGCAGGGAGGACACGCGGCAGCCCAGTTTGAACTCCGCTCCCAGTGACCGAAGTTCCGCCTCAAGACTCCTCGCCACGTCCCGGTAGTCGACGATTCCCGTGTTGGGCGAGTACAGGGCTGAAACACCGCGGCACTCCGGTTCGATCTGGACGATTTCGTCGGCGGACACCCGACGCAATCCTGGTACTCCGTTGGCGCGCCCGCGCGCTTCGAGAACGTCGAGTTGCGGCAGTTCAGACTCGGTCGTGGCGACGATGAGCTTGCCGCAGCGCTCGTGCGCAATCCCCTGTTGGGCACAGTAGGCGTACATGAGCCGAGCCCCCTCGACGCAGAGCCGTGCCTTCAGCGAGCCGGGTGTGTAGTAGATCCCGCTGTGGATGACTCCGGAGTTGTGGCCCGTCTGGTGTGCGGCGACGAATTTTTCCCGGTCGAAGATGACCACTCGGAAGTCCGGGCGGCGCAGCAGAATCTCCCGGGCAACGGCAAGACCGACGATTCCGGCGCCGACCACGGCAATGTCATAGAGCTGCCCCGTCAGCGGCGCGTCGGCGCTGCCGCCAACGGAAGGAACTTTCGACATTTGTAGGAGCATCCTATGCACATCGCGGGATCAGGCATAGGGTCGGCGGCAGCTCATACAGTAGAGGCATGACCCGCGCCCTCGACGTGCTCCACCGCGTCTTCGGCTACGACAGCTTCCGCGGCCGCCAGGCCGAGATCATCGAGCAGATAGTCGCAGGCGGCGACGCCCTGGTGCTGATGCCCACCGGCGGCGGCAAATCACTGTGCTACCAAATCCCCTCGCTCGTGCGCCCGGGCACCGGCGTCGTCATCTCCCCGCTCATCGCCCTCATGCAGGATCAGGTGGATGCGCTGAACCTCCTGGGCGTGCGCGCCGCGTTCCTCAATTCGACGCAGGACGCCGCCGAGCGCCGCCGGTTGGAATCCGCCTTTCTTGCCGGCGAACTCGACCTGTTGTACCTCGCGCCAGAGCGCCTGCGCGTCGAGGCGACGACGGCGCTGTTGGACCGCGGCACCATCGCACTGTTCGCCATCGATGAAGCCCACTGTGTGTCGCAGTGGGGTCACGACTTCCGACCCGACTACCTGCAACTGTCGATGCTGCACGAGCGCTGGCCGGCCGTGCCGCGCATCGCGCTCACCGCCACCGCGACCGCCGCCACCCACGCCGAGATCGCACTGCGGCTCAAGCTCGAGAACGCGAAGCACTTCGTGGCGAGTTTCGACCGGCCGAACATCCAGTACCGCATCGTCCCTAAGAACGACCCCAAGGCCCAGCTGCTGCAGTTGTTGCGTGCAGAACATCCGGGTGACTCCGGCATCGTCTACTGCCTGTCGCGGGCGTCAGTGGAGAAGACGGCAGAGTACCTGGTCGACCACGGCGTCCCGGCGCTGCCGTACCACGCCGGCCTCGACTCGCGCACCCGGGCGGCCAACCAATCCCGGTTCCTGCGCGAGGACGGCGTGGTCATGGTCGCCACGATCGCGTTCGGGATGGGCATCGACAAACCGGATGTGCGCTTCGTCGCCCACCTCGACCTGCCCAAGTCCGTCGAAGGCTACTACCAGGAGACCGGCCGCGCCGGCCGCGATGGCCTACCCGCCACGGCGTGGCTTGCGTACGGATTGCAGGATGTCGTGCAGCAGCGCCGCATGATCGACCAGTCCGAGGGCGACGCCGCGCATCGGCGCCAGTTGAGCGCCCACCTGGATGCGATGCTCGCGTTGTGCGAGACACTGCAGTGCCGACGCGTCCAGCTGCTCCGCTACTTCGGCGAGGAGTCGGCGCCGTGCGGCAATTGCGACACCTGCCTGAACCCACCGGAGGGCTGGGACGGCACCATCGCCGCCCAGAAACTGTTGTCCACCGTGGTTCGACTGCAACGCCAGTTCGGGCAGAAGTTCGGCGCAGGGCAGATCATCGACATCCTGCTGGGTAGACAGACCGCCCGCGTCGAGCAGTTCGGACACGACGCGCTCAGCACGTTCGGGCTCGGCACGGAGCTGCGCGACACCGAGTGGCGGGGGGTCGTGCGGCAGCTGCTCGCTCAGGGACTGCTTGCCGTTCACGCGTCAGGCCAAGGCTCATATCCCACGCTGGTGATCACCGAGGGCAGCGCCGGGGTGCTGAACGGATCGCATCCGGTGCGGTTGCGCCGTGAGCCCGAACGCAGCAAGGCGTCTCGGCCGAAGTCCACCAAATCCAGCGCGGCTGCCGACCTGCCCGCCGGTGCGCGCGAACTCTTCGAGGTGCTCCGTGCCTGGCGTGCCGGTCAGGCGAAGGAGCAGGGCCTGCCGGCGTACGTGATCTTCCACGACGCGACGCTGCGCGAGGTCGCCGTGCGGCGTCCCGTCTCGCTCGAAGACCTGGGCCGGATCACCGGCGTCGGCGACAGCAAACTCGCGAAATACGGCGAGCAAGTGCTGGCGGCGCTCGCCACCCACGCCGCAGTCTGACCGCATCCGGCAAGCCCTGACCGCATCCGGGCAGTCCTGACCGCATCCGGCCCTGCCTGCCTTAATCCCGTCTCACGGAGTTCTTGTCTTCAACAGCCCCGGATGCCGGTAAACCCGGCTGGTGAGGACAGAAACTCCTTGAAACGGGCGGCACAGGCGGCGCGTACGCTCGGAGCATGCGCGCACTGTATCCCGAGATCGAGCCGTTCGAGTCCGGGATGCTTAACGTGGGCGACGGCCAGCGGCTCTACTGGGAGGTGTGCGGCAACCCGGACGGCAAACCCGCCGTGTTCCTGCACGGCGGTCCCGGCGCCGCCTGCACCGCGGACCACCGGCGGCTGTTCGACCCAGCCCGATACCGCATCATCCTGTTCGACCAACGCGGATGCGGCCGGAGCCTCCCGCACGCCAGCACACCGGGCGCAGACCTGAGCACCAACACGACCTGGCACCTGGTCGGCGACCTGGAGCGGCTCCGAGAGCACCTCGCGATCGACCGCTGGCAGGTATTCGGCGGTTCCTGGGGCAGTACGCTCGCGCTCGCCTATGCCGAGACGTATCCAGAGCGCGTAAGCGAGCTCGTGCTGCGCGGCATCTTCACCCTGCGCAGAAGTGAGCTCGACTGGTTCTACGAAGGCGGTGCCAGCGCCCTGTTCCCCGACACCTGGGAAGGCTTCCTCGCTCCGGTCCCCCGGGACGAGCGCGGCGCACTCATCGCCGCGTACTCGAGGCTGCTTGCCGACCCCGACCCGGCGGTGCACGGCCCGGCCGCCGTGGCCTGGGCGACCTGGGAGGCCTCCGGCATCACCCTGTTACCCCATCCAGCCGTGGTCAGCCGCTTCGCAGAACCCACCTTCGCGCTGGCGTTCGCGCGCATCGAGAACCACTACTTCATGAACGCCGGCTGGCTCGAGGAAGGCCAGTTGATCCGCGACGCGGTCAGGCTGAAGGGCATCCCCGGCGCCATCGTCCAGGGCCGTTACGACGTGTGCACCCCCGCGACCACCGCCTGGGATTTGCACCGGGCTTGGCCGGACGCCGAGTTCGACCTGGTGCCGGATGCCGGACACGCCTACAACGAGCCCGGCATCCTTGAGGCACTGCTGAGCGCCACCGACCGATTCGCCACCGACCGATTCGCCACCGACCGATTCGCCGGATAGTACCCGACCTCGGCGCGCCTGAGTAACCGCAGGCGGGGGGCTTGATGGACACCACCGAGCGGATTAGTGTGACGGCAGCCGTCTACCGAGCGCTCTACCCGACACGCGAGGTCACCGAACTCGTCCGTTGGGGGCGCCACCCGACCAGGTGAGAGGTGTCCCCATGAGAGTGAGAGCTGCCGTACTCGCCGCCTTCGCGCTCGCTCTGGTCATTGTCGTCGCAGCCCTGATCGCCGGTCGGATGCCTGGGCAGGGCCGCGACGCCGCAAGCGAAATCACCGCTTCGCAGCCAGAACCGTCGCGGTCGCCGAACGCGGCTGGACAGGGCTTAGAGCAGAACCCATCGCCGACGGCGCCGACGCCGTTTCGTCTGCCAGCTGTTCGGCAACCGGCACCGCTGGTGACTGCACCCTTGCCGAAGGCCGCGACCGCCCGCGGGTCGATCGTGCAAGGTTTCCCGACGGCGGTGATTCCGCTGGCGCCAGGATCCAGCGTCACCTTCAGTTCGGTGTCTCCCGACCGGACTCGGCTGACGGCCGGCTTGGATGCGACCTGCAACCTTTCCCCGGACGAGGTGCTGGGCTACTATCGCACCGCGCTGGCGCCGCTCGGACTGGTGACTACCTCTGTGCCCGCCCTCGCGGGGTCCGTTGCGGAGGCTTTCGTGCGCGGGTCAAGCACCGTGACGGTGAGTGTCACCGCCGTCAGCGGCGGTTCGCGCTACTCCGTGCACGGTGTGCTGGTCGCTGGAAGCTAATGCGGCGGCCGCATGTACATCTCCCTTTCCGATCGCCCCAAGGACGACGAGCAGCCTGTCGGGGCATCGCGAACGGGCCGCCGGGTTTCTTCGGTCGTTGTGACGCTCGGCGTGGTGAGCATGCTGACGGACATTTCTTCCGAGTCGGTAGCTGCTGTGCTTCCGCTCTACATCACGGGTGTGATCGGCCTGTCCACCATCGCCTACGGATTCATCGACGGCCTCTACCAGGGTGTCAGTGCCATCGTGCGGATCGCCGCCGGCTGGGCATCCGATCGTATCGACCGACCGAAGCGGATCGCGTTCCTGGGGTATGCGGTGTCGGCCATCGCTAGGGTCGGGCTGTTGGTGGCCAGCAGTTTCGCCGCGATCACCACGGTCCTCGCGATCGATCGGCTCGGCAAGGGCGTGCGCACGGCGCCGCGAGATGCGCTGGTGGCCGCTTCGTCCCACCCGGCGAACCTGGGCCGGTCGTTCGGCGTCCACCGGATGCTCGACACGATTGGCGCGGCGGTGGGCCCGCTGCTGGCCTTTGTCATTCTGCTCATGATTCCCGAGGGATACTCCACCGTCTTTGTCGTTTCTCTGGCATTCGCGGTGTCGGGCGTTGCGGTGCTGGGACTTTTGGTGCCGAACAAACGTCCACGTGCGGAACGCGCGGCCGCCGGCGCTCCACGCGAGCCGTTCCGGTGGCGGCAACTGAACGAACCTCGGCTGCGCAAGCTACTCGCCGCGGCGTCGCTGCTGGGCCTGCTCACCATCGGTGACGGATTCATATATCTCGTGTTGCAGAGCCGCGGGGCCTTCGCCGCGGAATGGTTCCCGCTGCTGTACGTCGGCACGAACGTCGCCTTTCTCAGCCTCGCCATCCCGCTGGGACGGATGGCGGATCGAGTCGGCCGGCCGCGGATGTTCGTGGCTGGGTATTTGGCTCTTCTGGCCGCATACCTGACCGCCGCAATTCCGGTGACCAGCGTCATCGTTGTTTTGCTGTGCCTTCTGCTGCTTGGCGTGTTCTATGCGGCAACCGATGGCGTCCTCGCGGCGCTCGCAGTACAGTTCGGACCGCCGTCCGGCACGGCAAGTGCCATCGCAGCGGCCCAGACCGTGGTCGCCGGGAGCCGGTTGCTCGCCTCCACCGGCTTCGGCTTTCTCTGGTTCTTCGCCGGACGCCAAGCGTCCGTGCTGATCGTCGCCGGGTCGCTGGCCATCGTTCTGCCGCTCTCCGCGATGCTGTTGCGGACCGGAAAGCGCGTGGCAGCGTGACGCCCCGAGGCCGCTGGCTGGTCCTGGGGGTCATCGCGGCAATGGTGCTGAGCGGGGCTGTCGCGTTCGGCGTGACTGCCTTCCTCGGCTATCAACAGCGGAATGCGGCGTCCAGTTCGGTGGACATCGTGCACGCTTCACCAATGTCCAGCGGACCCCGGGTGGTCTTCCGCAACACTGGTACCGGACAGGGTTACGGCATGGTGGCGTCGGTGCCGCTGGCTGATCCCGGTGGCGCGCGCACCCTCGGCAATCTCGACTGCAACAGGGTCTACGCCACCGATGAGAACTTGTCATGCCTGAGGATCCAGCGTGGTATCGCCACCACGTTTCACGCCGTGCTCTATGACCGGGCGGGGGCCGAGCGGGATTCCTGGGCGCTTCCGGGAATCCCGAGCCGCACCAGGATCTCCGCGGACTCCCATCTGGTGGCCAGCACCGCCTTTGTCACGGGCATGTCATATGCCTCGGTGGGGTTCTCCACCCAAACCGTCATCCGCCGCACCGACGGAAGGAACTACGGAAACCTCGAGGACTTCAAGACCATCATTGATGGTCGCCAGCTCACCGCCGCGGACCGCAATTTCTGGGGCGTCACGTTCGGCGCCGACGACAATACGTTCTACGCCACGGCGGCGTCTGGAGGGCACACCTGGCTGGTGCGCGGTGACCTCGCCGCGCGCACCCTGACATCGGTGCATCCGGATGCCGAATGCCCTTCGCTGTCTCCGGACGGCCTTGACGTGGCTTACAAGAAGAATGTGGCGACCGGCGCCGTTTCGCACTGGGCCATCGCGGTGTTGGATCTGCGAAGCGGACAGGAGCGGGTCCTTGGTGAGTCGCGCAGCGTGGACGATCAGGTGGAGTGGCTGGATGACAGCACCCTCCTCTACGGACTGCCCAGATCCGGAGAGGCTGGTGACAGCGACATCTGGTCGATAGCGGTTGACGCTGGTACCTCGCCCACGCTCTTTATTGAGCATGCCTGGTCGCCGTCGGTGATTCGCAAATGAGCGAACGTTCAGCAACCAACGTTGCCAATCGAAGTACGGCCACCGATATGCAGGACATTCACAGGAAAAACTTTCCTCAGGGGGTGCCGCCGGGGATTTCTGCCGCGTATCCTGCCTCCTGCCGAGTGCGGATTCGAAACTTTGTCAAGTAGATTTCGCCCCGGGCGGCAGGGAATCGCCGTGCGTTTCACCGCTTCTGAGCGTCGGAAGGCTCACTTTTTAAAGCCCTGATCCGAACCGGATAGCCCGTGAGCGGGTCTGGCGGCGGGGACCCGCAGTCCGCCGCGTCGTGCACTGTCCAGGCGGCGGATCTTGGACCGCCCGGGGAGCGAAATCGCTGGCTGTGGGAGCGCTGTCACACGCGTCGTCGAAAACGCGAGCATGGCGCGACATCCGTCGAGATCAAACCGTTATGCAGTCGTAATCTTCGCGTAACAAAGTCTCATCGTTGTTCCGGCCGAACGACCTCCGCTACAGTCGTCAACGTTTGCCGGGCGTGCTGACCGCCGAGTAGCCAGCGCATTGTCGGGCAAACGCGTTGACGGTTGCACGAACCGCAACGGTGAAAGGTTATCATTTTGACGAGAATTTTCTCCTGGCTCATGCATCGCGCCAGACACCGCAGGTCCACCCCCACCACTGCCTTGGTGGCGGCGACCGCCTTGGCGGTTCTGGGCGGCTGTTTTGTCACCGCTCAGGTTCCGACGAACGTGGACGGATCCACAAAGGCCGAACAACAGGCCACGACGAATGCCTCGGCGGCGGATCGTTCGTTCACCGAGGGGGTCCGCGCGGCGTACAAGGCTGATAAGTACAAGCAAAACAGTTCCTGGCGCAACAAAAAGGATTTGACGGCGACTCCGACTCCCGAACCGACTCCGACGCCCGAACCGGCGCCGGCGCCTGAGCCGACTCCGACGCCCACTCCGGCACCGACGCCGGCGCCCAGTCCGACGCCGACTCCGACCCCTGAGCCGGCTCCAACGAACAGCGACTGGCCGACGGCAGCGAATACCGGTGTCCCAGCCGGCGTTGTGCTGAAGCCGTATTCCGGTCCGTTCAACATCACGACTCCCGGCACGGTGATCGATGGATACGACATCAAGGGCGCGTTGACCATCAGCGCGTCGGATGTCACGATCAAGAACTCACGAGTCACCGGTCGGATTGACACGGGCGACCAGAACAAGAATCCCCGCACGCTGATCCAGCGGGTGGAGATCGTCGGTCCGTACGACAGCGCGAGGGACGGCGGCTTTGCTGCGGTGGGCTACACCGGCTTCACCTGCGACGGATGCAACGTGCGCGGTTGGGGCAAGGGGTTCGCTCTGGTCCGCGACGCAGTTGTGAAGAACTCGTGGGTGCACGACATCGTGGTTCACGGCGACCCCGCCAATGGCGGAAGCCACAATGAGACGATCATCAGTCTCGGCGGAAGCAACTTCACCATCACCAACAACCGGTTGGACGCTGGGGACGCTCCGAACGTGTCAGCCTCGCTCGCGTTGTACAGCCAGATGGAAGCGTTCAACAACGTGATGGTCTCCGGCAACCTGTTCGACGGCGGCGGCTACTGCGTCTACGCCGGACTGGCCGGCTCCTATGGGGCGAGTAACACGAAGTTCGTCGAGAACACCTTCGGTACCAAGTACAGCTCGAAGTGTGGAAGCTACGGACCGGCCATCGCGTACTCCGGTGGCAACGGTAACGAGTGGACGGGCAACACCATGCTGGACGGCACGCTGGTGGGAACTCCGGGACGCGGATAACCCACCGTCCGGCTACCAACAAGCCGAAGCGGTGTCAGAGGACGTGCTCCTCTGGCACCGCTTCGTGCATTGTCAGGATGGTGCAGCCTTTGTAGTGTGAACGCATGATCGACTGTGCGGTGATCGTTGTGGCGTATCGAAGCGCGGACGATCTGCCCGCGCTACTGGCGTCGATGCCCGCCGCGGCGGGACCCCTCAGTTGGTGTGTAGTGATCGTCGACAACTACGGTCAGGATCATCTCGACCGGGTCATCGAGCGTGACCCGAGGGTGAGCGTTATTTCGGCTGGCGACAATCTGGGTTATTCCGGTGGCATCAACCTGGGCGTGCGGCACGCACCGGAATCTCGGTTCACGGTGTTTCTCAATCCGGATCTCATTCTGGATCCCGGCGCCTTGGCCGCGCTCGCCGACGCCTGCTCCGACGACACGGTCGGCGCATCCGTGCCGCTCGTGGTGGACGACAAGGGCACCCGCCAGCGTTCCCTGCGCAACGAGCCGACGCTTTTCCGCGCGCTGGGCGAGGCGATGTTGGGTGACCACTGGCCGGGCAGGCCGCACTGGTTATCGGAGATGGTGCGGATGCCGTTGCGGTACTCCGCCCAGGCGACGACCGACTGGGCAACCGGGGCAGCGATGATGGTGCGCTCGGAGGTTTTGGCGCAGGTCGGAGCGTGGGATGCGGGCCGTTTCTTCCTGTATTCCGAGGAGACGGACTATTCCCGCCGCCTTCGCGAAGCCGGCTACGCGATTGTCTTTGTCCCGGATGCGGTCGTGCGTCACAGGGGAGCGGGCTCCGGCAGTTCCGCGCAACTCGAAGCGCTCTTGGCGGTGAACAAGCTGAGATACTACCGCAAGTGGCACCCCGCGCTCCCCGTCGCAGCGTTCTTCGTCGTCTCGGTTGTTCATCACCTGTTACGGGTGCGGCGCCCCGGTGCCAGGGCGGCGCTCAGGGCACTGTTGTCGCGGCGTGCCAGGGTCGCATTACCCGGTGGCGGACAGTGACCGCGCCGCTCGGCGCCGTGGTCATTCCCGCGCACAATGAATCGGCTGTCATCGGCAGGTGCCTCGACGCGCTGCAGCCGGCCATCGACGAGGGGCTTATTCAGGTCATTGTCGCGTGTAACGGCTGCATGGATGACACCGCGTCCGCTGCGCGTGCTCGGCCGGGGGTCGTTGTGGTCGAGCTGGCGACGGCGTCGAAGGCCGCTGCGTTGCGCGCCGGTGACCGGATGGCGGTGCCGGGACCACGGATCTATCTCGACGCCGATGTCGTGATGACCGCCGCCGCGGCGCTCGCGGTGATGGATGCGCTCGGCCGCGGTGATGCGCTGGCAGCCCGACCGCCGATTCACTTCGACACGTCGGGAGCGCGCTGGCTGGTCCGTTCCTGGTACAGCGTGCGGGTCCGACTCCCGTCGATACGCTCGGCACTCTGGGGTGCGGGAACCTACGCCTTGTCGGTGGAAGGTCGGGCCCGATTCGGGGAATTTCCCGACATCGTCTCGGACGACCTGTTCATCGATTCGCTCTTCTCCGAGCGGGAAACGGTGATCGTGGACACCGACCCAGTGGTCGTGCACACCCCTAGGCAGGCAGCCCATCTGCTCGGAATCCTCACCCGCACTTATCGGACCCAAGACGATGTTGAGCGGCAGGGCACCGGCGGCCCGGTCTCCCAAGGACAGCGCGGTCAACTGCGCGATCTCGTCGACCTGGTTGCGCGTCGCCCCCGATTTACCCCCGCCGCCGTGGCTTATGTTGCACTCATCGTTCTCGCGAGGGCCCGCGCCAAGTTGGGCGGCAAATCGAGGCAGTGGGAGCGGGACGAGAGTTCCCGAAAAGTCGCGAACTCCGGCGGCAACGCACCAGAACTCCGCTGAGTCAGGGCGTGGACGGCACACTGCGATGCGCGCCGAAAAACGTTTCGTGCCACACCTCAAGGGACATCAGCGTGAAAATGCGGTTCTCCTCGTTGAATTTGCCGCTTTCGTGCCGCTCAAGTAGTTTGCGAATCTCGGCGCGGTCGAGGGTAGCTCCGACGAAGGAGCCCGATCCGGTAAGCCGGTCCCACATCGAATCCCGAAGGTCACCCCGGAACCAGGAGTCCAGTGGGACGCGGAAGCCGACCTTGCGGCGGTCCACGATCTCGTCTGGCAGATAGCGGCGTGCAACCTCCTTGAGCACCCACTTCGTCGTGCCGCCTCGAACCTTGAGTTCCGAAGGGAGTCGAAAGGCGAGTTCGACAAGCCGATGGTCGAGGAACGGTGGTCGCAACTCCAGCGAGGCGGCCATGGACATCCGGTCGCCGCGCTCGAGCAGATTGTCTGGGAGCCAACTCCAGAGGTCGGTGAGCAGCATCCCGCGGATCGCGTCCTCGCGCCGCACATCGGGTCCGCGCGTTTCCCTTGTCGGCACGCCGGCGAGCAACGACCCGCGCTCGCGGCCGGTGAACGGCGCGAACCAACTGCGGTACTGCTCCTGACGGTCACGTTCACCGGCGGCACGAAGCGCTATCCTGAGCCGGCCCAGGCGCCCAGGCAGGTGGTCCTCCACGGCATTCACGGCGCCAGAACGCAGTCGCCACGGCAGATGAGAGGCTAACTGCACCGCTCGTGCCGCGCGGTACTTGGGGTACCCGGCGAACAGTTCATCGCCGCCCTCTCCCGACAAGACAACTCGTACGTGCGCTCGTGCTGCCTGTGCCAGGCGGAACACCGCGATGTCGGCAGGTTCCGACATCGGGGCATCCCGGTGCCAGGTGAGCGTCGTCCACAGGGATTCGAAGTCGTCGGCGTTCACCGCGACCTCGTGGTGGTCGGTGCCGACGTGCTCGCTCACCCTGCGGGCCCAGTGCAGTTCATCGTTTCGTGGGTCGCCGAATCCGGCCGCGAAGGTCTGAACGGGATGGTCCTGCTTCAGCGCCGCAATCTTTGCCACAATCAAACTGCTGTCGATGCCGCCGCTGAGGTATGCGCCTACCGGCACGTCGGCGACGAGCGCAGCGTCCACCGCCTCGGTGACCATACTGTCCACTGCGTCGATGGCCTCTCCGGCGCTCCAACGGCCGGCTGGGTCGGCCGGTGGCGGCTCCCAGTAGCGCAGAATGCGCACGGCGCCGTCGGTGCTCACTTCGGCCCGATGTCCGGCCGGCAGCTTCATGACGCCCTCGAAGAGCGTGTGCGGTGCCGGCACCGACCGGGCGTAAAGGTACCCATCCAGGCTGGCCAGGTCAACCTGCGGCCTGCGGGCCGAGCCGGCGATGACGGCCTTGGCTTCCGAGGCGAACACCAATTCACTCGCCGTCAGCGAGTAGTACAGCGGCAGCACGCCGACCCGATCACGCACCAGATGTACCGTGCCGGTGATTCGGTCAACGAGTGCGAACGCGAACTGGCCCACCAGCCGGTCGATGAAGGCCATGCCGTGCACCGCGATCCCCGCAAGGATCACCTCGGTATCGCCGTTCGTGCGGAACGGATAATCCAACTCCGCACGCAATTGCCGATAGTTGAAAATTTCGCCGTTGAAGACGATCGTCCATCGCTGGCCCACGGAGTGCATCGGCTGGTGAGACCCGGCGAGGTCGATGATGGACAGTCTGGCGTGGCCGAGCCCGATCCCGGGGCCCTGCCAGAACCCGCTGTCGTCGGGGCCTCGATGGCTCACGCACGTTGCCATCGATTCCAGGATTTCACGCGGCACGGACTCGCCGGAGAAGCGGCGGATCCCAACGATCCCACACACGAGATTCAGCATACGTCGACACGAGCAACTATCGACTGGGAACTACCTGAGGCGTATGTTGTGCAAGGCAAGCACCCACCGCTACCCGAAGCGCGAGGAGCAACACCATGGAACATAAGAAACACCGCGGCATTCGCGTGCTCATCATCGTGCAGAACCTTCCGGTGCCGCTGGATCGTCGGGTCTGGCTGGAGTGTCAGGCCCTCACCGCGCAGGGGTACTCCGTCAGCGTGATCTGTCCGAAGGGACCGGGCGATCCGCCGTACCGGCAACTGGACGGAGTCGGGATCTATCAGTACACGCCGGCTCCCGAAGCAAAGGGACTGCTCGGGTTCGTCGTTGAATTCGCCTATTCCTGGATACGTACCGCTGTGCTGTCGATACGGGTGCGCAGGCAACGCGGTTTTGACGTCATCCAGGCGTGCAATCCGCCGGATACCTATTGGTTGCTGGCGTTGTTATGGCGCGCGTGCGGTGTGCGCTTCGTGTTCGATCACCACGACCTGAATCCGGAACTGTTCATCTCCCGCTTCGGCCAGCCTCGCACGCTGGGGGCACGCATCCAGTACCGGGGTCTGCTGTGGCTGGAGCGCAGGACGTATCAGGTGGCCGACCGGGCGATCGCCACGAACGGTTCGTACAAGCACATCGCGGTGACCAGGGGCAATCTCGCCCCCGAGCTGGTCACGGTGGTGCGAAGCGGACCGGATACCAGGGCGATGCGGCCCATCTATCCGCCGACCGGGATCAGGGAAGGTGCCGAATTTCTGCTCGCTTATCTGGGGATCATGGGACCGCAAGACGGCGTCGACAAGGTTTTGGAAGTCGTCGACGAACTCGTGCATCGACGCGGCCGCACCGGAGTGAAGGCAGTCCTGATGGGGTTCGGGGACTGTCTAGAGGACCTTCGCGCCCAATCGAGCGAACTCAGTCTCGACGATCACGTGATCTTCACCGGTCGAGTCGGTGCGGCGAAAATCGCCGAATACCTGAGCGCGGCAGACCTGGGTGTGTGCCCGGATCTGAAGACACCACTCAATGACCTGTCCACGATGAACAAGACCATGGAGTACATGGCCTACGCCTTGCCGTCCGTGGCCTTCGACCTCACCGAAACGAGGGTCTCCGGTGGTGACACCGCGGTGTACGTCCCGTCAGGAGACATCGGCGCGTTCGCGGATGCGGTGGAAGCGCTGATGGACGATCCGGCCCGCCGGGTCGCGCTGGGGCGTGCCGCGCGCGAGCGGGTGTCCACCGAACTGGACTGGCAACCGCAGGCTCAGGCGTATGTCGGGGTGTACGACGACCTTTTCCAGATCACTCCGGACGAGGGCAGACGTAGTCGATGGCCTGCCGTTTCCCGCCCCGCCGAGGACTACCAGCGCGAGGGCGTGCGCTACGTCGACCTGGAGGATGCCGATGCGTTCGATGCGTTCATCGCGCAGCGGTCGCCGACATCCGGTGCGGGTGGCTAGCGTGCCGGATCAGCTCGCACTGCCGAGGGTGCTGTACAGCTTCCCGCATCCGCTGGATCGGCCAGGAATAGCGCAGACTGCCCTGCAGCAAGTACTCGGACTTGAGCGCCTCGGTCTGGACATCACGGTGATCTGCACCTCGGTGGGAAGCGCTACTCTGCCGGCGCGCCTGGCGGTGCATCAGACCATGGTCGTTGCTGGGCGCCGTGTCCCACACCGGGCGATCGGTGTGCAGCGGGCATACGACTATCACGATTTCCGGGTGGCACGCTGGCTGAGCAGACATCCCCGGCAGGTGGATCTGTTGCACGCATGGCCCAGGGGATGTCTTCGGAGCCTCGGCGCCGCCCGGACGGCGGGAATTGCCGCGGTGCGTGAATCCCCCAACCCGCACACGGGTAGCGTGATGCGCGCCTCGGCGGCCGCCGCGGCCGATGCCGGCGTGCCGTTGCCACCGAACCATTCACATGCCGCGAATCCCGCGGTCCTCGCGAAGGAGGAAGCCGAGTACAGTGCGGCGACCGCGGTGCTCGTGCCGTCCGACTATGCGCAGAGGGAATTCCTTGCCGAGGGCTTCCCCGCCGATCGCCTCTTGCAACACCGCTACGGCTGCGATCTTCGCCGATTCCCGGCGCGCACCGCCGTGCGACAACACCGGCCGTTCCGGGCGGTGTTCCTGGGCCGAGGGGATCCCACGAAGGGATTGCACGTCGCACTGCGGGCATGGGCCTTGGCCGATCTACCCGAGGCGGAATTCCTGATCGCCGGGGAAGTTCTTCCTGATTATGCCCGGGCTATCTCGGGGCAGCTCGCGCTTCCGGGGGTGCGCACGGTCGGCTTCATCGATGACGTTTCGCGCTTTCTCTTAGAAGCTGACGTGCTGATCCTGCCTAGTTGGACGGAGGGTAGCGCTCTGGTCACCATCGAAGCTCAGGCAAGTGGATGCGTGCCGCTGGTCAGCGAAGCGAGTGGCGCGCTAGGACACGCTGGCGTCGACTTCCTCGTTCATCCGGTGGGAGCGGCAGACGTAATCGCCGCACAGTTGCGTCAACTGGCCGGCGATCCGGCGGGTCTTGCTGCATTGTCAGCCCGTGCCACGTCGCGCCGCGACTTCCTGTCCTGGGATGCCGCGGCACAGTCATTGCTGGGCTGCTACCGAACTGCCATCGCCATGGTCGCACGGCCCACGGCGACGGCGTAGCCAACGGCCCGTACTTCAGCGATTATGGTGCTGCCACGGCAGAACCGTCCTGGAAGACGTTGCCTTTCCAAAGATTGCCGTGACCGGGCTCGAACGCGGTCGCCGGTCCATATCCACCGCAGTGGGGGCCGTACCGCGAGCCGAACACGTTGTCAACGAATCTCGTGTTGCTGGCCCGATGAGAGGTCGAATCGCCGGCGTAGACGCAGTAGCCACCGCCGTTGAACAGGTTCCCTTGCACCAGAACGTTACTGATGGGCGCCAGTTGGCCGTACAGGGCGAGGCTGGCCGAAACGTTGGGAGCGTCCCCGGCGTCCAGGCGGTTGTTCACGATCGTGAAATTGTTGCCCCCGAGGCTGATGATCGCCTCGTTGTGACTGCCACCGTCGGCGGGATCACCGTGGACGATGATGTCGTGTACCCAGGAGTTCTTGATGACGACATCCGCGACGAGGGCGAAGCCCTTGCCCCACCCGCGAACACGGCACCCATCGCAGGTGAACCCGGTATAGCCAACGGCCGCATATCCACCGTCGTCGATCTTGTCGTAAGGCCCGACGATGTCCACTCGTTGAATCATCGTGCCGGGGTATGCGTTCTGGTCACCGGTGTCGATGCGTCCGTTGATCCGAGAGTTCCGGATGGTGACGTGGGGTGCTCGCACGTGAAGCACGCCGTCGATCGCGTAGCCATCGAGCACCGTTCCGGACCGTGTGATCGTCATTGGCCCGGTGTAACGCTTCAACGTCACCGATTTCGGAACGCCGGTCGTGGCGGCAGTGGGCAACTCGCCGGTTGTCGTTACCGGGGCGGGGGAGCTGGGTGGATGCGGAGCCGGTCCACCGCCGGTGCATCCGGTCACGAGAACAATAGTTGCGGCAGCCGTGAGTACCGTGGCGGCGGCGCGGACCCATCCGTTCATGGTGATCGATCCGGTTTTCGAGACACCGGCAGGGGGTCCAGTCGCATGGCGGTGATGCTGCGCAGCCCGATGCTCAGCAGCAACGCGCCTAGGCCGGCCAAGGCGGCCACTCCCAGCAAAGCGGCCGGCTTGTGAACGGGGGTCTCGAAAACCTCGATGTCGGCGAAAGTGTATGGCCGCACCGTCAACCCGCTCGGTATCTCTTGATTCGACTGCAGCTCGCCAACCTCAGAGGTCAGCTTCGATCGGACGAGGTCGGCGTTCTGCCGGGCGGCGTCCGGGGTACCTGCCCTGGCAGCGAACCACATGAGGTCGCCGTAGCCCATTACGTCTGTCACGGGAGCCAGGCTGCCGGTGCCGACGGCCACGGAGTAGTCGTTGACCGCCGCGGACGCCAGGGCGGCCCGCGTCTGGCGGCTGTCCATGACATAACGCACGACGTCGGACAGCCCTGGCGCTTCGAGCTTCTGGTCGTACACGTTGGCGTCACCCGATTGCAGCACGCGGAGTACCACCGACCCCTTGGCTTCGAACTCGCCGCGTGCCGACAGCGTGGCGGCGCCGCCGATGGCGACGATGGCAAGTGCCCAGATCGCCACGATCGTCCTTGCCTTGCGGTTCAGAAGCACGGTGGGGCCGGTCGGCGACGCCTGCTGCGGGATCGCAACGGCCCGGGAGATTCGCCACACGCCCGCGGCGGCGCCCAGTAACAGACACATCATGCCGAAGGCCATTTGGAAGCCGAACTCGTCAAAGGTGAAGGCCAGCAGGAGCGCTGTCGTGATCCCGGCCGCTATGCTCAGCGCTTGCGACCGAAGGTAACGTGTCCGGACCGTCAGAGCCGCCCGCACGGAGAGAACGATCGGAGCCAAAAAGAACAGCAATAGAGCAGCGAGCCCGATCAGCCCGGACTCCACAATGGTGGCCAGGAACTGGTTGTCCAAGGTCCGATAGATGCCCGGGATGAACGTGCTGAGTCCCCGACCGATCCACGGCGACTGAGAAAAGAACTGCGCAACCGCCTCGTAATCGCCGACCCGTCCCGTGATGGAGATGTCTTGGGAGGCTGAGGTGAACAGGCTTCGAATAGTGCCCAACATCCCCGGCACCAACAATCGAAAGGCAAGGCCGGCGAACGGCAGCAGAATCAGGAACAGCAGCCGCTGTCGTTTCCGGGCGATGCCGAACGCGAAGAGCGCCCCGACGATCAGCGCGACAGCGCCCGACCTGGACACTGTCAAGGGCAGGGCGATGAGGCAGACGAGGAATTGGGTCCACCACCACCAGCGACGCCGTGTCGCATTCACCGCGAGGTGAGCGGCGACAGGCAATGCCATTCCCACGACTGCGGCGAACTCGATGGAGTGGGTTGCGGTGGCGGCGACGCGGGTGAATCCCGATCGTTCATACAAACCAACAAGGTCGTCATTGGCGACAAGACCGGGGATGTGAAACAGGTCCACGAAGTTCACACCGCTGATGAACTGGATCACCCCCATGGTCGCCAGGAGGAATGCCGCAAGCACAACGAATCGGAGCAAGGCATCCAGTCGTGCTCTGGTGCGCATGCTGTCGGCGGCGAACAAAATAACCCCGGCGCCCGACATGAGGCTGAGTAGTCCGCGCAGGGAGGAGGCCAATTCCGGGGCACTGAGCGGCCGCAACATCGCCGCGCAGAAACTGAGCAACATGGCGAACGAGAAAAGTCCCACGACCCAGTGCATCGGTGTGTGTCCGAGATCGCCTCGCGGATTGGCCGTGCGACCAATGGCCCACAGGATGAAGATGACACAGCCGAAGATGGTGGCGGGCGTTCCTGCTGCGCCCAGGCCGGGCACGATATAGATCGACGGCGAGAACACGAGCAGTGCCAGGTAGATCTGGAAGACGATCAACGGATCGCGTGCGTGATCCCGCCGCCAACTGGTGTACGCGGTCATTCCAGCGCCCGGCGCGCGAGTGCTTCCAGGCGCAACTCTGGCAGGCGCAAAAGGCGCGTTCGGCACGTTACACTCGAGTTTCGCTCGCGCGGTCGTGCATCACGGGCGTGGCGGATGTCGCTGCCGGGTCGCCGAATTTTCCCACGAGCTGTTCCACCTGCCGCTCGGCGTCCGCCTCACTGCTCGATTCCGCCCGCTCGCGCTCTTTCAGGCTCCGAGAGGAACGGCGGCGCTCTCTCAGCCCGATGCCGCCGAAGAGCACTAGCCCGGCTACCAGGAACGCCAGGACCGCATTTCTCACCGGTTCGACGAACCCCAATTCCGGTTCCGGGTCGCGGGTGATCTCTTTCATAGTCACCCATTGCGAACGCGGTGCACCGGCCTGCTGCTGCAGCTTTGCCAGCCTCTGGCCCAACTCCGTTTCCAGCGAGCCGAGCGTCGACTCGGCCGTGCTCAGTTGGCTGTCCGTCACGGTGACCACCATCAGCGGAGCGGCGACGGAGGTGTCCCGCCCGGCGGTGTACTCCAGGTTCGGGTGGCCGGCGGTGTACTTGCGCACAGTCTCACCGTTCATCACCGATACTGCGAGCACATCCACCGTGCCCGACACTCCGTTTCCGAGCTGCAACAGCGGGTTGCCGGCCGCTCCCGTTTCCGCGTCGCGCACCGGAGACAGAAACAAGTAGCTGGAGGAGACCGTGTAGCTGATCGGCGTGAAGAAGAACGCGGCGCCTGCACACAGCAGGGACACCACCAGACCAGGAATCAGTACCCACCGCCAGCGCGACAGAAACCCCCAGATGGTGTGCAATGTCATTGTCTCTCCTCCGGGTCGGGAAATTCCTCGGAAACTATGAGAATCGGGTCAGCGTGCACATTCGTCCTGTATCGCGCGCAGGACGCTCGCTTGCGCGGGTGCCCACGATAACCCGTTGACGCTGCCTCGCAAGGTGTCGGGTCCCACCGCCCGCTGATGATCCACCGCGCGGCTCAGCGCATCGGCCAAGGCGTGAGGGGTGGCTCGAGACCAGGCCACGTTCGGGTTGTTCAAGTCTGCTCTGGTTCCCTCGTAATCGTTGACCACCGGCACGACCCCAGCGGCCAGCAACTCCGTCGCTATGAGGGAGATGTTCGTGAATGAGAGAGCCAAGCCGGCTGCACACTCGTTGTAAAGCGAATTCAGCGCCGAGGGTGCCAAGTGGGCATGCACTGTTGCCGGGAAAGGAAGCTTCCGCGCCTCGATACCGAAGGTGTGAATGCGGATGTCCGGTCTTTCCCGGTGGAAAAGCTCCAGGGCGAACACCCCCATCTCATAGCCCCGTCTGGACACGCCCGGCTTCGCGTAGAAGACAACACCGTCGCGAGGAGCCCGATTGGTGACCTGGTACTTCTGAGTGTCGCACCCGAACGGCGCCACCGTGCACCGCGTGCCGAATCGATCGCGCAGTTCCTGGGCCACCATGTTCCCTACCGTGATGGTGGGAAACCCGAATCGGTAGGTGTCTTCGGCGAGTTCGTAGGCTGAGCCGCGTGGGTAAAAATACGGCTCGAAGTCCTGCACCAGGTAGAACCTCTTCCCGGGTACCGTGTCGTGCTTCGCCAGCACGTGCGCGGTCACCCACGCGGTGGCGACGTAAGCGTCCATGCCGGACAGGCCGTCGCGCACCGCGCGCACCTCGGCTCGTATGGCCGGCCACCAGGTGCGGATGATCTTCTCGTACTGTGCTGCCCCTCCACCCTGACCGTCATAGACATACAGAACGCAACGATGGCCGGCTGATTCGAGCGCCTGGACGAAGCGGAAAATCGTTGTGTGTCCGCCGGACGCCGGCCCGGGCGCCGTGATCACCCAGCCGACGGACAACGGCTGACCCGACGGTGTGGCGGTCGCAGGTGGGGCCGAAGTGATGGTCGCGGAGTCGACAATATCCTCGGAGCGGAGGTACAGCGGTTCTATGTTGCCGCCCCAGTGTGCGGATGCCCGCCGTGTCACTCGTTCTGCGACGCCGGGTAATCCTTCGGCCCGGAGCACGCGGAGCAATTTGCCAGCATCGGTCATGATGGTCATCGGCAATCTCACATTCCCTTCGAACGCCATCGCGGCCGGCCCAACTCGCGCGAGAGCCGATAGGCCGCGGCCTGCGCGATGAGGTATGGAGACAGTCGCGATCGTGCGGGCCCCAGTCGCAGCGCTTCGCGAACCACGCCGGTGAAGCGCAGGCCGGCAAGGTCGATCCCCAGGTTGTCAGCGAACTCGAGGTACCGGTCTGTTTCCGGTGTGCCGCCGCGGCCCTTGGCGTACGCCGAACTGGCCCGGGCCATTGCCTCGTTGGCCAACGCACCAAGGGCCAGGCCGAGCAGTCGCGCGTTGTCGTCAGGGTCGCCTCTGCCATCGGTGAAGAGCATTTCGAACGCCGCCGCCCGCTCATGCAAGTCGGTCATCACATCGACCTGTCGTGCCGAGCGGCTGTCGGCGTGTTCGCGATGCCAGGCTTGATCGCTGCCGCCGACCCAGCCGACGTCGGCCTCCCGAGCGAGTCGGAACCACATTTCCATGTCGTGGGTATGAGCCAGCGACCGTTGACCGCCGACGAGATCGACGATGTTCTTGCGCATCACGACCTCGGGTGATGTGATGCAGTTCACCCCGAGGCGGCAGCGCAGCTCGAGCCACTCGGCGCCGGAATACACGTCCCATCGTGTCGCGCGATCCCGGTGGCGCGGAAGCCTTCGGGAGGCGAAATGCAGTGGATGGCCGTAGACCAGGCCAACGGCGGGGTAACGCTCGGCCAGGGCGGTCGCCCGGGCGACCGAGCCTGGGGTCAGCAGGTCGTCTGCGTCGAGCCGGATCAGGTATTCGCCATCAGCGGCTGCCAGGCCATCATTGAAGCTGGCGACCGGTCCTCCGTTTCTGGGGCGGGCAATCAGGCGCACCCGGCCATCTCGCGCGGCCAGACGCGTCGCCACTTCGGCGGATCCGTCGGTGGATGCGTCATCGACGATGAGAACCTCGACTTGAACGCCGTCCTGCGCGAGCGCGCTGTCCACCGCCGCGGGCAGGAAGCGCGCGTAGTTGTAGCACGGAACGATGACCGTGACGGCAGGCGGCCGTGCCGGATGTTGGGACACCGCCGATCCGGTGACGACGTCCAACGTCTGGGGAATGGTCGACTCCGCTGGGTTGAGAGTCAGCATGCGGCCAACGCCTCCGAAAGCGATTCCACTACCCGGTCCTGATGTGCCCTGGATATTCCGGGATAGATCGGCAGCGACAGGATCTCGGCGGACAGCCGTTCCGCCATCGGAAAGGTGCCGGCGCCGATACCGAGGTGCGTGAACGCGGGAAGCCGGTGAAGCGGTGCTGGGTAATGCACCGCTGCGCCGATGCCCGCATCACGCAGCATCGCCATCACTCGGTCCCGCTGGGGTACCCGGACCACATACAGGTGGAAGACGTGCTCGTTTCCTTCCGCTGTGCGCGGAGCGATGACGTCCGGCACTTCTTCCAGCAACTGCGTGTAGTACGCCGCGGCGTCGCGCCTGGCCTGATTCCACCGGTCCAGGCGGCTCAGTTTCGCCGACAACACGACCGCTTGCAGGGTGTCAAGGCGAGAATTGGTGCCGAGTTCCAGGTGCTCGTAACGCCGGGTGCCGCCGTGGTTACGCAGCCGGCGGAGGCGGTCGGCGATCGTGCTCGAGTTAGTCAGCACTGCACCGCCGTCGCCGTAGGCGCCGAGATTCTTCCCCGGGTAGAAGCTGGTTCCGGCGACGTCGCCGAGGCCTCCAGCCCGCTGACCCTGCTGCCGGGCACCCTGTGATTGGGCGGCATCCTCCACCAGCAGAATGTCCGGCCCGGCAACCTCTCGAAGCGATTGGGCAGGGGCGACTTGTCCGTACAGATCGACTCCGATGATCGCTTTCGTGCGCGGACTCAGCGCTTCGCTCACACCGGCAGGGTCGATGAGGTAGTTCTCGTCGCAGTCTACGAGCCGGATGATGCCGCCAGCTCGCACGACCGCTTCGGCCGTGGCGACGAAGGTGTTAGTGGGGGCGATCACCTCGTCACCGCTCCGGATGCCGCCTGCTCGAAGTGCCAGTTCCAGTGCGTCGGTTCCGCTGCCGACGCCGACCACGTGTTCGACACCGCAGAACTGGGCGAACTGTGCTTCGAAGGAATCGACTTCCTGCCCCAGGATGAAGTTGCCCGCGGCGAGGACGCGCTCGAAACCGGCGCGCACTTCCTCGGCGATCTCCTCGTGCTGGATGCTCAAATCCACCAATGGAATGTCCTGTGTTGTCATCGTGCTCACGACTGCTCCTCCTTAACCGAACTTTGTTCCCGATGCGAACCTGTCGTCTGAACCGAATTTGCCGCGCGGATCCGCCTGGTTGCCCACCGATAAATGAGTGCCAGATACACGGCACCGCCGCTGAGCCCGCCGAGTAAGAATTGCCACAGGGCAGCATCCGATTGTGTCGAGACGAGCAGTACTGCCGCAGACGCTGGAATCATCGCGGCAATGGGTGGCCAGCACGCCCTGGCGAGGCCGGCCAGCTCGATTCCAGTGCGGTGGAGGGCGATGAGGTAGGCGGGCAGTACGAAGACCACGGCTACCGCCAGGTGCACCCATCCGGCTCCGACGATGCCCAGCCATCCGGTGGCGGCGATGAGCGCTGGCACCAGTGCGGCTACCCAGATCACCTGTGTCCACAACACCGATCGGGATGCACCGCGCGCCAGCAGATACGCCGCGAAGAGGTCGAAAAGGGCCCGCAGTGCGCCGAACATGCCCAGGGCGGCGAGCACCTGCGCAGCCGGCAGCCACTTCGGCCCGTACACGACAACGATGATCGGAGCGCTCAGCAGGGCGAGGAACGCCCCGGCAGGCAGAGTCGCAGCCCAGGCCAGGGCCGTGGTATCGGCCAGAACGGTGTGCTTGTTCTTGCCGACCGATCGCGCGAACAGAGGAAGTGAAATGGACCGGACGACCTGCCCGATGGCGCTCATCGGCCAGCTGGAGATGTTGAACGCGAGAACGTAGAACCCGAGCGCCGTGGGCCCGGCAATACGGGAGATCACGACGTTGTCGACGTTGAGAAGTGCCCACGAGATCAAGTTCGCGCCGGCAATGGGTAGACCGAACGCGAGCACCTGTCTCACCAGAGACCGGTCGAAGCCGAACTTCGGGCGCACCCTGGCAAAGACGAACTGGAGCAGCAGTGTCAGGGACTGCGCCACGACGCGACCGATCGCCAACCCGATCACACCCCAGCCGAGCAGAACCAAGCCGATGGTGATCGAAGTGCCGACCACGAAATCCGCCACCGAAATGGCAAAAAGCTGCTTTTGCGCGAAGCGACGTTGCAGCATGGCGTACGGCACAACGCCGGCTCCGCCCAACACCAGTGTGATGGCGAGCACCGCGATGGTCCCTGCCGCATCCGGGCTACCGAGAGAGTCCGCCAATGCCTGACAGGTGACCATCATCCCTGCCGTGAGCAGGACCCCGACGGTGATTCCGAGTGTCGCCACCGTTGGTGCCTTGCGCTCGGGATTCTCCGACCGGATCAGGTCGGCACTGAGCCCCAGATCCGCGATCGTCATCAGAATGGTCTGCACAGTCAGAGCGACGGCGTAGATTCCGAATTCCTCGGGGCTGAGTAGCCGAGCGAGGACGATACCGACGGCCAGCGAACTCACCCGCAAAACGAGGTTGCTCAGGCTACTCCAGGCGATGGCGCGCCGCACGTCGCGCGCGAGCGTGCCGACGATCGGCTGCCGCTGATCGCGCGCTGGGGTTCCTGGTGAGCTCGCCGGTCTATCGGAGTGCAGCGCGTTTCTTTTCATGTGCCGAACCGCCGCCAGCGCCGCCACCGCAATGCGCCCCTCACCGAGGTCAACTCCCCCTCCACGTACCGTCTGGCGCGGCCGACCGGACGGTTCTGCCGACGCCGGTATTGGCGGTAGAGCGAGGTTTTCAAGATCCGCGGCCACGTCTCCACAGCCAGCTCGGCGAAGTCTCCTGCGTGCTCAACGGCCGCCCGCCCCGGCTGGGACAGGACGGCCCGCGCCTCGCGCATCGCCTCGAACGCGATTGCCCGCAGCGCCCGCTCGCGCAACTTCTCCGGCGCAGACAGTTCGGCCCCCTCCCTGGAGAAGAACTCTCGGAAGGTATCCCGACGGGCGCGCGTTTCGGTGAGCAGTCCCTGAAAGTCGTTCAGATGCATGTTGGCGTCGTGGACACGGTAAAAGCCCTGCGGCGGTCCGTTCACCCGGCCGACGCTGCCCAGGGTCGCTGCGCGCATCCACAGCTCCATGTCTGCCGTCTGCGGCAGGTTCGCCCGGTAACCGACGAGATCATCCATGACCGAACGCCGCAGCACCGCTTCCGGATTGACGATGATGTTGGCGCCGCGCCGGCACATTTGTCCGATCCAGGTTTCACCGTCCCACACCGACCAGTAGCTGAAGTTACCGTGTACCTCGGGCGGCTCGTCGCTGAAGTCGGGGGCGAAGCCATAGACGAGCCCGACGTCGCTACGGTGCTCCATGAGCGCACAGGCCCGCCCCAGACTCCCCGGCGCCAGTAGGTCGTCGGCGGACAGCAGCACCACGTAGTCACCCGATACGCGGCGCAGACCGTCGTTGTACGTGGCGATGTGTCCGAGGTTTCCCGGGTGCTGGATCAGCGTGATACGAGGGTCCGCAGCGGCGAGCGATTGGGCGACGGCAGCACTGGTGTCCGTCGAGGCGTCGTCCACGATGATGATCTGAAGGTCAACATCGTCTTGATCCAGGACGCTACGCACGGCACCGGGCAGGTACCGTCCGTAGTTGTAGCAGGGAATCACCACGGAGACGGTAGGTCTGGTCGTCAGGGGCTTGGCCGGCATCATGGCGACCCTCCTGGCCGGGCGACGGCGAGGGCGTCGGCGGGCACGCCGGCCCAGGTTTCGTCGTTCGGAACGTCGTGCAGCACGACAGAGCCCATCCCGATGACCGCGCCGGCGCCGACGCGCACCGACTGACGCACGGAGGCATTCATGCCCAGGTAGCTCGCTTCGCCGAGCACCACACCACCCCCCAGGCAGACGCCGGAAGCCACCGTGGCGAAGTCCTTCAGGACGTTGTCATGGGTCAGGGTCACGTTGGGCATGACCACCGCGTGTTTGCCCACTGTCACATCGGTGGTCAGGACGGTGCCGGCCAGGAGAATGCTCCCCACGCCCACCGAGCAGGACCCGGGAATGTGCACCGATGCATCCACGAGCGTTCCGAACCGCTGCTCGCCCACACCCAGCGCGAGCAATCGCCGTACGACCGAGCGTCTGGCGGATCCGGACCCGACACACACCAGCAGATCCGCGTCGAGTTCCGCTGCGAGTCGGGTGCCGCCGAGGACATCGACACCGGCGACCCGGCTGCCGTGAAGGTGTGCGTCGTCGTCGAGAACGCCGATGACGCGGTAAGCGTGCTGCACCGCATCGGCCACCTCCCTGGCCAGACCGCTGGCGCCCAGTAGGAGCAGTTCTCTCATGCCGCACCTCGTCGGGTTGCGCTGGTGCGCAGTGCACCGGTCACCCGCGATTGTTCTGCGGCGGTCATCTGGTGGTACAGCGGAAGAATGAGCGTGTTCTCACTGAGCCGCTCGGTGACCGGCAGCGCGGCGGCGGCCTTGTCCCGGCCGCGGTAGGCCGGCTCGAGGTGCGCGGCCATGATGCCCCGCCGCGCCGAGATGTCGGCCTCGGCGAGGGCTGCGAGTACGCCGTCACGGCTGCGTGCGCACGCCGGAAGCACCTCCACCCAATAGGACTGGAAGTTGCTGGTACCCCAGGCCGGGTCGGTCACCGGGCGTAGGCCATCGATCGTTTTCAGCTCCTCCGCGTAGCGCGCGGCGAGCTCCCGGCGGCGTTCGACCAGCGCGGGAAGTTTGCTCAGTTGCACGAGCCCGATGGCTGCCTGCAGGTCGGTCATCCTGTAGTTGAATCCCACTTCCAGGTACTGCTCGGCCGGGGCCAGCACCTCCACCTGTCGTGCGGCGGCCGACACGCTCATCGAATGCTCGCGCAGTCGACGCGCCCGAGCCGCCCATTCCTGGTTGGGGGTGGTGAGCATCCCACCTTCACCGGTCGTCAGCAGTTTTCGGGGATGAAAGGACCATGCGGTAATGTCCGCGCCTCGCCCCACCGGATGCCCGCGATAGGTGGAGCCTGCACCACAAGCGGCGTCCTCGATCACGACGATGCCGCGCGGGTCGCAGAGCTTCCGGATCGGCTCCAGGTTCACCGGCTCGCCACCTTGGTCCACCACGATCACCGCCCGGGTTCGATCGGTGATGGCCCGCTCCACCGTCTCCGCCGTCACGTTGCCGGTGACGAGGTCGACGTCGGCGAACACCGGGCGGGCGCCGACATAGGTGGGGGCGTTGGCCGTGGCGATGAACGAGAACGACGGCACGATCACTTCATCGCCCGGTTCGATGCCGCAGACGATGACGGCAAGGTGCAGCGCCGTCGTGCAACTGGAGGTCGCCACCGCGTAGTCGGAGTGCATGGCGCGCGCGAACGCGTCCTCGAAGCGAGCAACTCGGGGCCCCTGGGCCACCCACCCCGATTCGATCACCTCGGTGACGGCCTGGATTTCTTCTTCGCCAAGCCACGGTTTCATGACGTTGATGCGGTTCATGGGATCGTCACACTCCTCCCGGCCGCGATTTCCTCGCGCAGGGGACGCCACCACTCGACAAGGTCCCGCAGGCCGTCCTCGAGAGACACCTGCGCCTCGAAGCCGAGATCTCGGCGTGCTGCCGAAGTGTCGGCGAGCCGGCGGACCACCCCGTTGACCGGCCGCTCGGGCCCGTGCTCGACGGTGAGGTCTGAACCCATTACTCTGAGCAGACATTCCGCGAGCTCCAGCAGGCTGGTCTCTTGCCCGCGCGCGATGTTGTAAACGCCGTCCCGGATGCCGCTGTCGGCCGCGAGCAGGTTGGCCCTGGCGATGTCGCTGGTGAACACGAAATCCATCGTTTGTCGCCCGTCGCCGAAGATGATCGGTGGCAGCCCGTCGGCAATCCGCTCCATCCACCGCACGAGAACCTCCGTGTACGCTCCGTGCACATCCATCCGTGGTCCGTAGACGTTGAAGTACCGCAGGATCACATAGTCGATGCCGTTCATGGCGCGGAAGCTGCGCAACATCCCCTCGTTGAAGGACTTCGCTGCGCCGTAGAACGTGTCGTTGTTGAAGTGATGGTGCCGTTCCGGAGTGGGAAAGGACTCGGCAGTGCCGTAGACCGAAGCGCTGGAGGCCGTAATCAGCTTGTCCACGTGAGCGTCAGCTGCCGCTTCGAACACATTGAACGTGCCATCGACCAGCACCTCGAGGGCGAGCCGGGGATCCTCGGCGCACTGCGTGATCCGGATCGCCGCTTCGTGGAAGACGAGGTCTTTTCCGCGTGTGCTGTCCTGCACGAGCGCACGGTCGCGGATATCGCCATCGATGAACGTCACCCGGCCCGAAGCCAGCGCGGCGTCCAGATTGGCGGCGCGGCCGCGCACGAGGTTGTCCAGCACGTCGATGTGGGTCGCACCGGCGTCCAGCAGTTGGTCGACGATGGTGGATCCGATGGTCCCGGCCCCTCCGGTGACCAGTACGTCGGCTCCCGTCAGTTCGCTCATCGGTGCATCTCCAGTTCCACGGGGTTTTCCAGCTGAGCCGGCGTTCCTGCCGCCTCGAGGCTGCGTGATGCGGCCTCCAGCACGGACAGCACCCGCATTCCGGAAATGCCGTCGGTGCGTGAGGGAAGTCCCTGCCGGATGCTCGACGCGAATTCACTCGCCATGGCGGACAGCGCTTCGTGTTCCGGCAGTGCGGGTGACCAGGTGTCACCAAGTCGATAGGAAATCGTTGAGGCTGCGCGATCGGCACCGGTCAGCGACTGGCTGTGCAGGTCCACCCCCCGGTCGTACACGCTGACCCGCTGCTGCGGATTCAGATCGTCCCAGACCAGAGTCTGTTTCGTCCCGCCGATGACCAGCTGCCGGATCTTGATCGGGCTCAGCCAATTCACGTGCACGTGGGCGATCGCGCCGTGCTCCAACGGGATGGTGAGGTAGCCGACGCAGGCTTTGCCCGCACCGAGTGGGTCTGCCCCCTGGGCGGAGACGCTCAGGGGCCGCAATCCGCCGGGGAGAACGAAGTCGATGATGGACAGGTCGTGCGGGGCCAAGTCCCAGAACACGTCGACATCTGGCTGAACCAGGCCGAGATTGATCCGCACCGAGTCGAAGAACAAGATCTCGCCGAGTGCTCCGTCCTGGATCAGTTCGCGGATCCTGAGAGCAGCCGGTGTGTAGCAGTAGGTGTGGTCAGCCATGAGGACGAGGTCGTTGGCCTGCGCCTCCTGGAGCATTTCCAGTCCGGAGGTGGTGCTGTCGGCTAGGGGCTTCTCCACCACCACGTGCTTGCCCGCCCGAAGCGCTGCCAGCGCAATGCCGTGGTGGGTGCGAGCGGGAGTGGCGATGGCAACGGCGTCCAAGGAATCATCGGCGAGCAGCGCGTCAAGGTCAGTGATCACCGGAACTCCGCCGATCTGCGCGGACAGCCGGTCGGCGCGCTGACGGTCAAGGTCGCAGATCGCGCTCAACTCGAAGTCGGAACTGCCCCGAAAATTTCTCGCCAGGTTCGGACCCCAATAACCGGCACCGACCACTGCGATCTTCAACTTGTCCGTCATCTGTTTTGTCTCCGTTCTCGATCGGGCTCAGTCGGCGCGGAAAACCGCGTCCACAAAGTAGTTGCTCTGCTGATAGGTGGATCGGGGGAAGGAGCCTGGGGTGAAGCTGAACACCCCGGCCGGCGCCGCGCCATAACCGCCCGCGACGCGGAGTGGGCCGGCGTCGCGGCCGCGGTACATCCAATACAAGTCCGTGGCGGCGTAATGGCCCTGCGGTGCGGAATATGAGACGACGTAGGTCGTGTCAGCGGCCACGCTGACCGGGGATGGGAATCTCGCGCTCTGCCAGCCAGTGTCGGATTCACCCGAAAAGTCCACCTGTGCCAACAGCTTTCCCGAGGCACTCCAGAGCGAGCCGGTGTGTACTCCGTCGTTTCCTGGGCCCTTGAAGAACCGCACCCCGGTGACGACGCCGCGCTGAGTCGGACTGAAACGCAGTCCGAGTTCCACCGGAGTCGGGTCGGAGACGGCGGGGGTGGGCGCGGGTTGGGCGCCGAAGACGCTGAACGGACCGGTGACGTTCAGCGTCAGCGATTCAGGGTTGGCCGAGAAGTTGCCGCTGTCGTCGATGGCCCGGGCCTGAACGCTTCGCGCACCGATGCCTTCCTGGAAGTACTTGTATTCCCAATCGGCGGTTCCGGCGGCCGCGTGCCAGGTCGTCCCACCATCCGTGGACAGCTCCACTCCGGCGACCTGTCCTTCGGCATCGGAAGCCGTGCCTGTGACGGTGACCTCGGACCCGTTCGTGACGGTGGTGCCGGTCGTGGGCGTATTGATGGTTGTGGTGGGCGCAGTATCGTCAGTGCTGGCGCCGGAGCGGGTCAGCGAATCGGTCAGTGACGCGGGCTGTGCTCCCATGTCGGCCAGCAGGTTGACCTGAGCCTGCTGCATGTTGGGATCGGCTGGCGCGCCGTCCCCGTCGTGTTCCGAGTCAAGTCCCCAGGTCCACTGCACGCTGCCTGCCGAGAAGACGAGCGCACCGCTGGCGGCCCGATAGAGCGTCAGGTGATGGGTCGTGACCCCGGGAACTACGTCCTTGCTGCTTTCGTATCCCGGTACCGTCGCATCCGCCTGCCCGGTGGTCGTGGACAGGTGAATCAGGCCGTTCGGCCTGAATCCGTTGTCCAGATCTTCGTCTGACTCGTATCCGATGGTGTGCTCGGCCAGCTTTCGACTGGTTCCCGGGGCGAGGCTGGCCAGCGGGGTGTTGCGCCACACCCGAAGCTTTCCCTCCTCGGCCGAGACGGTCACGGGGAGGTCGCCCTGGTCGACCATGTAAATGGTTCCGGTGAGTGCGTTTTCGGGCAGCCCCGCGCCTTGGGATTGCGGAGCGTAGCGCCCGTCGCGCCAACTTCCGGTCCATTCCGGGGACGGATCGATCTTCGCGTCGTTCCAGCTCTCCTTGTAACACACCAGAGTGCGGTATGGGGTGGCGCTGGAATCCGCAGACGGTTCATATCGGGTATGCCAGTACATTTCGTTGCCGGAAAGAAACTGCAGGTTCACTCCGGCATCCCTGGCGGCGGTGACGTTCTTGCGTTGTTGCGCGGACCAGTACTCGTCGTGGCCCACCGACAGGAAGACTCGGTGGTTGAGGAGGTTGGCGCCGAATCGGTCGGTGTCCACGGCGCTGAAATAGGAAACGTCGTACCCGTTCTTCTCCAAGAACCGCACCAGCGGGTACTGGTTGTCGAAGTAAAAGCTGCGTTCGTTCACCCCGTTGCGTGTGGCAAGGGGCCGGTTGTAGCTGATCTTGTACGCCCGATCGTGGGCGGCGCCCTGGTAGAAGTCCGACCCGCCGTAGCTGTTGTAGGCCTGCCAGGTGGTGTCCGAGGTTTGGAAGAGGATGTCGGCATGGCTGGACATGTCCCTGACCACGAACATGATGTGGCTTTGGCCACCGGTGTCCGTGCGGGTGAGCAGGGCGAAATAGACTCCGGACACCGCGTCGGGTGGCACGTCCCAGGACGCCGACACCGACCAGTTGCCGCAGTCATAGATCTCGGTGGTGGTGTTCGTGATGCACGGAGGTTGCGTTTGCGGGAGGGTGGCCGACGGTGTGACTCGCGCCACCTTGCGCGCCCCGAGTCCCTGGTACCAGCCGGATCGGTACACATCGATGGTGTATTTCGTGGCCGTCGTGTCGATCTTGAAATCGATGCGACTGCCGATGTCGGCGCTGATGTCTGTGGCGAAACCTTGGATCGACGGATCTCCGGCGCCGTTGATGTCCCACACCGATGCCGGTTGTCCCGGTTTGCTGTTCTCGCAGGTGATCGCGTTGCCGGAGGGGCCGCAGGCATCGGAACTCGGCGAGGCGGATGTGGCGGCCCATCGGCTGGAATTGACCGCGTCCCGGGCACTGTTGATGGTGGTGATGATCCCCACCAAAGCCAGAGCGAGCAGGATCGGAAGCGCGAAGGCTATCGCGATCTTGGACGATCTACCGCGCCAATCCACTGCCGGTCCCCCTTCCCCATGGCGAGTTGGTCATTTAGCCGGCACAAAGAAAACATCGACCCAGTAATTGTGGGAAACCACGTTGCTCGGGTACGCGGTTCCGTACAGGTACACGCCGCCGTTGGCTGGCGTGGACAGGGCGCCGTTCACCACGGGACTCGCCAGTCCGCCCGCGGTGACCGCATACCAGCCGACCGAGCTGTGATAGCTGGCCCGGTATTCCACACCGGGTTGAATCTGGACCGGGGTGCTGAACGTCGCGGACTGCCAGCCCGATGCGGTTTCGCCGGTGAAGGTCACTGTGGCGAGGAGCGACCCGGTGCTCGACCAGAGGTAGCCCTGATGGGTGCCCGTGTTCTGGGTGCCCTTGTAGAAGCGGATTCCGGTGATCGTTCCCGCACTGGAACTGGAGAAACGAACGCCGACCTGAACCGCGTTGGGATCGTCCCAGGCCGGGTTGGCCGGAACGGCGCCGGCTGAGAAGATCGTCTGAGCGCTGACGGTTGGCGGTTCCGCGGCGGTCGTGAACGACCAGGAGCCTCCGGACAGTGTTGTGCCTGCGATCGACACCGTCGCGGTGTACTGGGTTGACCAGCCCAGTGGCTGTGCCGGTGTGAAGCGCACCACCCGGGCGCTGGAGTCGTACGCCACGGTGCCGGCGACCTGGCCGGATGCGCTTCTCAGCACCAACGTCGGTGTGCCTGATGAGCTGTCTCCCGACAGTTGGGCGCTGATGGACAGCGTTGGGTCAACAGCCGTTGCGCCTGCGGCAGGAGTCGTCGACGTGACGGTTACTGGTGCCGGGGCCGTGGCCGCCGTCGTGAATGTCCAGGTGCCGCCGCTCAACGCGGTTCCCGAAACCGAAACGGTCGCCGAGTATTGGGTGGATGCTGCAAGTGCCGCCGCCGGCGCGAACGTGACGACTCGAGAGGTGCTGTTGTAGCTGGATGTGCCAGACACGACTGTGCCGGCCGAGGACACCGCCAGGGTGGGCGTCGCGCTGGGCGTTCCGGAAAGCTGAGCCGAGATGCCCGTGGTGGGGGACACCCCGGTGGCTCCTGCGGCCGGAGTCGTTGATGTAACAGTCACGGCGGGCGGTGGTGTGGTTCCCGAGGCGGTGCTGACTACCACGTCGACGAAATAGTTGGACGCCTGCCAGGTGGACGTTGGGAACCCGCCGGAGGAGGCGTAGGTGTACCGCCCGTTCGCCGAGCTGCCCGCGGTCAGTGGCCCGCTTGAGCGCGCAGTGGCGAAAAAGTTCGTGGTGTACGAGTAGTGCCCGGCGGGAGCGAAGTACGACACGATGTAGGTTTGGCCGGGGGTCAGGGCGACCGGCGTGGCGAACGTGGCGCTCTGCCAGCCGCTGGCCGTCTCCTGGGTGAAGGTCGCGGTCGCCAGCCGCTGACCGGCCGAGGACCACAGCGAGCCGGTGTGCGTGCCGGTGTTCCCGGAACCCTTGAAGAACTTGACGCCGGTGGCCGAGCCGGATACCGACGTGCTGAACGACATGCCGAGCTCTACCGGGTTGGGATCATCGCCAGCGGACGTCACCTCCGGGGTGAGTCCGGTCAGCAGGCTGTACTCGGTGACCGCCGGTGCGCTGGCCGCCGTCGTGAAAGACCACGTCTGCGTGGGCAGAGCGGTGCCCGAGCTGGAGGTTACGTTGCTCACCGTCATATCGATCTTCGTGCTGGTCGGGAACGGCTGCGTCGGGACGAAGGTGATCGTCGAGCGGTCGGTGGAAAGGCTCGTGGACCCGGCGATCGCGGTGCCTGCTGCGCTGGCGGTCATCCGGTATCCGTCGGCCACCGCCGTCGACAGGGTAATGCTCACCGGGGCGGAAGGGCTCACGCCGGTTGCGCCTGCGGACGGAGTCCGGCTCACCACCGTGATCGCGGTCGTCGATGGCTGGAAGACCAGGTCGACGGAGTAGTTCGTGGCCACTTGGGTGTTCGGGTAGCCGTTGGCGTAGCTGTATGACCCGCCGTTCGCTGGGACGGAGAGCGGTCCCCTGGTGTAGGGGCCAGAGAAAGTCCCGAGTGTCGCCGAGTATTTGCCAACCGTGGTCCGGTACGACGCCGTGTATTCCACTCCGGCCGAGATGGCGACGGGAGTCGCGAAGTTGACCGTCTGCCACCCGGAGGCGCTCTCAGCGGCAAAGGTCGCTGAGGCGAGCAAGGCTCCCGACCCGCTCCACAGCGATCCGACATGCGTTCCTGTGTTGTTCGGGCCCTTGTAGAACTTCACCGCGGTGACAGTGCCAGCGGTTTGGGCCGTGAAACGTACCCCCAGAGTGACCGCTGAGCTGTCGCTGTCCTCCAAGATGCTGGGGGTCGCGCTGGCATCGAACAAGCTGCATGGGCACACTCCCTCGGGGTTTGAGGCTGGCGCCGTCGTGAACGACCAGGATTGGCCGGCCGTGATCTGGCCCCCCGAGGTGTCCGTAGCCGATATCGTCACGGTGTACGTGGTCGCGGTGCGCAGTGCGGCCGATGGGGTGAAGGTCGCGGTGCGGGTGTTGCTGTCGTATGCCGTGGTCCCTGATACCGCAGTGCCCTGTGCATCTTTGACGGCGAACGCCAGGGAGGACGCGGTGATCGCCTTCGACATCACCGCACTGATCACCGTGGTGGTCGCCGCGCTCGAGGAGCCAGGCTGTGGCGACTGGTTTATCGCGGTGAGCGGTGCGTTGTCGGAGTCGGTGAACACGGCATCGACGTAGTAGTTGCCCTGGTGGTAACTCTGGGTCGGGAAGACGCCGACATTGCCATAGACGCCGGCTGGCTGCGTTCCGAAGCCTCCTGCCACCTTCAGCGGCCCAGCGTCCCTACCGCGGTACGACCAGTAATAGTCCGCCGCTGAATAGTGTCCGCCAGGGGTCGAGTAGGACACGACATAGGTTTGTCCGGCCGTCACAGCCACGGCCGAGGTGAAGCTTGCGGTTTGCCAGCCGCTGGCCGATTCGCCGCTGAAAGTCACGGTGGCCAGACGAGTCCCCGCGCTGTCCCAGAGCGAACCGGTGTGTGTTCCGGTGTTGGCTGTGCTCTTGAAGAAACGCACACCGCCCACAAATCCATTCGTCGTTGGCGTGAAACGCAGACCGAGTTCGAGAGCGGTCGGGTCGCCGGCGTCCGCTGTGGTGGGTTGTTCTACGCCGAACACACTGTACGGACCGGCCACCGTGACGCTTCGCGACACCGGCGTGGGAGCGTAGTTCCCGCTGTCGTCAATGGCACGAACCTGCACCGATGCTGTGCCGTAGCCCTGCTGCACGTAGCGGTAGGACCAAGTCGTCGTACCGGTCGCGGCGTGCCACGTCGCTCCAGAGTCGGTGGAGACTTCCACACCGGCAACCTGTCCGCCGGCGTCGGTGGCCGTGCCGCTCACCGTCACGCTGGATCCGTTGGGGACCGTGGCGCCGGCGGCAGGCGTGCTGATGCTGGCCACCGGGGCTGTATGGTCTGTGCTGGGCGAGGCGAGCACCAGGGGCGATGCCAGCGAAACCGGTTGCGCGCCCATGTCCGCCAGTAGATTGACCTGGGCCTGTTGCATCCGCGGGTCTGCGGCTGCTCCATTGCCGTCGTGGTCCTGATCCAGTCCCCAACTCCACTGGATGCTGCCAGCAGAGAACACCAGTGCTCCACTGGCAGCGCGATAGAGGGTCACATGGTGTGTGGTCGTCCCCGGCTGGACGACGTTTCCGAAGTCCTGCAAATACTGCGGCACAGCGCCCGTCGTTGTGGAGAGGCGGATCAGCCCGTCTGGGCGGAATCCGTTGTCAACGTCCTCGTCGGATTCATAGCCAACCGTGTGCGGCGCCAGCACCGCACTCGACCCGGTGGCCAGCGACGCGAGCGACGTATTGCGCCACAGGCGCATCTTCCCCTCTGTCGCGGAAACGGTGACAGCAAGGTCGCTGAAGTTGGACATGTATTGCGTTCCGGTGAGCCCGTTCTCCGGATTTCCTGCGCCGTTGGCGGGAGAAGCAAAGCGGGGGTCCCGCCACGTTCCCGTCCACTCGGCGCTCGGGTCGATCTTGGAATTGCTCCAGGTCTCCTTGTAGCAAACGAGCGTGCGGTACGGGGTGGCGCTGGGATCGACGGAGTTCTCGTAGCGAGTGTGCCAATACACCTCGTTACCGGAGAGGAACTGCAGATTCACCCCGGCGTCCCTGGCCGCCTCGACGTTGGATCGTTGCCCAGCCGACCAGTATTCATCGTGGCCGACGGAGAGAAAGACCTTGTGGTTGACCAGCGTGGACCCGAAGCGGTCGGTGTCGACACCGCTGAAATAGCTGACGTCATACCCGTTCTTCTCCAGGAACCGTACGGCCGGGTACTCGTTGCTGAAGTAGAAGTCGTGGTTGGTCGATCCACCGCGCGTTGCGAACGGGCGGTTGTAGCTGATCTTGTACGCTCGGCCGTTCGCGGCACCTTGATAGAAATCCGAACCGCCGTAGCTGTTGTAGGCCTCCCAGGTCGGGTCGGACGTTTGGAAGAGAACCTGGGAGTGGCTGGTCACATCTCGCACGATGAAGGTGATGTGGCTTCGTCCGCCCGTGTCCGTGCGCGTGAGCAGCGCGAAGTAGACGCCAGACACCGCGGTGGCCGGCACGTTCCACGACGCCGAGACCGCCCAGGTGCCACAGTCGTACAACTCCGTTGTGGCATCCGAGATGCATTGCGGCTGGGACTGGGGAAGTGTTGCAGACGGAGCGACGCTGGCGACTTTGCGGGCGCCGAGGCCTTGGTACCAGCCGGTGCGGTAGATGTCGATCGTGTAGTTGCGGGCATCGGTGTCTACTTTGAAATCGATGCGATTGCCCACGTTGACGCTGATGTCGGTCGCGAAACCTTGAATCGAGGGGTCTCCCGCGCCTGAAATGTCCCATACCGAATCTGGTGTGCCTGGCTGGCTGTTTTCGCAGGTGATCTGGTTGCCGCCTGAGCCACACGGCTCGGCGGCGCTGGCCGGCGTCGTGGTAACGGCTACCAGGACGCTGGATACCAGCACGAGGGAAAGGCCGAAGGACGCCAACCGCCTGGCGCGCCGCCGCAGGGGCGTCGCAGGATTCTGGGATCGCCCCACTGCGAGATCGGCTAGAGACATCTACTTCTCCGTTCACTCGCCCGTCGCTGATGGCGCAGTCCAACTTCTTTGGACAGGAAGGCGGGGCGTGTCACTTCGCCGGACGTTCGCCGGGGGGTGTGCGGGGAGCCGAAGTCTCCTCCGTGCCCGACGATTTCCCGAATTTGTCTGACGTTGTGGGGCAGCGCGGAAGTTCCGCCTCCCATCGCACACATCAGCGACGGGTCCGTGGCCCCCACGCACCGCGTGGGGGAGTGCAGTTCCGGTAACGAGCGCGGCATCAGTACGCTCCCACCGGGTGAGTGAGCACCTTGAGGGTGCGCCAGAGGATGACGAGGTCGCCGATGAGGGACCAGTTCTCCACGTAGTAGAGGTCCAGTCGCACGCTTTCCTGCCAACTGAGGTCCGAGCGTCCGTTGACCTGCCACATGCCGGTCAGTCCCGGCTTGATGTAGAGCCGCCGGCCCATCGGCTCTTCATAGTCGTCGACCTCGCTCGGCAGCGGAGGGCGCGGACCGACGAGGCTCATGTCGCCCTTGAGGATGTTCCAGAGTTGCGGCAGTTCGTCCAGGGAGTATTTGCGCAGGGTGCGTCCGACCCGGGTCACCCGGGGATCGTCTTTGATCTTGAACAACACTCCGGCGCCCTCGTTGCGCTCACGCAGTGCCGCCAGGTCCTGCGTCGCGGTCTGGCACATGGACCGGAACTTCAGCATGGTGAAGGTGCGACCATCCCGGCCGACGCGCTCCTGGCGAAAGAACACTCCACCCGGGCTGTCGCAGGCGATGAGGATCGAAAGTACGGCGCAGAGCGGCAACACGATGGCAATGCCGATGGCTGACACGATGACGTCGAGCACTCTCTTGAGCACGTGCTTGCCGCCATCGAAGGCCGGGATTTCCACGTGGATCAGCGGCAGCCCCTCGACTGGCCGGAAGTGGATGCGCGGGCCGGCGACATCCACTAGTCGTGACGCGAGAATGAGCTCCGTGGCGGTTCCTTCGAGTTGCCAGGCCAACGAGCGGATGAAATTACCCTCCTCGCTCGGATGGCTGGCGACGATCACCGCGTCGGCGCCGAGCGCCGCGGTGACTTCCGCCACGTTGCGCAGCCCGTAGCACGTCGGAATACCTGGCAGGTTGTCGCTGGCGTCCCCGGTGCGGTGTTCGTCCAGCACGGTGCCGACGACCTTGTAGGCGGCTCCGGAGTTCTTCTCGATGGCTCGCACCACATAGCCGACGTCGCGCCGCTTGCCGGCGACGACCACCTGGGACAGGAAGTGCCCAAAGCGGCGCTGCCGGATCAGCCATTTGCGCCACAGCAGACGGCTCCCCACCAGCGCAGCGGCGCCTAGAGGGAAGGAAACGACGAGGTAGTGCCGTGCCGTATCGATCTCAAGGATCATGAACGCCATCGCGAGCAGGCCGAATGTGACGAAGCTGGCACTGACCACTTGCTTGTATTCGTTCAGGCCCACGCCGACCACACGGAGGTCCCTGGTGTGGAAGGCTGCCAGTGCCGCATTCCAGGTGAGCAGCACGCACGCGCAGACCATCCAGAACGGCGGGTTCATTTGTGCGCTGGACGGTGTCATTCCAGCCAGGCGGCCGAGGAGTGCGATGAGCAATGCCGCGAAGATGATGGCCGTGTCGGTGATGAGCAGGCCGGACCGGTACCGTTTCGCCCAGGCCAGACCGCACTCCGGACGCGTATCGGACACGAGTGCTCGCTCGTCCGTTTCTACGATGCGCAGTCGAGGTCGAAGGCTGAACCCTGCGACGCGCCCAGCCTCGGTTTCAAGTTCACTCATGTCGACACCCAAGCGCGCGATGAAGCCCCGTGCGGCAGCAAGGATGCGGTCTGTCTGCTCGGGTCGCACGGGGCTCGTTCATCGGCACATTCCTGTATTTCGGGGGGTTACAGGGACGGCTCTTCTCCAGAACGGTGATCGTTGAAGAAGATCCAGGTCCGGGAAGATCAGTGATGACAGATCTACCTGGTAATCACGCCGGGGGGGCCGACGTAGTTCGGGTTCCCCTCGGGAGGAGGGGTTTAACGGGGTCGAGGCTACACGCCGCTTTTTTTAATGCGATGCCCCCAGTTCGGGGGGTATGCCGGAGTGTCGGGTTGTGCTTTTAAGGGGGAACCACTAAAGGCATATTCCCAGGTCGTGCACAAGTTGTTCACAGATTGATCGTGCAACGCGCGGCGGGGTTACCGTGGCGGCATGACGTTCAATCCCAACGCCAAGATCAACGGCAGCAAGGTGAGCAGGCGTGGTCGCAACACCGGCTTGGCGGTCGGCGGCGGTGGCGTCGGCGTGCTGCTTCTGGTTTTGCTCGGTCCGCTGCTCGGTGTTGACCTCAGTGGGCTGTTGGGTGGTGCGGGGGTGAGCGATTCATCGGTACCGGGTGCAGCCGAAAGCCTGCAGCAGTGCCACACCGGAGCGGACGCCAACGAGAATCTCGACTGCCGGATGGCGGGAGCTGCGTCGTCGATCGACGCATACTGGGCACAATCAGCCGTCCCGGGCTATCACTCACCCCAGTTCCGGTTGTTCACACAGTCCACGACGACAGGGTGCGGAGTGGCCACCAGTGCGACCGGGCCGTTCTACTGCCCCGGTGACCAGTCGATCTACCTCGACACCGGGTTCTTCGACGAGTTGCGCACCCGGTTTGGTGCCTCCGGTGGTCCGCTTGCGCAAATGTACGTGGTCGCTCACGAATGGGGGCACCACATCCAGAACATTTCGGGCATCATGGACGGCTTGGATCTACGCGACACCGGGCCGGCATCCGACTCGGTCAGGCTCGAGTTGCAGGCGGATTGCTTTGCCGGAGCGTGGGCCGGCTCCGCCTCGACCGTTCCCGATGAGAGCGGCACGCCATTCTTGGAACCGATCACGCGGCGGCAGGTTGCCGATGCGTTGGATGCCGCCTCCGCGATCGGTGATGACCGCATCCAGCAGAAATCGAACGGCCAGGTCAACTCGGAGTCGTGGACTCATGGCTCCAGCGCGCAGCGTCAGCAGTGGTTCGAGACCGGCTTCACCGACGGCTCCGATGCCTGCACCACGTTCGACGGTCGTCCGTGAAGACGATGAGGAGGAAGGCATAACATGGGGTGGTGACGCGCTCTGGCCTCGTCCTCGCCATGGCGGGATGCCTCATCCTGTCTGGCTGTAGCGGGACATCATCCGGCCCAGACGGCACCCCCGACCCCGCCGTCACCGTATATATAACCGATTTTGCATATACCGTACCTGGTGCCGTGGCGCCGGGGGCGACACTCACCGTCGTCAATTCGGATGCCGATGCTCACACGGTGACGTCGGACGCAGTCGGAGACTTCGACGTCACCGTCGCGGGAAAGAGCCAGGCCACGTTCACCGCCCCGATGAAGCCGGGAAGCTACCCGTTCTACTGTGCGTTCCACCGATATATGAGAGCGACTCTGGTCGTACGTTGATGCTGGTCGTTAACGAGAAGAAGCCACCCTCATGTAGAAGCTAGAGGGCGGCTCCAGTGGCTCCGACCGGCATCGATCCGGTGACCTTTCGATCTTCAATCGAACGCTCTACCAACTGAGCTACAGAGCCAATAAGGCACGCGCACTGGCGAGAGTAACGCGTGCCTTGCGACCCTGACCGGACTTGAACCGGCGACCTCCGCCGTGACAGGGCGGCGCGCTAACCAACTGCGCTACAGGGCCTAGCTATTAAAACTGCTTCGTACAGACTATCTGGTGACCCCAACGGGATTCGAACCCGTGCTGCCGCCGTGAAAGGGCGGTGTCCTAGGCCACTAAACGATGGGGCCGTGAAGTACAACAACCTTCATAGCTACCAGCGTACAAGCATACGGGTGGGAATGCCTTTTGCCAAACGGAACGGCTATCGCTGAAAAACCGGCCACACTCCGAGCAAATGAACACGGGAACCGGGCTCGTGCCGATAGGTTCAAGTGGTCGTTGAGACTTTCCATGCTGGGCATTTCGTCCAACTCTTGTTAGTGTGACTGATGTTGTCAGTGTTACTGGCGTGAAGTTGGGGGAGCCTCCTTTATCGGAGCTGGGGATTAATGCGCCTTACAAGAACAATGCGGCCACGAACAGCGCGGCTGCGCGCAAGCAGGCTGCTCGCCGTGCTCGCCATCATCGGCATGGTGGCCACGGTCTCCGTTGTGGCCTCGAACGACTCCGCGTGGGCCAAGGACTATCCGAGCTGGGCCGACGTGCTCGCAGCTCGCAACAACGAGGCCGCCAAGCAGGTTGAGATCGGCCGCGTGAAGGCGCTCATCAAGCAGAACGAAGAAGCCGTCGCCAGCACGCAGGCCATTGCCCAGCAGAAGGGCGAAGAGTTCCAGAAGGCGCAGCAGGCGTACGACGAGGCCGCGTACAAGGCAGAACAACTGCAGCAGCAAGCGGATGCGGCCAAGGCGACGGCGGCAGAATCTCAAAAACGTGCCGGGCAGATGGCGGCGCGACTCGCGCGTGTCGGCGGCAACGACGTGTCCACGACGCTCTTTTTCAACGGTGACAAGGCATCCGACCTGTTGTCCACGTTGGGCATGGCGAGCAAGATCACCGACCAGTCGGAGGGCGTCTACGCCAAGGCGGTGCAGGACCAGAACAACGCCCAGTCACGCACCGACCAGGCCAACGTCGCCAAGGAAGCCCTCAAGGCTCTGGCCGCGGCCGCCGAGCAGGCGATGGTGGAGGCGCAAGCCGCGGTGGATGCCGCTGCAGCGGCTCTGAAGGAACAACAGGACAAAGACGCGACCTTGCAGGCGCAGCTGGCGACGTTGACATCCAACAAGATCCACACCGAAGCCGAGTACGGCGAGGGCGTTCGAGTGCGCGAGGCCGCTGCCGCGGCGTTGCGGAAGAAGCAGGCGGAAGAGGCGGCTGCGGCGGCTGCAGCGGCCGCGGCAGCCGGAGGCGGTGGCGGCGGTGTCGGTGGCCAAATCAACGGCGCCTGGGCGCGCCCGGCCGGCGGGTACATCAGCAGCAACTACGGTAGCCGCGTCTCCCCCTGCGCGGGATGCTCGTCCTTCCACGAAGGCGTCGACCTTGCAGCCGGATGCGGTGCTCCGATTTATGCTGCCCACGCCGGCACTGTCGCCTATGCCGGCGGCTATGGCGGCTACGGCAACTACATCCGCATCGACCACGGCGGCGGCATCGCCACCGCCTACGGCCACATCGTCAATGGTGGCACCCTGGTGCGTTCCGGCCAGCACGTCGGGGTCGGCCAGCTCATCGCGCGAGTGGGTAGCACTGGCAACTCCACTGGCTGTCACCTGCACTTTGAGGTGCGGATCAACGGCACCGCCACGAACCCGGTCACCTTCATGAGCGCGCGCGGCATCACGCTCGGTTAGAGGCGTTGACCGATACCTTTCCGGTCGAGATGAGCCGCCGCGGCGGCCGATGTCGACCGGAAGGCTATCGCTCGGTACGACGAGGGTGCAGACGACGGTGCAAGGGTGCGGCTAGTGGCCCTCGGCGCTGAGCTTGTCGAAACCCGCCTGAACGATCGTCTCCGCGTCGGCGGCGGATCCCCAGCCCTCGGTCTTGACCCACTTGCCCGGCTCGAGGTCTTTGTAGTGCTCGAAAAAGTGCTCGATTTCTTTGCGGGTCTGCTCCGGAACATCCTCGACCTGCTGGATGTGCGCCCACCGCGGGTCCTTCGCGGGCACGGCGATGATCTTCGAGTCGATGCCGGCTTCGTCGCGCATGTTGAACACGCCTACGGGACGCACGGACACGCCGACGCCGGGGAACAGCGGGAATTCGAGGAGTACCAGCACGTCGACCGGATCGCCGTCCAGACCCAGGGTGTTTTCGATGTACCCGTAGTCCGCGGGATAGACGAAGCTCGTGAACAACACCCGGTCCAGGTAGACGCGACCGGTTTCGTGATCCACCTCGTACTTGTTGCGACTGCCCCGGGGGATCTCGATGACGACGTCATAGCTGGCCATGGACAGTTGCTCCTTAGTCTTTCGCGTGTGCGGTAATAACGTTACTGGATGAGCACACGCCCCCGATTGACGCCCGCGATCGCCGACGTTCGCCGCGCGGTGCGGGTCAGCTTGACCGAGACGCTCGCCGGGCACGGCTCCCACGATGATCCCCTCGTGCTGGTGGCACTGAGCGGCGGGCCGGACTCCCTTGCGCTCGCCGCCGCCACCGCGTTCGAGGCGCCCCGGGCAGGGATGCGGGCCGGAGCGGTGATCGTAGACCACGGCCTGCAGGCCGGTTCCGCCGCGGTAGCTGCCGCCGTGGCCGCGCGGGCGAGTGAGCTGGGCCTGGTTCCGGTGCTCGTGCGCCGGGTCGCCGTCGGCCGGGAGGGCGGCCTCGAGGCGGCCGCGCGCGTGGCGCGCTATGCGGCGTTGGCCGAGGCTGCGCAGCACACCGGCGCGGTCAGCGTGCTGCTAGGACATACACTGGACGACCAGGCCGAGACCGTGCTGCTCGGGCTTGCCAGGGGAAGCGGCGCGACTAGCCTCCACGGAATGAGCCCGGTGTCGCCGTTCCCGGGTGCCCACGACGCGGATGCCGTTCTGGGCGAGTACCGTCGGCCGCTCCTTCGCATCCGCAGGGCCACGACCGCGCAGTTTTGCGCTGACTCGGGCCTCCAGCCCTGGCACGACCCCCAGAACGACGACGCCGAGTTCGCCAGAGTGCGCGTGCGCCAGCGGCTGCTGCCGACACTGGAACGCGACATCGGCCCCGGCGTCGCCGAGGCGCTCGCGCGCACGGCGGAACAATTGCGTGAAGACGCCTGCGCCCTGGACGACCTGGCCAAGGAACTGATCGACGATCTCGTGGACCACGCGGAGGCGGGGCTCTCGCTCAGCGTGCGGGGCCTCGCCGCGAACCCGGCGGCACTCCGGCAGCGCATCATCCGCCTGGCCGCCTCGGCAGAGTTCGGGGTGTCACTCAGCCGCACGCAGACCCTTGAGGTGGCGCGGTTGGTCACCCACTGGCACGGGCAGGGCCCGGTGCATCTGCCTGGCATTAGAGTAGGACGGCGGGGCGGCCTGCTGATTTTCACTTCCGCGCCGGCCGACCCTACGAGAAAGAACTCCCCGCGGAAATGAAGCTCAGCGAAATCGCCGAAGATCTGACCGAAGTACTGATCACCGAGGACGAGATCGTGGCGAAGATCGCCGAGCTCGCCCGCAGGGTCGAGGCAGACTACGCCGGAGAGCCGCTGCTGCTGGTGGGCGTGCTCAAGGGCGCCGTCATGGTCATGGCCGACCTTGCCCGCGAACTCACCCTTCCCATCACGATGGACTGGATGGCGGTGTCGTCCTACGGCTCGGGTACCCAGTCCTCCGGCGTGGTGCGCATCTTGAAAGACCTGGATGCCGACATCACTGGGCGTCGGGTGCTGATCGTCGAGGACATCATCGACTCCGGCCTGACGCTGTCGTGGCTGCTGGCCAACCTGCAGAGCCGCGGGGCGAAGTCGGTGGAGATCCTGGCTCTGCTGCGCAAACCGAACGCCGCCAAGGTGGACGTCACGGTCAAATATGTGGGCTTTGAGATCCCGAACAAGTTCGTGGTCGGCTATGGCCTCGACTACGCCGAGCACTACCGCAACCTGCGCGGCATCGGCGTGCTGGCGCCGCACGTGTACGAGAACCGCTAGGCACATTAAGCCCTCGGCAAACATACAGAAGCCGTTCGGCGCGGCTCGGGTAGCCTTACACCAAAGTTTTTCACCAGAAAGGTGTCGGGTCAGGCCCCCACTATGGACTTCAAGCGTTTTCTCCGCGGCCCGCTGATCTACATCGCGCTCGCCGTCATCGTCGTGTCGGTGGGCTTCAGCCTGCTGAGCACGTCGGGATTCAAGCAGATCACCACCCAAGAGGGGTTCCAGGCGCTGTCCAGCGGCGAGGTCGCCTCGGCGAAGATCGTCGACGGAGAGAAGCGCGTCGACCTCACCCTGAAATCAGCCGGCAAAGACGGCAAGCAGGTGCAGTTCTACTACGCCACCCCGCGCGGAGCCGACGTCGTCGCCGCGATCGACAAGTCCGACGCCAAGTACAACGACGAGGTGGACAACGGCAACTGGCTGACCTCCATGCTCGGTCTGATCATCCCGTTCATCTTCATCGGTCTCATCTTCTGGTTCCTGCTGTCCAGCATGCAGGGTGGCGGCAACAAGGTGATGCAGTTCGGCAAGTCCAAGGCCAAGCTGGTCTCCAAGGAAAGCCCGAAAGTCACGTTCGCGGATGTCGCCGGGGCTGACGAGGCGATCGAAGAACTCGAAGAGATCAAGGACTTCCTCAAGGAACCGGCGAAGTTCCAGGCCGTCGGCGCCCGCATCCCGAAGGGCGTGCTGCTCTACGGCCCTCCCGGAACCGGTAAGACGCTGCTCGCGCGTGCCGTGGCCGGCGAGGCGAACGTGCCGTTCTACTCGATCTCCGGCTCGGACTTCGTGGAGATGTTCGTCGGCGTGGGCGCGAGTCGGGTGCGGGACCTCTTCCAGCAGGCCAAGGAGAATTCCCCGGCCATCATCTTCGTCGATGAGATCGATGCGGTGGGCCGACACCGCGGGTCCGGCATGGGCGGCGGGCACGACGAGCGCGAACAGACCCTCAACCAGCTGCTCGTGGAGATGGACGGCTTCGACGTCAAGACCAACGTCATCCTCATTGCCGCGACCAACCGTCCTGACATTCTCGACCCGGCGTTGCTGCGCCCCGGCCGCTTCGACCGCCAGATCGGCGTCGACGCTCCGGACCTCAACGGTCGCAAGATGATCCTCGAGGTGCACGGCAAGGGCAAACCGCTCGCTGCCGGGGTGGACCTTGAGGTGGTCGCCCGCAAGACCCCGGGATTCACCGGTGCCGACCTGGCGAACGTGCTCAACGAGGCGGCGCTGCTCACGGCGCGTTCCAACGCCCAGCTGATCGATAACCGCGCTCTCGACGAGGCCATCGACCGGGTGATGGCCGGACCGCAACGCCGCAGCCGTGTGATGCGCGACAAGGAGAAGCTGATCACGGCGTACCACGAGGGTGGTCATGCGCTCGTGGCCACGGCGATGCGCAACACCGACCCGGTGACCAAGATCACGATCCTCCCGCGCGGACGGGCACTCGGCTACACCATGGTGTTGCCGCTCGAGGATCGGTATTCCGTCAGCCGTAACGAGTTGCTCGACCAGATGGCCTACGCGATGGGCGGCCGGGTGGCGGAGGAGATCGTATTCCACGACCCGACCACCGGCGCATCCAACGACATCGAGAAGGCCACGCAGACGGCACAGAAGATGGTCACCGAATACGGCATGAGCGCGAGCATCGGCTCGGTGAAGCTCGGCTCCGGCGCGGGCGACATCTTCCTCGGCCGGGACATGGGCAGCCAGCGAGACTACTCGGAGCGGCTGTCCGAGCAGGTTGACGCCGAGGTGCGCACCCTGATCGAGACGGCGCACGACGAGGCCTGGCAGGTGCTCAACGAGAACCGGGACATCCTGGACAACCTCGCGACGGCGCTGCTGGAGAAGGAGACCCTCGACCACGTCGAGCTCGCTGAGATCTTCAGGGACGTCAAGAAGCTTCCCGAGCGTCCGCAGTGGCTCTCCAGCGACAAGCGGCCCGTGTCGAACCGGCCACCGGTGCTTGTGCCGGACAAGGCTCCGATCGATGCCGGCGCCGTTGACGGCGGGGTGGATTCCTCGCCGACCAAGCCAAAGCGTGCGCCACGCCGCAAGGCTCCCGACATCGCGACCGCGTAACCTGCCTGTGGTCGAGCCAGAACCTCCCGCCACCGACGTCGTGAGGGGTGCACCCGCGCCCGGCGCGGCCACTGCGGGCACACCCGGAGTTGACCGGGCGCGTATCGCCGCCGCCGTCGTGGAAATCCTCGCTGCCATCGGCGAAGACCCGGGGCGAGCCGGCCTCGCCAGCACGCCGCAGCGTGTCGCCGATGCGTACGCCGAATTCTTCAGCGGCCTTCGGGTCGACCCGGTGACGCACCTCACCGACGGCGTGCCGGTGGACGGCCGCCTCGGAGAACTCGTGCTGATGCGCGACATCGAGTTCCGCTCCGTCTGCGAGCACCATCTCCTGCCGTTCAGCGGTGTCGCCCACCTCGCCTACGTTCCCCGCGAGCGGGTGGTCGGCCTTGGCCGGCTCGCGCGCGTGGTGGACACTCTGGCAGCGCGGCCTCAGCTGCAGGAACACCTCACCGAGCAGGTCGCCGATACCCTGCAGGAGGGTCTTGACCCGCTCGGCGTGCTAGTCGTCCTCGACGCGATTCACGCCTGTGTGAGCGCCCGCGGCACGCGGCAATCGCACAGCTCGACGGTGACGATGGCCAGCCGCGGTAGCCTGTCCGACCCCGACGCGCGCAACGGGGTTCTAGCATTACTCGGGGAAGCACGTTCGGTGCGTGCCCAGAAGTGAGCGGTGTGAAGGCGAACGACGAGCACGCGGCGAGGCAGTGGGGAACGGGGCGATGACCGACCCTTGGGTGGAGCCGCTTCGACGGGTGCGCAACGCGGCTCGGATGCGCTCCCGCGCCAATCATGCACGACCGCAGGTTCCCATCATCATGGGGATCCTCAACGTCACGCCTGATTCGTTCAGCGACGGCGGTCGTTACGCCGACCACGAGGTCGCCCTGCAGCACGCCAGCGAGATGATTTCAGCTGGCGCGGACATCATCGACGTCGGTGGCGAGTCCACCAGACCGGGCGCACCTCGGCTGGATGTGGCCGAGGAGCAGCGCCGCGCCATGCCCATCGTGCGGGAGTTGATCAATCGTGGGATACCGGTGAGCATTGACACCATGAACTCAGCGACGGCGCAGGTTGCCGTGGATGCCGGTGTGGTGCTCGTCAACGACGTGTCGGGTGGGCTGGCCGATCCTGGTATGGCGACCGTCATCGGCGAGAGCGGCGTGCGATACGTCGCCATGCATTGGCGCGGGCCGAGCGCCACCATGCAGGCCAACGCGGTGTACGCCAATGTGGTGCGCGACGTACGCGATGAACTGCGCGCCCGCGTCGACGACCTCCGCAATCACGGGGTGCAGCAGGGTCAGCTCGTGCTGGACCCCGGAATCGGCTTCGCCAAGAACGCTCGACAGAACTGGGAGGTGCTCGGCCACCTCCGCGAATTCGAGACGCTCGGCTACCCGATCCTGGTGGGCGCGTCGCGCAAGAGCTTTCTCGGCCCGCTGCTGCCGGAAGGTGCCTCGGCCGCCGATCGGGACCGGCCCACCGCCGTGATCAGTGCCCTGGCCGCCGAGGCGGGCGTCTGGGGAGTGCGGGTGCACGACGTCGCCGGGACCAAGGCGGCGCTGGATGTGTGGGACGCGTGGAGCGAGGGCGCGGCCACAGGGCTACGCGAATGAACGGCGACCGAATCACGCTCACCGGCCTCCGCGCGTTCGGCCACCACGGTGTGTTCGACGACGAACGGGCCAACGGTCAGGAGTTCGTGCTCGACGTCACCATCTTCGTCGACTTCGCGGCGGCGGCCGCCGGCGACGACCTGGAGGCGACCGTGCACTACGGCGTGGTCTCGGAACAAATCGTCGCCGCCGTGGAACGCGACCCGGTTGACCTGATCGAAACCCTTGCCGAGCGGGTTGCCGCGGTTGTGCTCGGACACCCGGCGGCCTCCGCGGTGCAGGTGACCGTCCACAAGCCGCACGCGCCGATCACCGTTCCGTTCGACGATGTCGCCGTGACCATCACCAGAAGCCGGCTACCGACACGGGGCCGGCCATGACGCGGATGCGGGTGGTGCTGCCCGCCGTGATCGCCCTCGGCAGCAACCAGGGCGACCGCGAGGGCACGCTCCGTTCCGCCGTGCGCGACATCGACGCGATCGACGGTGTGCGGGTGATCGCCGCATCCGGTCTGGTCGGCTCGTCCGCCCTGAAACTCGACGGTGTCGACGAGAGCGCGCCCGGCTATCTCAACGCCGTGGTCCTCGTGACCAGCGCGCTGTCCCCGGAGGAACTGCTGGGCAAACTGCAGGACATCGAGAACGCGCATGGCAGGGTGCGCCTGGAACGCTGGGGGGACCGCACCCTGGATCTCGACCTGATCGACTTCGCCGGCCTGCGCCGCGACAGTGCGGACCTGATCCTGCCGCATCCGCGGGCCTGGGAGCGCTCGTTCGTGCTCGCACCGTGGGCGCAGGTCGACCCGCATGCCAGGATCGCCGGACGCGGCCTGGTGACCGACCTGCTGGCCCGGGCCACCGACACGGTGTGGCCGGTCGACGGCGCGCCCCTGTTGCCGGAGTCCCGCGCATGAGCCGCACCAAGGTCTCGACGATCATCCTGCTGTTCGCGGCGGGAGCGGTCGGCGCCGCATTCCTGGAAAGCGCGCTCGCCGCAGCGGGACGGCCGATTCTCATTCCGCCGTTCACGTTGCCCGCAGCGTTGGTGGCGATCGGAGTGATCATCGTGCTGCTCGCGCTGCCCATCCGCCGCAAGGTGAAAGGCACCCGCAAGGCCCCGATCGACCCGTTCTACGCCACGAGGGTGGCCATGCTCGCCAAAGCATCCTCGATCAGCGGGGCGTTTCTGTTCGGCGCCGGCGGCGGAGTCATCATCTACCTCACCACGCGCTCCGTGACCCCGACCGCCGGATCGATCGGCATGGCCATCGGCACGGCCGTGGGGGCCGGTATCCTGCTCACCGCCGGACTGGTCGCCGAGCACATGTGCACCATTCCGCCGGTGAAAGGCGACGACGAATCCGGGCCGGGCAACGAGCCGGCGCCGCTGAAGTCGTGAGCGGCGCAGTGGGAGAGAACGCCATGAGCACCAGACTCGAATTGCCGCAAACCACGTGGCGGCGAGTTTCCCCCAAGCTGATGTGGGCCGAACTGCTCGGCACGTTCTTCGGTGCCGTGGTCTTCCTCGCGCTTACCATCCCGCTGCACCTGCTCAAGCTGCCGTTCGCGCTCGCGGTCAGCATCGCCGTCGCTGCCATCGGGGTGATCACGCTCGTGCTCGTTCCGCGGCGGGTGCGGTCGATCGGCTACCAGTTGCGCGACGACGACCTGCTGTTCCGACGCGGCATCATGTTCCTCCGATTCGTGGCCGTGCCGTACGGGCGGATGCAGCTGGTCGACATCAACCGAGGACCGGTCGATCGATTCCTGGGCTTGAGCGAGCTGCGCTTCGTCACCGCCGCCGCCTCGACCGGCGTCACGATCCCCGGGCTGGAGGCCGCCGAGGCCGACGCGTTGCGCGACCGGCTCGTCGCCCTTGCGGAGAGTCGGCGGGCGGGGCTGTGAACCTGGCGGACGGCCAGTGGCACCGGCTGCATCCCGCGTCTCCACTGCTGAAGGGCGGGTTGGCGCTCGTCGCGATCCTGGGCGTGCTGCTCGCCAACCTACGTGAGCGGTTGTTCGACATGTTCGTGCCCGGCCTGCCGGCACAGGGCGACCCGGTCGACTACATCATCGACAACGGTTTTCTCGGGGTGGCGCTGCTGGTCGTCGCGGCGGTGCTCGTCGTTCTTATCGCGGGTTTCTACGCCTCCTGGCGGATGCATTCGTTCCGGATCACCGAGGAGGCGGTCGAGGTACGCAGCGGCATCCTGTTCCGCACCAACCGCAAGGCGAGGCTCGATCGCATCCAAGGCATCAACATCGTGCGGCCGTTCTTCGCCAGGCTGTTCGGAGCCGCGAAGGTGGAGATCAGTCAGGCCGGCCAGGATGCGAACGTGCAGCTGTCCTACCTCGGTTCGAGGGCGGCGGATGGCGTGCGTCGGGAGATCCTGCGGCTGGCCTCCGGTGCCCGCGTCACGGCGCCCGGCGTGCTTACGCCGGGTCCGCCCGGGCAGTCGACGCTGGACCGCCGGGTGGAGGAGTTCTTCGGACCCGATCCGGAGCTGGGGTCCACCCCGGCGGAGTCGATCGTCACCATCCATCTGGGCAGGCTGTTCGGCTCGCTCGTGCTGCACGGTTCAACGGTCTTTCTTGTGCTCGCCGGCATCGGCATCACGGTCTGGGTGGTCAGCTCTGGCCAACTGTACGGCCTGTTTCTTGTGCTGCCCGGCGCAATCGGGTTCGGCAGTTTCTACGTCCGCCGGTTCACCAAGACACTGGGGTACACCATCGCCGCCACTGGCGACGGGGTGCGCGTGGGCTTCGGCCTGCTCTCGACCACCAGCGAGACCCTGCCGCCGGGGCGTATCCACTCGGTGCGGGTGAGCCAGCCGCTGCTCTGGCGGCCGATGGGTTGGTGGGAGGTGAGCGTCAACCGCGCAAGCCACTCGAACACCAAGGGCGCTGCGGGCCAGTCCAATGCGACCATCCTCCCCGTCGGTAACCGCAGTGAAGTCATCCGCGTGCTCGAGTTGCTGCTGCCCGACCTCGCAGGAGCGGCCCCCAGCCTCGGTCGGCACAGCAGCGCCGGTGAAAGCCCGGCGGGCGCGTCGGCTGTGACGGGCGCACCCGAGATGACACCGTTGCTGAGGGCCGGCCTGACCTCGCCGGGTGGCGACGACGGGTTCGTGAATTCCCCTCAGCGTGCCGTGTGGCTGCGGCCGTTCGCCTGGCGACGCAACGGGTTCGCGATGGCCCGCGGTTGCCTGCTGCTGCGCAGGGGCGGCATCTGGCGGCAACTGGTGATCGTTCCTCAGGCTCGGCTGCAGAGTGTCTCACTGCGGCAGGGTCCGGTGTTGCGGATGCTGCGGTTGGCCGCGGTGCATCTGCACACGGTCTCCGGACCGATCGCGGCGACGCTGGGTGCGGTTGATGCCGTGGTCGGCGTGGAGTTCTTCACCGACGCGGCGCGCGCCGCCATCGTCTCCGCGGCGCGGGACACGTCCCACCGCTGGCGCTCGGGCGAGGTGTCGGCGTGAGCGCTGCGCGCGCCGCCGGCCGGCTCGGCGTCGGCATTATCGGTGCCGGTCGGGTCGGTCCCGTACTCGGTGCGGCGCTGGCCGGAGCCGGACACGCCGTCGTGGGAATCTCGGCGGTGTCTCAGGCCAGTCGCGACAGAGCCGAAGCGATGTTGCCTGGTGTGCCGATCCTCGACATACCGGATGTGATCAGACGCGCCGAACTGGTGGTGCTCGCCGTTCCGGATGGCGAGCTGTCCGCCTTGGTGGCCGGGCTTGCGGCGGTCGGCGTGTGGCAGCCCGGCCAGCTCGTGCTGCACACCGCTCCGGGGCTGGGCGTGTCCGTGCTCGCACCGGCGAGCGCAGCGGGCGTCATCCCGTTGGCGTTGCATCCGGCCATGTCGTTCACCGGCACCAGCATCGACCTGGGCAGGCTGCGGCAGGCGTATTGCGCGGTGACGGCGCCGACTCCCGTGCAGCCGATCGGGATGGCGTTGGCGGTGGAGATGGGAGCCGAGCCGGTGCTCATCGAGGAAGCCGATCGCGCAGCGTACGGGGAAGCGGTCGCCACGGCGACGACCTTCTCCCACTCCATCGTCGTGCAGGCGGCCGGACTGCTGGAAGGCATCGGAGTCGTCTCCCCCGGGGCGGTCCTGGCGCCGCTGGTGCGCTCCGCCGTGGAGATCGCGCTCGCCAGCGCGACCACGCCGGCCGATACCATCGATCTGGCCGAACTGGAGGACGAATGACCGCTGCACCGCAGGTTGTCGACACCATCGCGCAGCTGAGAGCCGGGATCGCCCAGGCGCGAGCCGACGGAGCACGCGTCGCGTTGGTGCCCACGATGGGCGCTCTGCACGCCGGACACCTCGCACTCGTGGAGCGGGCCGCCCAGGTGGCCGACCACACGATCGTGTCCATTTTCGTCAACCCGCTGCAGTTCGGGCCCGGCGAGGACCTGGACCGATACCCGCGGATGCTGGAGGCCGACCTGGCCACGCTGGCGCCGCTGCCCGTGGCTGCCGTGTTCGCACCGGCGGTCGCCGAGTTGTATCCGCCCGAGCTGTATCAGACCGGGCCGCATCCGGCCGGGCCGCATCCGTCCCAAGGCGGGGGTACCCGGGTGACCGCCGGGCACGTCGCGACCCTCTTCGAGGGCGCCACCCGGCCCGGCCACTTCGACGGAGTGCTCACCGTAGTGAGCAAGCTGCTCAACATCGTGCAGCCCGACGTCGTACTGTTCGGCCAGAAGGATGCGCAGCAGGTGTTCCTGGTGAAGCGCATGGTGGCCGACCTCAACGTGCCGGTCTGGGTGGAGGTGGTGCCCATCGTGCGCGAGGACGGCGGGCTGGCGCTGTCCAGCCGCAACCGGTACCTGTCCGGGCAGCAGAAGCAGGCAGCGATGGCGCTCTCGGCCTCGTTGGCCGCTGCCGCGGCATCCGCCGGTTGTGGAGTGGCGGCGGCCCTCGCTGCGGCACAGGCGGTGCTCGACGCCGAACCGTCCGTGCGGCTGGACTACTTCGCCATGGTGGACCCGGCCACGTTCTTACCCGTGGCCGGCGACCGCCACGGGCCGGCGCTCGCGGTCCTTGCCGCCTACGTTGGCACCACCCGATTGATCGACAACCGCCTCGTCAGCCTCGGCGCTCCGGCCTGACCAACCGCCAGCCCCACCCGAGTAGCCCCGCGCGAGGACGCCGCCCGACGGGTGGCGAGCGATACCTTTTCGGACGAGATCCCCCGCCGCGGCAGCCGATCTCGTCCGGAACCGCATCGCTCGCCGGAAGGGGTGCCCGGAATGCCGGGCCGGGACCCCCGGTAAACTGGCTGCAACCAGTCAGGAGAGCGATGACCGACCCCGCGCAGGCCCGCCAAGGGGCCGCAGTTGCCGAACCCTCGGACGAGGAGCTCAGCGAGCAGACGGCGGTGCGCCTGGCCAAGCGCGAGCGCCTGATCGAGTCTGGCGTCGGCGCCTATCCGGTGTCACTGCCGATCACCGACACGATCCCGGCGGTGCGCGAACGCTTCGGCGACCTGGGAATCGACGCGACGACCGGGGTGACCGTGGGCCTTGCCGGGCGGATCGTGCACCTGCGCAACACCGGCAAGCTGTGCTTCGCGTCACTGCAGTCCGGCGACGGATCCCGCATCCAGGCCATGGTGTCGCTCGCGGTCGTCGGAGAGGAGTCCCTGGCGCTCTGGAAGGAACTCGTCGACCTCGGCGACCACCTGTTCGTCTCCGGCGAGGTCGTCACCAGCCGCCGCGGCGAACTGTCGGTCATGGTGACGCAGTGGCAGATCGCCGCCAAAGCGCTGCGACCGCTGCCCAACCTGCACACCGAGCTCAGCGAGGAAACCAGGGTGCGGCAACGCTACCTGGACCTCATCGCCCGGGAGGCCGCCCGCAGCACGGTGCGCGCCAGGGCCGCGACGGTGTCCTCGCTGCGCACGACATTCACCGCGCACGGCTACCTCGAGGTAGAAACGCCGATGCTGCAGACGATGCACGGCGGCGCATCCGCCCGCCCGTTCGTCACCCACAGCAACGCGTTCGACACCGACCTGTACCTGCGGATCGCGCCGGAGCTGTTCCTCAAGCGCGCGGTGGTCGGCGGGATCGAGCGGGTGTTCGAGATCAACCGCAACTTCCGTAACGAGGGCGCCGACTCCACCCACTCGCCAGAGTTCGCGATGCTCGAGGCCTACCAGGCCTACGGCGACTACCACCAGATGGCTGACCTCACCCGCGAGATGGTGCAGAACGCGGCCCTGGCGGTATCGGGGTCGCACCGGGTCACCTGGGCCGACGGTACCGAGTACGACCTGGGCGGGGACTGGGACTGGATGTCGATGTACGAGTCGCTCAGCGAGGCATCCGGCATCTCGATCACGGCGCAAACGCCTGCGGAGGAACTGCAGAAGATCGCCGACGGCTTGGGCCTCGAAGTGCACCTGCCCACCCACGGCAAACTCGTCGAGGAGCTGTGGGAGCACTTCGTGAAGCCGTCGCTGGTGCGGCCGACGTTCGTCGCCGACTTCCCGGTCGACACGTCCCCGCTGGTGCGGGCGCACCGCAGTATCCCCGGTCTGGTAGAGAAGTGGGACCTGTACATCCGCGGGTTCGAACTGGCCACCGGGTACTCCGAGCTGGTCGACCCGGTCGTGCAGCGCGAGCGGTTCGTCGAGCAGGCCAAGCTCGGAGCCAAGGGCGACACCGAGGCGATGCGACTGGACGAGGAGTTCCTGCGGGCACTGGAGTACGGGATGCCGCCGTGCGGTGGCATGGGCATGGGCATCGACCGGTTGCTGATGGCGCTGACCGGCCTCGGTATCCGTGAGACCATCCTGTTCCCGCTGGTGAAGTGAGGCAGCGATGAGCGACCCGGACGATAACCGTAAGAAGATCGCCACCGGCCGGATCGTGGTCTGGATCGTGGTGGGTGGAATCGGTCTCTACCTGATCGTGAGCGGTCTGATCGGGATCTTCACCAAGGGTTAGCCAGCGATCAGGTTCGCCGCGTATCCTGAGTCGGTGGAGAATTTCTGGGTGAATGCGGCGTGGTCGGTGACGCCGACCATCCTCATCGGGCTCATTTTCTGGCTCGTGCTGCGCACGATCCTGCATGCCGACCGCACCGAGCGCAAGGTGTACGCGCAGATCGAGGCCGAGGAGCGCGCGAAGCTAGCTGGCCCCAAGCCCTAGCCTCTGCTCGGGCAATGTCGCGTGCGGCTGGTTGGCGCATGAACTGCCGGTTCGGTCAGCCCCGCGGGCGTAGCCGCACGTTCGGGAGGGTTGGCGCTGGCAGCGGGCGTCCGTCGTAGCCGCGCACCGTGTTGAAGCGACCGTTTTCCGAGCCGCCGCCGACGACATCCGTCTGCCATTGCGTGCGGTAGCCGACGACTTCCTCGTGGGTGCGGCCGATGAAGTTCCACCACATCACGATCTGCTCCCCGAACGGCGCACCGCCCAGCAGCAGGATGCGTGCGGGTCCCTCCCCGGACCGGATCGAGAGGGTGGTGGAGCCGGGTGCGCGGTAGCCCAGGTGCCCGCCCGGGATGAGTACACCGTCGACGTCGACCTCCCCGGTGTCCACGAGAATGCCGTGCTCGAAGCCGGAATCGACCGGGATCGAAAGCGCGGTGCCCGCCGGCAGGTCGAACTGCGCGCCGACGATCGGGGTGAAGGCTGTGGCGGTCGAGACATGTCCGAGCAGACTGCCCAGGAACACGCTCACACTCGCGCCGTGGAATTCGAAGACGGGTGGGATGAAGCGTTCAAAGAATGGTGCGCCATGCCGGGCGGCATCCGGTAGCGCGGTCCACAACTGAACGCCGTGCAGCACAGTCGTAGTGGGCGTGGACACCTCCGAGTGCTGGATGCCGCCTCCCGCCGTCATCAGGTTGAGCTCGCCGGGGCGCACCGTGGCGTGGGCCCCCGAGGAGTCGCGGTGCTCGATCTCGCCGGCGAACAGCCAGCTCACCGTCTGCAATCCGGTGTGCGGATGTGGCGGCACCACCATCCCGCCGGTCGCCGCCACGTCGTCGGGTCCGTAGTGGTCGATGAAGCACCAGGCGCCGATCAGCGACCTCGAGCGCTGCGGCAGCGTGCGTCGTACCGTCATCGCGCGCGGACCGCCCAGCGGTACCATCCTCGGTTCCAGCAGTTGTATTGGGGCTTCCACGACTCCGGTTGCGGTCGCCGATGCGGCGCAGACCAACTCCGGTGGATCCTTCTCGAGGTTGCTCATGGATGCATGCTAACCCGCCCCTCCCGTCTCCATCCCATCTCAAGGAGTTTCTGTATCCAGGGCCCCCGGATGCCGGGCAGCGGGCTGCTCGGCGACAGAAACTCCGTGAGACGGGCTGGTGGGACGGCTGGTGGGACGGACTGGTGGGTGGGAGGGGGGAGGTGTTGGGCGCGGTGGGAAGATGGTGGCATGGAGTACGGAGTGCGGCACCTGCGGTTCGCGCAGTACCGGGTCACCCCGTGGCAGAACGGCAAGGGCGTGACCCGCGAAATCGCCGCCTCTGCGACGTCCGTCGGTTCCGACGCTGCGCCCGATTGGCGCATCAGCATGGCGACGGTCACCGAAGACGCGCCGTTCTCCCGGTTTCCGGGGCTAGTGCGCACCCTCGGCGTGGTGGCCGGCGCGGGAATCGAGCTGACCATTGCCGGGAACTCCCGGCCGATCCACGTCGGTGACGCGCCGGCGGTCTTCCCCGGGGACGTGCCGGCCTCGGCGCGTCCGCTGGACGGCCCGGTGTTCGACCTCAACCTCATGGTGAACCCGGCCCGAATCATGGGTCGGATGTCCGGCATTCCGGCCGGCACCCACGACCTCGCGGGGCTGTCCTGGTTCGTGGTCGCGCTGGTGGACGGCCTTGAGCTGCGCATCAACGATCGGCAACCGCTCGCCCTGCCACGGCTGGACACCGCCAAGCTGGACCTACGGGCCGGCCCGCTCGCCCGGCTCACGCTGAGCCGATCCGTCGCGGATGCGGCGGGCGCGGCATCCGGAGCGCCGGTCGCGTACCTGCTTAGCATCTCCCATTGACCGTCCTGCAGATGCAGCGCGAACCCAGCCGGGGGGTTGCGGGCGCGTGTCCGACGCATCCGCCGTGCGCGCGGTGGCCCGAACGCACCCACGCCGGACGAGGTTTTGTCAGGCAGATGCGCCCCCAGAACTGGGTCACGCCCAGGGCGAACAGGGGCACTATTCCGGGGCAGCGCTGGTTACTCTCTTTGTAACGGCATCGAACCAGCCCGGTGCCGGAGGAGTTAACGAGATGTTTGAAAGATTCACCGACCGAGCACGTCGCGTCGTTGTCTTGGCCCAAGAAGAGGCCAAGATGCTCAACCACAACTACATCGGCACCGAGCACATCCTGCTCGGGCTGATCCACGAGGGTGAAGGCGTCGCCGCGAAGTCTCTCGAGTCGCTCGACATCTCCCTGGATGCGGTGCGCGAGCAGGTGCAGGACATCATCGGTCAGGGCCAGCAGCAACCGACCGGGCACATCCCGTTCACACCGCGCGCTAAGAAGGTGCTCGAGTTGTCGCTGCGCGAGGCGCTGCAACTCGGTCACAACTACATCGGCACCGAGCACATCCTGCTCGGCCTCATTCGGGAGGGCGAGGGCGTCGCCGCCCAGGTGCTCGTCAAGCTAGGAGCCGACCTCAATCGGGTCCGTCAGACGGTCATCCAACTGCTCTCCGGGTACCAGGGGAAGGAGCAGGTCGCCGTGGGTGGCGAACAGCAGCAGAGCGGCGCTCAGGCGGGCTCTCAAATTCTGGACCAATTCGGCCGTAACCTCACTCAAGCCGCCCGTGACGGCAAACTCGACCCGGTGATCGGGCGCGAGAAAGAGATGGAGCGGGTCATGCAGATCCTCTCCCGCCGCTCCAAGAACAACCCGGTGCTGATCGGCGAGCCCGGCGTCGGCAAGACCGCCGTCGTTGAGGGCCTCGCCCAGGCGATCGTGCGCGGCGACGTGCCCGAGACTCTGAAGGACAAACAGCTCTACACGCTTGACCTCGGCTCCCTGATCGCCGGCAGCCGCTACCGCGGTGACTTCGAAGAGCGCCTGAAGAAGGTGACCAAGGAGATCCGCACCCGCGGGGACATCATCACGTTCATCGACGAGATCCACACCCTGGTCGGGGCGGGTGCCGCCGAGGGCGCGATCGACGCCGCCAGCATCCTCAAGCCGTTGCTGGCCCGCGGTGAGTTGCAGACCATCGGCGCGACTACCCTGGACGAGTACCGCAAGCACTTCGAGAAGGATGCCGCGCTTGAGCGCCGCTTCCAGCCGGTGCAGGTGCACGAGCCCACGCTGCCGCACACCATCAACATCCTCAAGGGTCTGCGCGACCGCTACGAGTCCTTCCACAAGGTCTCGATCACGGATGGCGCGATCGTCGCGGCCGCGAACCTCGCCGACCGCTACGTGTCCGACCGCTTCCTGCCCGACAAGGCCATCGACCTGATCGACGAGGCCGGCGCCCGCCTGCGCCTCTCGATCCTGTCCGCCCCGCCGGAGCTGCGGGAATTCGACGACAAGATCGCTGCCGTACGCGGCAAAAAGGAAGCCGCGATCGAAGCCCAAGACTTCGAGAAGGCCGCCTCCCTGCGTGACGAGGAGAAAGGCCTGCTCGGCGAGCGCTTGCGCCTGGAGAAGAAGTGGCGCAGCGGTGAGACCGGGACAACGGGCGTCGTCGATGAGGGAATCATCGCCGAAGTGCTCGCCGCGGCCACCGGCATCCCGGTCTTCAAGCTCACCGAGGAGGAGACCAGCCGTCTCGTCTTCATGGAGAAGGCGCTGCACATGCGCGTGATCGGTCAGGAGGAGGCCATCCAGGCGCTGTCCAAGACCATCCGCCGCACCCGCGCCGGCCTGAAGGACCCGAAGCGGCCCTCCGGTTCGTTCATCTTCGCCGGCCCCACCGGCGTCGGCAAGACCGAGCTGGCCAAGGCGCTGGCGGAGTTCCTGTTCGATGACGAGGATGCCCTGATCGCCCTGGACATGAGCGAGTACGGCGAGAAGCACACCGTTTCCCGCCTGTTCGGCGCCCCTCCCGGATTCGTCGGCTTCGAAGAGGGCGGCCAGCTTACCGAGAAGGTGCGTCGCAAGCCGTTCTCCGTGCTGCTGTTCGACGAGATCGAGAAGGCGCACCCGGATATCTTCAACTCGCTGCTCCAGATTCTGGAGGAAGGCCGATTGACCGATGGCCAGGGTCGCGTCGTCGACTTCAAGAACACCGTGATCATCATGACCACCAACCTCGGTACCAAGGACATCACCGGCGGCCCGGTGGGCTTCCAGATCGAGGGTGACACCGCCACAGGCTACGACCGGATGCGCGGCAAGGTGGTCGAAGAGCTCAAGAAGCACTTCAAGCCGGAGTTCCTGAACCGGGTTGACGAGACGATCGTGTTCCCCCAGCTCAGTCAGGAAGAGTTGCTGCAAATCGTGGATCTGTTCATCAAGCGTCTGGGAAACCGGATGCTGGACCGCGACATGACCGTGGACCTCACCGTGCCCGCCAAGGAGCAGCTGGTCAAGGTTGGTTTCGACCCGACGCTGGGAGCCCGGCCGCTGCGCCGTGCCATCCAGCGCGAGGTGGAGGACCGACTCAGCGAGCGCATCCTGCAGGGAGAGCTGGTGGCCGGCGACCACGTGCACGTCGACTTCAAGGACGGCGAATTCGTGTTCACCACCAGCCGGCAGCCCGGCCGGGAGGAGATCGACGCGCTCGCGGCCGTCGAGACCGGCAACTAGTCGACAGCACATCCCGGGCACGCTCCGGTGGCATCCGGAAGCCGGCACGGTTCACCCCGTGCCGGCTTCCGTGCACCGGCGCTCGGCGCACCCCGCCCGGTCGTGGTGAACCCGTTTCACGGAGATTTTGCAGTCAGTAAGCTGGAATCGCCTACTTCCCAGTCGCGGAAGCAGATTCTCCTTGAGATGGGACTGGATGACAGAGAGCGGTTTTACCGTGCGTCCCGCGCGCACGAGCGATGTCGGGCCGATTCGGCAGCTGGTGGAGCCGCTCGTCCAGCGGCGCATCCTGCTCGGTAAAGACGCGGTCGTGTTCTACGAGGCGATTCAGGAGTTCCGGGTCGCGGTCGACGCGTCCGGCAACACGATCGGCTGCGGCGCCCTCCACGTGATGTGGGAGGACCTGGCCGAGGTGCGCACGCTGGCGGTAGTGCCGCAGTGGCTGCGCAAGGGCGTCGGCCACAAACTGCTCACCACGCTCGAATCCGACGCCACCGAGCTCGGGCTGAGCAGGCTGTTCTGCCTCACCTTCGAGACCGAGTTCTTTCAGCGGCACGGATTCTTCCCCATGGGGGAGAAGAGCGTTGAGCCGGATGTCTACTCCGAGATGCTGCGATCGCCCGACGAGGGCGTCGCGGAGTTCCTCGACCTGGCCCGGGTGAAGCCGAACACGCTCGGCAACACACGGATGCTCAAGCTGCTGTAGCTGCAGCATCCGCCGCCGCACACGCCGCCGAATCGGCGCCGGATCGTGCTGCTTCGCACCTACTCTTATGGCATGTCGACGTTTCGGAATCCCGTCGGCCCCCAGCCCAGCGGCGTTTACTGGCGGCGGCGATTGATGGTGGGCCTCGGCGTGCTCGCCGTGATCGTCATCATCGTGATGATCATCACCCGCCCGGGCAGCGGCGACGCGGCGGTGAAGGACCCCGGAGCGAGCGTAAGCCCCTCGCCGACGAAGTCGGCCGCCGCCGCCCAGAAAGAAGGCGACCCCTGCGTGCCGGCCAGCATCAAGCTGGAGCCGGTGACCGACAAGGGCGTCTACAACGCGGGTGAAAACCCGCTGATCAGCATGAAGATCACCAACACGTCCACCGTCGCCTGCACCATGAACGCCGGGTCGACGCTGCAGCAACTGCGGATCACCAGCGGCAGCGAACTGATCTGGTCGTCGAAGGACTGCCAGAAAGACCCGGTGGACGTGCCGGTGATCCTGCAGCCGAACACGCCGCAATCCACGGCGCCGATCCCCTGGGATCGCACCCGCTCGTCCGCCGGCACCTGTGACGCGGAGCGCAACAAGGTCAAAGCCGGCGGCGCCAGCTACCATCTCAGCGTGCTGCTCGGCGAACTGAAGTCCGCCGGAACGGTGCAGTTCATCCTGAACTAGGCGCCGCGTTCCAGGTCGGGGAGGTACTCCTCCACGACACCGACCAGGCGGGACGGCACCGCCGCGAACGCGGCACGCACCGCATCGCCCAACCGGCCGATTCTCGCATCCAGCACCGTGGTGTAGCCCAGCCGGCGAGCCTCAGCCAGGCGTTGCTTGGCGTTCGAGACGGGCCGGATCTCCCCAGCCAGGCTGACCTCCCCCACCACTGCGAGGGTGTGACTGAGCGCGGTGTCGGTCAGTGCGCTGGCCAGGGCCAGCGCGATCGCGAGGTCCGCGCCGGGTTCGGTGAGCCGGATGCCGCCGACCGTCGACACATACACGTCGCAGCTGGAGAATTCCAGCTTCAGCCGCCGCTCCATCACCGCGAGCAGCATCGCCACCCGGGAGGAGTCGACCCCGTTCACGACCCGGCGCGGTTGCGACTGGGAGGACTTGGCGACGAGCGCCTGCACTTCGACAGGCAGCGCGCGCCGCCCCTCGACCGCGACCGTGACACAGGTGCCGCTCACCGGTCCTCGGCCATGGCTGAGAAACAGCCCGCTCGGGTCTTCCACCTCGATGATGCCGTCTCCGGTCATCTCGAAGCAGCCCACCTCATCCGTGGGGCCGAAGCGGTTCTTCTGGGCACGGATGAACCGCAGGTTGGTCTGCCGGTCGCCCTCGAAGTGGCAGACCACGTCCACCAGGTGCTCGAGCAGGCGGGGGCCGGCGATCGAGCCGTCCTTGGTCACGTGGCCGACGAGCAGGATCGGCAGGTTGCGGTCCTTGGAGACTCGGATGAGCGTCGCCGCCACCTCCCTCACCTGCGCGGGCCCGCCGGCCAGCCCGTCGGTCAGCGACGAGGACACGGTCTGCACCGAGTCCACGATGACCAGGTGTGGTTGGGTTTGGTCGATCTGGCCCAGGATGGTGGCCAGATCGGTCTCCGCGGCGAGGAACAGGCTCGGGTGCAGCGCGTTCGTGCGTTCCGCGCGCAGTCGCACCTGGTTGACTGATTCCTCCGCGCTCACGTAGAGCACCCGCATCCCGCTCTCCGCGGCGCGGGAGGCCACCTCCAGCAGCAGCGTCGACTTGCCGACCCCCGGCTCACCGCTGAGCAGGATGGTGGCGCCTGGCACGATGCCGCCGCCGAGCACGCGGTCGAACTCCTGGATGCCGCTAGGCCAGTGCGCGACACTCTCCGCGCTGATCTCGGTGATGGGACGCGCCGCCCGGGCATCGCTCACCCGGCTGGCGGTGACGTGCGGGCTCGGCGCGGCCTGGTCGAGTGCATCCAGCACCGTGCCCCAGCTCTGGCATTCGCCGCAGCGGCCGGCCCATTTGGGTGTCGTCCATCCGCATTCGGTGCATCGGTAATTGCTGGTGGAACGGGCCATGGGGCCAGCCTAATCGGCAGCACCGACGCAGCCTCCGGCTACACGCCCGCTAGCGGCGTAGCATCCGGTCGAGCGCCTTGGGGAGGAGAGGAAGGAACGCGGATGCCCAGGTGCTGTAGCCGCGGTCGTTCGGGTGGAAGAAGTCCACCGACACGTCCCGCAGCGCGGTGCGCGAGACGCCGCGGCGTTTCGTGGCGTCGTGCAGCGGCACCAGGGTGAGCGAGTGGTCCGCCACGACCTGGTGCACGATGGTGTTGGCGATCGCCACGTTCCGTTCCCGCTCGCCTAGGTAGAAGCTGGGCAGGTCCGCCACGAGTGCATTCGGCGGCAACGCTGCGCACAGTTGCTCGAACTCGCGGGCGAATCGCTTCCGGTCGAACTCCGCGATGTCGTTCGCACCCACCGACACCGTGATGACGTCCGCTTCCAGGCCGTGAAGCTGGGGCACCTGCTTCGCCAGCACGTCTCGCAGCCGCGCGCCGGCCTGGCTGAGGTTGATCACCCGCACGCTCTGACCGGAACTGGCGCGCAAGTGCTTGGCGATCAGCCCGACGTAGCTGCGGCCCGGCCGGCTCGCACCGATGCCTTGAGCCGCGGAGTCGCCCATCGCCACATAGAGCAGGTCGCCGGTGCCTGTGCGCTGGTCTTTCCACCATTTCGCGTTGATCTGGTGCGTGCTCAGCAGGTGGGTTTCGCCGTGATGGCGGCGCCGCTCGACGAGCCACACGATCACCGCTCCGCCCACCACTACGAGGGCGATGCCGGAGATCACCGCCAGCAGCACGGCATCACGAAAGTCGACAAGCACGCGTCACAGTATCTCGCCCACCTTGCCGTTACCTGGGGCGCAGCCGGTAGGGCCGCGCTCGAAGCAAACCAGGCCCGATCGTGTACTAAACTCGTCCGCGGTACCGTGTCCGAGTGGCCGAAGGTGCAACTCTCGAAAAGTTGTGTGGGTGAAAGCCCACCGTGGGTTCAAATCCCACCGGTACCGCCATTCCTGCCGTCGTGCTGCCATGCGCGCCCGCGGCGTCGTAACGTGGAGGCGTGTTCACCTTCACCGACTTGCGCATCCGAATTCTCGCCGCACCTATGGCCGGCGGTCCGTCCACGCCGGCGCTGGTACGCGCCGCCGCGTCGGTGGGAGCGTTCGGCTTCCTCGCCGCCGGCAGCAAGAGCGTGGATGCCTTGGCCGCCCAGGTCGCTGAGGCGTTGACCACCGTGGACGGCCCGTTCGGCGTGAACCTGTTCGTCCCCGGGACGGTGCGCGGCAATCCAGCCCAGGTGCAGGCTTACCGTGCCGAGCTCGAGGCCGATGCGGCGCGCTACGACGTGCCACTGCCGCAGCCGGCCGCGGACACCACGGACCACTGGGCCGACAAGATCGAATACCTGCTCGCGCATCCGGTGCCCGTGGTGTCTTTCACGTTCGGCACCCCGCCGGCCGATGTCGTCGAACGGATGCACGCGGTCGGCACCCACGTCAGCGTCATGGTGACCGATCCGGACGAGGCCGCCGCCGCTGAGGCCTCCGGTGCCGACAGCCTCGTGGTGCAGGGTCCGGATGCCGGCGGCCACCGCGGCACGCACGCGGTCGACAAGTCACCGGATACCCGCGACCTAGACCAGTTGCTCGCGGACGTGCAGTCGGTCAGCGCGCTCCCGCTCGTCGCGGCCGGCGGCATCGGCACGGCCGAGCGGGTCGTCGAGCTACTGGCCCGCGGTGCGGTGGCGGCGCAGGTGGGAACCGCGCTGCTCCTGACCCCGGAGTGCGGAGCCTCCGCCGTGCACAAGGAGGCGCTGCGCTCGGGGGCGTATCCCGGCACGACGCTCACCCGGGCATTCTCGGGTCGGCTCGCCCGCGGACTGACGAACCGGTTCATCATGGACCACGACGACACCGCCCCGGCCGCGTACCCCGAGGTCAACCAGCTCACCCGGCCGCTGCGCGCCGCCGCGGCGGCCGCCGGCGACCCGGGCGGCGTCTCGCTGTGGGCCGGCACCGGATTCCGCGACATTCGCGAAGCGCCGGCCGCCGACGTCATCGTGGGGCTGTGGGCCCGCGGCTGACGGCCATCATCACACGTTCCGGTGGTCGAGCCCTGTCGCGGTGGTCGAGCCCCGTCGAGACCCGCGTACGGGCGATTTCGACGGGGCTCGAATTATCGGACGCTCATCCCTGGGATTCCAGCTCGGCCTCCCGGGCACGCAGCCCGTGCATGTCGTAGCTGAGCTCGCCGGCCTTCAGCCGAACTCGCATGGCGGCCTCCTTGTCGCGACGTGCCCGGGCCGCAGCAAGCGAGGCATCTACCTCGTCGCGGGCCACGACCACCGCGCCGTCGGCATCCAAGATGATGATGTCGCCCGGCTCGATGCTGGCGCCTCCCACGGTGACCGGCACGTCGACGTGGCCGGGATCGGCCTTGACGGCACCGCGGACACGGATCCATCTCGCCCACACCGGCAGGCCGAGTTCGGTGACCTCCTCGAAGTCGCGGATCGAGGCATTCACCAGCACCCCGGCCGCCCCGTGCACCTGCGCCTGGGTCAGCAGCAGGTCGCCGACGAGCGCGACCGGCTGCGGCTCCGGCATCGTGAGCACCAGCACGTCGCCGGGGGTCAGGTGCGACATCACGGCGTGCACCGCCCAGTTGTCGCCCTGAGCGCAGGAGGCGATCCGGGCCGGCCCGGCCACCCGGGAACCGGGCTGCAGCTGGGTGAACTGGATGTCGATCAACCCACGCCGGCCCTGCGCCTCGTAGACGGTGGCGGTGCCGAGCTCGGCGAGTTCCTCCAGGATGTCCTGGCTGACCCCGCTCACAGCGCGTCCACCACGTTCGGCACGATCCGTTGGAACGCCTCGGCGTACTTGATCTCGGCGTTGCCGGTGACCTTGCGGGCATGGTTGGCGCGCTGTTCCGCACGCTGACCGTAGTATTCGCGCAGGTAGACCTGCGCGGCCATCGCCGCCATCGCCTCGTTCTTCGAGTCGATGACGCTGGTGATGTCCACGTACACCTGAGGCATGAACCCGCTCAGCTCCGGCTGGTGCGGCTCGAAGACCAGGAATTCGGATGGCTTGGCGGTACGGAAGCCACTGGCGACCCCGGCACCGGAGGTCAGCAGACGCGCCCGCGCCACGGTCTGGTACGCGACGGGGTGGTCCGGGTTGAACGGGTCCTTGTCCGGGTGGGTGATCACCACGTTCGGGGCGAAGTCCCGCATCAGCTCGGCCAGCCGGTCGACACGCTCCGGCCCCACCTCGAGCGGGTAGTCACCGAAGTCGAAGCCCTGGAACGACGCACCGACCGCGTTGGCGGCCTTCTCGGCCTCGCCGTGTCTGATCCGCTTGACGTTCTCCTCCGTCTGACCGGGCTCCTTCCACAGCGCGCCGGATTCGCCGCGCTCGCCGTAGGAGAGCGCGACGACGATGGCCTCCCCGCCAGCGCTGGTGTGCTTGGCGATGGTGCCGGCGGCGCGCCAGACGAAGTCCGCGCTGTGAGCGCCGACCACGAGCATCCTGCGGGCGCTCATGCTGCCCGTCCCGGAATGTTCGCCGGTGCCGCCATTCGGCGGGTGTTCAGTACTGCCATTACGTGGATCTCCTCATCGGTAAAGCCGGCTCGGAGGAGTTGGTCGGCCAGTAAGGCCAGCCCGTCCTCGACCGGCGGGTTGAACGGTTGGCCCAGATCGCTCGACAAGATCGAGTATTCCGGGCCGACCGCGCGAATGTGGTCAAACAGCTCCTCCCACGTCACCTTGCCGGTGTACGGCGTGGTGAAGCACCGTTCAAGCAGTGCGCCGCGCCCAGCGAGGCGCTGCTGCACGTCGACTGGCAACTGCTGGGAGGTGAACTCCGGATGCGTGACGACGATACGACGGATGCCGGCGTCGAGCCCTGCGTCGACGACCGCGACGATCTCGGGCTGGCTGAGGTGCCCGGTGGCGAGCACCATGTCGTGCGCGGCGATCACATCGAGCACGTCGCGCACTTCCGGAAGAACGCCGCCCTGGTCGTCGAGCACGGCGATCGCAGGAGCCATGATTCCCTTCGCGGCGAGGTCATCCTGCAACTGCGCCCACATCGGCGGGGTGGCGCCCTCAGGCATCTTGGCCCGGCTCCCGCGTTGGTTCAGGCTGTCCACGGTGGGGAACCAGATGGTATTCGCCCCCTGCCGACCGGCGATCTCGACGGCGACCGGGTTCATTCCGCCCACCGATCCGTTGAGCGTCACCGCTCCGAGCACATCTACCCCGGGGACGACCCCGCGCACGACTTCGGCGCGTTCGGCCGTGGACACATAGTGCGACTTCAGCACGAACCCGGCCATGCCGACTTCCGCGAACCGCCTGGCCAATGACACGTCGTCGATCCGGCGGGGCATCACATCCGGTGCGATGTGGACGTGGGTGTCGTAGGCGCCGAGGACCAGGGCGCGGGCGTGGTCACTCGGTACTGGGTGGTCGGTCATCGTGCCTCCCAGGCAGGTGAATGTGGCTGTGTTGAATGTGGCCGTGTGCTGGTCATGCGGCGCTCGGGCCCGTCGCCACCTGGGACGTGTGCTGGGAGCGCGCCCCCGTGGTGTCTTTCAACGTCTCGGCGACGTGCGAAAGGTGGATGCGCATGGCCGTTCCGGCGCGCTCCGGGTCGTGCGCGGCGATCGCTTCGACGATTTCGGTGTGTTCGGCGATGGAATTCTTGGCGCGGCCGACCACAAGTACGGTGCGGTACTGGAAGCGCACCAATTGTGCCCTCAACTCGGCGATGAGTCGGGCCGCGGTCTGGTTGCGCGAGATCGCGGTCACCGTGGCGTGCAGCTTCGAATTGGTGTCGGAGTAGGTGAGCAGGTCCCCGGAATCCAGGTAGCCGCGCATTTCGACCAGAAGATTGCGCATGAAGCGGATGTCGTCATCCGTCGCGTGGAGAGCGGCTCCTTGTGCCGCCAGCGATTCCAGCGCCGCGCGGGTTTGGATGATCTCGAACGCCTCGGACTCGGACACCATTCGCACCCGGGCTCCTCGATTGAGCTCCCGTATGACGAGCCCCTCGTTCTCCAGCTGGGCGAGGATGATGCGCACCGCCGCGCGCGACACGCCGAGCGAGTCGATCAGATCCGACTCGACGAGACGCTCGTTCGGCATGACACGCCCCCGCACGATGTCGGCGTGCAGCCGCTGATAGCCGTCCTTGGTGGAGGACTTGCGCTTCGGCGCGGCGGTGTGCTGCTGACGAGGTGGCAGCTGGTCGTCGGTGAGGGCAGTCATGATCGGCCTTCGGCCAGGCTCGAAAGCCACTTCAGCGCGCCCTCGGTCATCCAACTCGGGCTGCCGAGCTGCTTTACGTACTCCAGGGCATCCGCGATCTCGTGGGTGCGGCGTACCGCGTGAGTGTGGCTGCCAGTGAAGAGCCGCTCGACCAGCGCATGACCGTCCGGGCCGAGCTCTGCCGCCATCTGGTCGCGAATCCAGGCTTCGTTGCCCGCCGCGTCTCCGGCAGCGATGGTCTCCAGCACGAGGCCGGCCAGACCTTTCATGAACACGCTGCGCAGCAGCTTCCGGCTGGCCGCGGTTCCCGCCGCACCCGGGATCACCTCGATGGGGACCTCGAACGGCTTCAGCAGGTCCGCGGTCCGCTGGGCGCCGGTCCCGCTGGTCATCAACGGGGTCTTACTGCCGGCCCGGTTGACCGGGGCGAGCACCGCGACGTCGGCGAACTGGATGCCGGCGTCCGCGGCCTTCTGCGCGAGGCTCGTCTTCACCGCGGGAGAAGCCGTGTTGAAGTCGGCGTAGACGGTGGAACCGCCCAGGTAGGGGATCACGGCGTCGGCGACCGGGGTGGATGCCGAGGCCCCCACCAGGCTGATCACGAGGTCGGCCGCGTCCACGGCGGTGACGATGTCATCAAACTGCGGGATCGAGCCGTCCGAAATAGTGACGTAGGGGTCGTAGCCGCGCACGACGGCTCCTGACTCCAGAAGCCCCGTGGCGTAAAGCTTGCCCGCCTCGCCTAATCCCACGACGGTGACAGTGGTCACGCGACCTCCTCGGTCAACAGCATTGTTGAAAATCGAGTGTACAGGATTATTAACAATCCGGCCCCCTCATGCCCTTTCATTATTCAGGAGGCTGTGTGACGGGTGAGGTGTACGAGGCAAACGTGACCACGTCCGGCAACTCCTGCCACGTCCGTCACACGACGTCCTGAATAATGAAAGGGCACGGATGGTGGGTGCCGGGTGCCGGAGGCTACAGGGCGGTGCGGTTGCGACGCCAGCTCACGACGCCGGCGATGATCGACGCGAGAATGAACGCTCCGCCGACCAAATAGGCCGAAGACTTGACGCTCGGGATGGTGGCGGCGAAGTAGCCGGTGACCGTGATCAGCACGCCCCACGCGAGCGCGCCGACGAGGTTCGCCGCCAGGAACCGGTAGTAGTTCATCCGGGCGATGCCGGCGATCGCCGGCACGAAGACACGCCCCCACGGGATGAAGCGGGCCACCACCACCGCCCACCAGCCCAGGTCGTCGTAGAACTTCTCCGATTTGGCGACGGCCGACGCGATCCAACCGCCCTTCCGGCGGTCGAGGTACGGGCGGCCGTAGTGACGTCCGAGGACGAAGCCGAGCTGGTCCCCAAGAAACGCCGCCACACCGACCCCGACGGCCAGCACCCAGATATCGACGCCGTCGGCCCTGGCGGCGATCAGTCCGGCGGCGAACAGCAGGGAATCGCCGGTGATGAACGGGATGAACACTCCGACGAAGAGCCCGGTGCCGGAGAATACAAGACCCCAGACGATGAGATAGAAGACAATCGGGCCGAACGTCGTGAGCCAGTCGGACGCCTGACCGTCTAGCGCGGCGAGTGGAAGCATCCGGCTCTCCTGACTGCGTGAGTGTGTCGAGCAGGTCTCGGGCGGTGGTCGGGGCGCCCTGGTCCGGTTAGGGCTCCGGCCTGTACACGCCCCTGTTGGTCTGCGATCGGGCGGCCTGGGCCGCGGAACGCTCAGCGAGACGGTGCCGCACGTCCGCTTCTGCCGCCTCGATGACCGCGGCGTCAAGCGGGGCGTTGGTGTGCTCGTTGGTGCCGTGGTACTTCTCGATGTACGCATCCAGTGCCGGGCCTGACTCCCACGAGGTGATCAGGCTGTACCGGGGCTGCGGTCCCGGATGCCAGGTGGCATGCCAGAAGCGCTGCGTGTCGATGACGACCTGTGCGCCGGCCGGCAGCGCGATGCGGATCTCGGTGCTCGGGTCGAAGCGACTCTCGCGCAGCACGAAGTACGAGCCGGCGTCATCCGTGAGGTTGAAGAACCCGCGGACGATCCAGCCGCTGCCGTCGGGGTTCAGTCGGTTGTTGTCGTCCTGGTGCAGGTTGTAGAGGGCGTCCGCGTACTGGTTGGGCTGCAGCTCGATGACCCGGCAGCGTCCGACGTTGGCGCCGGGCTCCTGCGCGCGGCGGGCTAGTTGTGGTGCCTTGGCTACCTGCGCGTCGATCCACACGCCGTCCTTGTCGGCACGGGGCGGCTGGTGGTTCCAGAATCCGTTGACGTCCATTTCACCGTCGGCGCTGGTGAGCGGCGCGAAGCGGGTGTCCCCGGATGATTTCCAATCGACATACTCGAGGTCGAGCCATTCCCTGGGGTCGGCGTCCTGATGGTACCGGTCCAGGATCACGAAGCCCTTCTCGGCGAGGAGTGCTGATGTGGTGTAGCTCATGTGAGCCCTTTCGGTGACGGAATGGCAAGCTCAACTTAGGCAACCCTAACACCGGGAATACCATCGCTCTAAGACCCAGGGCCCCGGTTACTGCTGGCAGTGCGGGCACCAGTAGGTGTCCCGCGGCGGCTCGCCGACGCTGCCGTGCCGGATAGTGGTGCCACAGCGCAGGCAGGGTTGCCCCGCGCGGCCGTACACCCAGGCCGTGTCGCCCCGCAGTTTGCCCGTGGTGGTGCGTGCGGTGCGACTCTTGTTGGCGTTGATCAGCCGGTGAGCGAGGTCGATCAGCCGTTCCGGCTCGTTCACTTGGCCGACCGGCCGGGTCGGCAGCACCCCGCGCAGGAAGCACAGTTCGTTGCGGTAGACGTTGCCCAAACCGGCCATCACTCTCTGATCGAGCAGGGCGGCGCCCACCGGCGCATCCGGTGCCGCCAGCAGCTGCTCCAGCGCGAGTCGCGCGTTCCAGTCCGACCCGAGCAGATCCGGGCCCAGGTGCCCGACCACGCTGTCCTCGGCGTGCCGCGGCACCACTTCGACAATGCCCAGTTGGAAACCGACCGTCTGCCATTCCGTATTCGCCAGGATGATGCGGGCCTGCCATTCCGGGCGCCTCCACCGGGTGTCGGGTCGGTAGATGTGCCACGAGCCCTCCATCTTCAGGTGCGTGTGAATGGTGAAGTCTCCCACTCGAGTGAGCAGATGTTTGCCGCGGCTGATTACCTCGTCCACGCGCTCGCCGGTCAGATCCACCGTGGCGAATGCGGGCACCCGGATGTCGCAGCGCACGAGCGTGCGCCCGGCTAGCACCGCGTTCAGGTTCTGGGCGGTGAGGTAGACGTTGTCCCCTTCAGGCACGGATGCGCCTCACGCCCTCAGCCGCAGACCCTGCGGGGTGGTGCTGAATCCGGCCCGCATCAGCGCATCGCCGAGCGCGGTGCCGATGATGAAGACGCCGTCGACGCGTTCGACGCGCAGGTTGCCGCCCGAGCTCAGCACCACCGCGGCCAGCGCGTCGGCGGCGACCGGCAGCACCTCGTCGCCGAGACCGAAGGTGAGCACGCTCTTACCGCCGCGCTCGACGTAGAAGGCAAGTGCTCCGTCGACGAGGACCACCAGCGCGCCGGCCTTGCGTCCTGGGCGGTGGCCGCGCTTGTCCGGTGCGCCGTCGACCGAGTCGCTGGCGTGCGGGTCCGCGTTCGTTTTGGTGGCGGGGGGCCAGGGCAATGCCGCGCCGTACGGGTTCGCCGGGTCGGTGGCCGCCAGCGCCAGCGCCGCCGGCGGTTCGGTCGAATCCACCTCGCGGGTGAAACTTCTGAGCCGGTCCACGGTGGCGCCGGTCGCGAACTGGGCGGCACCGAGACCCTCGATGAAGTAGCCGCGCCGGGCCCTGCCGCTCTCCTCGAACCGGCTCAGCACCCGGTACACCTGGGCGAACCCGCCGGGAATCCCTTCGCCCGCCACTGCTCCACGGGTGACCACGCCGTGCCGAGCCAGCAGCGCCTCGGCGGTCGCAAGAGCGCGCACCGTCGCATCCGGTTCCACAGCCGGAAGCAGCGACCAGCGGCCTCCGGCGCTCGGCCGGCCGGACTGACGCGGCAGGCCGGCCCGGGCCCGGGCCCGGCCGCGGAACGTGCGCGAGTGCGGCGCGGCACGACCGCGGCTGCCCAGGTGCGCACGCAACGGCGCCAGCGTGTCGTTGGTGATCCGGCCGGCCCACACCAGATCCCACAGGGCACTCAGCAGGGCACTGTCGTCGGTGCTGCCGATCGCGGCTCCGAGTTGCCGGAAGAAGTAGGCCCCGCCTCCCGCCAACGCCGCGAGCACGTCCCGCTCGAGCGCGGGGTCGGCGAGGACACTGTCGGCGAGGGATCCGGATGCCGCGTGGTCGGGATCCGAAACCGCGAGGGTGAGCGGCGCGTTCTCGGCCAGATGCAGGCTGATCCAGCCGTCGTTGCCGGGCAGCGACCCGTTGCCGGACCAGAGCACCTCACCGGTGGTGGTGAGTTGATCGAGCATCGCGGGAGAGTAGTCGCGCACGCGTGCGGGCAGGATCAGGCTTTCCCATGCCGAGGCCGGCAGCGGCACGCCTGCGAGTTGGTCGACGACGTGGGCCACGCCATCCAGTCCCTTGAGATAGGTGCTGTGCGGCCCGCCAACATTGTGCCAGGCGGGCAGGAAGCGGCCCAGAGTGGCGGCGTCAACCGGCTCCACCTCGTGACGCAGTGCCGCCAGTGATCTGCTGCGTAGGCGGCGCAGCACTTCCACGTCGCACCACTCGCTGCCGGAGGCGCCTGGCCGGAATTCGCCCTCGACTACCCGCCGCTCGCCGGCGAGGCGCCGGAGCGTGTCGAGCACGACGGCGGTGCCGAGCCCGAACCGTGCCGCGACAGCGGAGACCGTGAACGGACCGTGGGTGCGCGCGTAACGGCCGACGAGGTCGCCGAGCGGGTCGGTGACCGGCTCGACGAAGGCGGTCGGGATGCCGATCGGCAGCGGGGTGCCGAGGGCGTCGCGCAACCGGGAGGCGTCTTCGATGCCGGCCCAGCGGCCTTCGCCGGCGATCGTGGTGGCGAAGACCCGATTGGCGTGGGCGAGCCGCTCGAGCGGGGAGTCGGGGGGCTCCCTTCGAGACGCGTGCTCGTTCCTCGCGCGCTCCTCAGGGAGCGACGTGTGCTCGTTCCTCGCGCGCTCCTCAGGGAGCGACGCGGATTCGCTCCCTGAGGAAGGCGCTCTAGCGCCTGTCTCGAAGGGCTCGAAGGGAGCCCGGTCAGCAGGAAACACCCCCGGCACCGTGCGCTGCGCGATCTCGGCGGTGGTCAGCGGTCCGAGCAGCCGCAGCAGGTCGACGATCCCCTCGGCGTCTCGCGCCCGCCGGTCCGGGGCCAGGCGCTGCAGTTCCAGCTCGGTCTGCTCGATCACCGCCTCGTCCAGCAGCTCCCGCAGTTCCGCGCGGCCCAGCAACTCGGCCAGCAACGTGGGGTCCAGCGACAGCGCGGCGGCCCGCCGTTCCGCCAGTGGCGAGTCGCCCTCGTACATGAACGCGGCAACGTAGCCGAACAGCAGGGACCGCGCGAACGGTGACGCCTGCTCGGTCTCGACCTCTACGACACGGATGCGCCGGCTCTCGATTTCGCGCGCCAATTCGGTCAGCGCGGGCAGGTCGTAGACATCCTGCAGCACCTCGCGCACCGTCTCCAGCACGATCGGAAAGCTCGGGTACTTCGCGGCGACCGCGAGCAGCTGCGCGGAGCGTTGCCGTTGCTGCCAGAGCGGCGACCGTCGCCCCGGGTTGTAGCGGGGCAGCAGCAGCGCCCGCGCCGCGCATTCCCGGAACCGGGAGGCGAACAGCGCGGAGCCGCCGACCTCCTCGGTGACGATGTCGCGCAGCTCGTCGGAGGGGAACAGGAACAGGTCGGCGCCGGGTGGTTCGGCATCCGTGTCCGGGATGCGCAGCACCACCCCGTCGTCGCTGGCCATGGCGGAGCCGTCCGTGCCGTATTTTTCCCGGATGCGCGCGCCGATCGCCAGCGCCCACGGCGCGTGCACACGCATGCCGTACGGGGAATGCATGACGACGCGCCAGTCGCCGAGTTCGTCGCGGAAGCGCTCAACGACCAGGGTGCGGTCAGTGGGAACGTGACCGGTCGCCTTCCGCTGGTCCTCGACGAAGGCGAGCAGGTTGTTCACCGCCAGATCGTCCAGGCCGCCGACGGCGGCGCGGGCGCGAGCGTCCTCCTCCGACGAGGAAGCAACCTCCCGGATGTACGAACCGATCGCGCGGCCGAGTTCCGCCGGGCGGCCGATGCCGTCGCCCTTCCAGAACGGTACCCGGCCCGGCTGCCCGAACGCCGGAGTGACCAGGACCCGGTCGTGAGTGATGTCTTGGATGCGCCAACTGGTCGCCCCGAGTGCGAACACGTCACCGACCCGGGATTCGTAGACCATCTCCTCGTCGAGTTCACCGACCCGGCCGCCGCCGCGCGAGCCGGCCTCCGCCCCCACCATGAACACCCCGAACAGCCCGCGGTCGGGGATCGTGCCGCCCGAGGTGACGGCGAGCCGCTGCGCGCCGGGCCGACCGGTGAGCGTGCCCTTGACCCGATCCCAGACGATGCGGGGGCGCAGTTCGGCGAACTCATCCGACGGGTACCGCCCGCTGAGCAAATCGAGCGTCGCGTCGAAGGCACTGCGCGGCAGGCTCGCGAACGGGGCACTGCGGCGCACCGTGTCGAACCACTCCTCGACGGCCACGGCATCCAGGGCGACGGCCGCCACGGTGTGCTGGGCGAGCACGTCGAGCGGGTTCGCAGGGATCGACATCGCCTCGATCAGTCCGGCGGACATCCGCTCGGACACGACCGCGGTGTGGATGAGGTCGGCGCGGTGCTTGGGAAACAGGATGCCGCGCGAGATCTCGCCCACCTGATGGCCGGCGCGGCCGACACGTTGCAGGCCGCCGGCGACGGACGGTGGCGACTCCACCTGGATGACCAGGTCCACCGCGCCCATGTCGATGCCGAGCTCCAGCGAGGAGGTGGCGACGACGCAGCGCAACCGACCGGACTTGAGGTCGTCCTCAATCATCGCCCGCTGGTCCTTGGAGACCGAGCCGTGGTGCGCGCGGGCCAGGAGCGGGTCCGCGCCGGTGGTGGACCCCGACTGACCCATGAGCTGGGCGGGGGCCGGTTCCCCCTTCGAGCCGGAATCGGTACCGGTGATCAAGTCTTTTCCGGTGGTCGAGCTTGTCGAGACCCCGGCCATTACCCGGCTCTCTACGGTTTCGATGGCTTCGACAGGCTCAACCACCGGGGAGGGTACGCCCAGCGCAGCTTCGGCTTCCGTCAGCCGTTCGGAGTAGATCTCGTTCAGCCGGGCCGTCAGTCGCTCCGCCAGCCGACGCGAGTTGGCGAACACGATGGTGGAGCGGTTCTCCAGGATGCGGTCGACGATCTGCTCCTCGACGTGCGGCCAGATCGACGCCTGCGGCTGGCCGGTCGCCGCTGAGCCCTCCTGTCGTGGCGCCGAACCGACCTCGGTCATGTCTTCGACCGGTACGACGACGCTGAGATCGAACGTCTTCGCGGCGGGCGGGGCGACGATCGTGACCGGTGCGGCGCCCCCCAGGAACCGGGCCACCTCCTGTGGCGGGCGTACCGTCGCGGACAGCCCGATCCGTTGCGCCGGCCGCTCCAGCAGTGCATCCAATCGCTCGAGGGACACCGCGAGGTGTGCGCCGCGCTTGGTCGAGGCGACCGCGTGGATCTCGTCGACAATCACCGTCTCCACCCCACGCAGGGTGTCACGGGCCGCCGAGGTGAGCATGAGGTACAGCGACTCTGGCGTGGTGATGAGAATGTCCGGTGGCCGGCGCAGCAGCATCCGGCGGTCGGAGGCGACGGTGTCGCCCGAGCGCACGCCGACCGTGATCACCGGGGTCGGCAGGCCAAGCCGCTTCGCGGTCTGCGTCACGCCGACCAACGGCGACCGCAGGTTGCGTTCGACATCGACGGCGAGTGCCTTGAGTGGCGAGATGTACAGCACTCGGGTGGTGCGCGGCTCGGCGGCCGGTTCGGTGGCGAGCCGGTCGATGGACCACAGGAACGCGGCGAGGGTCTTGCCAGACCCGGTCGGGGCCACCACGAGGGTGTGGGAACCGGCCGCGATGGCGCTCCAGGCGCCGGCTTGGGCGTCCGTGGGTGCCGCGAACGCGCCGAGGAACCACTGGCGGGTCGCCGGGGAGAAGTTCTCGAGCGCATCGCTCATCCGTCTATCTTCCCCCGCACATCCGACAATGGCATCGGATTCGAGCGCTGCGGCCGGCGGCGGTCAGTCCAGATGCTTGCGGATGAAGCTGCCGGCATCCGACAGCTCCTGCTCCGAGATCGCGTGGGCGACGTCCTCGTAGATGTTCGCGGTGAGGGAGGAGTGCTGAGGCAGCCAGGCCTCGGTGAACTCGATCGCGCGCACGGGGATCACCTCGTCGAGGGTGCCGCGTCCCCAGAACACCGGTGGTTTGCGGGCGGTCAGCGTCTCGTCCCCGGGAAGATCCCCCGGTAGCGCGAACCCGGACAGCTGCACCGCGTAGGCGAACCGCTCCGGCGCGTGCCGTAGCAACTGCAGTGCCATGGCGCCGCCCTGTGAGAAGCCGAGCAGGCCGACGGATGTCGACTGCACCGTGTCGAGCCAGGCCAGCACCGCGCGCGCCGACTCGTTGGCTGCCTCGAATTGCTCTGGCACGGTGGCGTTGTCAGGAATGGGGAACCAGGCGAAGCCGGTTTCCAGGGTGATCGGCGCGCGCAGTGACGCGATCACCGGGCCCAGCGGCATCAGGGGAGACAGCCCGAACAGGTCGCTTTCGTGCGACAGGTAACCGTGCATGAGCACCAGGAGCGGCCGGCCGGCGCGCTCGCGTTCCGGGGCGGACCAGCGCACGGCATCCTGGTTGATCTCCATCGAGGTGTTTCCGATCTGTCGGCTCTGTCGGCTTTTTTGGTGGGCCCGAAAAGCTGCGCCACGCTCATCACCGTAGCCGTAGTCCGGCGACCCGCCAACCAGCGCGACGCGGCGGATGGCCGCCGCGTCACCACTGCCATGGGCAACAATGGAGCATGAGTTCCGTAGGTACCCCCGATCCGAATCCCGGCTGGCTCTCCGACGACGAGTTGGCGCACGTGCGCAGGCGCATACCGATCCTCTACGTCGAGGCGGTCCCGGTGCGGGTGGATGGCGTGGGCCAGGTGACCGAAGTTGGCGTGCTCTTACGTGCCAACGCGGCGGGCGAGATGACCAGAACCGTGGTGTCCGGCCGGGTGATGTACGGGGAGACGCTGCGCTCTGCACTGTTTAGGCACCTGGAAAAGGACCTCGGCCCGATGGCGTTCCCGCTGCTGCCGGCGAGCCCCGTCCCGTTCTCGGTCGCCGAGTACTTTCCGCTGCCGGGCATCGGCACCTTCTCCGACGACCGGCAGCACGCCGTGTCGCTGGCCTACGTGGTGCCGGTCACCGGCACCTGCGAGCCGCGCCAGGACGCGCTCGAACTCACCTGGATGACCCCGCGGGAGGCATCCTCGGACTCGATCGCGGCGGAAATGGAGGGCGGTCGCGGCACCCTGCTGCGGGCCGCACTCGCATCCGTCGGCCAGCTGCTGTAACCGCGCTGGCTCATTTGTTGCCGTTCCGGCTAGTTGTGTCCGTTGCGCCGGGCACAACTAGCCGGAACGGGAACAGTTGCAGGGGTGCGGCTACCAGGCGGCGGGCTTGTAGTCCTTGAGGAAGACGCCGTACAGGTCTTCGCCGGCCTCGCCGCGCACGATCGGGTCGTAGACTCGGGCGGCGCCGTCCACGAGGTCCAGCGGCGCGTGGAACCCTTCCTGGGCCAGGCGCACCTTGGTCGGGTGCGGGCGCTCGTCGGTGATCCATCCGGTGTCCACCGCGGTCATCAGGATGCCGTCGTTCTGCAGCATTTCGCCGGCGCTGGTGCGGGTGAGCATGTTCAGCGCGGCCTTGGCCATGTTGGTGTGCGGATGCCCTGGGCCCTTGTACCTCCGGCCGAACTGGCCCTCCATCGCCGACACATTCACCACGTACTTGCGGCGCGCGTTCGAGGCGGCCATGGATGCCCGCAGCCGGCTGATCAGCAGGAACGGCGCCGTGGTGTTGGCCAGCTGGACCTCGAGCATCTCCAGCGGTTCGACGCCTTCCACGGTCTGGGTCCAGCTGTTCACCTCGTGCAGGTCCGGCAGCAGACCGCCGGCGTCGATCGCCGTGCCCGCCGCCAGGTGCGCCAGGGACGAGGACCCGGCCGCTAGGGCCCGTGCGGTGAGCTCCGCCGGTGCCAGAGCGGTGGGCGTGGCCGGCGGATGCGACGCCACCGACGCCGCCAATGCGAGCGGATGCGCGTCGCTGGTGCGGCCGAGCACGACCAGCTCCGGCAGCGGCCCGTCCGGCAGCGGTGCCAGCTCAGCCTCGACCAGTTGCGAATACGCGCCCGCCGACCTGCGCACCGTCTGCGCGGCATTGTTGATCAGGATGTCGAGCGGCCCCTGCGCCGCCACCGACTCGGCGAGCGCGATCACCTGGGCCGGATCGCGCAGGTCGATGCCCACGATGCGCAGCCGGTGCAGCCAGTCTGCGGCATCCGGCAGCCCGGCGAACCGGCGGGCGGCATCGCGGGGGAACCGCGTGGTGATCGTGGTGTGCGCGCCATCGCGCAGCAACCGCAGCGCTATGTACATGCCGATCTTCGCGCGGCCGCCGGTGAGCAGCGCGCGCTTGCCGGTCAGGTCGGTGCGGGCGTCGCGTTTGGCATGGCTGAACGCGGCGCAATCCGGGCAGAGCTGATGGTAGAACGCGTCCACGAGCGTGTACTGCTGCTTGCAGACGTAGCAGGCGCGGGATTTGCGCAGTGTGCCGGCGGTGGCGGTGCTCGCCGAGGTGGACAGCGGGACACCGCGGGTTTCATCGTCGATGCGGTCCGGGGCGCCGGTGGCGGTGGCCGCCACGACGGCGCGGTCGGCCTCGGCGATGCCGGCCCGCTTCTCGAGGCGCCGGTTGCGCTTGACGGCCTTGAACATCCGCGCCGTCGCCCGCCGCACGGCGACGAAGTCCGGATGCTGCTCGTCCATCGCATCCATCGACCGCAGTACGCGCAGCACGGTGTCGAGGTCGGCGGGGTCGATACCGGTCCCGTCCGGCGCGGTAGGAGCGCCGCCGCGCCGCTGTGAATTCACCAGGCAATTCTAAACGAGGCCGGTCAGACACACGCTGGGAGCCCGCCCGCGTCTGGCGAACCTCCCGGGCGCGGGGTTGACTGGATACGTGACAATCTTCGATTTCCGCACGGAGAACGAGGAACTCTACTCACCGTCGCCGCAGGAGTTCAGCGAGGTGGACGTGCCGATGTTCTCCTATCTCATGGTCGACGGCGACGAGGAGTCGGCCGGGGCTGTGAGTCGCGGCGATGCGGTCGGCGCGCTGCTGGCCGCCTCGGATGCCGCCAGACAGCTGAGCGTGGCGGAGCTGGGTCGCGACTATGTCGTCGGGCCGCTGGAGGGGCTCTGGTACGCAGAGCATCTGGTGCCGTTCACCCAGGTGCCCAAGAGCGAATGGCTGTGGACGATGATGATTCGCCAGCCGGAGTGGCTGCCGCCGGAGTTGCTGGAGGCCGCCGTGGCGAAGGCCCACGACGCGGCACCGCACGCCGCCGGCGCCCTCAGGCACGCGCGGCTGCTCGAGGGCCGCTCGGTGCAGATCCTGCATATCGGCCCGTACAGCGCCGAAGGCGCGATCATCACTCGGATGCACGGCCGCTATCTGCCGCAACACCGGCTCGTGGAAAACGGTCGGCACCACGAGATCTACCTGAGCAGCCCGCGCGCCACCGCGCCGGAGAAGCTGCGGACCGTGTTGCGGCAACCGGTGCGGCCCGCCGACTAGCGGCATCCGGGCCGTGCCCGCCGGGCGTCGGCACACCCGGCACAACAGGATTCGGAGGCCGGTCCTCAAGCAGCGTTTACGGCATCGAGCGGGTCAGCCCTGTGCGCGCCGCCCGGAACGACGCTCGCCGCCCACCGATGTCGAGGTGCTGTAGGTGCGCGGCGCGTTGGCCTGACGTCCGGCGCGGGGCGGATGCGACGCGCTGCGCTGGCTGGAACCGCGGCCCGCCGGCTGGCCGGCCCGGGCGGTATCCGTGGCGGGACGGCCGGAACGATCGTGGCGGGGTGCTGCACCTGCGCCGCGGTTGCCGTGCTTGCGCTGCGCGTTGGCACCCTGGGAGCGTCCGCGTCCGGGGCCCTGCGGCTGCACGGCGGCCCGCGGCTGCGGCTTCACGTACGCGGCGATCTCGCCGACCAGTGCGACGACCGACGCGGAGGTGGCGGTGACGTGCTCGGGAACGGCGGTGATCTGCGCCTTGCGCAGCATGGCGGCGGTGTCCCGGCGCTGGGTGGGCAGCACGACCACGGCGACGTCGCCGGCGGATCCGGCACGGGCGGTGCGGCCGCTGCGGTGCAGGTAGGCCTTGTGCTCGGCCGGCGGGTCGACGTGCACTACCAGTTCGATGTGCTCGATGTCGATGCCGCGGGCGGCGACATCCGTGGCCACCATGACGCGCGCGTCCCCGGCCGCGAACGTCGCGAGGTTGCGGTCGCGCTGCGACTGCGACAGGTTGCCGTGCAGGTCGACGGCCGGGATGCCGGCGTCGGTCAGCTGTTTGGCCAGCTTTTTGGCGTGGTGCTTGGTGCGCATGAACAGGATGCGGCGGCCGGTGCCCGAGGCGAGCATCTGCACGAGGTCTTTCTTGGCCTCCAGCGAGTCGACCTCGAAGATGTGGTGGGTCATCGCCTCGACGTGCGAGTTGACGTCGTCGACCGAGTGGTGCACCTCGTTGTGGAGGAACTTCTTGACGATCTTGTCCACGCCGTTGTCCAGGGTGGCGGAGAACAGCAGGCGCTGGCCGGTGCCCGGCGTCTTGTCCAGGATGCGCGTGACGATGGGGAGGAAGCCGAGGTCGGCCATGTGGTCGGCCTCGTCCAGCACCGTGATCTCGACGGCATCCAGGGCGACGAAGCGCTGCTGCATGAGGTCTTCGAGGCGGCCGGGGCAGGCCACGACGATGTCGACACCGGCCTTCAGCGCGGCGACCTGCCGCTGCTGGGAGACGCCGCCGAAGATCGTGGTGATCTTCAGGCCATACGCCTCGGCGAGCGGGGCGATGGTCGCGGTGATCTGGGTGGCCAGCTCCCGGGTGGGGGCGAGCACGAGGCCCAGCGGCCGGCCGGCGCGGCGCTGACCGCCGGCGAGCTTGCCGCCCAGGCGCGCCACCATCGGAATGGCGAAGGCGAGGGTCTTGCCGCTGCCGGTCTTGCCGCGGCCGAGCACGTCGCGGCCGCTGAGGGTGTCCGGCAGGGTGTCCGCCTGGATCGGGAACGGGGAGGTGATGCCGCCCTTGGTGAGGGCGGAGATCAGTGGTGCGGGCACGCCGAGCGTGCCGAAGGATGTTTCAGACATATGAGATGCGTGGTGCCTTTCGGGCATCGGATACCGCCGGGCACGATGCATTGCACAGCACCGGCGGTGGTTGGCGAAGGTGGCGATGGCCACATCCGTTCGCCGCAGAAATTGTCTACGAGCCCCGACACGGGGCGAGAAGAGTAAGTCCTTCGATCACGCACGTGAGCACGTCATCGAGAACAAGCGTTCAACGACGCAGGGAACCCGACAAGCGGATTCGCAAGTACCCTCAGCATAGCAGCCACCCGCTGCTGGCCCGTTTCAAGGAGTTTTTGCACCTGGGGACCGGATTGGTCGGCAACTAGGCTACGGATGACAGATTCTCCGTGAAACGGGGTGGGAGGGGCCGGTTAGGCTGGGCGAGTGGAAGACCCGCATTCTCAGTACCGGTACCAGGTGCGGTTCGAGTGGGGTGCTGCCGGGGCCGCCGCGATCGGGCACGGCGTGGACGTGGTGGTCTGGGTTGACGTTCTCGACATCGATCAGGTTCCAGATGCCACGAACCCCGCGCCGCGCGCTGCGAATCAGGCTCCGGATGCCGCCCGCCCGGATGCCGATCCGGTCGGCACCGATCCGCTCGGCACCGATCCGCTCGGCGGCGCCCTGCCGCACGCTGCGGTGGTGGCCGGCGGCTTCCGCAACCGTGGGGCTATTGCGCGGTGGGTGCTGGACCAGCAGGCGGCGAAGGGGGATCGGTTCACCGTTGCGGTGATCGCCGCGGGAGGCGTGCGCACCGACGGTACGCCCAGGTTCACCGTTGAAGACCTGCTCGCCGCGGGCGCCGTGGTCGACGCGCTGGCCGGTGCCGGCATCGACTACTGTTCCCCGGAGGCGGCCGCCGCGTGTGCGGCGTTCACCTCGCTGGCCCGGGCCACCGCGCACCTGGTGAGTGCCTCGGGGAGCGGGCAACAACTGATCGACCTGGGCCGTAGAAGCGACGTCGACCTCGCGAGTGAGATCGACGCGTCGCAGAGTGTCACGGTTCTGCGCGACCCGCTTCGGCCCTGATGCACCGCTATCCGGAATGGCCTGCGGGTGTCCGGCGTTGCACGTTCTGTGGGGAATCATGCGGGGTGAATCATGCGGGGTGACTGCACGCCATGGCGGCGACTGGCATCCGGGATGCCATCGAGCCAAATGACACATGCATGATGACGCATAGATAACGACATCAACACGAGGAGAGTGCGATGAAGGCAGTTCTGGGTGACACGGTGATCGCGGAAGCGGCGAAGGATGATCTGATTTCGATCGAGGGCAACTGGTATTTCCCGCCGGACAGCGTGAAGTCCGAGTTCTTGATGGAAAGCGACACCCCGTACACCTGCCCGTGGAAGGGCGTCTGCCAGTACTTCAGCGTGACCGACCCGTCCGCCGACGGACGAGTACTGCAGGATCAGGCGTGGAGCTATCCGTCGCCGATGCCCAGTTCGTTCCGGCGTGTCGGCAAGGACTATAGCGGCTACGTGGCCTTCTGGAAGAACATCAAGGTCGTCGACAGCTAGGTCGGTGTTGTCGTGAAGTATTGACGCGTTCCGCATGGGCAGTTCATAATCCAGGACAGGCTTCTTGATTATCAGGCTGCCTGTTCTTTGCTGAATGAAGTGCCACCGCCGCGGTACGCGACATGGAGGTCGCAGACTGCGCACGAAAGGGGTTGCAGAATGCGACGTATTATCAAGCTTGGAATGGCGACGATGCTGGTCGGTGCTCTTGCCGGATGCAGCGCCGGGCCGGCCGGGGACAACAGCGGGACCGCGTCCGAGAAACCAGCCGAACTGACCGATGTCTCGGTGAGTATCGTGCCGTTCTCCCCGGACGCCGTGTTGTTCTACGCCATGGAGAATGGAATCTTCGAAAAGCACGGCCTCAAGGTCACGACACACAATGCGGCATCGCCCATCGAAGTGTCGGCGGCCCTGGTCAGCGGAACCGAGCAATTCGGCTTCATCACCACGCCGGTGTTGATCAACGCTGCACTGGCCGGCACCAGCCTGAAGTGCGTGTCACCGGTCGCCGGCCAGGTTCCGGACAAAGATGAAGAGAGCGGCCTGGTCGCCTCGAAGGCCAGCGGCATCACGTCGCTGGAAGGGTTCGCCAACAAGAAGGTCGCCACCGTTCAGTTGGGCAGCATCAATCGCCTCGGCATGGAGAAGCTGTTCGATGACGCCGGCGTGAAGGGCGTGCAGTACGTGGCGATACCGTTCCCGCAGATGCCACAGGCCTTGGCCGATGGTCGGGTGGACGGCGCCCAGGTCTCATCGCCGTTTCTTGACACGGCGCTGAAGGGTGGGGCCCAGTTGATCATGTATCCGAATTCGGTGGTATGGAAGAACGCCACGATCTACTGCTTCGCCGGTACTGGTACCTACCTCGACAAGAACCCGAAGGTCGCCAAGGCCTTCCAGGATGCCATGAAGGAAGCGATCCTCTACGCGAAAGACCACCAGGACGAGGTGCTGGGCACGCTGGTTGAGCACATGAAGTTGACACCGGAAGTGGCGGCCGCACAGTCGTTGGCCACGAACTTCGTTCCCGAGATCAATGTCGAGTCGATCGACCACATTCAGAAGGAGATGAAGCACTTCGACTGGATCAAATCTACGGTCAGCGTCAGCGACCTGGTCTGGGAGCCGAAGAAGTAACATCGGCCGGCTCCGGGGCTGGATGCGACTGCCCCCGACCCCGGGGCCGGCGACACCCGGTGCTTCACCGGGTGCAACAGGCGCTCGCCCAGGCGATCTACCACGACAATGTGGTCGACCGCTGGGTCTGCACGCGACGGCGTAGTTGATGAGTCCGTTACGCCGGCGACGCCGGCGTGAGGTTCGTCAGAAGCCCGAGGTCGAGGTGGCGCACCCACTTGGCGGTGCTCCGGAAACACCACGGCCGCAGCGGCAGCAGTGCGTTGGGCCAATGGGACTGGGCCTGGCAGTACAACACCGCATTGCGCTGCGTTCGCCTCACCACGGGGCGCACCTCGAGCTCCCACTGATGCAGCAGATGGCGTATGCCTGAATCGGAATCCAGCGCTGCGTCGGTGCGGGCAGACAGCTGTCCCAGGTGGATACCGTCAAGCACCGCCATCGCCGCGCCCTGTCCACGATGCGGCGGCATGGCGTGAGCTGCGTCGCCAAGCAGTGCGACCCGGCCATCCGACCACGAGGAGCACACCAGCTCCGACAGCGCCGAGACCTTGGGTGTTGAGGCGATCACACTGCGGATGATCTCGGCCTGATCCGGGAAACTCGTCATCCATCGGTCGGCGTTGAGGGAACGGCGATCGGCGCTGAGTCCATCGGCAGGACACGACAGATAAACGCCTGAGGCACCGTCCCCCAGCCAGCCGTAGCCCATCCGAAGTGTGCCGTTCCACCGTTCCGTCTTGCTGCCCTGCTCGGTTTCGGGCAGCAGGTAGTCCAGCGCGGTGAGCACTCCATAGTGATCGAGGGATCTGGTCCGCACCGCGATGTCCATGGACCGCCGAATCGCAGAGCCCACCCCATCGGCCCCGACGGCCAAGTCGACGCGGGCCTCGTCCCCGTTCTCAAACACCACGGTGCCATCGGCCCGGGCAGCTTTCACCCCGGATGCGGCGACGATCCTGGCTCCGGCACGCACCGCCGCGTTCAGCAGCGCGCGGTGCAATCCGGCTCGGGACACGTAGTAGTACCGGCCACCGGAAAGGTTGTGCTGGGACGGTGTGTGTGCCCTGCCCCGGGTGTCGGCGTATGAGAACGAGCTCTTGGCATCACCGCCTCGGGTTGCATCCTCGGTGGCGCCGAGGTAATCGAGGGCGAGCAGGAGGTTCTCGCCGAGCACGATGGCGCCACCCGCGGCTTCGGTCAGATCCGGCCGACGTTCGTGGACGGTGACGTGATGTCCGTGCATAGCCAGCGCCGCGGCCGCGGTCAACCCGCCGATTCCGCCGCCCGCGACGATCACCCGCACGCTCTGCCTCCTTCGGTGTCGTGGCGGTGCCCCGGTCTCACCCGATGTCGAGCCGGAAGACGTCCTTGGCAATGGACTCGAAGAAGGCCTTCTTCTCCGAGGCGGAATAGGGCAGGTTGTCTTGAGTGCGAACCTCGTCGAGTTGGTACTGGTACGGATAGTCCATGGCATACATGACGCGATCGGCGCCGACCACCGACCGCGCAAAGCTGATGGCCGGTTCCCACGCCATGCCGGAGGTGGTCAACCAGATGTTGCGCTTGAAGTACTCGCTCGGGGCGAGTTCGAGCGGCTTGATCGCATCGTAGCGCTGAGTGCGCACCTGGCCGGCGTGCATGAAGTCGATGCGGGAGAGCCAGAACGGAAGCGCCTCGCCGAGGTGCCCGACCACGATCTTGAGCCGTGGCAGCCGGTCGAGCAGCCCCGAGGTGATGATGCGCAGCAGGTGCATTCCGGTTTCGACGCCGAATCCGAAGATCGCGCCATCCAGACCGGCTTCGGTCAGTGGCCCGATCATCCGGTTGTTGGGCAGATTTGGATGCAGGTACAGCGGCACATCCAGATCCTGGAGCGCTTCCAAAATCGGGAAATACTTCGGGTTGTCGAGGTACTCGCCGTTGATGTGCGAATTGACGATAAGACCTTTGAGCCCCAACTCCGTGATGGCACGCTGTAGCTCGGCCACGGCCGTCTCCGGTTCGTCGAAGCCGACGGCGGCCAAACCGGAGAACCGCGTCGGATGCCGGCGGCACGCCTCGGCAATGCGATCGTTCGCGATCGTCGCGATCCGCCTGGCGTCGTCCACCCCCAGTACCTGGGTCCCCGGCGAGGTGAGTGAGAGCACCTGGTGGTCGATGCCCGCGGCATCCATGTCGGCCAGGCGGCGCTCGCCGAGATCCTGGATGCGTTCGACGATGCTCCGCGGCCAGGGGTTGGTGTTGTTGAGCAGGTAGTTCTCGAAGACGTTGAAGCCGATGTTCTCGTTCGTGCCCGCGGCGAGCTGTTCTCGGTAGAGCGCGAACATTTCCGGTGGCGCGTACGCTTCCTCGGTGGCGATGCGCAGATATCCTTGAGCGCCCCCGGTGGACAACGCTGATTCTTCGGGCAGCACGGACTCTTCGGATGGCACGGATTGTCTCCTGACTGGTGAGGCTCGACTCGTGCCACCCACAGTTATCGACGGAGCACAGCGAACGCAACAATCGCGGGAGATTTTCCGTGGGGAGGAATGCCCGGCGCTAGAGGAGGTCCGCGCCGATGGCCTCGGCGGTCTCCCGCAATGCTTGAACGCGCACGGCGATATCCGCCGGCGGCAGCATCCGGCTGGTCGGAGTCGACACTGCTAGGGCCGCAATGGGATGGCCGGATCTGTCCCGGATGGCCACTGCTACCGCCCACAGTCCGACCTGGCTCTCGCCGATGTTGAGCCCGTAACCGCGTTTGCGCACGATGGCCAGTTCGCTCTCCAGCTTGCCGAGGTCGGTCACCGTGTTGTCGGTCAGTTTGCGCAGACCGTGTGGATAGAGCAATTTCAGCTGCTCCGGAGGCAGATTGGCGAGGAGGACCTTGCCTCCCGAGGTGGCGTAGGCGGGCAGCAGGGTGCCGGTGCGCGGGGAGACCCGCACCATTTGGTCGCCCTCGACGCCGTCGATGAATCGGCAGCCGTCGTCCTCCAGAGCGATCAGGTTCACCGTTTCGTGCAGCAGTCGCGCGAGCCGCTCCATGTGGCTGCGCGCCCTGCGGCGCACGTCCAATTCCTTGATCGACGCCAGCGCGATCTCGACGAGCACCCGGCCGGCGCGGTAGGTCTTGCTGCCGCGGTCCTGCACGACGAAGCCCCGCCAGGCCAGCGTGGAGAGGATGCGATGCGCCGTGGAGGGCGCTACATCCAGTTCGGCGGCAACGTCCCGAACCCGAAGCTCGCTGCGTTCGTGGAGGAGCAGCAACAGCTGCAACGCGTTGTCGACCGACCCGATCAGGTAGGCCGGCGGCTCGGTCCGAGAGTCGCTTCCATTCTGCATAGTAGAACGTTCTCACGTTTCCTTGCCGGAGGGTGGGATTAAGTGGTTAGCATCAGCAACCGGGTTTGAACCGCTTGCCGCGTGGAAAATCCGGATGCTGGCCGTGCTGTCCCCCATTCACCTCCAGGGAGACAGCGCCCGAGAGGATGACCGGAGCAGTGCGCAATGATGCGACAGTGGCTTTCCCGATGGATCCTCCCGCACGTTCGGGGAAGGAGCTGAAGACACGCTCCCGATGAGGAGTCTGGAACCCACGAGCTGGTTTCCCCACGGCGGCCTGAACCGCCTGCACACGTACACACCCAGTCGCAGCAACAGCCGAGACCGCGAGCGTCCGGCTGCATGGAGAGGACTAAAGAGTATGCAAAAGATCATCAAGCTTGGCCTGGTCGGGATGCTGGTAGGCGCCCTTGCCGCCTGCAGCACCGGCCCCACGGCCGGCGACACCGACACGAAAACCGACTCGAAAACGGATGCGCCGATCAGTATGACCGATGTGACGGTGGGCATCGTGCCGTTCTCGCCGAATGCCATCCTGTTCCACGCCATGGACAGCGGCATCTTCGAGAAGCACGGACTCAAGGTGACCACGCAGCCGGCAGCGTCGCCGATCGAAGTTTCGGCGGCCATGGTGAGCGGGACCCAGCAGTTCGGTTTTATCACCACGCCGGTGTTGATCAATGCGGCTATTGCCGGCACGAGCCTGAAGTGCGTGTCGCCGATTGACGGCGAACTCAGCTCCGAGCGCGATGCCAGTGCCCTGGTCGCGTCCAAGGAGAGCGGGATCACCACTCTGGCGGGCTTCGCCGGCAAGAAGTTCGCCGTTGTGCAATTGGGCAGTATCAACCGGCTCGGCGCGCAGAAGCTGTTCGACGACGCGGGAGTCAAGGACGTCGAGTATGTCGCCATCCCGTTCCCGCAGATGCCGCAAGCCCTGGCCGACGGTCGGGTATCCGGCGCGGTGATCACGTCGCCGTTCTCCGGCACCGCCATTGCCGCCGGCGCCAAGGTGATTGCCCACCCGAGCTCCGACACCTGGCCGAACGGCACGATTTACTGCTACGCCGGCACGGGGGATTACCTCGACAAGAACCCCAAGGTTGCCAAGGCCTTCCAGGATGCGATGAAGGAATCCATCCTGTATACGAAGGATCACGAGGCCGAGGTGCTCAAGACGTTGGTCGAGCACCTGAAGCTGACTCCGGAGGTGGCGGCGAAGCAGGTGATCCCGAGCAACTACGTGCCGGAGCTCAACATCAAGTCGATCGACAGCATCCAGGCCGAGATGAAGCGACAGGGCTGGATCAAGGCCACCGTCGACGTCAATGACCTGGTCTGGACCGCGAAGTAGTTCCAACCCACCGGAATTTCCGGGTGTCCGAGGCGGCGGCTTCGGACATCCGGAAAATCGGCGGTAACGCACGAATGGGGTGAGAGTGACGAAGGATCCATCCACTGATTCCCGCGCGAAAAGGCCACTGCCTATGGGCCGCTGGGGCACGAGCCCGCTCTTCAAGCTGTCCACTCAGGTGGCTGTCTTCGTCTGCGCCATCGTGCTCTGGGAATTGGCGAGCCTGACCGGGCTCTTATCGCGCGACTCCTTCCCGTCGGCCATCGACATCGGAGCCAAGCTGTGGGAGCTTATCCAGTCCTCCTACCTCTGGACCGCGGTCGGGTTGACCTTCCAGGGCTGGGCGATGGGTGTCGCCGCCGGCTCAGTGTTGGCGATCCTCGTCGGCACGCTGCTGGGTCGGAGCCGGTTCGCTTACGCCAGCGTCATCCCGGTCGTCGAATTCCTGAAGACGGTGCCGACGATCGCGATCCTTCCGCTGGTCATTGTCGTGTTGGGGCCGACGATGCAAATGAAGGTGTTCCTCGTGACCTGGGGGATTTTCTGGGCGCTCACCATCCAGGTCATCTACGGGGTGCGGGCAGTGGACCCGGTCGTGCGCGATAACGCTCGGATTCTGCACTTGCGAGGCTGGCGACTGTTCACGACGGTGACGCTGCCCAGCGCAGCGCCGTATGTCGCCACCGGTATGAGGGTGGCCGCGGCCGTCGGGCTGATTCTCGCCGTCATCGCCGAAATGATCGGCGGCGCCGCGGGACTCGGACTGAACATCCTCGTCGCTGTCAACGCCGGGCCCACCGAACTTCCCGCCATGTACGTCTACATCTTGATGACCGGGCTGGTCGGCATCGCCGTGACGGCGCTGTTCACCGTCCTCGAGAGACGAGCGCTGCATTGGCACGAGAGTCAGCGCAATCTCAGAGAGGTCGGCGCGTGATGACGATCCAGCGGCCCCGCGTGCAGGCCAAGGCCGGCCACGCTCCAGGACGGAAGAACTCCCCGGCCAGGGTGGCTCGTCGCGCGCTCGCGTCGGCCTGGAAGGCGTGGTTCTTCATCGCGCTCATCGTCGTGTGGTGGTTCGTGTCCCAGAACAGCACGTCCACCTTCTTCCCGCCGCTGAGCGAAATAGCGGAGACGTTCTACAATCTCTGGATCGTGGGCGACGCGTCGACCACCATCGTGTCCAGCCTGGTGCACTTCGCCATCGGCTACACGATCTCCGGAGTCGGCGGAATCGTCATCGGCGTGCTGCTGTGGCGGCTGCCGCGGGTGTCCACCGCCGTGTCGCCGCTGCTCTACTTCATCTACGTGTTGCCGGCTGTGGCGATCTTGCCTGCCGTGGCCGCCCTGATGGGCTACGGCACCGAGATGAAGGTGACCATCATCGTGCTTGCCGCCATATGGCCGACGCTGCTCAACACCCTCGACGGCATGCGCAGCATCGACCCGGTGCGGTTGGACACCGCGAAGGTCTTGCACATGTCCGGGTTCCGCACCGTGCGTTCGGTCGTGTTCCCGAACGCGTTGCCGCAGATCATGGCCGGACTACGGAACAGCCTCCAGGTCGCGGTGATCATGATGGTGGTCAGCGAGCTCATCGCATCCACCTCCGGAATCGGGTTCTTCATCCTGGACGCGCAACAGCGGTTCGCGATCACCGAGATGTGGACCGGAGTCATCGTCCTCGGCTTGATCGGCAGCGCGTTGACCCTGGTGTTCGTCGCGATCGAGCACATCGTGCTGCGTTGGTACATCGAGCAACGAGTCGTCGAGAAGAATAGCTAGGAATATCCCATGGTGCAGGCACAACGTGTAGGAGACCAACCGATGGCAGCGGATGCCGACCAGCAGTCGGACGCGAACGGAGCGGTCCTGTCGATTCGCGATCTGCGACAGGTCTACAACCTGGGCAGCGAGGAGGAACGCGAGGCGATCGCGAACATCTCGTTCTCGGTGCAGCCGGGCGAGTTCGTGTGCATCGTCGGACCGAGCGGCGCCGGGAAGACGACGCTGCTGCGCTGCCTGAGCGGACTGCTGAGGCCCACCGGCGGCGACGTGCTCTTCGAGGGGCACCGGCTCGACAAGGTGCCCGACCGGCTCAGCGTCGTGTTCCAGGACTACAGCCGCTCCCTGTTCCCCTGGCTGACCGTTGCGGGGAACATCGCGGTGCCGCTCAAGGTGGCCGGCATGGCGGACACCCAGCGCAAGGCGAGAATCGAGGAGGTCCTCCACGCCGTCGGCCTGGGGTCGGTCGGCAAGCAGTACCCGTGGCAGCTGTCCGGCGGGATGCAGCAGCGGGTCGCGATCGCCCGCTCCCTCGCCCATCAGCCCGAGTTGCTGTTGATGGACGAGCCCTTCGCATCCGTGGACGCGCAGACCCGTTTCGACCTGGAGGACCTCATCCTCCACGTGCGAGTCGAGTACAACGTCACCGTCGTGCTGGTCACCCACGACATCGACGAGGCGCTGTATCTCGGCGACCGGGTGGTCGTGCTCTCGAACTCACCGAGCCGGCTGCGCACGATTATGGATGTTCCGCTGGAGCGACCGCGGAACCAGCTGGTCACCCGCTCCGGAGAGGAGTTCGGCAAACTGCGCGCACAGCTCTTGAAACTAGTGACCGAATAGGAATCGGCGGTGATCGACCACCACGGAAGGATTGGCACATGACTCGGACCGCTGCCGACGATCTCCTCGACGTCCTTGCCGGCTGGGGGGTGGCCCAGGTGTTCAGCTGCCCGGGTAGCACCGAGGCCGCGATCCTGGACGCCCTGATGGATCGAAACGACATGGAGTTGTTTCTCACCACCCATGAAAGCACTGCCGTCTCGATCGCAGACGGGCTGTCCAGAGCGACCCACGCCCCCAGCGTCGTCTATCTTCACGCCAATGGCGGTCTCACCAACGGTCTTGCCAACTTGGCCGCAGCACAGTTGGCCTATTCGCCGCTCGTGGTGTTGAACGGTCTCAAGCCCAGGTCGATTCAGTCGCGCGCCGGGTTCACCACCGCCCGCCGGATGCGAGATTTCGTGCACCAGTATGTGAAGGACGACTGGCAGTCGCTGACCTCGGAAGGCATCGCCGAAGACGTCAACCGGGCATTCCGCACCGCCATGATCGAGCCAGCCGGCCCGGTGTGGGTGGGGCTCAGCCAGGACCTGCTGGAGGCACCGAGCCACGCGCCATCGCTCGACACCAGCAGGTTCGCCTTCGATTCGCGCACCGTTCCGTCCGAACCGGCACTCCGAGCCGCCGCCGACCTGATCGCGGCGTCGGCGCATCCGGTGATCGTCGCGGGCAGCGAGGTCGCCCGATCCGGTGCCGTGGCAGATCTCGTCCGCCTCAGCGAATTGCTCGGCGTTCCTGTCCTGCACGAGGACCGGCGCGCTCTGGAGCGCCCGGGATTCCCCACGGATCATCCGAACTTTGGTGGGCAATACGAGCCGAACCACCCGCTCGTCCGCGCCGCCGACCTGATCGTGTTCCTCGGAGCCCGTCTGTTCAACGAGTTCGAACCACCCACCAGCGCGCAGATACCGGCCGGAGTCAAGGTGATCCAGTCGCACACGGACGCGCGCCAGATCGCGCTGATCCACGGGGTCGATGTGGGGCTCGTGGGCGATCAGGGGCTCATTGTGCGGGCGCTGCTCGCAGCGCTGCCGCGACAGCAACGCGACGTCGATATGCCTGCCCGGACGACACGGCCGGAACCGGACGAGGGTACCGGCGCCCTGAAGGCGGCGGATGTGATCGACGTGATTACCGACTCCCTGCGCGGTGCCGCGCTCGTTGGCGACGCGACAACCGCCGGCGGCGTGTTGCAGCAGCGCGCCCACCAACACTGTTCCGACGACTACTTCGTGTCCAGTTCTGGCTCGCTCGGCTGGGGCATGGGCGCCGCGCTGGGCATCAAGATGGGCTTGCCGCAGCGCCGAGTCGCCGCCGTCCTCGGTGACGGAGTCTTCCAGTTCGGCATTCCCGCGCTGTGGACGGCCGGCCGGCGGAACATCCCGGTGACCTACGTGGTGATCAACAACCAGCGTTACGCGGCGGTCGGGGCGGCACTGCAGCGGTACAACGGCACAGCGGCGCAGCGCCGTGAGTATCCCGGCACGGACATCGCCGGAGTCAACATCGCCGAGGTCAGCTCTGCCTTCGGCGTGCCGGGCGCCCGGGTCGACTCGCTCCGGGATCTGCGGAGTGCACTGGACGACGCGAAGGATCTCGAGCATCCGGTGCTGATCGAGGTTATGACGGACACCGAGCAGCTCGCTCCATAGAGTCGCTCGAGGCACGAAGGGAAGAAAACGACATGTTGGAGTCGACGACAGACCAGACCACAGCGGCAACGACGCCGGTGGCGCCGGTGCTCATCGCGGGCGAGGAGGTGCCCAGTGACTTTGCGCCGGTGGTCAATCCGGCGCGCACCGATGAGATCGTCGGTGAGTACGCGCTCGGGACGGCGCGCCACGTCGACCTCGCCGTCGCGGCCGCCGTCGCCGCGTTTGGCCGGTGGTCATCCCTGACCGCGGCAGAACGCGCCGAGTACATGCTGCGGGCGGCCGATCGGATCGAGGAGGGCTTGGCGGCTCGCTCGGTGCTGCTCACCCGCGAACAGGGCAAGGTGCTGTGGGAATCGCGGCTTGACGTCGGCGGAGCGCCGATGATGCTGCGATACTTCGCCAGTCTGGCCGAGGAGACCGACCGGTTGGGTGAGGCGGCGGTGGCCACCTCCCGCGGCAACGCGGTGCTGCGTCACGTGCCGGTGGGACCGGTGGGAATCATCACACCGTGGAACACGCCGGTGTACCTGGCGTTCGGTGCTGTGGCTCCGGCGCTGCTGGCCGGCAACACCGTGGTGGTGAAGCTGCCAGAAGAAGTGCCTCTCGCCCTCAGCGATACGCTTCGACTGCTCGCCGAGGTGCTCCCGCCCGGCGTGGTGTCGGCGGTGCCAGGGGTGGGTGAGGAAGCGGGAGCGGCGCTCGCGGCGCATCCCGATATTCGTCGGCTGTCGTTCACCGGCAGCATCGAGTCCGGAAAAAGCGTCATGCGAAACGCGTCGGGCAACCTGAAGAACCTGGGCATGGAACTGGGCGGAAACGATCCGGCGATCGTGTTGGGGGACACCAAGATCTCCGAGTCTCTGATGTCGGAATTTATGGCCGCGGTGTTCAGCTCCAGTGGCCAGATCTGCTACAACGTCAAGCGGATCTATGTCGAGCGCCCGGCCTATGGTGACTTCGTCGACGCGTTCACGGAGACGGCGTCAAGGATCGTGGTGGGTGACGGGCTCGACTCACGCTCTACCATCGGTCCGCTCACCACGAAGGCCGGCTTCGACAGACTGCTTGCGCTGCGGGAAGCGGCGACATCACGAGGAGCCTCGGTGAGGGTTGTCGGGCATCAGCTCGACCCCGCCGGCTGGGACGACGGTTACTTCATGTTGCCCAGTATCGTGACCGGCGTCGGTGCGCGCGACCAGTTGGTCACCGACGAACAGTTCGGACCGGTCATCCCGATCCTCCCGTTCGACCGTGTCGACGAGGCCGTCGCCCAGGCCAACGACACCGAGTACGGCTTGGCCGCCTCGGTGTGGTCCGCCGACGTCGACCGGGCGCGGGATGTGGCACGGAGACTGCAGGCCGGCAACGTCTTCATCAACGTGCACCGGGTCGGCGCCTCGCCGATGGAGGTGCCGTTCGGCGGGATGAAACAGAGCGGCGTCGGCCGCAACCACGGGTTGCGCGCGGTCAAAGACGGCATGGAAGAGCAGGCGATCATCGACTTCGGCGATACCTCCCACATGCCCGGTTCGCGCGAGTGGCAGGATTTCGGGCCGGACCAGCAGCGCTAACTCGCCAAGGGTGCTAACTCGCGGCCAATGTCTCCTTTGAAAACCCGGCGATGCGTTTGTACCGCTCCGAGATCTCCTGCATTTCGTCTTGGCTGATCACATCCTCGATCCGGTCGAACGGCTGATCGCCGGTACGGTCGAGCACCACTTTCAACAGGATGTCCGGCGGCACCTCGAGGTTGGCGCTGACCACCTTCGCCGTCGCCGGCAGACGCACCTGCTGGTAGGCCTCAAGCGCGGCAGCCGGGTCGTCCAGGGCGTGCAGCCGGTGACGCAACTCCCGGGCATCCAGTATCGCCTGCGCGGAGCCGTTGGAGCCGCGCGGAACCATCGGATGCGCCGCGTCGCCGAGCAACGTGACCCGGCCGAAGGTCCACCGGTCCAGCGGAGGCTGGTCGACCATCGGGTACTCCAGGATGGTGTCGGCCGCCCGGATCATCGCAGGCACGTCCAGCCAGTCGAAGTGCCAGTCCTCGAACGAGTGGATGAAGTCGCCGATGTCCCCGCGCCGGTTCCAGTCGCGCGTCACTTCCCGATCGGTCTCGATTTCGGCCAGCCAGTTGACCAGTTGGCGACCCTGCGCGTCGATAGAATCCCGGATCGGGTAAATGACCATCTTCCCGCTGGACAGCCAGCCGGCCCTGACCATGCTGGCGCCGGAAAGGATCGGCTGCCACCTGGTCACACCTCGCCAGGTATTGACTCCGGAATAGCGCGGTTCGCCTTCGTCGGGGTAGAAGTGACGGCGGACGACGGAATGCACCCCATCGCACGCGATGAGGACGCTGGCCCGCACGCTCGGCAGGAGCTCCCCCGCATCCGATTCGAAAGCCAGGTTCACGCCGGTGTCGTCCTGCTCGAATCCGGTGATTCGGTGCCCGAGCGCGATCGCATCCGGCCCCAGTCGTTCGAGAACCGCATCCGCGAGCACCTTCTGCAGGTCGCCGCGGTGTATCGAGAATTGAGGCGTCGCATACCCGGCATACCGGCCGCATGGCTCGGCGTAGATGAGTTGACCGAATCGGTTGAAAAATACCGACTCGCGAGTGGTCACGGCCAGCTTCGCGAGCTCGTCCAGAAGCCCCAATCTGCCCAATTGGGCGGATGCGTGCGGCAGCACGTTGATACCAACGCCCAGCGGAGCGAGCCTCGGCACCGCTTCGTACACTCGGCATGGTATTCCCGCGTCGTGAAGTTCCAGCGCGAGGGTCAGTCCGCCGATCCCCGCTCCGACAATCGCGACGTCCACGCGGCCTCCTCGCCCGTTCTTGGGATGGACACAATGATAGTGTTGGGGCAGTCAGTGCAGTCACGTCCGAGAGTGATTCCTTCAGCGTTGCGGGAGTTCAGCGAATGAAAATAGATGCGTTCTGTCACGTTTTGCCTGAGGCGTATGCCCAGCGGTTCTTCGCCATCGCCGACAGTCCGGCGCTGAAGAACCTGCAGGAGCGCACCGGCGGGATCCCGGCGTTGCGTGACATGGACCTGCGCTTCAGGCAGATGGACGAGTTCGGTGACTACAAGCAGATCATCAATCTCACCACTCCGCCGATGGAGGATCTGGGCGATCCGCAGCGCAATGCCGAGATGGCACGCATCGCCAATGACGCGATGGCGGAGCTGGTGCAGAACCATCCGGACCGGTTCGTCGGATTCTGCGCCGCGGTCTCGCTCGACGACGTGGATACCGCGCTGGAGGAAGTGGACCGGGCCATCGACGACCTCGGTGCGGTCGGGGTGCAGATCCCCTGCCACATCAAGGGCGCCCCGATGGACGTGGCGCGACTGGACCCGTTCTACGAGAAGATGGCCAGCACCGGCAAGATGATTCAGGTGCATCCCAACCGCACGTCCGCCTGGGCGGACTATCCCACCGAGGAGCGCTCCCGGTTCGAACTGTGGTGGGCGCTCGGCTGGGAGTACGACCTCTCCAGCTTCATGGCACGGATCGTCTTCTCCGGTGTGTTCGAGCGTTGGCCGGACATCAAGTTCCTCATGCACCACGGCGGCGCGGGGATCCCGCATTTCGCCGGGCGGATCGGACCCGGCCTGGACCAGTTGGGCGCCCGCACGCCGGACAGCCAGAAAGACGATGTCAAGGGCTACCCGCTGACCAAGCGTCCCATCGATTACTTCAAGATGTTCTACTCCGACACGGCGTTGTTCGGTGCGGCGGATGCGATGCAGACTTCCATCGGATTCTTCGGCACCGATCACGTGCTGTTCGCGTCGGACACCCCGTACGATCCCCAGAAGGGTCCCGGTTACATCCGGGCCACGATCGCGAACCTGGAGAGCCTGGACCTCACCGACGCGCAGCGGGAGGCCATCTACCACGGAAATGTCACGAGACTGCTTGATCTCAAAGTCTGAATGACGCAGGAGCCCATGGAGGCGTCACATGAAGAAGTCACTTCTCGTCGGTACCGCTCTGGCATCAGCGCTGCTTCTGGCGGCCTGCAGCAGCACCCCGAGTAGCCCGAAGGCCAGCGAAGGCGGCAGCGCCGGCCCCGCCGCGATGACGAAGATCAGTGTCGCCGAGACGGCAGGGGCACCGTCGGCGTTCATGCAATACGGCGTCGACCAGGGCTTCTTCGAGGACGAGGGCCTCGATGTCAAAGTGGATGTCGCTGCAGGCGGCGCGGCCGCGATACCCGGCGTGATCGGCGGCAACTACGAGTTTGCCGGGTCCAACGCGGTGAGCGTGTTGCTCGCCGCGAACAAGGGATTGCCGCTCACCATCATCGCTGCCGGCACCCGTGCCGACCAGGTTCCGGAGAAGGACTTCTCGGCTGTCTTGGTGCCGGCCGACAGCCCCATCAAGACCCCAGCGGATCTGGCCGGGAAGACCATCGCGGTCAATACCCTGCAGAATGTCAGCGAGATCACCGTCAGGGCGGCGCTGGAGAACGAAGGAGTGGACACCAGCGCGATCAAGTTCATCGAGCTCGGCTTCCCCGACATGCTCCCGGCGATCACGAACAAGCAGGTTGACGCGGCGATGCCGATCGAGCCGTTCGTCACCACGGGGTTGGCCGCGGGCGACCGGGCCATCATCCATCCGTACGTTCAGTCCATGCCCGGCCTCATGGTCGGCACCTACGTCACCACCAAGCAGTATCTGGCCTCGAACCAGAAGATCGTCGACGCGTTCCGCCGCGCGCTGGAGAAGACCGGCGCGGCCATCGCGAAGGACCCGGCGGCGTTCCGGAAGGACCTGCCGAACCTCACCAAGGTTCAGCCGGCGGCCGCGGAAAAGATGAATCTGCCGGTGTGGAAGTCCGCGGTCGACGTCAAGTCGCTGGAATTCTTCCAAAAACGGATGCTTGACTTTGGCCTGATCACGAAGGCGATGGATCTGTCCGATGTCGTCGCACCGGGGGGCAAGTAGAAGTTGTCGATGACTGTTCCCGTTCCGGCTAAATGTGCCCCGCGCAACGGGAACAGTCAGCCGGAACGGGAACAGTTGTCGCGAAGCCGGCTCAGACCGGGTTGCGCTGGGCGGCCGCGGAGCGCCGCGCGCCGGCGGTGATCACGCGTTCGCGCCACACGATCGCGTTGGCGGCGTCGAAGCGGCGCGAACACCGGCCGCAGGCGAGTTGTCTGGTCGGTTTGCGGTATCGGTAATGCACGTGCCCGGCCGGGCAGGTGCCCACCCACGGCGCCAACTCATCGGCGATCGCGCCGTGGTGCAGCCGGGCGCCTTCGTAGCCGAGCTCCCGCGCCACCACGCGCCAGCGTGGACCATGACCGGCACGGGAGCCGGCCACCGCGTGCGCCACCTCGTGTAGCAGCACCTGGTGGATCTCGTCGTCTCCGTACCGGGCCGCCAGGTAGCGGGACACCGTGATGCGTTTGGCGGTGTAGTTGCACAGCCCGGCTCGGGTCTTCGCGTTGTCGAAGCTGAAACTCCACACCGCAGGATCCAGGTGCAACGCGATCAGCGCATCCGCCCACCGCCGCACGCGCGTCAGCTCCGCCATCACGGCTCCTTCGTACTGGCCGCCGGCGGATCGTATTGGATGCCTCGCCTGGCCTCGCGGCCCCGATCCGGACCGGCCAGGCGCGATACCAGGTGCAGCGCCATGTCGATTCCGGCCGAGACACCCGAGGAGGTGATGGTGTCGCCGTCGTCGACGAAACGGTCGTCGGGCCGCACCGTGATCGTCGGGTCCAGCGAGGACAGCAGGTCGAGCGACCCCCAATGAGTGGTGGCGGGGCGTTCGTGCAGAATGCCCGCGGCGGCGTACACCAGGGCTCCGGTGCACACGCTGGTCATCAGCGGCACGCTCGCACGTTGAGCACGCACCCAATCCAGCCTGACCCGATCGGTGAGGTGGGCGCGGGTGCCGCGGCCACCGGGGTAGATGAGCACCTCGAACGCGGGCGATTGGTCCAACCGGTTCTCGGGCAGCATCCGCAGTCCCTGGGCGCAGGTCACCGCGCCGAGGTCGTCGGCGACGGTGATGATGCGGTAGCCGTCTTCCGGGTGGTTGCGGGTCCACCAGCTGATGACCTCCCACGGGCCGACGGCGTCGAGCTCTTCCACGCCGTCGAACAGCAGCAGGCCGATGTACTTGAGGTCCTTCACGAGTTTGAGACTAACCCGCACGGCTGACCCGGATCGGCGGCGGGCCGCGGGTGCGGGAAAACTGCCGGGGCCTGGGCGTGGGGGAGGAGAGGCGGATGCGCCGCCGCGGCATCCGTTACGCGTCGACGAACGACTCCGCGACCGCGATGGCCACCATCGAGCTCTCGATGTGACTGGCCGGCGCACCGATCCGGGTGCGGATCGTGGCGGCGGTGCGGAAGTCCATCAGAGCGGCCGGGTAGTCGGCCATATCGAAGTGCACGCGTCCGCGATGTTGCAGCGCGCACGCCTCAACGCTGGCCCAGTCGTGGTCCCTGGCCTCGGTCGCGCACGAGGTCAGATCGATGAGGGCCTGGTCGAGCTTGCCGAGCGCCTGCCCTGCGATGGCCCTGCGGATGCGCGCCAGGCACAGTTGCTCCCGATCGCCGGAGAATCGGGCCTGCCGCAGCGCCAGGTTGGCCATGTCCCAGGCCTCGTCGAGGCGTCCGACCAGGCGCAGCAGGTCGACCTTCTCGTTGATCGCGGCGGTGCTGCGCTGGTCACCCAACTCGTCCAGCCGCGCACCGGCGGCGGCCAGGTCCACCTTCTCCCGAAGGGTGGTTGGGTCATAGCCCAGGATGATGCTCACGCGGCCCCGATCTGTCTGAAGAACAGGTTAACCCTCCTGCAGGCCGCCGAGTCGGATCTCAAGCAGCCGGTCGTCGCCTTGGCGCGGGCTGCCGCGGCCATCCGTATTGTTTGTCAGGACCCACAGTGTGCCGTTCGGCCCTGGCACGGCATCCCGAAGCCGACCGTAGTGGCCCTCGAACCAGCTCACCGCCTCCACCGACTCGGCCTTCGGGTAGATCGCCCAGAGCCGCTGGCCGCGCAACGCGGCCAGGAACAGGCTGTCGTTCACGGTGGCCAGGCCGCTCGGACTCGCCTCGGCCGTGGTCCATTGGTGCACCGGGTTGACGTACCCGTCGGCATCCGCGATGCCCTCGTGGATCGGCCAGCCGTAATTCTGGCCGGGGGAGATGATGTTCAGTTCGTCCCAGGTGTTCTGGCCGAACTCGGATGCCCACATCCGCCCCTGCGAATCCCAGGCGATGCCCTGCGGGTTGCGGTGCCCCAACGTGTAGACCAGCGAGCCCGGGAACGGGTTGTCGTCCGGCACGCTGCCATCCAGGTTCATCCGCAGGATTTTCCCGTTCAGCGAGTTCTTGTCCTGGGCGCGGGAACCCCGCCCGGCATCGCCGACCGTGGCGTACAGGTGTTTGTCCGGGCCGATCTTGATCCGCCCGCCGTCGTGATTGCCGGCCTTGGCCAGACCGGTGAGGATGTCCTGCTGCGCGCCCAGCGAGTAGTTACCCGGGGTGCCGTTCAGCGTCATCCGCACGATCCGGTTGTCGGTGGCGCTGGTGTAGTAGGCGTAGACCCAGGTCGTCTCTCCCTCGTACCACGCCTCGATGCCGAGCAGTCCGCCCTCGCCGGCGTGCACGACGCCCGACACAGTGCCGGCGTCGCGCAGCTGTCCGGATGCGGTGAGCTCCTTGATCACGCCGTCGTCGCGCTGGCTGATCAGGGTGGAGGCGCTGCCGTTGTCGTCGGCCGCCGTGAAGCGCGCATCCAGCCGCAGAATCGACCACGGTGTCGTCAATCCGGAGGCGATCACGGTCGGCTCGCCGACCGGCTGCACCGGGCCGGCTGTGCCGGGGCTTCCCGTTGGGCTCGCGGATGCGCTCGGCTGCGGCGTGGCGGACGGCACCGGCGCAGGCGCGCCTGGCGAGCATCCGGCCAGCGTCAGGGTGAGCAGCCCGGCCGCTGCCGCCATGATCGGCACCCGCACGCTCCACCTCCCGCCACTGCTGCCCCATTGAGGAGATTGCCATTATTCAGGAGGTTATGGGGTCGGCGGGGCGATTGTTGCCATTCCGGGACATCAACAGCCACGGCGGCCACTTCAGTCCCGCACCCTCCTGAATGATGAAAGCCTGAATGATGAAAGCCTGAATGATGAAAGGGACGAGGCTTCCCGAATGATGCCGGGCGGCGCGATCAGCTGTGGCCGGGCCTGGTTTGGAACACGCTCCTGGCCGGCGGTGGCGACGGGACCGCCGTGGCATCGGTGACAATGGGCGCGCCTGCAATCCAGTTCGTCAGCTCCTGCCCGGTAACCACCTTGGCCGGATGCGGGCCAGCGGCCAGCAGCCGCGGCATCCAGTCCAGCGGCAGCGGCTGCGCCGAGCCAACCAACACAAGGTTGCCGTAGCGGCGGCCTTTGAGGATTTGCGCCTCCGCCAGCACGGCGACGTGTTCGACGGCCGCCAGCAGAGTGGCGGCCTGACCGCGCCCGAAGGCGAGGCCCGGCCCGTCGGCGATGTTGACCAACACCACTCCGGATGCCTTCAGCAGCGCCACCGCGGACCGGTAGAACTCGACGCTGGTCACGTGGGCTGGCGTGCGGGCACCGTTGAAGATGTCGATCACGAGCAGGTCCGCCGAGCCGCGCAACCCGCCGGGAAGCCGGGCCACCACGTCCCGGGCATCGCCGTACCGGATCCGGATCGATGCGCCGCGTTGCCACGGCAACGTGTCCCGCACCAGCTCGACCAGGTCCCGCTCGAGCTCGATCACCTGCTGGCGCGAACCGGGCCGGGTCGCCTCGATGTACCGCGGCAGGGTGAGCGCGCCGGCACCCAGATGTACGGCGGTGATCGCCTCGCCGGGCGTCGCCAGCTCGTCGATCACGTGCACCATCCGCTGGATGTACTCGAAGAACACCACCGTCGGATCCTCGAGGTTCACGTGCGACTGGGGTGTGCCGTCCACAACGAGAGTGAAGCTGCCGTGCATCCACCGGTCCGGTTCGATCGTTGCGCGGTATCCGCTCAGCTTGAGCACCACCGACGGTGGGAGCGCGGGCTGGTTCACCCTCCGATCATGCCGCAATCCGGGAACGCACTGCAGCGTTGCCGCGCTCGCCGCATCGGAGCCGGTGCAGTATCGGCCAGCCGAGCGGATGCTTATAGCCGAAATACTGAAAGAGGTCAAGATTCGCGCTGGACAAGTCCCCAAAAGGGTCCTATAGTTGTTCTTTGCGCTCCCAGAATATCTATGCCTTCATATTGCGGTCGGCTGCGCGTGTCTGGACCGAAAATCCGCTGACACATCCCTATGGAGTTTCTGGTGAGCCCATCCTACAAAACCGACATCACCGACTGTAACCGGCTGTTAAGCCACCGGAGGTTATTTCCTTGGCTGTTGCGCGCAACGCATCCACCACGAATTCGACAACAACGGGAAAGGTGAAAAACGGTCGCTCTGCCGGGCGTCTTTCCTTTGCCAAGATCACTGACACGCTGACCGTCCCCGATCTGCTCGCCTTGCAGACCGAGAGCTTCGACTGGCTCGTCGGGAACGACCTCTGGAAGGCCCGCGCCGCACAGGCGAAGGCCGACGGTCGCCAGGATCTGCCCGCTCACACTGGCCTCGAGGAGATCTTCGAAGAGATCTCTCCGATCGAGGACCTTGGTGAGACCATGCAACTCTCCTTCACCAACCCGTTCCTCGAGGAAACCAAGTACTCGATGGACGAGTGCAAGGAGAAGAACAAGACCTACTCCGCACCCCTGTACGTCGAGGCCGAGTTCATGAACCACCTCACCGGTGAGATCAAGACCCAGACGGTGTTCATGGGCGACTTCCCGCTGATGACCCCCAAGGGCACGTTCATCATCAACGGCACCGAGCGCGTCGTGGTCTCCCAGCTGGTCCGTTCCCCGGGCGTGTACTTCGACCGCACCCCGGAGAAGACGTCCGACAAGGACATCTACTCGGCCCGCATCATCCCGAGCCGCGGCGCCTGGCTCGAGTTCGAGATCGACAAGCGCGACCAGGTCGGCGTGCGCATCGACCGCAAACGCAAGCAGTCCGTCACCGTGTTCCTCAAGGCGCTGGGACTGACCAGCGAGGAGATCCTCGAGGAGTTCAAGGGCTACGCGTCGATCGAGGCCACCCTGGAGAAGGATTCCATCCTCACCAAGGAGGAGGCACTCAAGGACATCTACCGCAAGCTTCGCCCGGGCGAGCAGGTGGCTGCCGAGGCCGCCCGCGCCCTGTTGGACAACTTCTACTTCAACTCCAAGCGCTACGACCTCGCCAAGGTCGGCCGGTACAAGATCAACCGCAAGCTGGGAATCGATGCACCCCTGGGCAGTTCCGTGCTCAGCCGCGAAGACATCCTCGCCACGATCAAGTACCTGGTCGCCCTGCACAACGAGCAGAAGACGCTGCCCGGCGTGCGCGACGGTAAGCCCGTCGAGCTGCGCCTGGATGTCGACGACATCGACCACTTCGGAAACCGCCGCATCCGCGCGGTCGGCGAGCTCATCCAGAACCAGGTGCGCACCGGCCTGTCCCGCATGGAGCGCGTCGTGCGCGAGCGGATGACCACCCAGGACATCGAGGCGATCACCCCGCAGACCCTGATCAACGTGCGCCCCGTCGTCGCCGCGATCAAGGAGTTCTTCGGCACTTCTCAGCTCTCTCAGTTCATGGACCAGAACAACCCGCTGGCCGGTCTGACCCACAAGCGGCGCCTGTCCGCCCTGGGCCCCGGCGGCCTGTCCCGCGAGCGCGCCGGCGTCGAGGTGCGCGACGTGCACCCCAGCCACTACGGCCGCATGTGCCCGATCGAAACCCCTGAAGGCCCCAACATCGGTCTGATCGGATCCCTCGCCTCGTTCGCCCGGATCAACTCGTTCGGCTTCATCGAGACCCCGTACCGCCGGGTCATCGACGGCGTGGTCTCCACGACCATCGACTACCTCACCGCAAGCGAGGAAGACGAGTTCGTCGTCGCCCAGGCCAACGCGCCGCTCACCGACGACTTCCGCTTCGCCGAGCCCCGCGTGCTGGCTCGTAAGAAGGGTGGCGAGGTCGACCTGTTCCTCACCGAGGAGATCGGCTACATGGACGTGTCGCCGCGCCAGATGGTGTCGGTCGCGACCTCCCTGATCCCGTTCCTCGAGCATGACGACGCGAACCGCGCCCTGATGGGAGCGAACATGCAGCGCCAGGCGGTGCCGTTGCTGATGAGCGAGAGCCCCGTCGTCGGCACCGGAATGGAAGGCTACGCGGCCATCGACGCCGGTGACGTGGTGGTGGCCGAGAAGGCCGGCGTCGTGTCCGAGGTTTCTGCCGAGGTCGTCACGGTGCAGCTGGACGAGGGCGGCACGCAGGACTACTTCCTGCGCAAGTTCGACCGCTCCAACCAGGGCACCAGCTACAACCACCGCGTGATCGTCAACGCGGGCGACCGGCTGGAAGTCGGCGAGGTCATCGCGGATGGCCCGGCCACCGAAAACGGCGAACTCGCGCTCGGCAAGAACCTCCTCGTGGCGTTCATGCCCTGGGAGGGCCTCAACTACGAGGACGCGATCATCCTGAACCAGAACCTGGTGAAGAACGACGTGCTGTCCTCAATCCACATCGAAGAGTACGAAGTGGATGCCCGCGACACCAAGCTGGGCAAGGAAGAGATCACCCGCGACCTGCCCAACGTCAGCCCGGAACTGCTGGCCGACCTGGACGAGCGCGGCATCATCCGCATTGGTGCCGAGGTTCGCCCCGGCGACATCCTGGTCGGTAAGGTCACCCCGAAGGGCGAGACCGAGCTCAGTGCCGAGGAGCGCCTGTTGCGCGCGATCTTCAACGAGAAGAGCCGCGAGGTGCGCGACACCAGCCTCAAGGTCCCGCACGGCGAGCGCGGCACGATCATCGGCGTTAAGGTGTTCGACTCGCAGGATGGCGACGACGAGCTCGGCTCCGGCGTCAACCAGCGCGTCACCGTGTTCATCGCCCAGAAGCGCAAGATCAAGGAGGGCGACAAGCTCTCCGGCCGTCACGGCAACAAGGGCGTCATCTCCAAGATCCTCCCGGTGGAGGACATGCCGTTCCTCGCGGACGGCACCCCGGTGGACATCATCCTGAACCCGCTGGGCGTGCCCGGCCGGATGAATTTCGGCCAAGTGCTGGAGATCCACTTGGGCTGGGCGGCCAAGCAGGGCTGGGACGTCAAGGGCAAGCCGAAATGGGCCGAGAAGATCCCGAAGGCCGCGCTGCACGCCGAGCCCGGCACGAAGATCGCCACCCCGGTGTTCGACGGCGCGTTCGAGGAGGAGATCGCAGGTCTGCTCGACTCCACCAACGTGACGAGGGATGGCGACCGGCTGATCGGCGCCTCCGGCAAGACCCAGCTGTTCGACGGCCGCAGTGGCGAACCGTTCCCGCAGCCGGTGTCGGTGGGTTACATGTACATCCTGAAGCTCCACCACCTGGTCGACGACAAGATTCACGCCCGCTCCACCGGCCCCTACTCGATGATCACGCAGCAGCCCCTGGGCGGCAAGGCGCAGTTCGGCGGGCAGCGGTTCGGCGAGATGGAGGTCTGGGCCCTGGAGGCCTACGGTGCCGCCTATGCGCTGCAGGAGTTGCTGACGATCAAGTCGGACGACATCCTGGGTCGGGTCAAGGTGTACGAGGCCATCGTCAAGGGCGAGAACATCCAGGAGCCGGGTATCCCGGAGTCCTTCAAGGTGCTCATCAAGGAAATGCAATCGCTGTGCCTGAACGTCGAGGTGCTGTCCTCGGACGGCCAGGCGGTCAGCCTGCGCGACACGGATGACGAGGTCTACCGCGCCGCGGAAGAGCTCGGCATCAACATTTCCTCCCGGTTCGAGTCCTCGTCGGTCGACGAGATCTAACCCGCATCCTCACAAACTAAAGACACTTACTTTCCACGAGAGAGAGAAACATTGCTCGACGTAACTACTTTTGACGAGTTGAGGATCGGCCTCGCCACGGCGGAGGACATCCGTCGTTGGTCCCACGGTGAGGTCAAGAAGCCCGAGACGATCAACTACCGCACCCTGAAGCCGGAGAAGGACGGCCTGTTCGGCGAGCAGATCTTCGGACCGTCCCGCGACTGGGAGTGCTCCTGCGGCAAGTACAAGCGGGTGCGCTTCAAGGGCATCGTGTGCGAGCGCTGCGGCGTGGAGGTCACCAAGTCCTCCGTGCGCCGCGAGCGCATGGGCCACATCGAACTGGCCGCCCCGGTCACCCACATCTGGTACTTCAAGGGTGTGCCGTCCCGCCTCGGCTACCTGCTCGACATGGCGCCGAAAGACCTCGAAAAGGTCATCTACTTCGCCGCGTACATGGTCATCTCGGTGGATGAAGAAGGCCGCCACGAAGACCTGCCAGGACTGGAGAACGAGATCCGCCTGGAGATGAAGGAGCTGGAGAACCAGCGCGATTCCCGCATCGCCGAGCGGATGCAGAAGCTCGAGCTCGACCTGGCCGCCCTGGAAGAAGAGGGCGCCAAGAGCGACCAGAAGCGCCGCACCAAGGACGGCGCCGAGAAGGAGATGGGTCACCTCCGCAAGTCCTTCGACGAGCAGATCGCCCAACTCGAGCGGGTCTGGGACGACTTCAAGAGCCTCAAGGTCGGCGACCTGAAGGCCGAGGACTCCGTCTTCCACGAGCTGCAGGACCGGTTCGGCATCTACTTCGAGGCGTTCATGGGCGCCGAGGCCATCCAGAAGCGGCTGCAGGCCTTCGACCTGCAGGCCGAGAGCGACAACCTGCACGAGCAGATCTCGGCGGGCAAGGGCCAGAAGAAGATCCGCGCGATCAAGCGCCTGCGGGTCGTCAACTCGTTCCTGCAGACCGGCAACTCGCCGGCCGCCATGGTGCTCGAGGTCGTCCCGGTGATCCCGCCGGAGCTGCGCCCGATGGTGCAGCTGGACGGCGGCCGGTTCGCCACCTCGGACCTCAACGACCTGTACCGCCGCGTGATCAACCGCAATAACCGCCTGCGCCGCCTGCTCGACTTGGGCGCGCCGGAGATCATCGTGAACAACGAGAAGCGGATGCTGCAGGAGGCCGTCGACGCGCTGTTCGACAACGGCCGCCGCGGCCGCCCGGTCACCGGTACCGGCAACCGCGCGCTGAAGTCTTTGAGCGACATGCTCAAGGGCAAACAGGGCCGGTTCCGCCAGAACCTGCTCGGCAAGCGCGTGGACTACTCGGGCCGCTCGGTCATCGTGGTCGGCCCGCAACTCAAGCTGCACCAGTGCGGCCTGCCCAAGGAGATGGCGCTCGAGCTGTTCAAGCCGTTCGTCATCAAGCGCCTCATCGACCTGAGCCACGCGCAGAACATCAAGAGCGCCAAGCGCATGGTCGAGCGGATGCGTCCGCAGGTCTGGGACGTGCTCGAGGAGATCATTCGCGAGCGCCCGGTGCTGCTGAACCGTGCACCGACCCTGCACCGGCTGGGCATCCAGGCGTTCGAGCCGCAACTGGTCGAGGGCAAGGCCATCCAGCTGCACCCGCTGGCTTGTGCCGCGTTCAACGCCGACTTCGACGGCGACCAGATGGCCGTGCACCTGCCGCTGTCGGTCGAGGCCCAGGCCGAGGCGCGCATCCTGATGCTCGCGTCGAACAACATCCTGAAGCCGTCCGACGGCCGCCCGGTCACCCTGCCGACGCAGGACATGATCATCGGCCTGCACCACATCACGACCCTGAAGAAGGATGTCGTCGGCGAGGGCCGCGCGTTCGGCTCCATCGCCGAGGCCATCATGGCGTTCGACCAGCACACGCTGGACCTCAACGCCAAGGTGCGCATCCGTCTGACCGGCATCGCCTTCGCCGAAGGGGAGGAGCCGGAGGGCTTCGACCCCGAGAAGCCGTACCTGCTGGAGACCACCCTGGGACGGGCGATCTTCAACGAGACGCTGCCAGCGGACTACCCGTACGTGGAGGCCGTGGCGGACAAGGGCAAGCTGTCCGCGATCGTCAACGACCTGGCCGAGCGGTACCCGAAGGTGGAAGTGGCGGCAACGCTCGACCGCGTGAAAGATGCCGGATTCCACTGGGCGACCCGTTCCGGCGTCACCATCGCGCTCTCCGACGTGCTGACCCCGCCGAACAAGCGGACCATCATCGAAGGCTACGAGAAGCAGGCCGACAAGGTGCAGACCCAGTTCGAGAAGGGCCTCACCACCGACGCCGAGCGTCGCCAGGAGCTCATCGAGATCTGGAACAAGGCCACCGCCGAGGTTGCTCGGGCGATGGAAGACAACATGCCGACAAACAACAACATCAACCGCATGGTCACCTCCGGTGCCCGCGGTAACTGGATGCAAGTTCGTCAAATCGCCGGTATGCGAGGCTTGGTGTCGAACCCGAAGGGTGAGATCATCCCGCGCCCGATCATCTCGAGCTACCGTGAGGGCCTGTCCGTGGCCGAGTACTTCATCGCCACCCACGGCGCCCGCAAGGGTCTGGCCGACACCGCGCTGCGCACGGCGGACTCCGGATACCTCACCCGTCGTCTCGTGGACGTGTCGCAGGATGTCATCATCCGCGAACACGACTGCGGCACGACTCGTGGCCTGGACCTGCCGGTCGCCGCACCGAACGCGCTGGGCGTACTCACCCGGGACGCGAACATCGAGAACTCGCTGTACGCGCGCAGCCTCGCCGAGGACGCGGTCGACGCCTCCGGCAACGTGGTTGCCCGTGCTGGCGACGACATCGGCGACGTGATGATCGACAAGCTGATCAAGTCCGGCGTGACCCACGCCAAGGTGCGCTCCGTGCTCACCTGCGAGTCCGCAGTCGGCGTGTGCGCCACCTGCTACGGCCGGTCGCTCGCGACCGGCAAGCTCGTGGACATCGGCGAGGCGGTCGGCATCATCGCCGCCCAGTCGATCGGCGAGCCCGGCACCCAGCTGACCATGCGTACCTTCCACACCGGTGGTGTGGCATCCGCTGACGACATCACCCAGGGTCTGCCGCGCGTCACCGAGCTGTTCGAGGCGCGTACCCCCAAGGGTGCCTCCCCGATCGCCGAGGCCGCGGGCCGGATCACGATCGAGGACACCGATCGTAGCCGCAAGCTGATTCTCACTCCGGACAACGGCGACGAGCCGATCGCCTACCCGGTGTTGCGGCGCGCGACCCTTCTCATCGAGGACGGCGAGCACGTCGAACTCGGTCAGCAGTTGCACGTCGGCGCGGTGGATCCAAAGGAAGTCCTGCGGGTCCGCGGTGTTCGGGCGGTGCAGGAGCACCTCGTCGGCGGAGTGCAGGGCGTGTACCGCTCGCAGGGTGTGCCGATTCACGACAAGCACATCGAGGTCATCGTTCGCCAGATGCTGCGCAAGGTGACCGTGGTGGACCACGGCGACACGGCGCTGCTGCCCGGCGAACTGGTCGACCGGATGAAGTACAACGAGCTGAACCGTGCCGCGCTCACCGAGGGCAAGCGCACCGCCTCGGCCCGCCAGGAGGTCTTGGGCATCACCAAGGCATCCCTGGCCACCGAGTCGTGGCTATCGGCCGCGTCGTTCCAGGAGACCACCCGGGTGCTCACCCAGGCGGCCATGGAGGGCAAGTCCGACCCGCTGGTTGGCCTCAAGGAGAACGTGATCATTGGAAAGCTGATCCCGGCCGGGACCGGCCTGCCGAAGTACCGCAACGTGGCTGTGGAGGCCACCGAGGAGGCGAAGTCGGAGCGTTACCCGAACCGCATCTTCACCGAGGATGCGACGTTCAACGAAGCCGACCTGAGCTTCGTCGACTTCGACAGCTTCACCTCGGGCGACTTCAACACGCCGACGCCGGGTACCTACAACTAGGGTCTCGATGGGGGTCGGCCACCGGTACCTGGTGGTCGACCCCGTCGTCACCCGCGTAGGTAACCTTCTGTGACTTCGACGGCTCGATCATCGGGTAGACCGGTGGTCGAGCCCGTGCGAGGTTTCGACGGAGCTCGATCGCCGGGATTGCCGTAGTTTGCGGATGAGCAGGCTTTTGCTCTGTAGTGGGATGGGTGTCTGTTCGGGGTCGAGGCCTGGTGGTGGGATGAGCCAGTAGTTGCTGCCTACTCGGGTGATTCGCCAGCCGTTGTTGTGCAGGGTGAGGTGGTGGAATCGGCAGAGGCAGACCCCGTCGGCGATATCGGTGTTGCCATGGTCGCGGTCGTATTCGTTGGTGTGGTGGGCCTCGGTCATCAGGGGTGGTTGTCCGCAGTCGGGCCAGAGGCAGCCGCCGTCTCTGATGGCGAGGGCTTCGTGTTGCCGGTCGTCGAACAGGCGCCGGGTGCGACCCAAGTCCAGTGGCCCGCCGGTGGCG